>CAUPLI010000006.1:0-219185 GCA_963512175.1 uncultured Hylemonella sp. | reverse complement strand
TTTGCCGTTGACGATGAGGTTGGAGCCTTCGACGCTGACTTCACCCTTGAAGCGGCCGTGCACGCTGTCGTACTTGAGCATGTAGGCCAGGTAGTCGGGCTCCAGCAAATCGTTGATGCCTACGATTTCGATGTCCTTGAAATTCGCCACGGCCGAACGCAGCACGTTGCGCCCGATGCGGCCGAAGCCGTTGATGCCTACCTTGATCGTCATGATTTGCTCTTTCGCTAAAAGTTAAAACACTAGGAAATCAGTTCCGGGCCAGCACGGCCTGCACCGTGTCCGCCACGTTCTCTGGCGTGAAGCCGAAATGCTTGAACAGCACCGGGGCCGGGGCCGACTCGCCATAGGTATCGAGGCCCACCACGGCGGCGCAGCCGTATTTCCACCAGCCATCGCTCACGCCCATCTCCACGGCCACGCGCGGCAGGCCGGCCGGCAGCATGGCCTGCTTGTAGGCGGGCTTCTGCTGGTCGAAAGTGGTGGTGCTGGGCATGGAGACCACACGCACGGCGATCTTTTTCGCCGCCAGCAATTCCTGCGCCTTGAGGGCCAGCTGCACTTCGGAGCCGGTAGCGATGATCACGGCGCGGGCCTTTTGCTTCAGGCCCAGGTCGGCCGGCTCGGACAGCACGTAAGCGCCGCGGCTGATGTCGCCCAGGTCCTTCTTGGGCGCGTAAGGCAGGTTCTGGCGGCTCAGCAGCAACGCCGTCGGCTTGCGCTTGTTCTGCAACGCCACGGCCCAGGCCACTGCGGTCTCGGCGGTGTCGGCCGGGCGCCAGACGTCCAGGTTGGGAATCAGGCGCAGGCTGGCCGCATGCTCGACCGACTGGTGGGTAGGACCGTCTTCGCCGAGACCGATGGAGTCGTGCGTGAACACATGCACCACGCGTTGCTTCATCAGCGCCGCCATGCGGATGGCGTTGCGCGAGTAGTCGCTGAAGGTCAGGAAGGTGCCGCCGTAGGGGATGTAGCCACCGTGCAGGCCGATGCCGTTCATGATGGCCGCCATGCCGAACTCGCGCACGCCGTAGTTGATGTGGCGCCCGCCGTTGCCATTGCCGTCGGCGTCGAAACGCAGATTGGGCGTGCTGCTGGTGTTGGTCAGATTGGAGCCGGTCAGGTCGGCTGAGCCGCCCAGCAGTTCGGGCAAGGCATAGGTGAAAGCTTCCAGCGCGATCTGGCTGGCCTTGCGGCTGGCCACGGTCTCGGCCTTGGTGTGCGCCGCCACGGCGGCATCCACCGCCACCTGGGCGAAGTGCTTGGGCAGATCGCCCTTCATGCGGCGTTCGAACTCGGCCGCCAGGGCCGGGTGCGTGGCGCGGTAGGCGGCGAACTTCTGCTCCCACTTTTCCTGTGCGGCAATGCCACGGGTACTGGCGTTCCAGTCATCGGCCACGTCCTGCGGAATGACGAAGGGCTCGTGCGCCCAGCCCAGGGCTTCGCGCGTGAGCTTGATCTCATCGGCACCCAGCGGCTCGCCGTGCGCTTTGGCGGTGTTGGCGCGGTTGGGCGAACCGTGGCCGATGGCGGTCTTGCAGATGATCAGCGTGGGCTGGTTGTCGGACTGCTTGGCGCGCGCGATGGCTTCGGAAACAGCGGCGACGTCATGCCCGTTGATCGGACCAATCACGTTCCAGCCATAGGCGACGAAGCGCAGCGCGGTGTTGTCGCCGTACCAGGGGGTGACCTGGCCGTCGATGGAGATGCCGTTGTCGTCGTACAGGGCGATCAGCTTGTTGAGCTTCCAGGCGCCGGCCAGGGCGGCGGCCTCATGGCTGATGCCTTCCATCATGCAGCCGTCGCCCAGGAAGACGTAGGTGTGGTGGTCGACGATGGTGTGGCCGTCGCGGTTGAATTCCCTGGCCAGCAGCTTCTCGGCCAGCGCCATGCCCACGGCGTTGGTCACGCCCTGGCCCAAGGGACCGGTGGTGGTTTCGACGCCCGGGGTGTGGCCCACTTCGGGGTGGCCCGCGGTCTTGCTGCCGAGCTGGCGGAAGTTCTTCAGCTCCTGCAGCGGCAGGTCGTAGCCCGTCAGGTGCAGCAGCGCGTACAACAGCATGGACGCATGGCCGTTGGACAGGACGAAACGGTCGCGGTCAGCCCACTGCGGGTTGGTCGGGTTGTGCTTGAGGTGCTCCCCCCAGAGCGCAACGGCCATGTCGGCCATGCCCATGGGCGCACCCGGGTGTCCAGAGTTGGCTTGTTGCACTGCGTCCATTGCCAGCGCGCGGATCGCGTTGGCCATCTGTCGGGTATTTGCCATGTGGGGGCCGCTCCGGAGGGGGTCAGGGGAAACCCGGTATTTTACCGGTGACCGCTTGGGACTTCGGAGCGACAGGCCGCGCACCTTCCCATGGTCTACAGTGAGGGTGTGCAAGATCCGATTTCCATCAAGGCCATGGTGCTGGCGGCGGGGCGGGGCGAACGCATGCGCCCCTTGACTGATGCCACACCCAAGCCCCTGCTACCGGTGCAGGGCAAGCCGCTGCTGCAGTGGCATGTCGATGCCCTGGCCGATGCCGGTTTCACCGACATCGTGATCAACACCGCCTGGTTGGGTGAACAGATACCCGCCCATTTCGGACCGCAACCACACAGCAGCAGCGAACGCCCCCTGGCGATCGAATACTCCTGGGAGGGGCTGGATTTCGGCGGCGCACTGGAAACCGCCGGAGGCATCGTGCGCGCGCTGCCTCTGCTGGGCGACATCTTCTGGGTTCTGGCGGGTGATGTGTATGCCCCCGGTTTCCCGTTCTCCATGCAAGCCGTGCAGCGCTTCGCGCGCAGCGACAAACTGGCTCACCTCTGGCTGGTGCCCAACCCCTCGCACAACCCCCTGGGTGACTTCGGCCTGGCCAGCGATCCGTTGGCGGCCGGCCGGCAGTTGGCCCTGAACCAGGCGACCGTGAAGTACACCTACAGCACCATAGGCCTGTACCGGCAGGAATTCTTCGCCCGGCCCTGGTGCGACATTGCACCCGGCAACCCGCAGGGGGTGAAAACCCCGCTGGCCCCCTTGCTGCGCCGGGCCATGGACAATCAACGCATCAGCGCCGAGCTCTACACCGGGCCGTGGACCGATGTCGGCACACCGGAGCGTCTGGCGCAACTCAACGAAACTGCCCCGTCATGAGCACCCTCCTCTACGCACAGCGCCGCGCACGTCTGGCCGCCCAGCTCGGCCCCGATGCCGTCGCCATCGTGCCCACGGCACCTGAACACCTGCGCAACCGCGACAGCGAATTCCTGTTCCGCTTCGACAGTTATTTCCACTACCTGAGCGGCTTTGGCGAACCCAATGCCTGGCTCGTCATCACCAGCGAGGGCCACACCACGCTGTTCTGCAACCCCAAGGACCTGGAGCGCGAGATCTGGGACGGCATCCGCCTGGGCCCCGAAGCGGCACCGGCCACGCTGGGCGTGGACGCCGCCTATCCGGTGACCGAGCTGGAGCAGCGCGTCCCGAAGCTGCTGGAAAACAAGGCCACGGTCTGGTACCCCTTCGCCATCCACTCCGGCCTGGAAGGCCGCATTGACGGCTGGCTCAAGACCGTGCGCTCGCGCGTGCGCTATGGCGCCCTGTGCCCCGAGGCCCAGCGCGATCTGTGCGCCCTGATGGATGAGATGCGCCTGTTCAAGGATGCGCACGAGCAGGACGTGATGCGGCGCGCCGCGCAGATCAGCGCCGGCGCCCACGTGCGCGCCATGCAGCTCTCGGCCCGCATGCTGCGTGCCGGCCAGGATGTGCGCGAATACCACCTGGACGCCGAACTGCTGCACGAATTCCGCCGCCACGGCTCGCAATACCCGGCCTATGGCTCCATCGTGGCCGCCGGCGCCAATGCCTGCGTATTGCACTACCGCGCTGACAATGCACCCATCCGCAATGGCGAGCTGGTGCTCATCGATGCCGGCTGTGAACTCGACGGCTATGCCAGCGACATCACGCGCACCTTCCCGGCCAATGGCAAGTTCACCGCACCGCAGCGCACGCTCTACGAACTGGTGCTGGCCGCGCAGGAGGCCGCCGTGGAGGCCACGCATGCCGGAGCCCGTTTTGTGGAGCCGCACGAGGCCACGGTCAAGGTACTGTCCCAGGGCTTGCTGGACCTGGGCCTGCTCGACAAGCACAAGGTCGGCACAGTGGACGACGTGATTGCCAGCCGCGCCTACTTCCGCTACTACATGCACCGCACCGGCCACTGGCTGGGCATGGACGTGCATGACTGCGGGAGTTATGTCGAACCCGGCGAGCGGGGCACGCTCAGCGAGCGCCAGGATCCGCTCTCCGGCGAAGTCATCAAGGACCGCCCCAGCCGCATCCTGCAACCCGGCATGTGCCTGACCATCGAGCCCGGCCTCTATGTGCGCCCGGCCGAGGACGTGCCGCGCGAGTTCTGGAACATCGGCATCCGCATCGAGGACGACACCTTCGTCACAGCGGACGGCTGCGAGCTGATCTCGCGCGGCGTGCCGGTGAACGCCAACGAGATCGAAGCCCTGATGCGGATCTGAACCGGCCCCGCAACTCGCCCCGCGAATATCTTCCTCGCGTTAGCCCACGACACGGGATCTGGGGCCAAACACCTTTTGCACTCATTTGCATAGGCTTGTGCCCCTGTGCGTCCCTGAGGTCACCATAGGTTTCTTCGTGATTTCTTTTGTATATAGTGCTGCGAACAGATCGGTGGCTACTTGGCCAGAACGTTGGAATTGAATATGCGCTACTTCTCCTTACTGGGGGCCCTGAGCGCGGCCGTCCTACTGACTTTCTTTCAGCCCTGCCACGCGCAGTCCCAACTGGTGCTGGCCATCAGTGAAGGCACCTCCGGCGGACTGGACCATGGCCGCGTCATTGCCAAATACCAGGACCTGGCGAATGTGATCGGCAGCGTTCTCAAGACCAAAGTGAGCGTCGTGTTCGCACGCGAGTTCGCAACGCTGGAAAACGGCATGAAGGAGGGCAAGTTTGACTTTGTCATGGCACGCCCGAGCGATTACCCGGCACGCGGCATGCGCGACTACGGTTATCACTATCTGGCCAACGCCAAGCCGGATGGCCAGTGCCTCATCGTCGTGCCCAAGAACTCAACGCTCAAGACGCTGGCCGATGCCCGCGGCAAGCGCTTCGTCATGCCCGAGCAGGTTTCCTATATGTCGCGCTTCTGTCGCGCCGCTTTGCGTGACCACGGCATCGATCTGGCCAAGGAGAACGTGCAATACGTCCGCGAGCAGGCTGCTGTCACCTTCTACATGGAGAACAGGTTTGCCGACGTCGGCGCCATCGCTTCCTACTCCGGCCCCGCGAAAAGACTCGACAAGGACGGATTTCGCATCCTGCACAGCAGCGTCACCCAGCCCTATTTCCCGCTGGTGGCGCATGCCCGGTTCAAGCCCGAGCATCTCAAGGCGATACAGCTGGCGCTGGCCTCGCTGTCGGAAAAGCCCGGGGGCCCCGAAATCCTGCAACGCATCGGCATCGCGGCTTTTGATACCAGTGCGGAAGAGGGCATGAAATCACTGCTCGATTGGCTCGAGAAGTAAGCCGTTTCTATGCCCGCCTTCGGGAAAAGCAATTGGCCTGAAAAATAGATAAAAACTACCATCACAGTCAATCCCATTCCTTTTTGGAGATGCTGTCATGGCCAACTTCGCCCGCGCCAATCTGCTCACACTCAAGAAGACCGCGAGCTACTACTTGGTCCACATCACCGTGGCCGGCGCAGTGGCCTATGCCGTGACCGGCGATCTGCTCATGGCCTTCACGCTGAGCCTGCTGGAGCCGACGGTGCAGGCCGTGGCTTTCTTCCTGCATGAGAAGGCCTGGGAGCGTGGTGCCCTGCCAAATCGGACCGCATCTTTGGCAGACGCCGAGCCCGCAGGAACTTGAGCCAGACCGGACTCGCAGGTTCTGCATATACGTAAAAACCGAGAGCCCTTTTCCAGGTGGCCCGACCAGAACCGTGGCTTTCGAGGTCTACAATCCGATTCCCCATAGAAGCAGACCGTTGGGACGGGGGGTGCGAATCAGCGCACTGCTCGGCCCCATCACACATCAGGCCTGCAGCAGGAGTTGATTGATGTCCAGCACCCCGTCGTCCAACGACAAACGCGAGCAGCTTCGTAGCGCCGCCCTCGAATACCACGAGTTCCCCACCCCCGGCAAGATCGCCATCGCTGCCACCAAGCAGCTGGTCAACCAGCACGACCTGGCCCTGGCCTACACCCCTGGGGTCGCCGCCCCCTGCGAGGAAATCGTCAAGGATCCGGCCGCGGCCTACAAATACACCAGCCGCGGCAACCTGGTCGGCGTGATCACCAACGGCACGGCCGTGCTGGGCCTGGGTGACATCGGCCCGCTGGCCTCCAAGCCGGTGATGGAAGGCAAGGGCGTGCTGTTCAAGAAGTTCGCCGGCATCGACGTCTTCGACATCGAGATCGACGAAAAGACCGACCTGGACAAGCTGGTCGACATCATCGCCGCGCTGGAGCCCACCTTCGGCGGCATCAACCTCGAAGACATCAAGGCGCCGGACTGCTTCTACGTCGAGCGCAAGCTGCGCGAGCGCATGAAGATCCCGGTCTTCCACGACGACCAGCACGGCACCGCCATCACGGTGGCGGCCGGCCTGCTCAACGGCCTGAAGGTCGCTGGCAAGGACATCAAACAGGTCAAACTGGTCACCTCCGGCGCCGGTGCTGCCGCCCTGGCCTGCCTGGGCTTGCTGGTCAAGTTGGGCATGCCGCGCAAGAACATCTGGGTCACCGACCTGGCCGGCGTGGTCTACGAAGGCCGCACCGAACTGATGGACGAGGACAAGCGCGGCTACGCGCAGAAGACCGACGCCCGCAAGCTGGCCGATGTCATCGTTGACGCCGACATCTTCCTGGGCCTGTCCGCTGGCGGCGTGTTGAAGACCGACATGGTCAAGAAGATGGCGGCCAAGCCCATCATCTTCGCGCTGGCCAACCCGAATCCGGAGATCGACCCCGCGGATGCCAAGGCCGCTCGTGACGACGTCATCATGGCCACGGGCCGCACCGACTACCCGAACCAGATCAACAACGTTCTGTGCTTCCCCTACATTTTCCGTGGTGCGCTGGATGCCCGTGCCTCGACCATCACCCCCGAGATGGAAGTCGCGGCCGTGCGCGCCATGGCGGAACTGGCCCAGGCCGAACAGAGTGAGGTGGTGGCCGCGGCCTACGCTGGCGAGCAGCTATCCTTCGGCCCGGACTACCTGATTCCCAAGCCCTTCGACCCGCGCCTGATGATCAAGATCGCGCCGGCCGTGGCCCAAGCCGCCATGGACAGCGGCGTGGCCCAGAACCCGATCACCGACATGGAGGCTTATCGCGAGCGCCTGCAGGCCTTCGTTTATGCCTCGGGTACCACCATGAAACCCATCTTCATGGCCGCCAAGAAAGCCGCCAAGAAGCGCGTGGCCTATGCCGAGGGTGAGGAGGAGCGCATCCTGCGCGCCGCGCAGATCGTGGTGGACGAAGGCCTGGCGCGCCCGACCCTGATCGGTCGTCCGGCCATCATCGCCCAGCGTGTGGAGAAGTTCGGCCTGCGCCTGAAGGAAGGCCAGGACTACGACGTGGTCAACGTCGAGCACGACGATCGCTATCGCGATTTCTGGCAGACCTACCACCGCATGACCGAGCGCAAGGGCGTGACCGTGGCCATCGCCAAGATCGAGCTGCGCCGTCGCCTTTCGCTGATCGGTGCCATGCTGTTGCACAAGGGTCATGTGGACGGCCTGATCTGCGGCACCTGGGGCACCAACCCCATGCACCTGCAGTACATCGACCAGGTCATCGGCAAGCGTGCGGGCGTCAACACCTACGCCTGTATGAACGGCCTGCTGTTGCCGGACCGCCAGCTCTTCATCCTCGACACCCACGTCAACTACGACCCCAGCGCCGAGCAGTTGGCCGAGATCACCATCATGGCCGCCGAGGAGATGATGCGCTTCGGTCTGCGCCCCAAGGCTGCCCTGCTGAGCCACTCCAACTTCGGCAGCAGCAACCAGCCCAGCGCCCTCAAGATGCGCCAGACCCTGGACCTGCTGCGTGTGCAGGCCCCCTGGCTGGAGGTGGACGGCGAGATGCACGGCGATGTGGCCCTCGACGCCGTGGCCCGCCAGGCCATCATGCCCAACAGCACGCTCAACGGACCGGCCAATCTGCTGGTCATGCCCAATATCGATGCGGCCAACATTGCCTACAACCTGCTCAAGACGGCGGCCGGCGGCAACATCGCCATTGGCCCGGTGCTGCTGGGCGCCGCCCAGCCGGTGCACATCCTGACCGCCAGCACCACGGTGCGCCGCATCGTCAATATGACGGCGCTGACCGTGGCCGACGCCAACGCGTCACGCTGATCCCGGACGAGAGCGACCACCAACTTACCCGCCTTTACCCAAGCAAGGGCCTGCCCATTTATTGGGCAGGCCCTTGCTTTTTCAGACCAGATCGGCGACACTCTCGGGCTTGAATCTACCGGGTTTACCCGGAGAGTAATAACAAACTCGACTCATGGCACGCAGCTCCGGCATCAAGTTGGTACTTACTGGCTTTTTGCTAGCGCTAGCCTGTGTGTCCACTGGCGTCAGGGCCCGAGGCCCGGCACCGGCGGACACGCCCATGACGATGTCGGTGGCGGAACTGCCAAGCCAGGGTGCGCAAACGTATCGCCTGATTTTCCAGGGCGGCCCGTTTGCGTACGAGAAGGATGGCACGGTATTTGGCAACCGCGAGCGTTTGCTCCCGGCCCACAAGCGCGGCTACTACCGCGAATACACCGTGCCCACACCTGGTGCACGCAATCGGGGCACTCGCCGGATTGTGTGTGGTGGTCCGGCGACGACGCCGGAAGCCTGTTATTACACGGCCGATCACTATGCGAGCTTTCGCAAGATCGTGCCCTGAATCGAATCGTGTTTTAGCCAAGAAAGTGACGCGGGGATGGATACACCACTTCGTACTGTAAGAACCAATATCGTTCAGTCGATCCGTGCCTTCAGGGTGTCGGATCTGCAGGAGGCTGCCCAGGGCCTGGGGCACCACTTCCTGTATGCCAACCTGGCCCAGGCCCAGTCCAAGCAGGATGTACTGGACCTGATCGCGCAGCAGTTCATGCTGCCAGCCAACGTCGGCAAGAACTTCGATGCTTTGTATGACTGCCTGACGGACCCGCTGCACAAGTCGGGGCCGCAGCCGGGCTTCATTACCGTGCTCGAGCATATCCCGGCCAACGCCAAGTTCGACAAGGAAGCGCGCGAGCAGTTGCTCGACATCTTCCGCGACGCCGCGGACTACTGGAATGACCGCAAGGTACCATTCCGGTGCTTCTATTCTTTTCTGTAGCCCGTTCTGCACAAACCAGCCAAGCAGAACGGGCGAATGAGGCTAAAGCGGAAGGCGCCCCCGGCGAAACCGCTCCGACCGGAATAGAACTGGGCGAGGAAGGCGGCGAGAAGATGCCGACCGACAAACTGCTCGACGTGTCACCGCTGGCGCTGCGCATGAGCAGCCCCTTCAACGCGGGTTACTGGCTGGCAGCAGCATGACCCCCTGAGGCGCTACGCGCCTTCCCCCGCTCATCCTTCGGTGGCGGGGGGACGCACCCAGCGGCCTGGCAGAGCCAGTTCCGCGGGTGCCTACTAACTAAGCCACGACTTTGGTCGTGGCTTTTTTCATGCCGTTGGGGCTTGCGCCAGCGCGACGTACTCCGCCACCGGCACCTCTTCGGCGCGGCGCTGCAGGTCGAAGGCGACCGTGATGCCTTTTTCCTCCAGCCAGCGCCCCAGCGTGTGGCGCAGGAGCTTGCGGCGCTGGCTGAAAGCCACCTGCACCAGTTGCTCCAGGCGCCTGACATCCAGCGAGGGTGGTGAGGCATGCGGCACCATGCGCACCACGGCGCTGTCCACGCGCGGCGGTGGGTCGAAGCTCTCGGGCGGCACGAACAGCACGTTTTCCATGGCGTAACGCCATTGCAGCATGACGCTGAGACGGCCATAGTCAGATGTCGATGGTGCTGCCACCATGCGGTCGATGACTTCCTTCTGCAGCATGAAGTGCTGGTCCTCGACCACGGCCACATGCTCGAGCAGGTGAAACAGGATCGGTGTGGAGATGTTGTAGGGCAAATTGCCCACCACGCGCAGCTTCTGCACGTTTTGCGCCCGGGCCAGCAGCGTGAAATCCACCTTCAGCACGTCGGACTCGACGACGTCGAGCTGCGCATGGGTGCGCAGACGAGCCGCCAGATCACGGTCGAGTTCGATGACGATGAGCCGCCCCAGGCGTTCGACCAAAGGTTGCGTGAGCGCCGCCAGGCCGGGACCGATCTCGACCATGATCTGCCCGGGACGTGGGTCAATGGCCCGCACGATGCCGTCGATGATGCCGTCGTCGGCCAGAAAATGCTGGCCAAAACGTTTGCGCGGGATGTGTCTCATAACCATGAGACCTTGAGCGCCGCCGGGCCGCCCCAAGGCGCGAGACGTGGTGCTGCCAGAGGCAGGCCCCTCTTCGGCCCGTCCAAGCCTGCGCAGGCAGGCTTGGAGCCGCGGGCCTCAGCCCCCTTGGGGGGCAGCGCAGTACACAAAGTGACAAGCGTGGGGGTCAACATTTCATTGCGGCGCTTCGCGCAGCTCCACGTAGGCACGCGCACGCACGTCCCTCGCCCAGTTGTCGTAAACCTCGCCGTATTTCTTCTCACGCAGCATATTGCGCACCATTTCACGCTGTTCGCGCACACCCAGGGTGGCATTACGGCGCTCCAGCAGCTGGATCAGGTGCACGCCGAAGCGAGAGATCAGGGGCTGGCTGATCTGGCCGGGCGCCAGCTCGTTCATGACCCGCTCGAACTCGGGAACGAACATGCCGGGACTGGCCCAGCCCAGGTCTCCGCCCTGGGCGGCGCTGCCGTCCTGCGAATTCTGGCGCGCCAGCGTCGCGAAATCGGTCTCGCCGGCCACGATACGCCGCCGGAAATCGTTGAGTTTGTCGCGGGCCTGGGCCTCGCCCAGCTGGGTGCTGGGCACCAGCAGGATGTGGCGTGCGCGGCTTTGCGTCACGGTGGTCGGCGGCAGGCCGGGCAGACGCCGCTCCAGCAGCTTGATGATGTGGAAACCGGCCCCCGAGCGCACCGGCCCGGTCACATCGCCGGGCGCCAGCGTGCGCGTGGCCTCCAGAAACAGGGGCGGGTAGCGGTCGCCCGCGCGCAGGCCCAGCTGGCCGCCATTGGCGCGGTCGGCCGCATCGGAGAATTCCCGCACCAGCGCCGCAAAATCCTCGCCCGCACGCGCGCGCTGCAACACACGCTGCGCCTTGGCCTCGAACTCCGCCAGCTGTTGCTCGCCAGCACCGTCCGGTACGGCCACCAGCAGATGGGCCATGTTGATCTGCTGGCTGGCCGGATCCTTGCTGCGTTCCTGCTGCTCGGTCAGGTATTGCTCGACCTCGATATCGCTGATGCGCACACGCGGGTCCACTTCTCGCTCGCGCAGACGGGTCAGCAGGAGCTGGTCGCGCAGTTGTTCGCGCAGGCGCCGGGGATCCATGCCCTCACGCTCCAGCTGGCGCCGAAGCTGCTCGACGGTCATCTGGTTCTGGCTGGCCACGGACTGCTCGGCCTGGTCAATGGAAGGCTCGTCGATCTTGATGCCTTGTTCGCGAGCCAATTGCAGCTGGACTCGCTCGCTGATCAGCTGATCCAGCACCCGACGTGCCAGTTCTCTTGCATCCGGCAGAGGCTGGCGCTGTGCGGTCAGCTGCCGCCGGATGCGTTCGACCTCGGCACTGACCTGCAGATTGGTGATGGGTTCGGCATTCACCACGGCAACGATGAAGTCGGCGGCGCGTATGCCCGGCACCAGCACCGTCGCCGCCGGAGGCACGAGGGCTGGCGAGGTGGCCGGGGCCCCCGGGGAGCGCAGGCCCTGGGACCAGGCAGGCAGGCAGGTCATGGCCGCCAGGATCAGGACCGGAAATCGGAAGCTCGTCATGGGATCAATCGTAATTGCTGAATCGGCTGGGCGCGGTGACCTGCTCACGCAGGTACTGGTAGCGCGGGATATTGTTCTTGAGCGTCTGCAGGGGGTCGATGCCCAGCCGCGAGAAACCGACGAATTCGAGTTGGAACATGAGGCGCTGGTTGCTCGAAACCAGGCCCGTCTGCAGGCGCTCCAGCACGACACGCCCCAGCCAGCACCCTGCATCGTACTCAAATCCGATGATCGAATCGACCAGTTTGCTGTCCTGCAGGCTGTAGTTCAGGCGGCCGACGCTGTACCAGCGGCCCGTGCCCTGGCCACGGCCCGCGCCCAGGTCCTGCCCCCGGTCCCCCCACAGGTCGTTGATCGGCCATTGCCAGCCGATGTCCACCAGCTCGCTGAGGTCGCGCTGGAAGCGGTAGGCCATGTTGAGCACGCGGTAGTGCCCCGGGTTGTAGCGGGCCGAGACCGTGGAGCGTATCGATTTCTGCGTGGTCGGGTTGTACTGCACCGTGCTGTCGAGGTACCAGCGTGGGTCGACCACCACACCGGCCCCCAGCAGGATATCGCTGATGCCCTTGGCGGCCGGAGTGCCGCCAGGCAGGGTCACCCGCTGGTCGGCCAGACGGAAGCGCTGCGCAATGCCCACGCGCGCAATCTCGGCACCGTTGTCCGCATCGAGCAGCCGGCTGGACAGGCCGGCCGTCAGCAGATCGTTGTCGGCGATGCGGTCGTTGCCGACAAAGGCATTTTCCGCATAGATACTGGCGAAGTTGAAATCGGTCATGCCCGAGTCGTAGTTGGGCAGGTGGTTTTGTTCAACGTAGGGCGTGTTGACGTAGAACAGGCGCGGCTCCAGGGTCTGGCGGAAACGGCTGTCGAAATAGCTGGTTTCCCGCTCGAAGACCAGGCCGCTGTCCAGGCTGTAGGTCGGCACACTGCGTGTCGCCTGCCACTGGCCATTCGCCAGCGGTGCGTCGAAGTTATAGGTGGCCGAGTGCAGCTGCACCTTGGGCACGATGAAGCCGGCAGCGCCCAGCAGGGGATAACTCAGCTGGCTGCGCATCACGCTGCGCTGGGTATTGGGCTGGCCGGTCAGCCGGCGGTCAGCCTGAAAGTCGGTGTAGTCGGCCTCCAGGCCGACATCAAAGCCCCCGGCATCGGGTTGCAGATAACGCGCCACGATCTGCGGCAGGCGGTCGTAGGGCGGAGTGATTGGCGCCAGCGGGTCCTGCAGGGTTTGCCACTTGAGCGTGCGCAGCGTGGCCGAATAGTAGCCGCGGCCCCAGTTCAGGGAAGCGTCGTTGGCCAACAGGCGCTGCGTCAGCGAAGTGGTCGTGCGCGGGAAGTCGCGCCAGTAATCGTCGTCACTGACCCGGTTGAGGTTCAGGCTGAGTCCCAGCCCGCCCACGCTGGTACTGCCGGTATCAATCACACCGGTATGCTGGTAGGAGCCGCCCCAGCGGTCACGCTGGCGCAGCAGGTCACCCGGCATGTAGTCCGCCCGCAAGCGTCCCTGGTAGACCGGCTCAAGGTAGCGAAACTCGCCGCCATAGTTGAGGCCGCGCTTGCTCATCACCGTGGGGTAGAAAGTCGCATCCCGGTTGGGCGCGATGTTCCAGTAATAAGGCACGGTCACTTCGGTGCCGCTGATGCTGTCCACGCCGAAGGTGGGCGCCAGCAAGCCGGATTTGCGCTTGTCGGAGAGCGGGAAGGTCACCGAGGAGACCCCCACCAGCCGCACATCCTGGAAGCTGAGCGTGGCGTCTTCCGCCTGTGCCGTTTCTTCCTCGCTGTCGAAGCGCAGCGTGGCCGCACGCAGGATCCAGTCGGGCATCCAGTCCGGTCCCGGCTGGCGCTGGCAGGTCGTGAAGGTGGCGTTGCGCACCACGGCACGCTTGTCGTCGAGAAAATCGATGCGTTCGGCCTCGCCATGGGCATCGTTGGCCAGCAACTGATAGCTCGGTCGCTCGAAATGGCCCTCGAAGGCGTCCACCTTGAGTTCCAGCGCCGGGCCTTCGAAAACATTGCCGGCCTGGTTGATGCGAACATTGCCGCGCGCCCGGGCCAGATCGCGCGCCTGGTCGTAATCGATGTGCTCGGCGCGTATCACCAGGTCGGCCCGGCGCAACTCCACCTGCCCTTCGAGCGCCACTTCGCTGTCGGTCTCGGCCGAGAGGCGCTGGCCGGACAGGAAGGTGGGGGCCCCACTGCGCTGCGCCGGTTGAATGCGCTCCTCAAGTTGCGGACTCATGCGCAAGCGCAGCGGGTCCTGCGCGGTGGGCACCTGCTGGGCGTGCGCCCAGCTGCCCTGCCACAGCACACAGGCCAGCAGTGCCAGTGGTTTCAGCACGGGACGCAAATGGATGGACAAAACGGAAGGGCCCGGGTGAAGCAGGGTTTGTAGAATGGATTATCCATGAGCCTACCTATTCCCACCCCTGCCGCGGGCAGCGCCACGCCCCCCGTCTCCTGGTCCAGCCCCGAACGCGCCGCTGCGTTCGATCGCTGGCTCACCGGATTGGCCGGCCCGCAGCGCCTCCAGGTCTCCAGCCTGCGCCCGGCCTCGGCCGACGCCAGCTTCCGGCGCTACCTGCGCATCGATGGTGAACACGGCAGCCGCATCATCATGGACGCCCCGCCGGACAAGGAAAACTGCCGGCCCTTCGTGCAGGTCGCCGGCCTCATGGCGCAGGCCGGCCTGAACGTGCCGCAGATCCTGGCCTGGGACGAGCCACAGGGCTTCATGCTGCTGTCCGATCTGGGCAGCCAGACCATGATGCAGGTGATCGACCCGCACAACGCCGGCGCCAACCTGCCGCTGTACCTGAAGGCCGTCGATGCCCTGGTCGACTGGCAAAAGGCCTCACGTCCGGACGTGCTGCCTCCTTACGATGCGGCGCTGCTGCGGCGCGAACTCGAACTTTTCCCCGAGTGGTACCTGGCACGCCATCGCGGCGTCGCCGTCGAGGGCAAACTGCGCGAGACGCTGGACCGGATGTTCGCGCTCATCATCGAGCGCAACCTGGCCTGGCCTGGCGTCTATGTGCACCGCGACTTCATGCCACGCAACCTGATGATCCCGGGTGATGCCACTGAGGCGCGGCTCGGGGTACTGGACTTCCAGGACGCCGTGTATGGCCCCGTCACCTACGACATCGCCAGCCTGATGCGCGATGCCTTTCTGACGTGGGAAGAAGATTTCGTACTCGACGTGACCATCCGTTACTGGCAAAAGGCACGCGCTGCCGGCCTGCCGGTCGGCGACGATTTCGGCGAGTTCTACCGCGGCGTCGAGTGGATGGGCCTGCAGCGCCACCTCAAGGTGGCCGGCATCTTCGCGCGCCTGACGCTGCGCGACGGCAAACCGCACTACCTGGCCGATGCGCCGCGTTTCATCGCCTACATCCGTGCCACCTGTTCCCGCTACATCGAGCTCAAACCCCTGCTGCGCCTGGTAGATGAGGTCGAAGGCATCAGCGAAGCCGGCGGTTACGCTTTCGGTCGCGTCTAGCAATATGGCCCCCACGCTTGTCACTTCGTGTACTGCGCTGCCCCCCGAGGGGGCCGCAGCCGCCTTGGGGCGGCCCGGCGGCGACTGAGCCGTTGATCCATATGCCCCGCTTTCACTGCCCCACGCCGCTACCCATCGGCGCCACGCTGGAACTGCCCGACAGCGCCGCACGCCATGTGCAGGTCCTGCGCCTGCAGCCGGGCCAGACCATCACCCTGTTCAACGGCGAAGGGGGCGAATGCGAAGCCCGCATCACCCGCATGGGGCGCAGCGAGGTGCTGGTGGAGCTCGTCTCGCACACCGCCATCGAACGCGAAGCACCGCGCGAGGTGCACCTGGCCCTGGGCATGCCGGCCAATGAGCGCATGGACTGGCTGGTCGAGAAGGCTACTGAACTCGGTGCGGCCAGCCTGCAACCGCTGCAGGCCGAACGCAGCGTGCTGCGCCTGAACGGCGAGCGCGCCGACAAGAAACGCGCCCACTGGCAGGGCGTAGCGATCGCCGCCTGCGAGCAGAGTGGCCGCAACCGCGTGCCGCCTGTGCATCCCATCCTGGCACTGCCGGCCTGGCTGTCCGCCGCTCCTGCGGGCCACCGCCTGCTGCTGTCCCTGCAGCCAGACAGCTGGCCGCTGGCACGGCATATGGCCACCCTGGACAACGGGCCGGTACTTTTCCTCTCCGGCCCTGAGGGTGGTCTGAGTGCGCCCGAAGAGCAGGCCGCACGCAACCAGGGCTTTGTGCCCGTCAGCCTGGGCGCGCGCACGCTGCGCGCCGAGACCGCACCACTGGCTGCCCTGGCAGCCCTTACACTGGACAGATGAATCGCCCCCTGCTTCTGCTGGCCATCTGCCAAGGCCTTTTCCTCACCAACAACGTCGTCTTCATCGCCATCAATGGCCTGGTCGGCCTGAGCCTGGCCCCGCTGGGCTGGATGGCCACGCTGCCGGTCATGGGGTATGTGGTCGGTGGCGCCTTGAGCACCGGTCTGGTGGCGCGCTCCCAGGCGCGCTACGGTCGCCAGATCTCCTTCCAGATCGGCCTGGGAGTGGCGCTGCTGTCGGCCCTGCTGTGCGCCTACGCCGCCTGGAGCCACAACTTCTGGCTGCTGGTAGCGGCCACCGTGGTGGCCGGTTATTACAGCGCCAACGGCCAGCTCTACCGCTTTGCCGCCGCCGAGCTGGCGACCCCCGACTACCGTGAAAAAGCGGTATCACTGGTGCTGGCCGGTGGCCTGATCGGCGCCATCATCGGCCCGAACCTGGCCAAATACACCAAGAGCCTGCTGACCACGCCTTTTGCCGGGGCCTATCTGGCACTGGCGTTTGTCGCCGTGCTCGGCATGGGCCTGATGACCTTGGTGCGGTTTCCGGCCGTGCCGCGAGCCGCCCCCGGCGCATCCAGTGGCCGGCCGGTCCTGGAGATCGTGCGCCAGCCCCTGTTTTTGGTGGCCATCGTCGGCGCGGCGCTGGGCTACGGCGTGATGAACCTGCTCATGGCCGCCACCCCGCTGGCCATGCAGGTCTGCGGTTATCCCTTTGACGACATGGCCCTGGTGCTGGAATGGCACGTGATCGGCATGTTCGCCCCGGGCTTTTTCACCGGCCATCTGATCAAGCGCTTCGGCACGCTGACCATCATGGGCGTGGGCGTGCTGCTCAACTTCCTTTGCATCGTGATTGCCCTCAGCGGGGTGGACCTGCACCAGTTCCTCATCGCGCTGTTCCTGCTCGGTGTGGGCTGGAACTTCCTTTTCACGGGCAGCACCACGCTGGCGCTGCAGGCCTACCGGCCCGAGGAAAAGGACCGCGCCCAGGCCGCCATCAATTTCTGCGTGTTTGCCGTCATGGCCCTGACCTCGTTTGCCTCCGGCGCGCTGGTCACCACACAGGGCTGGCAATGGCTCAACATCGGTTCGCTCGTGCCGGTCGCGTTGACCGGCTTTGCACTGATGTGGCTGGCGCTGCGCCGCCAGGCGACCCCACCGGCCTGAGCAACGTCAAAACCAGCGGTCCAGCCACTGCTGCAGCCGGGCATAGACCGGCTCGCGCTCCAGCTCGTTGAAGATCTCATGGTAGAGGCCCTCGAAGCAGTGGGCCGTCACCACCCGGGTCGGCGCGACCTGGGCAAAGGCCGCGCTGCCACGCGGATTGACCAGCTTGTCCGTTCCCGCATAAAGCAGCAGCGTGGGCACCTGCCATTGCGCCGCTGCTCCCAGCGTGGCTGCGCCGCCATCGGCGATGAAACGCGCCAGCCGCCCGGAAATACGGTCGTGGACCAGCTTGTCATGCTGATACGCCTGCACCACCTTCGGATCATGCGAGATCCATGTCGGATCGAGGCCATTGCGTACGCGCAGATTCGGCGCGATCGACGGCAGCACGGCCAGCAGGAACCGCTGGAAGGCGTTGAGCCCGGGGTCAAAGGCCGGCGAGGACAACACCAGGCCATCCACACGCGCCAGGCCCTGGGCCACCAGGCGGGCCGCGACCAGGCCACCCATGCTGTGCCCCAGCAGGATCAGTGGCGTGCCGGCATCCATGCGCTTGCGCGTGCTGCTCAGCACGTCCGCCAGATCCTCCACCAGGCGGTTGTCCGAGGGCAGGCCCCCGCGCACGCCACCGGACTCACCGTGGCCGTACTGGTCATAACCACGCACGGCGAAACCCCAGCTATTGAGCCGGTGCGCCAGCTCGTCGTAACGCCCGGCGTGCTCGCCCAGGCCGTGCACCAGCAGCACCACGCCGCGCAGCGGGGTGGTGGGGTCGAGTGGCCAATCCTGGATGGCCAGGTTGTCGCCATCAACAGCGACGAAAGTGGTCAGGGTGGATTCCGGCATGTGGTCGTTCTCAGGCCATCTGTGCGATGACCTGCGCCACCGCAGCCGTCAGCTTGCGGGCATAGGGTACGTGCAGGAATTCATTGGGGCCGTGGGCATTGCTCTTGGGGCCCAGCACACCGCAGACCATCATCTGCGCCTTCGGAAAACCGCGCGACAGCATGTTCATGAGCGGAATGGTGCCGCCCTGGCCGATGTAGCCGCAAGGCGCACCGTAGAAATTGCGCGAGGCCTCGTCCAGCGCCTGCGCGAACCAGGGCGCCGTCGCTGGCGCGTTCCAGCCGGTGGCCGAACTCAGGCCCTCGAAGGTCACGCGCGCCTGGTAGGGCGCATTGTCTTCCAGCAGTGTCTTGAGTTCCTGCACGGCCGTAGCCGCCTCCACCAGGGGCGGCAGGCGCAGCGAGAGCTTGAAAGCGGTGTGAGGGCGCAGCACGTTGCCGGCGTTCTGCAGGTCCGGCAGGCCTTCGGCGCCGGTCACGCTGAGCGTCGGCACCCAGGTGCGGTTGAGCAGGGCCTGCAGCGGGTCCGTCGTCATGGGCAGGGCGACACGGCTGTCGCCCTCGCAGTCGTAATGCACCCAGGGAAAGCGCTTGTACAGCTCCTCGCCCAGGATGGCGGCCGTGGCCTGTGCCTGGGCGAGGCGCTCAGCCGGCACCTCGCAATGAAACCTCTGCGGCAACAGGCGCCCGGTCTTGCTGTCCTCCAGCCGGTCCAGCACCTGGCGCAGGATGCGGAAGCTCGAAGGCACGACACCGCTGGCGTCGCCCGAGTGCACGCCTTCGGTCAGGATCTCCACCTTGAGCACGCCGGTGGCCATGCCACGCAGGCTGGTTGTGAGCCAGAGCTGGTCGTAGTTACCGGCGCCGGAATCCAGGCAGACCACCAGGCCCACGTCGCCCAGACGCGTGCGCAAGGCATCGACATAGGGCAGCAGATCGTAGGAGCCGCTTTCCTCGCAGGTTTCGATCAGGCCGACGATGCGCGGATGCGCGAGTTTCTGGCTTTTCAGCGCGGCGATGGCCGCGATGCTGGCGTAGACGGCGTAGCCGTCGTCGGCGCCGCCGCGGCCGTAGAGCTTGCCGTCTTCGTATTTGGGTGTCCAGGGGCCCAGGTCCTTACGCCAACCGCTGAACTCGGGCTGTTTATCCAGATGGCCATACATGAGCACCGTCTGCGTTGACACCGGGGCGTCGCGCTCGCCGCGACTGGCCGGCAACTCGAAAAACAGCACCGGGGTGCGGCCTTCCAGACGGATGACTTCCAGCTTCAGGCCCTTGATCTTCTGCGCCTCGACCCAGGTGGCCGCATGGCGTACCACGGCGTCGATATACCCGTGCTGGGCCCACTGCGGGTCGAACATGGGCGACTTGGCCGGGATGGCGATGTAATCGCTGAGCTGGCGCACGATGTCGCCGTCCCAGGCGCGGCTGATCTCTTCCAGCGCCTGGGCGGTATCGAGCACGGTTTGGGGGGCACGGGTGTTCATGCGCATCCTTGTCGAAATGCTGGGCCGCTGCCAGTATATTCATCCCCGGCCTGCTTACACTCTCGACATAACGAATATCAGGAGACCCCCGTGACTACAGCCTCCCCCCTGCGCCGCGGCCTGCTGCTCGCCTGCGCCACGGCTCTTTGCGGCCTGACCCAGCCGGCCATGGCACAGGCCAAGATTCCCCTGCGGATTTCCAGCCCCGCCGTGCCCGACGACTGGCACGCAAAAATGTGGACCGTGTTCAAGGAGTCGCTGGAAAAATCGGCCCCGAACCAGTTCGACGTGCAGATCAATCTCAACGCCTCGCTGTTCAAGCAGGGCACCGAGCCGGCCGCCATGGCGCGCGGCAATCTGGAGCTGGCTTCGATCTCGGCTTTCGACATTGCCAAGCTGGTGCCCGCCTTCTCGATCTTCACCGCAGGTTATGTGGTGCGGGACCCGCAGCATCAGCAGAAGGTCTTCAACGGCCCGATCGGCACCGAGCTGTTCAAGGCCGTGTCCGACAAGATGGAGCTGACCGTGCTCTCCACGGTCTACCTGGGTACGCGCCAGCTCAATCTGCGCGAAGTGCGCAAGGTACAGACGCCGGCCGACCTCAAAGGCGTGAAGCTGCGCATGCCCGGTACCAAGGAATGGCTGTTCCTGGGCGATGCGCTGGGCGCCACCGCCACGCCGCTGGCCTTCGGCGAGGTTTATCTGGGCCTGAAGACCGGCACCGTCGACGGCCAGGACAACCCGCTGCCCACGGCGCGCGCCGCCAAGTTCTACGAAGTGACCAAACAGCTGGTGCTGACCCAGCACCTGGTCGACAGCCTCTTCATCACCATTTCCAACAAGAGCTGGAACGCCCTGACGCCGGCACAGAAACAGAACGTCACGGCCGCTGCGCAGGCTGCGGCGAAGTTCAACAACGAAAACCGGATCAAGGAAGAAGGCCAGCTGGTGGACTTCTTCCGGCAGCAGGGTTTGCAGATCAGCACACCCGATGTCGAGGCCTTCCGCAAATCGGTCCAGGACATTTACGCCCGTTCGGACTACGCCAAGGTCTGGCCGGCCGGTCTGCTGGAACGCATCAACACGACTCGCTGATCCATGGGCCTGCTGCGCAAGGCTGCCCAGACACTGGGCGGACTGATGTTCCTGTGTCTGTTCGGGGTTTTCCTGGTGCAGATCACGGCCCGCTTCGGTTTCAACCGGCCCCTGCCCTGGACCGACGAGCTGGCAGTGGTGCTCTACCTGTGGGTCATCCTCTGGGCCTCGGCCTTCATGGTGCCCGAGCGCGAGCATGTGGTGTTCGACCTGCTGTGGAACAGCGCCAGCCTGCGCGTGCGCCGTGCAATGCGTTTCGTCGGTCACCTGATGATCGGCGGTCTGGCGGCGGTGGCCATCCCGGCCAGCTGGGACTACGTGCATTTCATGAGGCGCGAGGGCACACCCGTGCTCGGCCTGTCCTTTGAATGGGTCTTCCTGCCTTTCGTGCTCCTGCTGCTGGCCCTGGTGTGGCGCAGCCTCCATGGCCTCTGGGTGACCTGCCGGGGTCAGGACCTCGAAGACCTGGAGCACAGATCATGAGCCTGGCTTTGTGGGCCCTGGTGGGCGTGGTGCTGGCCGGCATGCTGCTGCGCATGCCCATCGGCTTTTCCATGCTGATGGCCGGCGTCGCTTACCTGCTGGTCAAGGGCCAGGACCTGGGCCTGGTGGCCGAGCAGGTCAGCAACGGCCTGTACAACAGCTATGTGCTGCTGGCGGTGCCGCTGTTTGTCTTTGCCGCCAACATCATGAACGCGGGCACGGTCAGCGAGCGCATCTTCGACTTCTGCCGCATCCTGGTCGGCCGCATGCGCGGCGGCCTGGCGCAGGTGGACATCCTGGTCAGCGTGATCTTCTCCGGCATGAGCGGCAGCGCCATTGCCGACGCGGCCGGGCCGGGCCTGGTCACGATCAAGCAGATGCTCAAGAAGCCCGGCTACAGCCGCGGTTTCGCCGGGGCCGTGGTGGTGGCCAGCGCGACCTTAGGGCCCATCATTCCGCCGTCCATCCCCATGGTGATCTATGCCCTGGTGTCAGGTGCATCGGTCGGTGCGCTGTTCCTGGGCGGTGTCGTGCCCGGGGTGTGCATGACACTGCTCATGATGGGCGTGGTGCACTACATCGCGCACAAGCGCAATATGCCGCGCGAGGCCCCGGTGCCGCTCAAGGAGTGGCCGGGCATCCTGTTCCGCGGGGCCTTGCCGCTGTCCATGCCCATCGTCCTGCTGGGCGGCATCTACTCGGGCGCCTTCACGCCCACGGAGGCGGCGGCGGTTGCAGCCCTGCACGCGCTGGTCCTGGCGGCCGTGGTGTTCCGCGCTCTGAGCTGGCGCTCGTTCTGGGGCGTGGTGCTGGAGTCCACGCGCTCCAGCGCCGTGATCACCATCATCCTGGCCGGCTCCTTCATGCTGAACTATGCGTTCACCTCCGAAGGCGTGCCCCAGGCCATGGCGGCCTGGGTCGACGGCCTGCAGCTGAGCCGCCTGCAGTTCCTGTTCATGGTGAACGGCCTGTTCCTGATCCTGGGCTGTTTCCTCGACGTCTCGGTGCTGCTGCTGGTCTTCGTGCCCATGCTGCTGCCGGCGGCCAGGATGCTGGGCGTGGACCTGGTCCACTTCGGCGTGCTGGTGGTACTCAACATGATGATCGGCCTGATCCACCCGCCTTTTGGCATGCTGCTCTTCGTCACCAAGGCGCTGACCGGCATCCCGATCGGCGAGATGATGCGCGAAGGCTGGCTCTTCCTGGTCATGCTGCTGGGGCTGCTGGTAGCCATGACCCTTTTCCCGGAGATCGTGCTCTGGCTGCCCCGGACCATGGGCTACGGCAGCGCGGCAGGCGCCTGAGACACCAGCCGACGTGCGCTAGCGCTAGATGTCGAGCGCCCAGATACCGGGCAGGTTGCGCCAATAACCGTAGGCGTCCATGCCGTAGCCGACCAGGAACTTGTTCGGCACCACCAAGCCCACATAATCAGGCCGGGCCGGTTTGGCCTTGCCGATGGCCTTGTCGGCAAACACCGCCAACAGCACCTCGGTCGCCCCCATGGCCAGCAGGCGTTCTTGCACATGGGCCAGCGTTTCACCTTCATCGAGGATGTCGTCGAGCACGATCACCGTGCGCCCGCGTACATCGGCGCGCGGCTCCACCTTCCACTCGATGCGTCCACCATGGTCCTTGGCGCCGTAGCGGGTGACGTGGATGTAATCGAACTCCAGGGGGAAGCTCAGGCGCGTCAGAAGCTGGCCCGCAAACACCACCGCGCCACCCATCACGCCCAGCACCAGGGGAAAGTCGGGTGCGCCCTCCTGCTCAAAACGGGCGTTGATCTGGCCGGCCATGCGGGCCAGTGCCGCCTGCACGGCAACGCCATCAAAGACCTCGGTGGCCTGGGCCAGCAGGGCGCGGGCCTTGGTCGCGTGGTCCTGGGCACTCATCTCTGGGGTGGCAGACATGGTCGGCTCCCAATCGGGTGGTTCAACGCGAAAACTTCAGCACTGCCGTGCTGGCCAGCAGATTGGGCAAGAAGCGCCGCAGGCGACCGTTGTGCAGGCCGAAGCTGTCGAGGATCTGCAAGCCATTGCGCTGCGCCAGCACTTCCAGGTCGGCGTGCGTGCCGACGCGGATATTGGGCGTGTCGTACCACTGGTAGGGCAGGCGGCGTGTCACGGGCATGCGTCCGCCCAGCACGCTGAGCCGGTTGGGCCAGTGCGCGAAATTGGGGAAGGCCACGATGCCCATGCGGCCCACACGCGCGGTCTCGCGCAGCACGGTCTCGGCATTGCGCAGGTGCTGCAGGGTATCGATTTGCAGCACCACATCGAAGCTCTGGTCTTCGAACAGGGCCAGCCCTTCGTCCAGGTTGAGCTGGATGACGTTGACACCGCGCTGCACACAGGCCAGCACGTTGGCATCAGCGATCTCGATGCCATAGCCGCTGCAGCCGCGCGTGGCCTGCAGATGGGCCAACAGGGCACCATCGCCGCAGCCCAGGTCCAGCACGCGGGCACCCTGCGGCACCAGGCTGGCGATGGTTTCCAGAGTCAGGCGATCGCTCATACCGTCAGCTCCTGCGCAACGCCCTGGAAGTAGGAGCGCACCAGCTTCATGTAACGCGCATCGTCCAGCAGGAAGGCGTCGTGCCCGTGCGGGGCATCGATCTCGGCGTAGCTGAGCTCGCGCCGGTTGTCGAGCAGGGCCTTGACGATCTCACGGCTGCGTTTGGGTGAGAAACGCCAGTCGGTGCTGAAACTCACGAGCAAAAACTTGCAACGCGCCGCCGCCAGCGCGCGGGTCAGGTCACCGTCGTGCCGGCGTGCCGGGTCGAAATAGTCCAGTGCGCGCGTAATCAGCAGATAGGTATTGGCGTCGAAGTACTCGCTGAACTTGTCACCCTGGTAGCGCAGGTAGCTCTCGATCTGGAATTCGATGTCCTGGGTCGAGTACTTGAGATCCAGGCCTTCGCGCAGCTGGCGTCCGAACTTCTCGTTCATGACGTCGTCGCTCAAATAGGTGATGTGGCCGATCATGCGCGCGATGCGCAGGCCGCGCTTGGGGATCACGCCATATTCGTAGAAGTGTCCGCCATGGAAGTCCGGGTCGGTCACGATGGCGCGACGCGCCACCTCGTTGAAAGCAATGTTCTCGGCGTTGAGGTTGGGCGCACTGGCCACCACCACGGCATGGCGCACTCGCCCGGGGTACTGCAGTGTCCAGCTCAAGGCCTGCATGCCGCCCAGGCTGCCGCCCATCACGGCCGCCAGGGTCTGGATGCCCAGCGCATCGAGCAGGCGCGCCTGGGCGTTGACCCAGTCTTCCACCGTCACCACCGGGAAATCGGCACCATAGACCTTGCCCGTGTCCGGGTTGACGTGCATGGGACCGGTGGAGCCGAAACAGGAACCCAGGTTGTTGACGCCGATCACGAAGAATTTGTCGGTGTCCACCGGCTTGCCCGGGCCGATCATGTTGTCCCACCAGCCCTCGCTCCTGGGCTGGCCTTCGTAGACGCCGGCCACGTGATGCGAGGCATTGAGCGCATGGCAGATCAGCACGGCGTTGGACTTGTCGGCATTGAGCCTGCCGTAGGTCTCGTAGGCCAGCGTGTAGCCACGGATGCTCGCGCCGCTCTGCAGGGGCAGGGTGGCATCAAAGGTCATCGACTGTGGCTGGGCTATCAACATCTGGGGCTCAAAAAACAAAACCCGGCATAGCGTTCAGCTAGGCCGGGTCTCAGATGATGGGAACACCCTGCCTCTTTAGCTGAACTTCGAAGCTCATCGGCTTCGGCGCCCGCAATCGGGTTCAAATCGGCGCTGAGGATTAGTATAAGTCCAAGTCTTCACCTCTCGATACCGGAGTAACCCATGTCCGAACTGTATGGATCCGATGCCTACGCCCCGAGCGAAATCGCCCAACGCATCGAATCGGTGGGCGTGAGCAAGGCGCGCCTGCCTACCTTGCCATTGCTGATGCTGGGCGTGCTCGCGGGTGCTTTCATCGGCCTGGGGGCCATGCTGTTCGTGCTGGTGAAATCCGATGCGACGCTGGGGTTTGCCGCCGGTGCCATCGGGGGTGGCCTGGTGTTCTCGCTGGGCCTGCTGCTGGTGGTCGTGGCGGGCGCCGAACTTTTCACCGGCAACAATCTGCTGGCCATGGCCTGGGCCGACGGCCGCATCAGCAGCGCTGAAGTGCTGCGCAACTGGGCACTGGTGTGCGCGGCCAACTTCGTCGGCGCGACTGGCCTGGCTGTGCTGGTGTTCGCCAGCGGGCATACCGATCTGAACGGCGGCGCCATCGGCCAGCAGGTCGTGAAGATTGCGCTGGCCAAGCAAGACCTGTCACCGCTGCAGGCCTTCTTTCGCGGCGTGCTGTGCAATGTGCTGGTCTGCATGGCCGTGTGGATGGCCATGGCCGGACGCAGCGTGGTGGACAAAGCCGTGGCCGTGGTGCCACCCATCATGGCCTTTGTCGCTGCCGGCTTCGAGCACAGCATTGCCAATATGTACCTGATGCCGCTGGCCATGCTCCTGCAACACTTCGGCCCGCTGGGCGCCGCGCCCCCGGTCACCTGGGGCGGCATGCTGGGCAATCTGCTACCGGTGATTGCGGGCAATCTGGTCGGTGGCAGTGTGCTGGTAGGCTTGGCCTATCACGTGATCTACCGGCGCAAGCCGGCGAGCTAACCGCCCCAGCCGAACAGTACCGCCAGGCCCAGCACCACGAAGATCCCCGCTGAGACCAAGTGCACCAGGCGGATCGGTATGCGGCGCGTCATGCGCTCGCCCAGCCAGACCACCGGAGCATTGGCCAGCATCATGCCCAGCGTGGTGCCAGCAACCACCCAGGCCCAGGCCTGGTATTGCGCAGCGAGCATCACGGTGGCGATCTGGGTCTTGTCACCCATCTCGGCCAGGAAGAAAGCGATCACGGTGGTGCCGAACACGCCCCAGCGCGGCGCCTGGGACGCGTCGTCGTCATCGTCGAACTTGTCGGGGATCAGCATCCAGGCGGCCATTGCCAGGAAGGACAGGCCCAGGATCCAGCGCAGCCAGACCGGCCCCAGCACCGTGGTGACCCAGGCGCCGAGCGCACCGGCCAGGGCATGGTTGACCACGGTGGCGACCAAGATGCCGGCCACGATGGGCCAGGGTTTGCGAAAACGAACCGCCAGGATAAGGGCCAAGAGCTGTGTCTTGTCGCCCATTTCGGCCAGCGCGACCAGGCCGGTCGAAATCAGAAAAGCTTCCATCTGTCGATTCTATCGACCCAGTTAGTGACCATTCTCATCCCGACGTGGTGCGTTCATGGCACCCCCATGGGGCAATTTGGCCCGAATTTTGCTTGTCATTGGTGCATTTCTTAAAAATTCTGGTTTTTGCACCAGACAAAAGCATTTTTTCGGAGATCTCAAAATGGACGCACTAAAGCAGGGCGCGGATGCCCTGTTCATCCTGCTCGGCGCCATCATGGTTCTGGCCATGCACGCCGGCTTTGCCTTCCTGGAACTGGGCACCGTACGGCGCAAGAACCAGGTCAATGCCCTGATCAAGATCCTGGTGGACTTCTCGGTCTCCACCGTGGTCTATTTCCTGGTCGGTTACGGCGTGGCCTATGGCACCAACTTTCTGATCGGCGCCGAACAGCTGGTGGCCAAGAATGGCTATGAACTGGTGAAGTTCTTCTTCCTGCTGACCTTTGCGGCCGCCATTCCGGCCATCATCTCGGGCGGTATCGCCGAGCGCGCCAAGTTCTGGCCGCAACTGATCGCCACCGGCGTGATCGTCGGCTTCGTCTATCCCTTCTTCGAAGGCATCGCCTGGAACCAGCACTTCGGCATCCAAGCCTGGATCAAGTCCCTCACCGGCGAGGAGTTCCACGACTTCGCGGGCAGTATCGTGGTCCACGCCGTGGGCGGCTGGATCGCGCTGCCGGCCGTGCTCCTGCTGGGTGCGCGCTACAACCGCTACCGCAAGGATGGCGCCGTCTCGGCCCACCCGCCCTCGAGCATTCCTTTCCTGGCCCTGGGTGCCTGGGTGCTGGTGGTCGGCTGGTTCGGCTTCAACGTCATGAGCGCCCAGACCCTGGACAAGATTTCGGGCCTGGTGGCCGTGAACTCGCTCATGGCCATGGCCGGTGGCACGCTGGCCGCGTTGCTGCTGGGCAAAAACGATCCGGGTTTCGTGCACAACGGCCCCTTGGCCGGTCTGGTGGCGGTCTGCGCCGGCTCGGACCTGATGCACCCGCTGGGCGCGCTGGTGGTGGGCGGCGTGGCCGGCGCCATCTTCGTCGTCATGTTCACGCTAACGCAGAACCGCTGGAAGATCGACGACGTGCTGGGCGTGTGGCCCCTGCACGGGCTGTGCGGCACCTGGGGTGGCATCGCCGCCGGCATCTTCGGCAGCAAGGCCCTGGGCGGCCTGGGCGGCATCACCCTCACGGGCCAGCTGATCGGCACGGGCCTGGGCGTGTTGTGGGCGCTGCTCGGCGGCTTCGTGGTCTACGGTGTGCTCAAGCTCACCATGGGCCTGCGCCTGAGCCAGGAAGAGGAGTTCGACGGCGCCGACCTGAGCATCCACAAGATCGGCGCGACGCCGGACCGAGAAGTTAACTGGTAAGGCCAACGCCTCGCCTTGACGGCGCATTGCCGCCGCCAAGGCGGATGGGATGCTCGCTATCCTGTACATGGTTTTGCCCTGGATACGACCGGTTTGTCGCATCCAGGCCCCGCTTTCCTGCAAATCCAGGGCCTGCGGGTATCCACTTGCTGGATATTTCAGCGGGATAACGCATAATGAGCCCGTACTTCTGTAAATCGGTGGTACTAAATTGCGGTGATTCGTCGGTTTTGCGTCTTCTTCAAGTCTTCAGTGCTTTGTTGCTCGCGGCTATCTGACTCCATCGCCTTACCTGAGTCTTTTTGAGGAGTCCCTTCATGGGCAACAAACTTTACGTGGGCAACCTGCCTTATTCCTTCCGTGACGAAGACCTGCAGCGCGCCTTTTCCGCGTTCGGCAGCGTCAGCAGCGCCAAGGTCATGATGGAGCGCGACACCGGCCGTTCCAAGGGTTTCGGTTTTGTGGAAATGGGCAGCGATGCTGAAGCACAAGCCGCAATTGCCGCCCTGCACGGCCAGCAACAGGGCGGCCGCGCCCTGGTGGTCAATGAAGCCCGCCCGATGGAAGCCCGCCCGCCCCGTAGCGGCGGCGGTGGTGGTTACGGCGGCGGTGGTGGTGGCGGCTACGGTGGTGGTGGCGGCGGCGGTGGATACGGCGGCGGCGGTGGCCGTCGCGAAGGCGGTGGTGGTGGTTACGGCGGTGGCCGTAGCAGCTACTGATCCCGTTCTACGCTGACCAAAAGGGGCCTTCGGGCCCTTTTTTCATGGTTTTTCCTAGGCTGGAGCACCTTGTCTGAACCGGATTTCTGTGTCAATAATTAAAAAGTGGCGGCTGGGAGGCCTGTCACAGGGTTGCGGTGATCTGCTGAATTCGCATCATCGACACGAATGGATTGCGTTTCTGGGACCCCATCGCTTGTTTTAGCTTTGACTCAGGAGTCCCTGCATGGGCAACAAACTCTACGTGGGCAATCTTGCCTATTCCATCCGCGACAACGACCTGGAACAGGCCTTCAGCCAGTTCGGCGCCGTCAGCAGCGCCAAGGTCATGATGGAGCGCGACACCGGCCGTTCCAAGGGCTTCGGTTTCGTCGAAATGGGCAGCGATGCCGAAGCGCAGGCGGCCATCAACGGCATGAACGGCCAGCCCTTGGGCGGCCGCAGCATCGTGGTCAACGAAGCCCGTCCCATGGAGCCGCGCCCCCCGCGCACAGGGGGCTACGGTGGTGGTAGCGGTGGCGGTCGTCGCGAGGGCGGCGGTGGTTATGGTGGCGGTGAAGGCGGTGGTGGTGGCGAAGGTGGTTTTCGCAGCCCTTACGGCAACCCGCGTGGCGGTGGCGGCGGTCGTCGCGGTTATTGAGCCTGGCTACCTTGCAAACGAAAGGCCCCAGACGGGGCCTTTTTGTTTTGGGCAGTCGGGTTCAGAATTTCTTCTGCCTCAGCGGAACCGTGCTGGCCAACCCGGTACCGTCACAGAGGTGGCGCGCGATGCTTGCGCGGCCGGCCGGCCAGCAGGCGGTCAAACAAGGCATCGGGCAGCAGGCGCAGCAAGCGGGCCGCCAGGCCCATCTGCCAGGGGATGACGCGGTAGCTCACACCGGCCTCGATCGCGCGCAGGGCACGTTCGGCAAAGACGGGCGCTGACATCAGAAAAGGCATGGCGTAGCGGTTCTCGCGCGTCAGCGGGGTGTCGATATAACCCGGACTGAGCGTGACCACGCGCACACCGCTGCCACGCAGCTCACCGCGCAGACTCTCGCAATAGCTGATCACGCCGGCCTTGCTGGCACAGTAGGCGCCATGGCCGGGCAGGCCACGGATACCGGCCACGCTGGCGATGCCCACCAGGCGCCCCGTGCCACGCTGGCGCATGGGCTCGACAAAGGGATGGAAAGTCGCCGCCAGGCCCGTGTTGTTGACCGCAAAGGTGCGCGCCATGACCGCCAGGTCTTCGCGCTCGGCGGTGTCCATGCCGATGCTGATGCCGGCATTGGCCACCACCACATCGGGCAGGCCCTGTTGCGTCAGACATGCCTGTCCTGCCGCGACGATGCTCTGCACGTCCGCCACATCGGCGACATACAGGCGATAGCGCTGCGCGTCGAGCTGGTGGGTGTCGGCCCACTGCTGCATCTCGTGTGCGCGGCGCGCCACCAGGGCCAGGTCATAACCGGCCTGGTAGCAGCGCCCGGCCAGGGCCTGGCCGATGCCGCTGGACGCGCCCGTGATGAAGACCAGCTTGCGCATGCGCCCGGTGCAGCTCAGCGGTCCTGCGGCGGCTGCAACGTGCCACGCACGCGACCCCGCAGTTCCACGACCTGGTCGAAGTTGCTGTAGTCCATGCTTTCGGCGGTGATGCGGTCGTTGCCACGCATCAATGCCACCGGCTTGTGTGACTTGATGCGTTCGTCTTCCAGGAAAGCATGCAGGAACTCCCCATTGAAGCTCACGCGCGGCAGGGTGGCGCCGCTACGGTCCACGGTGGCCTCGCGCACCACCTGGGCATCACCAATGAGCTGCACTTCGCTGGCATCGTTGTTGGCCAGTGCACGTTTTGCCGTGGCCACCGTCAGGTGGCCGCGGCTGTTGAAGCTGCGGATGCGCACCTGGTCGATTTCCAGGATGTCGGTGTGCGGATAGTGCCGGGCCTGTTCACCATAGACCTCGCTCTTGAGGCGCCCTTCGTTGTCGAAGGTCTTGATCGAGAAGCGCTCCATCAGGTAGTCCGGGTCCCTGCGCTGCGGCTGTTCGGCCGCGCCGGGCTCCAGCAAAGGTGTGCTGCGCACCAGCCAGTAGGTGCCCAGCGCCAGCAGGCCCATGAGCATGAGGGGCAGGTAGATCGACAAGCGGTCCCAGGCCAGGCGCACGACCCGGATCACGGCAAGACCTCCTGCAGCAGATCGACATAACGGCCGCTGGCCACCAGCAACAGATCACAGAACTCACGGGCGGCGCCGGCACCGCCCGGGGCCTTGGTCACATGGTGGGCCCGCGCCAGCACCTCGGCATGCGCATGGACCGGCGCACAGGCGAAGGCACAACGCTGCATGACGGGCAAATCCGGCCAGTCGTCGCCAATGGCTGCCGCCTGCGACCAGTCCAAGCCCAGGGCTTGCAGCGTCAGTTCGGCAGCCGGCCGCTTGTCCTCGGTGCCGTAGTGCACGTGGCGGATGCCCAGCGCCTGGAGGCGCACACGCAAGGCCGGGCTGTCACGGCCGGTAATCACCGCCGGCGTGATGCCGGCGCGCTGCAAGAGCTTGATGCCGTGGCCGTCCAGGGTGTTGAACCGTTTGAGACTTTCACCCGTCTCGCCGATGTAGAGGCCGCCGTCGGTCAGGACACCATCGACATCGAAAAAGGCCACCCGGATACCCTGTGCGCGCAGCAGCAGTTCTGGCGGGAAACTCAGTGCAGGACGCACGGGATTCATATGACTTTCGAACGCATCAGGTCGTTGCTGTTCAGGGCGCCACACAGCCGCCCATCGCCGTCCACCACCAGCACGCTGGTGATGCGACGCTGCTCCATCATCTCGGCGGCCTCCACGGCCAACGCGTCGTGCCCGATGGTGACCGGGTTGGGGTGCATGAACTGCTGCGCAGTGCCCATGCGCATGTCCACGCCTTTTTCCAGCAGGCGCCGCAGGTCCCCATCGGTGAAGATACCGAGCACCCGATCCTGCGCATCGACGATGGCCGTGGCCCCGAGACCCTTGGCGCTCATCTCGCGCATGATGGCGCTGAATCCGGCCTCCGGGCTGACCTTCGGCACCGCCTCGCCCTGGCGCATCACGTCGCTCACATGGGTGAGCAGCTTGCGCCCGAGCGAGCCGCCGGGGTGTGAACGGGCGAAGTCCTCCGCCTTGAAGCCACGCGCATCCAGCAGAGCCACCGCCAGGGCGTCCCCCAGGGCCAGCTGGGCCGTGGTGCTGGCGGTTGGCGCCAGGTTCAGAGGGCAGGCTTCCTTCTCGACCGCTGTATCAAGCACCAGGTCGGCATGCAGACCCAGCGTGGACGCGGGATTACCGGTCATGGCGATCAGGGGCACGCCCTGGCGCTTGAGCACCGGCAGGATGGCGGTCAATTCCTCGGACTCACCGCTGTTGGAAATCGCCAGCAGCAGATCGACCGCCGTGATCATGCCCAGATCGCCATGGCTGGCCTCGGCCGGATGCACGAACATGGCCGGTGTGCCGGTGGAGGCCAGGGTGGCGGCCATCTTGCGGCCGATGTGCCCGCTCTTGCCCATGCCCATCACGACCACACGCCCCTGCACCTTCAGCATCAGGGCCACGGCCCGGGTGAAAGACTCGCCGATGCGCTGACGCAGGCCCAACACGGCCGCGGCTTCGATCTCGAGGGTCTCGTGCGCAAGCCGGATGGCCCGGCCTGCATCCAGGGGCGCTGGTACCTGCTTGCTGTCGCTCATGCACGGATTCTATCGGGGCCTGTCGTCTTGCTAGTATCCGGGTATGACCGGGCTTGAATTGACCTTGATCTACCTGCTGGCAGCCGTGCTGGGTGTGGTCGTTTTCCGCAGTCTCAAGCTACCGCCCATGCTCGGCTACCTCGTCGTGGGCGTGCTGATCGGGCCCAATGCGCTGGCGCTGGCGCAGAACTCGGACGGCGTGCGCCACCTGGCCGAATTCGGGGTCGTGTTCCTGATGTTCGCCATCGGGCTCGAATTCAACCTGCCGCGCCTGCGCGCCATGCGCCGCCACGTGTTCGGCCTGGGCCTGCTGCAAGTGCTGTTCACCATGCTGCTGACCATGGCCGGCGCCTACCTGCTGACCCTGCTGCTGCCGGACCAGTGGTCCATCAGCTGGCAGGCTGCGCTGGCACTTTCGGGCGTCATGGCCATGAGCAGCACGGCCATCGTGGTCAAGCTCATGGCCGACCGGCTGGAACTGGAGTCCGAGCACGGCAAGCGCGTCATGGGCATCCTGCTGTTCCAGGACTTGGCGGTGGTGCCGCTGCTGGTGCTGATCCCGGCCCTGGGCAGCCCGGCCCATGAGCTGCTGGGCTCGCTTGGCCTGGCCCTGCTCAAGGCCGTTGCGCTGCTGGCCCTGCTGCTGCTGGGGGGCCAGCGCCTGATGCGCCGCTGGCTCACCCAGGTGGCACGCCACAAGAGCAACGAGCTTTTCATGCTCAATCTGCTGCTGATCACCCTGGGGCTGGCCTGGCTGACTGAACTGGCCGGCCTGAGCCTGGCGCTGGGTGCTTTTGTCGCCGGCATGCTGATCTCGGAGACCGAATTCAAGCACCAGGTGGAAACCGACATCCGTCCCTTTCACGACGTGCTACTCGGGTTGTTCTTCATCACCATCGGCATGATGCTGGACTGGAGCATCGTCTGGCAACGCTGGCCCCTGGTGCTGATGCTCATGGTTTCCTCCCTGCTGCTCAAGCTGGTGCTGATCACGGCCCTCACGCGCGCCCTGGGTGCCACCATGGGCGTTGCGCTGCGTACCGGCCTGTACCTGACGCAGGCGGGAGAATTCGGCTTTGTGCTGCTCACGCTGACGCATGAACAGGGCCTGATCGAGGCCACCATGCTCAACCCCATCCTGGCCTCCATGGTGCTGTCCATGCTGGCCACACCCTTCATCATCATGTACAGCAACCGACTGGTCTTGCGGCTGGTCGCCAGCGAATGGCTGCAGCAGTCGCTGCAGATGACCAGCATCGCGCGCCAGTCCATCGGCACCAGCGGCCACGTCATCATCTGCGGCTATGGGCGCTGCGGCCAGAACCTGGCGCGCATGCTGGAGGGCGAGAAGATCCCCTATATGGCGCTGGACCTGGACCCCGATCGGGTGCGCCAGGCGACGGCGGCGGGTAACAGCGTCGCCTATGGTGACGCAGCCCGCCTGCAAGCCCTGATGGCCGCCGGCCTGGGCCGCGCCAGTGCGGTCGTCATCACCTACCTGGATGTCCCGGGCGCCCTCAAGGTGCTGGCCAATGTGCGTGCGCATGCCCCGAACGTTCCGGTGATCGTGCGCACCCAGGACGACTTTGCACTGGACCGGCTGCGCGCCGCCGGGGCCACGGAAGTGGTGCCGGAGTCGATCGAGGGCTCGCTGATGCTGGCCAGCCACGCCCTCGCTCTGGTGGGCGTGCCCATGCGCCGTGTGATCCGTCTGGTGCAGGACCAGCGGGACGCCCGTTACAACCTGCTGCGCGGTTATTTCCACGGGGCGGACGACACCGCGGACGACGATGGCGCGCAGGAGCGTCTGCACAGCCTGACCCTGCCCGCGGGCGCCCATGCCCTGGGTCAGACCCTGGGCGCACTCTTGCCGCGCCTGGCCGACACCCGCATACTCAGCCTGCGCCGGCGCAGCGGCAAAAGCCTCTCGCCCGATGCCGGTCTGGCGCTGGAGGACGGGGATACGCTGGTGCTTTCCGGGCAAGCCGAGGCCCTGGCGCTGGCCGAAGAAAAACTGCTGCGCGGCTGAAGACCGGCCGCTTGACCCGCAACGCATTGGACACACCATGCAGGACCACTACATCAACGAGTATCTGAGACGCCATATCCGCACCGTGTCGAACTGGCCGTCACCGGGTGTGCAGTTTCGCGACATCACGCCGCTGCTGCAGAACCCCAAGGTGTTCCGCGTCATGGTCGATGCTTTCGTGCACCGCTACATGGATCCCGGAATGCGCCCGGACGTGGTCGCCGGGCTCGATGCGCGCGGCTTCATCCTGGGCTCGGTGATTGCCTATGAGCTCGCGGTGGGTTTCGTGCCCATCCGCAAGAAAGGCAAGCTGCCCTTCACGACCGTGGAGGAAACCTACGAACTGGAGTACGGCAGCGCCACGGTGGAACTGCACACCGATGCCGTCAAGCCAGGTGACCGTGTGTTGCTGGTCGATGACCTCATTGCCACGGGCGGCACCATGATGGCCGGCAAGAAGCTGCTGGAAAAGTTGGGGGCCCAGGTGATGGAAGGGGCTGCCATCGTCGACTTGCCGGAGCTCGGCGGATCGGCCAGACTGCGCGAGGCAGGCTTGCCCCTCTTCACGCTGCTCGATTTCGCCGAGGCGTGAGGGGGCCAGCAGCGTCCGTAGGCTGGGCTGGGCTTAGATCAGATCGCCGTACTGGGTGCGACTCAAAGGCAGTCGCTCGGCTTCTTCCTCCATGCGGGTCTCCTCAAATTCGGTCTGAGGAAACTCGGTCGGGGCAAAATCCGCAGGCACGGGTCTGGGCGGGCTGTCGGGCTTGTTCTTGTTGCCCGTCGCCAGCGCCTGCTTGAAGGCATTGACTTCGTCGGGGCGGATAGGTTCGAAGCGACGCTTGCGATCTCCGGGCACCAGCGGCGCTTCGCTGGGCACAGGCGCCATGGCCGGCACGGCGCCCAGTTCGGCTTCCGGGCGCGGCTTGCGCAGAACGGCCGTCGAAGTCTTGGACAGTTCGTTGATACGCCAGTAGACCGCCGTCACATCGATCTTGTGACGCATACGGGCGTTCTGGGTGACGATTTCCTCGATTTCCGCCAGCTGGCCGATGTGCTCGGCCATCGCCTTGGGCAGATCCATCATGATCAGGTACTGGCTGCCACGTGAATCGAGGGACAGCACCTTGTATTTGTAGCTCGAGGACAGCATGCCCACGCGCGCCATGGATTCACGCACCACGGCATAGAGCAGTTCGCGGCGCTCCAGCCGCTGGGTCTTGCGGTCCAGCGCCAGCTCATCGTCCGGCGGCAGATTGGTTGGGCCCGCATCCTGCTCAGGCGTGGGCTTGGCCGTGGATTTTTTCGAGAAGAAGTTGTCCAGTCGTCCCATTTTTCATTCCGATGGCGCTGCTTGCACAACACAGGGCAGACGATTTGCCTGCATCCTGTATTTTCTTCCTAAATACCGGAGCGTGCTTGCCCGCTTGCCTGCCCCGCGTAAGAAATTGTTTCCGGACCCGGCCTCGCGATCGAGCCTGCTGGACCGCACAGTACGCCCATTTCGCCGCCTTGACAACGGGGATACAACAGGCCTGTAACTCCTCCCTGGGTGTTATTTGCCGATGCAGAAACGGGAAAAGATAACGCCCAGCAGGTCATCCGAGGTGAACTCGCCCGTGATCTCATTGAGCGCGTTCTGCGCCAGGCGCAACTCCTCGGCCAGCAAGTCCAGCGCCTGGGCCTGCGCGGCCAGGTGTGTTGCGGCCGTTTCCAGATGAGCCTGCACCTGTCTCAACGCCTGCACATGGCGTTCGCGTGCGATATAGACGCCCTCGGGTGCCGCCTGCCAGCCCACGGTCTCCAGCAAGCGGCGACGCAGCGGCTCCAGGCCGGCACCGGTCTTGGCCGAAAGGCTCAGGCCCTCGGACGGCGCTGGCGCCGCGTCAGCCTTGTTCCAGACATCCAGCACAGGCACGCGTGTTGGCAGACGCTGCTTCAGCGTGCGGGCAATGTCCTCGTCCGCCTGGCGGTATTCAGGCAAGTCCTGGCGCGTGAGGTCATGCAGGAAGAGCACGGCATCGGCCGCCTCGATCTCTGCCCAGGCGCGGGCAATGCCCAGGCGCTCCACTTCGTCGCTGCTCTCGCGCAAGCCTGCGGTGTCGATCACGTGCAAGGGCACGCCTTCGATCTGGATGGTCTGCTGCACCTTGTCGCGCGTGGTGCCGGGGATGGCCGTCACGATGGCCAGCTCGGCTCCGGCCAGCGCATTGAGCAAGGAGCTCTTGCCCGCATTGGGCTGGCCGGCAATCACCACCTTGATGCCCTCGCGCAACAGACTGCCCTGGCGTGCGTGCTGAAGCACCGTGGCGAGCCGGTCCTGCAGACGCAGCAGCTGCCCCTGGGCATCGGCCTTCTTCAGGAAATCGATCTCTTCTTCCGGGAAGTCGAGCGTGGCTTCCACCAGCATGCGCAACTGGATCAGCGCCTCGCGCAGCACCCCGATCTCGCGTGAAAAGGCGCCATCGAGTGAACGACTCGCGCTGCGCGCGGCGGCCTCGGTGCTAGCGTCGATCAGGTCGGCGATGGCCTCGGCCTGTGCCAGGTCGATCTTGTCGTTGAGGAAGGCGCGTTCGGTGAATTCACCTGGTTGCGCAAAACGCAAACCCCGCAAACAAGCTTGTCCGGTGCGCTCATCCAGCTGCTGGCTCACCTCCAGGCAGCGAGCCAGCAAGAGTTGCAACACCACCTGCCCACCATGGACCTGCAGTTCCAATATGTCTTCGCCGGTGTAGGAGTGCGGCGCCGGGAAATGAATGGCCAAGCCGTGGTCCAGCACTTCGCCTGCCGCATCCCGCAGGGGCAGGTAGGTGGCATGGCGCGCCTGCAGGGCGCGGCCGCACAAGGCCGAGACGAAGGCCTCGAGCCCGCGACCGCTCACGCGCACGATCCCCACGGCACCCCGTCCCGGGGCGGTGGCGATGGCGACGATAGGTTCCTGTTGACGTGCCAGCATGGTGCGCTATTTTGTAGCGTTGAGGCCTGAAAGTGAAAGGGCCGCTTGCGCGGCCCCTGTGCGTCTGCTTACTTGAATTTCGGCAAATTGAACTGCGGCGGAACGCCCATGCGGGTGTTGATCACCCACTGCTGCGCGATCGACAGGATGTTGTTGGTCAGCCAGTACAGCACCAGGCCGGACGGGAAGAAGAAGAACATCACACTGAAGATCAGCGGCATGAACCACATCATCTTGGCCTGCAGGGGATCCGGCGGCGCCGGGTTCAGGGCTGTCTGCAGCATGGTGGTAGCCGTCATGAGCAGGGGCAGGATGTAATAGGGGTCTTCGGCCGAGAGGTCCTTGATCCACAGGAGCCAGGGCGCATTGCGCATCTCCACGCTGGACAGCAGCACCCAGTACAGGGCGATGAACACCGGGATCTGGATCATGATGGGCAGGCAGCCGCCCATGGGGTTGACCTTCTCCTCGCGGTAAACGCGCATCATCTCCTGCTGCATCTGTTGCGGCTTGTCCTTCAGGCGCTCGCGCAATTCGGTGATGCGCGGCGTGATGGCCTTCATCTTGGCCATGCTGGCATACGCCTTGGCATTGAGCCAGTAGAAGGCGATCTTGAGCAGCACCACCAGAGCGACGATGGACCAGCCCCAGTTGTGCAGCAGGCTGTAGAGTTGGTCCAGCAGCCAGTACAGGGGCTTGGCCAGGATGGTCAACCAGCCGTAGTCCTTGACCAACTCCAGGCCGGGGGCGATGGCTTCCAGCCGCTTTTCTTCCTGCGGGCCGACGAACAGGCCCGCTTCCACGGTGCGGCTCGTCGCCGGTGCAATCGTCTCCAGCGGGGCGATCATGCCGACCGCATACAGATTGCTGTCGACCTTGCGGGCGAAGATTTCTCGCGGCACACCTTCGCCCAGCAGCCAGGCACTGGCGAAATAGTGCTGGACCATGGCCACGTAGCCGTTGGTGGACTGTTTCTCGAACTCGGCCTTGTTCTTCTCGATGTCGCTGAACTCGACCTTCTGGTATTTTTTCGCCTCGGTGTAGATAGCCGGGCCAGTGAACGTCGAATAGAAGGAAGACTCACCGGCCAGCTTGTTGCCGTCGCGCACCAGCTGCAGGTAGAGCTGGGGCGTCAGCGGCGTGGTGCCCACGTTCTGCACCTCGTGCTTCACGTCCAGGGCATAGCTGCCGCGCTTGAGGGTGTAGGTCTTGACGAGTTTTGCGCCGCCGATTTCAGCCGACTCGAACTTCAGCTGCAGTTCGTCAGTGCCGTCCCTGAGTTCGCGTTCGCCGGAAACCAGCTTCATGGGCGTCTTGTGCGTCGGGAGACTGCCGCCGGCAGCGCCGGCGATCAGTCCGGACTGGGACAGGTAAACACGATCCTTGCTTTCGTCGAACAGCACGACATGGAGTTCGGCATTTTTCTGGTCGCGATGTTTCATGAACTCGGAACGGACCAGCGAACCCCCTTCGGTATCGAAGGTCAGCTTCAGCACGTCGGAGCTCACCATCACGCGTTCGCGCGCTGCGGGCGCCTGTGCTTCGGTCTTGGCGATGCGGTCACTGCTGTTGCCCACGGGCAGCGCGGGCGCAGCCACGGGTACGGCCGCCGGCGTTGATGCCGCCGCTGCTGGGGCCGCCGCCGTCTTCGCTGTCGGCGACGGGAAGAAGGTCGCGGATCGGCCATTGTGGATCTGCCACTGGTCCCATAGCAGGACCAGGGAAAAACCAAAAATCACCCACAGGATGGTGCGGCGAATATCGTTCATGAAATGTTCTTTTCAGAAGGGGAGGAAAGCAGGCCCGTGAAGAGGCGGGGTTTTTGCGAGGGTACGGGGTCATGCCCGCCATCGCACCAGGGATGGCAGCGCAGCAGCCGGCCCACGGTGAGGTAGCTGCCCGCCAGCGCGCCATGCTGGCGCAGGGCATCCAGTGCATAGAGCGAACACGTCGGTTCGAAACGACAGGCCGAGCCGAGCCAGGGGCTCAAAAAGAAACGGTAACCCTTGACCAGTCCGATCAGCAGATGCCGGATCATGCCGCAGCCCTTGCAGGCCGCAGGGCCTTGTTGAACAATTGTTCGATCTCGTCGCGGACAGCTGCATGCAGTGCATCGGACATTGCGCTTCTGAACTGCATGCGATCGAATGTGCCGCGCAGACGTACCAGGTAAGCGGCCACGGGCAGCACCGCCTCGTGCTGCGCCGCGATGCTGTAAACCTGTCGCTTGATCAGATTGCGCGTCACGGCACGACGTGCCCAGCGCTTGGGGACCATGGCACCGATCCAGAGGCCATCAACGGCAAAGGAGGTCTGGGGCACGACTTGCGTGCCTGAGACCTCCAGGACCATGCGATGCATGACAAAATGTTCCGTCCGGGCAAAGGGTGCACATGCCAGTACGGCCTGAAACTGTTCCCGGGTCTTCAGCCGCCGCGCCTGCATGGTGCGCCGAAGTGCACTGCGCAAAACCGGTACAGGGCTCTGGCAGAGCGGTCCGGCTTAGACAGCCAGGCGCTTGCGGCCCTTGGCGCGGCGTGCGTTGATCACGGCGCGGCCACCACGGGTCTTCATGCGGACCAGGAAGCCATGGGTACGCGCGCGGCGGATCTTGGAGGGCTGGTAAGTACGTTTCATCTCGAAATCCTAGTGATAAGCGGTGGAGTTTTTCTGCCATGCAGCCACACCATCCATCACTGGTGGCACAGCCCATGAAATGTCCCGTTTGCACTTCCGTGGCCCTTGGTCCGCACCTTGCGGCGCATTCCGGGCACATCACAGGCTTCGGGAAAACCATAGATTATCGCAAAAATTTCCAATGCTGGCAATGCCTTGGCTTTCCAAGTGCGTGCAGCACTTGAGGGCTCGGCGGGGCCTTCACCCCTTGTGGATAAATTCTTGATAATTTACAATCCGGCGCACCATACGGCATAAATATCCACAATAATTAGCACGCATGAGCGAGGGACAACTCAACAGTCAGGCCGTGAGCATAAGCCAGGAAGCCGGGCATAGCTTGTGGCAGACTTGCGTCGACCAACTGGCCCAGGAACTCCCCGAACAGCAGTTCAACACCTGGATCAAGCCCCTGACGGCGCAGGTCGCTGAGGATTTTTCCCGCGTCACCCTTTTTGTCGTCAATCGCTTCAAACTGGACTGGATCCGTGCCCAGTACAGCAGCCGGATCGCTGCGCTGCTGGAAAAGGTCTATGGTCAGCCCATGCATCTTGAGTTGGCACTTACCCCCAGGGAAAACAATCCCAGGGTTAAGGAAACGGTTGTCGAAACCGAGGCCCTGCCAGCGGAAGAGTCCTATGCGGCGGGGGTGGAGCGCATCCATCCGGCGAACCGGACCCGTCTCAACACCGCCCTGACTTTCGACACGCTGGTGGAAGGCACGGCCAACCGCATGGCACGTGCTGCCGCCATGCACGTGGCCAGTTCCCCTGGCCAGCTCTACAACCCCCTCTTCATCTACGGCGGCGTCGGCCTGGGCAAGACGCACCTGATGCATGCTGTGGGCAACCGCTTGCTGGCCGAGCGTCCCAACGCCAAAGTTCTCTACATCCATGCGGAGCAATTCGTTTCCGATGTGGTTAAGGCCTACCAGCGCAAGACTTTTGACGAGTTCAAGGACAAGTACCACTCCCTGGATCTGCTGCTGATCGACGATGTGCAGTTCTTTGCCAACAAGGACCGCACACAGGAGGAATTCTTCAATGCCTTCGAGGCATTACTCGCCAAGAAGTCGCACATCGTGATGACCAGTGACACCTATCCCAAGGGCCTGCTGGACATCCACGAACGTCTGGTCTCTCGCTTCGATTCCGGCCTGACGGTGGCCATCGAGCCACCGGAACTGGAAATGCGCGTGGCGATCCTGATCAACAAGTCCCTGAGCGAAGGCACCGAGATGCCCGAGGAAGTGGCCTTCTTCGTTGCCAAGAACGTGCGATCCAACGTGCGTGAGCTCGAAGGCGCCCTGCGCAAGATCCTGGCCTATTCACGCTTCAACCAGAAGGAAATCTCCATCCAGCTGGCTCGCGAGGCCCTGCGCGACCTGCTGTCGATCCAGAACCGGCAGATTTCCGTAGAAAACATCCAGAAAACGGTGGCCGACTACTACAAGATCAAGGTCGCCGACATGTATTCCAAGAAGCGACCGGCCAGCATTGCCCGCCCACGCCAGATTGCCATGTACCTGGCCAAGGAACTGACACAGAAGAGCCTGCCCGAGATCGGCGAGCTGTTTGGTGGACGCGATCACACGACCGTGTTGCATGCGGTCCGCAAGATCTCCGGTGAACGCCAGCAATTGACGGAGCTGAACCAGCAATTGCATGTGCTTGAGCAGACCCTCAAAGGATAGAAGGAGTCATCACCCCCATCAAAAAGCGACCTGAAACCCTGGGGATAGTTCTGGCACAAGTCATGACTTATCCACAGAGGAAAACAGTTCTGCCAAGTTATGCAGTCTCATGCCGGATCAAACCCGAGGACTACACACATGGTTGGACGACAGACAAGTCGTTGATAAAAAAAGGGAAAATGATGCTATCCACAGAAAGCAGCCCGCTCTATCTACTACTACTAATTTGAATTAAAGAAATCAAAGAAGAGGTTGACATGATCGTCCTGAAGGCAACACAAGACAAAGTACTCTCCGTTTTCCAGTCCGTTTCGGGCATCGTGGAACGTCGCCATACCCTGCCCATCCTGGCCAATGTGATGATTCGCAAGACCGGGAGCGCCTTGCAGTTCACGACCAGCGACCTGGAAATCCAGATCCGGACTACAGCCGAGCTCGATGGGGATGCCGGCAATTTCACGACCACGGTCGGTGCACGCAAGCTGATCGACATCCTGCGCACCATGCCGGCTGACCAGACCGTGACGCTGGAGTCCAGTCAGAATAAGCTCATCCTCAAGGGTGGCAAGAGCAAGTTCACGCTGCAGACCCTGCCGGCCGAGGATTTCCCGCTGGTGCAGGAAGCCGCCAATTTTGGTCCGGCCTTCAGCGTGCCGCAGAAGACGCTCAAGGAACTGTTGGGCCAGGTCTCGTTTTCGATGGCGGTGCACGACATTCGCTACTACCTCAACGGCATCCTGTTCGTGGCCGAAGGCAAGCAGTTGAGCCTGGTGGCAACAGATGGTCACCGCCTGGCTTTTGCTTCAGCGACGCTGGATGTGGAAGTGCCTAAGCAGGAAGTCATCCTGCCGCGCAAGACGGTGCTGGAGATGCAGCGCCTGTTGAGTGATACCGAGGGTGCGATCGAGATGCAATTCGCCAGCAACCAGGCCAAGTTCAGCTTTGGTGGCATGGAGTTTGTGACCAAGCTGGTTGAGGGCAAGTTCCCGGACTACAACCGTGTGATTCCGAAGAACCACAAGAACGGCATCACCCTGGGCCGCCAGCCCCTGCTGGCGAGCTTGCAGCGTACCGCCATCCTGACCAGTGACAAGTTCAAGGGTGTGCGCCTGAACATCGATCCTGGCACCCTGCGTGTGGCGTCCAACAATGCCGAGCAGGAAGAGGCGGTGGACGAACTGGACATTGATTACGGCGGCGACAGCATCGAGATCGGTTTCAACGTGACCTACCTGATCGACGTTCTGACGAACATGGAACAGGACATGGTCAAGGTGGAGCTCTCTGACTCGAACAGCTCGGCCCTGATCACGATTCCCGACAACCATAGCTTCAAGTATGTCGTGATGCCCATGCGTATCTGACCTGGAGCGCAAGATCATGACCCGCGATGAACGCCTGGTTCATGGCGGGTCTGTTCATTCAAGTGTTTGAATAGTGTTGAGAAGTAAGCCATGACCGAAGAAAACAAGCCCAGCGCTGCGGAGAATTTCAGCGCCCAGCCCCGTATCGATGCCCACCAGGTTGGTGCATCAGAAGGTTATGGCGAATCATCGATCCAGATTCTCGAAGGGCTGGAGGCGGTGCGCAAGCGCCCGGGCATGTACATCGGTGATACGTCCGATGGCACCGGACTGCACCACCTGGTGTTTGAGGTCGTGGACAATTCCATCGACGAAGCACTGGCCGGCCACTGTGATGACATCGTGGTCACCATCCACCTGGACAATTCGATCAGCGTGGTCGATAACGGTCGCGGCATCCCGACCGGCGTCAAGATGGACGACAAGCACGAGCCCAAGCGCAGTGCTTCAGAAATTGCCCTGACCGAGCTGCATGCCGGTGGCAAGTTCAACCAGAACAGCTACAAGGTTTCAGGCGGCCTGCACGGCGTGGGTGTGTCCTGCGTAAACGCGCTGTCCAAGTGGTTGCGCCTGACCGTGCGTCGCGAAGGCAAGGTCCACCAGCTGGAGTTTGCGCGCGGCTTCGTGCAGAACCGCATCATCGAGCAAGTGGGTGGTGTGGACGTGTCGCCCATGAAGGTGATCGACGCTACCGAGAAGCGCGGGACCGAGGTGCACTTCCTGCCCGACCTCGATATCTTCCAGCAGAACCACGAATTCCATTACGACATCCTCGCCAAGCGCCTGCGCGAACTGAGTTTCCTGAACAACGGCGTGCGCATCCGTCTCAAGGACGAACGCAGCAACAAGGAAGACGACTTTTCCGGTGCCGGTGGCGTCAAGGGTTTTGTCGACTTCATCAATGCCAACAAGAAGGTCCTGCATCCCAATGCCTTCCACGCGAACGGTGAGCGTCCGGCAGAAACTTACGGCGGCATTCCGGGCACCAACATCGGCGTCGAAGTCGCCATGCAGTGGAACGATGGCTACAACGAGTCCGTGCTCTGCTTCACCAACAACATTCCGCAGCGCGACGGAGGCACCCACCTGACGGGTCTGCGCGCAGCGATGACACGCGTGATCAGCAAGTACATCGAGAGCAATGAGCTGGCCAAGAAGGCCAAGGTCGAGATCTCGGGCGACGACATGCGTGAAGGCCTGTGCTGCGTGCTGTCGGTCAAGGTACCCGAGCCCAAGTTCAGCAGCCAGACCAAGGACAAGCTGGTCAGCTCGGAAGTGCGCGCCCCGGTGGAAGACATCGTGGCCAAGTCTTTGAACGATTTCCTGGAAGAGCGCCCCAACGACGCCAAGATCATCTGCGGCAAGATCATCGAGGCCGCCCGTGCCCGCGAGGCCGCTCGCAAGGCGCGCGAGATGACACGCCGCAAGGGTGTGCTCGACGGCATGGGCCTGCCCGGCAAGCTGGCCGACTGCCAGGAGAAGGACCCGGCGCTGTGTGAGATCTACATCGTCGAGGGTGACTCCGCCGGCGGTTCCGCCAAACAAGGGCGTGACCGGAAGTTCCAGGCCATCCTGCCGCTGCGCGGCAAGATCCTGAACGTGGAGAAGGCGCGTTACGAGAAGCTGCTCACCAGCAATGAAATCGTGGTGCTGATCACGGCGCTGGGCACGGGCATCGGCAAGGCGGCCGTGGAAAGCGGCAAATCGGGCGTCGATGATTTCAACATCGACAAGCTGCGCTACCACCGCATCATCATCATGACGGACGCGGACGTGGACGGTGCCCACATCCGCACCCTGCTGCTGACCTTCTTCTATCGCCAGATGCCCGAGCTTGTCGAGCGCGGTCACATCTATATTGCCCAGCCGCCGCTGTACAAGGTCAAGTCCGGCAAGGAAGAGCTCTACCTCAAGGATGCCTCTGCGCTGGATACCTACCTGCTGCGCATTGCCTTGATCAGTGCTTCCATCCACACGGGTGGTGCCAACGGCACCGTGATCATGGGCGACACCTTGGCCGAGCTGGCGCGCAAGCACCAGCTGGCCGAGCGTGTGATCGCCCGCCTGCACAACTTCATGGATGCCGAGGCCCTGCGCTCCATTGCCGATGGCGTGGTGCTCAAGCTCGATACCGTGGCAGAAGCCGAGGCGTCCGCCGTGGCCCTGCAAGCCAAGCTGGCGGGTGCCGAAGTGGCGGGCGAGTTTGATGCCCGTACCGACAAGCCCATCCTGCGCATCAGCCGCCGTCACCACGGCAATGTCAAGAGCAGTGTCATCACCCAGGATTTCGTGCACGGGGCCGACTACGCCGCCCTGGCCGAAGCCGCCAATACCTTCCGCGGCCTGCTGGCCGAAGGCGCGCGCGTCATGCGTGGCGAAGGCGAGAAGCAGAAGGAAGAGAAGGTGGGCGACTTCCGGCAGGCCATGGCCTGGCTGATCGGGCAGGCCGAGAACGCCACCGCACGTCAGCGCTACAAGGGGCTGGGCGAGATGAACCCGGAACAGCTGTGGGAAACCACGATGGACCCGACCGTGCGCCGCCTGCTGCGCGTGCAGATCGACGATGCCATCGAGGCCGACCGCGTGTTCACCATGCTCATGGGCGACGAGGTCGAGCCGCGGCGCGACTTCATCGAGACCAACGCGCTGCGCGCCGGCAACATCGACGTCTGAGATTCGACAGGGCGCCGCAGGCCTTACACCGGCATGAAGCCTGTCGCCGTCATCGACTTCGAGACCACGGGCATTTCACCCGAGCAGGGCGCCCGTGCCACGGAAGTGGCCATCGTGCTGGTGGAACAAGGGCGCATCGTCGACCGCTTCCAGAGCCTGATGAACGCCGGCGCCCACATACCGGCGTTCATCACCCAGCTCACCGGCATCAGCAATGCCATGGTGCAAGCCGCGCCCGACGTCAGTGAGGTGATGCGCCAGGCCAGCGCTTTTGTGGGCGACGCCCCGATGGTGGCCCACAATGCCTCCTTTGATCGCAAGTTCTGGATGGGCGAGTTGTCCCGCCTGGGCCTGCTGGCCCGGCAGCCTTTTGCCTGCACCATGCTGCTGTCGCGCCGGCTCTACCCCCAGGCCCCGAACCACAAGCTGGGAACACTGGTGGATTACCACCGCCTGCCGCGAACGGGTGCGGCCCACCGGGCGCTGGCGGATGCTGAAATGGCGGCTGAGTTGCTGGTCAGGATCCAGCAGGACCTGCAGCGTCGCTACGATGTCACGGACGTCGACCATGATCTGCTGATGGCCCTGCAACAGTGCCAGCGCCAGGGCGTTTCGGCCCTCTTGTCGCACTACGCCCGGGTATAGGATGATGCTTGACCGCATAATCAAACGATGCCTGCTGAACGGCTCATGCCATGAGTGACAAAAAACCTTTCGAGATTGCGCGCGAGGCGCTCAAGCAGATCACGGCGCGCCAGTTGGCGCCCACGCCGGTCAATTACCAGGCGATCTACAACGAGATTGCGGGCATGCCGAACGTGCAGCCCTTTCCGGAAGAACCCCTGAGGCAGATAGCCCAGGCCCTGCCGGCGCGTAACCCGGGGCAGGAAAAGCAGCGCAGCCTGCTGGAGTACGCGATCGGGCAGCGCAACTGGCTGGGCGTGCAGAACGCGCTGGTGGCCTACAGCGGTTTTGCCATGCCGGGCAGCGGCGATTCGGCCCCGGCACCGCTGGCACCCACGCCGGCCGCGGCACCGGCCTTGACACCGGAATTCTTCGAGCAGATTGCACGTCTGATCGAATATGCCAAGCCTGCCCTGGGCACGGACGATGCCCGCTTCCAGGAGCAGATGCAGCAGCTCATCCAGGCCCTGCGCGATCCGGCGGCCGAGGCCTACAAGGTCAAGGCCCAGCTGGCCGACTTCAGCCATCGCCTGTCCTTTGCGGCCGAAGACCAGGCCGAGATCCACCTGACCCTGCTCAAGCTGCTGCAACTGATCATCGATAACATCGGCGAGCTCAGCCCGGACGACAACTGGCTCAAGGGCCAGACAGATGCGCTGAAGGAAGCGGCCCAGCCGCCGCTGACCTTGCGCCGCCTGGACGACGTGGAGCGCCGCCTCAAGGACGTGATCTTCAAGCAGACCGAGGCCAAGGGGCGGGCGCAGGAAGCCCAGGAAGAACTGCGCCAGATGCTGGCCACCTTCATCAGCCGGCTGTCGCAGATGAGCGAGACCAGCGGTGCCTACCAGGGCAAGATGGAGGAGAGCATGCGCCAGCTCGAGCAGGCCAAGAAGATCGAGGAGATCGCGCCCGTGCTCAAGGAGGTCATCAGCGCCACGCGGCACATGACCAGCGAGTCGACCAGCGCGCGCGACGAGCTGCGTGCCATGCGCGAAAAGGCACAGGCCACCGAGGCAGAGATGGTCAAGCTGCACCGCGAGCTCGACCGCGTCAGCGCCCAGGCACGACACGACAGCCTGACAGGTGCGCTCAACCGCCAGGGCCTGGACGAGGCCATGAACCGCGAGGTTTCCAGCGTGCGGCGCAAGGACGCCGTCCTGTCCGTGGCCCTGCTCGACATCGACAATTTCAAGAAGCTCAACGATGGCAAGGGACACGAGACCGGCGACGCCGCGCTCAAGCACTTGGCCACGGTGGCGCGCGAGTGCATGCGCCCGCAGGACACGCTGGCACGGTATGGCGGCGAGGAGTTCGTCGTCCTGCTGCCGGACACGCCGCTGGACAAGGGCGTGGAGGCCATGACGCGCCTGCAGCGCGAGCTGACCAAGCGTTTTTTCCTGGCCGGCAACGAGAAGATCCTGATCACCTTCAGCGCCGGTGTGGCCCAGCTGGGCGCCGGTGAAACCGGTGCCGACGCCATCAAGCGTGCCGACCAGGCCATGTACCTGGCCAAGCGGGCTGGCAAGAACCGTGTCATCGGGGCCTGACATCCCGTCATAGGAGAGCCGCCATGGAAATGATGATCGCCGGACTCGTGGTCTTTCTGGGGGTGCACTCGGTGCGCATGCTTGCCGAGGACTGGCGCCACCGCATACGCACCCGCCTGGGCAAAGGTGCCTGGAAAGGCTTGTATTCCCTGCTTTCGTTGGCCGGACTCGCGTTGATCGTCTGGGGCTTCGACCTGGCGCGCGAACAGCCGGTGATCCTGTGGACCCCACCCACAGGCCTGCGCCATGTGGCCTCGCTGCTGACCCTGCTGGCCTTCGTGCTGCTGGCCGCCGCTTATGTGCCGGGCAATGCCATCAAGGCGCGCCTGCACCACCCCATGGTGCTGGGTGTGAAGACCTGGGCCCTGGCCCACCTGCTGGCCACCGGCATGCTGGCGCACCTGCTGCTGTTCGGTGCCTTCCTGGTCTGGGCCGTTGCCAATTTCAGCATCTCGCGCCGTCGTGATCGTCGCGATGGCGTGTCGTACCCTCCAGGCCGTGGGGTGGCCACCGGGGTGACCGTGGTGCTGGGGGTGGCTGCCTGGGCCGCGTTTGCCTTCGGCCTGCACGGCCTGCTGATCGGCATCAAGCCGTTTGGCTGACAAGCCCACCCCTGTTGACCGCTCACTGCGTGTAGCTACGCCTAGTGTCGCCGCCGGAGGCAGCGACTCTTCGGGCACGTCCAAGCCTGCGCCGGCAGGCTCGGAGCCGCGGCCCTCAGCCCCTCAAGGGGACAACGCCAGCGGCCCGGCCAAGCTGGTTCCACGGCGTTCCCGGTGAAGACACGTGCGACGGGCGACCGGGTTTATTTTTCCAGCATCCACTGGATCACGAACTTGGCCGCAAAGCCCACCATGCCGAAGGCCAGGCCCAGGAACAGCACAAAGGTGCCGAAGCGACCGGCTTTCGATTCCCAGGCCAGGTGGGCGATGATGAACAGCATGTAGAGCATGAAGGCGCCCACGCCGAAGGACAGGCCGAAGGCGGCGATCTGCTCCTCGGTGTAGCCGAACATCAGTACGCTCCCGGTTGACCCGTCGTTCGCTCGGGCCAGGCCGAGGCATCCACCAGGTCACGGTAGGCATGCCAGCTGGCATGTCCCAGCATGGGCATGACGGCAATCAGCCCGAGCAGGGCCGACAGCAGGCCCAGCAGGGTGAAGCCCATGATGAGCGTGGCCCACCAGGCCATGGGCACGGGATTGTTCAGCACGGCCTCCCAACTGGTAATCACGGCCTGCAGCACGCTGATGCGGCGGTCCAGCAGCAGCGGTATGGCAATGGCGCTGGAGGCGAACATGGGCGCGGCCATCAGGCCACCCAGGGCCAGCCAGACCTCGAACAGCCAGTTGTCGCGTGCCAGCACCACGTGGCGCAGGAAATCCAGGGGCTGTTCGATGGGGACGGGCGACATCAGCGTGATCAGTGCGGCCGAGGTCAGGACCCAGCCGGTACCGGCCAGGCCCAGCAGCAAGCCGAATTGCACCAGGCGCCAGTCCTTGCCGTCGCGGCTGCTCCCATGACGGCGCCAGCTCAGCCAGGTCTTCAGCACCAGGCGCCAGGACCTGACCTCGTCGCGTTCCACCGCCCGGCTGAGTGCGTACAGGCCGGTGGCGAGCACCGGCCCCACCACCAGCAGGCCGGAGAAAGCACCGGCCAGCCACCAGAACTGGTGACGTGCGAGCGTCAGCAGGCCCAGGCCGACGACGGTCAGCACCAGGCCGTGTGCGAAGCTGACCCAGCCGCAGCGCCCGATGTCACGCCAGCCCAGCACCAGCCAGCGCATCGGCTGGTGCAGATCGATCGTGCGGATGACGGGTGCGGCGGTGGGTTTCATCAGGCTCCGATGTTAACCGTGCCCGCGATGGGGTCCGTGACGGTGCGAGCGGGCCGTGCTTTCATCGAAGACCTTCTTCTGCTCGGCGTTCAGAGAACCGTAAAAGGTCCGCGTGGCAGTGTCACGCTGCTCGAAGGCCGCATCCCGCTGCTTGCGCAGTTCGTTCATCTTGTCCAGACGCTCGGGAGTGCTGAGCTTGGCCATGTCTTCGCGCTTGGGCATCGAAGCGTGGGCCGGCGGTTTCATGGCGGCCACAAAGGCGGTCCAGTTGCTTTCCTGCTCGGCACTCAGCTTGAGCTTGGCCTTGAGGTCGGCCGAGCGCTTGGCCATGTGCTCCTTCATGCGTTCCTGCTTGCGGGCATGACGCTCGCCATCAGGCTGGTGCATGCCCGGGCCGGCGCCTTGTCCGGCTGCGGGTCCGGGGCCGGACTGTGCCAGGGCCAGCAGGGCGGAAGTGGCCAGCACGGCGGCCAGCACGACGGGTTTGAAGTTGACTTTCATATCCTCATCCTTTCAGATCAGACCTGTTGTGAAGTAACAGGGTGCATGCAGTCTGCGCGGCTTGTGTATCGCGGGGATGAGGGTGTGCATCGCGTGTGTAAAGTAGGCCGCCGCCCGGGGCGGCCTCAGGCCAGGCGCCCGTTCTGGAAGTCCTCGACCGCTGTCATCAACTCCTCGCGTGTGTTCATGACGAAGGGACCGTATTGGGCAATGGGTTCCTTGAGTGGCCGGCCGGCGATCAGCAGGGCGCGTGCCGGCGTGCTGCCGGCATCGGCCTGCAGGCGCACGCCGTCGCCGCTGTTGTCCAGGATGGCCATGCGGTGCAGCGGCACCGGGGTGGCCTGCTCGCTGCCGTCCAGTACATGCACGGTGCCGCGGTAGGTATAGAGGAAAGCGTTGTAGCCCGCCGGCAGCGGCTGGTTGAAGACGGCGCCGCCGGCGGGAAAATGCAGGTCCAGGTAAAGCGGGTCGGTCGGGTAGGCCTCGACCGGGCGTGCCATGGCGCCGGTCACGCCGTGGCTGCGGCCGGAGATCACGCGCACGGTCACGCCTTCGGGCGTGGTGAACTCGGGGATCTCGGCACTCTGGATGTCGCGGTAGCCCGGTGTGCACATCTTGTCGCGACCCGGCAGGTTGAGCCAGAGCTGGAAGCCTTCCATCACGCCCTCTTGCTGTTCCGGCAACTCGCTGTGGATCAGGCCGCGACCGGCCGTCATCCACTGCACGCCGCCGTTTTGCAGCAGGCCCTCGTGGCCGGCGCTGTCGCGGTGGCGCATGCGACCGGCGATCATGTAGGTGACGGTCTCGAAGCCGCGGTGCGGGTGATCGGGAAAGCCGGCGCCGTAGTCATCCGGGTCATCGCTGGCGAAGTTGTCCAGCATGAGGAAAGGGTCGAGCCGGCGCTGCAGGTCGTGCGTGAGCACGCGTGTGAGCTTGACACCAGCACCATCGGTGGTGGGCTGGCCGGTGACGAGGCGTTCGACGGCGCGGGGCGAGGTGACGGTCATGGGCGGCAGAATCCTGTCGGGTGATGTGTCTGCCGGGCCGGGAAGGCCCGGGGCATGAACACATGGTAGCGGGGGCCGAATCCCCGCGCCGCCGTGCAGCTATCAGGCCTTGGGGGCGTCCTTGACGGAACAGGTGTTGATGCCCAGCATCGCATAAGGCGGGCACCAGCCCATGAGGCCGGTGGCCATGGGGATCAGCCCGAGCCAGCCCCACCAGCCGACGGTGCCGGTGGCCGCCAGACCGACCAGGATGGCGCCCACGAGGATGCGGGCGACGCGTTCCATGCCGCCGATATTGGTTTTCATGCTGTACTCCTGTTGTTGTGGATGCGGTCCATTATTGGACGCGGACCCGGGGGCGTCAACTGCCCTGCTGCGCCAGGTCGTCGAGGATGGGGCAGTCGGGCCGCTCGTCGCCATGGCAGTGGTGCAGCAGCTGGCGCAGCGTGCGCTGCATGGATTGCATGGCCTCGATGCGCGTGGCCAGTTCGTCCACGTGTTTCTGGGCGATGCGCTTGACGCTGGCGCTGGTGCGCCGGCGGTTCTGCCACAAGGTCACCAGTTCGCCGATCTCGGCCATGGAAAAGCCCAGGTCGCGCGAGCGCTTGATGAAGCGCAGGGTGTGCACGTCGGCCTCGGTGTATTGGCGGTAGCCGCTGTCGGTGCGTGCCACCTGGGACAGCAGGCCGAGCGACTCGTAGTGGCGCACCATCTTGGCCGAGATACCGGACAGTTCGGCCGCGCTGCCGATGTTGACGGGCCAGAGGGTCTGCTGCATGGCGCTCAGGTGGCGACCGTATAGCCTTCTTCGGCGATGGCCCGGGCCAGGGTCTCGCGCGCTTGCTGCGACTGCACTTCGACCAGGTTCTTGCTGCGGTCGATCTTGACTTCGGCCTGCGGGTCCACCTGCTTGATGGCGCGTGTCACGGCTTTTTCACAGTGACCGCAGGTCATGCCGCTGACGTTGAAGTTCTGGTTCATGGGGGCCTTCCTTTCGCTGGGTGCTGGGTTCATGGGAAAGCATATCCTGAACCTTGCCATGATGGGAAGGTCAAGGCCCTGGTTTCGACCTTCTCGACAGCAGGGTTGATCTGGCGCAAGATTTGACCCTGCCATCGTGGCAAGGTTCAGAATTCTTCGTATGAATACTTCAACGACCATCGCACCATCCTCCGCCACGCTGGACCTCGGCATCGGCGGCATGACCTGCGCGTCCTGCGTGAGCCGGGTGGAAAAAGCCTTGAAGAAGGTACCCGGCGTCAGCGACGCCGCCGTCAACCTGGCCACCGAGTCGGCACGCGTGAGCTTCGAGCCCTCGGAGCAGATCGAGGCGCGGCTGCGCCGGGCCGTGCGCGATGCCGGCTACGAGCCGCGGGCCGCCGATGCGCTGGAGCAGGAAGAAGACGCCTCGCCCTGGGCCGGTTTTGCGCCGGTGGGGATCGGTCTGGCCTTGTCGCTGCCTCTGGTGGTGCCCATGCTGGGTGATCTGGCCGGCAAGCACTGGATGTTGCCGGCCTGGGCGCAGTTCCTGCTCGCCACGCCGGTGCAGTTCATCCTTGGCGCACGCTTCTACAAGGCGGGCTGGTTTGCGCTCAAGGCCCTGACGGGCAATATGGACCTGCTGGTGGCCATCGGTACCACGGCGGGCTGGGCGCTGTCCATGTGGCTGTGGTTGAGCGCCGAGTCCGGCACCATGGTGCATCTGTATTTCGAGGCTTCGGCCGTGGTGGTGACGCTGGTGCTGCTGGGCAAGTGGCTCGAGGCCCGCGCCAAGCGCCAGACCACGGCCGCCATCCGCGCCCTGCACGCCTTGCGGCCGGACATTGCGCACCTGATCGGGCTGGACGGCGAGGTCGACGTGCCGGTGGCCGAGGTGCTGGTGGGCGACAGGCTGGTGGTACGACCCGGCGAGCGTTTCCCGGTGGATGGCATCCTGCTCGAAGGCCACACGCAGGTGGACGAGTCCATGCTGACCGGCGAGCCCCTGCCCGTGGCCAAGGACGCCAGCGCCAAACTGACCGGCGGCTCCATCAACGGCGAGGGCCGCGTGGTGTTGCAGGTCGGCGCCGTGGGCAGCGAGACCGTGCTCGCGCACATCATCCACCTGGTGGAGGACGCGCAGGCTGCCAAGGCGCCCATCCAGCGCCTGGTGGACCAGGTCTCGGCGGTGTTCGTGCCGGTGGTGCTGGTGATCGCCCTCCTGACCCTGTTGGGCTGGTTGTGGGTCGGCGCGTCGGGCGAGTCGGCCATCATCCACGCGGTCGCGGTGCTGGTCATCGCCTGCCCCTGTGCCTTGGGCCTGGCCACGCCGGCGGCCATCATGGCGGGTACCGGTGTGGCGGCCAAACACGGCATCCTGATCAAGGACGCCCAGGCGCTGGAACTCGCGCACAAGGTGGACACCGTGGCTTTCGACAAGACCGGCACGCTCACCGTGGGCCAGCCGCGTCTGACCGCGTTCGAGGTGGCGCCGGACACCGATGAGTTGCGTTTGCTGACGGCAGCCGCCAGCTTGCAAAGCGGCAGCGAACACCCGCTGGCGCGTGCCGTGGTGCAGGCGGCGCAGGCCCGTCAACTGGCCGTGGAGGCGCCGGACAACGTGCGCGCCGTGCCCGGCCGCGGCAGCGAGGGCGAGGTGGGCGTGAGCAGCTACCTGATCGGCAGCCTGCGCTGGATGGAGGAGCTCGGTGTCGGCTTGGGCGCACTGGCGACGCGAGCCGCCGTGCTGCAGGCGCAGGGCGCCACGGTCTCGGCCATGGTCGAGCGCACCACCCAGGGCCTGACCCTGCGCGCCTTGCTGGCTTTCGGTGACGAACCCAAGCCCGGTGCGAAAGAGGCCTTGGCCGCTTTGCGTGCGCGCGGCATCCGTACGGTCATGATTTCGGGCGACAACCGCGGCGCGGCCGAGACCATGGCGCGTCGCCTGGGCTTGCGCCCCGAAGAGGGCGAGGTGCTGGCCGAGGTGCTGCCGGGCGACAAGGCGGCGATGGTGGCCAGGTTGAAGGAGGGCGGCCATACCGTGGCCATGGTGGGTGATGGCGTCAACGATGCACCGGCCCTGGCGGCGGCCGACGTCGGCATGGCCATGGGCAACGGCACCGATGTGGCCATGCACGCGGCCGGCATCACCCTGATGCGTGGCGACCCGCTGCTGGTGGCCGCGGCCCTCGACGTGTCGGACCGCACCGTGGCCAAGATCCGGCAGAACCTGTTCTGGGCTTTCATCTACAACGTGGCCGGCATTCCGCTGGCGGCGCTGGGCTACCTGAACCCGGTGATTGCCGGCGCGGCCATGGCCATGAGTTCGGTCAGCGTGATGAGCAATGCCTTGCTGCTGCGTCGCTGGCGGCCATAGGCCTTGGGAACCCTTCACACCGGGGGGTATCGAAGCGCGGAATTGCCCGCCTTGTACGTGGCATTACCGCTGTGTCATGGTAAACCCGAGGCCTAGAATGCCGTGATCTATTGCTAGTCACGGGGAGCTCATGATGAGCGGAGTTTATGTACTCATGCGGCGGTTCACGATCCGTTTCCGCATGCTGGGGGCGATCGGCGTGGTGCTGGCCTTGCTGGCCCTGGTGGGCGGGGCGGGGATGTTCGGCATGTTCCGCATCCACCAGCTCAGCGCCGAGGTGATCGACGAGTCCATGACCGTGGTGGATCGCGTGGCCCGGCTGCGTCTGGACATGGCCCAGGTGCGCCGCCATGAGAAGGACATGATCATCCAGTACGAGAAGCCGGAGCTGATCCGCCAGATCCGGGAGCGCTGGGAAGCCGAGATGAAGAAGATCGAGCAGGCCGCCAGCGATCTCGCGAGCAGCCTGCCCGAGGCGCGCAGCGCGCAGCTGCAGAAGGCGATCGAATTTCTCAAGAACTACCATCAGTTCTTCAGTGGAACGGCGAGTCAGCTCGAGAGCAGCGCGTACGAGACGGCCACGGTGGCCAACCGCATGAGTGCCCGCTCGGTGGCCCAGTTCGAGGAGGCCGACAAACTGCTGACCCAGATGGATCAGGACGTTCGTGCCGAGGCGCAGGCTTCCAACGCCAGCCGCAATGCCGTGCTGGATCAGGCGCTCTTCATTTTTGCAGGGCTGGTCGTGCTCAGCCTGGCGATCGTCGTGCCGCTGACCCTGCTCAATATGCAGGCCATCTGCCAGCCAGTGGAGCAGGCGCGCCAGCTGGCGCAGGCCATCGCCAGTGGTGACCTTTCGCAGCGTATGGCGGTCGAGGGCCGCGACGAGGCCGCCGACCTGCAGCGCGCGCTGGAGCAGATGCGCAGTGGCCTGTCGGGCATGGTGGCGCAGCTGCGCGAGGCCGGCGAGAGCATCTCCACGGCCAGCAGCGAGATCGCCACCGGCAACCAGGACCTCTCCAACCGCACCGAGCAGACCGCCGGCAATGTGCAGCACACCGTGAGTTCCATCGGCGCGCTCAGCGGCAATGTGCAGCAGACCGCCACGTCGGCGCAGACGGCCAACCAGCTGGTGGCCACGGCCTCGCAGGCCGCGCAACGCGGTGGTGCGGTGGTGACCCAGGCCGTGCAGAGCATGCACAGCATTGCCCAGTCCAGCCAGAAGATCAACGACATCATTGGCCTGATCGACTCGATCGCCTTCCAGACCAATATCCTGGCGCTGAATGCTGCGGTGGAAGCGGCACGTGCCGGCGAACAGGGCCGGGGCTTTGCCGTGGTGGCGGCCGAGGTGCGTTCGCTGGCGCAGCGTTCGGCGGCGGCAGCCAGCGAGATCAAGGGCCTGATCGGCAACAGCGTGACGGCTGTGGACGGCGGCGTGCGCCAGGTCGAGGAAGCCGGCACGGTGATGCAGGAGATCGTCAGCGGCGTGCAGCGCGTGCGCGACATCATCGGCGAGATCACGGTGGCAGCCGGCAGCCAGTCCAGCGGCATCAGCGAGGTCAACCAGGCGGTGCAGGAGATCGACCGCATGACGCAGCAGAACGCGGCCCTGGTCGAGCAGTCGGCCGCGGCAGCCCAGTCCATGAGCGAGCAGGCCGGGCGCCTGGCCCAGATCGTGCGCCAGTTCCGCCTGGAAGCCCAGGGCCGGGGCCAGCATCTGCTGGCCTGACTGCGCAAAGCTTGACGAGGGTCAAGCCAGCGCGGCGCCAGCCGTGCCAAGCTGGGAGCCATCAGTTGATCCGATATCAGGAGGTTCGCCATGGCCCATGCCAGCCTACGCATCATTCACGACGAGCATGCCGCACTGTCGGCCATGCTCCAATCCCTGCGCATGATGGTCCAGCGCGGTCCGGGCGAAGGACCCGAGCAGTTTTTCGACGTGTTGCGCGCCATGCTGTTCTACATCGACGAGTTTCCCGAGCGCCTGCACCACACCAAGGAAACCGAGCTGCTGTTCCCGCCGGTGCGTGCGCGTGCGCCGCACCTCCATGAGGCGCTGGACCGGCTGGACCGGGACCACGCCCGCGGCGAGGCAGCCGTGCGCGAGCTGCAACACCTGCTGCTGGCCTGGGAACTGCTGGGCGACTCACGTCGCGCCGCCTTCGAGCAGGCCGTGGCACGCTACCTGGAGTTCTACCTGGAGCACATGAAGCTGGAGGAGACCGTCATCCTGCCCGAGGCCGAGAAAGTGCTGACCCCCGAGGACTGGAGGGCGCTGGACGCTGCGTTTGCGACCAACTGCGACCCGCTGACCGGCAAGTACCCGCGCGATCCGGTCTACGACCGCCTGTTCACGCGCATCGTGATGCGCGCGCCTGCGCCCATCGGGGTCGGCGCGGGTTAGCCTGGCCAGCGGCGCGGGCAGCGGCAGGCCCGCAGCTGCCAACAACTGACGTATGCTCATGCATCCACAAGTTCATGTGCATCGAGCGCCCCCGGACCGGTTGTGACGGCGGACGGTCCTGGTGGCACAAGTCCGGCGACCATGAGAATCCTGCTGATCGAAGACGACCCTGTGCTGCGCGAAGTCATGCGCCTGAGCCTGCGTGATGCCGGCCATCGCGTGGACGAGGCCGGCACCCTGGAGCAGGCGGCGCATTACTGGCGCGTGCAGCCTTTCGACGCCGTGCTGCTCGACCTGAACCTGCCGCAGAATGCCACGCCCGACAGCCCCCTGGCCAACGGCCTGTCCCTGCTGCGCCAGGCGCGGGCCCGGGGCGACCGCACGCCCGTGCTGGTGCTGACGGCGCGAAACCGTACCGAGGAGCGCATCGCAGGCCTGGACGCCGGGGCCGACGATTACCTGGGCAAGCCCTTCGAACTGGCCGAGGTGGAGGCGCGGCTGCGTGCCCTGGTGCGCCGTGCCGCGGGCACCGACGACTTTTCCGAGATCGGTCGCCTGAGCCTGGATCGCAAGGCGCGCCGTTTTGCCGTTGACAATGCCTTGCTCGAATTGCCAGCGCGCGAGTTCGAAGTACTGTGGGAGCTGATGACGCCTCCGGGGCACGTGGTCAGCAAGCGTCTGCTGTCGGACAAGCTCTCCGACTTATCCGAATCTCTGGGTGACAATGCCCTGGAAGCCTTCATCTCGCGCTTGCGCAAGAAGCTGGCAGGCAGTGGTGCGCGCATCCGTACCTTGCGCGGCCTGGGCTATGCGCTGGAGCGGGGGTCGGAGGGTTGAGCCGGGCCGCGCCAGTCAAGCCCTCGCTGCGTGCGCGCCTGGTACGCAACGTGCTGTTGCCGCTGGCGCTGACCTGGCTGCTGGGTACGGCGATCACGGTGGCGGTGGCCTACCACTTTGCCCAGAAGGCCTTTGATCGCGCCCTGCTGGACGACGCCTATGCACTGGCTTCGCGCGTGCGCCTGCAGGCCCATGGCCTGACACTGGAACTCTCCAGCCCCGAGATGAGTGCTCTGCCCCTGCGTCTCGACCAGAGCGAGAACATCTTTTTCGTGGTGCGCCGCCTGGATGGGGCGGTGATTGCCGGATATCCCGGCCTAGAGGCGGCGGCACCGTCCCGCCCCGGCGAGGCCGAGTTCTCCGAGGCGATTCATCGCGGCGAGCGCTTGCGTGTCGTGACCCTGTGGAAGGAACAGCCTTTTGCCTTCCAGGTCGTGGTGGCCGAGACCACGGGTAGCCGCCGCGCGCTATTGCACGACCTGCTGTTTTATTCGTTGACACCGCTGATCGTGTTGCTGGTGCTGTTGGCGCTTTGGCTGCGCGGCATCATCGGCGATGAGTTGCAACCCCTGAGCGAATTGCAGCGTTCGGTCGAGCAGCGCGACGCCCTGGACCTGACGCCGGTGCCGGTATCGGCCAGTTCACGAGAGCTGGAGCAGTTGGGCACGGCCATCAATGCGCTGCTGGCACGCGTGAGTCGCAGCATGCAGGCCCAGCGCGAGTTTTCCGGCAATGTGGCGCACGAGTTGCGCACGCCGCTGGCCGGCATCCGTGCGCTGGCCGAGTACGGCCTCGCGCAGGCCGAGCCGGCCGTCTGGCGCGAGCAGCTACTGCGCATCGGCGCCAGCGAGGCGCGCGCCAGCCGCCTGGTGGAACAGCTGCTGGCTTTGGCTCTGGCGGAGGAGGACGAGGTGGGCGTGCAGACCGGCCCGGTGGCGCTGGACGAACTGGTGCGCGAGACGGTGCTGCGCTACCTGCCGCGCGCCGACGCGGCCGGGGTGGACCTGGGCGTGCAGGGCCTGGACCAGCCCGTGCACGTGGCCGGCAATGTGGCGCTGATCGAGGGCATCCTGGGCAACCTGCTGGACAACGCCCTGCGCTACGGGCGCGCGCCGGCTGGCCAGGCCAGTACCCTGACCGTGGAACTGGCGCGCGAGGGTGATCGCGTGCGGCTCTCGGTGATCGACAACGGGCCCGGCCTGCGCCTGCCCGAGCGCCAGCACCTGATGCAGCGCGGCGTGCGCGGTCTGCATGCTGAACGCCTGGGCCAGGGCGCGGGCCTGGGCCTGGCCATCGTGGCCAAGTTCGCCCTGCTGATACAGGCTCAGTTCGAACTCGGCGATGCCCCCGGTGGCCCCGGCCTGTGCGCCAGCGTGAACTTCCAGGTTCCGCCGAGCAGCTGAACGACGTCTAGAACCGCGTGCCGAACGCCAGGCGCCACATGTCCTGCGGCGTGAAGTTGACCTTGGGATCATAACTCAGGCGCAGGAACCAGCGCGGCCAGTCGTAGGCCACCGACAGGCCGCTGCGCTCGATCGTTTCGTCTTCCACCAGCCCGCGCTTGAATAGCAGGTCCACGGTCAGCCGGTGCCCGTCGGGCAGGGGCGTGCGGTAGACCAGGTGCAGGTGCTGCTGGTCGGGGTTCTCGCGGTTGTCGCGCACGTAGATCAGGCCCAGTGAGGTGCCCTCGGCCCAGCGGTAGCCGCCGCTCAGGCTGTAGGCGTCGTTGGGGTCGAAGTTCAGGTTGACGGTCTCGCGCAGATTGGTCCGCCCCAGGCCGGCACCGACGTACCAGTCCTCGCCGGTTTCCAGGCCCACGCTGCCGTTGAGGGCGCCGCCGGTGGCCAGCTGCGCCGAGGGCTGGATGCGCACGGCCCCGACCGACCAGGTGCGGTCCCAGCCGACACGGTCCTGGATCAGTTCGCGGGCCGGCGCCACATAACGGCCGATCCAGACATTGCCCAGTTTCGAGCTGTGGCGCAGGTTGATGTCGGTCGAGTCGCTGCTTGCCGCGCCGCCGCCGCTGGACTGGTACAGGCCCGCGGTCAGCTTGAAGGCGGGGGACGGGGCCTTGCCACTGTCCTGCGCCAGGGCCGACTGTGCAGCGAGTCCCAGCCAGGCCGCGGTCAGGATCCGAAAGAAATGAAGTTGCAAAGGGGCTCTCCTAGAATGCCAGCATGAAGTTTGCCATCATCTGCACCGCTTTTTTTCTGGCGATGCCGGCCTGGGCCGCGCGACCCTTCGTGACGGACGACGCACGCCTGACGACGGCGGGCAGCTGCCAGCTCGAGAGCTGGGCGCGGCAGTATGAAGGCAGCAGCGAATTCTGGGCCCTGCCGGCCTGCAATCCCACCGGCAACCTGGAGATCACCCTGGGCGCCGGCCGCGCCAGCTACAAGGAGACCGGCGCGACCGACGACTATGTCCTGCAGTTCAAGACCCTGTTCAAGCCCCTGACGAGCAATGGCTGGGGCTGGGGCCTGGGCGTGGGGCGGGTTGAACACCCGGAGATTGCCCCGGGCCCCAACCAGCTGGGCAATACCTACGTCTATCTGCCGTTCTCGGCATCCCTGGCCCAGGACCGTTTTTTCCTGCACGCCAATGTGGGCTGGTTGCGTGACAAGGCCAGCAAGCAGGACCGCAACACCTGGGGCCTGGGCGGCGAGTATTACCCGCATCCGCGGCTGGCCGTCATCGCCGAGTCCTTCGGGGACGACAAGACCCGGCCCTACTGGCAGTCCGGCCTGCGCTATTCTGTGATTCCCAACCTCTTCCAGCTCGACGCCACGGCGGGGCAGCAGTATGGTGGCGACTCTGCCAGCCGCTGGCTGTCCTTCGGCTTGCGCTGGACACCTGAACGCCTTTTTTGAAACCCGGATTACCCAGGAGATCATGATGAAACAGCTTTTTGCCACCCTGCTTTTGTGCTCGGCCGTGCCGGCAGCGGTCCTGGCGCAGACGGCGCCTGCGCTCAAGTCCGGCGAGCAGGTCTATCGCGAGACCTGCATCGCCTGTCACGGAACGGGGGTGGCCAATGCCCCGCGTGTGGGCGACAAGAAGGCCTGGGGCAAGCTGATCGCTGAAGGCCAGCACGTGCCGACCGCGCACGGCTGGGTGGGCGTGCGCGCCATGCCGGCCAAGGGCGGACGCAACGACCTCAGCCTGGAGGAGTTTGCGCGTGCGGTGGCCTGGATGGCGCGCCAGTCCGGCGGCAACTGGAAAGACCCGGACGCCCGCATGCTCGACCTCATCCGCGCCGAGGAAGCCAAACGCATCGAGCAGATGAAGAAAGCGCTCGCCAAGGGCTGAGGCCTGCCTGTATGCGGCGCGGGCGCAGATACCTGCTCTGGACGCTGGGCGCACTGCTGCTGGTGCTGGCCGCCGCGCTGCTGGTCGTGCAGCGCTGGTTGTCCACCGACGAATTCCGCCAGCGCGTCGAGCAGGAAGCCACGGCCGTGCTGGGCGTGCCGCTCCAGCTCGAGCGCGTGGGCCTGAGCCTGTGGCCCCTGCCTGGCGTGGCGCTGGACGGCGTGGTGCTGCGCACGCGCCAGCCCCTGAAGGCGCAGCGCATCGAGCTGCGCCCGGCCTGGCTGCAACTGCTGATCGGCCGCGCCGCGATCTCCACCCTGGTGGTCCAGCGCGCCGTCTTGCCGCAGCAGGGCATCGATGCGCTGCTGGCCTCTTTGCAGAAGATACGCCAGCGCGACAAGTCCCCGCAGACCGGGTCCTCGCTGCACCTGTTGCCGCGGCGCACCGTGCTGGATGAACTGAGCTGGGTCGACGCCAAGGGCAAGACCATCGTGATCCAGGCCGAGGCGCGGCTCGACAGCGATGCCCTGCCCGAGCGGCTGGCGTTGGAGGTCCTGCGCGGACGCCTGCAGGGCACGCGCCTGGACCTGCGCCGCAGCGATGCGCTGGCCTGGGAGGTCATGCTCCAGGTGGCCGGCGGCACGATGCAGGGGCGTGTGGAGGTGCAGCCTGCGGGCGAAGCCGGCGCCGAGTTCGTGCTCAAGGGCCAGCTGCAGACACGCGAGGTCGAACTCTCCTTGCTCACCGCGCCTGAGCCGACCGAGACCGTACGCGCCCGCCAGCCCCTGAGCGGCCGGCTGGAGGCCAGCACCACGCTCAGCGCGCGGGCGCGCCAGCCCTCGGCGCTGCTCGATCTTTTGCAGACGCAATCGAAATTCACCGTGCGCAGCGGCATGCTGCACGGCATCGACCTGGCCAAGGCGGTGCAGACCGTGGGCGTGAGCCGTGGAGGCAATACTCCGCTGGACACTCTGTCCGGTCAGGTCAGCACGCGCGGCAAGGCCATCGAACTGCAGAACCTGGCGGCCAGCTCGGGCTCGCTCAGCGCGACGGGCCAGGTCAGCGTGTCCACCACGCAGCAGCTCAGCGGGCGCGTGAACGTGGACCTGGGCGGGGCGGTCGGCGTGCCGCTGCTGGTGGGCGGCACGGTCGACGAGCCCGAGGTGTCGCTGACGGCGGGGGCCAAGATCGGCGCCGCCCTGGGGACCGTGCTCATGCCCGGCGTGGGCACGGGCGCCGGCGCTTCCGTGGGCGGCAAGATTGGCGAGGGGCTGAACAAGCTGTTCAGCAAATAAGCTCGCCCGGCCGGGCTCAGGTCTTGTAGCCGGGGTCCAGGCGCTCGGCCTTGCGCAGCAGCGCCGGCCAGGCCAGGTTGGCGCCCTGGCCGGCGGTGGCGGTCTTCATCACGCCGGCAATGCCTTCGAGGATCTTGGGGTTCACCTGTACCAGGTCGCCGCCGGCCTGCGCGTCGAGCTGGATGCGGCAGGTGCTCTCGAAGATGTACATGTTCAGGAAGGCGTCGGCGATGGTCTTGCCCACGGTCAGCAGGCCGTGGTTGCGCAGCATCAGGTAGTTGGCTGTGCCCAGATCCGCCTGCAGGCGCGGCTTCTCCTCGTCGCGCAGGGCCACGCCTTCGTAGGTGTGATAGCCCAGCGAGCCCAGCACGAAGGTGGACTGCTGGCTGATCGGCAGCACGCCGCACTTCTGCGCGCTGACCGCCACGCCGGCGCGTGAGTGGGTGTGCAGCACGCAGCCCGCGTCCTCGCGCACGGCGTGGATGGCGCTGTGGATCACGAAACCGGCCGGGTTGACGGGGAAGGGCGAGTCGCTGAGCTTGTTGCAATCCTGGTCCACACGCACCAGGCTGGAGGCCGTGATCTCGTCGAACATCAGACCGTAGGGGTTGATCAGGAAGTGGTGTTCGGGGCCGGGGATGCGCGCGCTGATGTGGGTGAAGACCAGGTCGCTCCAGCCGTAGGCGGCCACCAGGCGGTAGGCGGCGGCGAGGTCGCAGCGCAGCTGCCACTCCTGTTCGCTGACGACTTCTTTCAGGGAGGGGATGTGCATGATGACTCCTGGCTTGTGGGTGCGCTTGTCGCACTGTCCACCCGGCTCACTCCGCAGTCAACGGCAGGCGGTCACGCGGGCGACCCGGCGCGGAATTCGCTGGGGCTCTTGCCCGTGTGTTCGCGGAACACGCGACTGAAGTGCGAGGGGCTGTTGAAGCCCCAGGACAGCGCGATCTCGGTGATCGGGCGCATTTGCGCCATCGGGTGCTGCAGTTCGCGGATGCAGGCTTCCAGGCGCAGGCCCTGGATGTAGCTGGCCAGGGTCTGGTCTTCCTCGGTGAAGGCGTTGTAGAGATGGCGCTTGCTGCAATTCAGGGCCACGGCGATCTGGTCCACCGTCAACTCGGGGTTGCGCAGGTGCAGGGCTACGTAGCCGCGGATGCGGTCTTTCAGCGCCTCGCGCTGGGTCAGCTGGGTTTCCTGGCCCGAGAGCTCGATCAGGGACAGGCGCACCAGTTGGGCGATCAGCTCGCCGGCGCCGCGGGCGGCGTCGGCGCTCATGTGCGGCAGCTCCTGGAAGGTGCTGCGCATGGTGGACAGCGCCACACGTGCGATGCCGCTGGCCCCGCCCACCGGGCGCGCCATCAGGTTCTCCAGCCGCAGGCCGCGCTCGATCATCTGCGCCTTCGGGACCATGACGATCAGGTGCTCCACCCGCTCGGGGTTGGCCACCGAGTAGCTGCCCGTGGTGTCGTAGATGGTCCAGGCGCCGGGGCTCACCCAGGCCTGGCGGCCCATCTGCTCCACGCCGGCCGAGCCTTTCATGGGGGCCACGATCTTGAGATACCCCTCCTCGCTGGCGCGCACCATGTCCCGGGTGCGCACCACGCGGTGGCGGTTGGCTTCGAGCTTGGTGAGGATGAGGTCGCCCGCGCGGGCCGAGGCCATGTGGCCGTCGAAGTCGGTGTCGCCGTAGAGGTCGGACTCCAGCCCGCCGAACTGCTTCCAGACCCAGTCGCGCCAGACCGGCGCGCGGTCGGCGGGGGCGTAATCGTCGGTGCTGACGGCCGTGGCGTGGGTCATGGTGGCCGGATTATCGGCGTATCACGGCCCCGGGACAAACCCGCGTCCCCGGGTTAACCCTAGTGCCCTTGCATGAACCGTCAACTACTTTGTGCACGTTCAGCAAAGCCACAAGCCACAGGGCTTTCTAGTATTGCTGTGCGATCCCGAAAGCAAATCCAACGGAGACAACCATGGTTCAACAGACAAAACGTACCCTGCTCAAAGGCACGGCCGCCGCCGTCGGCGCTGCCACCTTTGCCCCGCACCTGTTCGCTGCCGCGCCGGTGCGCGTGGGATATGCCATGGCCCGCACCGGTCCCTGGACCGGCGGTGCCCAGGTCAGCCAGGAGCCCAACTACCTGCTGTGGGCCGAGCAGCAGAACGCCGCCGGCGGCCTGAACGTCAAGGGCGAGAAACGCCCGATCGAGCTGATCAGCTCCGACGACCGCAGCGACATCGAGACCTGCGTGCGTTCCTATGAAAAGCTCATGGGTTCCGACAAGGTCGATCTGGTGCTGCCGCCCTGGGGCTCCAACGCCAACTTCGCGGTGGCCCCGCTGGCCAACCGCTTCGGTTATCCCTTCCTGGCGCCCACGGCCCTGTCCAAGCGCCTGATCGAGATGAAGCTGCCCTATTTCTTCCTCCTGCTGCAGCAGCCCAAGCCCATGTGCGAGGCCCTGGTCGACATGCTCAAGGCCAATGGCGCGAAGACCATCGCCGTGATCTACGTGGACGACCTGTTCGGCCTGGAGAACTACGCCGCGCTGAAAGTGGCGCTGCAGGGCAGCGGTATCCAGATGGTGGAAGACAAGAGCTACCCCGGTGGCGTCAAGGACCTGTCGCCGGTGCTGCGCTCCATGAAGGACAAGAACCCCGACGCCTTCGTCGGCTTCACCTATCCGCCCGACACCATCCTGGCCAGCAAACAGGCCAAGGAGATCGGCTTCAACCCCAAGTACTTCTACGCCTCGGTCGGCACCGCCTTCCAGCTCTACCGCAACGTCATGACGCCGGCTGGCGCCGAGGGCGTGCTGGGCATGGGCTCGTGGAATGGCAAGACCAGCCCCGGTGCCAAGGCCTACTTCGATGCCCATACCAAGAAGTTTGGCGGCAAGGAACCCGATCGCTGGGCCAGCGGCGCGACCTGGGCCGGGCTGGAGATCCTGACCAACGCCGTCAAGACGCACGGCCTGGACCGCAAGGCCATCCGCGACTACGTGGCCAACACCACCCACAAGACCATCCTGGGCGACATCAAGTTTGTCGGCAGCGAGAACGTGGGTACCCCGGGCACCGTGGGCCAGTGGCAAAAGGGCGAGTTTGAGGTGGTGTGGCCGCAGAAGGTCGCCACCGCCAAGCTGGCGCCGAAACCGAGCTGGTGACCCCCTGAGGCGGCCCGAAGGCCGCCTCGGTGCCAGCGCCAGAGGCGCTGGCTCTTCGGGGCCGTCCAAGCCTGCGCAGGCAGGCTTGGAGCCGCGGCCCTCAGCCCCCAAGGGGGCCTCATTGCAGGCGGTTTTCTGTTTCCTTCTCTTTTATGTCACTCACTGCCTGGCTCGAACTGATCGTCTCCGGTCTCATCACCGGGGGCATCTATGCGCTGGTCGCCCTGGGGCTCAACCTCCAGTACGGCCTGATGCGCATCCTCAACATCGCCCACGGCGAGTTCCTCATGGTGGGCGCCTACCTGACCTGGCTGGTCCAGACGCAGTTCGGCATCTCGCCGCTGCTGATGGTGCCCGTGGCTTTTTTCGTCCTGCTCGTGCTGGGCGTCGTGCTGCACTTCCTGTGCTTCCGCCGCCTCACCGCCACCTCGCCCAACCTCGACGTCTTCGAGGCGCGCGGCCTCATGGTCGCCTTCGGCCTCATGTTCCTGGTGCAGAACTTCGTGTCCTGGTTGTGGGGCGGGGACCTGCGTGGCTACGACTACCTGACCGAACCCGTGAAGTTCGGCGAGGTGCAGTTCGCCGCCAACAAACTCGTCGTCTTTTTCCTGGCCCTGGTATTCAGTGGCGCGCTCATCGTTCTCTTGCGCATGACGCTGCTGGGCAAGGGCGTGCGTGCCCTGATGCAGTCGCCCGTCGGCGCGCAGCTCATGGGCATCGACACCAAACGCCTGCACCCGCTGATGTTCGGCATCGGCCTGGGCCTCTCGGGCATTGCCGGCGCGCTCCTGTCCATGGCCTACACCATCACGCCTTATATGGGCCAGCCCTACACCGTGACGGCGCTGATCGTCATCACCCTGGGCGGCTTCGGCAGCATGAGCGGTGCGCTGCTCGGCGGTTTGTTCCTCGGCGTGATCGAGGCCCTGGGCATGCACTTCACCAACCCCTCGCTCAAGGCCCTGCTGTCCTACGCGGTGTTCATCGCCGTGCTGCTGCTGCGCCCCGAAGGCCTGTTTGCCCGCAAGGGAAGGAAAGCATGACTTCCCGCCAATTCCTCATCCGCGACCTGCTGGTGCTGCTGGCCTTTGCCGGCTGGTGCCTGGCCCTGCCTTTCTACGCCAGCGAGTTCGTCGTTTCCATGGCGCTGACTTGCCTGATGTACGTGGCCCTCTCTTCCAGCTGGGGCCTGTTCTGCGGCAGCACGCGTTACCTGTCCCTGGCCACCTCGGCCTTCTTCGGCATCGGGGCCTACACCAGCGCCATCCTGCTGGGCCAGTTCAGCTGGGTCGAGACCATCGCCATCGGCGCGGGCATTGCCGTGCTGGTGGCCATCGTCATGGGCGCGGCCGTGCTGCACCTGCGCGGCACCTACTTTGCCGTGCTGACCTTCGGCATGACCGAGCTCATCCTGCACGCCGTGACCTATTTCGAAAAGATGGTCACCGGCACGGTCGGCCGCGTGCTGACCGTGATCCCCGAGCGCGACACCATCTACCTGACCATGCTGGCCCTGGCCCTGCTGGCGGTGGCTGTGTCCATCGTGGTGCGGCGCACGCGTTTCGGCCTGGCCTTGATGGGCATCGGTGCCGACGAGCAGCGCGCCCAGACCCTGGGGGTCAACACGCGTGTGGTCAAGATCGCGGGTTTTGCCATCACGGCCGCCTTTGCCGGTGCCGTGGGTGCGGCCATGGCGGTACGCTGGACCTACATCGATCCGCACACCGTGTTCAACCCCTTCATCGGGTTCCAGACCGTGCTGATCACGCTGATCGGCGGCGTGCTCACGCTCTGGGGCCCCTTGCTGGCCGCCATCATCTTCAGCGTGCTGGCCGAGTCGCTGCGCCTGCAGTTCCCGCAGATCTATCTGATGTCGCTGGGCCTGCTGCTCATCCTGTGCGTGCTTTACCTGCCGGGCGGCCTGGCCTCATTGCGCTGGGCCACGTTCAAGGACTGGTGGAACGACAGCCGTGAGTGGGCCCGTGATATCCGGCGCGAACTGAGCGGCGAGAAGGAACGCGAGAAGCAGCGCATCAAGCGCCGCGAGAAGGAGGCTCACTTTGTCTGAGCAAGCGATTCCCTTGCTGGAGGCGCACAACGTGACCGTGCGTTTCGGCGGCCTGGTGGCCGTGGATGCCGTCAGTGCCAACTTTGCGCCCGGCGAGCTGGTGGGCATCATTGGCCCCAATGGTGCCGGCAAGACCACCTTCTTCAACGCCATCTCGGGCGTGCTGGTCCCGACCTCGGGCCGCCTCGTCTGCAACGGGCGCAATCTGACCGGCCGCGGGCCGCATCGTTTTGCCGCCAACGGCGTGGCGCGCACCTTCCAGACCCCGCGGGTCTTTCCCGACATGGCGGTGGTCGCCAACATCGAGTTCGGCCTCAAGTTCGCGGGGCGCCGCCGGCGCAAGTACGTGTTTTGGGGCGACGAGGTCGGCGTGCCCTGGGCGCTGCGCGATGCCGCCAGCATCCTGTCGCTGATCGGTCTCTCAAACCAGGCCGAACTGCCGGCCGCGGCCATCACGCCCTCGCAGCAGCGCCTGCTGGAGATCGGCATGGCCCTGGCCACGCGGCCGAAGCTCCTGCTGCTCGATGAAGTGGCCGCCGGCCTGACCGAAGCCGAGATCGAGGAAATGGCCCGCCTGATCCGCCGCCTGCGCGACGAGCTGGACCTGACCGTGATCTGGATCGAGCACGCCGTGACGACCTTGCTGCGCCATGTGGAGCGTGTCATCGTGCTGCACCAGGGCCGCAAGATTGCCGACGACACCCCGCGCAACGTGGTGCGCAACCCCGAGGTGATCGAAGCCTATCTGGGCGACGAGATGGCCGAGCCTTCGACCGAAGACGAGGAGGTGGCCGCATGATGTGGTACCGCCCCACCCCCTTTGTGCTGGGCGACGCCCGGCACGCGCACCTGCAGGTGCGCGGCTTGAGTGCCGGCTACGGTGCCTTCCTCGTGCTGCGTGACCTGCGCTTCGAGGTCAAGCCCGGCCTGACGGTGATCCTCGGCCCCAATGGCGCCGGCAAGACCACCTTGCTCAAGGCGCTCATGGGCCTGATCCCGCGCAGCGGCATGGTGCTGCTCGACGGCGACGACCTGGCGGAGAAAACCCATGAGATCGTCAAGAGCGGCGTGACCCTGGTGGCCGAAGGCCGCCAGCTCTTCCCGCAGATGAGCGTGCTGGAAAACCTGGAGCTCGGCGGCTGGTTGTGCCCGAAGGCCGAGCGCGCGCGTCGTATGGAACAGGTCCTGAACGACTTCCCCAAGCTGCGCGAACGCATCCACCAACTGGCCGGCACCATGAGCGGCGGCGAGCAGCAGATGGTGGCCGTGGCGCGCGCCATGATGAGTGCGCCGCGCCTGCTGATGCTCGACGAACCCTCGCTGGGCCTGGCGCCGCGCATGGTGGACGAGCTGCTGGCCATCGCCCGGCGCATCGCCGACGGCGGCACCACCGTGCTGATGGTGGAGCAGAACGTCAAGAAGGCGCTGGCCGTGGCCGACCGCGGTTATGTGCTGGAGCGCGGCACGCTGGTGGCCAGCGGCCCGGCGCGCCTGCTGGAGCGCTCCAACGTCGTGCGCGAGGCTTACCTCGGCGCCGATGCCGCCGACCAGACCACCGCGGCCGACGCCGTGCAGCGTCGGCGCAAGACCGTGAACACCGTTTGATTTTCTGATTCCTGAAGGAGAACCTCCATGTCCGACATGTCCATGCTCATCAACGGCCTCAAGGTGACGGCCGAGCGCGGCGCCACCTTCGAGCGCCGCAATCCCCTCGATGGCAGCGTGGCCTCGCGTGCGCCTGCTGCCTCGCCGGCCGATGCCGTGATGGCCGTCGAGGCCGCCGCCGAAGCCTTCAAGACCTGGAGCCAGACCGGCCCCAGCGAACGCCGCATGCTTCTGCTGAAAGCCGCCGACGCACTGGAAGCCAAGACGCCCCAGTTCATCGAATCCGTGGCGGCCGAGACCGGCGCCGCGGGCAGCTGGGCCGGCTTCAACGTTTTCCTGGCTGCCGGCATGATCCGCGAGGCCGCCGCCCTGACCACCCAGGTGGCGGGTGAGGTGATCCCCTCGGACATCCCGGGCTCGCTGGCCATGGCCGTGCGCCAGCCCGCCGGCGTGGTGCTGGGCATCGCTCCGTGGAACGCCCCGATCATCCTGGGCGTGCGTGCCATCTGCGTGCCGCTGGCCTGCGGCAACACCGTGGTGATGAAGGGCTCGGAGAACTGCCCACGTACGCACCAGCTCATCATCGAAGCTTTCCAGGACGCAGGTTTTCCGCCCGGCGTGGTGAACTACATCACCAATGCCCCGGCCGATGCCGGCGTGGTGGTGGAAGCCATGGTGGCGCACCCGGCGGTGCGCCGTGTGAACTTCACCGGCTCTACCAAGGTGGGCCGCATCATTGCCATGACCTGCGCCAAGTACCTCAAGCCCGTCGTGCTGGAGCTCGGTGGCAAGGCGCCCATGGTCATCCTGGATGACGCCGACATCGACGACGCCGTCAACGGCGCGGCCTTCGGCTGTTTTGCCAACAGCGGCCAGATCTGCATGTCCACCGAACGCATCATCGTGGACAACAAGATTGCCGACGCCTTCGTGAAGAAGTTCGTCGAGAAGGCCAAGGCCCTGCCGCTGGGCGACCCGCGCAAGCCCGAGCCGGTGGTGCTGGGCTCGGTGATCGGCATGAACACGGTGGAACACTGCAATGCGCTGATCGACGACGCGCTGGCCAAGGGTGCCAAGCTGCTGTGCGGCGGCAAGGCCACCACCACGCTGATGCCCGCCACCGTGCTGGACCACGTGACCCCGGCCATGAAGATCTACCACGAGGAGAGCTTCGGCCCCGTCAAGCCCATCGTGCGTGTCAACGGCGTGGAGGAGGCCGTGGCCTGTGCCAACGACAACGAGTACGGCCTGTCGGCGGCCGTCTTCGGTGGCGACATCGCCCGCGCCTTCAACGTGGCGCGCCGTATCGACTCCGGCATCTGCCACGTGAACGGCCCCACCGTGCACGACGAGGCGCAGATGCCTTTCGGCGGCGTCAAGGGCTCGGGCATCGGCCGTTTCGGTGGCAAGGCCGGCATCAACGAGTTCACCGAGCTGCGCTGGATTACCATGCAGACCACGCCGCGCCACTACCCCTTCTAAGATCCAAGAAGAACAAGACCGAAGAACAACAAGAAGCTTCTTCGCCTCCACCGCGCCCGCCTGTTTCAGGTCGGCGCGGTTTCTTTTTCCAACCGGCTTAAATAGAGCAGGGCCTGTTCGGCCGTGTCGCCGCACATGGCGGGCGAGGGCGCCAGGCTGCTGCAGACCGCCGGCCGTTCAGGCCGGCCGAAGATCAGGCAGCGGCCCGCCGCGTCCAGCTGCACGCAGCGCACGCCGGCCGGCTTGCCCTGCGGCATGCCGGGGATGGGGCTGGAAATCGAGGGGGCGATGCAGCAGGCAGCGCAGCCGGGGCGGCAGTTCATGCCGCTATTGTCGTGCCTCAGGGATAGAGCCCGCGCATTTCGCGCGCATGCAGGATGCGCTTGCAAGCCACGATGAAGGTGGCCGTGCGCAGGCTCACGCGGTTTTCCTGCGCCACCTGCCAGATGACGGCGAAGGCCTCTTTCATGATGCGCACCAGTCGTGCATTGATCTCGTCCTCGCTCCAGAAGAAACTGGAGAAGTCCTGCACCCACTCGAAATAACTCACGGTGACGCCGCCGGCATTGGCGATGACATCGGGCACCACCATGATGTTGCGCTCTTCCAGGATGTCGTCGGCCTGCGGGGTGGTGGGGCCGTTGGCGCCCTCGATTACCATGCGCGCGTTGATCAGCCCGGCATTGGCCTCCGTGATCTGGCCTTCGAGGGCGGCCGGAATCAGGATGTCGCAGGGCACCTGCCAGAAGGCCGCGGAAGCCAGTGGCTCGGCGGATGCAAAGCCGGTCACACTGCCGGTGAGCCGCACGTGCTCGGCCAGGGCGGTCAAGTCCAGCCCCGCTTCGCGGTAGATGGTGCCGACATGGTCCTGCACGGCCACGATGCGGGCGCCGGCTTCGGCAAACAGCCTCGCCGAGACGCTGCCCACATTGCCAAAGCCCTGCACGGCCACGCGCGCGCCCGCGATCTTCAGGCCGATCTGATGCGCCGCTTCCACGCCCACGGTGTACACGCCGCGCCCCGTGGCATCGCGCCGCCCGAGCGAGCCGCCCAGCGCCAGGGGCTTGCCGGTGACGACGCCGGTGGCCGTCTCGCCGACGTTCATGGAGTAGGTGTCCATCATCCAGGCCATGATCTGTTCGTTGGTGTTGACGTCCGGGGCCGGGATGTCCTTGCTGGGGCCGATGATGATGCCGATCTCGCTGGTGTAGCGCCGTGTGACACGCTCCAGCTCCCCCAGGGACAGGGTCTTGGGATTCACGCGTACCCCGCCCTTGGCGCCGCCGTAGGGCACGTTGACCGCGGCGTTCTTGACCGACATCCAGGCCGACAGGGCCATGACTTCCGAGAGCGTCACGTCCTGGTGAAAACGCACGCCGCCCTTGCCCGGCCCGCGCGAGGTGTTGTGTTGCACGCGGTAGCCTTCGAAGTGCGCAATGCTGCCGTTGTCCAGCTGGATGGGCACGTCCACGATCAGGGAGCGCTTGGGCCGCTTGAGCGTTTCGACCCAGCGCGCCAGCGGGCCGAGGTAGGGCGTCACCCGGTCGACCTGCTGCAGATAGGTCCCCCAGGGGCCGAGGTGGTCGGCCTGCAGGTAGGAGGGCAGGGCGTGAGAGCTGGGGGCGGCTTGGGTCATCGGCTGTACCTTGGGGTTGTGGGCCGTGCCAGCTTAAGCCGCGATGTGTTTCAAGTCCAAAGCTGTCTTTTTGTTTGCCCATGCTTTTTCCGCATAACCACCGATTTAGGCCCGTCGTCGCTCACGCGCGAGTTCATGGGCCTGCACACAAAATGGGCAGGCCCGGTAAAATGCGTTTTTGGGCCTAAAGCGGGTATTCACCTTCTGGTATTCACCCCCCCTTTTGGCCCGGGCGCGCAGCACGCGTGCACGACCACCGGAATCTCTCCATGCTCTACCCACAAGAATTCGATGTCATCGTCGTCGGCGGCGGCCATGCCGGCACGGAAGCCGCGCTGGCGTCCGCACGCATGGGCGCCAAGACCCTGCTGCTGACGCACAACATCGAGACCCTGGGCCAGATGAGCTGCAACCCGTCCATCGGCGGCATCGGCAAGGGCCACCTGGTCAAAGAGGTGGACGCGCTGGGCGGCGCCATGGCCATTGCCACCGACGAAGGCGGCATCCAGTTCCGCATCCTGAACAGTTCCAAAGGCCCGGCCGTGCGCGCCACCCGCGCCCAGGCCGACCGTATTCTTTACAAGGCCGCCATCCGCCGCCGCCTGGAAAACCAGCCCAATCTCTGGCTCTTCCAGCAGGCCGTGGACGACCTGATGGTGGAAGGGGATGGAGATGGAGCGCGTGTGGTCGGCGCCGTGACCCAGGTCGGCATCAAGTTCCGCAGCCGCACCGTGGTGCTGACGGCCGGCACCTTCCTGGACGGCAAGATCCACGTCGGCCTGAACAACTACGCCGCCGGCCGTGCCGGCGACCCGCCGGCCGTTAGCCTCTCGGCGCGCCTCAAGGAACTCAAGCTGCCGCAAGCCCGCCTGAAGACCGGCACCCCGCCGCGCATCGACGGCCGTTCCATCGATTTCTCCCAGTGCACCGAGCAGCCGGGTGACGGCATGCCCGGCGGCGTGGGCGACAGCGTGCCGGTGTTCAGCTTCATGGGCCAGGCGTCCATGCACCCGCAGCAGATGCCCTGCTGGATCACCCACACCAACGAGCGCACGCACGAGATCATCCGCTCCGGCTTCGACCGCAGCCCCATGTTCACGGGCAAGATCGAGGGCGTGGGCCCGCGTTATTGCCCCAGCGTGGAAGACAAGATCAACCGCTTCGCTGACAAGGACAGCCACCAGATCTTTCTGGAACCCGAGGGCCTGACGACCCACGAGTACTACCCCAACGGCATCTCGACCAGCCTGCCCTTCGACATCCAGTACGAACTGGTCCGCTCCATGAAGGGGCTGGAGAACGCCCACATCCTGCGCCCGGGTTACGCCATCGAATACGACTACTTCGACCCGCGCTCGCTCAAGGGCAGCTTCGAAACCAGGCAAATACAAGGATTGTTCTTTGCCGGCCAGATCAACGGCACCACCGGTTATGAAGAGGCGGCGGCCCAGGGCCTGTTCGCCGGGATCAACGCCGCGCTCCAGTGCCGGGGCGACGGTCCGTGGCAGCCGCGCCGGGACGAAGCCTATCTGGGCGTGCTGGTCGACGACCTGACCACCCAGGGTGTGACCGAGCCCTACCGTATGTTCACCAGCCGGGCCGAGTTCCGCCTGCAGCTGCGCGAAGACAACGCCGACCTGCGCCTGACCGAAACCGGCCGCCAATTGGGCTTGGTGGACGACGCCCGCTGGGACGCCTTCTGCCGCAAGCGCGACGCTGTTTCACGTGAAACAGAGCGCCTCAAGGCCACCTGGGTCAACCCCCGCATCCTGTCCGCGGCCGAGGCCGAACGGGTGCTGGGCACCACCATCGAGCGCGAGTACCACCTCTTCGACCTGCTGCGCCGGCCGGATGTGAGCTACGCCGGCCTCATGTCCTTGGACGGTGGCAAGTACGCCAACCCCGATGTTTCACGTGAAACCCTGGGTGAGCTGGTCGACACCGTGGTCGAGCAGCTGGAAATCGGCGCCAAGTATTCCGGCTACATCGACCGCCAGAAGGACGAGGTCGAGCGCGCCGCCCATTTTGAGGCGCTCAAGCTGCCGGCCGACCTGGACTACATGCAGGTCTCGGCCCTGTCCATCGAGGCCCGGCAGAAGCTGCAAAAGCATCGCCCCGAAACCCTGGGCCAGGCCTCGCGCATTTCCGGCATCACGCCCGCCAGCATCTCCCTGCTGCTGATCCACCTGAAAAAGGGCGGCTTCCGCGGTTTTGCCAAGGTCGAAGTGGCCGAAGCGGCATGAGCCTCGAACTGCAAACGACCCTGAAAAACGGGGTGGCCGAACTCGGCCTGGACCTGTCCGACGCCCAGATCAGGCAACTTCTGGACTACCTCGCCCTGATCCAGAAGTGGACCAAGGTCTACAACCTGACGGCCGTGCGTGACCCGGCCGAAATGTTGACCCATCATTTGCTGGACAGCCTGGCCGTCATCCGCCCGCTGCGGCAACAACTGGCTGGCCGCCAGCCGGCGGACGGGCAGGGCTTCCGCCTGCTGGATGTCGGCTCCGGCGCCGGCCTGCCCGGCGTGGTCATCGCCATCTGCTGCCCGGACATCGCCGTCAGCTGCGTGGATACCGTGGCCAAAAAAGCCACTTTCATCCAGCAGGCCGCCCTGACTCTCAAGCTCTCCAACCTCAAGGGCCTGCACGCCCGGGTAGAAAACCTGGACGACCATTACGACGTGGTCAGTTCCCGGGCGTTTGCTTCCCTGGTGGACTTCACCAACTGGTCCCGTTCGGCCTTGGCGCCGGCCGGGGTCTGGATGGCCATGAAGGGGAAGTCTCCCGTTGACGAGCTGGCTGCCCTGCCGGGAGATGTGTCGGTGTTTCACGTGGAGCAGCTTGCTGTTCCGGGGCTGGATGCGGATCGGTGCATTGTTTGGATGCGTCTCTCTACTGCCTAAGCCTTTGCCTTTCGGCGCTTTTGTAGTCCCCCCCTATCCCCCCGGCCCCCTTCCCACCCCCGCCGGGGCGGGAAGGGGGAGCCCGATTTGACCTTTGGTCGCCGGCTACGCTTCTACGGGGGTGAGGTCGCCGCCGTGGTCTGGGCGCCAGCATTTCCCGGAGGTGGTCGTAGTAAATGGTGCGGGGTCAGTGCGGCCCTGGCTGGCAGCTGCGCGCCAGCGCCGAGAAAAGGGCGAGGCGACCGGTCTTCTGGACTCGAAAACGGGAGGTTGGGCGCAGCCAACCACCGTTAGTGGATAGCTACTTCCGAACCGTTTACTACGACCACAGCCCAGAAATCCAGGCAAACCAAAGGCAGTGGCGACGGTTCGTGCCGTAGAAGCTTAGCTGGCGCGATGAGATCAAATCCAGGCTCCCTTCTCTACCCCGGCGGGGGTAGAGAAGGGCGGGGGGATGAGTGGGGGGCTACAAAAGCACCGCAGGCAAGAACGCCAGACGCAAAGTGTTCCACGTGAAACAAAAACCCGGGCAAACCAGCACTCCCCCAAGCCAGAACCCCAGAAAAGCTGCCGTACACTCAACCCTTCCCCAAGCCCCCCATTCAAGACCCCATCCCCCCCATGTTTGGCGTAGCCGACTACGGCGCTTTTGTCGTCACCGTCATCATTTTTCTGCTGATCCCGGGCCCCGGCAATCTGGCGCTGATCACCTCCACCAGCAAGGGTGGGGTGCGGGGCGGCTTGGCTGCTACCCTGGGGGTCATCCTGGGGGACCAGGTCCTGATGTGGGCGGCGGTGGCTGGTGTCGCCGCGCTGCTGATCGCCTACCCGACCGCCTTCAATCTGCTGCAGTGGGGCGGGGCGGCTTACCTCGCATTCCTCGGTGTCCAGATGCTGCTGGCCAAACCCGGCGCTGCGCCGGTGCTCAACATCAAGGCAGGCCACTACCTGCGCCAGGCCATGGTCATCACCCTGTTGAACCCCAAGGCCATCATGTTTTACCTGGCCTTCTTCCCGCTCTTCGTCGACCCGGCCACGCACCAGGGCCTGTTCACCTTCGGCTTCATGGCCGTGACGATCGCCTTTCTGACTTTTCTCTACGGCCTGGGCATGACCCTGCTCACGCACCATCTGGCCGGGCACCTGCGTGCCAACCCGCTGTTCGGGCGGGTGCTGGAGAAAATTGCCGGCCTCTGCCTGATCGGCTTCGGCTTGCGTCTTGCTTTCACCCGCTGATCTCACTACATAAACAAGGGACGACCTGATGGCGAAAATTTTCTGCGTGGCCAACCAGAAAGGTGGCGTGGGCAAGACGACAACGACCGTCAACCTCGCCGCCGGTCTGGCCAAGGTGGGGCAACGGGTGTTGATGGTGGACCTCGATCCCCAGGGCAATGCCACCATGGGTTCGGGGGTGGACAAGCGGCAACTCAAGCTCACGCTCTACGACGTGCTGCTCGAATCGGCCACCATCGCCGAGGCGCGCGTCAAAAGCGACAAGCTCATCGAAGGCGGTTGCAGCTACGACATCCTGGGCGCCAACCGCGAACTCGCCGGGGCCGAGGTGGAGCTGGTGGATGTGGAGCGCCGCGAACGCCGCCTCAAGGAAGCCCTGGCCAAGGTCAGCGACGAGTATGACTTCGTGCTCATCGACTGCCCGCCCTCGCTCTCCATGCTCACCCTCAACGGCCTGTGCAGCGCGCACGGTGTCATCGTGCCCATGCAGTGCGAGTACTTCGCGCTCGAAGGGCTGACCGATCTGGTCAACACCATCAAGCAGGTGCATGCCAACCTCAACCCCGACCTGCAGATCATCGGTCTGCTGCGTGTCATGTTCGACCCGCGCATCACCCTGCAGGCCCAGGTGAGCGACCAGCTCAAGGCCCACTTCGGCGACAAGGTGTTCGACGCCGTCATCCCGCGCAATGTGCGCCTGGCCGAAGCGCCCAGCTACGGCGTGCCCGGCGTGGTGTTCGACCCGGCCTCCAAGGGCGCGCAGTCCTTCGTGAGCTTCGCGCAGGAGATGGTCGACCGCATCCAGAAGATGTGATCGACCGGCCCGTCCGTAAGCTACAAAAACAATAGCATGCATCCCGCAAGCGTCCTCATTCTGCCGGGCTGGCACAACTCCGGCCCGGGCCACTGGCAGAGCCGGTGGGAGGCGACGCACGGCTACACGCGTGTGCAGCAGCACGACTGGGAACGCCCCATGCGCGGCGACTGGCAGATGCAGCTGGAAGAAGCCGTGCTGCTGTGCCCCGAGCCGGCCGTGCTGGTGGCGCACAGCCTGGGGGTGATCCTGGTCGCGGCCTGGGCCGCGCACTCGCGCAACACGCACCGCGTCAAGGGCGCGCTGCTGGTGGCGCCCGGCGACGTGGCGCGAGAAGAGACCCGCGCCATGCTGCCCAGCTGGTGGCCCATCGAGCGCAAGGCCCTGCCTTTCAAAAGCATCCTGGTCGCCAGCCGCAACGACGACCGCTGCCCTTTCGACATGGCCCAGGGCCTGGCGCAAGACTGGGGTTCCGAATTCGTGGACGCAGGTGATGCCGGGCACCTCAATGCTGATTCGAACCTGGGCGACTGGCCCCAGGGTCAGGCTTTGTTGCAGGGCCTGCTGGCCATCCGCGCCGGTGGAGTGGTTGCATGAGCCTTCCATACGCACGCATCGGTCTGGCGCTCCTGGGCTTGTTGCTGGTTTGGCCCCTGCACGCCGAGCCTGACGAAGAAAGGCTGGGCAAGGCCCAGGCTTATCCGCTGGGGAATGCAGCCACCTGGTACGGCAACCCCTACCGTGTGGGTTCCTGGTCGGCGCTGGACCAGGTGCCGGGTGTGCAGACCCGCCCCGTCGCGCGCGACGCCGTGTTTGTCTTGCCCCTGCCCCATGCCGCGCAGCCGCCCGCCATCACCTACCGTTACCGCAACACCGGTTACACCCTGGCCGAGTACCTGGAGCGCCAGCGCGCCACGTCTTTGCTGGTGCTGAAAAACGGCGAGATCGTGGCCGAGCATTACCGCTATGGCCGGCGTGACGATGCGCGTTTCATTTCCTTCTCCATGGCCAAGAGCGTCACGTCCCTGCTCGTGGGCATGGCCCAGGCGCGCGGCCACATCGCCTCGCTCGACGATCCGGCAGAGAAATACGTCAAGGCTCTCGCGGACAGCCCCTATGGCGCCACCACCGTGCGCCAGCTGCTGCGCATGAGCTCGGGCCTGACCTTCAGCGAGCGCTACGACGGCAAGGATGACATCTCGCGCCTGTCGCGTGCCTCGGCTGGCGTGCGCGGCGCGGGCACACCCACCGAGGTGCTGCGTTCCATCACGGACCGACATACAGCGGCCGGCGAAAAATTTGTCTACGCCAGTGCCGAGACCGATGTGCTGGGCCGCGTGCTCGCTGCAGCCACCGGCCGCAACGTGGCCGAGCTCACGAGCGAGTGGCTGTGGAAACCCATGGGCACCGAGCACAACGCCTATTGGCGCATCGGCGCCGACGGGCAGGAGCAGGCCTACGGCGCCTTCAACGCCAGCCTGCGTGACTGGGGTCGCCTGGGTTTGCTGCTGGCCAATGACGGCAGGGTGCAGGGCCCGAATGGCGCGCAGCAACTCCTGCCGCTGGACTACTTATTGGATGCCACCGACCCCGCGCGCCAGCCCCCGGCATTTAAGCCACGCCGCGCCACACCTTATTTCGGCTACGGCTACCAGTTCTGGCTCTTCCCCATGCGCGAGCGCAGCTTCGCCATGCAGGGCATCCACGGCCAGACCCTTTTTGTGCAGCCCGCCAGCGGCATCGTGCTGGTGATGACCTCGGCCTGGGAACAGGCCAGCGGCCGGCAAGACCCGCAACCCGGTGAAGAACGCGACGCGCTCTGGCGCGGCGTGCTGAGTTCGCTGGGCGGCAGTGTGCGCGAATGACACGGACATTTTTGTGAGAGAGAGCAGATAGATATGGTTACCAAGAAACCCAAGGGCCTCGGCCGCGGACTCGAAGCCCTGCTGGGGCCCAAGGTCGATGACACCCGCGCCGAAGTGGCGGCGATGAACGAGGCGCGCGAAGGCCAGAGCACCGGCAGCCTCAAGCTCGAAGAGATGGTGGCAGGCATGTACCAGCCGCGCACCCGCATGGACGAAGGCGCGCTCTACGAGCTGGCCGAGTCCATCAAGGCCCAGGGCATCATGCAGCCCATCCTGGTGCGCAAGCTCACCGATGGCCCCAACGCCGGCAAGCACGAAATCATCGCCGGCGAGCGCCGTTTCCGTGCCGCCAAACTGGCCGGCCTGGACAGCGTGCCCGTGCTGGTGCGCGACGTGCCCAACGAGGCCGCCGCCGCCATGGCGCTGATCGAGAACATCCAGCGCGAAGACCTGAACCCGCTGGAAGAAGCACATGGCCTGCAGCGCCTGATCCGTGAATTCGGTCTCACGCACGAACAGGCCGCGCAGGCCGTGGGCCGCTCGCGCAGCGCCGCCAGCAACCTGCTGCGCCTGCTGAACCTGGCCGAGCCGGTGCAGACCCTGCTGATGGCCGGCGACATCGACATGGGCCACGCCCGCGCACTGCTGTCGCTGGACCGCGCCACCCAGATCACCGCCGCGAACCAGATCACCGCCAGGAAGATGTCGGTGCGCGAGGCCGAGAACCTGGTCAAGAAACTCAGCGCCGAGTTCTCGCTGACGCCGCAGAAACCCGGCAAGGAAAAATCCCGCGACTTGAAGCGCGTGGAAGAAGAACTGTCGGACCTGCTCACAGCCGAAGTGGAAGTGCGTGTGAAAAAGCGCGTCAAGCGCCACGGCCGGGTGGAAGAGATGGGCGAGCTCAGCATCCAGTTCGGCTCGCTGGATGAGCTCAACGGCCTGATCGACCGGCTGCGCCGCAGCGGCGGCAACGGCAACTGATCCCGGGGCGAGCGAATGAATTTGCTCGCCCGTTTGCCCTGGCCCCTGCCGGCCCTGCTGAGCTGGGGGCTGTGCTGGCTGGTGCTCTCACTGCTCTTGCGCGCCGGCCTGGGCACAGTGGACGCGCTCACTGCATCCACCTTGCTCGGTGTGTTGCTCAGCTTGCTGGGCAAGACCTGGTGGCGACGCGCCCTCATCGGCTTCGGTTTCCCTCTTTCCCTCCTGCTCGCCGGCGGCCTCAGCCTGCCGGCCTGGGGCTGGCTGCTGCCGCTGGCCCTGCTCGCGCTCATCTACCCGCTCAACGCCTGGCGTGACGCACCGCTGTTCCCCACACCGGTCGATGCCCTCAATGAACTGCCCGGTGTCGCGCCGCTGGAGCCGGGTGCCCGAGTGCTGGACGCGGGTTGCGGTCTGGGCCATGGCCTCGACGCGCTACGGCAGGCCTACCCCCTGGCCGAACTTCATGGCATCGAATGGAGCTGGCCCCTGCGCTGGCTCTGCGGGCGCCGTTGCCCCTGGGCGAAAGTGGAGCGGGGTGATATCTGGAAGGCTGACTGGTCGGGCTACGACTTGGTCTATCTGTTCCAGCGGCCCGAGAGCATGCCGCGCGCCATCGAAAAGGCGCGGGCAGAACTCAAGCCCGGTGCTTGGTTGGTGAGCCTGGAGTTCGAGGCTGTGGGGTTGACGCCGACAGCCAAGCTGGAGGGGATGCTTGGGAAGCCTGTGTGGGTGTACCGTCATGCGCACGAACATCCCTGCCCACCCGGCGAACAACAAGAAACACACGTGAAAAATCGTTGATATCCCTCAACATTCGCAGGCGGCCCATCAACTACAAAGATGGCACGTTAAGTCTGAAAGTGGGTGCCCAGGAGGTTATTAGCCATGAAGAGACTCAGTTTCATTGCCCTGCTAACGGCTCTATCGCTCAGCATGCCGATATGGGCTCAGACCAACACCTTGCCTGGCGGATTGGGCGAGAAAATCGGTACCCCTGAAGGACTACGGCAACTTATCGAGAGCAAGGATTCTCGCTTTGTCATCGTAGATGTCCGCCCACCCGCCGAATACGCAGCGGGTCACATTCCGGCGGCCATCAACATCCCAGGGGGTTTGACTGCAGACATGAAGGCACCACCTTCGAAAGAAAAATACCTGGTTCTCTATTGCCTCGGTGGCATGAGGTCGCCATCAGCGGGCGAAAAGATGCTGGCAGATGGATACAAGTACGTCTTCGTCTGGGGCGGGATCACGAACTGGCCGTATGCCCGGGAAGCATCTGCGAAATAGCCACTGATCAGCGTTGGGGGCGGTGACAGTCTCAGTCCATGCGGATGGGAGAACGCAGGCCGCAGAAAGCAAAAGCCCGGACGGGGAAGCCCCCCGGGCTTTTGCGTGATCGAAATTGAAGCTGGTAATTTCCGTAGCGCGGACGTCCGTTCGCAGGTTTACTGGATCTTGCGGATCATGGGATTGGACACATCCGCCACATAAAGCTTGGTGCCGAACTGACAAAACATGAGTCTGACACGACTGATCATACTGACCGTCCTGGCATTACTTGCCTTCGCCGGCAACTCCCTGCTCTGCCGCGCCGCACTGCAGCACACCCCCATCGACGCTGCCAGCTTCACGACCATCCGCATGGTCTCGGGCGCGCTCACGCTCTGGCTGCTGGTGCAGCTCACGCGCCATGGCGCCACCGGCCGCGGCAGCTGGCCCTCGGCCTTGGCGCTGTTCGCCTACGCGGCGGCCTTCTCCTTTGCCTATGTGAGCCTGCCTGCCGGCACCGGTGCGCTGTTGCTCTTCGGTTCGGTGCAGACCGGCATGATCGGCTGGGGCTTGGTGAAAGGCGAGCGCTTCACGACCGTGCAGTGGGTCGGTCTGGGGCTGGCGCTCGCGGGGCTGGTGGGCCTGCTGTTGCCGGGGCTGTCGGCGCCGCCGCTGGGCGCGGCCTTGCTCATGGTCATCGCCGGCCTGTCCTGGAGTGTGTACTCCTTGCGCGGCCGGGGCGCGGGGGATCCCACGCGGGTGACGGCGGGCAACTTCGTGCGCACGGTGCCGGTGGCGCTGGGCATGAGCCTCTTGTTCATGAACAGCGCGGAGGTGGACATGGCGGGCGCGCTCTACGCCATTGCGTCCGGCGCCATCACCTCGGGCCTGGGTTACGCGATCTGGTACACGGCGCTGCCCCACCTCAAGGCCACGAGCGCGGCCACGCTGCAGCTCAGCGTGCCGGTGATCGCGGCCGTGGGCGGCATCGTCTGGCTGGGGGAGCCGCTGACGCTGCGCTTGCTGCTGGCCGCCGCTGCCATCCTGGGCGGCATCGCTTTGGTGATCCGCAAATAAAAAGGGCGTCGTGCGACGCCCTTTTCGATGGAGGCAGCAGCCTCACATGGCCTTGACGGAATACTGGGCACCCTGCACGCAGTCCATGGCCTTGTTCTTGTCCTTGAAGTGATCGATGGTGTAGGCACCCCAGCCGCCGCCGGTGACACCCACCCACAGGAATGCCAGTTCGTTGGCCTTGGTTTCCACCGAGATGACGGGCGCGGTTACCGACATCACGCCATCGTTCTTCAGCTGCACCTGGTGCTGGCCGGGCTCGACGACGGCGTGCACGAAGGTGTTGGGCTTGACGGTGCCGACGTCCTGGTTGTTGACCAGCACGTTGGAACTGACACCTGCGGCCACCAGCACGGCGGCTTCACGGCAGACGTACAGGCTGGACTTGCCCGGGACCGGGTTGAATTTCTTGAGTTCGGCTTCGGCCGTCTTGTCGCCGGGCTTGAAGGAGGCGCAGCCGACCATGGCGGTAGCGGCCAGGACAATGGCGAGGGTGCGGATCGGTGTCATCGGGGGGTCCTCTCTGAATTGTGGTTTTGAAGGGCGCCGCAAGCGAGCGGCAGCGCGATGATAAGCAGCGAAGAGGTTGCTGTCTTCCGGGAAATCCATGAGCCCGCGGCTGCGGGCATGAGGCCAAGCGCGATGCATCCGGCAGCAAGGGCCATTGACATGGGGCCGGCCCTCCGCGATAAAGCAGGCACTGTATGCATGCAAGGGGGAGTTCGTGACGACACCGCAACGACGCAGCGCCGCCCCGGCGGTCCTGGCGCTGGTGGCCCTGCTGGCGGGCTGCGCCAGTCGCGAGCCCGTGCGCCCGCCACCTGCTGCTGCGACGCCGGCCCAGATCGAGAAAGAACAACAAGAGCTGCAGCAAACCTTCTTCACCGACGCCTGCATGGCCCAGCTGCGCCAGGCTGCGCCCGAGCTCAAACCGGGTGCTGCGCAGCAAGGCGGCAAAACGCTTTATGCCGTCGAGTACCCGCCCAACACCGGTCTGCGCGACGGCCTGGCCTATCAGCTGCACGTCAAGGCGCAGGGGCGTCTGGGCTATCTCTACGTGAGCGACGGCACGGCGGGGTCCTATCGGGTATTTGGCCCGCTGCCGCTCTGGACCTGCCTGCACCAGCGATGGCCCTGAACGCTGCGGGGGCACGCATTGCGCCTGTGCGCTTGTCCCAGGCCCGGACGGCCTGAGCGGGCCGGTCGCCGTCAGCCCTTGTCGGCCTGCTGGCTCTGGCGCCAGCGCGCCAGCACCTCGTCGGCAGGCGCCGGGCGGCCGTGCAGATAACCCTGCTGGATGACCTGGCCGCGTGCGTTGAGGAACTCGGCCTGCTCGATCGTCTCCACGCCCTCGGCCACCACCTTGAGGCGCAGGTGGCGTGCCACCGAGAGGATGGCCTCCACCAGCGCGGCGTCGCTCGGGTCGGTGGGGGCGTCCTGCACGAAGCTGCGGTCGATCTTGATTTCGTGGATGGGCAGGCGCTTGAGGTAGGCCAGCGAGGAGTAGCCGGTGCCGAAGTCGTCCAGCGAGAACTTCACGCCGAGGCTGGTCAGGTGCGACATCTTGCGCACCACGCTGTCCATCTGGTCCATCACGATGTTCTCGGTGATCTCGATCACCAGGTCGTCAGGAGAGGCGCCGCTGGCCTGCAGGATGTCCTGCACCCCGTGCACGAAGCCGGGCTGGTGGAACTGGCGCGGGCTGACGTTGACGGCGATGGGCAGGCGCAGGCCGTCGTGGCGCAGCGTGCCCAGGTGGGCGCAGACGGTCTGCAGCACCCAGCGGCCCAGCTCGGTGATGAGTTCGCTTTCTTCGGCGATGGGGATGAAGTTGCCCGGCGCCATGAGGCCCTGCTCGGGGTGCTGCCAGCGCACCAGCGCCTCGGCGCCGACCACACGGCCCTGGGCGTTGACCTGGGGTTGCAGGAAGAGGCGCAGCTCGTTGGCGGCCAGGCCGCGGCGCAGGTCCTGCTCGATCAGGAAACGGCGGCTGATGAGCTGCTCCATGGACACGTCGAAGAAGGCGGTCTCGCGCGCGCCGCTGTCCTTGGCGCGGTGCAGGGCGGTGTCGGCGCGGCGCAGCACGTCGCCGGGGCTGTCGGCCTCGCCCTGGGGCAGCAGGGTGATGCCGATGCAGCAGCTGATATTGAGGGCCTCGCCCTGCTCCAGTTCGAAGGCGGCGTCCAGCCGCTCGTGCAGGGCCTGGGCCAGGCGCAGGGCCTGGGCGCTGGCGCCTTCTCCGTCGGCGCCGCCCGTATGCAGCAGGATGGCGAATTCGTCGGCGCTCAGATGGGCCAGCCGGTCGTCGGCATGCAGCAGCCCGCCCAGGCGTTCGCCCATCTTCTTCAGCAGCTGATCGCCGGCCGTGTGGCCCAGCGCGTCGTTGACGGTCTGGAAGCGGTCGAGGTTGAGCAGCAGCAGGGCGCCGTGTTCGCCGGTGCGTGTGTGGGCCTGCAGCACCTCCTGGATGTCCATCAGCAGGCGGTGGCGGTTGGGCAGGCCGGAGAGCGGGTTGAACCAGGCCAGCTGGTGTGCCTTGTCCTCGGCGTTCTTCTGCGCCGTCACGTCCAGCTGCACGGCCAGGTAGTGGGTGATCTGGCCCTGCGCGTCGCGCACCGGGGCCAGGTTCATGCTCTGCACGTACTCCCGCCCGCTCTTGTGGCGGTTGATCATCTCGCCGTGCCAGGGCTGGCCGGCGTTGAGCGTGAACCACATGGAGGCGTAGACCTCGGGCGGCGTGCGTCCCGAGCGCAGCATGCGCGGGTTCTGGCCCAGCACCTCGTGGCGCTGGTAGCCGCTGGTCGCCACGAAGGCCTGGTTGACGTACTCGATGCTGCCGTCCAGGCTGGTGATGATGACACTGGCCGGGCTCTGCTCGATGGCCTGTGAGAGTTGTAGCAACTGCGCCTGGGACTTCTTGCGCTCCGAGATGTCGCGCGCGACGCCCAGCATGCGGGTGATCTGCCCCTGCTCGTCGGCCAGCAGGGTGCTGACGGCCTCCACCGGGATGCGGCGGCCATCCTTGTGGACGTTGATCGACTCCAGGGTTTGCGTGCGCGCGCGCTCGTCGCCAGCGAGAAACGTGGCCACGCGCTCCCGCATGCGCTCCATCACCATGGCGTAGTTCTCGGGAGCGAGCAAGTCTTTCAGGGTCATGTGCTGGGCTTCGGCCACGGTGTAGCCCAGCAGTTTCTCGACCGCGGGGCTGGTATAGAGGAAGCGCCCGCTGACGATGTCGCAGAGCCACACCACGTCGCTGCTGTTCTCGGCCAGCAGCCGGTACTGGGCCTCGCTTTCGCTGAGCGAGCGCTCGATGCGCCGCAGTTCCTCGATCTCGCGGGCCGAGTCCTGCAGGCGCAGGCGCTCGTTGTGCAGGTAGAGCGCGCCGCCCAGGGCCAGCAGGGCCAGGGCGCCGGCCAGCACCATCCAGGCGCTGCGCACCAGCGCGTTGTGCAGCAGTTCGGAGCGGTCCTGCTTGGCCAGCAGCCACCATTCGGTATCGCCGATGCGCTGCGCCACGCCGTAGCTCGGCACGTTGCGGTAGTCCCGGCCTTCGATCAGCACGCCGGGGGGCACCTCGCCGCGCAGCACCCGCACGCTCAGCTGGTCGCCGCCGGTCAGCGGCAGCTGCATGTGCAGCGCGGCGTCGTTGCGGTGGCGTAGTTCGCTGAGAAACAGCAACTGGTCGTTGTCCCGGCGGAAGAGGAAGGCCTCGGCGCTTTTCTGCGGCAGGGGCCAGTCGGTCAGCGCGGGGTGCAGGTATTCGGGCGGGTCGATGTGCAGCACCAGCGCGGCCGGGTGGGCCGTGTCGCCGGCCAGCGGTCCCACGAAGGCCAGGCGCAGCGTGCCGGTGGCATCGCGCCAGGGGCCGGCGCGCATGGGCTGGCCCAGCGTCAGCGCGCGCAGCACGGCCAGGTGCAGGGTCGGGTCGACAAAGGGGGCCGACTCCGGCTTGGCTGGCAGCAGGTCGGGCTCGCTGCTGTCGAGCACCTTGTGGCCCTGGGCATCGACGATTTCCATGCGCGGGAAGGCGGCATCGCTGACGTAATTCTTCAGGAACGCCTGCACCCCACGGCCAGCCGCCGTGTCGCCTTCGGTGCGCCAGCGCAGCCACTGGGTGCGCAGATAGGGTGCCTTGTTGGCCCAGGAGGCGTCGCTGAGCCGCTCCTTGTGCCAGGTCCAGATCTCGCGGGCCTTGGATTCCGAGATCGCCAGCAGCTGCGCATAGGCCTTTTCCTTTTCCTCACGCAGACCGTACCAGACGGTCAGCACCACCAGCGTGACGATGGTGGCCGACAGCAGGGCCAGCAGGGCCAGCGGCAGGCGTCGGATGCGGGTGGGCCGGGGCTGGGCGGTGAGCGGCACCGAGCGCGTGCGCAGCAGCCAGTAGAGCAGGGCGGATGTGACGGCGACGAAGAACCAGCCCTTGAAGGTGCTGGCCAGCAGGATGGCCTCCGTGTCCCTGAACATCCATTCGACGGCGCGGTCGGACAGCAGGATCCACAGGGTGGCAAAGCTGGCGTAGAGCAGGACCACGCCCAGCGTGCTGCGGCGTGTGTCGATCTGGGGGCCGGGCGGGGGCGGGGCCGGGCGGGTCATGGTCGAGGTACCTGTCGGTTCCTAGAGCGTGAAGATCTTGCCCGGGTTCATGATGTTCTTGGGGTCCAGCGCGCGCTTGATGGTGCGCATCATGTCGATGGCGCCATCGCCCGCCTCGGTGCGCAGGAAATCCATCTTGTGCATGCCCACGCCGTGCTCGCCGGTGCAGGTGCCGCCCAGCTTGAGGGCGCGGTGCACCAGCTGGTGGTTGAGTTTTTCGGCCGTGGCGTATTCCTCGGGGCTGGCCGGATCGATCAGGTAGCCGAAGTGGAAGTTGCCGTCGCCCACGTGGCCGACCAGGAAGTAGGGCAGGCCGCTGGCGTCGGCTTCGGCCACGGAGTCCAGCAGGCAGTCGGCCAGGCGGCTGATGGGCACGCAGGTGTCGGTGCTGATGGCGCGGCAGCCGGGCTTGCTCTGGATGGCGGCGAAGTAGGCGTTGTGCCGCGCGGTCCACAGGCGGGTGCGCTCCTCGGGCGTGACGGCCCATTCAAAGGCGTTGCCGCCGTGTTCGCTGGCGATCTCCTGCACGGTCTCGGCCTGCTCCTTGACGCTGGCGGGTGAGCCGTGGAACTCCATCAGCAAGAGGGGCTCCTCGCGCAGGCTCAGCTTCGAATGGGCGTTGACCATGCGCACGGTATGCGCATCGATGAGCTCCACGCGCGCGATCGGGATGCCCATCTGGATGATCTGGATGGTGCTGCGCACCGCGGCCTCGATGCTGGGGAAGGAGCAGATGGCGGCTGAGATGGCCTCGGGCAGCGGGTAGATGCGCAGGGTGATCTCGGTCATCACGCCCAGCGTGCCTTCGCTGCCCACCATGAGGCGGGTGAGGTCGTAGCCGGCGGAAGACTTCTTGGCGCGCGTGCCAGTGCGAATGATCTCGCCGCTGGCGGTGACCACTTCCAGCGCCAGCACGTTCTCGCGCATGGTGCCGTAGCGCACGGCGTTGGTGCCGGAAGCGCGCGTGGCGCTCATGCCGCCCAGGCTGGCGTCGGCGCCCGGGTCGATGGGGAAGAACAGGCCGGTGCTCTTGATCTCCTCGTTGAGCTGCTTGCGCGTCACGCCGGGCTGCACGGTGACGGTCAGGTCTTCGGCGTTGACGGCCAGGATCCTGTTCATGCGGCTGACGTCGATGCTGATGCCGCCCTGGATGGCCAGCAGGTGGCCTTCGAGCGAGGAGCCCACGCCGAAGGGGATGACGGGCACGGCGTACTGGCTGGCCAGTTGCACGGCGGCGGCCACGTCGGCCGTGTTTTCGGCAAAGACCACGGCGGCGGGCGGGGGAACGCTGGTGTAGGCCGATTCGTCGCGGCCGTGCTGCTCGCGCACCACCAGGGCGGTGGAGCAGCGCTCGCCGAAGCGGGCCTTGAGGGCGTCGACCAGGGCGGCAGGCACCTCGCGCTGATGGATTTCGGGCAGCAGCTGGGTGCTGGTGGCGGGTGCGTTCATGGTGGTCTCCGTGTCGCGATGGCGGGCCTCGCGGCGGGGCTGGGGAATAATGGGGTGATTCTGCCCCCGGACGGACCGGGGCGCAGCGAAGACTCCATTTTGATCCAAGGTGACCGCCATGGGAAATCGCCTCACGCAAATCGCCACCCGCACCGGCGACAACGGCACGACCGGTCTGGGTGACAACCAGCGCGTCTCCAAGGACAGCCTGCGCGTGCACGCCATGGGCGAGGTGGACGAACTCAACTCGAACATCGGCGTGCTGCTGTGCGAGGAGCTGCCCGCCGATGTGCGCGAACTGCTGGTGGAGATCCAGCACCAGCTCTTCAACCTGGGCGGCGAGCTGTCCATCCCCGGCTTCGAGCTGCTCAAGCCCGAGGCCGTGCTGGCGCTGGACGAGGCGCTGGCCCGGCATAACGAGCAGCTGCCGCGCCTGCAGGAGTTCATCCTGCCGGCCGGTTCGCGCGCGGCGGCGCTGGCCCACGTCTGCCGCACGGTGGCACGCCGCGCAGAGCGTGCCGTGGTGGCGCTGGGCAAGGAGGAGGCCATCAAGGAGGCGCCGCGCCAGTACCTCAACCGCCTGTCGGACCTGATGTTCGTGCTGGCGCGTGTGCTCAACCGCATGAATGGCGGGGACGACGTCTACTGGAAGAGCGAGCGCCTGAAGAACGCCTGAACCGATCCATGCAAAAACGCCCGCCGGGTTCAACCCGGCGGGCGTTTTGTTTTGGTGCAGGCGGGTTCAGCGCTTGCGGTTGAGCAGCGCGTACAACAGAATGGCGCCGAAGGTGGCGGTGCCGATGCCGCCCAGCGCGAACTGGCCGAACTTGAGCGTGAAGTCGCCCGTGCCCAGCACCAGGGTGACGGCGGCGACGATCAGGTTCTTGTTGTCGCTGAAGTCCACCTTGTTGTCGACCCAGATCTTGGCGCCGGCCACGGCGATCAGGCCGAAGACCACGATGGAGACGCCGCCCATGACCGGCAACGGGATGGCCTGGATCACGGCGCCGAACTTGGGGCTGAAGCCCAGCAGCACGGCGATCAGCGCGGCCACGAAGAAGATGGCGGTGGAGTAGATCTTGGTGGCGGCCATGACGCCGATGTTCTCGGCGTAGGTGGTGACGCCCGTGCCGCCGGCACCGCCGCTGACCATGGTGGCCACGCCGTCACCGATGAAGGCCCGGCCCATGTACTGGTCCAGGTTCTTGCCGGTCATGGCGGTGACGGCCTTGATGTGGCCCAGGTTCTCGGCCACCAGGATGATGGCCACGGGGGCGATCAGCAGCATGGCGTTGGCTTCGAACACCGGGGCGGCGAAGTTGGGCCAGCCGAACCAGTTGGCATTCATCACACCCGACAGGTCCATGGGCTTGCCCAGGCCCAGGCCGTTGGTGAGCACGGCGTAGATGATGCTGGCGACGATGAGCCCGACCAGGATCAGCAGGCGCTGCACCATGCCCTTGGTGAGCACGGCCACCAGGCCCACGCTGACGAAGGTGACGAGCTGCATCCAGCTGTCGAAGTTGCCGGCGGCCATGTTCTTGACCGGGATGCCGGCCAGGTTCAGGCCGATCACCGCGACCACCGCGCCGGTGACCACCGGCGGCATGAAGCGTTCGATCCAGCCGGTGCCCACCGCCTGCACGATGACGCCGATGAGGGTGTAGAGCGCGCCGCAGGCGATGATGCCGCCCAGGGCCAGGCCGATGTTGGCGTTCGGCCCCTTGCCGGCGTAGGCGGTGGCCGCGATCACCACGCCGATGAAGGCGAAGCTCGAACCCAGGTAGCTGGGCACCTTGCCGCCCGTGATGAAAAAGAAGATCAGGGTGCCGATGCCGCTCATCAGGATGGCGATGTTGGGATCGAAGCCCATGAGGATGGGGGCCAGCACGGTGGCGCCGAACATGGCGATCACGTGCTGCACACCCATGACGGTGGTCTGCGGCCAGGGCAGGCGCTCGTCGGGGGCGATCACCCCGCCCTGCTGCAGCACGTCGGCGCTTTTCTCGGTCCATTGAAAGAGGCTCATCGATGCGTCTCCTTGGGTTGAGGTGCCGCGATGCTAGGCGATTTGACTGGAGTCATGCTCCAGACAAACCCGGGGGCGGCACAATAGTGGCGTACCCTGCATTCATCCATCACTCATTGCGAAAGTAGCGCCATGATTGCCCTCGATCCTGCGGCCCGCGCCAACGTCCATCTCATCGACCATCCGCTGGTGCAGCACAAGCTGACGCTGATGCGCAAGAAGGAGGCCAGCACCAGCAGCTTTCGCCGCCTGCTCAATGAACTCGCCAGCCTGATGATCTACGAGGTCTGTCGCGACATGCCGCTGCAGGACGTGCAGATCGAGACGCCGCTGGAGACCATGACGGGCCGCGTCATCGACGGCAAGAAGCTGGTGTTCGCCAGCATCCTGCGCGCGGGCAACGGCATCCTGGACGGTGTGCTCTCGGTGGTGCCGGGCGCGCGCGTGGGCCACGTGGGCCTGTACCGCGACCCCAAGACCCTGCAGGCCGTGGAGTACTACTTCAAGATGCCCAAGCACATGGAGGAGCGCGACGTGGTGGTGGTGGACCCGATGCTGGCCACCGGCAACTCGGCCGCCGCCGCGGTGGCGCGGATCAAGCAGTGCCAGCCCCGGTCCATCAAGTTCCTGTGCCTGCTGACCTGTCCCGAGGGCATCAACACCTTCTACAAGGAACACCCGGACGTGCCGGTCTACACCGCGGCCATCGACCGCGAGCTCAGCGACCACGGCTACATCCTGCCGGGGCTGGGCGATGCGGGCGATCGCATCTTCGGTACCCAGTAGCCGCCCATGCAGCATGGCTGGCCGGCTCTGTGCACCTGTGCACGAAAGCCGGGCATTTCCCGGCTCCCTGTGCCGTCCAGACCCGAATTCGGGTAATCTGCCAACTGATCCATACCAGCGAGGTGCTGTCATGTATGAGCGCAGGCGTTTCCTGACCCGTGCCGGGCAGCTGGCACTGGCCAGCGGTCTGCTCGGGCCGGCCGTTGCCGCAAGTCCGGTGCGCGCGGCCATTTCCGTGCCCGGTCCCGGCAATCTGCTGTATCTGCCCATCCCGCTGGCCCAGAAGATTGGTGCCGACCTGGCCGAGGGCCTGGAGCTGGACATCCGCTACACCGGGGGTGGCCCGCAGGCCATCCGCTCCATGCTGGAGCGCAACAGTGATTTTGCGGCGGCCGGCCTGTCGGCCCTGGCCCTGCAGAAACTCAATGGCAAACCGGTGGTCTGCATCGCTCCCATGACGCGGGTTCCGGCCTATACCCTGCTGGTGCGGGCCAATCTGCGCGGCAAGGTGAAGACGATCGCCGACCTCAAGGGCCGGGTGGTGGGCGTCAAGGGCCACGTGCCCGGCGGGCGCTCCACCTCGCAACTCTTTGCCGAACACCTGCTGGCCCAGGCCGGGCTCAAGCCCGACCAGGTCAACTATGTGTCGGCCGGGCAGTCCTATGACAGCCAGCATGCGGCCCTGAGCTCCGGGTCGGTCGACGCCATCGTGGGCGACGAGCCTTTTGTCACCCGCCTGGTGCGGCAGAAAGCCGCTTACGTGGTGGCCGACTACCATGACCTGGACACCACCCGCAAGCAGATGGGCGGCCTGTTCCTCAACGGCATGGTGGGCACCCGCGAGGACATGATTGCCGCTCGCCCCGAACTGGTCGAGAAAATGGTCCGCACGCTCAAGCGCACGCTGATCTGGATCGCCACGCACAAGGCCGAAGACATGGTGGATGCACTGAGCCCGAACGAGCCCGAGGAGCGCAAGACGCTGCTCGACGTGCTGCGCCTGCGCAAGAACATCTATTCACCCGATGGCCGCATCTCCGACGAGCAGCTGGCCACGGTGGACCGCTTCCTGCGCGCCACCGAGCCCGAGGTCGTGGCCAAGGGCCTGAGCGTGCGCAGCCTGGTCGATGCGCGCTGGGCGGGGAGCGGGCCTTGAAGACATGGGATCGCCGGGCCCTGATCATGCAGGCGGCCCGTCAGGCGCTGGCCTGGCCGCTGCTGGCGCAGGGCCTGGGTGCACGGGCCCAGACGGCCCGGCTGGAGCCGGTCACGCTCTCGGTGGTCGGGCCGGGGCATCTGCTGCTGCTGCCCATCACGCTGGCCGCGAAGATGGGCGCAGACCAGGCCGAAGGTCTGAAGTTCCAGATCAACTACGTGGGTGGCGGGCCCATGGCCTACCGCGACATGCTGATCGGCAACGCGGACTTCGGCGCCGCCGGCATGCCGGCGCTGGCGATCCAGCGGCTGGCGGGCAAGCCGGTGGTGGCTGTTTTGCCCATCACCCACGTCCCCGCCTACACCCTGGTGGTGGGCAGCCAGCTGCGGGGCCAGGTGAAAACCGTGGCCGATCTGGCGGGCAAGGTGATCGGCGTCAAGGGCTATGTGCCGGGCGGGCGTGCCAGCTCGCAGGTCATGGCCGAGTACGTGCTGCGCCGTGCGGGCGTGGACCCGGGGCGCGTCAATTTCGTTGCGGTCAGCCTGTCGTACGAAAACCAGCATGCGGCGCTGGCCAGCGGCACCGTCGATGCGCTGATGAGCGACGAGCCTTTTGCCAGCCGCATGGTGCAGGCGCGCGCGGCCTATGTGCTGGAGGATTACCACGACCTGGCCGAGACGCGCCGGCGTTTTGGCGGGCTTTTTCTCAACGGCGTGGTGGCTTGCAGCGAAGAGCTGATCGCCCGCCGCCCGGAGCTCGTGGAGAAGCTGGTGAAATCGCTGCGCCGCGCGCTGCAGTGGATCGACACGCATTCAGCGCAGGAGGTCGTCGCGCAGATGGCGCCAGCCACCGAGATCGAGCGCAGCTTCCTGCTGCAGGTGCTCAGGACGCGCAAGAACATCTACTCGCGGGAAGGCCGCTTCTCGGAGGAGCAGCTCGACGCGGTAGACCGCTTCATGCGGGCGACCGAGGACACGCCGCAGGGGCGGGCCTTTCGCGTGCGCGACATGATCAACACCACCTGGGCTGGGCGCATGCCCTGAGCGACCATGCCGCGCCGCCCGTTTGAGCCCACCTTGGCCAACCCCTCGACCTGGCAGGATGCCGCGCGGCACAGCCTGCAGCGCCAGCTGGTCGCGCGTTTTGCCCTGGTCTTCCTGATCGTCACGCTCAGCGGCAGCCTGCTGGCCCTGCTGGGCTACCAGATGCTGGCCCAGCAGGCCCAGCGCCGCAGCGCCGACGAGGCGGTGCGGCACCTGGAGCGCAGCTATGCGTCCCTGCAGGACACCTGGCTGCGCAATGCCGATGAGGTGAAGTCGCAGATCGATTTCATGCGGGTGTTTGCGCAAGGCGACCAGGCCGCCAACTGGCTACGCCTGCGCGCCTATTTCGCGGCATTGGAGGGCAAGCTCGACCGCTTCCCTTCGGGGGTGGTGCTCGATGGCAAGGGCCAGGTCGTGTTCCAGTACGGCCCGGAGGGCCCCGTGCTGCGCCGGCACTTCTCGATCGGCCGGCCCCAACCAAGATGGTTCTACAGCGCGGAGCACCGCACCGTCTTCAGGGTGCTGGGTGTCCCGTTGTGGCTGGGGGTTCAGGGCACCGGGCGGCTGGTGCTGCTGCAGCCGCTGGACCATGGCGTGCTGCGCCAGCTGACCGCCGCGGACATCAGTCTTTACCTGGTGCACGACGGCCAGGTGCTGGCCAGTTCCGGCGGCTCGCAGGATTTCGGCCGTCAGCTGTCGGCCGACTACAGCGGCCCGGTGGCCGACGGCGAGCGTCAGCAGGAGCAGCGCAATCTGCCGGTCCTGGTCGATGAGCCCGGGGCGCCGGTGCTGGTGCTGCGGCAGAACGTGCAGCAGGTCCTGTCGCCGGCGCTGGTGGTGCTGGGCAGCTTCACGCTCATGGCCCTGCTGGGGGCGGTGCTGTGGCTGGTGCTGGGCCGCTGGGCCAATGCCGGGGCCCAGCGCATCGCCAGCCTGTCTCGCGCCACCACCCTGTTCGCCCGCGAGCATGCGCTGAGCGCGCCCGTGGAGCAGGCACTGGAGCAGGCGCGCTCCGAACCCGACGAGATCGGCGAGATGGCCGAGGCCAGCCGCACGCTCATGGACAGCGTGTTGCAGCACGACGAAGAGCACTTTGCCCATTTGCAGACGCTGGACATGCTGGAGGAGGGCGTGGTCGAACTGGCCGCCGACGGTCGTTACCTGCGCGCCAGCCCGGGCTGGGCACGGCTGGCCGGCATCGAGGTGCAGCCCGGCGCGCGCATCTTCGAGCACATCCACCTGGAAGACGTGGAAAACCTGCAGATGCAGTTCCAGCAGCTGGGGGGGGGCGAGAAAAGCAGCCTGAGCGGGCGCCTGCGCCTGCGCCGCCCCGACGCCAAGGAGCTGTGGATCGAGTACCGCTTCATCAGCGGCACGCGTCGCGGCGGCAGCGTGCGCGGCGTGCTGCGCGACATCACGCAGAGTTACCAGCTCGAAAAGCACGTGACCCACATGGCCCTGCATGACGCGCTGACCGGCCTGCCCAACCGCGTGCTGCTGGAGGACCGCTGCAAGATGGCCGTGCGCAGCGCCGAGCGCAGCGGCCTGACGGTGGCGCTGGGGTTCCTGGACCTGGACCACTTCAAGCACGTCAACGACCAGTTCGGCCACAAGACCGGCGACGAGCTGCTGGTGGCGCTGTCGGCCGCCATGCGCCACTGCCTGCGTGCCGGCGACACGCTGGCGCGCTGGGGGGGCGACGAGTTCGTGGTGCTGCTGACAGACCTGGGCAGCCAGGCCGACGCCGAGGAGGCCATCAGCAAGCTCGCCGCGGTCTGCCAGACGCCGATCCGCCTGGGCGAGGCGGAGTTCAACGCCACCTTCAGCATGGGCGTAGCCCTGTTCCCGGCCGACGCCAAGACCGTCGAGACCCTGCTGTCGCAGGCCGACCGCGCCATGTTTGCGGCCAAGCAGCAGGGGCGCAACACGGTGCGCTTCTTCTCCGAGATCGCGCAGCGCGACGAGGATCGCAAGGCGCTCTATATCCAGAACCGGCTGGCCACGGCCATCCGGGAAGGAAAGATCCAGACCTGGTTCCAGCCCATCGTGGATGCGCGCACCCGCCGCGTGGTGAGTTGCGAGGCGCTGGCGCGCTGGCAGGACGAAACCTATGGCTGGGTGTCGCCGGCCACCTTCGTGCCCATGGCCGAGAACCTGGGCCTGATCCGCGAGATGGGCCAGCAGGTCTGGCGCCAGGCCATCGAGAGCCTGCACCGCTGGCGCCAGCGCGGGCTGGACATGCGCATCTCGGTCAATGTCTCGCGCCGCCAGCTCTTCACGCCCACCTTCACCGCCGACCTGCTGGAAGACCTGGACCGGCTGGCCATCCCCGTTTCGGTGGTGGACCTGGAGATCACCGAGAGCGTGGCCATGGAGGACGCCGAGCACACCGAGAAACGCCTGGCCGAACTGACCGAGGCAGGGTTCGGTATCGCCATCGACGACTTCGGCACCGGTTTTTCCTCGCTCTCGCAGCTGCACGACATGCCGGCCTCCAAGATCAAGATCGACATCTCCTTCGTGCGGCGCGCCAAGACCGAACAGGGCAGCCAGCTGATCCAGGCCGTGGTCAAGATTGCCTCGGCCTTCGGGCTGCAGACCGTGGCCGAGGGCGTGGAGACCGAGGACATCGCCGGCGTGTTGACCCAGCAGGGCGTCAGCCTGCTGCAGGGCTACCACTTCGGCAAGCCCATGAGCGCCGAGGACTTCGGACGCTACCTGGCCGACAACTTCAGCGCGGCCTGAGCACGCTCAGCCTCTGAGCTGCGCGCTGACGAAGTCGACGACGCGGGCGAGCACCGCCGGATCCTTGAGGACTTTCATGTGCCCCAGCCCTTCCGTGGCCTGCAGTTGCGCCCCGGGGATGGCCCGGGCGTAAGCCTCGCCATCGGCAAAACGGTTGATGCGGTCGCCGCGGTCGTGCACCACCAGGGTGGGCACGCGGATGCGCGGACCCACGGCCGGCGGCTCGAACTGAGGCATCAGGATGCCTTCGCGCGCCTCGATGCGCCGCTGCATGGCGCCGCGCGTGGGCTCGCTCAGCCCGAACATGTGCGCAAACAGTTGCGTGTAGGCGTGCGGCGAAGCCGGCGGCGCCAGCATCACCAGGCGCTGCACGGCCAGGCCGCGGCTGAGGGCGTGGGCCGCCGCGTTGGCGCCCAGGGAGTGCGCCACCACCGCATGCAGTGTCAGGCCGCTGGCCTGCAGCCGCGCCGCCGCGTACTCGACGGCGCGCGCGAACTGCGGCAGGTTGCTGGTGCTGCCAGCGCTGCGCCCGTGTGCCGGCATGTCCAGGATAAGGGCCTGCAGGCCCTGAGCGGCCAGGGCCGCCGCCAGCGGCAGCATCTGGCCGGCGTGTCCGCCCCAGCCGTGCACCAGCAGCACGGCCGGTGCATCGCCGGCCACCGTGCCGTCCCGGTACAGCGTGAGGCCGGCACGCTCGAAGGGCCAGCGTTCGATCAACCAGTGCGCCGGCCAGGCGCGCGGCCGGCGCAACCAGCGCGGCGGCAGCGGCGTGCCGAAGAGGCGCTGGGCCGCGCGCACCGCCAGGCCCGGCCAAAGTTGCTGCGAGACGGACAGGCCCAGGCGGGCCAGGCGGACGAGGGCGCTGTTGCCGTAGTAGCTGGCGCCGGCGGTCTGGGGGCTGGTCGACATGGCGGGGGTCCTCAGAAAAAGATCCAGTCGCGGTTGCTGCGCGGGATGCTGCGCAGCGACTTGAGGGCGGCGATCAGGCCGCGCATCAGCAGGTACAGGCCCAGGCCGGAAAAGATGATCCACATGGTGATTTCCTTTCTTCGCACAATCGTGCGAAATTGGAGCGGACAAAAAGAACAGGGCGGGACATGAGGCTTGGGCGCTGGCGTTCAGGCCAGGTAGCTGTTGCGCAGGCGTAACCAGCTGGCAGCGGTGCGGGCAGGGGCCGATGGATCACGCAGGAAGCGCGAGTCGTGCAGCAGGCCGATGGCCAGGCCGTAGATCTCGCCGACCATTTGCTCGGGCACCGTGTCGGCGCGCAGGTGGCCGGTCTCCACCGCCTGCAGCACCGTGCGGCGCAGCGCGGCGCGCCAGCGCATGATCTCCTGCAGCAGCAGTTCCCGCAACTCGCCCTCGCGGTCGTCGAGCTCGAAGGCGCCGGGGATGTAGATGCAGCTGCTGTGCGGCTCGGGCAAGGCCAGCCGGGCGATCCAGCGCTGCACGATCTCGTCCAGCCGCGGCAGGCCCTTGGGCTTCTGCATGGCGGGCACGAAGACGTCGGCCAGGAAGCGGCGGCCGAACTCCTCGACCACGGCCTTCTGCAGGGCTTCGCGCGAACCGATGCGCGAGAACACCCCGCTCTTGGACAGGCCCACCCGGTCGGCCACGGCCTGCAGGGTCAGGGCTTCGAGGCCCTCGGCCGCGGCCAGGTCCATGCCGGCACCGACGATGGCGGCGCGGGTCAGTTCGCTCTTGGCGGTCTTGGCGTCCAGGTTCATGGCGCTAAATTTAGCACGATTGTGCGAAATGTCAAGCCAAGCCGAAACCCGGGTGCGCGAGTTTGAAATTCATCCGTTCCGACGCTGCTTCGAAGACCTGCCGATCGGCGACTCGCGGCTCACGCAGCGTCGCACGGTCGGCGATGCCGACATCGTGGCCTTCGGTGGTTTGTCCGGCGATTTCTTCCCGGCATTTCGACGAGATTGCGGCACGGGAATCCGCCTTGGGCAAGCGCATTGCCCAAGGCGACTTCGTGGTGTCCGCGGCGGCGGGCCTGTTCCGCCGGCGGCCCCGTCACCGCCCGGTGATCAGGGCTGGAGGGCCGGCAGGATTTCCCCGCGGCACTGGCCAAAGCCGATGCGGGCGAAGCCCGGCTTTTCGCACCAGCCGCTCAGGATGACGGCGTCGCCGTCCTGCAGGAAGCCGCGCTGTTCGCCATTCTCAAGCAGCACCGGCTTGCGGCCGCCCTCGGCCAACTCGATCAGCGCCCCGGCCTCCGCCGCGGTCGGGCCGGAGATGGTGCCGCTGCCCAGCAGGTCGCCCGGCTGCAGATTGCAGCCGCCCACGGTGTGATGCGCCACCATTTGCGCGATGGTCCAGTACTGGTGCCGGAAGCTGGTGTGCGACAGGCGGCTGGGCGCCTGCCCCTGCGTGCGCTGCTGCGCCGTTTCGAGCCAGACCTCGAGCTGGATATCCAGGGCGCCTTCCGATTGGTTGCGCTCGGACGCCAGGTAGGGCAAGGGTTGCGGATCGGCCGCGGGACGTTGCCAGGCCTGGTGGTAGGGCGCCAGCGCCTCCAGGGTGACGATCCAGGGTGAGAGGGTGGTCGCAAAATTCTTCGCCAGGAACGGGCCCAGCGGCGCCATTTCCCAGAACTGGATGTCACGGGCTGACCAGTCGTTGAGCAGGCAGATGCCGAAGATATGCTGCTCGGCCGCGTCCAGGGCGATCTGCTCGCCGGCCGGGTTGCCCTGGCCGATGAAAATGCCCAGTTCGAGTTCGTAGTCCAGCCGCGTGCAGGGGCCGAAGTCGGGGCGGCTGGCACCGGGGGCCATGACCTGGCCCAGCGGACGGCGGAATTTCTGGCCGCTGACGCCGATGCTGGAGACCCGGCCGTGATAGGCGATCGGCAGCCAGCGGAAGTTGGGCGTGACCAGATCGTCCGGCCGGAACAGCTTGCCGATGTTGGAGGCGTGGTGGATCGAGGTGTAGAAATCGGTGTAGTCGCCGATGCGCGCCGGCACCGTGTACGCCGCTGCGATTTGCGGTACCAGGCAGTTGCGCAGGGCGTCCACCGGCTCGCCGCTGGCACCGTCCTGCAGCAGGGCGAACAGGCCGTGGCGCAGGGCCTGCCAGGCCGCCGGGCCCATGGCGAAGAAGTCGTTGAGGCTGGGCTGGGCGCAAGCCGCAGCGGCCTGGGCCGCCAGACCGTCGAGGCAACCAGCGGCGCTGACCTGCGCCAGGTCGATCACCTGGTCGCCGATGGCCACGCCGCCGCGAAAGGTCTCGTCACCACTGTAGTGCCGGAAGACCGCCAAGGGCAGGTTCTGGATGGGGAAGTCGCAGCCCGCCACGTTGGCCGACGTCACCCAGCTCTTCGCGGCGGGGTCATGGGTGTGGTTGAGTTGCATGGTGAACAGAACAGCGGGTTGATCGATCAGGCCGGAGCCATCAGCCGGTCGTCAAAGATGGCCACGGCGCGCGTCCAGCCGGCGGAGGCGCCGCGGATCTTGTGAGGGAAGCACGAGATGTAATAGCCCGTTGAAGGCAGGGCCTCCAGGTTGTGCAGCTTTTCCAGGTGGCAGTAGCCGATGTCGCGCCCGGCCTTGTGGCCTTCCCAGATGAGCGAGGCGTCGTGGGTCGCGCTGTATTTCTGGGCGGTATGGACGAAGGGCGCATCCCAGCTCCAGGCGTCGGTGCCGGTCAGGCGCACGCCGCGCTCCAGCAGGTACATGGTGGCTTCGTAGCCCATGCCGCAGCCGGCGGCGACAAAGTCGGGATGGCCGTAGCGGGAGCCGGCGCGGGTGTTGACCACCACGATCTCCAGCGGCGAGAGCGTGTGGCCGATGCGCTTGAGCTCGGCCTCGACATCGGCGGCGGTCACCACATAGCCGTCGGCGAAGTGGCGGAAGTCGAGCTTCACTCCCGGCTGGAAACACCATTCCAGCGGCACCTCGTCGATGGCGATGGCGCGCTCCTGGTGGCCCAGCGCCTTGTTCATGGTGCTGTGGAAGTGGTAAGGCGCGTCCAGATGCGTGCCGTTGTGGGTCGAGAGCTGCACTTTCTCCACTGCCCAGCCCTCGCCGTCCGGCAGATCGGCTTTTTTCAGGCCCGGAAAGAACGGTTCGATCTGCGCGAACGTGTTGTCGTGCGTGAAGTACTCGATCCTGGGCGCGAAGGCCGGCGGATCGGACACCACGTCGTTTTCAAGAAAGATGGAGAGATCAACGAATCGGCGCGACATGCAGGGGTCCTTTCAGCGGGGAGTACGGAACACCATGGCGTCACCAGTGCACCATGGGCAGCCCCGCCACCGGGGACTGGAAATACGGGATGCGCGTACCCAGCAGGCTGCCAAGGTACGCGGTACGAAGGTCTGGCCCGCCGAAAGTGATGCTGGCCATCCAGGGCGCGACCGTGCCGCGGGCGCGCTGCATGTCCGCGGCGTTCACCGTGCCGGCGGCCATCTTGTCGAGCAGGTTTCGGCTGGCCTCGGGATTGCCGTCATCCAGCAGGAGGCGCTTGTCGCCCTGGGGCGTGAGCGCGATGAGCTGGTCCACCATGACCAGCGTGCACCAGAGGTTGCCAAAACTGTCGAAGGCAATCCCGTCAGGGTAGCCGCCCAGATGGGCGGGACCGAACACCTCGCGATCGGTCAGTTGCACCCCCGGGGCCGCCGACTCATCGAGCCGCATGCGCGTGATGTGGGGACCGGTGGTCTCGACAACGTAGAGCCACTCCTCCCGGGCGTCGAGCCGCACTTCGTTGGTGAAGTGGAACCCGTCGGCCACCACCCGGATGCCGCGTTCGTCCAGCACGGCGATGTAGCCGTCCCGCACCCGGCTGGCGGCCGCCTGCGTCCAGGGGTTCACCCGGGTGGACACTGTCAGCCAGAGGCGGTTCTTCGAGTCCCGCAGGACAAAGTTGACCTTGCCGATGGGCTTGCCGTCGATCCGATCGACCAGCGACCGGGTGCGGCCGTCGCGTGTCATCACCTCCAGCCGGTCGGTGCCGAAGTTGGCGATCAGGATATCCCCGTTGGCGGCAAAGGCCAGGCCATTGGGCAAGGTGCCCTGGGTGAACTTGCTCTCGAAGGCTTGGGGCTCGACTCCGGACGCGCTGGCAAAACGCGTGTCTGCTTGCTGGCCGATGAACTGCTGCGCGCCGTCGGGCGCGATGCGGGTCACGCCCCCCCGGGCGTCGGCCGCCCACAGGGTGCCATCGCGTTCGGCCAGCACGCATTCGGGTCGCTGCAACTCGTGGCCGATATAGCGCAGGGCGGCGCGCTCGACCTCGAATCCATCCAGCGGGTTGCGCGGGTTCATTTCAGCAACACCAGGCTGATTTGCGGAAACACCATGAGCAGCAGCAAAACCAGGAACATGGTGAAGGTAAAGGGCGCGGTGCCGCGGAAGATGTCGCCGAGCGAAATGCGCGGGTCGTTGAGCGAGCTCTTGACCACATAGGCCGACAGGCCGAAGGGCGGCGTCAGCAGCCCGATCTCCACCGCCACCACGGTTACGACGCCGAACCAGATCAGGTTCATGCTGAACTGCTCGGCGATCGGCAGCATCAGCGGCAGCACGATGAGCAGGATGGACGAGGAATCGATGATGGTGCCCAGCGCCAGGATGATGGCCACGTAGATCAGCAGGAACATCAGGGGGCCGAAGCCGGCCTGGGCAATGACCGTCATGATGAACTGGGGCATGCCCGACATGGCCAGCATGCGGGTGTAGATGCTGGCGCAGATGATGAGGAAACTCACGGCCACCGTCACATGGCCGGTTTCGGTCAGCACCTCCCAGAAAGTGCGCGCCGTCAGGCGCCGCCGCACCACGGCGATCAGCAGTGCCATGGCGGCCCCCACCCCGCCAGCCTCGGTGGCGGTAAAAAAGCCCGCGTACAGGCCCCCCAGCACGGAGCCGATCATCAGCACGATGGGCAGGAGCTTGAGCGCCATCTCGGCCACGCCGAGATCGGGCCCGGCGGGCACCGGCGGCTGCCCGCCCGCATACACCATGCCGGGGCGCAGCCAGGCCATGCCCACGATGAGGGCCGCGAACGCCAGGGCCAGCAGGATGCCGGGCACGATGCCGGCGGTGAACAGGTCACCCACCGACTGGTTCGACAGGAAACCGTAGAGGATCATCAGCAGGCTGGGCGGGATCAGCATGCCCAGCACCGACGAACCGGCCACCACGCCCACCGCGAAGCGGGGCTGGTAGCCGAAGCGCAGCATCTGCGGCACGGCCACCCGCGTGAACACCGCCGCCGAGGCGATGGAAATGCCGGTGATGGCCGCGAACACCGCGTTGGCCGCCACGGTGGCCACGCCCAGCCCCCCCAGCAGGCGGCGAAACAGCTGGTTGGCCACCTCGAAGGCGTCCTTGCCGATGTCGGCCTTGGCCACCAGGAAGCCGGTGAGCACGAACAGCGGTACCACGCCGAAGATGTGGCTGGCGATGGCGTCGCTGGATGCCATCGCCAGCAGATTGGCGGCCACCGCCACGTCACCACGGATGAGCCAGATGCCCACGAAGGACACCAGGCCCAGGACCACGGCCACGTGCAGGCCGGCCCAGATCAGGCCCAGCATCAGCACCAGGGACAGGATGGCGACGGTGGTCGGGCTCATGCCACCGTCCTGCGCAGGGACAGGCGCCAGGCGCGGCGCAGGTCGTCCAGCGCCAGAAACACGAAGGTCAGGGCCGTGACGACCAGCCCCACCAGCATGATGAGCCGTACCGGCCACACGGGCGCGGTGAAATCCCCCAGGGCCCCCACGTACTCGCGGATGCGGATGGATTCCACCAACGGCGCCCAGGCCGCCCACAGGATCACCCCCATCAGCAGGGCGCCCAGCAGGTGGTAGAGCGCCTGCAGGCCGGCCGCCCCGGCCGGGTGCCGCTGCTTGAGCCAGTCCAGCATCATGTCGGCCCGCGTGAAGCGACCGGTGCGCAGCGTGTCGCCCAGCTGCAGGAAGACGATGCCGACGATGGACAGCGAGATCAGCTCGGTCACACCGCGCACCGGCGCGTTGAAGCCGGTGCGGCCGACGATATCGGCGTTGATCAGCAGCATGAGGGCGATGATCCAGACCGTGCCCAGGGCGTTGAGGCCCTGGACCAGCCGGTGAAAGCCCCAGGGCAGGGGGCGGTTGTAGGCGTCCTGTTCGCTCATGGGTGGGAAAACGCCTTACTTGGCCGACCAGTCGCGCGGCAGGACGGCGCCGCTCTTCTTCAGGCCGTCCATGTAGGCCTTGAGCACCTCGTGCCCGGGCGCACCCTTGGACTGCAGGTCATCGGCCCAGGTCTGCGCCACGTTGGGAATGGTGTCGGCCCAGCGCTTGCGCTCGGCCGGGGACAGTTCGCTGACCTTGGCGCCGGCCGCCTCCGCCTGCTTGAGCAGGGCGTTGGCCGCAGCGGTCTGGGCGGCGGCGAAGCGCTTGCTGTACTCCGCCCCCACGTCGCGGAAGACCTTCTGTACCTCGGGCGGCAGGGCGTCGAAGCGGCGCTTGTTGATGGCCACGCCCCCGGCGTACATCGCGCCGAAGTTCACCTTGGTGATGTAGGGCGCCACCTCATGCAGCTTGGCGCCCCAGGCGCCGGTGGAGAAGGTGATGGCGCCGTTGGACACCCCGGACTTGATGTCCTCGTAGTAGGTGGGCAGGGAGCCCGCCACCGCCACCGCCCCGGTGTTGCGGATCCAGTTGGCCGACGGGCCGGGCGCGCTGATCTTCCTGCCCTTGAGGTCGTCGATGGATTTGACCGGGAAGTTGGTCCACAGGTGGTAGGTGTCGAGCGAGGCGCCCCCCAGATACGTCAGGCCGTTCTTCGTCCAGCCATCGGCCATGGCCGGGATGCGGGCCTGCATGTCGGCCACCGTGGCGCTGACCACGCCCAGGTCATCGGTGCCGAAGGGCGCCACATAGCTCACGTTCTGCATGGGAAAGCGCGCGGCCTCGAACAGCGAGCCCACGAAGCCGATGTCGGCCACCCCGTCGGCAATGCCCTTGGACTCGCTGCCGATCTTGATCAGGGTCCCGCCCCAGGCCTTGGTCCATTCGATCTTGTGCTTGTTGCCCTCGGCGGCCAGGCGCTTGTCGACTTCGGGGATGAAGAACTCATCGAGCAGCTTGACCCACAGGAACACCGGTGGATGGCCGCCGGCCGCGGTCATGCGGATCGACTGCTGCGCCTGTGCCGTGGACAAGCCCCCCAGCACCAGTGCGGCGGACAACAGGGATGTCTGGAAGATGCGTCGTTTCATGCTCTATCTCCTAAGTGTTGTGATTGCGCTTCAGTGGCGCTGTGGTGGACACGCGGGCAACACTGCCGCCATGCCTGCGGCAATGAATTCGATCAGCAGCTCCTGCGCTTCCGGCGCATTGGGGCGATTGCTGCCAAGGGACAGGTGTTCAACGCGGTTATCGTTGATATGGTGCAACAGGGCGCCGAGCGCAAACTGGTAGGCCCAGGCAGCGCGCGCGCGGTCATGCCCCGGGCAGACCACCTGCAGGGCATCGATGAAACGGTGGGCCAGCGGGTCGAAGTAGTCGGCCAGCACGCGGGTGGTCTCGGGCGTCTGGAAGGCCAGCTCCCGCGCCACCAGCTGGGCATAGTATTCGCCCTCCGGGCTGGCGCGCTGCGCCAGCACCGGGCGCACGAAGGCTTCGACCACCTGCCGCAGCGAGCCCTGGCCAGCGTCCATGACCTGTTGCAGCAACTCGAGCCGGCGTTCGGCCGTGTCCTGCCAGTGCGCGAAGATGCTGTGGAAGAGTTCGTGCTTCTGGCCGTAGTAGTAGCCCACCAGAGCCAGCGGCACGCCGGCCTCTTCGGCAATCTGGCGGATCGTGACGGCGTGGTAGCCGCGCTGGGCGAACAGCCGCTCGGCCGCCAGCAGGATGCTGGCCTTGCGGTCCGGGCGTGCTACCCGCCGCCCTGCCGCAGATGGGCGTTGCCGGGGAGGTACCGTCTTGGCACGTATGTCCATGCCGGTATTGAACAGTTGTACAAATATATTGAACACTCGTACAAACCCTGAGCACGGCCGATCGCCGCGCTACGCCAAAGTGGCGCTAACCTTCCGCCATGGCACGCCCCACCTCTCCTCCCTACATTCCCCAGATCCGCCTCTACCAGAACTGGCTGCGCGAGCAGCGCGGTCTGAGCTTTGACAGCTACGACGCGCTGTGGCGCTGGTCGGTGACCGACCTGGACGCCTTCTGGCAGAGCATCTGGGACTGCTACGGTGTCTACTCGCCCACGCCACACACCGCGGCCCTGGCCGAGAACCGCATGCCGGGCGCGCGCTGGTTTCCCGGTGCTCAGGTGAACTACGTTCAGCAGGTGCTGCGCCACGCGCAGATGGCGCACGCCGCAGGCTTTCCGGCCATCGTCAGCCACAACGAGCAGAGCCTGGCGGCGGGTGAACCGGCGCGCGAGCTGAGCTGGCCCGAGCTGCAGCGCCAGGTGGCGTCACTGGCCCTGCATCTGCAGGCGCAGGGCGTGCGCAAAGGCGACCGCGTGGTGGCCTACCTGCCCAACATCCCCGAAGCCATGGTGGCTTTCCTGGCCACGGCCAGCATTGGCGCCATCTGGAGCCTGTGCGCACCCGACATGGGCACGGCCGCCGTGCTGGACCGCTTCAAGCAGATCGAGCCCAGGGCACTCATCGCCTGCGATGGCGTGCGCTACGGTGGGCGCGACACCGACCGGCGCGAGGTGGTGGCCGAGCTCTGCGCCGCGCTGCCCACGGTGCAGCACCTGATCATGCAATCCAACCTCGGTCTGCCGGACATCGAAGTACGCGCCGGTGTGAGCGTGGCGCCCTGGGCGCAGGCGGTGGCGCGCAACGATGCGCAGACGGCAGCCTTCAAGCCCCTGAGCGTGCCCTTCGACCACCCGCTGTGGGTGGTCTATTCCAGCGGCACGACTGGCCTGCCCAAGCCCATCGTGCACGGGCATGGTGGCATCCTGATCGTGGCCCTGGCCTTCACACTGAACACCGATATCGGCTGCAGTTATGCGCCGAACAGCTGGGGTGAACGTTTCCATTGGTACAGCTCCACGGGCTGGGTCATGTGGAACTGCCAGCTCGGCGGCCTGCTGACCGGCACCACGGTCTGCATCTTCGACGGCAGCCCTGGCGGCGCCACAGTGGACGCCGCTGGCAACAGACTGGCCCCGGACTGGACCACGCTGTGGCGTTTCGTCGCCGATACCGGCACCACCTTCTTTGGCGCGGGCGCGGCCTTCTTCGCCAATTGCATGAAGGCCGGGATCGATCTGGGGCAGTGCGGCCCGCTGCGCCAGGTGCGTGCCCTGGGCTCGACCGGCTCGCCTCTGAGCGAGGAGGTGCAGCGCTGGACGAATGGCCAGATGGAAGCCATCGGCACCCCGGACATCTGGTGGTCCAACATCTCGGGTGGCACCGACTTTGCCGGCGCCTTCATCGCCGGCAACCGCGAGCTGCCCCAGGTGCCGGGTGAGATGCAGTGCCGTGTGCTGGGTTGCGCGGTCGAGGCCTGGAACGAGCAGGGCGAGCCGGTGGTCGACGCCGTCGGAGAACTGGTCTGCAGCCAGCCCATACCGAGCATGCCCTTGTATCTATGGAAAGACGAGGGCAGCCAGCGTTACCTCTCCAGCTATTTCGACATGTACCCGGCTGGCCATGGCCGACGGCCCGGCGGCGGCGATGCCGGGCCCGAAGCCGGCCCGGCCTGGCGCCACGGCGACTGGTTGAAGATCACGACTCGTGGCAGCTGCATCATCTACGGTCGCAGCGACGCCACCATCAACCGCCACGGCCTGCGCATGGGCACCAGCGAGCTCTACAGCGCGGTGGAGGCGCTGCCCGAGGTGCTGGACTCCATGGTGGTGGACCTGGAGTACCTGGGCCGTGAGAGCTATATGCCCCTGTTCGTGGTGCTGCGCCCCGGCCACGCGCTGGACGCCGCCATGAAGGCGAAGATCAACGACGCCATCAAGACCGCGCTGTCGCCGCGTTTCGTGCCCAACGAGATCCTGCAGGTGGCCGAGATCCCGCGCACGCTGACGGGCAAGAAGCAGGAGTTGCCGATCAAGAAGCTGCTGCTGGGCCAGCCGCTGGAGAAGGTCGTCAACCAGGATGCCATGGCCAACGCGGGCTGCCTGGGCTGGTACGTGGATTTTGCCCGGCAGTATCTGCGCACTTGAGCTTCGTTGCCCGCGGTCAAGGCGTGAAGGGAAGACTTTCGCAATAATGGGGCGATGCAGATGCATACGCCCACTCTGTTGCTGGTCAACATCCTTGTCACAGCGGTCCTGGGCATCGGCATGGGGATCGTGGCGCGTCGCTCGCGCCGCGATGGCATGGTCTGGTGGGCCTGGGCCATGGGGGCGCAGACGCTGACCTACCTGCTGTTCGCCTTGCGCGGCCAGATCAGCGACTGGTTTTCCGTGGTGCTGGCCAACACCCTGCTGGTGGCCACCTTTGCCCTGTTCGCCGAGGGCCTGTGCGAGTTCCAGCAGAGGCCCGTGCGGCGCTGGCTGATCTGGAGCCCGGTGCTGGCGATGCTGCTGCTGGTGGCGCTGCTGATGAACCATCCGCAGGTCCGCCCCCAGTTAGCCACCCTGCTGCTGAGTTTCCAGTCCCTGGTGCTGCTGCAGCTGATCATCGAGCGGCGCCATGCGACACCGGGGGGCGGTCAGTATTTCGTGGTGGCCGGTCTGGTGATGATCATCCTGGCCTTGCTGCTGCGCTTCGTGGCCGCCTTGTTCGGACAGGTGGATCTGAACCAGGTCACGGCCTCCCATCCAGCCCATGCGTTCAGCGTCCTGATGTCCACCCTGATCATCGTGCTCATCGCCATGGGCCTGGTGCTGATGACCAAGGAGCAGGCCGATGTGCGCAACCACACCCTGGCCATGCAGGACGACCTGACCGGCCTGAACAACCGTCGCTCCATCCAGCAGGTCCTGACCCAGCAGATCGCGCTGGCGCGGCGCAGCAATCGACCCCTGGCCCTGCTGCTCATCGACATCGACTATTTCAAACAGATCAACGATACCCATGGCCATCTTTCAGGCGACAAGGCTCTGCGTGATGCCGCCGTGTGCCTGCGGGAGCGTCTGCGCGCGCAGGACATCCTGGGCCGCTGGGGCGGCGAGGAGTTCATTGCCATCCTGCCCGACACGGATGCGCCTGGGGCCCTGGCCCTGGCCGAGGCCTTGCGGGTCGCGACGGAGCAGGCCGGCTTTGCCTCCATCGACGGCTGGCCCATCCCCATGACCATCAGCATCGGCCTGCATGTGCTGGAACTGCCGTCCAGCAACGAGCGTGACGACATGATCAGCGCAGCCGACCGCGCCCTCTACCTGGCCAAGCAGAACGGCCGCAACCGTGTCGAGCAGCTCTAGGGCCGGCTCACGGCCGCCTGCAACCAGGACGCGAAGGCCGACAGTGCCGGGCGAGGCTCGCCACGATCCGGCAGAACCAGCCAGTAGGCGCGCCCGCTCCTGAGGGGCCGCGGGCAGGCTACCACCAGCTCGCCGCGCGCAAGTTCCGGCTCGATCAGCAGGCGCGGCACCAGGGCCAGGCCCAGGCCCTGCGCGGCAGCAGCGGCCGTCATCGAATACAGCTCATAACGTGGGCCTGACAGCGCGGTGGGGGCTTCCACGCCCATGGCCTCGAACCACTGGCGCCAGGCCTCGGGGCGCGTGCTCTGTTGCAGCAGGGGCAAGCCGGTCAGATCCCTGGGCTGCAGCCGCTTGCGCGCGCCCAGCAGGGCCGGCGCGCAGACCGGCACCACTTCTTCCTCGATCAGCGCCGTGGCGCGTGTGCCGGCCCAGTTGGCCACCTGCTCGGCCGTGCCCGAGTAGAGCGCTGCGTCGAAGCCGGTATCAGCGAAGAGGAAGGGGCGGGTGCGCGTCTCGATGTGCACCACCAGTTCGGGATGAGAGTTCGCCAGTTGCGGCAGACGCGGCAGGAGCCAGCGCGTGGCGAAGGTCGGTACCGCAGCCAGGGAGATGCTGCCAGCCGTGCCCTGGCGCGACATGGCGTCCAGGGTGTCGCGCTCCAGCGCCTGCAGGCGCGGTGCGATCTGGCGCGCGTAGTCGGCGCCGCCCGGGGTGAGCGCCACGCCGTGGCGCGTGCGCCGGAACAGGGCAATGCCCAGATAGTCTTCCAGTGCAGCGATCTGGCGCGACACGGCGCTCTGGGTCAACGCCAGCTCCTGCGCGGCGCGCGTGTAGCTCTCGTGGCGGGCGGCAGCGTCGAAACAGGCCAGGGCTTGCAGCGAGGGGATCTTGCGGCGCATGGTGTGCGAAATATACACAACTGGCCGAGCCGTCGTAGGGCTGCTTAAGCGGTTTGTGGGGGTTATATATGCATTTAGCGCATGTCTGGATGCCCATTTTTCGTTTGCCCGGGGTGGCCGTGGCGGCTACGATGGCGGCAGATTTCTGGAGTACCCATCATGGCCAACGCCACCTTTCACTGGAACGATCCTTTCCTGCTGGACCAACAGCTCAGCGATGACGAGCGCATGGTGCGCGATGCCGCCGCCGCCTATTGCCAGGACAAGCTGGCCCCCCGCGTGCTGGAGGCCTTCCGCCACGAGAAGACCGACCCGACCATCTTCCGCGAGATGGGCGAACTCGGCCTGCTGGGCCCCACCATCCCCGAGCAATATGGCGGCCCGGGCCTGAATTACGTGGCCTATGGCCTGATCGCGCGTGAGGTCGAGCGCGTCGATTCCGGCTACCGATCCATGATGAGCGTGCAGTCTTCGCTGGTGATGGTGCCGATCTTTGAATTCGGCAGCGAGGCGCAGAAGCAGAAGTACCTGCCCAAGCTGGCCACCGGCGAGTGGATCGGCTGCTTCGGCCTGACCGAACCCGACCATGGCTCCGATCCGAATTCCATGATCACGCGCGCGCAGAAGACGGCCGGCGGCTACAAGCTCACCGGCGGCAAGATGTGGATCTCCAACAGCCCCATCGCGGATGTCTTCGTGGTCTGGGCCAAGGAGGTCAGCGAGAGCGGCGCCGTCGGCCCGATCCGCGGTTTCATTCTGGAGAAGGGTATGAAGGGCCTTTCCGCGCCGGCCGTGCACGGCAAGGTGGGCCTGCGCGCCTCCATCACCGGCGAGATCGTGATGGACAACGTCTTCGTGCCCGAGGAAAACGCCTTTCCCGAAGTGCAAGGTCTCAAGGGCCCCTTCACCTGCCTGAACTCGGCGCGCTACGGCATCGCCTGGGGCGCGCTGGGTGCGGCCGAGGACTGCTGGTTCCGTTCCCGCCAGTACGTGCTGGATCGCAAGCAGTTCGGCCGCCCGCTGGCGGCCAACCAGCTGATCCAGAAGAAGCTGGCCGACATGCAGACCGAAATCTCGCTGGGCCTGTTGGGCTGCCTGCGCCTGGGCCGCATGAAGGACGAGGGCACGGCCGCGGTGGAGATCACCTCCATCCTCAAGCGCAATTCCTGCGGCAAGGCGCTGGACATTGCGCGCCTGGCGCGCGACATGATGGGCGGCAACGGCATCTCCGACGAATTCGGCGTGGCGCGCCACCTGGTGAACCTGGAGGTGGTCAACACCTACGAGGGCACACACGACATCCATGCCCTGATCCTGGGGCGTGCACAGACGGGCATTGCGGCGTTTGCGAACTGAGGCTTTTGTAGGATTCGTTGTGCCGGGCGTTTTGTAGCGGCCGAGAGGGGGAGTGGGCGGCAGCCTCATAGGCGCTACGCTTTGCCAAATCGGCCGCCACCCACTCCCCCTCTCGGCTGCCAAAGTGTTTGAGCGCTGGCAAAAGATAACCTTGCGCTCGCCATATGGGTGCTTGCCGGGGGCCGATTTGGCAAAGCGCAGCGCCTATGAGGCCCCTGGTAAGCACCCATGTGGCAGGTGAGCAGTCAGCAAGAAGGACAGAACCATGAACGACAAACCCGCCGCGTTACCGCACATCAAGGTCCTCGACCTTTCGCGTGTCCTGGCCGGCCCCTGGTGCACGCAGATCCTCGCGGATCTGGGCGCCGACGTGGTGAAGATCGAGCGCCCCGGCGCCGGGGACGACACGCGTCATTGGGGCCCGCCCTTCCTGAAGGACGCGCAGGGGCAGGACACCGAACACGCGGCCTACTACACCTGCGCCAATCGCAACAAGCGCTCCATCACGGTGGACATCGCCAAGCCCGAAGGCCAGGCCTTGATTCGCCAGCTCGCAGAACAGAGCGACGTGCTGGTGGAGAACTTCAAGGTCGGCGGCCTGGCGCACTACGGCCTGGACTACGAGAGTCTCCAGCAGGTCAACCCGAAACTCATCTACTGCTCGGTCACCGGTTTTGGCCAGGACGGACCCTACGCCGAGCGTGCGGGCTACGACCTGATGGTGCAGGCCATGAGCGGCATGATGAGCATCACCGGCCGACCCGACGAGGTGCCTGGCGGCGGCCCGCAGCGTGTGGGCGTGGCGCTGACCGACATCTTCACGGGTGTCTACGCATCGACCGCCATCCTGGCGGCGCTGGAAGTGCGGCACCGCACGGGCGAGGGCCAGCACATCGACATGTCCCTGCTGGACGTGGGTATGGCCATCCTGGCCAACCAGGCCGGTGGTTTTCTCAACACCGGCAAAGTGCCTCAGCGCCAGGGCAACAGCCACCCCAGCCTGGTGCCTTACCAGGACATGCCGACGAAAGACGGCGCCATGTTGCTGGCCATCGGCAACGACGGCCAGTTCACGCGTTTTTGCGAAGTGGCCGGCCGGCCCGAACTGGCGCAGGACGCACGTTACGCCAGCAACACGCAGCGCGTGTTGCACCGCGCCGATCTGGTGCCGCAGCTGGAGGCCATCACGCGCACCCGCAGCACGGCCGAGTGGATAGCCGCGCTGGAGCACAAGGCCGTGCCCTGCGGTCCGATCAACGACATCGGCCAGGCCTTTGCGGATGCACAAGTGCAGGCCCGCGGCCTGGCCATCGAGCAGCCCCGCTCGCCGCAGGCCGTGGCCGCCGAAGGCGTGCCGACGATCCGCAGCGTGGCCAGCCCCTTGCGCCTGAGCGCCACGCCGCCGGTGTTGCACCGTGCGCCGCCGGCGCTGGGCGAGCATACGGAGGAGGTGCTGGCAGGTCTGGGGCTGGATGTGGCGCAGATCGCTGCGCTGCGCGCCGCTGGCATTGTCTAGGGCCTGCTCACACTCATTTCTCAAGTGCGAACGTGGTTAAAACCGTGCCAATCTAGGCGCGCGACGACGCCCAGGCTGGCCGCCTGGGTGAGGAGTGCAACAACGAGTGGCGCGGTTTTAACCATGTTCCCTCCGGGTTGCGGCCAAAAAAGCCATGCAGGGTGTTGCGCGGACTTGCCGGGGGCCTACCCCGGCGGCGTCCACGCGCCTACCGCATGACTTTTTTGATCCGCAACGCATCTTGAGAAATGAGTGTGAGCAGGCCCTAATTGAGTTTTTTTCGTGCCGGTCGGCGCGCCCGCACAGCGGCGGCCAGGGCGAGTTGGCCCCATTCGGCCATGGCCTGGGTGTTCTCGTAGACCTCGGTGGGGGCTGCGTAATACATCAGCTGCACCGTTTTGCCACGCGCCGTGTACTGGAAGCGCTGCAGGCCGGCGGATTCGAAGCGGGGCTGGCTCTGGGCGTCGGCCTTGAAATAGAGCTTGTCACCGGCGACGATGGCGATGAACAGGCCATTGCAGTACAGACCGTGGCCCCCGAACATGGCGCGTGCCGAGACGGCGCCCAGCGCGGCCATCTGGTCCAGGACCAGCTCCAGAAACTCATGGCGGCGTGACATGCCTTGCACTATAAAGGCGGGTGAACTTAGGCGACAGTTTGCCCATGCCAGCCGGATCACAATCCGTGTGGACATTCCAACAAACCGGAGACAGACATGACAGCATTTCCCAAGCGCTCCCTGACCCGCCGCCAGCTCATGACGCGCAGCGCCGCACTGGCCGCTGCGCCGGCGCTCGTCAGCCCCTGGGCGCTCGCGCAGGACAAGTTTCCCAACCGCCCCATCACGCTGATCGCACCCTGGCCCACCGGCGGCAGCAGCGATGCGGTGATGCGCGCTTTTGCCGAGGCAGCGGGCCGAGCCCTGGGCGGCACGGTGATCGTCGAGAACAAGCCGGGCGCCGGCGGCACGCTGGGGGCTGCGGCCATGGTGAACGCCAAGCCGGATGGTTACACGCTCACGCAGTTGCCGCTGGGCATCTACCGCATCCCGCACATGCAGAAGACCAGCTTCGACCCGGTCAAGGACATCACGCACATCGTCTGCCTCACGGGCTACACCTTCGGCCTGGCGGCGCGTCCTGACGCACCCTACAAGACACTCAAGGAAATGGTGGCCTATGCCAAGGCCAATCCCGGCAAGGTCAACTACGGCCACACCGGTACCGGCACCACACCGCACCTGGCCATCGAGGAGTTCGCATCCAAGGCCGGCATCGTGCTGCAGGACATCCCCTACAAGGGCTCGGCCGAGATCCTGCAGGCCATTCTGGGTGGCCACATCCCGCTCATGAGCGGCACCACCGAGTTCGCGCCCCACGTCGTGGCCGGCAAGCTGAACCTGCTGGCCACGCTGGGCAGCAAGCGCAACAAGGCTTTCCCCGATGTGCCCACGGTCAAGGAAAGCGGCTGGGACACGGTGACCGAATCGCCCTTCGGCATCGGCGGCCCGAAGAACATGGACCCGGCCATCGTCAGGATCCTGCACGATGCCTTCAAGAAGACGCTCGACGACCAGCGTGTGATCGACACCCTGGACAAGTTCTACATGCCGGCGATCTACATGAGCACGGCCGAGTACACGGCCTATGCCGAACGCACCTTCGTTGCCGAGAAGGCCACGATCGATCGTCTCAAGGCGGCTGGCAAGATCTGAGCCGGCTCGCAGGGCGGCATCAAGCCGTCCTGCGGTTCACCAGCACGATGCCCACGGCCACCAGGGCCATCGCGGCCAGCAGGCTGGGCGTGAGCGGCTCGCGCAGCCAGAGCGCGCCAAACAACAGCGCGAACAGGGGCGTGAGGAAGGCGAAGGCCGAGATCTTCGTCGCCGGGTAGCACCCCAGCATCCACATCCAGACCAGGTAACTGGCGAAGGCGCCGACCGCGGTCTGCAGCAGCAGGGAAGTGATGGCAAAGGGGCTGAACTGCCAGGCCCAGCGTTCACCCAGCGCCAGCGAGAGCAGCGGCAAGGCGACCGCGCTGACGGCCACCTGGTAGAACAGCAGCTTCTCGGCCGATGCCCGGGCCAGGGCGCTGGCACGGATGGTCACGGTGGTCAGGCCCCAGGACAGGCCGGCGGCCAGTGCCAGCAGGTCGCCGAGCAACTGCCCGTCGGTCGTTGGCGCGACAAAACTCTCGCGCATGGCGAACACCAGGGCGATGAAGGCCAGCAGCAGGCCGAACCACTGCACGGTGCGCAGGCGCTCGGCGCGTACCAGCAGGGGCAACACCAGGGCCACCCAGAAGGGTGAGGTGTAGAGGAAGACGGTCAGGCGCGAGGCCGTGGTGTATTGCAGGCCGATGTAGAGGCAGGCGAACTCGCCGGCAAACAGCGCACCCGCCAGCAGGCCGGGCCCCAGCGTGCCGTCGCGCGTGTACAGGGCCACACCGCGCCAGCGGCACCACAGCATCAGCAGGGCCGTGGCGCCGACAAAGCGCAAGGCGGCCTGGAAGATGGGGGGCAGCTCCGGCAGGGTGGCTTTCACCAGCACCTGCTGGAAACCCCAGAACATGCAGCAGGCCAACAGGATGCCGGCGGCCAGGCCGTCGAGGTGGTCCTTGCGTTGACGCATCAGAAATCAGAGGGGGTGTTCGGCGTAGAAGCGCCCGCCGTGGAACAGCAGCGGGGAGGCGTCGGCCCGGTGTGTGCAGCGTTCGACCTCGCCGACGAAGATCACGTGGTCGCCTTCTTCATACCGGCTGCGGTTGAAGCATTCGAAGCTGGCCGCCGCGCCGGCCAGCAGCGGGGCACCGGCCAGGCCTTCGACATGGTCCACGCCGGCCCAGCGGTCCACGCCCTTGGTGGCGAAGCGCTGGGCCAGGGCCTGCTGGTCGGCGGCCAGCACATTGATGGCGTAATGCGAACCGGCGCTGAACACGGCCATCGAGGCGGCAGCACGCGCCAGGCTCCAGAGCACCAGCGGAGGTTGAAGCGAGACCGAGTTGAAGGAGTTGGCCGTCAGGCCGACGAGCTTGCCGTTGGCCGCGCGCGCGGTGACGATGGTGACGCCGGTGGCGAACATGCCCAGGGCTGCGCGAAACTCGGTTTGGGTGAAGCTCGGCGGGCGGGCGCGCGGCCCCGGGGAAGAAACTGACATGCGTGCAATTTACCTGAAATCGGGGGCGCCATAGAATGACGGCATGCGTTTCTGGAAATGGATGCCGGCGGCGATCTGGCCCCTGCTGCTGGTCACCGGCGTGCACGCCAACGACCGGACCTGCGATGAGTTTTATGCCCGCCTGCCCAATGTGAGCTGGGCCCTGTGCCAGGCTGCCGGCCTGCAGCCCAGCGAGGGCCGCAGCGTCAAGGGCCGGATGATCTATTCGCGTGACGTGCGGCCGGCCACGACGCGCCTGCGCGTGCTGGTGATCGGCGGCATGCATGGTGACGAGCTGTCATCGGCTTCGGTGGCGCTGCACTGGATCCGTCTGGCGCAGGGCACGCCCGAGCAGATCCACTGGCGCTTCATCCCGGCGCTCAACCCCGATGGCCTGTTCGACAAGCCGGCGCGCCGCGTCAACGCCAACGGCGTGGACCTCAACCGCAACTTTCCCACGCCCAACTGGGAGCGCGATGCGGCCTTCTACTGGGAAAAGCGTACCCGCAAGGACCCGCGCCGCTGGCCGGGCAGGACGCCGCTGAGCGAGCCCGAGAGCCGCTATCTGCATGACGAGATGCAGCGCTTCAAGCCCAACCTGATCGTCAGCATCCACGCGCCGTATGGCGTGCTGGACTTTGACGGCCCGATCGAGCCCCCGCGTCGCCTGGGGCGGCTCTACCTGGACCAGGTGGGTATTTTTCCGGGCTCGCTGGGCAATTACGGCGGCGTGCACAAGGGCATGCCAGTGGTGACGATCGAGTTGCCCAGTGCGCTGTTGACGCCGCGCAACGTGGAGATCCAGCGCATGTGGGCGGATTTGCGGCAGTGGATGGGGGTGACCCTGGCTGGCGTGACGGCCGAGGAGCCGCAGGGGCTGCCGTTGCAGCGGTGAGTGCTCCGGCCCCAAATCTCGGGTGCTGCCGTCAGTCGCTGCTGCGTAGCAGCGCTGACGGCGCCTGATGGATGCGGCTCAGCGCACCAGCAGGACGGGGACCGAGCAGTGTGCCAGCACCTGGGTGGCGACGGAACCCAGCACCAGATTGCCCAGGGCGCTGTGGCCGTGAGAACCCATGACGACCAGGTCGAACTTGCCGGACTCGGCGGCCTTGGCGATGGTCTCGCCGGCATGACCGACCTTCCACTGGCTCTTGGCCTCGATGCCATGACGGGCGAGGAACTTGGACACCGGGCCCACGATCTTCTCGGCTTCTTCGGTGTGGTACTTGTCGACGATTTCCTTGCCGACAGCCGCGCGCGCACGGGGGGGCAACTGGGGCTGGGCCGTAAAAATGGTGTAGCTGTTGTCTGCGCTGAACAGGCTGTCATGCGTGGTCAGGTAGGCCAGCATCTTCTTGGTGTACTCGCTGCCATCAACGGCCAGAAGAATTTTCATGGGGGATTTCCTTTCTTTTCGGTGTACCGGAGTTTATCGGGGAGATCGTACGACCGATTGACCCTGGTCAAAAAGAAGGGGTAATACTTATTCGTCCTGCCGCCGCTGTTGCGGCAGGTGCGCGAGCACCTCGCGCAGCCACGTGTGTGCGCCGCTGTGTTGCATGCGCCGGTGCCAGAGCGCATCGACGTGCACGGCCGGGACCTTGAAGGGCAATTCGCGCAGCACCAGCTGGTCGGCGATGCCGGTGACGCTCACGAAATGCCGCGGCAGCACGGTCAGCAGATCGGACGTGGCCACCACACGGCCGGCCGTGAAGAACTGGTTGACGGTGAGCACGATGTGGCGTTGCCGGCCCAGTCCGGCCAGCGCCTCGTCGATGAAGCCGTAGGGTCGTCCCGAGAAGCTGACCAGCAGGTGGCGCGCTGCGCAATAACGGTCCAGCGTCAGCTCTTCGCGGGCCAGCGGGTGGTCGCGCCGCATCACGCAGACATAGTTGCTGAGGTAGAGGCGCTGATGTTCGAAGGCCACGGTCTCGCCGGCCTGGGCCTGGGCCGTCAGTGAGGCCAGCACGGCCGGAAAGTAGCCGATGGCCAGGTCGGCCGCCTCTTCGTCGAGCAGACGGCGCGGGTCGCGCGTGGTCAGCGGTACCACGCGGATGGTCACGCCCGGGGCTTCACGGTCAATGACGGCAATCAGGCCGGGGATCAGCTCGGCGGCCGTGGCGTCGGCCATGGCCAGCACGAAGGTGGTGTTGGCCTGACCGGGCACGAAGCTGCCCGGCGCCAGCGTTTCCTGTAATGCCTGCAGGGCCTGCTGCACCGTGGGCCACAAGGCCAGGGCGCGCGGCGTGGGCTCCAGGCCCTGGCCACTGCGGCGCAGGAGTTCATCGCCCAGCGCGGTACGCAGGCGGCGCAGTGCATTGCTGACGGCTGGTTGAGTGAGTGCTAGCTTGCTGGCTGCCTTCGTCAGGCTGCGCTCGGTCATCACCTCGTTGAACACACGCAGCAGGTTCAGATCCAGGGTGCGGAAGTTGAGCTCAGCCATGGGGAGGCAATATATCACCATCATGAATGACGCTCATCATTAATATAAAGTTGAACAACAGTAGTAGAAACCCTAAGATTGCCGCATTGCAGCAAAGATATCAAACAGGAGGTCCACCATGAACAACAGTTTCGTACACCTTGAGTACCCGACCCGTCACCCGGGCGTGGAGCGCATGGAGCGCGTGCTGCACAGCGCCAGCATCCTGCGCAAGGGCCTGGATGCGACACGCGGCCTGGCTGGCGTACTGTTGGCCGCCATGGTGGCGACCTTGGTGGTGGTGGCTGACCAGCTCATGGAAACCTGGGCTGACGGTCACCTGCTGGCGGCCTGGGTGCTGATGTGGGTGATCGGTTTTGCGGCCCTGGCCCTGTTGGCCCCGACGGCGCGCAGCCTGGCTGGCCGCGTCATGGTTGGCCTGGATGGCTGGTCGCAAGGCGTGGCCCGCCGCCGTGCCGACGAGCGTCTGTGGGATCTGGCCCGCAAGGACCCCCGTGTGATGGCTGATATCCAGGCGGCAGCCAGCCGTGCCCAGGATGATGTCGAGGAAGCCGTGATCAGCGAGGCGGCGGTCCCGGCGGTGAATTACGCTGCCGCGGGTCGCGTTGCACGTCTGACGAATCGCATCTGGAACGAGTAAGACCAGGCCGGTCTACCGGAGCGCGCGGCTATGGGCCGCAAGAAAAAGCCACCGCATGCGGTGGCTTTTTCTCATGTGCCGGGGCAATCTCCCGGCGATAATCGGGCGGCATAGCCAGGATGGGAAGCGAGTGTCTCGTCTGCAAACTAGAGATTCATAAACACATGGGCATGCCCTTTTCTATCGGCCGGACCTTGTTCGCGCAAATGCCGCCGAGTATCGTGATCAACGAACCCTTGCCACGCTGGAAAGCGATGGTGTTGAGTGGTTTCAGGGTGGCCGGCCTGGTGCTGGTCTGTGCGGCGCTGTTCTACGCGGGGATTCTTTTCGAGCGATACCGGCAGCGGGCGGCCGGGCCGGCCCCAGTCTCCATGTCTGCACCCCAGCTCGGGGATCAGCCAGAAGCGGCACAGCCAGAGCGCAGCACCCCGGCCATTGCGAAGCCGGATGTGATGGAGTTGCGCAAGCTCGAAGGCCTGGAGATCCAGGCACTCCAGGTCGCACGCGATAGCGCCGTCCCGGGCCTGCTGCGCTATGAGTTCACCATTTCCAACGAGGGGCGTCTTTATGAGGGCAGGCTGGAGTTCCTGATCCAGGGGACCCTGGAGGGGCGCCCAACGGTATGGGAGTACCCCCCATCGGGGCAGCGAACCGGCGGCAACGCCCAGATGCGGGTCGGGCGGTACATCAAGACCGAAGGCAAGATCCAGCTGCCGCCGGGCCTGGTGCCCGAGGCGGTCGCACTCAGGCTGCGCGAGCCTTCCGGCAACATCCGCGCCAGCCGGGGCGTGAGCGTGGCGCCCGCAGAGCAGAACTGAAGACCGGCCGGCCAGCCGGCCGGCATACCCAGTAAAAAAGCCACCGCATGCGGTGGCTTTTTCCTTGTCGGCGGCAGCCGGATCAGCCGGCGGTCAGCAGCTTTTCGATGCGCTGGCGTGTGTCACGCAGGGCCTTGGGCAGGCGTGCATCGATCTGCTCGAACAGTGTGTCGTGCAGCTTGAGTTCACTGAGCCAGAGCTGTTTGTCGATGCTGGTCACGGCGTGGAACTGCTCGGGCGTGAAGTCCAGGCCCTTCCAGTTGACTTCGTCGTAGCCCGGGGTCAGGCCGTAGAAGTGCTCCTTGCCCTGGACCTCGTCCTCGATGCGGTCGATCATCCACTTGAGCACGCGCATGTTCTCGCCGTAGCCGGGCCAGACGAACTTGCCGTCCTCACCCTTGCGGAACCAGTTGGTCGTGAAGATGGACGGCAGGCGGCCGCCCTGCGCGGCAACCTTCTCGCCCAGATTGAGCCAATGCTGAAAGTAGTCGCCCATGTGGTAGCCGGTAAAGGGCAGCATGGCAAACGGGTCACGGCGCACCACGCCCTGCTGGCCGATGATGGCCGCCGTGGTTTCCGAACCCATGGTGGCGGCCATGTAGACGCCTTCCACCCAGTTGCGGGCTTCAGTCACCAGCGGCACGGTGTTGGAGCGGCGGCCGCCGAAGATGAAGGCGTCGATGGTCACGCCCTTGGGGTTGTCCCATTCGGGGTCCAGGGCCGGGTTGTTGGTGGCGGCCACGGTGAAGCGCGAATTCGGGTGGGCGGCCTTGGCGCCGGTTTCCTTGGCGATCTGGGGCGTCCAGTCCTTGCCTTGCCAGTCGATGGCGTGGGCCGGCGCGGCGCCGTCCATGCCTTCCCACCAGACGTCGCCGTCGTCGGTCAGCGCCACGTTGGTGTAGATCACGTCGCTCTTGAGCGACTCCATGCAGTTCGGGTTGGTCTTGTAGTTGGTGCCCGGGGCGACGCCGAAGTAGCCGGCTTCCGGGTTGATGGCGTACATGCGGCCGTCTTTGCCCGGCTTGATCCAGGCAATGTCGTCGCCGATGGTGGTGACCTTCCAGCCCTCGAAGCCCTGCGGGGGCACGAGCATCGAGAAATTGGTCTTGCCGCAGGCGCTGGGGAAGGCGGCGGCCACGTGGTACTTCTTGCCCTTGGGGCTGGTCACACCCAGGATCAGCATGTGCTCGGCCAGCCAGCCCTCGTCGCGGCCCATGTTGGAGGCGATGCGCAGCGCGAAGCACTTCTTGCCCAGCAGCGCATTGCCGCCGTAGCCGGAACCGTAGGACCAGATCTCGCGCGTTTCGGGGTAGTGCACGATGTACTTGGTCTGGTTGCAGGGCCACTTGCTGTCCTGCTGGCCTGGCTGCAGCGGCGCGCCCACGGTGTGCATGGCCGGCACGAAATCGCCGTCGGTGCCCAGCACCTCAAAGACGGGCTTGCCCATGCGCGTCATGAGCTTCATGTTGACGGCCACGTAGGCGCTGTCGGAGAGTTCGATGCCGATGTGGGCGATATCACTGCCCAGCGGGCCCATGGAGAAGGGCACCACGTACATGGTGCGGCCCTTCATGCAGCCGTTGAAGAGCGCGGGCGTGCCATCGGCCTTGCCGTACTGCAGCAGCGCGCGCATCTCGGTCGGCTCGACCCAGTTGTTGGTCGGGCCGGCATCGTCCTTGCGGGCCGAACAGATGAAGGTGCGGTCTTCCACGCGCGCCACGTCGCTGGCGTCGGAGCGGCACAGGAAGCTGTTGGGACGCTTGGCTTCGTTGAGTTTGGTAAAGGTGCCGGCGGAGACCAGCTGGTCGCACAGGCGCTGGTATTCGGCGTCGCTGCCATCGCACCAATAGATGGCGTCGGGCTTGCACAGGGCGGCCATGTCGGCCACCCAGGCCAGCAGCCGGGCGTGCTTCACATGGCTCGGGGCGTTGAGGTGCAGGCCTTGCATCACGGGGGAATTCATGGATTAGGCTCCTGGTTATGGTGATATCTCTGTTCGAAACCGGCCCGCGAGGGGTGCTCGCAGGTTCCGGAAAATGCCTGGCACCAGCGGCCCCAAGAGGCGGCTGGCACCGGTGTGCGGGCCATTGTATGAACTGGATCCGGGGTTACATCCGGGTTACGATCAAAACTCATGCAAAACATGCATAACTTTATGCCTCATCAAAGTCAAGCCTCCGAAGCAAGCCCGGGCTTGCGGCGGCGGCACTGTCTGGGGCTGATGGCCCTGGGCCTGGCGGCGCGGCCGAGCTGGGCCAGCCAGCCCGTGCTGCGTGTTGCTGCGGCCAGCGATCTGAAGTTTGTACTGGCTCAGCTGCTGGAGACGTTCCAGCAGGAAACGGGCCTCAGGGTCGAGGCCAGCTATGGATCGTCCGGCAACTTTGCGCGCCAGATCCGGCAAGGGCTGCCGGTGCATCTTTTCATGTCGGCCGACGAGAGCTGGGTCCTGCAGCTGGCCGATGTGGGTCTGACGCGGCGACTGCCGGACGGGATGGCGGATCGCGGCGTTGTCTACGGCCTGGGGCGGATCGCGCTGATCGTGCCGCTTGGATCGGCGCTGCAACTGGACCCGGAACTCAAGGGCCTGCAGGCGGGATGGTCCCAGGTCGGCAAGCTCGCTATCGCCAACCCTGAGCATGCGCCCTATGGGCGGGCCGCACAGGAAGCGCTGGAAAAGCTGGGTTTGTGGCGCCTGGCAAAAAACAAACTGGTGTTGGGCGAGAACATCGCCCAGGCCACCCAGTTCGTCACAACCGGCGCCGCCCAGGCCGGCATCACCGCGCAGGCCCTGGCCCTGGCACCGGAGGTGGAACGCCAGGTCCGTCACATCCTGCTTCCGGAAAGCTTGCACCAGCCCATGCGCCAGCGCATGGTGCTGCTAAGGGATGCGCCACCCGGTGCCCAGCGCCTGTATGACTATCTGCAGACGCCCGCTGCGCAGGCGGTGTTCCGGCGTTACGGCTTCATGGTCTGAAGCTGGAGAGCAGCCGGACATAATCGGCGCATGGACTACCAGGCCGCCCGCGTCTCCCTGCTGCTCGCCGCGGCCACTGCGCTGCTGCTGCTGCCGCCGGGCCTGTGGCTGGCGCGCTGGCTGGCGCTGAGTGCCTGGCGCGGCAAGCCGCTGGTGGAGGCCTTGCTCATGCTGCCGCTGCTGCTCCCGCCCACGGTGATCGGTTTCTACCTCTTGCTGGCCTTTGGCCAGGGCTCGGCGCTCGGTGCCTGGCTGGGCTCGGCGCTGAACCTGCGCCTGGTGTTCAGCTTCGAGGGCTTGTTGCTGGCCAGCGTGCTGGTCAACCTGCCTTTCATGGTGCAGCCCATCCAGCGCGCTTTTGCCGCCTTGCCGCACAGCCTGCGCGAGGCGGCCTGGGTCTCGGGCCTGAGCGTGTGGCAGACCTTCTGGCGTATCGAGCTGCCACTGGCCTGGCCCGGCCTGCTGGCCGGCGTGGCGCTGACGGTGGCGCACACCCTGGGCGAATTTGGCGTGGTGCTGATGGTGGGCGGCAGCATCCCGGGCGAGACGCGCACCCTGAGCGTGGCCATCTACGACCGGGTCCAGGCCTTCGACCTGGGCGGCGCGCACGGCATGGCGCTGGCGCTGGTGCTGTTCTCGCTGCTGGCCCTGGCCCTGGTCTTTGCAGCGGACCGGCGCCAGGCGGCGGCGCGCACCTTGCAGGAGCGTTGATGGGCAGGCTCCAGGTCCAATTGCAGAACCAGGCGCCCATGCCGCTGGCGGCAGAGTTCGAGTGTGCCGCCGGGGAACTGATTGCCCTGGTCGGCCCCTCGGGCAGCGGCAAGACATCCTTGCTGCGCGCGGTGGCCGGCCTGCTGCGTGCGCCACAGTTGCAGGGTACGGTCCAGGTCGGAGATCAGCCCTGGTTCGACAGCGCGCGTGGCATCCACCTGACACCGCAGCAGCGTCGCGTGGGGCTGGTGTTCCAGCACTACGCCCTGTTTCCGCATCTCACCGCGCTCGAAAACGTGGCCGTGGCCTGCCCGTCCAGTCTGGACATCCGGCAGGACGCCTCCTTGCGCGCCCTGTTTGAGCGGCTGGGCCTGGCCGGGCTGGAGCAGCGGCGACCCGCCCAGCTCTCCGGCGGCCAACAGCAACGTGTGGCGCTGGCCCGGGCCCTGCGCCGTATCCTGCGGCCGCAGGATGGCCGTGTCGAACAGGGTGGCGTGCTGCTGCTCGACGAGCCTTTCTCCGCGGTGGATGCGCCGACGCGCCAGACCCTTTATCGCGAGCTCGCCGCCCTGCGCCAGCAGGTCTCCACCCCCATGGTGCTGGTCACGCATGATCTGTCGGAAGCGCGCCGCCTGGCCGATCGCGTCGTGATCGTCGATGCCGGGGCCACCCTGCAAAGCGGACCGCCGGAGCGCGTGTTTTCCAGCCCGCGCAATGCCCGCGTGGCCGATCTGGTGGGTATCCAGAACCATTTCCGCGGCCGCTTCCTGCGCCAGCCGGGTGACCTGGGTGTGTTGCGTTGGGAGGGACGGAACGGCGCAGGGCTGGATCTGCAGGTGATCGACAAGCACCGCCTGGACGATGGCGTGGCCGTGACCTGGGTGCTGGCCGGCGAACACGTGGACGTGTTGCGACCGGATGCCTCCCAGCCGGCCGGCGAGACACACAACCGGTTGCCTTGCGAACTGGCAGAGGTGCTGGCCCTGGGCGAAACCAGCCTGTGCACGCTGGTGCCCGAAGGCCTGCCTTCGGAGAAGCTGACGCTCAACCTGTCGACCGCTCAACTGCGGCGACTGGGATCAGGCGTGGGGGACAAGCTGCTGGTGCAGATCCCCCGGCAGGGGATCCACATCATGCCGCAGCGCACGGGCGGCTGAAGCGCCGCGCGCCGGGGCTTCAGGCCATGAAAACGGCGATGAAGGCCAGCAGGAAGATCATCAGGGCGCCGAGCACCGGAATCACGACCGGGATGGAGTGCACGATGCTTTCGATCGGATCAGCGGACGGGGACGGCTCGTGGGACATGGTTTTTCCTCAATAGACGGGTAATCGACTGCGCGCATTTTACATGGCGCGTCCGGTACACCCCCGGGCAGGCAACCGGCAAGGGTGTACCGCAGCGGCGCGAAAGTCAAGCGCCATCCGGCCGGGCGGTCATGGCCGGGCGGGGCTTCCCAGCGGTCGTGGTCTGCGCTATCGTGAACGCGTCCAGGGAGCAGGTCCTGACGGAGGGCATTGCATGGTCAAGCGATTGACGATCGACAAGGCACACGGGCCCTTGCTGGTCTCACCCGGCCTGCGCGATGCGCCGGTGCTGGACCTGATGTGCTCGCATTTCGTGCTGACCCTGGTGAGTCGCATGGGCGGCGCCTTCAACGCGCGGCGCGACCTGCACGGCGTGATTGACCTGGCGGGCCGGCATCTGGTCTGGCCGCAGCCGGTGCTGCAACGCTTGCGCGACTACCTGGCCTGGCGCTGCGCCGGCAACGAGCACTGGTCAGGCCAGGAAGCCCTGGACATGGAGGGCTTCCTGGCGCGTTACGGCGACTGGCGCGGACCCTACGAGGAAGGCACGTTGTTCTTCTACCTGGACGATTACGCCAAGCAGCAGCCGCGCGACCTGCTGGCCGTGCTGGGCGCCACCGGCGACTGGCTGCGCCAGACCCTGAAGAAGCAGTCGACGCTGGTGCAGAAGAACATCGACGCCCTGGCCAAGCTGCTGCAGCTCAACCAGGCCGAGCGCGCGCTGCTGCTCTACGGCACGCTGACGCGCTACCAGCGCGAGTTGCGCAGCCTGCTGGTGGAATTCAAGGTCAACAACGCCGCCGAGGCCTATGCCGTCATCGCCGAAGTGGCAGGCGTCAAGGCCGAGGAAGTGGGCGAGGCGCTGCGCACCGGCTCGCGACTGGAGCGTATCGGCCTGGTCGACAACCTGATCTCGGAGCACAACATCACCGACCTGGCCGACCTGATGAAGGTCAGCGAGAAGCTGCCCCCGGTGCTCATGCGCGCCTACCGCGACCAGGCCGAACTGATGGCCGTCTTCACCCGGCCCGCCAGCAAGAGCGGCCTGGTGCTGGAGGACTTCGCCTTCGTCGGCGAGGAGGCGCAGATGCTCACGACCCTGCTGCGCAACGCCGTGGCGCGGCGCGAGGTGGGCGTGAACGTGCTGCTCTACGGCCCGCCGGGCACCGGCAAGACTGAGTTGGCCAAGGTGGCGGCCCAGGCCGCCGGGCTGGAGTTGTTCGAGGTGGAATATGCCGACCGCGACGGCAATTCGCTCAGCGGGCGCGAGCGCTATCGTTCGCTGCAGATCGCCCAGGTCTTTCTCAAGGGCAGCGCGCAGTCGGCCCTGCTGTTCGACGAGGTGGAAGACGTCTTCCCACCCATCTCCAGCGAGGCGGCCCAGTTGCTGGTGCGCGCCGAGAAGACTGGGGCACCGGCTTCCAGTAGCGTCAGCGGCAAGGCTTGGGTCAACCAGATCCTGGAATCCAATGCAGTCCCCACGGTGTGGGTGACCAACCGCATCGAGCAGATCGACCCGGCCTTCCGGCGCCGTTTTGCCTACCACCTCGAACTGAAATCACCACCGCCCGGTGCGCGCGAACAGCTGGTGCACCGGGCCCTGGAGGGGGTGGCCGTGTCCGATGCCTTCGTGGCCCGCCTCGTGGCGCGCAAGGGGCTGACCCCGGCCCAGATCCATACGGCCGTGCGGTTTGCCGGCCTGGTCGTCCCGGCGCAGGAGGCGGCGAACGCCCAGGGGGGGCTGGAAGCGCTGATCGAGCGGCAGCTGCGCAATGCCGACCTGGCCCTGGGCAGCCGGCGCGAGAACGCACCGGCGCGCCCGCAAGACACGCACTACGACCTGGCCCTGCTGAACGTGGAGAGCCGTTTCGAGTTGCCGCGCATGGTGCAGGCCCTGCAGACGCGCGGCCACGGCAGCCTGTGCTTCTACGGCCCGCCGGGCAGCGGCAAGACGGCGCTGGCTGCCCACCTGGCTGAGCAGATGGGTCGGCCGCTGATGATCCGCCAGGCCAGCGACCTGGTCAGCAAGTTCATTGGCGAGACCGAGCAGAACATGGCCGCCATGTTTGCCGAGGCCGAGGCCGAGAACGCCGTGCTGCTGCTGGACGAGGCCGACAGCTTCCTGCAGGACCGCCGCGGCGCCCAGCGCACCTACGAGGTGACCGAGGTCAACGAGATGCTGCAGGGCATGGAGCGCCACAAGGGGGTCTTCATCTGCACGACCAACCTGTTCGACCGCATCGACCAGGCGGCGCTGCGACGTTTCACTTTCAAGATCCGCTTCAAGGCGCTGACGCGCGAGCAACGCCATGCCATGTTCGTGACCGAGGCCCTGGGCGGTCAGGCCGAGCGGCTCAGCCCCGAGTTGCAGCACCGGCTGGACTTGCTGGACCAGCTCTGTCTGGGTGATTTTGCTGCGGTGCAGCGTCAGGCCGGCATCCTGGGGGGCGGCTTCGATGCGCTGGAATTCCTGGAGCAGCTCGAGGCTGAGCACCGCATCAAGCCCGAAGTGCGGGAAAGCCGCAGCGTCGGCTTTATGCAATAACCCCAAGAATCTGCCGGGATTTGGTGCCCCTGGACACACCAGAGGGTGGGCTCGACCGGGTCTTTGTCAACCGTTTACATGGCTCAGGCGTCATAGATCCATGGCGGGCGCCGGAAGGGGCTGCCGGGACGGTCCCGGCAAGATCACCGAAGTCGTTGGACCCGCAGCAGAGGACTTTATGACCATGCGCAAAGACATCATCAAAGTGCCGGAAAAAGGCACCTACAAGTGGCAGCTGTTCAAGCAGTGGACCGACGAGTTCCGCCAGACCCAGGCGGACCACGTGGCCTACATCGCCCTGCATCTGGCCGGCGTGCTGGAACCCTGCCGTACCAAGTTCGACAAGCTCATGCAGCACCACCGTCAGCAGCTGTGCGACAGTTCCAAGATGCAGCGCCACAGCCGCGCGATCGAACGCCTGCAGAACACCATGTCGGCGGCGGCCATGTCCTACGAAAGCAGCTTCCGCCGCCACTGAGCGGAAAACCAGGGCGCTGGCAGGCCGCCCTTCAAGTCCCCTCTGCCACCACCCGCAACACCTCGGCGCCGTAGGCTTCAAGCTTCTTGGCGCCGATGCCGCTGATGCCCTGCAGATCTTCCAGGGTGTGCGGGCGGCGCCGCGCAATTTCCGCCAGCGTGGCGTCGTGAAAGATCACATAAGCCGGCAGGTTGTGCTCGCGCGCCACCTCGGCGCGCCAGGTCTTCAGGTTGATGTAACGCACCTGGTCGTCCACCCCCAGCGCTTGCGCTGCCGGTGCCAGGGCGCCGGCCCGGCGGCTGCGCTTGACCGATGGCGTTGCCACCGACTCCCGCAGCTGCACTTTCACTTCCCCCTTGAGCACAGCCCGTGACCCATCGGTCAGCCGCAGGGTGTTGAACATCCCCCCGTCCACCGCGACTGCACCAATCGCGATCAGCTGGCGCAGCACCGCGCGCAGCTCGCTTTCGCTGGCCTCCTTGGCAATGCCGAAGGTGCTCAGCTGCTCGTGCCCGTACTGGGCCACTTTTTCAGTCTGCTTGCCGCGCAGGATGTCCATCATGTGGCCGGCGCCGAAGCTGATGCCGCTGGCTTGTTGCACGCGATAGATGCAGCTCAGGAATTTGCGCGCCAGTTCGCTGCCGTCCTGCACGGCCGGCGGATGCAGGCAGTTGTCACAGTTGCCACAGGGTTCGCTCTTTTCGCCGAAGTAGCCCAGCAGCCGCACCCGCCGGCAATCCGTGGCCTCGGCCAGGGCCAGCAGGGCGTCGAGCTTGCCGCGCATGACCTGCTTGAAGTCCTCGCCAGCCGGGCTTTCGTCGATCATGCGGCGCTGGTTGACCACGTCCTGCAGGCCGTAGGCCATCCAGGCGTCGGCCGCCGCGCCGTCGCGGCCGGCGCGGCCGGTTTCCTGGTAATAGCCCTCGATGTTCTTGGGCATGTCCAGGTGGGCGACGAAGCGCACGTCGGGTTTGTCGATGCCCATGCCGAAGGCGATGGTCGCCACCATGACCAGGCCTTCCTCGCGCAGGAAGCGGTTCTGGTTCTGCTGCCGCACGGCGCCGTCCAGGCCGGCGTGGTAGGGCAGCGCCGCGATGCCGGCTTCGACCAGGGACTGCGCCACGTCCTCCACGCGCTTGCGCGACTGGCAATAGACGATGCCCGCATCCCCCGCGTGCTCGCGTTCGACGAAACGCAGCAGTTGCGTGAGCGCATCCTTCTTCTCGACAATGGTGTAGCGGATGTTGGGGCGGTCGAAGCTGCTGACGAACTGCTGCGCTTCTTCGAGCTGCAGGCGCTCCAGGATGTCGGCGCGCGTCAGCGCATCGGCCGTGGCGGTCAGCGCAATGCGCGGCACGCCGGGATAGCGCTCGTGCAGAACGGTCAGCGCTCGGTACTCAGGCCGGAAGTCGTGGCCCCACTGGCTCACGCAGTGCGCCTCGTCGATGGCGAACAGGGCCACCTGTCCGCGCTCGGCCAGCGCATCGAGCTGGGCCAGGAAGCGCGGCGTGGTCACGCGCTCGGGGGCTGCGTAGAGCAGGGTCAACTCGCCGCGCAGCAGGCGCTTCTCGACCTGCGCGGCTTCTTCACCCGAGAGGCTGGAGTTCAGGAAGGCGGCATCGACACCGGCCTCGTGCAGGGCGCCGACCTGGTCGTGCATGAGCGCGATCAGGGGCGAGACCACGATGGTGGTGCCATGGCCCGCCTGCTGGCGCGCGATGGCCGGCACCTGGTAGCACAGGGACTTGCCGCCACCGGTAGGCATGAGCACCAGGGCGTCGCCGCCGGTGCAGACATGCTCGATGATGGCCTGTTGCGGGCCGCGGAAGGCTTCGTAGCCGAAGACGCGGCGCAGGATTTCGTGGGGAGGCACGGGTCCGGTCCGGTCAGGCGAGGAGGGGCAAGCTCACATCTGCTCCCAGGGCAGGCCGTCGTGCCGCCAGCCGTTGAGGGTGGAGCGCTTGAAGTGGTCGTCCAGGTCGCCTTCGAAGCCGTGCAGCACGTTGTAGACCTCGGTGTAGCCGGCCTGGGCCAGGGCCTGGCCGGCATCGAGCGTGCGCTTGCCGCTGCGGCACAGCAGGACCAGGGGACGGTTTTTGTCGCCGCCGGTTTCGCGCTCGACGGTGGCCACGAAGGTTGCCGCATCCGGCGTCAGGTGCGGATATTCGTACCAGGGGATGTTCACTACCCCTGGCGGGCGACCGACATAAAGCGACTCGATCTCCATGCGCACGTCGAGAAACAGTGCCGTTGGCTGTTGCTGCAGGAACTCCCAGGCTTCCCGGGGCAAAAGATGTTTCATGGGGCTCTATTGTCCCGGGTTTTGGCCTGGCCCTGGGCTGGGCTGGCCAGCCTTTCTACAATGGAGGGCTATGAAGCCGCTGCACTACACCCGCGCCCAAACCCTGCCCGGTATCCTGGCCCGCCGTATCGTCGTCCTGGACGGTGCCATGGGCACCATGATCCAGCGCTTCAAGCTGGGTGAGGCCCAGTACCGCGGTGAGCGCTTCAAGGACTTCCACAAGGACGTCAAGGGCAATAACGAGCTGCTGTCCCTGACGCGCCCCGACATCATCCGCGACATCCATGAGGGTTACCTGGCCGCTGGCGCCGACCTGGTCGAGACCAACACCTTCGGCGCCACCACCGTGGCCCAGGCCGACTACGATATGGCGCACCTGGCGCGCGAGATGAACCTCGCCTCGGCCCGCATCGCGCGCCAGGCCTGCGACAAGTACAGCACGCCGGACCATCCGCGTTTCGTGGCCGGGGCCCTCGGCCCCACACCCAAGACCGCCAGCATCAGCCCGGATGTGAACGACCCCGGTGCACGCAACACCTCCTTTGAAGAACTGCGCACAGCCTATTACGAACAGGTTGAAGCCCTGGTGGAGGGCGGGGCCGACGTGTTGCTGGTGGAAACCATCTTCGACACGCTCAATGCCAAGGCCGCGCTGTTTGCCATCGACGAGTATTTCGAAACTTCCGGCCAGCGCCTGCCGCTGATCATCAGCGGCACCGTGACCGATGCCTCGGGCCGGATCCTGAGTGGCCAGACCGTGACCGCCTTCTGGCACAGCGTGCGCCATGCCCGGCCGCTGGCCGTGGGCCTGAACTGTGCGCTGGGGGCCGCGCTGATGCGCCCCTACATCCAGGAACTGGCCAAGGTGGCAGGTGACACCTACATCAGCTGCTACCCGAACGCCGGCCTGCCCAACCCCATGAGCGAGACCGGTTTTGACGAGACCCCCGAGGTGACCTCGCGCCTGCTGAAGGAATTTGCCTCCGAGGGCCTGGTCAACATCGTCGGGGGCTGTTGCGGCACCACGCCCGAGCACATCGGTGCCATCCACGCCGCCGTAACACCGCTGGCTACGCGTGCGCTGGGCAGCGTCGGGCCGTTCTACCGCGAGGCTGCTTAAGGTCAGAACTTGTATGCGTATCGAGTCGCTGCGCCAACGGCTGCGCTCGCTCGGCGCCAACCCCCGCCACGAACACCGCGTGCTGCGCCTGTGGTCACAGGCCCTGCCACAGGATCACGGCAGCCGGCCGATCGAAAACTTCCTGCCCACCACCTTGCGCACGGCCTTGCCGGCGCTCGAGCGCGAACTGGCCGGCCTGGTCACGCGGGTCTCCGAGCATCCGGGTGAGGACGGTTCGTTGCGTTTGGTGGTGGCCCTGGCCGATGGCCAGCTGGTCGAGAGCGTGCTGCTGCCGCCGGGGCGCACCCCGGCCCTGTGCGTTTCCACCCAGGTCGGTTGTGCCGTGGGTTGCGTGTTCTGCATGACCGGTACCACCGGCCTGATCCGGCAACTGGGCAGTGCCGAGATCGTGGCCCAGGTGGTGCTGGCGCGCAGGCGCCAGCCGGTCAAGCGCGTGGTGTTCATGGGCATGGGTGAGCCGGCCCATAACCTGGACAACGTGCTGGAGGCCATCGACCTGCTGGGCACGGCGGGCAATATCGGGCACAAGAACCTGGTCTTTTCGACGGTCGGCGACCCGCGTGTTTTCGAGGCCTTGCCGCTGGGGCGCGTGAAGCCGGCGCTGGCACTTTCGCTGCACAGCACGCGGGCCGACCTGCGCGCCCGGCTGCTGCCGCGTGCGCCGCGCATCTCCCCGCAAGAGCTGGTCGAGGCGGGCGAACACTACGCACGTGCCAGTGGCTATCCCATCCAGTACCAGTGGACCTTGCTGGCTGGCATCAACGATGGCGAGGAGGAGGTCGACGGTTTGGTGCGGCTGCTGCACGGCAAGTACGCCATCCTCAACCTGATTCCCTACAACGCCGTTGAGGGCATGCCTTATCGCCGACCCGAAGCGACGCGGGCGATGGCACTTGCGCGTCAGCTGCACCAGCGCGGCATCCTGACCAAGTTGCGACAATCGGCGGGACAGGACGTGGATGGTGGTTGCGGCCAGTTGCGGGCTCGTGCGGTCCAGGCTCGGCCGGTTAGCCTGGTTAGGCGGCCGGTCACCGACTAGAGGCGCGGTCGCGTCACCCGCCTTGGCACATTTACAACGCTTGCGCGGGACTCGCTGCGTTTGCTTTGGACATCCAAAACATCTATGAAAGAATCAGGCGCAATCCGTTTTAATAAACTCAAGGGGGATTCATGAAGAAGTGGTTGATGGCCCTGGCGACGGGCCTTGCCGTGGTGTCCGCGCAGGCGGAGGCGCCCAGGGTGCGCCTGTTCGGCAGTGTTGCCTATGGTGACGGCGGCGACAAGATAATTGCTGAGCAATACAGCAATGGTGCCCCCATCGAAATGTTCGCTGGGTCGGGCTGGACCTGGACTATCGGCGCGGACATGCGCCTGTTCGGACCGCTGGCATTGCAAGTCAGCGTGGGACAGCAGCGCAACCGTGTCAACGGCGCCAACTTCGACATGGATTTCGTCCGAAACCCCGTTGAAGTCCTTGCTTTCTATTCCGTCACTGAGCAGATAAGGCTCGGCGTGGGTGCACACAAGACGTACAACGCCAAATTCACCGAGACCGGCGTTCAACCCAGGTCCAGAGACTATGACGGCTCCACCGGCGCCGTGTTGGAGGGGCAATACTTCTTTACCGCTCCGACGAACGAAAGGGCGTTCCTGAGTGGAGTCAATCTGCGTGTCATCCGTGAAAACTTCGTGCAGACGAGTGGGACGGGGACGGGGACGGAGGCCCGTGGCGACCAAGTGGCGATTGGTCTGTTCTTCTACTATTGATTCAACAGCAAACCGACAGTCTTAATGGAATAGTAGGGCCACCCCGGTACGCCGTGGTGGCCCTTGTTTTTCCATGGACAGGTCAAGAGTCATTCAGCACACCCGTCCTACACACCTTGCCATCAGCGCGTAAAATCTAGCCTCTTCCAAGGAGCGTTGCAGCCGGTTCGCCAGACTGGTCAGGCTTGGAAGCGCACTTTATTGCAACGACGCTCACCTGCCATGGATTTTTTCAGGTGAGCCGCATGTCCGATATTTCCGTTCCCTCCATGAAGCTGTCCGGCCTGGAGCCGGTGCTCATTGGCGCCGACAGCCTCTTCGTCAACATCGGAGAGCGTACCAACGTCACCGGGTCCAAGGCCTTCGCGCGTTTGATCCTCAATGGCCAGTTCGAGGAGGCGTTGGCGGTGGCGCGCCAGCAGGTGGAAAACGGCGCCCAGGTGATCGACATCAATATGGACGAGGCCATGCTCGACAGCCAGGCCGCCATGGTGCGGTTCCTGAACCTGATCGCGAGCGAGCCCGACATCGCGCGCGTGCCCATCATGATCGACTCGTCCAAGTGGAGCGTGATCGAGGCCGGCCTGCGCTGCATCCAGGGCAAGGGCATCGTGAACTCCATCTCCATGAAGGAGGGCGTCGACGAGTTCAAGCGCCAGGCCCGCCTGGTCAAGCGCTACGGCGCGGCTGCGGTGGTGATGGCCTTCGACGAAAAGGGCCAGGCCGATACCTATGCGCGCAAGATCGAGATCTGCGAGCGGGCCTACCGTATCCTCGTGGACGAAGTCGACTTTCCGCCCGAAGACATCATCTTCGACCCCAACATCTTCGCCATTGCCACCGGCATCGAGGAGCACAACAACTACGCGGTGGACTTCATCGAGGCCACGCACTGGATCAAGCACCACCTGCCCGGCGCCAAGGTCTCGGGTGGCGTGTCCAACGTCTCTTTCAGCTTTCGCGGCAACGACCCGGTACGTGAGGCCATCCACACGGTGTTCCTCTACCACGCCATCAAGGCCGGCATGGACATGGGCATCGTCAATGCCGGCATGGTGGGCGTCTACGACGACCTGGAGCCCGTGCTGCGCGAGCGCGTGGAAGACGTGGTGCTCAACCGCCGGCCCGACGCCGGCGAGCGCCTGGTGGAGATCGCCGAAACCGCCAAGGGCGCGGCCAAGGACGACAGCAAGAAAAACGAATGGCGCAGCGGCACGGTGGGGCAGCGCCTGTCGCATGCGCTGGTGCACGGCATCACCGACCACATCACCACGGATACCGAAGAGGCCTACCAGGCCGTGCTGGCCAAGGGCGGGCGCCCGCTGCATGTGATCGAAGGCCCGCTGATGGACGGCATGAACATCGTGGGTGACCTGTTCGGCGCTGGCAAGATGTTCCTGCCCCAGGTGGTCAAGAGCGCACGCGTGATGAAGCAGGCCGTGGCCCACCTGATCCCCTACATCGAGGAAGAGAAGCGCCAGCAGGAAGCCGCAGGCCAGGACGTGCGCGCCAAAGGCAAGATCGTGATCGCCACAGTCAAGGGCGACGTGCATGACATCGGCAAGAACATCGTCACCGTGGTCCTGCAGTGCAACAACTTCGAGGTGATCAATATGGGCGTCATGGTGCCCTGCCACGAGATCCTGGCCATGGCCAAGGTTGAGGGCGCGGACATCGTGGGCCTGTCCGGGCTCATCACGCCCAGCCTGGAAGAGATGCAGTACGTGGCTGCCGAGATGCAGAAGGACGAGCATTTCCGCATCCGCAAGATCCCGCTGCTGATCGGCGGCGCCACCACCAGCCGTGTGCACACGGCCGTGAAGATCGCGCCGCACTATGAAGGTCCGGTGGTCTACGTGCCCGATGCCTCGCGCAGCGTGAGCGTGGCGCAGGGCCTGCTGAGCGAGCAGGCGGCGCAGTACATTGCCGATCTGAATACCGATTACGACAAGGTGCGCCTGCAGCACGCCAACAAGAAGCAGACGCCCCTGTGGTCGCTGGACAAGGCGCGTGCCAACAAGACGCCGATCAGCTGGGACGGCTACACGCCGGTGCAGCCGAAGTTCATCGGCCGGCGTGTGTTCAAGAACTTCGACCTGGCGGAGCTTGCGAAATACATCGATTGGGGCCCCTTCTTCCAGACCTGGGACCTGGCCGGCCCCTTCCCCGCCATCCTCAAGGACGAGATCGTGGGCGCGGAGGCGCAGCGCGTCTTCTCCGACGGCAAGCGCATGCTGCAGCGGCTCATCGAAGGCCGCTGGCTTACAGCCAATGCCGTGCTGGGCCTGTACCCAGCCAATAGCGTGGACGACGACATCGAGCTCTACACCGACGAGAGCCGCCATAACGTGGCCATGACCTGGCACGGCCTGCGCCAGCAGACCGAAAAGCAGATGATCGACGGTGTCATGCGCCCGAGCCGTTGCCTGTCAGACTTTGTCGCCCCCAAGGGCACGGCGGCGGACTACGTGGGTGTGTTTGCGGTCACGGCTGGCATCGGCGTGGAGAAGAAGGAGAAGTACTTCATGGACGACCATGACGACTACTCCGCCATCATGCTCAAGGCCCTGGCCGACCGCCTGGCCGAGGCTTATGCCGAATGCCTGCACCACCGCGTGCGCACTGACCTCTGGGGCTATGCGGCGAACGAGCAGCTCAGCAACGAGGACATGATCGCCGAGAAGTACCAGGGCATCCGCCCGGCACCGGGTTACCCAGCATGTCCGGACCACAGCGTCAAGCGCGAGATGTTCGAGCTGCTGCAGTGCGAAGAGATCGGCATGGGTATCACCGAAAGCCTGGCCATGACGCCGGCGGCCAGCGTCAGCGGCTTCTATCTGGCACACCCGCAGAGCAGCTACTTCAATGTGGGTCGCATCGGCGAGGACCAGCTGCATGACCTGTCGCGCCGCCGCGGCATGAGCGAGCAGCAACTGCAGCGCCTGCTCGCGCCCAATCTTTGAGCCCGGCTTTACCCTGTTTTACACGTGTTGGCGCCGGTTTGGCGCCGGTCGTGTCTACCATCGAACGATCAGGGCGTTGAAGATGAAAGCCGGTGGCAGGGCCACCGGCTCTCCATGCCTTCTCAATAAGGAAACATCACATGAGCAATATTTCCCCCGGCGCCGTTGTTGCGACCGGTACCAAGACCTTGTGGGCGGCGGTGGGCGTGCTGGGCGTTGCCGTCGTCGGCCTGGGCGGCGCCCTTTATTACACGCAGGCGCAGAAGTCTCCCGAGGCGGCCGCACCGTCGCCCGCTATTGCCGTGCCGGCCTCCGTCTTCGAGCCGGCGGTCCGTCAGCCCGTTGCCGAAAAAGCCACACCTGCGGTGCCGGCACCTGCACCGAGGCCCGCAGCAGCGAAGACGGCCAGGCCGACGGCTGTTGCGGCACCCGTGGAGGCCAAGGCTGCGCCTGCCAAGCCGGTCTGCGCCGACTGCGCCACCGTGACGGCGGTGACGCCCATCGAGCGTGAGGGCCAAGGTAGCGGCACGGGTGCGGTCGCCGGTGGCGTGCTGGGTGCCATCGTCGGCAACCAGGTGGGTCAGGGGCAGGGCAAGGACCTGGCTACCATCATCGGCGCCATCGGCGGCGGCATTGCCGGCAACCAGGTCGAGAAAAAGATGAAGAAGGTGACGGTCTACCAGGTGGAGTTGCGCATGGACGACGGCAGCCAGCGTACGTTGGAGCTGGATGCGCCTGTCGGCGTGGGCGCGCGCGTGCGGATCGACGGCAACGCCCTGCTTCCTCTGCCCGCGGCCAACTAAAGACCCGGACGTCGGGCCAGGCGCTGCGCCAGCAACAGGGCCAGCACGCCGATCAGGGCCAGGCCCAGCATCAAGACCAGGCCCGAGGTGTAGGCGCCTGCGGGCGTCCACATCAGGCCCATCAACCAGGGTGCAGCCGCACGCCCAAGTGCCATGGGCAGGCCCAGTGCGCCATTGAGGCTGGCTGCCTGTTCGCGGCTCACGTACTCGGCCACGGCCGTGCCCTTGACGATGGTGAGCATGCCGTTGCCCATGCCGTAGACCACGACGAAGAGCAGCACCACGGCGATTTGCAGCGCGCCGGCCAGCGGGGCCAGCAGCAGGGCCAGCAAGCCCAGCGGGATCAGGCAGGGGATGATCCCGTTGACGCGATGCAGATCCATGTGGTGCTCGAAGAAGAATAACAGCGCCCGCCCCGCCACCTGCAGCACGCCGATGGCTGCCGGTATGGCGATGACCCAGGCTTCGGGCAGGGCCTGGCTGCGCAGCAGACTGACCATATGGGCCGGCAGCGCAGCCGTGACCGCCATGAGCAGCACGATGAACACGCCGACCAGCAGATAGGGTGCGCTGAGCAGATGGCGCCGCAGCGGAGCGGGGGGCGAGGCCGGATGCGGGGCTGCCGGCGGCGGTGCACCGCGCAGCATCAGCGCATGGATGGGCGCGCACACCAGCAGGTGCAGCGCGGCCAGCGGCCACAGGGCCTGGCGCCAGCCCAGGCTGGCGATCAGCCAGGCGGTGAGCGGCATGAAGACCGTGCTGGCCAGCCCGCCCAGGAAGGTCATGACGATGATGGCGCGGCGAAAGTTGTGCGGGTAACGACGGATCACCACCGCGAACGCCGGCGGGTAGAGCGTGCCGGACAGGCCCACGCCCAGACCCAGCCAGGCGAGGTAGAAGCCGGCCTGGCTGTCGACGGCGCTGTGCAGCAGCAGGCAGGCGCCCAGCACCAGTGAGCCTCCGGTCATCACGGCGCGCTCATGGCCGCGGTCGATCAGCCGGCCCACCGGCCAGGCCAGCAGCCCTTCGGCCAGCAGGGCCAGGCTGAAGGCCAGCGAGGTCTCGGCGCGGCTGAGGCCGAGCTCGCGTTCCACCGGTTCGAGCAGCAGTGAATAGCCATAGAACACGCTGCCCCAGCTGATCAACTGGGCCAGCGAGAGCCAGCCGATCAGGGCAGGGGCCGAGCGCGCTTGCATGGCGACGATTATGATTCAGTACGCTTCTCGCGCATCGCCCTGCAGACCCGGGCTGATTCCCACCTCCACATTTCTGCATGAGTTCCGGTACCGCCACGATTTCCGCTTCCACGCGCCGCTCCGTCCTGCTCCTGTCCTTCGCCACCTTTGCCAGCATGGCGGCGCAGCGCCTGTGCGACGCCATGCTGCCTGAGCTCGCGCGCGTGTTCAGCGTCAGCCTGGCCGAGGCGGCGCAGGTGATCTCGGTGTTTGCCGTGGTCTATGGCCTGTGCCAGCTGTTCTATGGCCCGCTGGGTGATCGCCTGGGCAAGTTCCGCATCGTGACCTGGGCCACGCTGGGCTGCAGCGTGGGCAGCGTGCTGGCGCTTTTCGCGGCCAGCCTCGACATGCTGGTGCTGGCGCGTGTGCTGGTGGCGCTGGGCGCGGCGGCCATCATCCCGCTCTCGCTGGCCTGGATCGGCGACGCGGTGTCCTACGAACAACGCCAGGAGACGCTGGCACGCGTGGGCCTGGGCACCACGCTGGGCATCACCGGCGGCCAGCTGCTGGGCGGCCTGTTCACCGACACCCTGGGCTGGCGCTGGGCTTTTGCCTTCATGACCGGGCTCTTCGGCGTGGTGGGCCTGCTGCTGTGGCGCGATGAACGGCGCCAGCGCGGCGAGGCGCCGGCCACGCACAACCCCGTGCCCGAGGTGCGCCCGGGTTTCGTGCAGCAGGCGCTGCAGATCGTGACGGGGCGCTGGTCGCGCATCGTGCTCATCGTCGCGCTGATCGAAGGCGCCTCCGGCTTCGGCGTATTGGCCATCTGGGCTTCGCACCTGCACCATGAGCTCGGGCTCTCGCTCTCGGCGTCGGGCGCCATCGTCGCGCTGTTCGGCCTGGGCGGCATGCTCTACATGGCCGTGGCGCGTTTCCTGATCCCCCGACTGGGCGAGTACGGCCTGGCGCGCAGCGGCGTCACGCTGCTGGGCTTGTCCGCCCTGGTGATCGCCTACGCACCGGTCTGGTGGCCTTCACTGCCGGCCAGCCTGCTGGCGGGTTTCGGCTTTTTCATGTTCCACAACACCATGCAAACCAATGCCACGCAGATGGCGCCGGCCGCGCGCGGCACGGCTGTGTCACTGTTCGCCTCGGCGCTCTTCCTGGGCCAGTCCATCGGTGTGCTGCTGGCGGCCAGCCTGGTGGGACGCTTCGGTTCCACGGCGGTCATCGCCGGCGGCAGCGCCGTTCTCGTTGCCGTGGGGCTGTTCTTTGCGCAAGCCCTGCGCCGGCGTCAGGCACTGATGCTGCTGGAGTAGGGCCTGTTCACACCCATTTCTCAAGTGCGAATAGGGTGAAAACGGCGCCAATCTAGGCGCGCGACGAGGCCCAGACTGTCTGTCTGGGTGAGGAGTGCAACAACGAGTGGCGCCGTTTTCACCCTATTCCCTGCGGGTTGCGGCCAAAAAGGCCATGCGGGGTGTTGCGCGGACTGGCCGGGGGCGACCCCGGCGGCGTCCACGCGCCTACCGCATGGCTTTTTTGATCCGCAACGCATCTTGAGAAATGGGTGTGAACAGGCCCTAAGGCCGCGCCTGCCGGTACTGCAGCGCCTCGGCCACGTGCTCCAGCGTGATGCGCGGCGCCCCGGCCAGGTCGGCAATGGTGCGCGCCACCTTGAGCGTACGGTGCAGGCCGCGCGCCGACCAGCCCAGGCGCACCGCGGCCGCATCCAGAAAGCGCAGGGCGGCTTCCTCGGGCCGGGTGTGCGTGTCGATTTCCTGTCCATTCAACAAGTGGTTGGGCTTGCCCTGGCGTGCCAGGGCGCGTTCCCGCGCGGCGTTGCAACGTTCGCGCACGGCCGCGCTGGGTTCACCCGCCTTGGCTTGCAGCAGTTCGGCCGCGGGCAGGGCCCCCACCTGCACGTGCAGGTCGATGCGGTCGAGCAGCGGGCCGGACAGCCGCCCCTGGTAGCGCGCCACCTGGTCGGGCGTGCAGCGACAGGCACGTTGGGCCGAGCCCAGGTGGCCGCAGGGACAGGGGTTCATGGCGGCCACCAGCTGGAAGCGCGCCGGGTACTCGGCGCGGCGCGCCGCCCGCGCGATGGTGATGCGGCCGGTTTCCAGCGGCTCGCGCAAGGCTTCGAGCGCGGCACGTGGAAATTCTGGCAGTTCATCGAGGTAAAGCACGCCATGGTGGGCCAGCGAGACCTCGCCGGGGCGTGGCGGCGAACCACCTCCCACCAGGGCCACGGCACTGGCGGAATGGTGCGGGCTGCAGGTGGGACGGTGCCCCCAGTGCCCCAGATCGAAGCGCCCGGCCAGGCTGGCCACCGCCGCGCTTTCCAGCGCCTCGTCGGTGGACATGGGCGGCAGCAGGCCGGCCAGGCGTTCAGCCAGCATGGACTTGCCGGCGCCCGGCGGGCCGCTGAACAGGAGGCTATGGCCGCCGGCCGCGGCGATCTCCAGTGCCCGTTTCGGACCGGCCTGGCCCTTGACGTCTGCCAGATCCGGCCCCTCGCTCTTGAGGTGCAGCGGCTGCGAAGCCAGGCGTGACCAGGCGGGTGAGTCGCTCCCGGCCTGGTCGCGGCCGGGCAGGAATTGCTGCACCACATCGAGCAGGTGGCCTGCCTTGTAAATGATGATGTCCGGCACCAGGGCGGCTTCCTCGGCGCTGCCCGGCGGCAGCACCAGCCGGGTCGGCATGGCGCGCAGGGCCAGCGCCATGGCCAAGGCGCCGCGCACCGGGCGCAGTTCGCCCGAGAGCGAAAGTTCGCCAGCGAATTCGTGGCCGGCCAGGGCGGCGGCGTCGATCTGCCCGCTGGCCGCCAGGATGCCCAGGGCGATGGGCAAGTCGAAACGGCCGGAGTCCTTGGGCAGATCCGCGGGCGCCAGGTTGACCGTGATGCGCTTGTTGTGCGGGAACTCCAGCCCGGCATTCAGGATGGCCGAGCGCACGCGTTCGCGTGCCTCCTTGACTTCGGTCTCGGCCAGCCCCACCAGCGTGAAGCTGGGCAGGCCATTGGCGAGATGGACTTCTACGGTGACCGCGGCGGCTTCCAGGCCCAGCAGGGCCCGGCTATGCACCAGTGACAGGCTCATGGCAATTTCCTCCACAAATCGGTGCAAGTCTTGCGCTTGCTTATCAGAAGGCGCACACTATTGGTGCAATCTGTATGTTTGTACAGTTATCTTAACGCAGCTTGTACGGATACGTGTACACATTCGTGTGGAAATTCTGTGTGGCTGGGCTGGCACGGTCCCTGCTTATTCCGTTCGTCCCCTTTAACCCTCTAATGGAGTAAGACATGAACCTGAAATCCAAGATCGCCCTGGCTGCGCTGGCCCTGACCGCCGGCAGCGCTGCTTTCGCCCAAGTGAGCTACAACGTCGGCGCGGTCAGCGAGTACCGTTACCGTGGTATCGCCCAGTCGGCCTTGGCGCCGGCGCTGCAAGGTGGTGTTGACTATGCCCACAGCAGCGGCTTCTATATTGGCGCATGGGCCTCGCAGATTCGCTGGATCAAGGAAGCCGGCACGGCCGCCAACGTGGAAACGAAAGGCGATGTTGAACTCGACGTGTATGCCGGTTACAAGGGCGCGATCTCCAAGGATCTGTCCTATGACGTCGGCTACCTGCGCTACGAGTACATCGGCAACACCTACAAAGACGCTGCTCCTGCATCGAATGTCAACGCCAATACCGACGAGGCTTACGGTGCTCTGACCTACGGTGCTTACACCTTCAAGGTGTCCTACGCCTTCTCCGACCTGTTCGGCTACGGCAAGAGCAGCGGCAGCACCTACTATGACCTGTCGGCCACCTTCGACCTGGGCAGCGGTTACTCCGTGGTTCCGCATGTGGGCTCCCAGCAGATCGAGGGCAGCGCCAACAAGCAATACAGCTACACGGATTACTCGGTCACGCTGGCCAAGGATCTCGGCAAGGGCCTGTCTGCTTCCGTGGCCGTCATCGGCACCGATGGCAAGACCAGCCTCTACACCGTCAACGGCCGCAAGCTGGCGGATGCCACGGCCGTGGTGGGCGTGAAGTACACCTTCTAAATTCAACTCAAACCAGAGGAGAACCCATGAAACTCGTTACAGCCATCATCAAACCTTTCAAGCTGGATGAGGTGCGAGAAGGCCTCTCGGCGATCGGGGTGCAGGGCATCACCGTCACCGAGGTCAAGGGCTTCGGCCGCCAGAAAGGTCATACCGAGTTGTACCGCGGCGCTGAATACGTGGTCGACTTTCTGCCCAAGGTGAAGATCGAGGCGGCCGTGGCTGACGAGCTGGTCGATCGCGTCATCGAGGCGATCGAGGGCTCGGCGCGTACCGGCAAGATCGGCGACGGCAAGATCTTTGTGTACAACCTCGAGCAGGTCGTGCGTATCCGCACCGGTGAAACCGGCAAGGAAGCACTCTGAGGCTCCCACAACAAGAGAGAACACTGACATGAAAAAACTAATTGTCTCCTTCGTGCTGGGCCTGGGCCTGCTGGCCGGCTCGGCTGCCGTCTGGTCCCAGACCGCTCCGGCCACCGAGGTCGCCGCTCCCGCAGCGGCTGCTGCCCCGGCCGCTGCTGCTCCCGCAGACGCTGCCGCACCTGCTGCTGCCGCACCCGTGCCCAACAAGGGCGATACCGCCTGGATGATGGTGGCCACCCTGCTGGTCATCCTGATGACCGTGCCCGGCCTGGCCCTGTTCTACGGCGGCCTGGTCCGCAGCAAGAACATGCTGTCGGTGCTGATGCAGGTCATGGTGACCTTCTCGCTGATCGTCGTGCTGTGGTTCATCTATGGCTACAGCATCGCGTTCACGGAAGGCAATGCCTTCATCGGGGGCTTTGATCGCCTGTTCATGAAGGGCGTCTGGGACAACGTCGCCGGAACCTTCGCCAACGCTGCCACGTTCAGCAAGGGCGTGGTCATCCCGGAAATCGTGTTCGCCGCCTTCCAGGCCACCTTCGCCGGCATCACCTGCGCGCTGATCGTCGGCGCGTTCGCCGAGCGCATGAAGTTCTCGGCCGTGCTGATGTTCATGGTCCTGTGGTTCACCTTCAGCTATGCGCCGATCGCGCACATGGTCTGGTTCTGGATGGGTCCGGATGCCTACACCGCCAAGGAAGTCGTCGATGCCATGAACGGCAAGGCCGGCTACATCTGGCAGATGGGCGCGCTGGACTTCGCCGGTGGTACCGTGGTGCACATCAACGCCGCCGTCGCTGGCCTGGTGGGTGCCTACATGGTGGGCAAGCGCATCGGCTACGGCAAGGAAGCCATGGCCCCGCACAGCCTGACGCTGACCATGGTCGGTGCCTCCCTGCTGTGGGTGGGCTGGTTCGGCTTCAACGCCGGCTCTGCCCTGGAAGCCAACGGCTTCGCCGCCCTGGCCTTCGCCAACACCTTCGTGGCGACCGCCGCTGCCGTGCTGGCCTGGTCCATCGGTGAGGCGCTGCTCAAGGGCAAGTCCTCCATGCTGGGTGCCGCTTCCGGCGCCGTCGCCGGCCTCGTGGCCATCACCCCTGCTGCCGGCAACGTCGGTATCGGCGGCGCGCTGATCATCGGCCTGGTCGCCGGCTTCGCCTGCCTGTGGGGTGTGAGCGGTCTGAAGAAGATGCTCGGTGCCGACGACTCGCTCGACGTGTTCGGCGTGCACGGTATCGGCGGCATCGTCGGTGCCCTGCTGACCGGCGTGTTCGCCTCGCCTTCCCTGGGTGGCCCCAGCGCAATGAATGACTGGGTGACAGCCACCATGATGACGCCGGCCGAGTACTCCATCGCAGGTCAGGTCTGGATCCAGGCCAAGGCCGTGCTGATCACCGTGGTCTGGTCTGGCGTGGTCTCCTTCATCGCCTACAAGATCGTGGACCTGACCATCGGCCTGCGCGTCAGCGAAGAAGACGAGCGTCAGGGCCTGGACATCACGGCCCACGGCGAAACCGCCTACAACCGTTAAACGAGCAATGGACGGCAGCCCGCACCACGTGTGCAGGCTGCCGCACCAGAGCAAGCGAGAGTCTCCTCTGGTTCCGGCCCGCAAGAGCGCAAGCTCGAGCGGGCCTTTTTTCGTCTGCCCGGTCGCCAGCCGTTAACATGGCGGCATGGATACAGCCCTGCAAAACATCACCGAGCGCGTGCGCCAGGCCGCCGCGGCTGGCACCCCGCTGCGCATCCGCGGCGGCGGCAGCAAGGATTTCTACGGCCAGTCGCTGCAGGGCGAGATACTGGACACCCGGCCCCTGCAGGGCATCGTCAGCTACGAACCCAGTGAACTGGTCATCACCGTGCGTGCCGGCACCCCGCTGGCCGAGGTGGAGGAAGTGCTGGCTGAACGTGGCCAGGTCCTGCCTTTCGAACCCCCGCACTTTGCCGCCAGCGGAGCCATGGCCACCGTTGGCGGCATGGTGGCCGCGGGCCTGAACGGCCCGGCGCGCGCCAGCGTGGGCGCGGTGCGCGACTACGTGCTGGGCCTGGTGCTGCTCAACGGCAAGGCCGAGCTGCTGACCTTTGGCGGCCAGGTCATGAAAAACGTGGCGGGTTACGACGTCTCCCGCCTGATGGCCGGCGCCATGGGCACGCTGGGCCTGATCACCGAGGTCTCGCTCAAGGTGCTGCCGCGCGCCGTGGCCGAAAGCACCCTGGTGTTTGAACTGGACGAAACCTGCGCGCTGGCGCAATTGAACCAGTGGGGAGCCTTGCCCCTGCCCGTCAACGCCTCCTGCTGGCATGAAGGCGCGCTCATGGTGCGCCTGCGTGGCGCGCAGGCGGCCGTGGCGGCTGCACAAAAGAGCATGGGCGGCACCGTCATGGACGCCGGGCAGGCCACGCTCTTGTGGAATGCGTTGCGCGAGCAGACCGCGCCGTTTTTCCAGCTGGCCGAGGGCGAGTCATTGATGCGCCTGAGCGTGCCCGACACCGCCCCGCCGCTGGGCCTGGGGCCCACCCTGATCGAATGGGGCGGCGCCCAGCGCTGGCTCAAGCTGCCGCTGCCGCGGCGTCCCGACATGAGCGAGGTGCTGGACACCACCACCGGCCATGCCACGCTGTTCCGCGCCACCGACAAGAGCGCCGGTGTCTTCACGCCGCTGGCCGCGCCGCTGGACCGCATCACCCGCGAGCTCAAGAAGCAGTTCGACCCGGCCGGCATCATCAACCGCGGCCGCCTCTACCCCGATTTCTGAGCAGGACAGGCGAACCTTCCATGCAAACCAACCTCGCCCCCGAGTTCAAGCACACAGCCGACGGCCAGGCGGCCGAAGCCATCCTGCGCAAGTGCGTGCACTGCGGCTTCTGTACCGCCACCTGCCCCACCTACCAGCTGCTGGGTGACGAGCTCGACGGCCCGCGCGGCCGCATCTACCTGATCAAGCAGGTGCTCGAAGGCACAGCCCCCACGCGCAAGACCCAGGCCCACCTGGACCGCTGCCTCACCTGCCGCAACTGCGAAAGCACCTGCCCCTCGGGGGTGGACTACGGCCATCTGGTGGATATCGGCCGCAAGATCGTCGACGCCAAAGTGCCGCGCCCCGCCAGCGAGCGCCTCACCCGCTGGGCGCTGAAAGAGGGCCTGCCTTCGCCGCTGTTCGCCCCGGCCATGAAGATGGGCCAGCTCGTGCGCGGCCTCCTGCCCGCCAGCCTCAAGGCCAAGGTGCCGGCCGTGCAAGACGCCGGCACCTGGCCCACGCGCACCCATGCGCGCAAGGTGCTGATGCTCGCGGGCTGCGTGCAGCCGGCCATGATGCCCAACATCAACAGCGCTACGGCCCGCGTGCTGGATGCTGCCGGTATGCAGACCGTGGTGGCCGCCAAGGCGGGCTGCTGCGGCGCCGTGAAGTTCCACCTGAATGACCAGGATGGCGGCAAGACCGAGATGCGGACCAACATCGACGCCTGGTGGCCGCACATCGAGGCTGGCGTGGAAGCCATCGTCATGAACGCCTCGGGCTGCGGCGTGACCGTCAAGGACTACGGCCACATCCTGCAGGACGACCCGCAGTACGCGGCCAAGGCCCGGCGCATCAGCGAGTTGACCAAGGACCTGAGCGAGCTGCTGCCCGAACTGGTGGACAAGTTGCGCGGCAAGGTCTCGGCCAAGGCGGCGCAGGTCGCTTTCCATCCGCCTTGTACCCTGCAGCACGGCCAGCAGCTGCGCGGCGGCGTAGAAGAGCACATGGGTGCGCTGGGCTTCAAGATCAACACCTGCCGCGTGGAGCCGCACCTCTGCTGCGGGTCGGCCGGTACCTACTCAGTGCTCAACCCCAAGCTGGCCTACGAGCTGCGCGACCGCAAGCTTGGCAACCTGACGGAGATGCAGCCCGAGGCCATAGTCTCCGCCAACATCGGCTGCATCACGCACCTGCAGAGCGGCACCGGCACACCGGTGCAGCACTGGGTGGAACTGCTGGACGAGGCACTGGCGCAGGCCTGAAGCCAGCCAGGAGATCAGGCGGCCAGCGCGGCCTCGATATCGCGGTGCAGCCGCCGGGGCTCGGTGTAAGGCGCATAACGCTTGAGCACCGTGCCGTCCTTGCCGACCAGGAACTTGGTGAAGTTCCATTTGATGGACTTGGTGCCCAGCAGGCCCCGCGCCTCCCGCACCAGCCACTGGTAAAGCGGGTGGGCCTGCGGCCCGTTCACCTGGATCTTGGCCATCATGGGGAAGCTCACGCCGTAGTTGAGCTGGCAGAAGCTGGCGATCTCGTTGTTGCTGCCGCGGTCCTGGGCGCCGAACTGGTTGCAGGGAAAACCCAGCACGACCAGGCCCAGCGGGCCATAGGCCTTGTGCAGTTCCTCCAGTCCCGCGAATTGCGGCGTGTAGCCACAGGCACTGGCGGTGTTGACGATCAGCATGACTTTCCCCCTGAACTGGTTCAGGGCGACAGGCTGGCCGCCGATCATCTCGGCTTCGAAGTCATGGATCGTGGGCATGGTGGCTGTCTGACAGGCGTGGAGGATGCATGCTAGCACCGCGTCATCGGCGCCGCTGTCTCAGCGCCTGCGCTGCGGCCACGACGCCCACAAGGCCGCCAGCAGGATCAGCGCACCGCCCAGCAGCGTATGCGCCTGCAGCTCGGCCGCACCGAGCAGCACCGAGGACACGCTGGCGAACACCACCTCGGTCAGCATCACCAGCGCGGTGGTCGCCGCGGGCAGGCGGGCCGCGCCGTACTGCAGGCCCAGGTTGGCGACCAGGAAGGCCAGGCTGGTGAGCAGCACCAGCCAGACCCAGCCGGTGGCCAGTGCCGGGGGCATGGGGACCAGGCCCGAAGCGGCGCCCAGCAGTGCCGTGGTCAGCGCCAGCAGCGCGCCGCCGCCGAACATGGCGACCATGCGCGCCTCGTCGGGGGTGTCCTTGAGCTTGAGCAGCAGCACATTGGTCAGCGCAAAGCTGAAGCCGCCCAGCAGCGCCAGCCAGTCGGCCAGGCCGGCGGGGACGGGCCAGGGCGAGCCCGGTGTCTTGAGCACGATGACCACACCCGCCAGGGCCAGCAGCAGGCGCAGCAGCGCGCCCAGGCCCGGGCGTTCACCCAGCAGCAGCCAGGCCAGCAGCACGGACCAGGCCGGCATCAGGTAGAACAGCAGCACCACGCGCACCACGTCGCCGATGGTGACGGCCCAGTTGAAGCCCACATTGGTGAGGCCCGAGGCCAGCAGCAGCAGCCAGAGCATGGGGTGGCGCAGGAAATGGCACCAGGCGCCGGGGCGCCAGGCCAGCAAGCCGGTGAAGCACAGGCCATAGATGATGAAGGTGGACCAGAGCGGGTGCAGGCCGTCGGCCTCCAGCAGGCGAAAGGGGAACCAGGAGACGCCCCAGACGAAGGCGTTGAGCACCAGGGCCCAGGCGGCGAGCTGCTTCATGGCTCAGCCGTGGAGATGATCGTTGCGTGCGATGTCGAGCAGATGCTCGACTTCCTCGGGATACTTCTTGCAGTTGTTCTCGTGCCAGCGCTTGATCAGCCACATGAAGCCGGCCACCAGGATGCCGAAGCCGGCGATGGCGCCGAAGGCCGAGACGCCCATGCCCGTGCAGAAGCTGTAGAGGAAACCCAGGCCCAGGATGCAGGCCTGCTCGTTGAAGTTCTGCACGGCGATGGAACGGCCGGCGCCCATGAGGTTGTGGCCGCGGTGCTGCAGCAGCGCGTTCATGGGCACCACGAGGAAACCGCCCAGGCCGCCCAGCAGCACCAGGAAGGGTGCGGCCAGCCAGACGTTGTCGATGAAGTTGAGCAGGATCACCAGCACGCCCATGGCGATGCCCAGGGGCATGACGCGCGTGGCATCTTCCAGCCGCATGCGCATGGAGGCCACCACGGCGCCCACGGCCGTGCCGATGGCCACCACGCCCACCAGCGAGGAGGCCTGCGTGACGCTGTAGCCCAGCGCGGCAGCGGCCCAGGCCAGCACGATGTAACGCAGGTTGCCGCTCACGCCCCAGAAGAGCGTGGTGGTGGACAGCGAGATCTGGCCCAGGCGGTCCTGCCAGAGCCGGGTGTTGCATTTCCAGAAGTCGGGCAGCAAGGCCAGCGGGTTGCGCGGCATGGGGCGCATCTCCACGCCGGTGTGCGGGATGCGGGTGTTGAACCAGGCTGCCAGCAGGTAGACCAGGATCAGCACCGAAATCGCCGCTTCCGGGGCGCTGTCGATGCCGGTGTTGATCAGTGGCAGGTCGATGGTCAGCAGCGTGGAGGAGATGGCATGCCCGACCAGCTGGCCACCCAGCAGGACACCCAGGATGATGGAGGCAATCGTCAGCCCCTCGATCCAGCCGTTGGCCTTGACCAGCTGCGAGGCCGGCAACAGCTCGGTGAGGATGCCGTACTTGGCCGGCGAGTAGGCCGCTGCGCCCAGGCCGACGATGGCGTAGGCCATCAGCGGGTGCGTGCCGAACAGCATCATCAGGCAGCCGATGATCTTGATGCCATTGCTGATCAGCATGACCTTGCCCTTGGGCTGGGCGTCGGCAAAAGCGCCCACGAAGGGCGCCAGGATCACGTAGAAGAGGGCGAACATGGGCACCAGCGCCGCCTGCTGCCACTCGGGTGCGCCCTCGCTGCGCAGCAGCTGCACGGCCCCGACGAACAACGCGTTATCAGCCAGCGAGCTGAAGAACTGCGCCGACATGATGGTGTAGAAACCGCGTTTCATGGGCTGGGGGGACCGGGAGCTCGTGCTTTGTGGCTTGTTGTGAAAATCCAATCGACGCTGGGTTATAGCATGGCGGGCAGTGTCACAATTCATGGAAAGGGGTTGACTGAACGCCCCGTTCCAAGATAGTTCCGCCAGCATGTCCCGCCCGATTCAAGCCCAGATCCACGTCGAAGCCCTGCGCCACAACCTGGCGCGGGCGCGCCAGTCCAGCCCCGATGCACGGGTCTGGGCCGTGGTCAAGGCCAATGCCTATGGCCACGGCATCGAGCGTGTCTACGAAGGGCTGCGCGGTGCCGACGGCTTTGCCCTGCTGGATCTGGGGGAGGCCGAGCGCCTGCGGGGCCTGGGCTGGCGCGGGCCCATCCTGCTGCTCGAAGGCGTGTTCGAGCAGCGCGACCTGGAGCTGTGCTCGCGCCTGGGCCTTTGGCACGCCGTGCACTGCAATGAACAGATCGACATGCTGGCCGTGCACAAGACGCACACGCCGCACCGCGTCTTCCTCAAGATGAACAGCGGCATGAACCGCCTGGGTTTCCGGCCGGAACATTTCCGCGCCGCCTGGCACCGTCTGAACGCGCTGCCGCAGGTGGACGAGATTTCGCTGATGACGCACTTCAGCGACGCCGATGGCGCCAAGGGCGTGGCGCAGCAGCTGGCCGCCTTCAACACCGCCACGCAGGACCTGCCGGGCGAACGGTCCCTCAGCAACAGTGCCGCGGTCCTGCGCCACATGGGGCCACAGGCCGCGACCAGCCTGCGCTCGGACTGGATCCGCCCCGGCGTCGTGCTCTACGGGGCCTCGCCCGATTTCCCCGAGCACAGCGCGGCCCACTGGGCGCTGCAGCCCGCTATGACATTGAGATCGCGCATCGTCGGCATCCAGCAGCTGGTCGCCGGTGACAGCGTGGGTTATGGCTCGACCTTCACCGCAGCACAGCCCATGCGCATCGGCGTGGTGGCCTGTGGTTATGCCGACGGCTACCTGCGCGCCAGCCCGGGCACACCCGGGCGCGGCACGCCGGTGCTGGTAGACGGCGTGCGCACGCATTTGGTCGGGCGCGTCAGCATGGACCTGATCACGGTGGACCTCACGCCCGTGCCCGCCGCCGGCATGGGCTCGGAAGTCACGCTCTGGGGCCGGGCTTCGAACGGCGCGCTGCTGCCGATCGACGAGGTGGCCCAGGCCGGCGGCAGCGTGGGTTATGAATTGATGTGCGCACTGGCGGCGCGCGTGCCGGTGGAGCTCGCATGAAGTACGTGCCCATTCCCATCGCCATGCTGCCGGTGGGCAAGCCCCTGCCGGTCAACGTCTGGAACCCCGAGGGCCTGTTGCTGCTGCGCAAGGGCCAGCCCATCGTGTCCGAGCAGCATCGCGACAAGCTCTACGCCCACAACGCGTCCACCACCGAGAGCGAGGCGGTGGCCTGGCAGCGTTCCTACGAACGCATGGTGCACACCCTGCTGATGGAGGGGGTCGAGGTCGACGAGATCGCGCGCATGCCCATGCCCAGCGCGATCCGCGAGCGCGACTACATGGCCGGCGAGCAGCTCAACGGCGGCTGGATGGACCTGCAGGAGGTGCTGCGCGGCATCCTCTACCAGGGCGGCCTGGCGCTCAACCCCTTGCCGCGGCTGGCCGCCCTGGAGAACAAGGCGCGCGCCCTGCTGCTTGACGATCCGGACGACAGCCTGTTCTGCCTGTTCCAGGCCCTGGCCGACAGCAGCCTGGGCTACAGCGCCACGCATGCGCTGCTGTGCGCCTGCGTCTGCGAACTGGCGGCACAAAAACTCGGAATGAACCCGCAGCAGAGGCAGTCGCTGATGAGCGCGGCGCTGACCATGAACATCGGCATGGCACGCGAGCAGGACGTGCTGGCCCGGCAGAACAGCGCGCCCTCGCCCGAGCAGCGCCAGCTCATCCAGGAACATCCGCAACTCAGCCTGAAGATCCTGGTCTGGCTGGGCATCGAGGATGTGGAGGAGCTGGACCTGGTGCGCTGGCATCACCAGCCCGATGCGCCCGAGGGCCTGCCGCACAACCTGCAGGCGCGCCGGCTGCTGAGCATGACGGACGTCTTCGTGGCCAAGATGGCCGCGCGGCGCACGCGCGAGGCGCTCTCGCCGCTGGAGTCGGCCAAGTCCATCTACCTGCAGACCGAGAAGGAAGTCACGGCCTCGGTCGGCGGTGCGCTCACTGCGGCGGTCGGTTTTTATCCGCCCGGCACCTATGTGCGCCTTGCCAGCGGCGAGACGGCGGTGGCGGTGCAGCGCGGGCTGCGCGCCAACACGCCCTGGGTCATCATCATCGTCGACCGCAACGGCATGCCGGCCTTCAACTACCACTGCCTGGACACCTCGGACCCGGCCTACGCGATTGCGGCGCCCATGCTGTTTCGCACCGGCAAGGTGGCGATCAACATCGAGCGCGTGCGCCGCGCCCGCGAGAAAATCCGACGCTGAAAACGGGCGGTGCGCAGGGGCTGCCTTGCGATCCGCGGCCCGTGAATTTTTCACACTCACGCAGGCCGGTGCGGGTTAGTCCCGAGCCGGCCGCATGCGCTGACCGGCTAGATTGCCCTGGGCCGCACACGGCCTGTATACCCATCTGAATATCAACCAACCTGATCAGGGAGAACGTATGAGTTTGAAACGCATCTTGGCCGCCGCCGCATTGTTGATGGTCGTCGCCGTCAATGCACACGCCAGGAACCCGGGCGAGAGCGCCCAGCGCTGCGTCGACGCCAGCGAAAGGAACGGGCGCGTCACCCTGACCAACACCTGCAACAAGCAGATCTTCGTACTCTATTGCGGTGACCTGAAATACACCAAAAAGGGTTGCGGCGAAGGCCCCAAGGGCGGTTTCTATACGCACTCCAACAATGTGCAGCCGGGCGCCAGCACCGACTTCGTGGTTGACGGCCAGTACCGTTATGCGGCCTGCGTCGGCGGCATCAGCTTCGGCAACAGCGGGGAATACGAAGACTTCCCGAATGGCAGCTATCGCTGCCTGCCCAGGTAAGCCCCTGGGGGCCTGGCTTGTGATGCAACTCAGGCCAGCCGGATGACTACCGCGCCGGCGCACACCAGCAGTGCCGAGAGCAGACGCAGCCTGCTCAGGCCCTCCTTGAGGAGCAGTGCGCCGATCAGCGCCGCGAACACGATGGAGGTCTCGCGCAGCGCCGCCACCGTGGCGATGGGCGCCTGCGTCATGGCCCACAGCACCAGGCTGTAGGCGGCCAGCGTGCCGGTGCCGCCGAGCACGCTGGCGCGCCAGGCGCCGGGGGGCGGTCGCAGCAGCGCGCGCCCGCGCAGCCAGGTTGCCGTGGCCAGCATGAAGACGGCCGTCAGCAGGAAGACCCAGGCGGTGTAGCTCAGCGCATGGCCGGCCAGGCGCACGCCCTGGCCGTCGACCAGGGTGTAGAGCGCGATCACGCCGGCATTGGCCAGTGCCGCCAGTACCGCGCCCGGATGGCTGGCGCCGCTGCGCCAGGCCCGGCCCGCCAGGGCCAGCACCCCGGTGCAGATCAGGGCAATGCCCAGCCAGGCGCCCGGTGTGGGCGCTTCGGCCAGCAGCAGGGCCGCCGCCAGCGCGGTGAGCACCGGCGCCGTGCCGCGCATCAAGGGGTAGGCCAAGCCGAGAGTGGTGCCCTGGTAGGCGCGTGCCACCAGCGCGAAATAGACGACGTGGATCAGGCCCGAGGCCAGCAGCCAGGGCCAGCTGGCCGGGGCCGGCGTGGGCAGGCCCGGCAGCATCAGCAAGGCCAGGGCGGCGGCGCCGCACACGACGTGGAGCGAGGCCAGGAACTTGTCGGGGCTGGCGCGCACCAGGGCGTTCCAGCCCGCGTGCAGCAGGGCCGAGAAGAGCACCACTGCCATGACTTCGGTGGACATGTCAGTGATCTACTGATGAGGGAAGCGCGACGTATGAAGAAGCCAAGTCGCGGAACGCCGTGGAACCGGCTTTGCCGGGCCACTGGCGTTGCCTCCTGCAAGGGGGGTGGCGCAGCGAACGAAGGGAGCGAAGCCTGGGGGTCATCTTTTCCTCAGACCCAGGGCCATGACGGTCCCCACCACGATGAGCGCGCCGGCCACCTGCACCGGCGCAATGGCCTGGCCCAGCAGGGCCCAGGCCAGCACCAGCGCCGCCACCGGCTCCACGTTCATGATGGGCGAGCTGCCCACCACGCCCAGCCTGGGCAGCAGCGTGAACATGATGGTGAAGGCCGTGCCGTAGAACAGCGTCAGGCCGGCCAGGCCCCACCAGCCGGCCGCCGCCTGTGGCAGGTGCAGGCCGCCTTGCAAGGGCACGGCCACCAGCGCCAGCAGGCCGACCAGGGCCATGGTGATGGCCGTGCGCAGGCGACCATCCACGCTCGCGGCCTCATGCTGCGTGAGCACCAGTGCGGCGCCAAACACGGCGGCGGCCACCATCGCAAAGGCCACGCCGGCGCCGATGCGGCTCCACTGCCCGGCGGCACCCAGGCCCGAGGCCGCGCCCAGCGCGTCGAGCGCCAGCGCCAGCCCGAACAGCAGCACCGGCATGGCCAGCAGCACCGCGCGTTCCGGCTGGTGCCGGTAGATCAGCCAGGCGAAAAGCGCGGTCCACAGGGGGTAGGTGTTGAAGGTCAGCAGGGCCAGCGCCACCGGCAGGCGTACCACGGCGGCGTACAGGCACAGGCTCTGCACGGCGACGAGTGCGCCGATCAGCAGCAGGAAGCCGCGCTGGCGCGAGGTGATGGTGAGGGACACGCCCTGCAGCCAGACGATGCAGCCCACCACGGCGGCGGTGACGAAGCTGCGCACCAGCACGGCGGTGGCCACGTCCAGGCCGTGGTTGAAGGCCAGGCGCGCCGCCACGTGGTTGGCGCCGAACAGGCAGGCGGTGAACAGCAGCGTGAAGAAGGCGGCGCGGCTGAGCGCGCGGGGAGAGGAGGACATCAGCAAGACCGAAGATCGAGCGCCGCCGGGCCGCCCCAAGGCGCAAGACGTGACGGCACGAGACGTGCGCGTCTCTTCAGCCCGTCCAAGCCTGCGCAGGCAGGCTTGGAGCCGCGGGCTTCAGCCCCCTCGGGGGGCAGCGAGGACACGCCAGTGCCGAGCGTGGGGGTCATAACAAGCCGCGTGTGCGCGCCTGCAGCCGCGACAGGCCGAGCAGGATGTCGGTATGCGGTGTCGGCACGCCGGTCAGCGTGCCCAGCTCCTGCACCACGGTGACCAGGGCATCGACCTCCACCGGCCGGCCGGCCTCCACGTCCTGCAGCATCGAGGTCTTGAAAGCGCCCAGCTTCATCGTGACGGCGTGCCGGTCCTCGGGCTGCTGGAAGATCGGGATGCCGATGCGTGCACCGATCTCCTTGGCCTCCAGCATCACCTTCGAGATGAAGTCGCGCACCAGCTTGTCGCCCAGGATCTTGTCGGTGGTGGCGCCGGTCAGCGCGCTGACGGGGTTGACCGTCATATTGCCCCAGAGTTTGTACCAGATGTCCTTCTGGATCTGGGCCGAGAGCTCGACCTCGAAGCCCGCCTGGCCCAGCAGGGCGATGAGCTGCTGTACGCGCTCGGTCTTCTGCCCCGAGGGCTCGCCGATGATGAGGCGGTTGCCGAAGTGATGCAAGGCGCAGCCCGGCTCTTTGATCGAGCAGCTGGCATGCACCACGCCGCCGACGATATGGATCGCCGGGATGGCCTTGGCGATCTCGCCCTTCGGGTCGATGGCCTTGAGCTGGGTGTTGGCGAACTTCTCGCCGAAACCCTGGAAGAACCACCAGGGCACGCCGTTCATGGCAGTCAGCACCACGGTGGCGGGGCCCAGCAGCGGGGCGATCTGGCGCGCCACCTCGGGCAGGGACGGCGCCTTGACGGCCAGGATCACCAGGTCCTGCGCGCCCAGTTCGGCCGGGTTGGCGCTGGTTTGCACCGGCACGCTGAGCAGTTCCTTGTCGAGCTGGCAGCGCAAGCCGTGCTGTTGCAGGGCGCTGAGCGTGGCGCCGCGCGCCACCACGCTGACCTGGCAGCCGGCACGCGCCAGCCGCACACCCATCCAGGCACCGATGGCGCCGGCACCATAGATGCAAACCTTACCGTAAGGCGTGTCGCTCATGCTGTCCCTCTCCCCGTAGGCCCGCTGGCCGGTCAGTTCTTGTAGCTGGCGTCCAGACGGTCCACCTGCCGCACCAGCGCGTCGAACACGTCCTGTCCGGCGCCATGGTTCGGGTTGAACTGTAGCGCGTCGCGTGTGCACCTGGTGGCGATCGCCCCGGACACGGGAATGGCCGGGCCCATGCTCAGCGTGGCCAGCTGGATCTCGCAGGCGCGCTGCAGCGTCCACAGGATGGCGAAGGTCTGCGGCAGTGTGGTGCCCCAGGCCAGCAGGCCGTGGTTGCGCAGGATGACCGCCGGTCTGCTGCCGATGCTCTTCAGGAGGCGAGGCGCCTCCTCGGCGTGGATGGTGATGCCCTCGAAGTCATGGTAGGCCACCATGTCGTGCAGCTGCGCGGAATAGAAGTTGTTCTGGGCCAGTCCGCCCTGCTGGCAGGCCACGGCCACACCGGCCGTGGTGTGGGTGTGCATGACGCAGTGCGCATCGGCGAGGTGCTCGTGGATGGCCGAGTGCACGGTGAAGCCGGCCGGGTTGACCGGGTGCGGGGAGCCGCCGAGCACGCGGCCCTGCAGGTCGATCTTCACCAGGTTGCTGGCCGTGACCTCGCTGTAGTGCAGGCCGAAGGGGTTGATCAGGAACTGTTTTTCGGCACCGCTCACGCTGGCCGGCAGGCGCAGCGTGATGTGGTTGTAGATCATCTCGGTCCAGCCCAGCATCGCGAAGACGCGGTAGCAGGCGGCGAGCTGCTGGCGCGCGGCCCATTCATCGGAGTGCATGCCGGCGGGGGTGGTCGGGTGTTGCAGGGCGTTCATGGGCGTGTTTCTCAGTAGACCTTGTCGCCGGCGGCGAGAGGCTTGACGTTGCCCTTGTAGAGCGCGGCCAGGGCCGAGGTCTGGCGCACCAGGATCTGGGTGTCCAGGCCCACGGCGACGAAGCTGGCGCCGATCTCCAGGTAGTGGCGCGCCAGCGTCTCGTCGCTGATCAGGATGCCGGCGGCCTTGCCGCACTTCACGATGCGGCGGATGGCGTCGGCTATGGCCTTCTGCACTTCCGGGTGTGTGGCCTGGCCGATGTAGCCCAGCGAGGCCGAAAGATCGGCCGGGCCGATGAAGACGCCGTCCACGCCCGGCGTGTTCGCAATCGCCTCCAGGTTGTCGAGCGCCGTGCGCGACTCGGCCTGCACCAGCAGGCAGACCTGCTCATTGGCTTCCTTGCCGTAATTGGGGTAACGGCCCCAGCGCGCGGCGCGTGTGCCCGCCATGCCGCGCACGCCTCCCTGGCCGTCATCTTGCGGGTAGCGCATGGCCTGCACCAGCGCTGCGGCCTGCGCGGCCGTGTCCACCATGGGCACCAGCAGGGTCTGGAAGCCCAGGTCCAGGAACTGCTTGATGGTGGCCGTGCCGGCTTCGCCGTGGCCCAGCGGCACACGGCCAATCGGGTGCGTGCCGGGGTAGGCCGCAATGGTCTGCAGCTGCGAGAGCAGGGTGGGCAGGGTGTTGGGCGAGTGCTCGGCGTCGAGCAGCAGCCAGTCGAAACCGGCGCCGGCGCAGATCTCGGTGCTGACAGGGTGGCCCAGGTTGACCCACAGGCCGATCTGGGCCTGTTGCCTGGCGATGGCCTGCTTGAAAAGATTCGTAGGTGTTTTCATGTGAATCTGAAGTTGAGTTGACCGAGGGGGCCGTAATCGGCTTCAAAGAGATCGCCGGCTCTGGCCGGCACCGGGCGCGTGAAGGAGCCGGCCAGCACGATCTGGCCGGCCTCCAGGTGTTCGCCCCAGGGGGCGAGCTTGTTGGCCAGCCAGGCGATGCCGATGGCCGGGTGGCCCTGCACGCCGGCGGCCAGCCCGGTTTCTTCCACCACGCCGTTCTGGCGCAGGATGGCGCCGACCCAGGGCATGTCCACCTCGGCCGGTTTGGCGCGTTGGGCGCCGACCACGATGCCGGCATTGGCCGCGTTGTCGCTGATGGTGTCGTAGACCTTGCGCATGACCTTGGTGTGGCGGTCGAACTGCTCGATGCGCGCGTCGATGATCTCGATGGCCGGGGTCACGTAGTCGGTGGCGGCAAGAACCTGCTCCAGCGTGACGTCCGGGCCCCTGAGCGGCGCCTTGAGCACGAAGGCCAGTTCCACCTCCACGCGCGGCGCGATGAAACGCGCGGCCGGTATGTCCAGCACCTTGCCCGGCGTGCAGCTAAAGAGCATGCTGTCGAGCAGGGTGCCGTAATCGGGTTCGGCGATCTGGCTGGACTGCTGCATGGCGCGCGAGGTCAGGCCGATCTTGTGGCCGATGACCCGACGGCCTGCGGCCAGCTGCAGTGCCACCCAGGCGCGGCTGACGCGGTAGCCATCCTCGATGCGCATGCCGGCAAAACGTTTGGAGAAGTGCTCCAGCTGGGTGCGCGTGTCCTGCGCCTGCTGCAGTTCGGCGGCGAGTTGCCGGGTGAGTTCGGGCGTGAAACTGCTCATTTGAACAGGGGATGCAGGTTGCTGTGCTTGGCGTCGAACACTTCCGGGCCTTCGTCGATCTGCAGCGTCACGCCAATGTGGCGCTGCGAGAAGAGGGGCTGGAAGTGGGCCTTGGTGGCCATCAGCAGCGCGTCGCCCACGCGCTTGTGGACGGCGGGGGAACGGCCGCGGCCCATGCGCAGGTTGAGGTAGACGAAGGCGTAGTCGCCGCTGCCGCCCGCGGCCCGGCCGGCGCCGCCGCCATCGGCCACCGCGTAGTGCGCGGCAGGGTAGGCCAGCACGCGCGTGCCACCCGTGGGGAAGACCGGTTTGTCGCTTTCGTCGTGCTGCACCAGCATGACGTCGGCCAGGCTGCGGCACAGCGCCGTCATGTCGGTTTCTTGTTCCAGGTTGCCGGTGTAGAGGATGACGAGGTGGGGCATGGCGTTCTTTCAGAGGCGAGGGAAGGCGCGATAGCCCTCGGCACTGGACGCCTGGGCCGCCGGGATGGCGCGGCCCTGCACCGGCAGCACCGGGAACACGGCATTGAGCTGGCCGGTGCCGGAGGCGCCGAAATAAGGTGTGACGATCTCGGCCTGCCCGGTGTATTCAGACCAGCCCAGCGCGCCCAGCAGCATGGCGGTGTCGTGCATGAAGCCCTCGCCATGGCCCTTGCTGGCGTACTCGGGCAGCATCTCGCAGAAGGCTGGCCACTCGCCAGCCTGCCACATGCGCAGCACCTCGCGGTCCAAACGTTCGAGCAGGGGGCTCCAGATCTTGTGCGCGAATTCGGGCGCCAGGCCGTTCTGTGCGAAGCGGTGGCTGAGCGAGCCGCTGGCGAAGAAGGCCACGGTGCCGTCGTAATGCTCTTCCACCGCCCGGCGCATGGCCCAGCCCAGGCGCGCGCTGTCGTTGAGGTAGTGCACCTGGCACAGGGCCGAGACCGAGATCACCCGGAAATGCTGGTCCTGGTTCATGTAGCGCATGGGGACCAGGGTGCCGTACTCGGGCGCCAGCGTGGTGGCCGGGTGGGCCAGGGTCTCCACGCCGTGCTCGCTGCAGACTTTCGCCAGCAGCTGGCCCAGCGCCGGGTTGCCCGGGAATTCGTAGGCCAGGTTGCTGATGAAATGCGGCAGCTCGTTGCTGGTGTACAGGCCCTTGAAATGCGGCGCGCAGTTCACGTGGTAGTTGGCGTTGACCAGCCAGTGCGTGTCGAACACCACGATGGTGTCCACGCCCAGTTCGCGGCAGCGCCGCCCGATCTCCTTGTGGCCGTCGATCGCGTCTTGCCGCGTGCCCAGCCGCGGGCCGGGCAGCTCGCTCAGGTAGATCGAGGGGACGTGGGTGATCTTGGCGGCGAGAGCGAGTTTGCCCATGGTCAGGCCCCCCAGTGTGGAATGTGATGGGAGCCCAAGGAGACGGCTACGTTCTTCGGCTCCAGAAACACCTCGTAACTCCAGGTGCCGCCCTCGCGCCCCGTGCCGCTGGCCTTGGTGCCGCCGAAGGGCTGGCGCAGGTCCCGCACGTTCTGGCTGTTGACGAAGCACATGCCGGCTTCGATGGCGCCGGCCACGCGGTGCGCGCGGCCCAGGTTCTCGCTCCAGACGTAGCTGGAGAGGCCGTATTGAATATCGTTGGCTTTCGCTATTGCGTCGGCCTCGTCCTTGAAGGGGATCAGACAGGCCACGGGGCCGAAGATCTCCTCCTGCGCAATGCGCATGCGGTTGTCCACGTCGGCAAACACCGTGGGCCAGACGTAGTTGCCTTTTTGCACGCGCGCCGGCAATTCCGGTGCGTAGCTCGGGCGGTCGAGTCCGCCGCACAGCAGCGTGGCGCCCTCCTTGGGGCCGAGTTCGATGTAGCTGCGCACCTTGGCCAGGTGGTTTTTCGAGATCATGGGACCGATGATGGTCTTCTCGTCCTGCGGATCGCCCACCGTGATGCGTTTGGCACGCTCGGTGAACTTCTGCACGAAGTCGGCGTAGATGCTCTGCTGCACCAGGATGCGGCTGCCCGCGGTGCAGCGCTCGCCGTTGTTGGAGAAGATCATGAAGACCGCGGCATCGAGTGCGCGTTCCAGGTCCGCGTCGTCGAAGATCACGAAGGGGCTCTTGCCGCCGAGCTCCATGCTGAACTTCTTCAGGCCCGCGGCCTTGACGATGCGGCTGCCCGTGGCAGTCGACCCGGTGAAGGAGATGGCGCGCACGTCGGGGTGGGCGCACAGCGGCTCGCCGGCTTCCTGGCCGTAGCCGTGCACGACGTTGAGCACACCGGCCGGGATGCCGGCTTCCAGCGCCAGCTCGCCCAGGCGCGCCGCCGTCAGCGGCGAGAGTTCGCTCATCTTGAGCACGGCGGTGTTGCCGAAGGCCAGGGCCGGTGCCACCTTCCAGGTGGCCGTCATGAAGGGCACGTTCCAGGGGCTGATCAGCGCGCACACGCCCACCGGATGGAACAAGGTGTAGTTCAGGTGCGTGGGCGTGGGGTAGGTGTGGCCGTCCACGCGCGTGCACATCTCGGCGAAATAATGGAAGTTGTCGGCCGCGCGCGGGATGAGCTGCTTCGCCGTTTGGGCGATGACCTGGCCGGTGTCGTCGGTTTCGGTGCGGGCGATCTCGGGCACGTGCTGGGCGATCAGCTCGCCGAGCTTGCGGATGAGTTTGGCGCGTTCCGGCGCAGGCAGGCCGGCCCACTTGGGAAACGCGTCCTTGGCCGCGGCCACGGCGGCGTGCACTTCGGCCGCGCCGCCGGCGGCGACTTCGGCCAGCACCTCCTGTGTGGCCGGGTTGACGGTTTCGAAATAGTCGACGCCGGTGACGGGCTTGCCGTTGATGAGGTGGTTGACGAGGGCGGTCATGAGGTGCGGATGGTGTTGACGAGGGCGCCGATGCCCTCGATCTCGGTGACGATGACATCGCCGGGTCGGCAGTCGACGATGCCGTCGGGCGTGCCAGTCAGGATGAGGTCGCCGGGATTGAGTGTCATGAAGCTGCTGAAATATTCGACCAGGTAGGGCACGTCGAAGATCATGTCGCGCGTGGAGCCGGATTGCGTGACTTTTCCGTTTACCGTGGTGCTGAGGGCCAGGGCCATGGGGTTGGGCACGTCCGCGGTGTCGACGCGCCAGGGGCCCAGCGGCGTGCAGGTGTCACGGTTCTTCACGCGCAAGTTGGGGCGGTACCAGTTCTCCAGGTAGTCGCGGATGGCGTAGTCGTTGGCCACGGTGTAGCCGGCGATGTAGTCGTAGGCCTCGGCGCGTTTCACCTTCTTCGCCGTCTTGCCGATCACCACGGCCAGCTCGCATTCGTAGTGCATGTAGTCCACACCGGCCGGACGCACGGTGTGGGCACGGTGGCCGATCAGCGAGCCTTCGCCCTTGATGAAGACCAGCGGCTCCTCGGGCGCCTTGAAGGCCAGTTCTTTGGCGTGGTCGGCGTAGTTCAGGCCCAGGGCGAGCACGGTGCGCGGCCAGGGCACGGGGGCCAGCGGCGGCAGCCAGGTCACGGTGTCGAAGTCGACGAGGCAGCCATCGGCCAGCAGGAGGCGGCCGTTGTTTTCCGTGGCGTCGTGGATGGCGCCGTCATAAGCCACGCGGGCGTGTTTCATGCCGATTCCTCCACCAGCGTGTTCGTCAGCGTGCCCAGAGCAGGGACACCCGGCGCACGGATCTCGATGCGCTGGCCCACGCGCGCCAGCGGCCGGTTCGCGCCCAGACCCAGCAGCAGTACGTCGCCGTGGCGCAGGGTCATGAACTCGCTGACGTCGGCGATCAGCTGTGCCGCCGGGCGCAGCATGCGCCCCAGGTCCACGGTCTGCTGCAGCCGGCCGTCGATGCGCACCTCCAGCCGCAGCCGGTTCGGGGCGCCCACTTGCTCGGGCGTTGCGCAGCGCGGCCCGATGCCGAGAAAACCGTCGAGGTTCTTGTATTTGACGGGTGGGCGGTAGTAGCTGGCGTGTGGCAATGAGAGGTCGTTGACCAGGACGTAGCCGGCCACGTGCTGCAGGGCGGTTTGCGGGCGCACCTGATGCGCGGGGGTGCCGATGACCAGGGCCAGGCTGGCGCCGATCTCGATCTGCGGCGCGCGCGCCGGGACCGTTATGGCCGCGCCGCAGGTGCTCCAGGTGTTGGCGGTCTTGATGTAGAGCACCGGTGCCTTGGGCGCGGCCTTGTAGGGCGGTTCGCTCATCTGCCCGGCCCAGGCGGCCCATTCTTCCTGCGCGTTGAGCAGAACGCCATAGACCGTGCCGGCCGCCAGGACGGGTGCGTGGCTCATGCCGGCTCCTCCAGGGCAATCAGTTCGTCGAGCAGCGCATACAGCTGCCCCAGTTTTTCCTTGCCCAGGCCGCGCTCCAGGCGCTGGTAGTGCGCCTCGATCGATTGAGACAGGGTGGCGACCAGCGCCAGCCCCCGCGGCGTCGCGCGCACCACGGTACGGCGCTGGTCGGCCGCGTCGCGTTCGCGCAGGATCAGGCCGTCGCGCTCCATGCGCGTGAGCACGCCCGTCAGGCTGGGACCGAGGATGTAGGCCTCGCGTGCCACGCGGCCGGTCTCCACCACGCCGTGTTCGCCCAGCACGCGCAGCACGCGCCACTGCTGGTCGCTCAGGCCCTGGTCGCGCAGGCCGGGGCGGTAGTGCGTCATCACGGCTTCGCGTGCCTGCAGCAGCAGGCGGGGCAGGTTGCGGTGGCGAAAGGCGGTGGACATGGCGGGATCGTCGATTTATTTAATATGTTAAATGTTTTGGCGCCGCATTCAAGCCAGGCCCCGCCCCGCAGGCCCCGGACTTACCCGGACTGTAAGTTCATACAGTATTCGGGTACGATAAGCGCATGGCCAAAGACAAGACGATCTACACCTGCAACGAGTGCGGCGGCACCAGCCCCAAGTGGCTGGGCAAGTGCCCGCACTGCAATGCCTGGAACTCGCTGATCGAGTCGGTGGCGGAGAGCGCCGCGCCAGCGAAGAACCGTTTTGCTGCGCTCGCGAAAACCGCCGAGGTGGTCGCGCTGGCCGACATCGAGGCTTCCGACGTCGAACGCACACCGACCGGCCAGGACGAGTTGGACCGGGTGCTGGGCGGCGGCATCGTCGAAGGCGGCGTGGTGCTGATCGGCGGCGACCCGGGCATCGGCAAGTCCACCCTGCTGCTGCAGGCACTCGATGCCTTGCAGCGCGCCGGTCAGAAGACGCTCTACGTCACGGGTGAGGAAAGTGGTGCGCAGGTCGCGCTGCGCGCGCGCCGCCTGGGGCTGGACGGCTCACGGGTGCAGGTGTTGGCCGAGATCCAGCTCGAGAAGATCCTGGCCACGCTGGATGCGCACCAGCCAGCGATTGCCGTGATCGACTCCATCCAGACCGTCTACTCAGATCAACTCACCTCCGCGCCCGGCTCGGTGGCGCAGGTGCGCGAATGCGCCGCGCACCTCACGCGCGCCGCCAAGGCCAGCGGCACCGCCATCGTGCTGGTGGGCCACGTGACGAAGGAGGGTGCGCTGGCCGGCCCGCGTGTGCTGGAGCATATGGTGGACACGGTGCTCTACTTCGAGGGCGACACGCACAGCAGCTTCCGCCTGATCCGCGCGATCAAGAACCGCTTTGGCGCGGTCAACGAGATCGGTGTCTTCGCCATGACGGAAAAAGGCTTGAAAGGCGTGAGCAACCCCAGCGCCATCTTTCTCTCACAGCACGCCGAGCCCGTGCCCGGCAGCTGCGTCATGGTCACGCTCGAAGGCACGCGCCCCATGCTGGTAGAAATCCAGGCCTTGGTGGACAGCGGCGGGCCCTCACCACGACGCCTGTCCGTCGGTCTGGACCGCGACCGCCTGGCCATGTTGCTGGCCGTGCTGCACCGCCATGCCGGCGTGGCCTGTCTGGACCAGGATGTCTTCGTCAACGCTGTCGGCGGTGTGCGCATCAGCGAACCGGCGGCCGACCTGGCGGTGATGCTGGCCATCACCTCATCCCTGCGCGGCAAGCCCCTGCCCAAAGGCTTTCTCGCCTTTGGCGAAGTGGGCCTGGCCGGCGAGGTGCGTCCCGCACCGCGTGGTCAGGAGCGCCTGAAGGAAGCCGCCAAGCTGGGCTTCTCAGTGGCCGTCGTGCCCAAGGCCAATGCGCCCAAGAAAGCGATCGAAGGGCTGACCATCCATGCGGTGGAGCGTGTGGAAGAGGCGTTGCAGGTGTTGCGTACGCTGGACTAGCTAGGGGCCTTTCCACACGATTGAGAGCTGCTTGATCTGATAGTGGCCGCCCTCGGCCAAGAGTGGATACCCGTCACGGCGGACAAGGCTGTCGCCCCAATGACCCTTTTGGGGGATATCTTCATAGGCTATTGGCCCTTAGAGTCCGGTGAAGAAGCAACGAAATTTGGAGGCTCCCTTGTCATCAGCACCGACATCTAGCGATGCATCAAGCAGCGGTAAACCCAACACCCGTGATGCTTTCGCACAAGCCGATTCAGAATTCGAAGCAGCCTTTCAAGAGGTAGTGAAACTTGAGAGCCAGGGTGGCTTAGACGCGGCAGCCCGTGCTCGTCTTGATGAGCGCCTGCACACGATCTCAAAAAAACTGGAAAAGGATCTGGCGGACCAAGTTTCGCAAATCAGTTCGGACGACGTACGCCCAAAACGCCGGATCCTTCCCAGGCAATTCCTAGTTCCCTATATTGCAGCACTGACCTTCGTAATCGGCGGTGCGCTTCTTGAGACTACCGTTGGCGAGGGCTTCATTTTTTCGGGTAGCACACAGTACCGCCTAGCCATGCCATGGTTGTTTGGGCTCTTGATCCCGATATTGGCTCTGAAGTGGTTTCTCATCGAACGTGTGACTCACCAGCTGCAAACGAGCTATCGCTACTGGTCTCATCGCATCTTCGTGTTTTCCGGCATGGTCGCGCTAACCTCAGCATTGGTGGTGGTCTCCCCTCTAGGATGGGCCGCACTTCTTGGACAGACCATCGGCTCCCCGTCGCGTGTAGAGGCCACCATCATTTCGGTGGATGCGCCATCCAGATACCGCTTCGTGTGCGCTCAGCGCGCTCATCTGGAATTCAATGGCGCCACGGCGCGCATTTGCCTGGACGGGCGTCTGGTCGGGCCTGTGCCTGTTGGAGAAAAGGTCGTGGTGGTGGGCCGAGTTTCACGCTTGGGGCTGTGTGTCGACCGGATCGAACGCCAATAAGCTGCCGACAGCAATGCTTACCGAGGCGCTTCTGCCGAAGTTGACCAACTCCCATGATCGCTGGCGAAAGTCCGCCGTCGTTGAAAGGCCTGAAGCCGTTGGAGTGCTGCTCGACTCGCTCTCCTTGAGCTTCCTCTCTTGCGAAGAGGCTGCGAAGTGCAATGACCCCTTTCTACAATGAGACGCTACCGCTATCCACAGGAACCCCGCATGTCCCAAATTACCCTCGCCATTGCCCGTGACCTGATCGACCAGGCCATGGCGCATGCCACCCAGAATTTCAAGAAGCCCGTGTGCGTGTCGGTGTGCGATGCCACCGGCCTGCTGCTGGCCTTCGTGCGCATGGAAGGCGCGCCGGTGCGCAGCGTGGCCATCTCGCAGGGCAAGGGCTATAGCGCGGCGCGCATGGGCGTGACGACGCAGGCCGTGCTGGAGCGCCTGCACCGCGAGAACATCGAGATTGACTACTTCTGCGATCCGCAACTCACGGCCCTGCCCGGCGGCTCGCCGCTGAAAGACCAGGACGGTGTATTGCGCGGTGCCATCGGTGTCAGTGGGCTTACGTCCGCAGAAGACCAGCAGGTCACCGACTTCATCGCTTCCAAATACGTCGCATGAACACCGTGCGCCTGCCCTCGGGCGAGCAGGTGCCCGCGCTGGGCCAGGGCACCTGGTACATGGGCGAGGACCGCAGTGCGCGCAAGGCAGAGGTCGCGGCCCTGCAGCTGGGTCTGGACCTGGGCCTGACCCTGATCGACACCGCCGAGATGTACGCCGAGGGCGGGGCCGAGCAGGTGGTGGGTGAGGCGCTGGTGGGGCGGCGTGATCAGGCCTTTCTCGTCAGCAAGGTCTATCCGCACAACGCCTCGCGTCAGGGGGTCATCGCGGCCTGCGAGCGCAGCCTGCAGCGCCTCAAGACCGACCGCATCGATCTCTACCTCCTGCACTGGCGCGGCCCCTATCCGCTGGCCGAGACCGTGGAGGCCTTTGAGGCCCTGCAGCGTGCCGGCAAGATCCGCCACTGGGGTGTCAGCAACCTGGACCTGGCCGACATGCAGGAGCTCTGGCGTGTGCCGGGTGGCAAGGCCTGTGCGGCGAGCCAGCTGCTCTACAACCTGGGCCGCCGCGGCATCGAGTGGGATCTGCTGCCCTGGTTGCGCGAGCGCGGCGTGCCCGTCATGGCCTATTCGCCGATCGAGCAGGCGCGCCTGCTGGGCCACAAGGGCCTGCAGGATTTCGCCCGTCGCCACGGCATGACCCCGGCGCAAGCCGCGCTGGCCTGGTTGCTGGCGCAGGAAGGCGTCATCGCCATCCCCAAATCGGCGCACCTGGCGCGCGTGCGCGAGAACGCGGCGGCCGGCGACATCGCGCTGACCCCGGCCCAGCTGGCCGAACTCGACCGCCTGTTTGCGCCGCCCGCCGGGCCTTCAGACCTGGACATGCTCTGAGACAATCGGGGCCATGTCTCTTCAGAAAATCCTGATTCCCATCGGCGCCGTGGCGCTGGTCGTGGCCGGCTACCGTTTCGGGGGTTGGGCTGGCGTGGCCTTTGCCGTGGGCGCCCTCATGCTGTGGCTGATGCTGCACTTCACCCGCCTCATGCATGTGCTCAAGCGCGCCGCCGACAGCCCCCTGGGTTATGTGGGCAGCGCCGTGATGCTGCAGGCCAAGCTCAAGCCCGGCATGACGCTGATGCACGTGGTGGCCATGACCCGTTCGCTGGGCGAAGCGCAGAGCCCGCCCGACAGCCAGCCCGAGCAGTTCCGCTGGACCGACCCTTCCGAAGCCTCGGTGACCTGCGAATTTCACGCGGGCAAGCTGGTGCGCTGGGAGTTCCGCCGCCCGGACGCGACCGACCCCGGATCCACAACCATGCCGGGCCTGCCGCCGGCCCCGTAAAATCAGCGTTTTGGCCCGGCCGAACGGGCAGCCCCTACCTAGGAAAGAACCGATGAGCCCCCTACCGACCTCGATGTCCGACCGCGACGGAAAAATCTGGATGGACGGCCAGCTGGTGGAATGGCGTGACGCCAAAATCCACGTGCTGAGCCATACCCTGCACTACGGCTGCGGCGCTTTCGAGGGCGTACGGGCCTACAACACGGTCAACGGCACGGCCATCTTCCGCCTGCAGGAGCACACCGAGCGCCTGTTCAACAGCGCCAAGATCCTGCGCATGAAGATCCCCTTCACCATGGAGCAGGTCAACGAGGCGCAGAAAGAAGTCGTGCGCGCCAACAAGCTCGAGAGCTGCTACCTGCGCCCGCTGACCTGGATCGGCGACAAGAAGCTGGGCGTTTCCCCGAAGGGCAACACTATCCACCTGATGGTCGCGGCCTGGGCCTGGGGCGCCTACCTGGGCGAGGAGGGCATGAAGCGCGGCATCCGCGTCAAGACCTCCAGCTACACGCGCCACCACGTCAACATCACCATGACGCAGGCCAAGGCGGTGAGCAACTACACCAACTCCATCCTGGCCAATATGGAAGCCACGGACGACGGCTACGACGAGGCCTTGCTGCTCGACTCCTCGGGCTTCGTGTCCGAAGGAGCGGGCGAGAACATCTTCGTCATCAAGAACGGCGTCATCTACACGCCTGACCTGTCGGCTGGCGCCCTCAACGGCATCACGCGCAACACGGTGTTCCACATCGCCAAAGACCTGGGCCTGGAGATCGTGCAAAAGCGCATCACGCGCGACGAGGTCTACATTGCCGACGAGGCCTTCTTCACCGGCACCGCCGCTGAAGTCACCCCCATCCGCGAGCTGGACCGCATCGAGATCGGCATCGGTTCACGCGGCCCGATCACGGAGAAGATCCAGAGCGCCTTCTTCGACATCGTCAACGGCCGCAACCCCAAGTACGCCCACTGGCTCACGAAGGTTTGAAATCTGGCGGGTCAGACCACTCGCGTCAGCGATGTGCTCGGACCCCCACTGATCAAGTAAAGGTAACTATGAGCAAGTCCACCGTTGAACTGCTGGCCCAGGACCTGAACGCCCAGGGCGGCGTCTACTGCCCCAGCCCCAGGGCCGACATGAAGCTCTGGAACAGCCACCCCAAGGTCTACCTGGACGTGGCCCACACCGGCGAAGCCAAGTGCCCCTATTGCGGCACGGTGTACAAGCTGAAGGCCGGTGAGCATTTCGCCGCCCACCACTAAAGCACAGGGCCGCGACACCGCGGCCCTGGTCATTGCGCCCCAGTGGATCGGCGACGCGGTGATGACCGAGCCGCTTTTGCGCCGCCTGGCCGCGCGCGGCGAACGTCTCACGGTCGGCGCCCTGCCCTGGGTGGCGCCGGTCTACCGCGCCATGCCGCAGGTGGCCGAGGTCGTCGAGTTTCCCTTTGCCCATGGCGGCCTGCAGTTCAAGGCGCGACGCGCACTGGCCCGGCAGATCGAAGGCCGCTTCGACGTGGCCTATGTGCTGCCCAATTCGCTCAAGAGCGCGCTGCTGCCCTTCCTGGCCAGCATCCCCAAGCGTGTGGGCTACCTGGGTGAGGCGCGCGTGGGCCTGCTCACGCACCGGTTGAAGAATCCCCCGAAGGACAAGCGCCCGCCCATGGTGGCCTTCTACTCTGCGCTCAGTGGAGAGACGGGTATCGAGGCCGACCGGCCGCGTCTGCAGGTCGATGCGGCCGAATGTGATGCCGTGCTGGCCAGGCTGGGGCTGGCACGTGGCGCTTATTACGTCTTTGTGCCGGGTGCCGAATACGGCCCGGCCAAGCGCTGGCCGGCACAACGCTTTGCGGAACTGGCACAGCAGCTCGATGCGCCCGCGCTCTTGCTGGGTTCGGGCAAGGAGGCAGCGTTGGGCCAGGAGATCGCCGCCCTGGCGACCGGGGCGGACTGCCGCAACCTGGCCGGCACCACCACCCTGGCAGACGCCTTTTGCCTGATTGCCGCCGCGCGCCGCGTGATCAGCAACGACACCGGTCTCATGCACGTGGCGGCCGCCCTGGACGTGCCGCAGGTCGCCATCTTCGGCTCCAGCAGCCCGCTGCACACGCCGCCGCTCAGCGCGCGCGCGCAGGTGCTCTGGCTGAAGAATGATCCCGCCTACCAGCCCCCGCTGGACTGCGCACCCTGCTTCGAGCGCGAGTGCCCCCTGGGACATCTGCGCTGCCTGAACGACATCACGGCCGAACGCGTGCGCGCTGCGCTCTAAAGGCGCGGTTCAGCCGAAAAAAAAGCCACCCTTGCGGGTGGCTTTGAAAAGTCCTCGAAAGGACGTCGTTGGGATCGAACGGCGGCCCCCTCGTTCTTGTCTGGTGGGGGACCGGCCTTAAGCTTTGAAACTTGACTGTGACAGCAGTACAGGCACAAATATAGCCAGCTGTTTGCATCCGTCATATCCCACAAATTGGGGATATGACGCCCAAAGTGTCTCGAAATAAGACATTCAGGATGCGTTTTCAGGCCGTCCGGGCTTGCGGGCTGGCGCTGAACAGGGCTTCGAAGGCCATATCGAAGGCCTCAGGCCGGGAATCGGAGATGAACAGACCGAACTGGTCCAGCTCCACGACGTACATGGTGAACTGGCTCAGCAGGTTCTGCTCGACCTTCAGGCCGCGGTAGCTCTGGTGCCGCGTGACGATGGTCGAGCGGTCGGGCTGCTGTGGACGGGTGGCGGTGGCGCTCATGGTGTGTTCCCCCTTGTCTGCCGTAACAATAGGAAACACGGGCCGTCCGCGCCAGTCCCTGCCGGGTCGGCAGCGTGCGGTTTTTCACGCCCGGGGCGTTTGCTTTGTCAGTGGACCAGCGGCAGGCGCAACACGAAGCAGGCACCGCCGCCCGGACGTTCCTCGTTGTGCACCGTGCCGCCGTGGCGCTGGGCGATGGAGCGCACCAGGGCCAGGCCCAGACCCACGCCACCCTCGCGTTCGGAGGCGCCGGGCAGGCGGAAGAAAGGCTCGAAGATGCGCTCGCGCAGGGCGGGCGGGATGCCCGGCCCCTGGTCGCAGACCCGGATCTCGACCTGCGCGCCCTGGGTCTGCAGGGTCAGGGTCACTTCGCCACCCCCATGCCGGCGGGCGTTCTCCAGCAGGTTGCGCAGGGCGCGTCGCAGCAGACGGGTCAGGCCCGAAACCAGGACGCTGGTGGTGCCGGCCGGCGCCTCGAGTTCGGCGCCGGTGCGGGCGCATTCCTCGGCGCACAGGCCGACCAGTTCGACCGGCTCCAGCGGCCCCAGATCGTCGGGGCTGGCGTCGAGCCGGCTGGCCAGCAGGATTTCGTCGATCAGCTGGTCCAGTTCGCGGATGTTGCGGGCCATTTCCTCGTGGGTGGTCGGGTTGGGCTGGGCCTGCATGAGTTCCAGTCCCATGCGTATGCGCGCCAGCGGCGAACGCAGCTCGTGCGAGGCATTGGCCAGCAGGGCCTTGTGCGACAGGAGCAGGGCCTGCACGCGGGCGGCGGCGACATTGAAGCGTTGCGCCAGGAAGGCCACTTCGTCCTGCCCGTCCTCGGGCAGGCGGCGCGTCAGGTCGCCCTCGCCCCAGCGTTCCACGCCCTGTTGCAGGGTTTCGAGCCGCTTGGTCAGGCGCCGCACGATGGGGTAGGCGCCCAGGGCCACGGCCGCAGCCACCAGCATCAGCATGCCGAGCAGGTTGTAGGGGGGGCGCCACCAGGAGGGCGCCGGTGTCGGGGGCGGGCGATTGCCGGGGCGGGGCAACTGCACGATGACGGTCTGGCCATCGCGCAGGGGGACCTCGAATTCCCAGCCCGGGCCGGAGCCGGGGACGCGCGCGCCGCGCGCCTGGGCCTGGCCCAGTACCTCGCCCTGGGCGTTGCGCAGGATGATCTCGCGACCCGGACGCTGGGCGCGCTCGCGTTCCACTTCCTGGCGCCAGATCCAGCCGAAGACCAGGGTCAGCAGCACGATGGCGGCCACCACGGCCAGCCAGATGCGGATGTAGAGGCGCTGGGTCAGCGGCGTGGACATGTCAGTCCTGCTGGCGGGCGAAGACGTAGCCCACGCCACGCACGGTCAGGATGCGCTTGGGCACCTTGGGGTCGGCTTCGATGGCGGCGCGGATGCGGCCCATGTGCACGTCGATCGAGCGGTCGAAGGCCTCCAGCTCGCGGCCGCGCACGGCTTCCATGATCTGGTCGCGCGTGAGCACGCGCCCGGCGCGTTCAGCCAGCGCGACCAGCAGGTCGAACTGGTAGGAGGTCAGTTCGCAGGCCTGGCCGTTGACGCTGACCGTGCGCGCGTCGCGATCGATGGCCAGGGAGCCGAAGCGCAGCTGGCTGGCCGGCGCCGGGCCGTTGCCGCCTCGGCGGCGCAGCACGGCGCGGATGCGCGCTAGCAGCTCGCGCGGTTCGAAAGGCTTGGCCAGGTAGTCGTCGGCGCCCATCTCCAGGCCGATCACGCGGTCCATGGGGTCGCCCTTGGCGGTGAGCATCAGGATGGGGGTCTGCGCCAGGGCCGAGGGCAGGGCGCGGATGCGGCGGCAGATCTCCAGCCCGTCCATGTCGGGCAGCATGAGGTCGAGCACCAGCAACTGGGGCGCAGGATGGGCGGCCTGCAGGCGGGCCAGGCCTTCCTCGCCGCTGCCGGCGACCGCCACGGTGTAGCCGGACTGCGCCAGATACTCGCTGACCATGGCGGCCAGGCGGGCGTCGTCTTCGATCATCAGCAGGGGCTGGCTCATGTCCGCGAGTTTATCCATGTGCCCATGATGCGGTGCGGCCGTCAGCCGCCCTTGTCGCGGCTGTAAAGATAGGTAAACGCCTCAGCGGCGTGCGGCCCGCGCCGCCAGTGCCACCAGCAGCAGCACGGGCAGGCCCAGCAGGGCGGTGGAGGTGAAGAAGCTGCTGTAGCCGTAAGCATCCACATAGTGGCCCGAGAAGCCGGCGATGAACTTGGGGGCGAGCAACATCATGGAACTGAACAGCGCGTACTGTGTGGCCGAGTAGCTGATGTTGGTCAGGCTGGAGAGGTAGGCGATGAAAGCCGCCGAGGCGATGCCGCTGGAGAGGTTGTCGGCCGAGATCACGAAGATCAGCGCCGTCACATCATGCCCACGCGTGCCGAGCCAGGCGAACAGCAGGTTGCTGGCCGCGCTGAGCACGGCGCCCAGCATGAGCACGCGCATCACACCCAGACGCATGGCCAGCACGCCGCCCACGAAGGCGCCCACCAGGGTCATGATCACGCCGTAGATCTTGGTGACGGCCGCGACCTCGTCCTTGGTGTAACCCATGTCCACGTAGAAGGGGTTGGCCATGATGCCCATGACCACGTCGCTGATGCGGTACACGGCGATCAGCGCCAGGATCAGGCCGGCCTGCCACTTGTAGCGGCTCAGGAAGTCGGTGAAGGGCTCCACCACGGCCCCCTGCAGCCACTCGCCCACGTTGCGCGCCGGCGGCAGTTCATGGCGCACGGGTTCGCGCGAGAGCAGCACGGTCAGCACGCCGGGCAGCATGCTGGTCGCCATGACGAGATAGGCCGTGGCCCAGGCGGCGTTCTGGTAGCCCGTGGCCTGGACCTCGGCGCGCGCGGCCAGCCACAGCACGCCGGCGCCGGCCCAGATCATGGCCATGCGGTAGCCGGTCTGGTAGGCCGCCGCCAGCGCGGCCTGGCGCTCGGCCCCGGCCGATTCGATGCGAAAGGCGTCCAGCGCGATGTCCTGGGTGGCCGAGGCGAAGGCCACGATCAGCGCACACCAGACCACGGCATGCAGGCCGTCCTGCGGGTTTGCCAGCGCCATGCCGGCCAGCCCGGCCATGATGGCCATCTGCGAGAGCAGCAGCCAGCTGCGGCGCAGGCCCAGCCAGCGGGTCAGGCCCGGCAGGGGCAGGCGGTCCACCAGCGGCGCCCAGGCCCACTTGAAGGCGTAGGCCAGGCCGACCCAGCTGAGTTCGCCGATGGTGTCACGGCCGATGCCGGCCTCGCGCAGGCGAAAACTCAGCGTGCCCAGCACCAGCAGCAAGGGCAGGCCGGCGGCGAAACCCAGCGCCAGCATGCGCAGGGTGGCGGGTTCGAGGTAGACGCGTAGCGTGTCGGCCCAGGAGGGCTTGAGTTGGGCCGCTTCGGGCGCACTTGGTGTCATGCGGGGAATAATAAGCGCAGCAAGTCGCGCTCCCACATCCATGAACGAAACCAGACGATCCCTGACATTACGCCTGGCCACGGTACTGGCAGGCCTGTTGCTGGCTGCCGGCAGCTACGCGGCGCCCGAACGTGAAGGTGTTGACGTGGGGGGCAACTCGGTGTTTGCCAGGCTCAAGCCCGCCGCCGAAGTCGAGCAGCTGGCCTTGCAGCAGTATCGGCAGCAGCTGTCACGCGCTGCGGAAAAGCGCGCGCTGGCCCCGGCCGACCATCCCCAGCTGCGGCGCTTGCGCGCCATTGCCGAGCGCATCATTCCCCATGCCCTGGCCTGGAATCCGCGCGCGCGCGAATGGAAGTGGGAGGTCAATCTCATCGGTTCGAAGCAGATCAACGCCTATTGCATGCCGGGCGGCAAGATCGCCTTTTACACCGGCATCCTGGACCAGTTGCAGCTGACGGACGACGAGGTGGCCATGGTCATGGGCCACGAGATCGCGCATGCGCTGCGCGAGCATGCCCGCGAGCGCATGGGCAAGGGCGTCGTGACGGAGGGGCTGGCGCGTGTGGGTGGCGCCGTGCTGTCCGCCTGGCTGGGCGTGGACCCGCGCCTCACGGATGGGGCTGCGCGCGGCGGCGCCAGCCTGGCCATGCTCAGTTTCAGCCGCGGCGACGAGACGGAGGCGGATCTGGTGGGCATGGAGCTGGCCGCGCGCGCCGGCTACGACCCGCGTGCCGGCGTCACGCTGTGGCGCAAGATGAGCGCCGCCAGCAAGGGGGCGCCGCCGCAGTGGCTTTCCACCCACCCCTCGGGCAAGTCGCGCATCACCGAGATCGAGCAGAGCCTGCCCAAGGTGCTGCCGCTGTACGAGCGGGCACGGGCCCCGGCCCCGCCCCGCGGCACCAGCCGGCCATGAAAAAAGCGCAGCCATGGGGCTGCGCTTTTCAGATGGGCTTGCGAATCAGAAGCGATAGACCATGCCGACGGAGAAGCTGGGCAGGTAGCCCAGGCCGCCGAGGGAGTCGTTCATTTTCTTCTTCTGCGCATCGACATCAGCCTGGGTGATGCCGTTGTAGCCCACCAGGTCGGTGTCGATATCGGCTGTGAAAGAGCCGAGGGTGAGGCCGGCGTCGAAATAAAACCCCAGGCCCCTGGTCGAGACATGGTGGCCGTAGCCCAGGCCCAGATAGGCGGTGGTGCTCGGGTATTTCAGGCTCACATTGAATTTCCTGCCGGTGGTGTCGGTCGTGACACTGCCGATGGTGGTGTTGGGGCCGCCCACGCCATTCACGTTCAGCCGGGTGTCATTGGCCGTGAGGCCGCCGACCAGGCGGAAACCGCCACTGAAGGGAAACCAGTCGGCAAAAAGACCGGCGCGGCTGGACTTGAGGGTGGCGTCGTAGCGCACGCCGTTGTCGGTTCCGCTGGCACTGGCCGAGAGGCCGCCGGCGTATTCGCCGCGCACGCCCCAACGGCTGCTGATGGGGTGGGCATAGCCCAAGGTGTAAAGACCCGGCAGGCCGAGCCCGCCATAGATGTCTTGGGCCTGAAGGCTGGTGCCAAAGCCGGCGAGGAGGGCCAGGCTGATGAGATGTTTTTTCATTTTGAAAAGGGCCGGGGCCATGACAAAGTGCAGCCGGGACGGTGCTTTTTGGGAGAAAGGTTGTCGTTCAGTAGCGGTAGATCAGGCCGAGGGAAACGCTGGGCAGGTAGCGGAAGCCCAGCCAGCCATTGGTCTGCGTGCGCCAGCCTTCCAGGCCTGCGGCCGTGCCGGCGCTGCCGCCCTGGCTGGCGTCGGCATCGGCCGGCAGGGTGCTCAGGGACACCCCCATGTCGGCGTAAAAACCCAGGCCCTTGCTCGCGAGGGCGTGTTGCCCATAGCCTATGCCCAGATAGGTGGAGGAGCTGGGGTATTTCAGGCGCAGGCTGTTCGGGTTGCCGGCAAAGCCGTTCACCGGCGCATTGATGAGGTCCGGTCGGTTCTCGGTGAGGTTGAGGCCACCCACGAGACGCAAGCCGCCACCGAAAGGGAACCAGTCGGCGTACACACTGGCGCGGTTCGCCTGGAGTCCGGCGCCGGTATCCACCAAGCCCTCACTGCCGGCGCGATTCCAGTTCAGGCCAGGGGCGGAGTCACCGCGCAGGCTCAGGCTGCCGCTGAGCGAGTACAGGCCGGGCAGGCCCAGGTCGGTATAAATATTCTGTGCCACTGCGGGGCCAGCCGCTGCGGAACAGACGGCCAGCGCCAGCCAGTGGGCGCGTAGCGAGTTCATGACTAACCTTGAAGAATTCAGACACTGGTCTTGATTATTCAGAATATCGGCAGGCAGGAGCACTTAGATGAGCCATGTACATGGTCTTTGTGCAGGTTCACAGCCATGTATGGAAAGACATGAGCGTGCGCTCACGTTCCGCCGACGAAAGGATTGCTCTGGCGTTCGCGGCCGAAGGTGCTTTCGGGGCCGTGGCCCGGGATGAAGACGGTGTCGTTGCCCATGGGCCACAGTCGTTCGGTGATGCTGCGGATCAGGTCGGCGTGGTTGCCCTGGGGGAAGTCGGTGCGACCGATCGAACCGGCAAACAGCACGTCCCCGACGAAGGCGCGCTGGGCCTCGGGGGAGTGGAAGACCACATGGCCCGGCGTGTGGCCCGGGCAGTGCCGCACATTGAGGGTGCAGTGGCCGATGCTGACGGTGTCGCCGTCCTGCAGCCAGCGGGTCGGGGTGAAGGCTTCGGCGGGGGGCAGGCCGAAGCGGCGGCTCTGCTCGGCCAGGCCGTCGATCCAGAACTGGTCGCCCGGGTGCGGACCGATGATGGGCAGGCCCAGCTGGCGCGACAACTCGGCCGTGCCGCCGGCGTGGTCGAGATGGGCGTGGGTCAGCCAGATGGCCTTGAGCTTGACGCCCAGCCGTGCCACGGCGGCCGTGATGCGTGGCAGGTCGCCGCCCGGGTCGATGACGGCGGCTTCCAGCGTTTCGTCACACCAGATGATGGAGCAGTTCTGTTCGAAGGCGGTCACGGGGACGGTCTGGTACTTGAGCATGGCCGGGAAGCGGAATCAGATGATGAAAACTGCATTTTGCACGGCTGGGTCAGCCAATGCCGGCAAAATGCAGCCCATGAATGTGAACGCTCCTGCAGAAACCACCCGCCTGCTGCCTGATGACGACACGCTGCGCGCCATGTTGCACAACGAGGTGCATGCCCGCCCGTCGGCACGTATCCGCCTGCCGGCCCTGGTGGTCTACGTCGCCGTGCTCAACGAAGGCATCAGCCGCGAGCAGGAGTGCGAGCACCTGCGCCGCTTGCCGGGCCAGCAGGATCTGACGCCCGAGCGCCTGCAGGGTAACTTCCTGCGCCTGCGCTTCGAGGGCTACACCGTCAAGTGGGAACGGCACACCGAGTTCACGCGCTATTCCATCGTGCAGCCGCTGCCCGCGCATGCGCACCTGGGCGCCAGCGACCCCGAGCTGCTGTCCGCCCTGGTGGTGGCGCCGCAGTGGTTGCGCGAGATACCGGGCCGTACCATCGCCGCCATCAAGCTGGCCATGGTGCACGGCGATCTGACGACGCCGGAGGCGACCATGGCCCAGGCGCGTGACTGGTTCGGCGGCCATCCCCTGGTGGCCTCGGTCATGGGCAACAACGGCCACTCTCTGGCAGTCACCGACTTCCAGCTGCGCGACAGCGGCTTTGAGCGCCTGCTGGTCATCGCGCCGCCGGCCACGAGTGAAACGCGTGCCGGTCGTGTCTCGCAGCGCCTGCTGGAACTGGAGACCTACCGCCTCATGGCCTTGCGTGGCCTGCCCGTGGCCAAGGGCCTGGGCCCCATGCTGAGCGAAGCCGAGCGGCAACTGGCCGACATCACGGCGCAGCTGGAAAACAAGTCGGCTTCCGAACAGGCCTTGCTGGACACGCTGGTGTCGCTGGCCGGCCGGGTCGAGCGCGCCACCGCCGAGCACGACTACCGCTTCTCGGCCACACGTGCCTATGACACCCTCGTGGGGCAGCGCCTGACCGAGCTGCGCGAGCAGCCCGTCTCCGGCACCCAGACCCTGGGCGAGTTCCTGCAGCGCCGCCTTTCGCCGGCCATGGCCACGGTGGTGGCCACGGCGCAGCGCCTGGCCTCGCTCTCCGAGCGCGTATCGCGTGCCAGCGCCTTGTTGCGCACGCGCGTGGACATTGCCACCGAGGTGCAGAACCAGCAGTTGCTGGCCAAGCTCACACGTGGGCAGGAACTGCAGTTGCGCCTGCAGTCCACCGTGGAAGGCCTGTCCATCGCGGCCATTTCCTACTACGTGGTCAGCCTGCTGCTCTACGGCGTCAAGGCCGTCAAGGCGGTTGGCGTGCCGCTCAATACAGAGATCGCCGTCGGCGCGCTGATCCCGCTGGTGATCTGGGGTGTGTGGCGCACCACCCGGCGCATCCACGCCCGGCTGCACGCCGGGCGTTGAGCCCCGGTCAGATCAGGCCTTCGTAGGCGATCGTCAGTGGTGCGTGGTCGCTGAACTTCTCGCCCTTGTAGACGGCCTCGGTTCGTGCGCGTGCGGCCAGCGCCGGCGTGGCCAGGTGGTAGTCGATGCGCCAGCCCACGTTCTTGGCATAGGCCTGGCCGCGGTTGCTCCACCAGGTGTAGGCGGCCTCGGTGGCCTCGGGCTGCAGTTGGCGGTAGACGTCGACCAGGCCGCCTTCGCTGAGCAGGCGCGTCATCCAGGCGCGCTCTTCGGGCAGGAAGCCTGAATTCTTCAGGTTGCCTTTCCAGTTCTTCAGATCCATCTCCTGGTGTGCGATGTTGACGTCGCCGACCAGGATGAACTCGCGCTCCTGCTTGAGCTGCTGCAGGTGCGGGTAGATCTGGTCGAGGAAGCGGAACTTGGCCTGCTGCCGGTCTTCTCCCGAGGAGCCGCTGGGGAAGTAGCAGCTGATCAGCGAGAGTTTGCGTTGGGGCGTGTCGAAGCGCAGTTCCACATAACGGCCTTCGGCGTCGAACTCGGGCGAGCCGTAGCCGATGCGCACGTCGCTGGGCTCGTGCCGGGTGTAGAGGCCTACACCCGAGTAGCCCTTTTTCTCGGCATAGTGGAAATGGCCGCGCAGGCCCGAGAGCTCCTCGAAGCGCCCGGCCACGTCGCCGGCTTGCGCCTTGACCTCCTGCACGCCAATACAATCAGGGCGCGTCTGGTCCAGCCAGGCTTCCAGCCCCTTGCTGGTGGCCGAGCGGATGCCGTTGAGGTTGAGGCTGACGAGTTTGAACAAGGAATTTCCCATGGCGGACGGTGTGGAGGGTGGTCAGGACAGCCTGGCCCAGGATTTCGTGGCCTTTGCGGTCGAATGCGGGGTGCTGCGTTTTGGCGAATTCAAGACCAAGGCCGGCCGGCTCTCCCCGTATTTCTTCAATGCAGGCCTGTTCGACGACGGCGCCAAGCTGGGCCGCCTGGCCGAATTCTATGCTCGTCGCGTGATCGACTCGGGCATCGAGTTCGACATGATCTTCGGCCCGGCCTACAAGGGCATCCCGCTGGGCGCGGCGCTGGCCGTGGAACTGGCGCGGCGCGGGCGCAACGTGCCCTTTGCCTACAACCGCAAGGAAGCCAAGGACCATGGCGAGGGCGGCACCCTGGTGGGTGCACCACTCAAGGGCCGGGTGCTGATCGTCGACGACGTGATGTCCGCCGGCACCGCCGCGCGCGAGTCCATCGCCCTGATCGAGGCGGCCGGTGCCAGGCCGCACGGGGTGGTGATTGCCCTGGACCGGCAGGAAATGGCGACCGAAAACGGCCAGGACGTGCCCTACAGCGCTGTGCAATACGTACGAAATCGCTTGGGATTGCAGGTGGCTGCAATTGCGAAACTGGCCGATTTGTTGCAGTATCTGGAGCAACACAGCCGCGCCGGCCTAGCCGCCGACCATCAGCGCGTGCTGGCTTACCGAGAGCGCTACGGCGTCCAGGACATTTGAACATGAAGCGATTGGCAGAATGGGCGGGGGTGGGGGTGCTGCTGGCTGGCAGCACCTTGCAGGCGTACGCGCAGGGCAGTGTCGAGGGCGGTATCTACACCTGCATCGATGCCAAGGGGCGCAAGCTTACCTCCGATCGCCCCATCCGCGAGTGTGCCGATCGTGAGCAAAGGCTGCTCAACCCCAGTGGCACGGTGCGCGCCATCATTCCCCCCACCCTGACCGGGCCGGAACGTACCGCATTGGAAGCCAAAAAACGTCGTGAAGCCGAGGAGCAGGCGCGCCAGGCCGAGGAAAAACGCCGCGAACGTGCCCTGCTGGTGCGTTATCCCAGCCGTTCCGTGCACGACAAGGAGCGCACCGAGGCTCTGACCTCCATCAGTTTGGTGCGGCAAGCGGCTATGAACCGCGTCAAGGAGCTGGAGCGCCAGCGCAAGGAACTCGACACCGAACTGGAGTTCTACGCCAAGGATCCGAGCAAGGTGCCACCTTCGCTGCAGCGCCTGGTTGATGAGAATGCGAAAAGCATGGCGGTGCAGGAGCGTTTCATCGCCGACCAGGAGGCCGAGATGGGGCGCGTCAACGGCCGTTTCGACGAAGAGCTGGTGCGCCTGCAGCAGCTCTGGGCGCAGATCGCCGCGCCGTCGAACTGATTCCGGCAGGTCGGCCGGCCGCGGCTGTCCTGCTTTCCCGACACATCAAGCCAGCTTGCTGCGCAACAGGTCGTTGACCTGCTGCGGATTGGCCTTGCCCTTGCTGGCCTTCATGACCTGACCCACGAGCGCGTTGAAGGCCTTGTCCTTGCCGGCCTTGAACTGTGCCACGTTGTCGGGGTTGGCCGCGATCACCTCGTCGATGATCTTTTCCAGTGCACCGCTGTCACTCATCTGCTTGAGGCCCTTGGCCTCGATGACGGCGTCTACATCCGTTGCGCCATCCCATAGTTCGTCGAATACCTGACGCGCAGCGTTATTCGAGATGACACCTGCGGTAATGCGTTGGATAAGCGCGGCCAACACGCTAGGTGCTACAGGGCAGCGATCAATCGTGATGTCTTGTGCATTCAGGCGGCGAGAAACTTCACCCATGATCCAGTTTGCGGCGATCTTTGGCTGGACAGGTGGGTTTTGGCCGATGACTTCCTGAAAATAAACCATGGTTGATTTACTTTGGGTCAGCATGGCCGCGTCGTATTCCGACAGCCCATAGTCGCGTACATAACGTGCAGCAACAACTCGAGGAAGAACCGGCATCTCGGCGCGAATTTTCTCGATCCATTCCTGTGCAATCACCAGCGGGGGCAGGTCCGGGTCAGGGAAATAACGATAGTCGGCCGCATCCTCCTTGGTGCGCATGGAACGGGTTTCCCCGGTGTCGGGGTCGAAGAGCACGGTGGCTTGCTGGATGGCGTGGCCGTCCTCGATCTGCTCGATCTGCCAGCGCACCTCGAAGTCGATGGCCTGCTGCATGAACTTGAAGCTGTTCAGGTTCTTGATCTCACGCCGCGTGCCCAGGGGCTGGCCGGGCTTGCGCACCGAGACGTTGGCGTCGCAACGGAAGCTGCCTTCCTGCATATTGCCGTCGCAGATACCGATCCAGGTCACGATCTTGTGCAGCTCCTTGGCATAGGCCACGGCCTCGTCGCTGGAACGCATGTCGGGTTCGGTCACGATCTCCAGCAGCGGCGTGCCCGCGCGGTTCAGGTCGATGCCGCTCTGGCCGATGAAGTCTTCGTGTAGCGACTTGCCCGCGTCTTCTTCCAGGTGGGCGCGCACCAGGCGCACGGTCTTCTTCTCGTCGCCGAGGAAAAAAGACACCTCGCCACCCTGCACCACCGGGATCTCGAACTGGCTGATCTGGTAGCCCTTGGGCAGGTCGGGGTAGAAGTAGTTCTTGCGCGCGAAGATGCTGCGTGGCGCGATGTGCGAGCCGATGGCCAGGCCGAAGCGGATGGCGCGCTCGACCGCACCGCGGTTCATCACCGGCAGGGTGCCGGGCAGCGCCAGGTCCACGGCGCAGGCCTGGGTGTTGGGCTCGGCACCGAAGGCGACCGAAGCCCGGCTGAAGATCTTGCTCTGCGTGGAGAGCTGGGCATGTGTCTCGAAGCCGATCACGACTTCATAGCCCTGGACGAGTTTGGGGGTGCTCATTTCAATAGCCCTCCGGGGTGCGGAGGTGGAAATCGGTGGCCTGCTGGTAGCGGTGTGCCACGTTGAGCAGCTTCGCTTCCTGCAGGACGTTGCCGATCAGCTGTAGGCCCACGGGCATGTTGTTCGCGCCAAATCCCACGGGCAGGCTCATGCCCGGCAGGCCGGCCAGCGAGGCGGGCAGGGTGTAGATGTCGGCCAGATAGGCGGCGACCGGGTCGTCGGTCTTGTCACCCAGGGCCCAGGCCACGGTGGGTGCCACCGGGCCGGCGATGACGTCGCACTGCTTGAACGCTTGCTGGAAGTCGTCCGCGATCAGCTTGCGGATCTTCTGCGCCTGCAGGTAGTAGGCGTCGTAATAACCGTGGCTCAGCACATAGGTGCCCACCATGATGCGGCGCTTGACCTCGTCGCCGAAACCTTCGGCGCGGGTCTTCTTGTACATGTCCAGCAGGTCGACATAGTCCTTGGTTCGGTGGCCGAACTTCACACCGTCGAAGCGCGAGAGATTGGAGCTGGCCTCGGCCGGGGCGATGATGTAGTAGACCGGGATGGCCAACTCGGTGCGCGGCAGCGAGATCTCGACCAGTTTCGCACCCAGCTTTTCGTATTCCTTGAGCGCAGCGTCGATGGCGGCGCGCACGTCGGCGGCCAGGCCGGCGCCGAAGAATTCTTTCGGGATGCCAATGCGCAGGCCGTCGAGCTTGTCGTTGAGCGAGCGTGAATAGTCTTCGGCGGGCAGGTCCAGCGAGGTCGAGTCGCGGTCCAGGTCCGGGCCGCACAAGGCAGAGAGCAGCAGGGCACAGTCTTCGGCGCTGCGTGCCATGGGGCCGGCCTGGTCCAGGCTGGAGGCGTAGGCGATCATGCCGTAGCGGCTGGCGCGGCCGTAGGTGGGCTTGATGCCGGTGATGCCGCAGAAAGCGGCGGGCTGGCGGATGGAGCCGCCGGTGTCGGTGCCGCTGGCCGCCGGCGCCAGGCGCGCGGCCACGGCGGCGGCGCTGCCGCCCGAGGAGCCGCCGGGTGTGCGGCTGCGGTCCCAGGGGTTGCGCACCGGGGTCGGCGCGTTGTGGCCCACGGCCGGCACGGCCACGCTTTCGTTGGCCGAGCCCATGGCGAACTCGTCGCAGCTGAGTTTGCCCAGGGTCACGGTACCGGCCTGGGCCAGGCGTGCCACCACGGTGGCGTCAAAGGGCGAGCGGTAGCCGGCCAGGATCTTCGAGCCGGCGGTCGAGGGGAAGTCTTTCGTGACGAAGATGTCCTTGTGCGCGATGGGCACACCGGCCAGGGCGCCGGCCCCGCCCGCGGCGAGGGCGGCATCGGCCGCGCGGGCCTGGGTCAGGGTGGCTTCTTCATCCACGGCCAGGAAGGCCGCGAGGTCCTGATGGGCGCGCATGCGCCCGAGGAAATGCTGCGCAGTCTCCACGGCGGAAACCTTCTTCTCGCGCAGTTGGCGGGCCAGCCCGGTGAGGGAGAGTTGGTGCAGTTCGGACATCACTCGATCACCTTGGGCACGAGGAACAGGCCGCGTTCGACGGCAGGGGCGCTTTGCTGGTTGGCTTCGCGCTGGTTCGGTTCGCTGGCCACGTCCTCGCGCAGGCGCAGCGCGGCTTGCCCGGCCACGGCACCCATGGTGGGGTGGGCCAGGGGCTCGATGCCGGCGGTATCGACGGCGCGCATCTGCTCGACGATGGCAAAGAAGCCGTTGATGCGCTCCCGCATGCGGGTACTCTCCTCGGGGGAGAGAGCCAAGCGGGCCAGATTGGCGATGCGCGAGATGTCGTCAGGGTTCAGGGACATGGCAGCAGGGGTTGAAACCGGGTGTAATCCCGGGGCCCGAAGGCCCCGAAACAGCGGGTTATACACAGGGGATAGGGTATTATCCCGCCTTTAGTGGCATCGTTTCCTGTCCACAGGATTTGCGGTGCCATGCGACGAGTCAAACCCGCGCGTTTTGCGCATCGGGCGACGGACGAACGAAGGTCGGCCGTGCCCTCAGAGAGGAACGAGTAATGTTTGGAGCTTTCCGTCAGTATTTCTCCACTGACCTGGCCATTGACCTGGGCACGGCCAACACCCTGATCTACGTTCGCGATCGCGGCATCGTCCTCGACGAGCCTTCGGTGGTGGCCATCCGCCACGAAGGCGGCCCGCAGGGCAAGAAGACCATCCAGGCCGTGGGCCACGAGGCCAAGGCCATGCTGGGCAAGGTGCCCGGCAACATCGAGGCGATCCGCCCGATGAAAGACGGCGTGATCGCCGACTTCACCGTCACCGAGCAGATGCTCAAGCAGTTCATCAAGATGGTCCACCCGCGCGGCGTGTTCAAGCCCAGCCCGCGCATCATCATCTGCGTGCCCTGCGGCTCGACCCAGGTCGAGCGCCGCGCCATCCGTGAATCGGCCCTGGGCGCCGGCGCCAGCGACGTCTACCTGATCGAGGAGCCCATGGCCGCGGCCATCGGCTCCGGTCTGCCCGTGTCGGAAGCCAGCGGCTCCATGGTGGTGGACATCGGCGGCGGCACCACCGAGGTTGGCGTGATCTCGCTGGGCGGCATGGTCTACAAGGGCTCGGTGCGGGTGGGCGGCGACAAGTTCGACGAGGCCATCATCAACTACATCCGCCGCAACTACGGCATGCTGATCGGCGAGCCCACGGCCGAAGCGATCAAGAAGAACATCGGCTCGGCCTTCCCTGGCAGCGAAGTGCGCGAGATGGAAGTGCGCGGCCGCAACCTGTCCGAAGGCGTGCCGCGCAGCTTCACGATTTCTTCCAACGAAATCCTCGAAGCGCTGACCGATCCGCTCAACAACATCGTCTCCGCCGTCAAGAACGCGCTGGAGCAGACCCCGCCCGAACTCGGTGCCGACATTGCCGACCGCGGCATGATGCTGACGGGCGGCGGCGCGCTGCTGCGCGACCTGGACCGCCTGCTGTCCGAGGAAACCGGCCTGCCCGTGCTGGTGGCCGAGGACCCGCTGACCTGCGTGGTGCGCGGCTGCGGCATCGCCCTGGAACGTATGGATCGTCTCGGCGCCATCTTCACCAACGAGTAATCAACAAGGTCAGCGATGCCACTTGGTACGCTGGACAGGGCTCCGCCCCCGTTCTTCCGGCAGGGCGCTTCGGCCCTGTCCAAGCTCATGCTGTTCAGCGCCATGGCGCTGTTTCTCATGGTGGCGGACACGCGTTTTCAGCTCACCGGTCCGGTGCGCATGACCATCGCCTCGGTGCTTTATCCCCTGCAATGGGCCCTGCTGCAGCCGGTGACCTGGACCCGCGACGGGTTTCGTCAGGTGCAGTCGCTGCGCAGTGCGCAGGACGACGCCACCACCCTGCGCGAGCAGCTGCGCCTGCAGTCGCCGCGTGTGCAGCAGTTCGACCAGCTATCCCAGGAGAACGAGCGCCTGCGCCAGTTGCTGGAATTGCGCGCGCGCATGCCCACGCCCGGCCTGGCCGCGCAAGTGCTCTACGACGCGGCCGATCCCTATGCCCACAAGGTCATCATCGACAAGGGCCTGATCCACGGTGTGAGCGCGGGTGCCCCGGTGCTCGACGAATCCGGCGTGCTGGGCCAGGTGACCCGGGTCTATCCTTCGCTGAGCGAGGTGACGCTGGTGATCGACGCCGACCAGGCTATCCCCGTGCTCAACATCCGCACCGGCGTGCGCGCCGTGGCCTTTGGTGATCCGAGCCTGCATGGCGGCGCGCTGGAGCTGCGCTACATGGGCAGCAATGCCGACGTGCAGCCAGGCGACATCCTGACCACCAGCGGCATCGACGGCGTGTTCCCGCCGGGCCTGCCGGTGGCGCGCGTCGAGAAGGTCGAGCGCCGCGTTGAACTGCCCTTTGCGCTGATCTATTGCGTGCCGCAGGCCCGGGTGGCCGGCGCCTCGCAGGTGCTGGTGCTGCCCACCCTGGCCGGCCAGCAGCCGCCGCGCCCGCAGGACAAGGCCGTGATCGCGACGAAACCGGCCAAGAAGGACAGCGGCAAGGGGGTGCAGAAATGATCATGCGTCCCGGCCAGCAGCTCTTGCTGCCCGCCAACCCCCTCTTCATCTGGGGCAGCCTGGCGGGGGCTTTCGGCCTCAACCTGCTGCTCAACATTGCACTCTGGGGGCGCGCGCCCTGGGCGCCGGATCTGCTGGCCCTGACCCTGGTCTTCTGGGGCGTGCACCAGCCGCAGCGCATCGGCATCGGGGCGGCCTTTGTGTTCGGTCTGCTGATGGACGTACACCAGGGCAGCGTGCTGGGGCAGCACGCCCTGGCCTATTCGGTGCTGAACTTCCTGGCCATTGCCATCCATCGCCGTCTGCTGTGGTTCACGCTGGCTTCGCAGTCGGTGCACGTGCTGCCCCTGCTGATCGCCGCCCATTCGGTGGCGCTGGCCGTGCGCCTGATGGTGGGCGGCAATTTCCCGGGCTTTTCCATGCTGCTGGCGCCGTTGATCGAGGCGCTGCTGTGGCCGCTGGCCTCCATGCTGCTGCTCTTGCCGCAGCGGCGTGCGCCCGACCCCGACGCCAACCGGCCGCTGTAGCCTGCTGCCATGACCGAACTGCGCAACGTCGAAGCCGACCTGCATCGCTTCCGTGCGCGCGGGCTGGTCGTCTCACTGCTGGTGTTCGCCTGCTTCCTGGTCCTGTTTTTCCGGCTGGTCTACCTGCAGGTGGTCCGCCATGCCGAGTTGCAGGAGCAGGCCGAGATCAACCGCACCACGGTCGTGCCGCTGGTGCCCACGCGTGGCCTGATCCTGGACCGCAACGGCATTCCGCTGGCGACCAACTACTCGGCTTACACGCTGGAGATCACCCCCTCCCAGGTCGCCAATCTGGAGCAGACCATCAACGAGCTGGCCGACATGGTCGAGATCACTCCGCGCGACCGCCGGCGTTTCCGTAAGCTCATGGAAGAGACCAAGGGCGCCGAGTCCCTGCCCATCCGCACGCGCCTGTCCGACGAGGAGGTGGCGCGGTTTGCCGTGCAGCGCTACCGTTTCAGTGGCGTGGATATCCGCGCGCGCCTGTTCCGAAACTACCCCTGGGGCGAGCTCGGCAGCCATGTGGTGGGCTACATCGGCCGCATCAACCCGGCCGAAAAGAAGGAGCAGGAGGAGTGGGATGACGAAGACCAGGCCAACTACCGCGGCACCGATTACATCGGCAAGCTCGGCGTGGAGCAGAGCTTCGAGAAACACCTGCATGGCATCACCGGTTTCGAGCGCGTCGAGACCTCGGCCGGCGGGCGGGCCGTGCGCAAGCTGGCCAGCAGTTCGGCCAAGCCGGGCAACAACGTGGTGCTGTCGATCGACATCAAGCTGCAGAACCTGATCGAGGAAATGTTCGGCGCGCGGCGCGGTGCGCTGGTGGCGCTCGACCCCAGCAACGGCGAGATCCTGGCCTTCGTCAGCAAGCCGACCTTCGACCCGAACATGTTTGTCGAAGGCATCGACGCCGAATCCTGGCAGGCGCTCAACGAATCGATCGAGAAGCCCCTGTTGAACCGGGCCCTGCGCGGCACCTACCCGCCGGGCTCGACCTACAAGCCTTTCATGGCCATGGCGGCGCTGGAGACCGGCAAGCGCTCGCCTTCCACCATCATCTACGACGGCGGTTCCTGGACCTTCGGCGACCACACCTTCCGCAGCCACGGCGATGGTGGGCTGGGCCCGGTGGACATGCACCGCAGCATCGTCAAGTCCAGCAACGTCTACTACTACTCCCTGGCCAACGATCTGGGCGTGGACGCCATCCACGATTTCATGAAACCCCTGGGCTTCGGCCAGCTCACGGGCATCGACATCCAGGGCGAGGTGCGCGGCGTGCTGCCCAGCCAGGCCTGGAAGCGCCGGGCCTACAAGCGGCCGGAGCAGCAGAAATGGTATGCCGGTGAAACCATTTCACTGGGCATTGGCCAGGGCTACAACACCTTCACCATGCTGCAGCTGGCCTCGGCCACGGGCACGCTGGCCAACAACGGGGTCAAGTACACGCCCCATCTGGTCATCGGGACGCAGGATGCCGGGAGTCCGGTGATACAGGACGTGGCCAAGAAACAGCCGGAGAACCTGCGCTACGGCCAGCAGAACCTGGCCATCGTGCGCCGGGCGCTGGCGGCCGTGACGCAGGACGGCACCTCGGCGCGTTCCTTCCTTGGCGCCAAGTACCTCAGCGCCGGCAAGACCGGCACCGCGCAGGCCGTGACCATCGGCCAGAAGGAGAAGTACGATGCGCGCAAGATGGAGGAACACCAGCGCGATCACGCGCTGTACATCGCCTTCGCACCGGTGGATGAGCCCAAGATCGCGCTGGCGGTGATCGTGGAGAACTCGGGTTTCGGTGCCGAGCATGCGGCCCCGATGGCGCGGCGCGTGTTCGACTACTGGCTGCTGGGCCAGTACCCGAGCGAGGAAGACCTGGCCGCCGTCAAGCAGGGCCGCGCAGCGACGCCGATCGGCAAGCCGCGCCTGGCGGCCGAGGTGGCCTGGCCGCCCAAAGGCAAGGCGGGCGTGCAGGTAGCTGTCGAGCCCTGAGCTTGTTCAGATCTGGCGCAGAAAAGCGTCGTAGCCGGTCTTGAGGATCAGCGCACTCACCACCACGATGAAGACGCCGCGCACGAAGCCGGCCCCGTGCTTGAGGGCCAGCCGCGTGCCCAGCAGGCTGCCCACGATATTGGCCAGGGCCAGGGTCAGGGCGAAATGCCACCAGACGTAGCCCTTGAGCGCGAACAGGATCAGCGCGGCCAGGTTGCTGCTCAGGTTGAGCAGCTTGGCGCTGGCCGAGGCGTGCAGGAAGTCGTAGCCCAGCCAGCGCACCAGCAGGAAGACGAAGAAGCTGCCCGTGCCCGGGCCGAAAAAACCGTCGTAGAAGCCGATCACCAGCCCCACGCTGCCTGCGGCCAGCAACTCCTGGCGGCCGGCAAAGCGCGGCGCGTGGTTGCGCCCCAGCTCCTTCTTTGCCACGGTATAGATCAGCACCCCCAGCAGCACGGCCGGCATCAGCTTGCGCAGGAAGTCGGGCGAGACCAGCGTGACGATCCAGGCGCCGGCCAGTGCGCCGGCAAAGGACAGGCCCATGGCTGGTGCCAGCGCACGCCAGCGCACCTCCACGCGGCGCGCGTACTGCACCGAGGCGAAGGCCGTGCCCCAGACCGAGGCGGACTTGTTGGTGCCCAGCAGGGTGGCGGCGTGCGCCGTGGGGTAGGTGGCGAAGAGGGCCGGCAGCAGGACCAGGCCGCCACCGCCCACGATGGCATCGACAAAACCGGCCAGCAGCGAGGCCAGCGTGACCAGGAAAAATTCCATGAAAAACCGGGTGCGGAAAATAAAAAGGCACCGGGGTTAGCGGTGCCTTGGTGAACGCCATCTGCTCTGGATGGTATCAATTTTCTTGTACGTTTGAGTCGAAGTCTTCCTCGGTTCCTCTCATGCGGCGCCCGGGGCGCGCTTGCGAGTGGTCGTAATGTAAGTCAGTGCGCCGGGCGGCGGCCTAGGGGTTTCCCCGGGCTGGGCCGGCGGCTTGCCCAGGCTGTGGCACGGATACTGCTTCCCGGCTGGTTCGTGTCCTGCAGGAAACCACCATGCTCGAGAGTGAACGCATCGCCATCGCCGCCCATCTGCACGTGCAGCTGCGCCGGGTCACCGGACGGGTGACCGATACCGAATGGATGGCCCGCAATCTGGAATATGCCGACGATGTGGTGCGTTTTGCCCGCGCAGCCGCCCTGGAAAAAGGCCTGGGCGAGCTGGCCGAGTTGGCGCACCGCATGGATGCCGCCATGCAGGCCCTGCGCCCTGCACCAAAAACAGTCAAGGCCGTGCCCAAGGTGATGCCCAGGGAAGAGGCATCGGACTTGTCGGGGCTGGAGGCGCGTTACGTCGGGCGTCTGCGCTGAGCGGCTTGCTCAGGTCTCGCTCAGGATCAGGTGCGCCGCGCGCTCGGCGATCATCAAGGTGGGTGAGTTGGTGTTGCCGCTGGTGATGGTGGGCATGACACCGGCATCAGCCACGCGCAGGCCGCGGATGCCGCGCACGCGCAGCTGCGGGTCGACCACGGCCATGGGATCGTCCGCACGTCCCATGCGCGTGGTGCCCACCGGGTGGAAGATGGTGGTGGCAATGTCACCGGCCAGGCGCGCCAGGTCTTCGTCGCTCTGGTACTGCAGACCGGGTTTCCACTCCTGCGGCTGGTACTTGGCCAGGGCTGGCTGCTCCACGATGCGGCGCGTGACGCGCAGCGAATCGGCAGCGACTTTGCGGTCCTCTTCGGTGCTCAGGTAGTTCGGTGCAATGGCCGGCGCATCTTCGAAGCGATTGCTGCGGATCTGGATGCTGCCGCGGCTGGTCGGGTTCAGGTTGCAGACGCTGGCGGTGAAGGCGTTGAAGCCGTGCAGGGGCTCACCGAAGGCGTCCAGCGAGAGCGGTTGCACGTGGTATTCGATGTTCGGCCAGGGCTGCGCCGGGTCGCTCTTGGTGAAGGCGCCGAGTTGGCTGGGTGCCATGCTCATGGGGCCGCTGCGCTTGATCGCGTACTGCAGGCCGATCATGGCCTTGCCCCACAGGCTGTTGGCCATGGTGTTGAGCGTCTTGACGCCCTGCACCTTGTAGACCGAGCGGATCTGCAGGTGGTCCTGCAGGTTGGCACCGACACCGGGCAACTCGTGCACCACGGGCACCTCGTGGCGGCGCAGCAGCTCGCCCGGACCGATGCCCGAAAGCTGCAGGATCTGCGTGGAGCCCACGCTGCCTGCGGCCAGCACCACCTCACGCGTGGCGGTGGCCGTCACCATCTCCTGGCCGGTCCAGACCTGCACGCCGGTGCACTGCTTGCTGCCGTCGGGCGCGGTGTCCACGACCAGGCGTGCCACCTGGGCCGAAGTCCAGAGCTCGAAGTTGGGGCGGCCGTAACAGGTCGGGCGCAGGAAGGCCTTGGCCGTGTTCCAGCGCCAGCCGCTCTTCTGGTTGACCTCGAAGTAACCCACGCCTTCGTTGTTGCCGCGGTTGAAGTCCTCGCTGGCGGGGATGCCGGCCTGCACCGCGGCCTGGGCAAAGGCGTCGAGCACGTCCCAGCGTAGGCGCTGCTTCTCGATGCGCCATTCGCCGCCGGTCTGGTGGTGGCGCATGAGCTTGCGGTAGAGGTCGGCCGGTTGCTTCGACGTGTCGAGCAGTTCGGTCGGCACGCCCCGGGTGCCGTGCAGGGCGTCGGCGCCCTTGTAATAGTCCTCGTGGTGCTTGAAGTAGGGCAACACCTGGTCCCAGCGCCAGCGGTCGTCGCCGGTCAGCTGGGCCCACTGCTCATAGTCGCGCGACTGGCCGCGCATATAGATCATGCCGTTGATGCTGGAGCAGCCGCCCAGGGTCTTGCCGCGCGGGTAACGCAGGGTGCGGCCGTTCAGCCCGGCGGCGGGCTCGGTGTTGTACAGCCAGTCGGTGCGCGGGTTGCCGATGCAGTAGAGATAACCCACCGGGATGTGGATCCAGTGGTAGTCGTCGCGGCGCCCCGCCTCGATCAGCAGCACGCGCTTGCTCGCGTCCATGCTGAGCCGGTTGGCCAGCAGGCAGCCGGCGGTGCCGGCGCCGATGATGATGTAGTCGAAGGTCATGTCGCTCATCGATTTGTCTCCGCAGCCGTGCGCCGTTGGAATGAAGTGCCTTGATCGGGGGCCACCGCGGAACCGGCTTTGCCGGGCCGCTGGTGGCGTCCCCCTCCGGGGGAAGACGGCCTTCAGGCCGGCTCAGGGGGGCTTTACTTGCTCGTCGGCATGGCAAATTCAGCGCCCTTGCCGATGCTCTCCGGCCAGCGTTGCATCACCGACTTCTGCTTGGTGTAGAAACGCACGCCCTCTTCGCCATAGGCGTGCATGTCGCCGAACAGCGAACGCTTCCAGCCGCCGAAACCGTGCCAGGCCATGGGCACGGGAATCGGCACGTTGATGCCCACCATGCCGACCTGGATGCGGTGCGAGAACTCGCGGGCCACGTGGCCGTCACGCGTGTAGCAGGAGACGCCGTTGCCGAATTCGTGGTCGTTGATCAGTTTCACGGCGGTGGCGAAGTCCGGCACACGCACGCAGGACAGCACCGGGCCGAAAATCTCTTCCTTGTAGATCTTCATCTGGGGCGTGACGTGGTCGAACAGCGTGCCGCCCAGCCAGAAGCCCTTGTCGCAGCCGGCGCCGGCCGCCTTGCCCTGGAAGCCGCGGCCGTCGACCAGCAGCTTGGCGCCTTCCCTGGCGCCGTGCTCGATGTAGCCGGTGATGCGGCTGTACGCGATGTCCGTGACGATGGGGCCCATCTCGGCGTCCAGCTCCATGCCGTTCTTGATCTTGAGTGACTTGGTGCGCTCGATCAGCTTGGGCATGATCTTGTCGGCCACGTCGCCCACCAGCACCGCCACCGAGATCGCCATGCAGCGCTCGCCGGCCGAGCCGTAGGCCGCGCCGATCAGGCCGTCCACGGCCTGGTCCAGGTCGGCGTCGGGCATGACCACCATGTGGTTCTTGGCGCCACCCAGGGCCTGCACGCGCTTGCCGTTGCGCGCGCCGGTCTCGTAGATGTAGTTGGCGATCGGCGTGGAGCCCACGAAACTGATGGCCTTCACGTCATGGTGGGCCAGCAGCGCGTCCACGGCCTCCTTGTCGCCCTGCACCACGTTGAACACGCCGTCGGGCAGGCCGGCTTTCTTCAGCAGATCGGCCATGAAGAGCGAGGGGCTGGGGTCGATCGGGCTGGGCTTCAGGATGAAGGTGTTGCCCGCGGCAATCGCCACCGGGAACATCCACATCGGCACCATCACGGGGAAGTTGAAGGGCGTGATGCCCGCTACCACGCCCAGGGGCTGGCGCATCGTCCAGTTGTCCATGCCGGTGGAGACCTGCTCGGTGAAGTCGCCCTTGAGCAGCTGCGGAATGCCGGTGGCGAATTCCAGGATCTCGATGCCGCGGGTGACCTCGCCCTGCGCGTCAGTGAACACCTTGCCATGCTCGGCCGTGATCAGGCGTGCCAGGTCGTCTCGATGGTGGTTCATCAGTTCCAGGAACTTGAACAGGATGCGCGCGCGGCGCAGCGGCGAGGTGTCGGCCCAGGCGGGGAAGGCGGCCTGGGCGGCGGCCACGACCTTGTCGACTTCAGCCGCGCTGGCCAGGGCGGTGCGACCGCTGACGGCGCCGGTGGCGGGGTTGTAGACGTCCTGCGCGCGGCCGGACGTGCCGGCGGCAAGCTTGCCGCCGATGTAGTGGTCAATATTTGCAATGCTCATGATGAAGTCTCCACGGGGATGGCGAAGTGTCGGAGAAATTGGCGCGTTTTTCCAATGACTTGCTCAAAATGGTGATATAAATTTCTTAAATATGGCTGCACCTGCCGATCCCCAGACCCTGCGTGCTTTTGTCGCCGTCGCGCGCGAGGGCAACGTCTCGCGCGCCGCCACCCGCCTGCACCTGAGCCAGCCCGCGGTGAGCCTACAGCTCAAGGCTCTCGCCGAGCTTACAGGCCTGCAGCTCTTCACGCGCACGCCGCACGGCCTGGCCCTCACGCCCGACGGTGCCGCCCTCTTGCCGCAGGCCGAAAAGGCGCTGGCCGCGCTGGCCGACTTCGGCCAGGCCGCCCAGAGCCTGCACAGCACGGTGCGCGGGCGCCTGCGCATCGGCACCATCCTCGACCCCGAGTTCATCCGCCTGGGCGCCTTCCTCAAGGAACTGGTGGAAACCGCGCCGCAGATCGAGACCGAGCTGCGCCAGGGCATGAGCGGCGAGGTGCTGGCACAGATCGGCCGTGGTGAACTCGACGTGGGTTTCTACCTGGGCCTGCCGGGCGAGACGCAGGAGGCGGGGCCGCACGAGGTGCGCGTGCTCTCGCACTTCAGCTACCGGGTGCTGGCCCCCGCCGGCTGGGGCGAACAGGTGCTGGGCCGCGACTGGAAGGCCCTGGCCGCGCTCCCGTGGATCGCCACGCCGCCGGCCTCGGCGCACCACCGGCTATTGGCCGGCGTGTTCGCTCCGCTGGGCGTCACGCCGCGCCAGGTGGCGCTGGTGGACCAGGAGGCGTCGATGCTGGACCTGGTGCGCTCGGGCGTGGGCCTGAGCCTGGTGCGCGAATCGATCGCCATCACCGAGGCGCAGGCGCGCGGCCTGGTGGTGGCGGACCGCGTGAGCCTGGAGTGTCAGCTGTGCTTCGTCAGCCTGCGCGCGCGGCGCGGGGAGCCGGTGGTGGGGAGTGCGTGGACGGCGTTGGAGCAGGTGTGGCGGTGAGGGCGCGACTTGGGGGTGATATCGATCAACCCTTCTTGGAAACCAGCTTTCGGTCAATGTCGAAATATCTGTTCTTGGCCTCCGATAAGACGGCTGCAGCCAGCTCCCTAAACTGATGGTGCTGAATCCCGGCAAATACCTGTGGAATCGACGATACCCGGACAGAGCCGTTCGAAGGTGAGTCCTCCTTGTCGAGTCGGGTGTTATGGTGTTCCCAGTCGGCATGAGCGACCATCGTGTCCCGTTTTTCGATGACGAGATCGTGCAGTTCTTTGGCCCATTGCTGGCGAAAGATGTTCAGATCTTCGGTCGTCAATCTTCTGGCGGCATAGCCAACAGAATGAGACTTAAGAAATCCTCGCGAATATGACACTATCGCCGCGCTGTAGGCCGCTAGCATCAATTCGCTGTGATAGCTAAGTCGTTTGTCTTCAGGGAGCGCGACAAACTCACTGAAGGCGTCCAGGAAGCCTATGACCTCATCCATGTCCTTCGTAACGCGGTGCAAACGGTTAGCTAAGAGTTCATCGTCCGTCAGGTCAGTCATGGCTATGAGCAATCACTATGTGCCGAACATCCGACATTTGAGTCATCGTTGGCAACCATTGGGGAGCCACAGCCTCACTTCGTTAGGTAGCCCATCCACTGCCAGTAAGTCGCCCCCAGCAGCAACACCAGCCCAAACCCGATCACCGTGAGCACCAGCCCCGTGCGCACGAAATCGCGCACCGCAAAGGTGTCGGTGCCGTAGGCCACCATGTTCTGCGGTGCATTGACCGGCAGGATGAAGCCGAAGCTCACCACGAACTGCAGCAGCATGGTCATGCCCACGAGGTTCATGGGCGCAGCGTCGGGGCCGCCGGCAATCTGCTGCAGCACGCTGATCATGATGGGGATCATGGCCGAGGCCAGGGCGGTGGCGCTGGCAAAACCCAGGTGCACCACGATCAGGAACAGCGCGAGCAGGGCCAGGATCATGAAGGCCGAGGCGCCGGCCAGGCCCAGGTTGGCGACGATGATGTTGGCCAGCCAGGCGGCGGCCTTGGTCTGCAGCAGGGCCGTGCCCAGGCTGATGCCGGTGCCGAACAGCACGATGGTGCCCCACGGGATCTTCGACTGCGCCTGCTTCCAGCCCATGACGCCGATGCCCGGCGTGAACATCAGCGCGATGGCGGCGATGGTGGTGGACGAGGTGTCGAAGGGGTGCAGCACCTTTTCCGTGGCCCAGAAGGCCAGCAGGGTCAGGGTGATGAACAGCAGTTTCTTCTCGGCCCAGCTCATCGGCCCCAGGGCGTGCAGCGCCAGGCGGATGGTTTCCTTGCCGCCGGCAATCTCCTTGGTCTCGGGCGGCATCATCCTGATCATCACGAAGTACAGGGCGATGGACATCAGGATGGACCAGGGCGCTGCGGCAATCAGCCAGTCGCTCCAGGTGATGGTCTGGCCGTAGGCCTTCTCGATGAAGCCGATGGCCACCATGTTCTGCGCGGCCGCGGTCTTCACGCCCACGTTCCAGATCGAGGCGGACTGGGCGGTGGCGATCATCAGCATGCCGGCGAAACGCGAGCGCTGGTCCACGCCGAAGGCCAGGATGATGCCCATGATGATGGGCACCAGGCAGGCCACGCGCGCCGTGGTCGAAGGCACCAGGAAGGACAGCACGATGCCCACCAGGATGGCGCCGATCAGCACGCGGTTGGTCCGCGCGCCGACTTTGGACAGGATGAAGAGGGCGATGCGTTTGTCCAGCCCGGTGATCGTCATGGCCGCCGAGAGGAAACAGGCCGCGGCGACGAGGGCCAGGGCCGTGTTGGCAAAACCGCCCAGGGCCAGCGTGAGCGCCGGCCCGGTGCCCAGCACGGCCTCGGGCTTGGCCGCATTGGGCGCCAAACCGAGCATGAAGGCCATGAGGGCGGTGATGAGGACGGCGCTGATGGCGTAGTCCACCGCTTCGGTCACCCACAGGATGACGGAGAACAGCAGCAGGCCCAGCATGATCTGGCCGGCCACCGGCAGCGCCGCCGGTTTGGGCAGGAGCATGACGATGATCAGGCCGGCGAGGGCCGCCAGCAGCCCGTAGACGTTGACGGATTCGCGCGCTGGCGCGCGGCTCGCTGTAACAGCTTCATTCGACGCCATGGCGGTCTCCTCCTGTGATGGAATGGTCAGCGCATGCTACGCCCGAGGCCGGGGCGTTTCTTGATATGCATCAAATGCCGGCCCCATCGGGCGCGGCGAACGGCTCAGCGCCCGGGCCAGACCGGCTTGCGCTTTTCCTTGAAGGCGGCCTGGCCTTCTTTCGCGTCTTCCGTCAGCGTGAAGAGGGCGATCTGGCTTTCGGTGAAGGACATGGCCTCTTCGAAGGCCATGGCCTCGATCTTTTTCATGGTGTAGAGGCCGCGGCGGATGGCGGCGGGCGATTTGTCGAGCAGGCGCTCCAGCAACCACTGCAGCTTGCCGTCCAGATCGTCGTCCACGTAGTTCACCAGGCCGTACTCCAGCGCCTCGGCCGAGGTCAGCGGCTCGCCGGTGAGGCACAGCTCGGCCAGCTTGCGGCGCGGGATCTGGTGCTGCAGAACGCTGAGCACCTGGGCCGGGAACACGCCGACCTTCACCTCGGGCAGGCCGAAGGTGGCGTGGCGCGAGGCCACCGCCAGGTCGCACATGCCCAACAGGCCCATGCCGCCGGCCATGCAGGCGCCATTGACGCGCGCGATCAGTGGCACGGTGCTGGCCTTGGCGGCGCGCAGCACGCGCGCCACATGGCCCTGCGGTTCGGAATAGTCGGTGGTGAAGGCCTGGTCGGCCTGCAGGTCGGCGCCGGCGCAGAAGGCCTTGTCACCCGCGCCCGTGACGACGATGGCACGGACCTCGCGCTGCTGCTGGGCGCCGTCGATGGCACGGGCCATGGCGGCCAGCACGCCATGGCTGACCGCGTTGCGGCGCGTCTCACGGTGGATGGTGAGCCACAGCACGGGGCCGCGCTGTTCGACCAGCAGCTCGTCGGTGGCGGGGGTGGCGCTCATGGGCTCTCCTGTGGCGTATGTGCAATGCCGCTATTGTGGCGGCGAAAACCCGCTTACCATCAGGGACAGCGCCACATCCTCATAACGCATAAGTCCCATGACCGCGCAGTTCCCGACCATCAGCCGCCAGCCGCAGCCGCAAGGCGGCGACGCGGTGCTGCAGGGGCCGTGGACGGCGGCGGCGCTGGCCGTGCCGTCAGCCTGGACGGCCCTGCACCGGGAGCTGCGCAACCTGTGCCAGGGTCCCACGGTGGCACCGGGTTGGGACCTGCGCCAGATCACGCGTTTTGACCACGTGGGCGCCCAGTTGCTATGGAACAGCTGGGGCCGTCGCTGGCCACCGCGGCTGGAGGCACTGCCGGCCCAGCGTGCGGTGCTGGAGCGCGTGGCGCACTACACGGCGCCCATGCCGCCGCGTGAACGACATGCCTGGGCTCACGCATGGTGGACGCTCGGGGCCCAGGTGCTGAGCGTGCTGGCGCACCTGCTGGGCATGTTGCGGCTGGTGGGGCAGCTGGCGCTGGACATCGGGCGCCTGCTGCGTCATCCGATGCAGGGGCCCTGGCGCGACTTTTCCGGGCACCTGTACCACTTCGGCACCACGGCGCTGCCCATCACGGCGCTGGTGGGCTTCCTGATCGGGGTGGTGCTGGCCTACCTGATGGCGCAGCAGCTCCGCCTCTTCGGCGCCGACCCCTTCATCGTCAACATCATGGGTATCGCCGTGATCCGCGAGCTCGGGCCCGTGCTCGCGGCCATCCTGATTGCGGGGCGCTCGGGTTCTACCATCACCGCGCAACTGGGCGTCATGCGCGTGACGGAGGAGATCGACGCCATGCGCGTGATGGGCATAGCGCGCAGCTTCCGGCTGGTGCTGCCGCGTGTACTGGCGATGACGGTGGCCATGCCGCTGGTGTCGGTCTGGACCACGGTGGCGGCGCTGCTGGGCGGCATGCTGGCGGCGGACGTGACCCTGGGCGTGTCGCCCACCTACTTCATCACGGCATTGCCTGACGCCGTGATGCCGTCCAACCTCACGCTGGCCTCCTCCAAGTCGGCGGTGTTTGGGCTCATGATCGCGCTGGTGGGCTGCCATTTCGGCTTGCGCATCAAGCCCAACACCGAGAGCCTGGGGCAGGGCACGACGGCGTCGGTGGTGGTGTCGATCACCCTCGTGATCCTGGTGGACGCGCTGTTCGCCGTCGTGTTCAGGAATGTGGGGATATGAGCGCCGTACGGCCGCCCGAAGGCGCGAGGGCCCCCTTGGGGCTGACGCCCGCGGCTCCATGCCTGCCTGCGCAGGCATGGACGGAAGGAAGAGTCTCTGCGTCTTGCAGAGACACGTCCAGCGAGGACATGCAATGCCGAGCGTGGGGGTCTTGATATGAGCGGCCGCACCGTCGTCGAAATCGAGAACCTGAGCACGGTGTTCCGTTCGCCCGGCCGGCAGGCGGTGGTGCACCGCGACCTCGACCTGCGGGTCGAAGAGGGCGAGGTGCTGGCCATCGCCGGGGCTTCGGGCAGCGGCAAGACCGTGCTGCTGCGCCAGATCCTGGGGCTGGAGCGGCCCAGCAGCGGCCGGGTCACCGTGCTGGGGCAGCCGGCCTCGCGCATGACCGAGCCAGGGGCAAGCAGCCGGGTGGGCATGCTGTTCCAGCATGGCGCGCTCTTTCTCGCCTTCAGCGTGCTGGAGAACATAGCCTTTCCCCTGACGGAACTGGGTACGCTGCCGCCGGATCTGGTGCGTGACGCGGCACTGGTCAAACTGCAGCTGGTGGGGCTGGAGCCGGTCCAGGCGCTCAAGATGCCCTCCGATCTGTCCGGCGGCATGATCAAGCGCGTCGCACTCGCGCGCGCCCTCATCATGGACCCGCCCTTGCTGTTGCTGGACGAACCCACGGCCGGCCTGGACCCTGACAGCGCCGACGCCCTGTGCCGTCTGCTGCGTTCCCTGCACCGTGAGCTGGGACTGACGGTGGTGATGGTTACGCACGATCTGGATACGATCTTCGATCTGAGCACGCGGGTGGCGGTGCTGGCCGACCAGAAGGTGGTCGTCAGCGGGCCGGCCCGGGAAGTGGCGCGCTTCGAGCATCCCTTCGTGCAGGATTTCTTCCAGGGCGAACGCGGACGACGCGCGCAAACCCTGTTGCCGGACATGGACCAGAAAGGTTAGAAGAACCCCTATGGAGAACAAGGCACACGCGATCGCAGCTGGCGTATTTGTCCTCGGAGTGACAGCGCTGCTGATTGTTCTGGCGGTCTGGCTGACCCGCGATACGGGCGGCATGCGCCGTTACGAGATCGTCACGCGCAGCACCATCACCGGCCTGCAGTCGCAGGCCGCCGTGCGCTACCGCGGCGTCAAGGTGGGCAAGGTGGCCCGGATCGACCTCGATCCCAAGACGCCGGGCCTGGTGCTGGTGCTGGTGGATGTCGAGCCCGACACGCCGGTGACGCGCTCGACCTACGCGACGCTGGGCTACCAGGGCTTGACCGGCATTGCCTTTGTGCAGCTTGACGACACGGGGGAGGCCCCCGGCGCATTGCAGCCCGAGCCGGGCAGCGCGCTGGCGCGCATCCCGCTGCGGGCGGGGCTGATGGAGCAGTGGTCGACCCAGGGCGGCCGCGTCCTGGAGCAGCTGGAGGAGACCGCGCGCCGCGTCAACGCCCTGCTGGCGCCGGAGAACCAGCGCGCGCTGCGCAAGAGCATCGATGCCCTGGGCGAGGCGGCTGCGGCTGTGCCGCCGGCCATGCAGGAGGCGCGCGTCTCCTTCCAGGCCATGCGCGAGTCCGCCAACAGTGTCGGCGCCAGCGCCGACCGCGTGCGCAAGACGGCCGACGACTATGCAGGCCTGGCCCGGCGCCTGCAGCAGCCCGGCGGCACGCTGGACCAGTTGCAGCAGGGCGTGGGGGCTCTGGCCAGCACGGGCCAGACGGTGCAGCAGTCCAGTCTGCCGCGCCTGAACCGCGCGCTCGATGATGCCGGCCGCTCGGTGCGCCAGATGGGGCGCGCCGCCGCCACGCTGGACGACAACCCCCAGGCCCTGATCTATGGTCCCGCCCTGGCCCTGCCTGGGCCGGGCGAACCCGGTTTTGTCGTGCCGCGAGGTGTGCGATGAGGAGAGATGACTTGACACCAGCCGCCCCTTTCCGCAGCGCTGCCCGGTGGACGCTGCTGCTGTCGGCCGCCCTGCTGTCGGCCTGCGCCGGCCTGCCCGAACGCGCCCCGGCGCCGCTGCGTTATGACTTCGGCCCGGCCGCTGCCGTCGTGACCCAGCCAGCGCCGGGCACGCGGCCGCTGCTGGCCTTGCGCGTGCAGGCCAGCCCGGCGCTGGACAGCCCGGCCCTGCTGTATCGCCTGGGTTATGCCGATGCGCAGCAGCTGCGCGCCTACAGCCAGGCGCGCTGGGCCATGGTGCCGGCTGAACTTGTGCAGCAGCGTCTGCGCGAGGGCCTGGGCCGGCAGTACGCCTTACCGCCGGCGGGTGATGCCGCACCGCGCCTGCTGCACATCGAACTCGAAGAGTTCAGCCAGCTTTTCAGCAGTGCGGACCAGAGCGCCGGTCTGCTGCGCCTGCGCGCCAGTCTGCTGCAGCGCACGGCTGGCGGCGAACAGTTGCTGGCCCAGCGCGAACTGCAGCTGCAGCAGCCGGCCGCCAGTGCCGACGCCGCAGGCGGCGTGCGCGCATTGGGTGCGGCCACCGATGCCGCGGTGACCGAACTGGTGCAGTGGCTGCAGGCGCAAAAATAAGCATGCCTATTATTTTCGAACTCGCCCCAGGATGGTGCGAGGCTCGGGATATTTCAGTGCCCTGAATCAGGCACGCTCCTTGCGGACAGGTGGATATCCATTACCACCCAAGGAGCTTCCTCATGAAACTGGACCGTCGTTCGTTTGTTGCCAAGAGCGTCACCGCTGGTGCAGGCGCTGCTGCCCTGGCCTTCCCCATGGTGGCCAGTGCGCAGCAAAGCTTCAACTGGAAGATGACCAGCGCCTACCCCAAGGGCTCGCCTTTCTACATGGACGGCCCGGGCAGCGCGACCGACCTGGCCAAGCGCATCGCCGACATGTCCGGCGGCCGCCTGAAGATCCAGGTCTTCGGCGCCGGTGAACTGATTCCGGCCTTTGAGGGTTTCGATGCCGTGCGTGCCGGCACGGTGGAGATGAACCACGCCAACAGCTATTTCTGGACCGGCAAGACCTTTGCCGCCCAGTACTTCACCGCCGTGCCCTTCGGCCTGAACTTCCAGGGCATGAACGGCTGGTTGTATGACGGCGGCGGCATCGACCTGTGGAACGAGGTCTACGCCCCTTTCGGCATGGTGGCCATGCCCTGCGGCAACACCGGCGTGCAAATGACGGGCTGGTTCAAGAAGGAAATCAAAAGCGTCGCCGACCTCAAGGGCCTGAAGATGCGCATCCCCGGTCTGGCTGGCAAGGTCTACGCCAACCTGGGTGTGGACGTGAAGGTGCTGCCCGGCGGCGAGATCTTCCCCGCGCTGGAGCGCGGCGTGATCGACGCGGCCGAGTTCGTCGGCCCCTACCAGGACCGTCGGCTGGGCCTGCAGAAGGCGGCCAAGTACTACTACACCACCGGCTGGCACGAGGCCGCCACCGTTTCCGAACTGCTGATCAACAAGGCTGCCTGGGACAAGCTGCCCAAGGACCTGCAGGCCATCGTGCAGAACGCCTCGGCCGCCTGCAACGTCATCAGCGAAGGCTGGTGCCAGAAGGCCAACTCGGAAGCCATGGAAGACCTGGTCAAGAACCAGAAGGTCATGGCCAAGCCCCTGCCGGATGCGGTGATCCAGGCGCTGCGCGTGGAGACCGACAAGGTGCTGGCCGAGGCCGTGGCCAAGGACCCGCTGGTCAAGAAGGTGCACGACTCCTACTTCGCCTTCAAGGCCAAGTACGACCGCTGGGTCGAGGTCAGCGAAGAGCAGTACCACACCAAGGTGCGCGGCTGACGCAAAAGGGAAAAGGCTTTCATGACAAACAAGGCGATCACCTCCGTGATGGAGAAGATTGAATCGCTGATCGATGTCGTCGGGCGGGCCACCCTCTGGGTGGCTCTCGCCATGATTGCACTGGTCGCGGTCAATGTCCTGCTGCGGTATTCCTTCAGCTTCGGTTCCGTCTGGGCCCAGGAACTGGAGTGGCACCTGCTGGCCGCGCTCATCCTGCTGGGCATGTGCTACGCCCTGCAGCGTGGCGACAACGTGCGCGTGGACCTGTTCTACGCGAACTACTCGGCGCGCAAGAAATTCATCGTCGACGTGATCTCGCTGCTGCTTTTGCTGGCGGTGGCGCTGATCTTCGTCAAGGTGTCGATCGCCTACGTCGGCCAGTCCTATTCCATCCAGGAGAGCTCGCCCGACCCCGGGGGCATCCCGCTGCGCTGGATCGTCAAGTCGCTGATCCCGGTCGGCTACGGCCTGGTGGCCCTGCAGACGGTGGCGGCCTTGCTGCGCCTGTTCCACGAGCGCGCGCAGACGGTGGAGGGCGGCCATGTTTGAACCGCAGACCTATGCCATCCTGATGCTGGTGGCCTTTTTCGCCCTGCTGATGCTCGGCGTGCCCGTGGCCACCACGCTGGCGACCGTGGGTTTCATCTTCGGCTACCTGGGCTTTGGTGACGGGCTGTTCAGCCTGCTGCCGGCGCGTTTCTACGGCATCGTGGCCGGTTACCAGTGGATGGCCATTCCGCTTTTCGTCTTCATGGGCGTGATGCTCGAGAAATCCCGTCTGGCGGATGACCTGCTCGACGTCATGGGCCACATCGCCGGCGGCGTGCGCGGCGGCATGGGCGTGGGCATCATCCTGTTCGGTGTGCTCATGGGCGCGACCACGGGCATCGTGGGCGCCACCGTGATCACCCTGGGCCTGCTGACCCTGCCCACGCTGATCAAGCGTGGTTACAACAAGAGCATTGCCTGCGGCGCGATCTGCGCCTCGGGCACGCTGGGGCAGATCATCCCGCCCAGCCTGATCCTGATCCTGCTGTCGGACATCATGCAGCTCTCGGTGGGTACGCTGTTCGCGGCGGCGGTCGGCCCCGGCCTGCTGCTGTCGGCGGTCTACATCATCTTCCTGCTGGTGCTGGGCTGGCTCAAGCCTGAGCTGATGCCGCCGATCCCGCAGGAGGAGCGCGACGGGGTCTCGCGCCGCCAGCTCTGGATCCGTTTCTGGAAGGTCGTGGTGCCGCCCATCATGCTGGTGGTGGCGGTGCTGGGCTCCATCGTCGGTGGCATTGCCGCGCCGACCGAGGCCGCTTCCATGGGTGCCGTCGGTGCCGTGCTGATTACCATCTTCACGGGCCGCTTCACCCTGAAGGTCCTGAAGGACGTGGCGCTGGATACCAGCAAGATCACCGCCATCATGATGCTCATCCTCATGACGGCCCAGGTGTTTGCGCTGGCTTTCCGTGGCCTGCATGGCGAGGACCTGATCACGCGCATGTTCGAGGTGCTGCCGGGTGGCGTGAACAGCGACATCTGGTTCATGATGTTCCTGATCTTCGTGTTGGGTTTTTTCATCGAGTGGATCGAGATCAGCTACATCGCCGTGCCCCTGTTCCTGCCGGTGCTGCTGGCCCAGGGCGTGGACCCGGTCTGGCTGGCCATGCTGATCACGGTGAACCTGCAGTCCTCCTTCCTGACGCCGCCCTTCGGCTGGGCCCTGTTCTACCTGAAGGGGGTGGCCCCGCCGGAGGTGACGATCAAGGACATCTACAAGGGGGTGGTGCCGTTCATCGCCATGCAGTTCCTGGCGCTGCTGCTGCTGTTCTTCTATCCGCAGATCGCGCTCTGGCTGCCCAAGGCGATCGGCTGGTAATCTACGCGGACATTCGCAGGAGCCTTCATGTCCCAGTCCGTCTACGGCCGCCGCGGCATCGCGGTGGCGCCCCATTCCCTGGCCGCCGAGTCGGCCGTGGCCGTGCTGCGCGAAGGCGGCAATGCGCTGGAGGCCATGATCGCCGCCGCGGCCACCATCGCCGTGGTCTACCCGCACATGAACTCCATCGGTGGCGACAGTTTCTGGGTCATCAATGGCCCGGGCAATCGCCCCGGCGGCATCGATGCCAGCGGCCGCAGCGCCTTGGCGGCCAGCCGGGAGTGGTATGCCCAGCGCGGTATCAGCGGCAGCATTCCCTTTCGCGGCGGCACGGCGGCGCTCACCGTGGCCGGCACCATTTCGGGCTGGGGCGCGGCGCACAAACTTTCGGCGCAGTCACTCGGTGGCCGCCTGCCGCTGTCCCGCCTGCTCGATGACGCGATCTTTCTCGCGCGCCAGGGCATCCCCGTCACGCGCAGCCAGGCCAGCACCACGCAGGCCAAGCTGGCCGAGTTGAAAGACCGCCCGGGTTTCGCCGAGACCTTCCTGAGCCAGGGCCAGGCGCCGCAAGTGGGAGCGCTGTTCAAGCAATCACGCTTGGCCGACACGCTGGCGCTGATCGCGCGCAAGGGCACGGACGAGTACTACCGCGGTGCACTCGCAAAGCAGATGGCCGCCGAACTGGCCGCCGTGGGCAGCCCGCTCACGCTGGCCGACCTGCAGGCGCATCAGGCCAAGCTGATCGACCCGCTGACGGTGCCGGTCGGTGGCGCCCAGCTGCACAACATGGTGCCGCCTTCGCAGGGTCTGGTCTCGCTGCTGATTCTGGCCTTGATGGAGCGTTTCCCGGGCTGGAAGCAGGCCGGTCCCGAGAGCGCGGCCTTCGTGCATGCGCAGGTGGAGGCGACCAAGCTGGCCTTCCGCGTGCGCGACCGTTACCTGACCGACCCCGACTTCATGGCTCTGCCGCCGGCCGAGTTGCTGACACCCGCACGCATTGACACGTTGGCACGGGATTTCCGGGCGGACGTTGCGCTGCCCTGGGGCAAAAAGACCGATCCGGGCGACACCATCTGGATGGGCGTGATCGACAGGAATGGCATCGCCGTCTCCTTCATCCAGAGCATCTACCACGAGTTCGGCTCGGGGGTGGTGCTGCCCAGCAGTGGTGTGAACTGGCAGAACCGCGGTTGCAGCTTCTCGCTGGACCCGGCGCACGTGAACACGCTGGAGCCGCGCAAGAAACCCTTCCATACGCTGAACCCGGCCATGGCTCAACTGCCGGATGGCGGCAGCATGGTCTACGGCACCATGGGCGGCGACGGCCAGCCGCAGACCCAGGCCACCATCTTCAATCGCGTGATGCGTTTCGGCGACCATCCGCAACAGGCCATCGAGCGGCCGCGCTGGTTGCTGGGCCGCACCTGGGGGCAGTCCAGCGACTCGCTCAAGCTGGAAAGCCGTTTCGATCCGGCCGTGGTGACGCAGTTGCGCGCGCTGGGGCACGAGGTGGAAACGATAGGCGCCTGGGACGAGGGCGTGGGCCACGCCGGCATGCTGGTGCGCCACCCCAATGGCGTGCTGGAAGGCGGTTTCGATCCGCGCTCCAACGGCGCGGTCGCAGCGTACTAACGACCGAGGGCCGGGAACAGTTTCATCAGCCCGTCGGACATCACCTCCACGGCCAGGGCCGCGAGGATCAGGCCCATGAGCCGGGTCATGACGTTGATGCCGGTCTTGCCCAGCACACGCGCAATCGGCTCGGCCAGCGCAAAACACAGGGCGGTGGCCAGCGCGATGACCACGCCGTAGCCCACCAGCATCCCGAGCTGGAGGAAGTCCCTGGCCTTGTCGGCATAGATCACCACGGTGGACATGGTGGCCGGCCCGGTCAGCAGCGGGATGGTCAGCGGCACCACGGCGATGCTGGCGCGCGCGGCCGAACGCTCGGCCGCGTTCTGTATTTCCTCGGCATTCGATTTGGCTTCGGCCGGCTGCGCGTTGAGCATGGCCAGGGCCGAGGTCAGCAGCAGCATGCCGCCGCCGACCTGGAAGCTCGCGAGTGAAATGCTGAAGAAGGCCAGGATCTGCAGGCCCAGCAGGGCACTGATGGCGATCACCGCAAAGGCGCTGAGCGAGGAGATCCAGATCGTGCGCAGGCGCTGCTCACGCGTGAAACCTTGGGTGTAGTGGATGAAAAAGGGCACGATCGCCAGCGGGTTGACGATGGCCAGCAGGGTGACGAGGGGTTTGAAATCCATGTTCAGTCCTTGCGGGTATCGGGCGCTGAGGCCGGCGTGCGCCGGCGGAACATGCCCCAGCCTTCCATGTGCAGCACCTTGTCGCCGCGCTGGTTGTGCATCTCCCACAGCGTGCGCACCAGGCCTACGTCGGGCCGGCTGCCCATGGGGCGGCTGTCCAGGATGGTGTGGCGCAGTGTCAGCACGTCGCCGGGAAACACCGGTTTGGTCCACTTCAGGCTTTCCAGTCCGGGCGAGCCCAGGCCGGCCGCGTCGGACAGGAAGTTGTCGACCATCAGGCGCATGGCCATGGCGCAGGTGTGCCAGCCGCTGGCGCACAGGCTGCCGAAGACCGAGGCCTGCGCCGCGGCCTCGTCCAGGTGGAAGGGCTGCGGGTCGAACTGGCGCGCGAAGTCCATGATCTGTTCGCGCGTGGGGCTGACACTGCCGAGTTCGCGTGTGCTGCCCACGGCCATGTCTTCCCAGTAGTACTTCAAGGGTTTCGTCGTCATCAGCGTCCTCCGGTGACGTCCAGTATGGAGCCGGTCGCATAGCTCGCTTCATCCGACAGCAGCCAGACGATGGCGTGGGCGATCTCCTGCGCCGTGCCGGGGCGCTGCATCGGGATCTGCGGTGCCAGGCGTTGCGCACGCCCGGGCTGGCCGCCGCTGGCGTGGATCTCGGTGTCGACGATGCCGGGGCGCACCGCATTGACGCGTATGCCTTCGGTGGCCACCTCACGCGCCAGGCCCAGGGTGAAGACGTCCACCGCGCCCTTGGCGGCCGCGTAGTCCACATACTGTCCGGCGGCACCATGCACCGAGGCCACGCTGCTGACGTTGACGATGGCGCCCCCCGTGCCGCCGTGGCGCGTGCTCATGCGGCGCACGGCTTCGCGCGCGCACAGCATGGTGCCGAAGACGTTGATCTCGAACATGCGCTGCCAGCGCGCCAGGCTCTGCTCGTCCACGCGCTGGGCCGTGTCCACCACGCCGGCGTTGTTGGCCAGGGCCGTGAGGCGGCCGAGCTTGGCGTCGACCTGCTGGAACATGGCCAGCACCTGGGCCTCGTTGGCCACATCGGCACGCACCGCCATGGCCGTGCCGCCGCCCGCGCGGATCTGCCGCACCACCTCATCGGCCGCCAGCGAGTTGCTCGTGTAGTTGACGGCGATGGCGTAACCGCGCTGCGCGGCCAGCAGCGCCGTGGCGGCGCCGATGCCGCGGCCGCCCCCCGTGACCAGTAGAACCTTGTCCAAATCCGCGCTCCTGCAGGTGTGACGGCGACAAGATACCATTCCTGAAAATTCGAGGAGATCGCATGAGCCGCACGGTGGACTACTATTTCGCGCCGCAAAGCCCCTGGACCTATCTGGGCCATGCGCGTTTTGCCGCGATGGCCAAGGCCGCCGGCGTCGCCATCCGCGTGCTGCCGGTGGACCTGGGGGGCAAGGTGTTCCCGATCTCCGGCGGCCTGCCCTTGCCGAAGCGCGCGCCGCAGCGCCAGGCTTACCGCCTGGTGGAGCTCAGGCGCCACAGCGAATTCCTCAAGATCCCGCTGCATCCCCAACCCAGATACTTTCCGGTCGGTGGCGACGATGCGGCCTGCCTGATCATCGCGGTGGACCTGCATGATGGCAGCGAGGCTGCGATGAAGATCACCGGTGCCGTGCTGTCCGCCGTCTGGGCCCAGGAGCGCAATATCGGCGACGACCAGGTGCTGGCCGAGCTGCTGGCCGAAAACGGCCTCGATGCCAAACGGCTGGTCCAGTCCGACAGCCAGGAGGTGCGCGAACGCTACGAGGCGTACACGCAGCAGGCCATCGCTGCCGGTGTGTTCGGCGCCCCCAGCTACGTCATCGACGGCGAGATTTTCTGGGGCCAGGACCGGCTCGATTTCGTGGCCCGCAAGCTGGGCCTATCCCTCTGAAAAACAAACCAGGAGAGCAGCGCATGGGACAGTTCATCGACCTGAAGGCCGCCGACGGCTTCACGTTCCCGGCCTACGTGGCGCAGCCGGCGGCCAAGCCGCGTGGCGGCGTGGTGGTGTTGCAGGAAATCTTTGGCGTCAACGCGCACATCCGCGCCGTGGCCGACGGCTATGCGGCAGCCGGTTACCTGGCGGTGGCACCGGCCACTTTCCATCGTGTGAAGCCCGGGGTCGAGCTGGGCTACGCCCCCGATGACATGAGCGCCGGCATGGCGCTCAAGGCCACGGTGGAGGCGCTGCCCGCGCCGGGTGTGTTGCAGGACATCCAGGCCGCCATCCATCATGCGGCCGGTGCCGGCAAGGTGGGCGTGGTCGGTTATTGCTGGGGCGGCCTGCTGACCTGGCGCACGGCCTGCCTGCTGAAAGGTGTGAGTGCCGCCGTGCCCTATTACGGCGGTGGCATCACCACCGCAGCCGAGATCGCGCGCACGCCGAAGTGCCCGGTGCTGGCGCATTTCGGCGAGAAAGACCACTGGATTCCGCTGGAGGGCGTGGCGGCCTTGCAGAAAGCCCACCCGGACGTCGAGGTGCATGTCTATGCGGCCAACCACGGCTTCAACTGCGACCATCGCGGCGCCTGGGATGCCATGGCCGCGGCGCTGGCGCGCGAGCGCACCCTGGGCTTCTTCGCCGCACACCTGGGCTGACATCGTGTGGCGCCCGCTGGTTTTTCTGTGTTGGCTGGCCTTCGCCGGCCCGGCCCAGGCGGCTGACTACAGCGGCCCGCTGTTCGACGCCCACCTGCACTACAACGAAGAGGCCTACCAGGGCCCGCACCCGCTGGACGATGTGCTGGCCCGCATGCAGCGCAACGGCGTGCGCGCCATCGTTGCCAACAGCCGGCCCAACGATGGCACCAAGACCCTCGCCGGGGCGGGCGCGCAGACCCGCGCGGCCGGCGTGACGGTGGTGCCCTTCATCCGCCTCTACCGCAACCGGGCCGACTACGACAACTGGTTCCGCGACGAGAGCATCTACACCATGGTGCAGACCGAGTTCGCGCGCGGCACGGCGGCCGGGCCCTACCGCGGCATCGGTGAGTTCCATCTCTACGACAGCGCCAATGCCAATGGCCCGGCGGCGAAGAAGCTCATGCAATTCGCCGCAGAGAAGCAGCTGGCCGTGCTGGCGCATGTGGACGACGTGGCCATCGATCTGCTGATGGCGCACGCGCCCGGCGCGCGCCTGATCTGGGCGCATACCGGCATCGGTGGCGCACCGGCGGCGCGCGTGCAGGCCTTGCTGGACAAGTATCCCAGGCTCATGGGCGAGTTGTCCTACCGGCCTGGACTGACCTGTGGTGAGGGCAGTTTGTGCCCGGAATGGCGCGCGCTCCTGTTGAAATACCCGGACCGTTTCCTGATCGGGTCGGATACCTGGGTCAACCAGCGCTGGATGTATTACGACGAACTGATGCGCGGCTACCGTCGCTGGCTGGGCGACCTGCCCCCGGACGTGGCGCGCCGCATCGCCTGGGACAATGGGGCGAACCTGTTCCAGTTGAACAGACCCTGAGATGAGTTCGACCTTCCAGCTGCCCCTCTTCCCCCTGCAGACCGTGCTGTTCCCCGGCAGCGTGCTGCCGCTGCGCATCTTCGAGGTGCGTTACCTGGACCTGATCCAGCGTTGCCAGAAGGAAGGGGCCCCCTTCGGCGTGGTCTGCCTCAGCAGTGGCAGCGAGGTGCGGCAGGCGCCGCGTCCCGGCGAGGCAGGTGAGCCGGCCTTCGGGCCCGAAGTGTTTCACCTCGTGGGCACGATGGCGCACATCACCTCCTTCGAGCGGCCGCAGCCCGGGCTGATGCTGATCCGCTGCCGCGGCGGACGGCGTTTTCGCCTGCTGCGCAGTGAGCAGCTGAAACACGGCCTGTGGACCGGCGAGGCCGAATACCTGGAGGAGGACACACCTGTCCCCGTGCCGGCTGATCTCGTCCATGTCCGGGTCGGCCTGCAGCGCCTGCTGCAGCACATGCAGGCACAGGCCAAGCCCGGGGATGAGTTGCCGATCCAGCCCCCGCTGCAGTGGGACGATTGCGGCTGGCTGGCCCATCGCTGGTGCGACATCCTGCCGGTGAGCCCGCAGCTCAAGCAGCAGTTCCTGGCGGTGGACAGCCCCCTGGTGCGCCTGGAACTGGTGGCCGACCTGCTGGTGCATCTGAAGATCGGCACCGGACCGGAGACCGGGGCCGGCCCAGGGCCGAACTAGCTAGCGCCCGCTGCGCTCGAGGTAGCGCTTGCGCCAGAACAGCAGGACCAGGGCCACGGCGGTCAACCCCATCGACCCCATGGCCCACCAGAAACCGCTGTCGTTGTGGATCAGCGGGATGGCGTCGAAATTCATGCCGAAGATGCCCGCAATCAGGTTCAGCGGCAGGAAGATGGCGGTGAGCACCGTGAGCGTGCGCATGATGTCATTGGTGCGGTTGCTCTGCGCGTTGAAGTGGATCTGCACGACGGTCTCCACGCTCTGCTCCAGTCGGCGCACATGGTGCACTACGCGTTCGATGTGCTCCAGCAGGTCGCGGCTGCGCACCAGCAGCAGATCGCGTTCGCGCTGGGCCGCTGGCGTGTCTGCCTCCGGCCAGGTCTTCACCGCTTCAATCCAGTCCTGCACGGCGGAGCGCTGGTCTTCGCAGATTTCGTCGAGCTGGTGCAGTGCCAGTCGCGTATCCAGCAGCGCGGCCCAGTTGTTGAAGCGGGTACGCGGGTTGAGCAGCTCGGTTTGCCAGTGGTCGAGCTGGCGCGTGAGCTCGCGCCGCAACTCCAAGAAGCCGTCCACCATCTGGTTGACGATGCGCAGCATCAGGTCGGCCGGGGAGGCGGGCAGGCGGCTGTTGGCGGTACGCACGTCGTTGCTGTGGGCCTGCAGCAGCCGCGAGGCATAGGCGTCGCGCGCCGCGCAATCGGCGGGGTGGACCGTGAGCAGCACGCGCTCGAAAACGGCGAAGCCCACCGGGCTGGTGTCGATGTGTCGCAGGATGGGCGGGCCGCCGCGACGGGCTGAACCCCGCTCAGCAGTCTCCGGGCGGCTGCTGATGCCGGTCGCCAGCCGACGAAACACCAGCAGGTCGTATTGCGAGGTGTAGTCGAAGTGCGAAGGCAGCTGCGCGTTGAGCAGGTCCGAAACGTGCAGGTCGACCAGTTGCATGCCGCACAGGGACTGCAGCGTGGCCTGGAGTTGCGGCCAGCCGGTCTCGAACTCCTGGCGGGTGCAGGCGATCCAGACATGACCGAGCGATGGAGGCTGCGTTGGCGGCGCTTCGCTTTCGCTGACGCCACCGGGGCTGATGCTGAAGACGCGCATGCCGGCCTGTGGTGGCGTTATTTGCGCAGCAGACGCGCTGCTGCAATGGCGAAGTAGGTCAGCACGCCATCGGCGCCGGCGCGCTTGAAGCCCAGCAGGCTCTCCATCATGACGGCATCGTGATCGAGCCAGCCGTTCTGTGCCGCGGCCTTGAGCATGGCGTACTCGCCCGAGACCTGGTAGGCGAAGGTGGGCACGCGGAATTCGTCCTTCACGCGGCGCACCACGTCCAGGTAAGGCATGCCGGGCTTGACCATCACCATGTCGGCGCCCTCGGCGATGTCCAGAGCCACTTCGCGCAGCGCCTCGTCGGTGTTGCCCGGGTCCATCTGGTAGACCTTCTTGTTGCTCTTGCCCAGGTTGGCCGACGAGCCCACGGCATCGCGGAAGGGACCGTAGAAGGCGCTGGCGTACTTGGCGCTGTAGGCCATGATGCGGGTGTGCACCAGGCGGTTGGCTTCCAGAATGCTGCGGATGGCACCGATGCGCCCGTCCATCATGTCGCTGGGCGCCACGATGTCCACGCCGGCCTGTGCCTGGGTCAGGGCCTGGCGTTCCAGGATCTCCACCGTCTCGTCGTTGAGGATGTAGCCAGTGGGGTCGAGCACGCCGTCCTGGCCGTGGCTGGTGTAGGGATCGAGCGCCACGTCGGTCATGATGCCCAACTCGGGGAAGCGCTCCTTCAGGCCGCGCACCACACGCGGCACCAGGCCGTCCGGGTTGTAGGCTTCCTTGCCGTCCAGGCTCTTGAGCCGGCTGTCGATCACCGGGAACAGGGCCATGGCCGGGATGCCCAGCTGCACGCATTCCTCGGCCACGGGCAGCAGCAGGTCCAGGCTCAGGCGCTCCACGCCGGGCATGGAGGCCACGGCCTCGCGGCGCTGCAGGCCGTCGAGAACGAACACTGGATAAATCAGGTCGTTGACGCTGAGTGCGTGCTCGCGTACCAGGTTGCGAGTGAACTCGTCGCGGCGCAGCCGGCGCGGCCGGCCCATGGGGTAGGGGGCATAGGGTGTCATGGGGAAAATTGTGCCCGATTCCACTGTGGCCGGGACAGACGTTCAAAAATGCCAAAAATGTCCGGTTTCAGTGCTTTGGTGGCGTTGGCTTGCATTTGGTGAACGTTTTTGTTAGATTAGGGCTTGGGTGGTTCGCCGCCCCCCGCTTTTCCTCCCTGAGCGGGGCCTTGATGTGTGACAGCAAAAAAGGCTTGCAACCCCGGCTTATGGCCGGGGTTTTTTTTGGTTCCGGCACGCTGCGCTTAACTTTGTCCTTTGGCCAAAGTTAGCCTGCACCGCAACCAGCTGCGCTGGTTGTAGCTCTGCGGGCCTGTGCACGACTAAACTCAGCGCATGCTCTGGGTCAAATCACTCCACATCGTCTTCGTCGCCAGCTGGTTTGCCGGCCTGTTCTACCTGCCGCGCATCTTCGTGAACCTGGCCATGGTGCCGGCTGACTCGGTGGCCGAGCGCGAGCGCCTGTTGCTGATGGCAGGCAAGCTGATGCGTTTCACCACGGTGCTGGCTGTGCCCGCTCTGGGCTTCGGCTTCTGGCTCTGGCTGGGCTATGGCATCGGTCAGGGTCCAGCCAGCGGCTGGTTGCATGCCAAGCTGGTGATCGTGGCGCTGGCTCTGGGTTACCACCATGCCTGCGGCGTGCTGTTGAAAAAATTCCGGCGCGGCGAGAACCGGCGCGGGCATGTCTGGTTCCGCTGGTTCAACGAGGCGCCGGTGTTGCTGTTGCTGGCCGCCGTCGTGCTGGTGGTGGTCAAGCCCTTCTGACCTGGCAGGCGCCATGCCGCACAAGACTTCCGCCTGGCCCCTGAGTCTGGTTTATGTGGGGCTGGTGGTTTATGCCAGTCTTTATCCCTTTGCCGATTGGCGCGACCAGGGGCCGCTGCCCTGGGGCTTTCTCGTGGCGCCGTGGCCGCATTACTGGACGGCCTTCGACCTCTTTTCCAACGTGCTGGGCTATGCCCCGCTGGGTTTTTTGCTGGCCCTGGGGGCGCTGCGCACCGGCCAGGGCCGCCGTGCCGTGCTGCTGGCCACCGTGGCCGGAGGTTTCCTGTCCCTGCTGATGGAGACCCTGCAGGGTTATCTGTCGTCACGGGTCCCTTCCAACATCGATTTTCTGCTCAACCTGGCCGGGGCGTGGCTGGGGGCCGTGACGTCCACCCTGCTGGAGAAGCTGGGCGCCATTGACCGCTGGATCCGTTTTCGCGCCCGCTGGTTCGTGCCCGAAGCGCGCGGAGCCCTGGTGCTGCTGGCGCTCTGGCCTTTTGCCCTGCTGTTTCCGGCGGCCGTGCCGCTGGGCCTGGGCCAGGTCTTCGAGCGGGTGGAGGCCGGCCTGGCCGAACTGCTGCTGGACACGCCGTTTCTGGAGTGGCTGCCGGTGCGGACCGTGGAGTTGCAGCCGCTGGTGCCCGGCACGGAAATGACCTGTGTTTTGCTGGGCGCCCTGATTCCCTGCCTGCTGGGCTTCAGCATCATTCCTTCGACGGTCCGACGCGCAGGTTTCGTGCTGGCCGTCCTGGCGGCGGCGGTGGGCGGCACGTTGCTGTCGGCGGCCCTGAGCTACGGGCCGGTGCATGCCTGGGCCTGGTTCAGCTTGCCGGTCAAGGCCGGCCTGGTGCTGGCCGGTGTCATCGCCCTGATGCTGCTGCGCGTCCCGGCCCGCGTCTGTGCCGCTTTGCTGCTGCTGGGTCTGGGCCTGTACCTGAGCCTGATCAACCAGGCCCCGGCCAGCCCCTACTTTGCTCACAACCTGCAGGTCTGGGAGCAGGGGCGTTTCATCCGGTTCCACGGTGTGGCCCAGTGGCTGGGCTGGCTTTGGCCCTATGCCGTGCTGCTGTATGTGCTGACGCGCGTCTGGGGGCTGCGTAGCCTGGACGGGGCTGCACCTAGAATTCAGGTATGAGTACCAATACCGCCCCGGGGGCCGCTTCTGCTTCTTATTACGAGCGGCATGTCTTTTTCTGCCTGAACCAGCGCCCCGCAGGTGAGTCCTGCTGCGCCAACCATCAGGCCGAAGCAGCGTTCGAGCGCTGCAAGTCCCTGGTCAAGGCGGCCGGCCTGGCCGGGCCGGGGAAAGTGCGCGTGAACCGCGCGGGCTGCCTGGATCGCTGCGCAGGCGGCCCGGTGGCCGTGGTCTACCCGGACGCGGTCTGGTATTCCTATGTGGATGTGAGTGACATCGACGAGATCGTCGAGTCGCACCTCAAGCATGGCAAGGTGGTCGAGCGCCTGTTGACGCCGCCGCACCTGGGGCGCTGACATGAACTCGCAGACGGAGCGCCTGCTCCTGGCAGGCCCGGCGGGCCGCATCGAAGTGCTGCGTGACGCACCCGCTGAAGGGGTCAAGCCGCGCGGCGTGGCTGTCATTGCCCATCCGCATCCGCTCTTCGGCGGCACCATGGACAACAAGGTGGTGCAGACGCTGGCTCGCGCCTTCGTGCAATGCGGTTGGTCGGTCCTGCGTTTCAATTTCCGCGGCGTTGGCGCCACCGAGGGGGTGCACGATGAAGGCCGGGGCGAAGCCGAGGATTTTCTGGCGGTGGTGCGGCAGTGCGCGTCCGAAGGCTCGCTGGCGCTGGCCGGCTTTTCCTTTGGATCCTTCGTCATGAGTCAGACGCTGGCCACCCTGTGGCCGTCGCGTCAGATCGAGAAACTGGTGTTTGTCGGGGCGGCGGCCAGCCGCTTTGAGGTGGCCCAGGTGCCTCAGGATCTGCGCGAACGCACCCTGGTGATCCACGGCGAGCACGACGACACGGTGCCGCTGGCGGCCGTCATGGACTGGGCCCGTCCCCAGGTGCTGCCGGTGACGGTGGTGCCCGGTGGCAGCCATTTCTTTCATGGGCAACTGCCCTTGCTCAAGAGCCTGGTGGTGCGTCACCTCTCTTCCGCGCCGTGATGAAAAACGTCCTGGTTCTGTTGGCGGCTGCGTGCGGCCTGTTGTGGAGCAACGCTTCGGCCCAGGCCATGCCCCAGCCGCCCGAGGTTGCGGCCCGGTCCTACCTGCTGCTGGACCTGACCAGCGACCAGACGCTGGCCGCCCGCGATGCGGATAGCCCTGTCCAGCCCGCCTCCCTGACCAAGCTGATGACGGCCTACCTGGTCTTTGATGCGCTGCGCCTGGGGCGGCTGGACTTGAGGCAGGCCTTGCCCGTCAGCGAGCGTGCCTGGCGCCAACCTGGTTCGCGCATGTTCATTGACACCCGGATGAAGGTGCCGGTGGAGGATCTGCTCAAGGGCTTGCTGGTGCAGTCCGGCAACGATGCTGCCATGGCGCTGGCCGAAGGCGTGGCGGGCAGCGAGGAGCGTTTTGTCCAGCTCATGAACGAGCAGGCACTGGCCCTGGGGATGAAGGCGACCCGCTTCGTCAACCCGACCGGCCTGTCCCAGCCTGGCCAGCTGAGCACGGCGCGCGACCTGGCCATCCTGGCCACACGGCTGTTGCGCGACTTCCCGGACCAGGCCCGCTTCCATGCCATCCGAAAATACCGCTACGAAGGCACCCCGCCGGCCAATGACAGCAACCGCAACCTGTTGCTGTTTCGCGATCCGTCGGTCGATGGCCTCAAGACCGGCCATACCGAGGCAGCCGGTTATTGCCTGATTGCGACGGCGCAGCGCGAGTTTCCCCATCTGGGGCCGGCTGGCGCACCCGGTGTCCGGCGTCTGCTGGCCGTGGTGCTCGGGACCGACAGCGAGAACGCCCGGGCCACCGAAACCCAGAAGCTGTTGAACTGGGGCTACACCGCCTTCGAGGCGGTCAAATTGTTCGATGCCAACCAGCCGGTACTCACCCCGGCGGTCTGGAAGGGCCGCTCGGCCCAGGTCCGGCTGGGTCGTCCGCTGGCCGTGGTGGTGACGGTGCCGACCGGCTATGCCAGCCGCCTGCGGACCGAGGCCGTGCGCCCTGACCCTCTGATCGCCCCGCTTAAAAAGGGCCAGGCCAGCGGTACCTTGAAGATAAATATAGGCGAGCACACACTCTCAGCAATTCCATTGCTTGCTCTTGAATCGGTGGAAGAGGCGGGCCTGATCGGGCGCGCCTGGGATGCCTTCAGGCTCTGGATCCAATAAGCCCGTCGGCCCCCTCTCCGGGTCCCGGCACAGGCGGATTGGCGAGGGAAGCATTGCGGGTCCATGGTTGACCTGATACACTCGAAGGCTTTTCGGAATTTCCGAAGGGTTTCACGTTTTCGTTTTTATCAAACGTTGAGGGACGTTTTTAAATGCCAACCATTAACCAGCTAGTGCGTCAAGGCCGCGAGGTCGAGACCATCAAGTCGAAGAGTCCTGCCATGCAGAACTCTCCGCAGCGCCGTGGCGTGTGCACCCGTGTGTACACCACGACGCCCAAGAAGCCGAATTCCGCTCTGCGTAAGGTCGCCAAGGTGCGCCTGACCAACGGTTTCGAAGTCATTTCCTACATCGGCGGTGAAGGCCACAACCTGCAGGAACACAGCGTGGTGCTGGTTCGCGGCGGTCGTGTCAAGGATCTGCCTGGTGTGCGTTACCACATTGTGCGTGGCTCGCTTGACCTGCAAGGCGTGAAAGACCGCAAGCAGTCGCGTTCCAAGTACGGCGCCAAGCGCCCCAAGAAGGCTTGATTTTTCAGGTCTGAGTTTTTCGGTGCTCGTTCCGTCAGGCAGACGGTTTGAGCGTAGTGACCCGAAGCTCGGAATTGTCCGGGTGGGTCGAGTAAGTGAGAGTTCTGTATGGCTCTCGCGGTGTCTGAAAAGATGCCAACTGAAGCAGTATGAGGTGAAAAAATGCCACGTCGTCGCGAAGTCCCTAAACGTGAAATCCTGCCGGATCCGAAATTCGGCAATGTCGATCTTTCCAAGTTCATGAACGTGATCATGGAAGGCGGCAAGAAGGCGGTTGCCGAGCGCATCATTTACGGTGCCCTCGAAACCATTGGACAGAAAACCGGCAAGGATGCGCTGGAGCTGTTCACGATCGCCATCAACAATGTCAAGCCCATGGTCGAGGTGAAGTCCCGCCGTGTCGGTGGTGCCAACTACCAGGTTCCGGTCGAAGTGCGCCCCGTGCGCCGTCTGGCCCTGTCCATGCGCTGGATCAAGGAAGCCGCCCGCAAGCGTGGCGAGAAGTCCATGGCCCTGCGTCTGGCCAACGAAATCATCGAGGCCACCGAAGGTCGTGGCGGCGCCATGAAGCGCCGTGATGAAGTGCACCGCATGGCCGAAGCCAACAAGGCTTTCAGCCACTTCCGCTTCTAAGCACGAACTTTTTCCTCAGGTGTGCGGGCCCGCCAAAAGCGGGCCTTACCCGTTTAACGAAAGACCATCATGGCACGCAAAACGCCCATTGAGCGCTACCGCAACATCGGCATTTCCGCTCACATCGACGCCGGCAAGACCACCACAACCGAGCGTATTCTTTTCTACACCGGTGTGAACCACAAGATCGGTGAAGTGCATGACGGCGCCGCCACCATGGACTGGATGGAGCAGGAGCAGGAGCGTGGCATCACGATCACCTCCGCGGCGACCACCTGTTTCTGGAAGGGCATGGAACTGTCCTATCCCGAGCACCGCTTCAACATCATCGACACCCCCGGCCACGTGGACTTCACCATCGAGGTGGAGCGTTCCATGCGCGTGCTGGATGGCGCCTGCATGGTGTATTGCGCCGTGGGCGGCGTGCAGCCGCAGTCTGAAACTGTCTGGCGCCAGGCCAACAAGTACAAGGTGCCGCGTCTGGCGTTCGTGAACAAGATGGACCGTACCGGTGCCAACTTCTTCAAGGTCTATGACCAGATGAAGCTGCGCCTGAAGGCCAACCCCGTGCCGATCGTGATCCCGATCGGTGCCGAGGAAAACTTCACCGGCGTGGTCGACCTGATCAAGATGAAGGCCATCATCTGGGATGAAGCGTCCCAGGGCATGAAGTTTGAATACAAAGAGATCCCCGCTGAATTGCTGGAGTCTGCCAAGAAGTGGCGCGAAGGCATGGTCGAGGCGGCCGCCGAAGCCAGCGAAGAGCTGATGAACAAGTACCTTGAGGAAGGCGACCTGAGCGAAGCCGAAATCAAGCTGGGCATCCGCACCCGCACGATCGGCGCCGAGATTCAGCCCATGCTGTGTGGTACCGCCTTCAAGAACAAGGGTGTGCAGCGCATGCTGGACGCCGTGATCGACTTCCTGCCCTCGCCGGTGGACATCCCCCCGGTGGGCGGCCTTGACGAAGACGAGAAGGAAACTTCCCGCAAGGCCGACGACAGCGAGAAATTCTCCGCTCTGGCCTTCAAGCTGATGACCGACCCCTTCGTCGGCCAGTTGACCTTCGTGCGCGTCTATTCCGGCGTGCTGACCAAGGGCGACACGGTCTACAACCCGATCAAGGGCAAGAAAGAACGTATCGGCCGTATCGTGCAGATGCACGCCAACAACCGCCTGGAAGTGGACGAAATCCGCGCCGGCGACATCGCTGCCTGCGTGGGCCTCAAGGATGTGACCACGGGTGAAACCCTGTGCGATCCGGACGCCATCCTGACGCTGGAGCGCATGGTATTTCCCGAGCCCGTGATTGCACAGGCCGTGGAACCCAAGACCAAGGCCGACCAGGAAAAGATGGGTATCGCGCTGCAGCGTCTGGCTGCCGAAGATCCGTCCTTCCGCGTCAAGACCGACGAAGAATCCGGCCAGACCATCATCGCCGGTATGGGCGAGCTGCACCTCGAAATCATCGTGGACCGCATGAAGCGCGAGTTCGGCGTGGAAGCCAACGTGGGCAAGCCGCAAGTGGCCTACCGCGAAACCATCCGCAAGAAGGTCACCGAAGTCGAAGGCAAGTTCGTGCGCCAGTCCGGCGGCAAGGGCCAGTACGGCCACGTGGTGTTCACGGTCGAGCCGAATGAGTCCGGCAAGGGCTTCGAGTTCGTTGACGCCATCAAGGGTGGTGTCGTTCCGCGTGAATTCATCCCGGCGGTCGAGAAGGGCGTGATCGAAGCGATCAACTCCGGCGTGTTGGCTGGTTTCCCGGTGGTGGACGTGAAAGTGACGTTGACCTTCGGCTCCTACCATGACGTGGACTCGAACGAAAACGCGTTCAAGATGGCCGCCATCTTCGGCTTCAAGGAAGGCTGCCGCAAGGCCAACCCCGTCATTCTTGAACCCATGATGGCCGTGGAAGTCGAGACGCCGGAAGACTACGCCGGTACCGTGATGGGCGACCTGTCGTCGCGTCGCGGCATGGTGCAGGGCATGGAAGACATGGTCGGTGGCGGCAAGGCCATCAAGGCCGAAGTCCCGCTCTCCGAGATGTTTGGTTACTCGACCACGCTGCGTTCTGCCACCCAGGGTCGCGCCACGTACACGATGGAGTTCAAGCACTACTCTGAAGCTCCGCGCAACGTGTCCGAAGCCATCGTGGCCGCGCGCGCAAAGTAAGGAATCTGCATCCCCGTGAGATCGGGGATGCTTTTTTTGTTGTCTGCGATCCGGTGCCGCCCTGTTCCCGTGCGGGGCGAACCAGCAACCGGATGCAGACGTAAAACCAATACACGGGAATGCTCTTTGGAGATTTGAAAAATGGCAAAAGAGAAATTTGAGCGGACCAAGCCGCACGTCAACGTTGGCACGATCGGTCACGTGGACCACGGCAAGACCACCCTGACGGCGGCCATCACCACGGTTCTGGCGGCCAAGTTCGGCGGCC
>CAUPLI010000005.1:0-340218 GCA_963512175.1 uncultured Hylemonella sp. | reverse complement strand
TTCAAGGACATCGAAATCGTAGGCATCAACGATTTGCTGGAGCCCGACTACCTGGCCTACATGCTCAAGTACGACAGCGTGCACGGCCGCTTCAAGGGTGAAGTCAGCGTCGAAGGCTCCAACCTCATCGTCAACGGCAAAAAGATCCGCCTGACCCAGGAGCGCGACCCCGCCAACCTCAAGTGGTCGGAAGTGGGCGCTGACGTGGTGATCGAATCCACCGGCCTGTTCCTGGACAAGGCCGGTGCCGAGAAACACCTGGCCGCCGGTGCCAAGAAGGTCATCATCTCCGCGCCCTCCAAGGACGACACCCCCATGTTCGTCTTCGGCGTCAACGACAAGAGCTACGCCGGCCAGGCCATCATCAGCAACGCCAGCTGCACCACCAACTGCCTGGCCCCCGTGGCCAAGGTCCTCAACGACAAATGGGGCATCAAACGCGGCCTCATGACCACCGTGCACGCCGCCACTGCCACCCAGAAGACCGTGGACGGCCCCAGCAACAAAGACTGGCGCGGCGGGCGCGGCATCCTGGAAAACATCATCCCCAGCTCCACCGGCGCCGCCAAGGCCGTGGGTGTGGTCATCCCGGAACTGAACAAGAAACTCACCGGCATGAGCTTCCGCGTCCCCACCAGCGACGTCTCCGTGGTCGACCTGACCGTCGAGCTCAACAAGGAAGCCGACTACAAGGAGATCTGCGCCGAGATGAAGGCCCAGAGCCAGGGGGCCCTGAAGGGTGTGCTGGGTTACACCGAAGACAAGGTGGTGGCCACCGACTTCCGTGGCGAGGTCTGCACCAGCGTGTTCGATGCCGAGGCTGGCATTGCGCTGGACAAGACCTTCATCAAGGTCGTGGCCTGGTACGACAACGAGTGGGGCTACTCCAACAAGTGCCTGGAGATGGCACGCGTGGTCGCCAAGTAAGCAGCGTTGTAGCCGGCCAGATCTCGGACGGTTGTGATCCATCGGCCCATGTCGCAAGGCATGGGCCGATTCTTTTGATGCGCGAGGCCAGATACCTTGGGGGGTTGACGGCGCGCGGCTTCTCCCTATGATCCAGCCAGCATAGGCATCAATCGATGACCCGTGAATCAGGAGGGAGTGACCGATGAGGCTTGCGCAGATTCTGATGGTGACCCTGGCCTTGCTGGCGAGTGCCGGCAGTCGGGCCGAGACCGGGGTGAGCGACAAGGAAATCATTGTTGGCCAGTTCGCTGCCATGAGCGGCCCGGCCGCCCAGCTGGGGCAGCGCCTGAATGTCGGCATCCAGGCCTACTTCAAGGCGGTGAACGAGCAGGGTGGCGTCAACGGGCGGACCCTGCGCCTGCTCACGCGCGACGATGGCTACGAACCCGACAAGGCCGTGGTGGCAGTCAAGGGCCTGATCGAGCAGGACCAGGTTTTTGCCCTGGTCGGCTCGGTGGGCACGCCCACCGGGCTGGCGGCGCTCCCGGTTTTCACGGCGGCCAAGGTGCCCATGGTCGGCATGTTCACCGGCGCCCAGGGCCTGCGCGAGCCCTTTAACCGCTATGTTTTCCATGTGCGGTCCAGTTACTTTGACGAGACCGAGCGCATCGTGCAGCATCTGACCACGCTGGGCGTGAAGAAGATCGCTGTTTTTTACCAGAACGATGCCTACGGCAAGGCGGGCCTGGAGGGCATGATGCGGGCGCTCACCAAGCGACAACTCAAGCCGGCTGCCACGGCCACGGTGGAGCGCAATACGGTGGACGTGTCGGCGTCGCTGAACGCCATCCTGCCGGTGCAGCCCGAAGCCGTGGTCCAGATCGGCGCCTACAAGGCCTGCGCCGAGCTCATCAAGCAGGCGCGTGCCAAGGGTTATGGCGGCCAGTTCTTCAACGTCAGTTTCGTGGGCTCCAAGGCCCTGGCTGACGAGCTTGGGCCGGCTGGCATGGGCGTGGTGATCTCGCAGGTGGTGCCTTTTCCTTACATTCCCTCGTCCCCCGTGGTGCGCGAGTATCAGCAGCGCATGAAGGAGGCCGGCCAGACCGAGTTCGACTTCTCCAGCATGGAGGGCTTCCTGATCGGCAAGGTCTTTGTCGAAGGCGTGCGCCGGGCCGGCAAGAACCTCACGCGGGACGCCCTCATCACGGCCCTGGAGTCCATGAAGGATGTGAATCTCGGCGGCTTCGAAATCAACTACTCGCCGCGCGACCACTCGGGCTCGAAGTACACCGACCTGACCATCATTGGCCGCGAGGGCCGTTTCGTGCGCTGACCTGGCGGGCTCGTGCTCCGCCAGGCCGGCACACGAGCCTGGATGCGTGCTTCAGCTCAGGTGCTTGCCCACGATGCCGGCCAGCTCGAACATGGTGACCTGCGCCTTGCCGAACACCGGCTTGAGCTTGGCGTCGGCATTGATGGCGCGCTTGTTCTTGGCATCCTGCAGGCCTTGGGCCTTGATGTAGTCCCACAGCTTCTTGATCACCGCGGTGCGTGCCACCGGTTCGCTGCCGATTACGGCAGCCAACTCGGCGCTGGGGGTCAAACCAGCGGCAGGTTTGCGCGGGGTCTTGGCGGCCGTGGTTTTTGTGGCGGCTTTTTTGGCCGGCGCCTTTTTGGCAGCCACCTTCTTGGCCGCCGCTTTCTTGGCGGCCGGCCCCGCCGTCTTGCGCGGCGGGAACTTGGACGGCGCGAATTCGAAGGCGACCTTGTTGGCCTCCGCGCTCCAGGCCAGGAAGGCCTTGAAGGGGCGGCGCGTGCGCATGGAGACGAACTTGTCCAGCAGGTCGGTCTTGCCCGTGCTCAGCAGCTTGGCCATCTGCTCGCGCTCGATGGGCTGCTGCAGGATGATCTGGCCGCTCTTGAAGTCGCAGCTCGGCGTGGGCTGGGCCAGGGTGGGCACCGTTCTTTCGCAGACGTAGTTCTTGCCGTGCTCGTACACGGCGCCACCGCATTTGGGGCAGGCGCCCAGCGACTCCTTGGCCGAGAAATCCACCAGCTCGCCAGTTTCCTCCGCCTTGTCGTCGCCGAAGTCGAATTCGAGTTTGTAGTTCTTGGTTTCCTCGTCGAACTTGATCACCATCTCGGCCGTGAAAGGCCAGCCCGCCTTGGAGCGGAAGCCGTCCAGCGGACCGATGCGCTTGTCGCGCAGGAACGCCTCCACTTCGGCTACCTCGAAGGTGCGGCCGGCCGGGGTCTTGCCAAAGGAGAAGCCGCAGCCCTCGCCCTCCCCCTTCTTGCCGGTGCAGGTGTAGCGGCGGTAGTTTTCCTTGACCACGCCGCCGCAATTCGGGCAGGGGGTGACCAGTGTGGCGTAGTCACCGGGCACGGTGTCACGGTCGTACTCCTTGGCCTTCTTGACGATGTGTTCGGTCATGGCGGCGATCTCGCGCATGAACTCTTCACGTGACAGGCGACCATGCTCCATTTCGGAGAGCTTGTATTCCCACTCGCCGGTCAGCTCGGGCTTGGAGAGCTCCTCCACGCCCAGGCCGCGCAGCAGGGTCATGAGCTGGGAGGCTTTGGCCGTGGGGATCAACTCACGGCCCTCGCGCAGCATGTACTTCTCGTTCAGCAGGCCTTCGATGATGGCCGCGCGCGTGGCCGGCGTGCCCAGGCCTTTCTCGTGCATGGCTTCGCGCAGCTCGTCGTCTTCGATCAGCTTGCCGGCGCCTTCCATGGCCGAGAGCAGCGTGGCTTCCGAATAACGGGCCGGGGGACGGGTCTTCAGCCCTTTAGGCTCGACGCTGTTGGTCTTGACCTTCTCGCCGGCCTGCACCGGCACCAGGGTCTTGCTGCTGCCTTCGCCCGGCGCCAGCTCGTCCTCGGCTTCCTTGCCGTAGATGGCCAGCCAGCCCGGCTTGACCAGCACCTTGCCTTCGCTCTTGAAGTTGTGGCCGGCAGCCGTGGTGATGCGGGTGGTGACCTGGTACTCGGCACTGGGGAAAAAGATCGCCATGAAGCGGCGTGCCACCAGGTCGTACAGCTTCTGCTCGGCCTCGCTCAGGCCGCTGGGTGCCTGCAGCGTGGGGATGATGGCAAAGTGGTCGCTGACCTTGGCGTTGTCGAAGATGCGCTTGTTGGGCTTGACGTAGCCGCCCTTGAGCGCTGTGGCCGCGTGCGGGGCCAGGTGTTTCATGCCGGAGTCGGCCAGCATGCCGAAGGTGTCCTTGGCCACGGCCAGGTAGTCCTCGGGCAGATGGCGTGAATCGGTACGTGGGTAGGTCAGGGCCTTGTGGCGCTCGTACAGGCTTTGGGCGATGGACAGCGTGGTCTTGGCCGAGAAGCCGAACTTGCCGTTGGCCTCGCGCTGCAGGCTGGTCAGATCGAACAGCATGGGCGAAGCCTGGGTGCTGGGTTTGCTCTCCTCGCTGACGGTGGCGGTCTGGCCGCGCACGGCGTCGGCTATGGTCGTGGCTTCCTGCTCGTTCCAGACGCGGTCTGCGCGCTTCTCGGCGTCGTCCTCGGTTTTTTTCCACTTGGGGTCGAACCACTTGCCCGCGTAGTCGCCCGCTTGGGCGCCAAAGCTGGCGTGCACCTCCCAGTAGTTGCGGCTGATGAACTTGCGGATCTGTTCTTCGCGCTCGACCACCACGGCCAGTGTGGGCGTCTGCACCCGGCCCACGGTGGTGAGGAAGAAGCCGCCGTCGCGCGAATTGAAGGCGGTCATGGCGCGGGTGCCGTTGATGCCCACCAGCCAGTCGGCCTCGGAGCGGCTGCGCGCGGCGTCGGCCAGGGGCAGCATCTGCTTGTCGCTGCGCAGCTTGTCGAAGCCGTCGCGGATGGCCTGGGGTGTCATGCTCTGCAGCCACAGGCGCGAAACCGGCTTGCCCAGGGGCTTGGCACCGCCGGCGTACTGCTCGATCAGGCGGAAGATCAGCTCGCCCTCTCGGCCCGCGTCACAGGCGTTGATGAGCTGGCTCACGTCCTTGCGCTTGGCCAGCTTGACCACGGCGTTCAGGCGCGTCTTGGTCTTGTCGACCGGCTTCAGATCGAAATGCGGCGGAATCACCGGCAGGTGGGCAAAGCTCCACTTGCCGCGTTTCACGTCGAACTGCTCGGGTGCCTGGATTTCCACCAGGTGGCCGACGGCACTCGTGACGACGTAGCTGTCGCTCTCGAAATGTTCGTCGTGCTTCTCGAACTTGCCCGCTGTGGGCGTGAGCGCCCGCACGATGTCCTGGGCGACCGATGGCTTCTCGGCGATGACCAGGGTTTTACCGATAACTGCGTTTTTGGCGGAGGCTGTGCTTTTCATCTGACTACAATCCAGTTTCTCGCGTGCGCGTACGCGCACGCATACACGGGCGCACCCGCGCGCGCCCATACGAGTTCACCTTACCAAATTTTTCAGCAGTGTCCAAGAATTCCGTTTCCGAACCCGGCCGCCGTATCCAGACCCGCCGCTCCGGCGTCCATGGCAAGGGGGTGTTTGCAGTCCAGGACATCCCCAAGGGCGAAACCCTCATCGAGTACGTGGGCGAGATCATCAACTGGAAGGAGGCGCTGCGCCGCCACCCCCACGACCCCAAGGATCCCAACCACACCTTCTACTTCCACGTCGATGAAGACCACGTCATCGACGCCAAGGTGGGCGGCAACTCCTCACGCTGGATCAACCATTCCTGCGAGCCCAATTGCGAGGCTGACGAGGAAGAGGGCCGCGTCTTCATCAAGTCGCTGCGCAAGATCAAGGCGGGTGAAGAGCTCAACTACGACTACGGCCTCATCATCGACGAGCCCTACACCAAGAAGCTCAAGGCGGAATACCCCTGCTGGTGCGGCAGCAAGCTCTGCCGCGGCACCCTGCTGGCGCCGAAAGACGACGAGCCCAAGAAGTCCAAGAAGAAAAACAAGTCCAAGAGCGACAAGCGCTGAAGGATCTCGCCATGTTGCGCTGGCCGGCCGAAGCGATCTGGGAAGCGGTGGCGCCCACCCTGCCCGGTTTCACGGTCGAGGTGCTGCCGCAGGTGGACTCCACCAACACCGAGCTGATGCGCCGCGCCCGTGCGGGCCGCCTGGAACCGGTGCTGCTGGTGACCGAAGTACAGACCGCCGGCCGCGGCCGCCTGGGACGCTCCTGGAGCAGCGGCGCACAGCCCGGGGACGTGCTGATCTTCTCCCTGGGCCTGCCCCTGCAGATGGCCGACTGGTCCGGCCTGTCGCTGGCCGTGGGTCTGAGCGTGGTGCAAAGCCTGCACCCGGACCTGCGGCTCAAGTGGCCCAACGATGTCTGGCTGGCCGACCGCAAGCTCGCCGGCATCCTGATCGAGACCACCCAGGTCGACGCTGCGCGCTACGCGGTGATCGGAGTAGGGATCAACATCCGGCCGCGGGACGCCGCCGGGCTGAGCACGCCGCCGGCCTGGCTGCAGGAACTGGTGCCCGGCACCGACGCGCCACAGGCCCTGCTGCAGGTGGCCGCGCCCCTGGTGCAGGCCGTGCAGCGTTTCGAGGCCCAGGGCTGGGGACCCTTCCAGCCCGCCTATGCAGCGCGGGATGCGCTGGCCGGCCGCGAGGTGACCTTGAGCGACGGCACAAGCGGCCAAGCCCGGGGTGTGGATGGCAGGGGTGCGCTGCTCGTGCATACTGCTGCCGGGCTGAAGAAAATCTCCAGCGCTGAAGTCAGCGTCCGCCCCTCGAATTGAAGACGAACCCTTCCCATGCTGCGCCTCCTCGTCCTGCTGCTGGTCCTGTTGAATGCGGGGTATTACGCCTGGTCGCACGGCATGCTGCGCACCTACGGCTGGGCGCCGGTCGAACAGAGTGAGCCGCAGCGCCTGACGCAGCAGATCCGCCCCGAGGCGATCCGCATCCTGCCGGCCGACGAGGGGCGCCGCGCCGAGCAGGTGGCGCTGACACCGCCCAAACCGCCGGAATGCCTGCAGGCGGGCTTGTTCGACGAGGCCCAGACCGAAACCGTGCGCAAGGCCCTGGAAACCACGCTGCCTGCCGGTGCCTGGTCGCTGGAGCTGATGGTGGAGCCGGCGCGCTGGATCGTCTACATGGGCAAGTTCCCCAACGCCGCTGCGCAGGAGAAAAAGAAGGTCGAACTCGAGAAGATGAAGCTCAGATTGCAGACGCTGGACAACCCGGAATTGCAACTGGGCCTGTCCCTCGGGCGTTTCGAGACCCAGGCACAGGCTCAGACCGAGTTGAACGCTCTGCAGCGCCGCGGTGTGCGCACGGCGCGCGTGGTGCAGGAACGGCCGGAGATCCGGCAAAGCCAGCTGCGGATCCCGGCGGCCGACGAGGCCTTGCGGCCCAAGCTGGAAGAGATCAAGTCAGCGCTGGGCGACAAGACGCTGCGCAGCTGCCGCTGATTCGGGCGGTGCCGGCCCTTATTCCGGCGTGAGGTCAAAGCGCACCGTGAAGCGCGCCCCTGGCGGTGTCTGGCCGGGGCGGGTGTCCTCTACGCTGATGCGGGCGTGGTGCTGTTGCGCGATTTCCTGTGCGATGGGCAGGCCCAGGCCCGAACCGTCGACGTCGTTGCCCAGGGCCCGGTAAAAAGGCTGGAACACCAGTTCACGCTCGGCTGGCGTGATGCCCGGCCCCGAATCTTCCACCTGCAGCACGATGATCTTGCCGAATGGGTCGGCCAGCACGCGCGCGGTGATGACCCCTGGCTTGTCGATGCTGGACGGTGTGTAGTTGATGGCGTTGTCCAGCAGGTTGCGGATCAGCTCCTTGAGCAGGGTAGGGTTGCCTTCCAGCATGACACCAGGCATGGTTGGCTGGGCGCCTTCGTAGCCCAGGTCGATGTGTTTGTCCATGGCGCGCGGCACGCTGTCCTGCACAACTTCCATGGTGAGGCGGGCCAGGTCGCAGGGCTGGCGGCTCATGGCCGTGGTGCCGGCTTCGGCACGTGCCAGCGCCAGCAACTGGTTGACGGTATGGGTGGCGCGGATGCTGGCGCGTCCGATCTGGCGCAGCGACTGCTTGAGCTCCTCGGTGCTGGTGCCTTCGCGCTGGGCCAGGTCGGCCTGCATGCGCAGGCCGGCCAATGGCGTTTTGAGTTGATGTGCGGCGTCGGCCAGGAAACGCTTTTGTGTACCGATCGAGTCTTTCAGGCGCAGCAGCAGGTCGTTGACCGAGGACACCAGGGGCGCCACTTCCAGCGGCACCGTCTGCGCGTCCAGGGGACTGAGGTCGTCGGGGCGGCGGGCGCGGATGCGTTCTTCCAGGCGACTGAGGGGCTTGATGGCCTGTACCAGTGCCAGCCAGACCAGCAGCACGGCCAGCGGCAGGGTCACGAATTGCGGCAGCATCACGCCCTTGATGATCTCGGCGGCCAGCACCGATCGTTTGTCCAGGGTTTCGGCGACCTGGATCAGAACCGTTCTCGAGGCTTGCGGATTCAGTGGGACCCACATATAGGCGACCCGGATGTCCTGGCCGTGAAAGGTGTCGTCCCGCAGGCGTACCTCGCCGCTGGTGACCGGTGCGTCCTCGGGCGGCAGCGGGAAGTCGCGCTCGCCACTGAGGTACTCACCGCGCACGCCCAGGACCTGGTAATAGACCGTGTCGATGTCATCGGCGCGCAGCAGTTCGCGTGCGGGCAGGGGCAGGTTGAACTGCACGTGCTGCTGGTTGACCGTGACCAGCTGGGCCAGGGCGTTGACGTTGTATTCGAGCGTGCGGTCGAAAGGCTTGCCGGCAATGCCTTGCGCGACCAGCCAGGTCAGCACCAGGCTGATCGGCCACAGCAGCAGCAGCGGCGTGAGCATCCAGTCCAGGATCTCACCGAAGAGCGAGCGCTGCTCGCGCTGGAAAAGTTTCACGATGCAGGCGTCGCGGTGGAGTAGGCCTTGCCCGACGGTCAGCTGTTCGGGATCTTTTCGAGGCAGTAACCCAAGCCGCGCACGGTGGCGATGCGGATGGGCCCTTTCTCGATCTTCTTGCGCAGACGGTGGATGTAGACCTCGATGGCGTTGTTGCTCACTTCCTCGCCCCACTCGCACAGGCGCTCGACCAGCTGGTCCTTGCTGACCAAGCGGCCGGTGCGCTGCAAGAGCACTTCCAGCAGCCCCAGTTCGCGTGCCGAGAGTTCGACCATGCGTCCGTCGATGGTGGCCACGCGCCCGGCCTGGTCGTAGACCAGCGGACCGTGTTTGATATGGCTGCTGGTGCCACCCATGCCGCGGCGCACCAGCGCGCGTACGCGCGCCTCCAGTTCCTGCAGCGAGAAGGGCTTGGCCATGTAGTCGTCGGCACCGTAGTCCAGGCCCTTGACGCGCTCCTCCACGCTGTCGGCCGCCGTGAGGATGAGCACGGGCAGGCTGGAGCCGCGCGCGCGCAGCTTTCTCAGCACCTCCAGCCCGTGCAGCTTGGGCAGGCCCAGGTCCAGGATCAGCAGGTCGAACTCATTGTTGGTCATCAGCGCCGCATCGGCCTCGGAGCCGCTGGCCACGTGGTTCACGGCCGCACCTGAACTGCGCAGTGTGCGCAGCAGGCCGTCGGCCAGTACCTGGTCATCCTCTGCGATCAGTATCCGCATGCTTGTCTCCTCGCGCCTGCCGGCTGTGGATCGCCGGCTGGGCGTTTCATGTTCCGATTCTAGGCGCTGGCGTAGGCTTCGAGCCCAAGGGCAATCACGGTGGCCACTTCGGGGCTGACGGCCTGTTTCAACTCGGTTTCCGCCTGCACCACGGCTCGCTGGAAGCCACGCAACCAGGCCAGTCCGGCGGGTGTGAAGCGCACAAGCTTGGCGCGGCCATCACGCGTGTCGGCTTCGCGCGTGACCAGGCCCCAGGCCTCGCATTGGTCGACCAGCTTGCCCATGGCCTGTTTGCTCATTCCTGCCGATTCCGCGAGTTCCTGGAGTCGCGCGCCCTGCATGGCCAGATGCCGCGTGATGTGGATGTGGGCGGCGCTGACCTGGCCGCGCGCCGCCAGGTTGGACAGGGCCAACGGCACCTCGGCGTCATGTGCCATGAGGTGGAGCACGCGCTGATCGAAGCGGCGCATGGCGTGGCCCAGCAGGCGACCCAGGTGGGTCTGGCGCCAGCCGTCGTCGACTGGAAAAGTGGCGGCATCCGTCATGAACAAATAGTAAACCAAAATGACTAATTTATGCCTTTACTAGAAAGTACAAGACGGATAAATTACTGGTCAAGCATCCAGCCTGTGATTAAAAACACTGGAACTGAGTCAACCCCACCCAAGGAGCAAGTCATGGACGTATCCGGCAAATCCATCAGCGTCGCCAACAGCGAAAAAGCCAAAGCCCTGGCGGCCGCACTGGCCCAAATCGAGAAGCAATTTGGCAAGGGCACCATCATGCGTCTGGGCGAAGGTGAGGCGATCGAGGACATCCAGGTCGTTTCCACCGGCTCGCTGGGGCTGGACATCGCCCTGGGTGTGGGCGGCCTGCCGCGCGGGCGCGTGGTCGAAATCTACGGCCCGGAATCGTCGGGCAAGACCACGTTGACGCTGCAGGTCATTGCCGAGATGCAGAAGATCGGCGGCACCTGCGCCTTCGTGGACGCCGAGCACGCGCTGGACGTGCAGTACGCGCAAAAACTGGGCGTCAATCTGCCCGATCTGCTGATTTCCCAACCCGACACCGGCGAACAAGCCCTGGAAATTGTCGACAGCCTGGTGCGCTCGGGCGCCGTGGACCTGATTGTGATCGACTCGGTGGCGGCCCTGACGCCCAAGGCCGAAATCGAGGGCGAGATGGGCGACAGCCTGCCCGGTCTGCAGGCCCGCCTGATGAGCCAGGCCCTGCGCAAGCTCACCGCGACGATCAAGAAGACCAACTGCATGGTCATCTTCATCAACCAGATCCGTATGAAGATCGGCGTGATGTTCGGCAGCCCCGAGACCACCACCGGCGGCAACGCGCTCAAGTTCTACGCCTCGGTGCGTATCGACATCCGCCGCACCGGCACCATCAAGAAGGGCGAAGAAGCCATTGGCAACGAGACCAAGGTCAAGATCGTCAAGAACAAGGTGGCGCCCCCCTTCAAGACCGCGGAGTTCGACATCCTGTTCGGCGAGGGCATCAGTCGCCATGGCGAGATCATCGACATGGGTGTCAACGCCAAGATCATCGAGAAGTCCGGTGCCTGGTACGCCTACAACGGCGAGAAGATCGGGCAAGGCCGCGACAATGCGCGCGAGTTCCTGCGCGAGAACGCGGAGCTGGCGCACGAGATCGAGAACAAGGTGCGCGAGTCGCTGGGTATCCCGCTGCTCAACGAGGCGGCAGAAGCCACGGCTGAATAAGGCGGGGGGCCGGTAACGCGGAGCGAGCCATGGCGACGGCACGGTTGTCGTTCCAGCCCACACTCAAGGGTCGGGCGCTGCGCCTGCTGAGCCAGCGCGAGCACTCGCGCCGCGAGCTCGAGCGCAAGCTCCAGCCTTACGAGGAAGAGCCCGGCACGCTGGTGCAGGCGCTCGACGAGCTGCAGGCCCGTGGCTTCATCAGCGAGGAGCGGGTGGCCGAGTCGGTGCTGAACCGGCGTGCGAGCCGCTTGGGGGCGACACGCATACGCCAGGAACTGCAGGACAAGGGGCTGGACGGCGAGTTGATCGCGCAAACCCTGTCCGGCCTCAAGGACAGCGAACTGGCACGGGCCAAAGAAGTCTGGCGCCGGAAATTCGAAGCCCCTCCGACCACGCCGCAGGAACGCGCGCGACAGACGCGATTCCTGCTGGCACGCGGCTTTGCCGGGGAGGTGGTGCGCCGCGTGCTGGGTGGCGATCCGGCCGACGAAGAGGCCTGATTACAGGCCCAGCATCAGCTTGAGGTTCTGCACCGCGGCGCCGCTGGCGCCCTTGCCCAGATTGTCCAGGCGCGCCACCAGCACGGCCTGGCCCAGCGCATCGTTGCCATAGACGCTGAGTTCCATTTTGTTCGTGCCGTTGAGCGCGGTCGGCTCCAGCCGGCCACCCGCTGCCGGCGGCACCACGCTGACCCACTCGCTACCGGCGTAGTGCGCGCGCAGCACGTCTTCCAGCTGCTGGGTGCGCGTGACGCCTTTCATCAGGTCGAATTGCAGGCCGATCTGGTCGATCATGCCGGCGTAGAAATTGCCGACGGCCGGGACGAAGATGGGCCGGCGGCTCAGGCCGCTGTAGCGCTGCAACTCGGGCAGGTGCTTGTGGGTCAGGCTCAGGCCGTAGATTTCCAATGGCGGCGCGCTGTGCGTGACCTCATAGGCCTCGATCATCTGGCGGCCGCCTCCCGAATAGCCGGAATAGCCCGACATCACGACCGGATAGTCCGGTGACAGCAGGCCGGCATCGACCAGCGGGCGCAACAGGGCGATGCCGCCGGTCGGGTAACAGCCCGGGTTGGCGACGCGGCGCGCCTGCGCCACGGCCTGCGCCTGGCTGCGTGTGAGCTCCGGGAAGCCATAAACCCAGCCCGGGGCGACCCGGTGCGCGGTGGAGGCGTCGATGATCTTGGGGCCGGGGCGGCCCGAGGATTGTTCCAGCGCGTCGACCAATGCCACGGTCTCGACAGCCGCCTCGTCGTGCAGGCAGAGGATGACCAGGTCAGCGCCAGACAGCAGCTCCCGCTTGGCGGCCTGGTCCTTGCGCCGCTCGGCTGCAATGCTCAACAGTTCGACCTGCGGCATGGCCAGCAGGCGCTCACGGATCTGCAGGCCGGTGGTTCCGGCTTCACCGTCGATGAAGATTTTCTGGATGGACATGGCTTATGCCTTGATTGACGGAAATTATGGGATCGGGCCGAAAACCGTCAGTTTTGGTGCAGAGCAACATGATACATTCCAAGGCTGTGCTGAACCCAGCACCAGCTACGGGACACGCCGGTTCCGTGGCAGGACAGCAATCCATTTCCTGAGAGAGCCCTCATGAAGATCCACGAGTACCAAGGCAAGGACATCTTGCGTCATTTTGGTGTGCCTGTGCCGCGCGGCATTCCGGCCTTCACAGTCCAGGAGGCGGTCGAGGCTGCCCAGAAGCTGGGCGGCCCGGTCTGGGTCGTCAAGGCACAGATTCATGCCGGTGGCCGCGGCAAGGGCGGTGGCGTGAAGGTGGCCAAGTCCATCGACGACGTCAAACGCCTGGCGGGCGATATCCTGGGCATGCAGCTCAAGACCCACCAGACCGGTCCCGAGGGTCAGAAGGTCCGTCGCCTCTACATCGAGGACGGTGCCGACATTCAGAAAGAGTATTACCTCTCCGTGGTGACCGACCGCGCCACGCAGAAAGTCGCCTTTATCGCTTCCAGCGAGGGTGGCATGGACATTGAGGAAGTGGCGCACGCGACGCCCGAGAAGATCGTCAAGATCTTCGTCGATCCGCTGACCGGCCTGACCCAGGCGCAAGGCGTGGAACTGGCCAAGGGCGTGGGCATGCCCGCCGATTCGCAAGCCCAGTTCATCGACGTCTGCCAGAAGCTCTACAAGTGCTATATGGAGACGGACGCCTCGCTGGTCGAGATCAACCCGCTGAACCGCGATGGCAAGGGCAACGTCATCGCCCTGGACGCCAAGTTCAACTTCGACGCCAACGCCCTGTTCCGCCACCCCGAAATCGTGGCTCTGCGTGACCTGGATGAGGAAGATCCGGCCGAGATCGAGGCGTCCAAGTTCGACCTGGCCTACATCTCGCTGGACGGCAACATCGGCTGCCTGGTCAACGGTGCCGGTCTGGCCATGGCCACCATGGACACCATCAAGCTGTTCGGCGCCGAGCCGGCCAACTTCCTGGACGTGGGCGGCGGTGCCACCCCCGAGAAGGTCACCGAAGCCTTCAAGATCATGCTCAAGAACGACAAGGTCAAGGCCATTCTGGTCAACATCTTCGGCGGCATCATGAAGTGCGACACCATTGCCACCGGGGTGATCACGGCCTGCCGTGCCGTGAACCTGAGCGTGCCGCTGGTGGTGCGCATGAAGGGCACCAACGAAGAGCTGGGCAAGAAGATGCTGGCCGAGTCCGGCCTGCCCATCATCAGTGCCGACACCATGGCCGAAGCCGCCCAGAAGGTGGTCGCAGCCGTCAAGGCTGCCAAATAAAGCTACCCAAGGAACCGTCATGTCGATCTACATCAACAAAGACACCAAAGTCATCACCCAGGGCATCACCGGCAAGACCGGCCAGTTCCATACGGAAAAGTGCCAGGAATACGCCAATGGCAAGAACTGCTTCGTGGCGGGTGTGAACCCCAAGAAGGCTGGCGAGGCCATCTTCAACATCCCGATCTACGCCTCGGTCAAGGAAGCCGCCAAGCAGACCGGCGCCACCGTCTCCGTGATCTACGTGCCGCCGGCCGGTGCCGCTGACGCCATCTGGGAAGCCGTTGAAGCCGATCTGGATCTGGCCATCTGCATCACCGAAGGTATTCCGGTGCGCGACATGCTGATGGTGCGCAACAAGATGAAGGCCAAGGAAGCCGCCGGCGGCAAGAAAACCCTGCTGCTGGGCCCGAACTGCCCCGGCCTGATCACGCCCGACGAGATCAAGATCGGCATCATGCCTGGCCACATCCACCGCAAGGGCCGTATCGGCGTGGTCTCCCGCTCCGGCACGCTGACCTATGAAGCCGTGGCGCAGCTGACCGAAATCGGCCTGGGCCAGTCCTCGGCAGTGGGCATCGGTGGCGACCCGATCAACGGCCTGAAGCACATCGACGTGATGCAGGCCTTCAACGACGATCCGGATACGGATGCCGTCATCATGATCGGCGAGATCGGCGGCCCGGACGAGGCGGAAGCCGCCCGCTGGTGCAAGGCCAATATGAAAAAACCCGTGGTCGGCTTCATCGCCGGCGTCACGGCGCCTCCCGGCAAGCGCATGGGTCACGCCGGTGCCCTGATTTCCGGTGGTGCCGACACGGCCGACGCCAAACTGGCAGTCATGGAGGAGTGCGGCTTCAAGATCACCCGCAACCCGTCCGAGATGGGCAAGCTGCTGAAAGCGCTGCTGTAAGCAAAAATACGCATCCATAAGTGTGTGCAGTTAAGGCACACTTGATCGCAAGATCCCTGGGAGCGCTCCAGACGGACTGTCTGGAGCGCTCTTTTATTACAGATATAACTTCAGGAGCACTTCGATGGAATTCATGCAGGATGTCAATTTCTGGATTGGTCTGCTCAAGATCATCTGGATCAACATCATTCTGTCCGGCGACAACGCCGTGGTGATTGCGCTGGCGGCGCGCTCGCTGCCACCGCACCAACAGCAAAAAGCCATTCTGTTTGGCTCGGGCGCTGCCGTGGTGCTGCGTATCGCGCTGACGCTGGTGGCGGCCCAGTTGCTGCAGATGTCCTTCCTGCAGGTTGTGGGCGGTCTGCTGCTGCTGTATATCGGTGTGCAGTTGCTCAGTGAGGACGACGACGAGGAAGAGGGGCATGGCAAAGAGGGCGGTGGCCTGATGGCCGCCGTACGCACCATCCTGATCGCCGACGTGGTCATGAGCCTGGACAACGTGATTGCCGTCGCCGCTGCGGCCAAGGGTAGCAATTTGCTGCTGATGATCGGTCTGGCCATCAGTATCCCCCTGGTGATTTTCGGCAGCACGCTGATGATCAAGCTCATGGAGCGTTTCCCGATCATCGTGACACTGGGCGCAGCCTTGATTGGCTGGGTTGGTGGCGAAACCATCGTCAGCGATGTGGCGCTCCAGGAAATCGCCATGGAAAATGCCTGGCTGCACTATGTGGCCGCCGCAGCTGGCGCGATCTTCGTTGTTTTGCTGGGGCGTGCTCTGCAAAAGCGCCACAAGTCGGCAGAAGGCTGATGGCAACTCGCTGAGCCGGTACTGGTGCCGGCTTTCGGGGCGCCTTGGATTCCGGACCGGCCCTTGTTTTGGGCAGGCCCGGGATTTGCAAAAAAAAGACAGAACCCTGAGCATTACTACCTTGCCGGCCAGGGGTTGCTCTGCTAAGGTCGATAGCTTGTATGGCGTACGCTCAGTACGCTGGTTTTATGGTGGGCTCCTGATTATCAACAGCATGAGCCCTGCGGATCTGAACAGGCACGAATTGGCAACTTCATTCTCCAGCAGGCTGCCTCAACCGGAATCGAGGCCGGCGTTTGTCGTGCCTTTACGGGCATCCCTCCTGACCGCAGGAATGCGGCTTGGCCCCACTACAAGTCCAGTCTTGCCCAAGGTAAATCATTGAGCCATGACGACAGAAGCCATGATTTACAGGTTTTGTGCGCAGACCGACTCCGGCCTGACGCGGGAAAACAACGAAGACGCGGTCGGCTTTGACGAAGGCACGGGGGTCGCCGTTCTGGCTGATGGCATGGGGGGCTACAACGCTGGTGAAGTGGCCAGCAACATGGCGACTTCCATCATCAACTCGGAGATGAGCCGCTGGCTCACCGAGTCCGCGGCAACAGCAACGGTGCAGGATATCCGCCGGGCGTTAGAAATCTGTGTGGGCAATGCCAACGCGGCGGTTTTTCGGGCCGCGCATGCCAATGCGCACTACTCGGGCATGGGCACCACCCTGGTGGCTGGCGTGTTTCGCGGCGCAGACCTGGTGATCGGGCACATCGGCGATTCACGTTGCTACCGGCTGCGCCAGGGGGAACTGGTCCAGATCACCCGGGACCACTCCCTGTTGCAGGAGCAGATTGACGCCGGCCTGCTGACGCCCGAGCAGGCGGCCCTGTCCATGAACAAGAATCTGGTGACTCGTGCCCTTGGGGTGGACGACGCTGTTCTGCTGGAGGTGCATGAGCACGCCGTCGAACCCGGCGACGTCTACCTGATGTGCTCGGATGGTCTGTCCGATATGGTCAGGGATCAGGATATTGCGAAAATCCTGCAGATGCCGTTGACCGCTGAATTGCGAGCGAAAGCCCTAGTCGACACCGCCAATGCACATGGCGGTCGGGACAATATCACGGTCCTGCTGGTCCAGGCCGAGATGGGCGCAGAAAAGCGCGGTCTAATGGCAAGATTGCTGGGAAAATAACGAAGGTATATTTATAACGAGCAACAGGAATAGGAGTCGGGCATGCCGAAAATGATCGTATCGATCGACGGTGTTGTCATCAAGGAAGTGCAGTTGACCAAGGAGCGCACGACCTTTGGGAGGCGACCATACAACGACGTGGTGATCGACAATCTGGCCGTCAGTGGTGAACATGCAGCACTGCAGATGTCGGGCAACGACGTCACGCTGGAAGATCTCAACAGTACCAATGGCACCTATGTCAATGGCAAGGCCGTCAAGAAGCAGGTTTTGCAGAACGGCGACACCATTGAGGTTGGCAAGTACAAGATCAAGTTCGTCAACGAGGCCGAGGCCCCGGGCTTCGACAAGACCATGCTCTTCAAGCCCGGAGAAACTCCGGTGCCGGCTGCTGCTGCAGAAGGCGGTAACCTGAATGGTGCACTGCGCGTACTTTCCGGTACGGCCTCCGGCCGCGAAGTACCTCTGACCAAGGCGGTCACGACGGTAGGCAAGCCGGGTGTGGCTGTGGCTTCGATTTCGCGTCGTTCCCAGGGTTTTGTCGTGGCGCATGTCGAGGGCTCGGGCATTCCGCTGCTCAACGGTGCTCCGATCGGCAACGAGCCCGTGGCGCTCAAAAGTGGCGACGTGATCGAACTGGCTGGCACGAAAATGCAATTCATCCAGAATTGAGCCTGTGGCGGGTCCGGCCGGATCCGCCCAACCCTGCAGGCCTGCGTCTGGCGCAGGCAGACTAAGGAGTGGTCATGAAGGTGCGTGTGTTGGGCTGCTCGGGCGCCATCGCCAGGGAATGCCGCACCACGTCCTTTCTGGTCGATGACGACGTTCTTGTTGATGCCGGGACTGGCGTCGGCGACCTGACCCTGGACGAGATGCTGGGCGTCGACCATGTGCTGTTGACGCATGCCCACCTGGACCACGTGGCCGCCTTGCCCCTGATGCTCGACGCGATTGCAACGCGTCGTGGCAGCCCGGTGCTGGTACATGCGCTGGCCGGCACCATCGAGGCACTGAAGGTGCATATCTTCAATGATGTCATCTGGCCGGATTTCACGCGTCTGCCCACGGTCAATGCCCCATTCATACGCTTCGAGGAAATTCGGGTGGGGCAGGTGCTGCGCATAGGGGACAAGCGTATTGAGGTGCTGCCGGCCGTGCATACTGTGCCGGCAGTGGGCTATGCCGTGCTGGCGCAGCAGGCCTGCTGGGTGTTCTCGGGCGACACGGGGCGCAACCCCGCTTTCTGGCGCAGGGTCAACCAGCTGGACGTCAGCATGCTCGTGATTGAAACGGCCTTCAGTAGCCGCGAGAGCCAGCTTGCAGAAACGAGTCAGCATCTGTCGCCCGAAGTGCTCGCCCAGGAACTGGACTGCATTGCGGCCGACAAAAAATATCCGATCTACATCACGCATACCAAACCAGCAGAAACCGAGTTGATCATGTCTGAAATCCGCAAACTGGAAGGCCATCGTCCCAGCGCCAGACAGGCAGCGCATGACATCCGCTGGTTGCAGGCCGGGCAGGAGTTTGAACTATGAGTGCAGTCATGAAACCCCCGGGTGGAGGAACACCTGCCGAGCAGGTCTTCCGCGATTCCCAACAACCGGCATCGGACAAGCAGGACAAGTCTTTCGAGGCGCTGTTTGTGCGTCAACTCAAGCAAGTGGTGCTGCGCATTCACGAGACCGAAAACGTCGAGCAGATCATGCTGGAGGTCAGCCCCGAGATCTGCAAGCTGTTCAACGCCGACCGACTGACCTTGTATGCGATCAGCGATGACGAAACATCCATCGTCTCCAAAATCAAGACAGGCCTGACCAGCAGCCGCGAGCTCAAGCTGCCCATCAGCCCGCAAAGCATTGCCGGCTACGTGGCGTTCAGCCGCAAGCTGCTGAACTTGGCGGATGTCTATGACGAGGATGCGCTCAAGCAGATTCATCCCCAGCTGGCCTTCCTGAAGGAGGTCGACAAGCGTTCCGGTTATCGGACCAAACAGATGCTGGTGTCACCCATCATCGAGGGCGGCAATCTCTACGGTGTGCTGCAGGTCATCAATAACAAGAGCGACCAACCCTTCAGCGAGCTGGATATCAAGGGTGTCATCCAGCTCTGCAAGACGCTGGCCACGGCCATCCGCCAGCGCCTGCAGAAGGCGGATGAGCCGCAGCGCATTCGGGCGACAAAGTATGACGGCCTGGTCGCTGATGGCCTGTTGAGCGGGACCCAGCTGCAGGACTGCGTGCAGGAAGCGCGCAACGAGGGTCAGCCGGTCGAGCACCTGTTGATGAACCAGCACCAGCTCACGCCTAGCCAGATCGGTCCTTCACTGGCCAAATTTTTCGGCGTTCCTTACGAGCCCTTCAATGCCGGGCGCATCCGCTCGGAAATGCTGCATGGCTCGCTCAAGCGTGAATTCGCCGAAGGCCAGGGCTGGATTCCGCTGGAAGAGTCGCCCGAAGGCCTGGTCATCATGTGCCTGGACCCAGAGGCCACGCGCGGTGCCCGCGTCGTACCGCAGGTGTTCTCGCGCATCAACAAGTTTTCCTACCGTGTCACGACACAGACCGAATTCGAACAGACACTGGCGCAGCTGTTCGGCGCGATAGTTGATGGCACCACGATTGACCAGCTGCTGGCCGACATGGGAGGCCCGCTCGATGACGACGGCAGCAACGACGATTCGCTGGAGTCGGCCGCGGCCGACAACGAGCTAGTCAAGTTCGTCAACAAGATCATCATCGAGGCCTATCAGCAGAAGGCCTCTGACATCCACATCGAGCCCATGCCGGGCAAGCTCAAGACCGGCATCCGCTTCCGTATCGACGGTACCTTGGCACCCTATATCGAGGTACCGGCGCATTTCCGCCAGGCCATGGTCACGCGTCTGAAGATCATGTGCGACCTTGATATCTCGGAGCGTCGCAAGCCGCAGGACGGCAAGATCAAGTTCAAGAAATACGGTCCGCTGGACATCGAGCTGCGGGTGGCGACCATCCCTTCGGCGGGCGGTGTCGAAGACGTGGTGATGCGTATCCTCGCCGCGGGCGAACCGATCCCGCTGGAAAAACTGGGCCTGACCTCGCATAACCGCGAGCGGCTGGAGTCCACGGTCAGCAAGCCCTACGGGCTGTTCTACGTCTGTGGCCCGACCGGTTCCGGCAAGACCACCACACTGCATTCCATCCTGAAGTTCCTCAACACGCCCGACACCAAGATCTGGACAGCCGAGGATCCCGTGGAAATCACGCAAAAGGGCCTGCGCCAAGTGCAGATCAACAAGAAGGCCGGCATTGACTTCGCGTTGATCATGCGTGCCTTCCTGCGTGCCGATCCGGACATCATCATGGTCGGTGAGTCGCGCGATAAGGAAACCGTGTCCATGGGCGTGGAAGCCTCACTGACCGGTCACCTGGTGTTCTCCACCCTGCACACCAATTCCGCGCCAGAGTCCATCACGCGTCTGCTGGACATGGGTATGGACCCGTTCAATTTCGCCGATGCGCTGCTGGGCATCCTGGCCCAGCGTCTGGCCAAGAAGCTGTGCGACTGCAAGGAGCCCTACAACCCGGGCACATCGGAGGTCAACAGCTTCATCTCCGAATACGCCCAGGAACTACGCAACACCAAGGCCTGGAAGGCAGATTTCAGTGGTGAAGCCCAGAAACTCTATGAAGAATGGGTGGTCAACTACGGTGAAGACGGCAAACTGCGCTTCTACAAGCCCGTCGGCTGCGACAAATGCAACAAGACCGGCTATAAGGGCCGGTTGGGCTTGCACGAGTTGCTGATCGCTGATGACCATATTAAAAAGCTGGTGCAGGAACGCGCCCGCGTGGCCGAAATCTTCGCCGCCGCCGTGGAAAGCGGCATGCGAACCCTGAAAATGGACGGCATGGAAAAGATCATGCTGGGCGTGACCGACCTGAAGCAGGTGCGCCAAGTTTGCATCAAGTGACAAAGCTGGCTGGACAAAAATGTCAACCCAAGGCCGCAATTGGACAGAAATGGACCTGGAATTGGCCGTAGTTCAGGGATTTCGCCGTAAAGCAACAACTTATTTCACGGTTCTTGGCTGGCACAGAAACTGCTCAACTAGACCATACAGCCCTGCTGTATCCATTTCTTTAACCAAGGAGCTATACATGAAGCGTTCTATGCAAAAGGGTTTTACCCTGATCGAACTGATGATCGTGGTTGCGATCATCGGCATTCTGGCTGCCGTCGCCCTGCCAGCTTACCAAGACTACACCAAGCGGGCCAAGATGTCGGAAGTGATTCTGGCGGCTTCTTCTTGCCGTACCAGTGTGACTGAGACGTACCAGTCGAACAACGCTGGCTCGTTGCCTACGGGTGGTTCGTGGGGCTGCGAGTCTTCTATGCCAACATCCCTCTATGTTGCACAGATTGAGACCAATCAATATGGTGCCGTTCGGGTTACGGCAGCCAACATTGCTGCCGATGCAAACGGCACGGTCTACCTGACCCCTGTCCCCAGCACCACTAGCGTTGGTCTGATTGAGCGCTGGCTCTGTGGCCCGGGTACCGTGAATCCGAAGTTCTTGCCCGGTTCTTGCCGTGATACAACGGCCGCAACGGTCACTACGGGTGGTGGTACCTTTGCCAATACTCCGCAGTAACCATCTGCTAGGCGACTTTGTCTATCTGTATCAATTGATACAAATTTGAAAAACGCCCCTAGGGGCGTTTTTCTTTTTATACGAGCTAGCAGGCATGATGTACCGAGCAGGGTTTGTACTTTTACTTGGTAGTTGGCTACAACCCTTGCACATCCAGCCCTGGGTTAGTTGGCACAGCGAGGTGCTGGCTTTCGCTGGCCTCGCATGGATCATGGGCGTGCAGATGCTGGAGATGAAGCGCGCTGGAGAGTCGCATTTGGTGTTACCCAAAGCTGCTTTGATCCCGATGGTGCTGGGCCTGTATGCGTTGATACAGTTTAGCCTGGGGCAGATCGAGTTCTTTGGGGATGCGCTGGTGATCGCCATCTATATGCTGGCCTGTGGCGCGGCGATCACAGCGGGATATCGCTGGGGCAGCAAACCCGTACTATTGCAACAGGTGAGAACGACGGAAACGCTACTGGAGCAGATAGCATGGGCAGTATTGCTCGGGGCCTTTTTATCCGTTGGCATCATGCTGATTCAGGCCTTGGGGATATGGACCTCCATTGAGTGGATCGTGCGGACGGAGGGCTATCGTAGACCGGGTGGGAATGTGGCGCAGACCAATCACATGGCCACCCTAATACTGATGGGCACGGCGTCACTGGCGTGGCTGTATGAAACCAGACGTCTGGGGGCCGTGGCGGCGGGGATGTTGCAGCTCATGCTGGTCCTCGGTCTGGCCATGACGGAGTCGAGGACCGGACTTTTGAGTGCGCTGGTATTAACGTTCTGGTGGTTCTCGCGACGCGGTGTATTCGAAAGAGTGCGGGGAGTCCGCCCTGTCGTCTACGCTTGGGTGGGCCTCTTGCTACTGGTGTGGGCTTGGCCTATTTTCCTAGAGAGCGGCTATTACCTGAACAGCGAAGGCGCCGGCAGAATCCATGTGGGTGTCGGTGTACGCCGTGTCGTGTGGGTGCAACTGCTGGAGGCCGCATTGCAACGTCCATGGGCGGGTTGGGGGCTGCGGGAGGTATCGGAAGCCCACAATACCGTTCTGCATCTCTATCATGAAAGTGCGCCATTCACCTACGCACACAGTCTGCCCATCGACTTGGTCGTGGGCCTTGGGTTCCCGCTAGCGCTACTGCTGCTGGGGGTATGCGGCTATTGGCTGTGGAGCAGGATGAAAAAGGCCGACACCCCAGCAGGCTGGTACTACTTGGCGCTGGCCCTGCCGCTGGCCGTGCATAGCCTGCTGGAGTTTCCCCATGCCTATGCCTATTTCCTTATTCCGGTACTGCTGGCCATTGGAATGGCGGAAGGATCTGCAGTGCAAAGGGGAACCATGAGAATTCGGCTTGCCCAGGCGGCCATCGGTGCCGGGGCGCTGTTCCTGCTCATGGCTTGGAGTGTCGTCGAATACGTGGCGATAGAAGAGGACTTCCGTGTCGCCAGATTTGAAGCCCTGCTCATAGGCAAGACACCAGATGATTACAAGGTGCCCGACACGATACTACTGACTCAACTGGATGCGATGCTCAAGGCAACACGCTACAAACCAGCGCCCGGTATGGCGGCGAAAGAGGTCGAGTTGCTGCGACAGGCGGCGATGCGCTTTCCCTGGCCAGCCATCCAGAATCGTTACGCACTCAGTCTGGCCCTGAATGGCCATCCGCAAGAAGCTGTGCGGCAGATGCAGGTGATGCGTGCGATGCACGGTGAACAGCCCTACCAGGGGATCAGGGCGAGTTGGGAGCTTCTGGCAAAAGAAAAATATCCTCAGCTGAAAAATATGACGTTGCCGTGAGCATCCGCGCACAGTACCAGCGCTGGGCCTGGCAAGCGGTGTCGGGGCTTCTGCTGATCGCCCCTTGGCTCATACCTCCACAGGGCGCTCCTATCCCATCGCTCTGGCAGCAGCTGGCGAGCCTGGCATGCATGGCATTGCTGTTGGGGACCTCGGATTGGTGGATACAAAAAGCCCGGCGAGTAGACGTTGTACAAGTGGCCACTGGCGCCTGGTTGGCAGCAGCGCTGATCAGTTCGGCGATGGGTCTGGTCCAGTACTGGGGCGTGGCGCATGGGTATGCGCTTTTGGGCCCCGCAGATGGCGGAGAAGCCTATGGGGCCCTGCGCCAGCGCAATCAATACGCAACGCTGATCAATATCGGTCTGCTGTCATTGATCTGGTGGCTAGGGCATCTCCAAAGAGATAGGCCGGATGCAGCAGTGCCGTGGATGTGGCATGTCGCAGGTATACAGCTTGCTATTGGTAATGCGGCGTCTTTGTCAAGAACAGGCATGTTGCAACTGCTGCTGATCACAGCAATGACACTGCTCTGGAGTGCGCGTAATGCCCAAGTGAGACGTGTCCTGATAACGGTGATACTTGCCTATATGGTAGCCGTGCTGGTGCTGCCTTTGCTCGGGGGAGCCGGGAATGCCAGCCTCATGGGAAGATTCCAGAGCGCGGACAACGTTTGTACCAGCAGGCTGACCTTGTGGAGCAATGTGCTGCATCTGTTGGCCCAGCGCCCTTGGTTCGGCTGGGGCTGGGGGGAGTTGGACTATGCACATTTCATAACAGCCTATGAAAGTACGCGATTTTGTGAAATTCTCGATAACGCTCACAATCTACCGCTGCAACTGGCGCTTGAATTAGGTGTTCCGGTTACTCTGCTGGCATGCGGCGTCCTGGGGCGGCAGGTGTTGCGAGCGCGACCGTGGCGCGAACAGGACGCGGGCAGACAGCTGGCTTGGGGGGTGATCGCCCTGATTCTCTTGCACAGCATGCTTGAATATCCCCTGTGGTACGGGCCGTTTCAGATGGCGATGGGAATGTCTCTGATACTTCTTGTGGTGTGGGGAAAAGAAAGTGCAGCAGGGGGAAGAAAAGTCCGGGCACAATGGAAAAACAAGATCGGTTTGATCCTGATAGGTGTTTCTATGCTGGGTGCTCTTGCATATACCGCTTGGGACTACCGCCGCATCAGTCAAATCTATCTGCCACCAGAACAAAGAGCGTCAGCATATCGCGAGAACACCCTTGAGAAAATCCGTAGCTCATGGCTGTTTAGTGATCAGGTGCGGTTTGCCGAGTACGCCATCACACCGCTGACATGGGGCAATGCGGAGCAGCTCTATGCCATGGGCTTGCAGCTCTTGCATTACTCACCTGAGGCCAGGGTGGTGGAGAAGCTGATCGAAAGTGCTGTCCTGTTGGGTCGAGACGAGGATGCGCGTTTTTATCTGGCGCGGTACAAGGCAGCTTATCCGCAGGAGCATGCGCGCTGGGCGGCAAGGCAGCGGGAGCCAGACGCGGCCCAATGACAAAGCCTCAAAGGGCCAAGTAGCTGCCGGATTTCCCGCCATGCTTCTCGAGCAGATGGACGCCGGTCATGGTCATGCCACGGTCCACAGCCTTGCACATGTCATAGATGGTCAGCAGGGCCACCTGCACGGCTGTCAGGGCTTCCATTTCAACCCCTGTTGGACCGACGGTTTCGACTGTGGCCGTACAGACAACGTGGGCTGATGTGACAGTCGCGGCAGGGTGAAGCGAGAAATCAAGGGCAACGCGTGTAAGCGCCAGCGGGTGGCATAAAGGGATCAGGTCGCTGGTTTTTTTGGCCGCCTGGATGCCCGCGATGCGGGCGATCCCCAGCACGTCCCCCTTTTTGGCCGTGCCGGACTCGATAATCGCCAGGGTGGCCGGTTGCATCTCGATGCGGCCGGTGGCCACGGCAATGCGGTGAGTGCTGGCCTTGGCGGCCACGTCCACCATATGGGCCTGGCCCTGGGCATCAAAGTGGGTCAGAGAACTCATGGAAAATCCCGGGTTTACGAAACCTCTACATAACTCAAGCATCATACGTCCATGACGCAGACGAGAGCATTCCACTGGCAAGACCGGCTCAAAGCCAGCGCCATCCACCTGGGCCTCAGCCTGATCATTGCCGCCCTGGCGGCAATGCTGGTGTTCGGGCTCTGGTACCCCTACCCTTATCGCGATACCTCGGGGGGGCGTGAGCTGTTCCTGATCGTTGTCACGGTTGATGTCATTCTGGGGCCGCTGATCACCCTGACGGTTTTCAATCGCAGCAAGCCGCGCAGCGAACTGGTGCGGGATTTGACGGTGGTGGGCTTGATCCAGCTGGCCGCTCTGCTCTACGGTTTGTGGACAGTGTTTGTGGCTCGGCCGGTCCATCTGGTCTTCGAATACGACCGTTTCCGTGTGGTGCACGCCATCGAAGTCCCTCAAGAGCTGCTGGACCAGGCGCCAGCCGACGTGCGGAAGATGCCACTGACCGGGCCCACAGTGCTGGCTTTACGGCCTTTCCGTGACGTCAACGAAGAGGGCACGGCCACGCTGATGGCCCTCCAGGGCCTCCCGCTGAGTGCCCACCCCGAATATTGGCAGGCCTATCCGCAGGCGCGGGTGCGCGTGCTGGCAGCAGCCAAACCCTTGGGCGAACTGAGCGCGCGTTTCCCACAGCAGGTGGCGGCGATCGATGCAGGCGTGGCGCAAACAGGAAAAAATGCAGCTGAACTGGTATACCTGCCCATGGTTGCCCGCAAGTCCTTCTGGACAGTGCTGCTCGATGCACAGAGCGCCGAGTTGCGCGGGTTTGTGCCGCTGGATTCGTTTTGAAAAGAACCCCGACGTTCCGCCCCCGTGCAGTGCGCCAGTTTCTGGCAGGACTGCTGGCGCTCGCCCAAGTTCTGGCGCCTGTGGCCGCGCAGACCTCGTTGCCCGCACTGGGCGATGGTGTGGAGATGAGCAGCAGCGCCGAGCGCCGGCTGGGCGACCGGATTGCGCGCGAACTGTATCGCGACCCTGACTATCTCGACGATGCCATCCTGGGCGAATACGTCCAGGGCATCTGGCAGCGCCTGATGGATGGGGCGCGCCAGCGCGGCGAGTTGCCGCCGGAACTGGAGGAGCGCTTTGCCTGGGATGTCGTTCTGGGACGGGCCCGCAGCGTCAACGCCTTTGCATTGCCTGGGGGCTATATGGGGGTGCATCTGGGCCTGATCGCCGTGGTGGGCAGCGAAGATGAGTTGGCCTCCGTGCTGGCGCACGAACTCAGCCACGTGACGCAACGTCATATCGTGCGCATCATCAGCCGCCAGAGCAATCAGGCGCCCTGGCTGATCGGCGCCATGATTCTGGGGGCACTGGCGGCCTCCAGCAACCCGGGGGCTGCGGGGGCAATGATCGTGGGAGGCCAGGCTGCTGCAGTGCAGGGGCAGCTCAATTTTTCACGTGACATGGAGCGTGAAGCCGATCGCGTGGGTTACGGCGTGATGACGCAGGCCGGCTTCGATGCCCGGGGCTTCGTCGGCATGTTCGAAAAGCTGCAGCAAGCCAACCGCTTCAACGACACCGGAGCCTTCCCCTACTTGCGCAGCCACCCGTTGACCACCGAGCGCATTGCCGACATGCAGGCACGCCAGCAACTGCAGACGCACGCCGCCGCACCCCGACTCACGATGGCACATGCCATGCTGGCAGCGCGAGCGCGCATGCTGGCCAATCCGGAGGTCGACAGTCTGCGCGCCGCCCTGCTGCAAGCGCAGGGTGAAACAGCGGCGGCGATGTCACCAGCGGAGCAGGCAGGTGTGCTCTATGCGGCGGTTCTGGGCGCGGTGGGCCTGCGTGAATTCGAGCAGGCGCAGCGCTGGCAGGAGCGCTTGCAGGCCATGGTGCGCGGTGATGCGCGGGCGGCCTACCAGGCACGCCTGCTGGGTGCCGAACTCGCTCTCGCAACCGGGGATCCGCGTCGCGCCAGCACGCTCCTGGAAGGAGCGGCTCCCGGCGCAGGCAGTGCTGTGACCCGCCCCCTGCTGTTCCTGCGTGCCCGCGCCCGGACGCAGAGCGGGCAGCCGCGCGAGGCCGCCGAGCAGCTGCAAGTCTGGCTGGCCAGCCGGCCACGGGATGCACAGGCCTGGCAGTTGTTGTCGGCGGCCTATGCTGCCCAGGGTCAGACCTTGCGGGCCGTGCGGGCCGAGGCCGAGGTGCATGCCGCCCGCCTGGACTATGCCGCAGCCCGTGATCGCCTGCGCGCGGCGCAGGAGCTGGCGCGACAGGGCCCTGGCGTGGATCACGTCGAGGCGTCGATCATCGACACGCGCAGCCGGCAGATCGATCTACTGTTGCGGGAACAGGCGCTCGAGCGCTGAGTCGATCACGAGGCTGAACATCGAGTACAGCAGCGAGCCGAGCAGGGCGGCGGCGAAGTCGCGCACCTGAAAGTCGTCCAGAACACTAGCCGCAGCCCAGAAAAGCAGGGCATTGATGACAAAGAGAAACAGGCCCAAGGTGAGCAGCGTGACAGGAAGCGTCAGCAGGATGAGGACGGGCCTCAGGAAGATGTTGAACAGCCCGATGACGAAGGCTGCCAGCAGTGCGGCTGGAAAGCTTTGGAGTTCGACGCCACTGTAAAGATGCGCGACCGCCAGCAAGGCGGTCGCGCTCAGTAGCCATTTAACCAGGAGTTTCATGGCGGGCAAGCATAGCACCCGCGCATGAAATCCTTCGTTGGTGCTATTCGCTGGCCAGAACCAGGAAGGCGCCCATGCCGGCCACCGCGCCCGGGACCGCCCAGCGCGCCTCCTGAGTGGCGGGTTGGTCCGGCGTTACCGGTGCCAGATCCTGGCCAAACTTCGGACGGCGTGCATCGAGGATGCGAGCGGCGCCATGCTTCTCCAGCAGCTCACGGGTCATCTCGACCAGCGGACCGCGCGACAGAACCGGTGTGACCCTGTGGCCCTGTGCCTGCAGGTCCGGCGTGATCTGGGAGAACAGCTTTTCTGCCCATTTGTTGCGCCAGTTTTCGCGCGCCGTGTGATTGACCCATTTGCTGATGTGCCGGGTCATTCGCGGCGGGCAGGCGACCACGATCCAGTGGGTCGCTTGCTGTTTGCCGGGCAACTTGCCTTCCATCGGCACCAGCTGATGCTGTGCATACTCGACATCGTCCACATACACAATGATTTTGTCCATGATCTACTCCTTGTTGATTAAGGGACGGGGGGAACAGGGTTGTCGGACTCAGGCCGCCTGGCCGGAGTGATGACCTTGGTTTTGGCGGCGCGCATTCCACCAGCCGGCAGCCAGTACGCCAACGACAGCAAACGCGTAGGCGGCCCAGCGCGCGGCAGTGTGCGGGTCAAACACCTCATCAAGCAGCGGCTCGTTGACAATCATCTTGGCGGCCGTGAAGGCCAGCACGGCGGCGCCGAGCTGGATGATGATGGGGAAGCGCTGCACGAGCTTGAGTACCACCGAACTGCCGAACACGACGATCGGTACGCTGATGAGCAAGCCCAGCACCACGAGGTCGAAGGAGCCGTGGGCGGCACCAGCGACGCCCAGCACGTTGTCCACACCCATCAGGGCATCGGCGACCACGATGGTCTTCATGGCGCCCCAGAAGGTCTGGGCACCTGCGCCATGCTGCTCGTCGCCCTCCTGGTCGGCCAGCAGCTTGTAGGCGATCCAGACCAGGCCGAGTCCACCGACGAGCATCAGCCCCGGGACCTTGAGCAGCCAGACCACCCCGATGGTCATGACGGAGCGCACGACGATGGCACCGACGGTGCCCCAGACGATGGCTTTTCTTTGCAAATGGGATGGCAGGCTGCGGGCGGCCAGCGCGATCACGATGGCGTTGTCGCCGGCGAGCACGAGGTCGATAAGGATGATGGCCAGCAGCGCCGACCACCAGGCGGCGGATAAAAACTCCATGACTAAGCTCCGAGTTGTTTCGATCAACAACCTGGAACAGGCAACGTCTACGGAGTCATTGGGCCGAGAAGGACCAAGACGTACTTCGACGAAACCTGAAACAGGCTCCAATCGAAGGTCTTGCTCGGCATGGTGTCATGCAGATTTTTGCCCAACAAGCCGGAAGTCATACTTCGTAATGACGACTTGCTGATATCTGCTGCAACGATGGTCTTTTTGACCACCTCCCTGTGTCGCAACAAATGGGAGCTACTCCCCTTCGTGAGGCACATTGAAGCACGGATGGCATCAACCATGCAAGAAGTATGGTTTTGAGGTAGGTCAGCAAAACAACGGACAGGAGGCGGGGCCAGGCGCTATGATCCGGCTCCCCGTCGAAGCAACCATGGCAGGCATCCACATCACCGATATCGAAGCGGCCATCAACTACTGGCGCGACCGTGAACCCTCGCCCGATGGCATCACGCTGGCCAGGCCGGTGCGAGCCTTGGCCGAGGTCTACGCCCTGATGGTCTTTCACCGGGAGCAGGAAGCCGACGAGTTCAGCATGCCGGTGCAGGCCATGCAGGCCTGGCAGGCCTGGTACGACAGCACGCCTGATACACCCTGCATTGCGATCTGCTCCACCAGCCAGGGCGATCCCGAGTGCAAGGGCTGCGGCCGGACCTTCGACGAGGTGCAGCTGTGGACCGAGATGCGGCCGGCACAAAAGCGGCAGACCTGGCGACGCATCACGTTGCATGGGGGTGCCTGGCGCTTCAACCGCTATGCCGAGCGGGCGGCCGAAACCCAAATGGTGGCGCCTGCTGAAGCCTAGGCTGGCCAGCGCCTCATTTCCAGCGCTGTGGCTCGATGTCGACCTGATGGCGGTTGTTGCCCAACATCAGAACGCCCTCCTGGATCGTGGCCTGCAGTTGCATGCTGCGCTCGGCCATCGCGGCCAGGGCCTGCGAAGCTTCGGTCGGCACACGCCAGACCTGCAGTTTGTCCAGGCGTGTGAGCTTGTTCTCGATACCGCGCCACCAGACCTCGGCGGCGTGAGCAAAACAATAGACCACGACGGCGTCAGACTTGCTGCAGGCCTTGGCCAGAGGTTTGTCCTCGGGCTGGCCGACTTCGATCCAAAGTCGGGTCTGACCCGTGTAGTCGCGCAGCCAGACATCGGGTTCGTCCGGGTCGGACAGGCCGGCGCCAAAGGCCAGCGTGCCGTCGCCACCGCATACCGTCTGCAACTGGTGGGCCTGCAGGGCCAGCGCCACCAGACGCACCATCATGCGTTCGTCGGTCTCGCTCGGGTGGCGGGCCAGCGTTAGCGCATGATCGGCGTAGTAGCCATGGTCGATGTCGGCAATCTGCAGGTTGGCCTTGAAGACCGTGGACTTGATGGCCATCAGACCCGGCGCGCCAGTTCGGTCGCCTTGCCGGTGTAGCTGCCCGGGGTCATGGCCAACAGGCGCTGCTTGTCGGCTTCGGGTATTTCCAGGCTGCGGATGAGCTTGTGCAGGTCTTCGGCCGTGACCGTCTGGCCGCGCGTGACTTCCTTGAGCTTCTCGTAGGCGCCTTGCACGCCGTAGCGGCGCATCACGGTCTGGATCGGTTCGGCCAGCACTTCCCAGGAGGCGTCGAGGTCGGCGGCGAGTGCCTCGCTGTTGAGTTCGAGCTTGCCCAGGCCGATGGACAGGGACTGGTAGGCCAGCACGGCATAGCCGACGGCCACGCCCATATTGCGCAGCACGGTGGAGTCGGTCAGGTCCCGCTGCCAGCGGCTGACGGGCAGTTTTTCGCTCAGATGGCGCAACAGGGCATTGGCCAGGCCCAGATTGCCTTCGGCATTCTCGAAGTCGATGGGGTTGACCTTGTGCGGCATGGTCGAGGACCCAATCTCGCCGGCCTTGAGCCGCTGCTTGAAGTAGCCCAGCGAGACATAACCCCAGACGTCGCGCGAGAAGTCGATGAGGATGGTGTTGGTTCGCGCGATGGCATCGAACAGTTCGGCCATGTAGTCGTGCGGCTCGATCTGGATGCTGTAGGGCTGGAAGCTCAGGCCCAGGCCCAGGGGTTCGGGCGTTTCCACCACGCGGCGGGCGAAAGCCTCCCAGTCGAAATCGGGCCAGGCGGCCAGGTGCGCGTTGTAATTGCCTACGGCGCCGTTCATCTTGCCGAGGATCTTCACGGCGGCGATGCGCTCGCAGGCGGTCTGCAGGCGCACCACCACATTGGCGATTTCCTTGCCCACGGTGGTGGGGCTGGCGGTCTGGCCGTGGGTGCGGCTGAGCATGGGCACTTCAGCATAAGCCTGGGCCATGTCGCGCAGCTTGAGCAGCAGCTTGTCCAGCGCGGGCAGTACCACGGTGTCACGCGCGCTGCGTAGTTGCAGGGCGTGGCTGGTGTTGTTGATGTCTTCGCTGGTGCAGGCGAAGTGCACGAACTCACTGGATTTTTCCAGCTCGGGCCGGGCTTCGAAGCGGGACTTGATCCAGTATTCGACCGCCTTGACGTCGTGATTGGTGGTCTTCTCGATGTCCTTGATGGCATTGCCATCGGCCTCGGAGAAATTCTTCACCAGGTTGAGCAGGTAGGTGCGCGCGCCGGGCGACAGCGGCGGGAATTCCTTGAAACCGGCGTCGCTCAGGGCGATGAACCAGGCCACTTCGACCTGAACGCGTCGGTGCATATAGCCCTGTTCGCTCATCAGCGGGCGCAAGGCGGCGAGCTTGGCGGCATAACGCCCGTCCAGCGGGGACAGCGCCGAAATGGTGGAGAAAGTCATGCCCGGATTGTAGTTTGACGGCCGCGCGGGGCGGAGGAAAAGCGCAGGGTCGGGCCTGAATCGCTAGAATCCGCCCCCTGGACTACGAAAAGACCCATGAAACTGATCGGTTCCCATACCAGCCCCTACGTGCGCAAGGTGCGCATCGTGATGGCCGAGAAAAAACTGGAATATGCCTTCGTGCTGGAGGATGTGTGGTCGGAGCAGACCCGCATCGTGGACGCCAATCCGCTGGGCAAGATCCCCTGCCTGATCATGGAGGGCGGCGAAGCCCTGTTTGATTCGCGCGTGATCGTCGAGTACCTGGACACCCTGTCGCCGGTGGGCAAGCTGATCCCGCCGGTCGGCCGCGAACGCGCCGAAGTCAAGACCTGGGAAGCCCTGGCCGACGGCGTCATGGACGCCGCCCTGCTGGCCCGCATGGAGGCCGTGTGGCCCCAGCGCACCGAGGCCCAGCGCAGCCCGGCCTGGATCGACCGCCAGTTCGGCAAGATCCATGCGAGTCTGGAGGCCATGAGCCGTGGCCTGGGCGACAAACCCTTCTGTGCGGGTACCCATTTCAGCCTGGCCGATGTGGCCGTGGGCTCGGCCCTGGGCTACCTGGATTTCCGTTTCCCCCAGATCGGCTGGCGCGATGCGCACCCCAGTCTGGTGCGTCTGCAGGACAAGCTCATGCAACGCCACAGCTTTGCGGACACCGTGCCGCACTGAGGCGGCGCGGTACCCATTTCCCCCGGGCGGCGTGCGGAAACGCCGGCCCGTCAGGCGTTTGTCATCGGGCCGACCTAGAATCCTTGCACCGTGAAGGAACGCCATGCTTTACCCTGAACTGTTCAAGCAGCTTGAAGCCGTGCGCTGGGACATGGAGAAGGACATCCCCTGGGACACGTTCGACGCCTCCCGGCTCAGTGATGAGCAGGCCCAGACCATCAAGATGAACGCCATCACCGAGTGGGCGGCCCTGCCGGCCACCGAGATGTTCCTGCGCGACAACCGCGACGACAGCGACTTTTCCGCCTTCATGTCGATCTGGTTCTTCGAGGAGCAGAAGCACTCCCTGGTATTGATGGAGTATCTGCGCCGTTTCCGTCCCGAGCTGGTACCCACCGAGCAGGAACTGCACGACATTCGTTTCGAGTTCGATCCGGCCCCGGCGCTGGAGACGCTGATGCTGCATTTCTGCGGCGAGATCCGCCTCAACCACTGGTATCGCCGCGCCGCCGAGTGGCACACCGAGCCGGTGATCAAGCACATCTACACCACGCTGAGCCAGGACGAGGCTCGTCATGGGGGAGCCTATCTCCGGTACATGAAACGCGCCATCGGGAACTTTGGCGCCGAGGCCAAGACCGCCTTTGCCAAGGTCGGCGTGCTCATGGCCAGTGCACGACGCACCGCGCAGGCCCTGCATCCGACCAACCTGCATGTGAGCAAGGCCCTGTTCCCGAACGACACCATCCAGAGTCGCCTGCCCAATCCCGAATGGCTGGAACACTGGCTGGACAAGCAGATCAATTTCGACGCCGCCTGGGAGAGCAAGGTGGTCGAGCGCATCCTGCACAACCTCAGCCTGCTGTTCGGGCGCAGCTTCCAGTCGGTGCAGGAGCTCAACCGCTTTCGCAAGGAGCAGATGGCGTCGCTGGCGCCGTTGCCGGTTTCAGGCGCGGTCTGAACCGGTGGCGGTGGTCAGGGCCAGCATACGCTGCAGGTTGAGCTGGACCTTGACATCGCGGTGCGGCACGCTGGCCACGATGCGGTAGTCCCGCAGGGACGTGTCGCGTATCACCGGCTCGGCCACCGGCATGCCTTCGCGGTTGATCAGCACGGCCACCCGGGGTGTGGTGGTGTTGGCGCCGCGCCGGATCACGGCGGCCACCTCATCGGTGTTGAGCCGCACGAAGGAGCCCGGCGAATAGATGCCCACGGCCTTGATCAGGGCGGCGCCGGCTTCGTCAACCTGCCGGTTTTCATCGAAATAGCTGGCTTGCATGGCCGCTGCCGGTGCGGTGGGCGTGCGCGAAGCGCGTGGTGCCAGCCGTGCGCCGAACATGTCGGCACGCTGGATCAGGCGGGCCATGCGCTGGCCCTCGGTCTTGGCGGACAGCGGCCCGGGGGGCACGCTGTGGTGATGGCGCACGGCCTCCAGCCAGCCGGCATCGTCGACCCCGATCTTTTGCAGCAGTGCCACCGAGCGCAGGGCGTGCTGGTCGATCTGCTGGCGCTGCTCCGCTGTGGGCGGCGTCAGCTGCTGGGCCAGCTTGTCCTGCAGGTCGGTCATGCCGATGTTCATGGTCAGCGCCGCCAGACACATGACCTGCTCTTTCTCCGCCGGCCAGTTGAGCACCTCGCGCGCCGCCAGGCCGCACATCACACTGACCAGCATGGCATGGGTGGCGCTGTACATCCTGATCTCGCTGGCCGAGAGGTGGAACAAGGCGAACAGAGCGCCGTCCGGATTGCCGATCGAGTGCTGGCGCAGCTGTTTTTGCAGGCGTACCAGGCGCTGCAGGAATTGTGGCGAGCCGCAGTCGCGCAGGATGCTGTTGGCTTGCACCTGATAGTCCAGCCAGTCCGGCGGGCCGTCGGCCAGGTCCGGCTCATTGCGGCTGGCATCGACATCGGCGCGCGATACCTGGACGCCGGCAATCTGCCCCAGGGTTTTTTCCTTGCGCACCAGGTCGTGCAGCATGCCGACGTAGGCGCGGTGGTGGGCCTCGGAGTCAGCGACATCGATGTAGAGCGCAACGCCGCGGCCGACCAGAGATTGCAACTCGCTGCGCGAGGCGATCACGTAGCCCTTGTTGGCCAGCAGCGTGCCTTCGGCATCCATCAGCGGAAAAGGCAGAGGTTCACCGATCCGAAGCGAATCCAGGCTGACAGAGACGAGTTTGTTCGACATGAGCTGAACAATTATGCCCTTGCAGCTTGGGCGGAGGAGGCTGGATTGAGGGGTAAATTGCCGCTGTCTTCCCGGATTGCAGCAGGCGGCCGCACTCCCCGGGGCCTGGCTGCTAGGATGCGGGCCATGATGCAAGCCCCCGCCCCGTTCCCGCTGCCGGCTTTTCTCGGCAAGCTCTGTCCGCATGCCGAACTCGGCATGCGGCTGGCGGCCTTGCCCCGGCCGCTGGTCTTCACCAACGGTGTGTTCGACGTCATGCACCGGGGACATGCCATCTATCTGGCGCAGGCCCGGGCCCTAGGGGCCAGCCTGGTCGTGGCGCTCAACACCGATGCTTCCGCGCGCCGCCTGGGCAAGGGGCCGGAGCGGCCCCTGAACAACGAGCAGGACCGCGCAGCGATGATGGCGGCCCTGGGCGCGGTCGATCTGGTGACCTGGTTCGACGAAGATACGCCGCAGGCGCTGATCGCAGAAATTCGTCCCGACATCCTGGTCAAGGGTGGCGATTACGACATGCGCAAGCTGCCCGAGACGGCCCTGGTCGAATCCTGGGGTGGCCGGGCCCTGGCCCTGCCTTTTGTCGATGGGTATTCCACCACCGCGCTGGTGCGCAAGATCCGCGGCACATCCTGAGCCCGGGGCGTTCAGGCGGCGTCGAACACGGCCTTCCACAGGGCCAGCACCGCAGCGCGTTCGCCGGCCATGGTCTCGGTCGGGACCTGGGTGGGCTCTTCGTTGAGGCGCGCGCGGTGCTGCACGCGCCGCAGTTCGCGATAGGCATCGGCGGCGGCGTTGCCGACCCCGGCCGGCAGCAGGCCGGCCGCTTCAGCGGCGCGCAGCAGGGCGATGTTGCCGACATTGGCAACCAGCTCCGGATGGCTGGCCGACTGCGAGAGCACGAGGTACTGCACAGAGAACTCGGCATCGACCATGCCCCCCGGGCTGTGCTTGACGTCGAACTGCTCCCCGTGCACCGGGTGCGCCTGGCGCACCTTCTCGCGCATGGCGACGATTTCCAGGCGCAAGGCCTGTGCGTCACGCGGCGCAGCGATCACGGCCTGGCGCACGGTGTCGAAACGCTGCTGCAGGGCGGCACTGCCCAGCACGAAGCGCGCGCGCGTCATGGCCTGGTGCTCCCAGGTCCAGGCGGTATTGCTGCCGCGCTGCTGCTGGTAATTGGCATAGGCCTCGAAAGTGGTGATCAGCAGGCCCGAGTTGCCGTTGGGACGCAGCGCGGTATCGATCTCGTAGAGGTCGCCCTCGCCGGTCTTGACGGTCAGCCAGTTGATCAGCTTGCGCACCAGCAGGGCGTAGACCTCGGGGGCATCGTCATGATCGTCCTCGTAGACAAAGACGATGTCCAGGTCGCTGCCGTAACCCAGCTCCTTGCCGCCCAGCTTGCCGTAGCCGATGATGGCGAACTGCGGTTCCTCGCGGTGTTTCTTCTTCAGGCGCGCCCAGCACCAGCGTGTGGTGAGGCGCAGCATGGCGTCGGCCAGGGCGGAGAGGTCGTCAGCCACCTGCTCCACCGTCAGCACGCTCTCGACGTCGCGCGCCAGGGTGCGAAACACCTCGGCGTGGTGGGCGCGGCGCAGCAGGTTGAGCAGCGACTCCTCGTCGTCGTCGCCGGAAGCCTGCAAGGCCTTCTGGCGGGCATCGAGTTCGGCTTCGAAGGCAGCCGGGTCGAAGCGCTCGTCCATCATGGTGCGGTTGGCCAGCTCGTCAATCACGCCAGGATGCTGGAGCAGGTAACGCGCCGGCCAGCGCGCTGCACCGAGCAGACGCAGCAGGCGCTCATGCACCGCAGGACGCTCCAGCAGCATGGCCAGGTAGCTTTCGCGGCGCAGCAGCGGCTCCATCCAGTCCACCAGCCGGCTGGCGGCCTCGTCGCTGGCGCGGCCCTCGCGCAGCCAGTCAGCCGTGCGTGCCACCAGCCGGATGAGACGAGCGCGGGATTCCTCGCGCAAGGCCAGCACACGCGGATGCGTGCGCCAGGCGCTGACCCGCTCGCGGAACAGCGGCGGCAACTGCTCGATCAGGCTGTCGAAGTCCGGTGTGGCGGGGCCCGTGGATCCGTTCTTGCCATTGCCGTTGCCGCAGCCCTTGCATTCCTTCTGGCCGGACCCGCCCAGCAGGATGTCGAATTCCTGGGCCACGACTTCGCGGTGGGCGTCGAGCTGGGTCAGGAAGCGGCAGGCATCGGGGTAGCCCATGCTGCGCGCGATCCAGTCCAGATCTTCATCGCGCGTGGGCAGCACATGGGTCTGCTGGTCGTCCAGGTACTGGATGCGGTGCTCGACCCGGCGCAGGAACTCGTAGGCCTGGGCCAGCGCCTCGGCCGTGGCCGCCGGCATGAGCCCGGCCTTGACCAGGCGCTGCAGGGCGTCGAGCGTGGGGCGCGTGCGCAGTTCGGGGAACTGCCCGCCGCGCACCACTTGCAGCAGCTGCACGGTGAACTCGATCTCGCGGATGCCGCCGCGCGAGAGCTTGACGTCGTTGCTGCGTTCCGGGTGGCCGGCGCTGCGCTTGGCTGCGTGCTCGCGGATCTGCCGGTGCAGCACGCGCAGCGAGTCGAAGACGTTGTAGTCCAGGTAACGGCGGAAGACGAAGGGGACGACGAGGTTGCGCAGCTGCATGACCGAGCCGTCCTGCAGCTGGCGCCGGGGCGCTACCGTGCGGCTCTTGAGCCAGGCAAAACGCTCCCACTCACGGCCCTGCACCTGGAAATATTCCTCCAATGCGCCCAGCGAAACGGCCGGCGGGCCCGAGTTGCCGTTGGGCCGCAGCGCCAGGTCGACACGGAACACGAAACCGTGTTCCGTGGTGTCGCCCAGCAGGTTGTAGATGGCGCGCACCGCCTTGGCGAAGTATTCGTGGTTGGAGATGCGGTTGCGGCCCTCGGTATTGCCGGCGGTCTCGCCGTCCTGGTCGTAGATATAGATCAGGTCGATGTCGCTGGAGACATTGAGCTCGCGCGCGCCGAGCTTGCCCATGCCCAGCACCCAGAACAGGGCGCGCTTGCCCGAAGGCGTCAGCGGCATGCCATGGCTCTCGTCCAGGGTCTGCATGACCTCGGTGCAGGCGATGTCGAGTGCGAACTCGGCCAGTTCGGTCATGCTGGCGGTGATGTCGCGCAGCGGGGCCTGCTGTTCGCAGTCGAGCACGACCAGGCGTTCCATGACCAGTTGACGCAGCACGCGCAGGGCTGCGGCGCTATCGTGTCCGTTGCCACGCAGGTGGGCGTAGAACTGCTGCAGGGCCTGCGGATCGGGGCGGCCCGGGGGCAGTTGCGTCAGCAGCGTGGCATGACGGCGCCGTATGCGCTGGACAAAACGGGAGTGGTCGGCACAGACCGGGGACACGGCCGGCGCGGTGGTCGCGCCCGGCATCGGGCCGCATGCATCGTTGCGGGTCATAATTCCTGTGGAGTTCTCGATCTGCAAAATGGTTACCCTGCCGCGCCGCCCATCCCTGTCGCTCAAAGTCCTGACGATTTCGACGCGTGCTCTGCTGTGGCTGATTCTCTTGGCCTGGCTGGTCTTCGGCGCCGCCTGGGCGACGCTGCACTTGGTCATTGTGCCGCGAATCGGCGAGCTGCGCCCGGAGCTGGAAACCCGGGCCAGCCAGGCCCTGGGTGTGCCGGTGCGCATTGGCGCCATCGTGGCGCACGCCGACAGCCTGTTTCCCTCCTTCGAGCTGAGCAACGTGCAGTTGCTCGACCGCGAGGGGCGCGTGGCCCTGCAGCTGCCGCGTGTGACGGCCACGCTCTCGCCGCGTTCACTCTGGAATCTCGGCTTCGAGCAGCTGGCGATCGAGGGGCCCGAGCTGGACGTACGGCGCGCCGCCGACGGTCGCATCTTTGTCGCCGGTATCGAGATCCCGCAGCAGCAGGACGGCGACGGCCGTGCGGCCGACTGGGTGTTTTCGCAGACGGAATGGCTCATCCGCGGCGGCCGCGTGCAGTGGCGCGACGAACTTCGCGGTGCGCCGCTGTTGCAGCTGCAGGAGGTCGACCTGCGCATGCACAACGGAGCGCGCCTGCACGAACTGCGGCTGGACGCCACGCCACCGGCCGAACTGGGGGGGCGCTTCAGCCTGCGTGGACGCTTCCGCCAGCCGCTGCTTTTCACCCGGGCTGGTGAGTGGCAGCGCTGGCAGGGCCAGTTTTATGCCGTGTTCGAGCGCGTCGACATCGACCAGCTGCGTCGCCACGTGCCCCTGCAGCTGGACGTGGCCGGCGGCAGCGGTGCCCTGCGCACCTGGATCGACGTGGAAGCAGGCCGCGTCAGCGGGGTCACGGCGGACGTGGCGCTGTCGCAAATCGGCCTCAAGCTGGGCCCCGGGCTGCCGGCGCTGGACCTGGCACGGCTCACCGGCCGCCTGGGCGGCCGTCGGCTGGACGACGGTTTCGAAGCCTACACCCAGGGTCTGAAGTTCGACACGGTCGACGGCCTGCACTGGCCGGGGGGCGATGTGCGCGTCAGCCACCACGCCGGCGACACGCCGGCTGCGGCCGGCGGTGAAATCCGGGCCACCCGGCTGGACCTGGCCACCCTGGCCCAGCTGGCCCAGCGCCTGCCGCTGGAGCGGCGCATGCACGAGGCGCTGCTCCTTTATGGCCCCAAGGGCCTGATCGAGCAGCTGCAGGCCCGTTGGCAGGGGCCGTGGGAGGCGCCCACGCGCTTCGATGCGCGCGGTCGCCTGCAGCAACTCGAGGTGGCGGCGCGGCCGCACCTGGACCCGCGGCAGCCCGACACGGAACCCGCCTCGCCCATCGGCTCACCCGGCGTGCGCGGCCTGAACGTCGATTTCGAACTGACACAGGATGGCGGGCGTGCCAGTGTGGTGGTGCAGCAGGGACATCTGGAGCTACCGGGGGTGTTCGAGCAGCCGCGCATCGCGCTGGACCAGCTGGCCGCCGAACTGCAATGGAAATTGCAGGGGGGGCAGACCAGCCTGCAGATCAGCAATGCGCGTTTTGCCAATGCAGACGCCCAGGGCGAGTTCCAGCTCAAATGGCATACCGGCGACGCAGCCGGCGCCCGTCTGCCCGGGGTGCTGGAGCTGCAGGGCAGCATGAGCCGGGCCGAGCTCGCGTCCCTGCACCGTTACCTGCCGCAGGCCATCCATGCCGGGGTGCGCGATTACCTGCGCCAGGCCCTGCCGCAGGGCCGGGCCGGCGGGGCACGTTTCCAGGTCAAGGGGGATCTGCGCGATTTCCCCTTCAGCCAGCCCGGGCAGGGGGAGTTCCGTATCACGGCCAGTGTGTTCGACACACGCTACGTCTATGTGCCGACCAGCCTGCAGCCTGCGCAGCAGTTGCCCTGGCCCGCCCTGACGGACCTGCGCGGTGAGTTGCTGATCGACCACGCCAGCCTGCAGCTGCGCAACATCAACGCCAGGGTCCAGGGTGCGCCACAGCTGCGCATCAGCCAGGGCGAAGCCCGCATTCCGGACATGGGGCACGAGGCCCGCGTCCTGACCAGCCTGCAACTGGGCGGGCCGCTCGACGATTTGCTGCGCGGCCTGATCAGCAGTTCCCCGCTGGATGCGATGCTGGGCGGGCTGCTGGGGCAGGCGCGGGCCGCCGGGAATGCCGACGTGCAACTCAAGCTGGATCTGCCCCTGTTGCACCTGGAGCGTTCCGCCGTGGCGGGGCAGATCAAGCTGGCCGGCAACGAGCTGCAATTCGCACCCGAGCTGCCGCGCCTGACACGGGCGCGCGGCCTGCTGCATTTCAGCGAGCGCGGTTTTTTCCTGGCCGGTGTGCAGGCGCGGCTGCTGGGCGGTGATGTGCGTGCCGAGGGGGGAACCATTTCGCTGCCGGGGACTACCGCCGACGCTGCGACCCGTCTGCGTGTGCAGGGCACGCTGACGGCCCAGGGGCTGCGTCAGGAAACGCAGCTCGGTGTCGTGGCCCGCCTGGCGCAGCAGATGAGCGGCAGCACCACCTACACGGCCGAATTCAATCTGCGCCAGGGCGTGCCCGAGTTCCAGCTCACCTCCACCTTGCAGGGCCTGGCCATGAACTTGCCGGCGCCGTTGGCCAAGCCGGCCGAGGCGGCCCTGCCCTTGCGCCTGCAGGCCGCCCTGATGGGTCCCGAGGTGGCGGGAGACGCTGCGCAAGGCGCACGCCGGGATCTGCTGCGCTTCGATCTCGGGCGCCTGATCGCGCTGCGTTATGAGCGCGAACACGCCCGGGGCACGACGCAGGTGCTGCGCGGCACCCTGGGTGTCGGCCTGCCGGCGGGTGAGAGCCTGCCCATGCCGGACGCTGGTGTGGTGGCCAGCGTCCAGTTCGATGAGCTGGACCTCGATGCCTGGCGCAAGGTGGCCGCGGCACCCGTCACTGCTGGCGCTGCGCCGGCTGCCCCTGCCGGCGGCCCGCCCGTGCCGGTCGCGCTGCGGGACTACTTGCCCACCAGCCTCATGGTGCAGGGCGCGACACTGCGGGTGGGCGGCCAGAAGTTCGGCCAGCTGGTGGCTGGTGGCACGCGCGAAGGCCAGACCTGGCGGGTCAACCTGGATGCGCGCGAACTCAGCGGGTATCTCGAATACCGCATGCCCACCAGTGTCGGGGCTGGCAGTGTCTATGCGCGGCTGGCGCGCCTGGTGCTGGCGCAGGAGAATGCAAGCGGTGTGGAGCACCTGCTCGACGAGCAGCCGGTGAGCATCCCAGCGCTCGACGTGGTGATCAACAGCCTGGAGCTGCGCGGCAAGAATCTGGGCCGGGTGGAGGTCGAAGCCGTCAACCGCGGCCTGGCGCGGCGCGATGCGGGCGCGCGCGAATGGCGACTCAGCCGTCTGCAGATCAGCATGCCGGAGGCCGAGTTCACTGCCAGTGGCAACTGGGCCGTTTACCAGGAGGCCGGCGAGCCCCTGGGCCGGCTGGCCGTGCCGCGCACGGCGGCCGGCGCCGTGCGCTCCGAGCGGCGCCGTACGGCGATGAACTTCAAGATCGAGATTGCCGATGCCGGGGGGTTGCTGACGCGCCTGGGTATGCCCGGCCTGATCCGTGCCGGCAAGGGCCGCATGGAAGGCGAGGCCAGCTGGATCGGGTCGCCCCTGGGCCTGGACTATCCGAGCCTGGGCGGTAGTTTCAATGTCAATGTCGAGACCGGCCAGTTTCTCAAGGCCGAACCCGGCATTGCCAAGCTCATGGGCGTGCTCAGCCTGCAGTCCCTGCCGCGGCGCCTGACGCTCGATTTCCGCGACGTGTTCACCGAAGGTTTTGCCTTTGACTTCGTGCGCGGCGACGTCCAGATCGAACAGGGCATCGCCAGGACCAACAACCTGCAGATGAAGGGCGTGAATGCCGCGGTGCTCATGGACGGCCAGGCCGACCTGGCGCGCGAGACGCAGGACCTGCGGGTCGTGGTGGTGCCCGAGATCAACGCCGGCACCGCTTCGCTGATCGCCACCTGGATCAACCCGGCGGTGGGTCTGGGCACCTTCCTGGCCCAGGTCTTGTTGCGCGGGTCGGTGATCGCCGCAACCACGCAGGAGTTTCGCATCACCGGCAGCTGGAGCGACCCGCAGATGAGCAAGGTCGAGGCCCCGGCGCCGGCGGCCAGCAACCCGGTCGGGAACACGCCATGAAGCTCGCGGCCATCCAGATGGTTTCCGGCGTCGACCGCGACACCAACCTGTTGCGCGCACGCGCCCTGCTCGAAGACGCGGCGCGCCAGGGCGCCGAGCTGGCCGTGCTGCCCGAATACTTCTGCCTGCTGGGACGGCAGGACAGCGACAAGCTGGCCTTGCGTGAAATCCTGGGCCAGGGGCCGATCCAGGACTTCCTGGCGCGATCTGCGCGCGAGCTGGGCCTGTGGCTCGTCGGTGGCACCCTGCCGCTGGATGGGGGGGCGCAGGCGGATGATGGGTCCGCGCGTGTCTACAACAGCACGCTGGTCTATGCGCCGGACGGTGAACGGGTGGCGCATTACGACAAGATCCACCTGTTCCGCTTTGACAACGGACGCGAACGGTACGACGAGGCGCGCACCCTGCGTCCCGGGCGCGAGCCGGTCACCTTCGAGCTGCCTTCGCGTGACGGCCACCGTTGGCGTGTCGGCCTGAGTGTCTGCTACGACCTGCGCTTTCCCGAGCTCTACCGGGCGCACGCCCAGGCCGGCGCCGAACTGTTGCTGGTGCCCAGTGCCTTCACGCACACCACCGGCCAGGCGCACTGGGAGTTGCTGCTGCGCGCACGCGCCATCGAAAACCTGGCCTTCATCGCGGCTGCGGCGCAAGGCGGGCTGCATGAGAACGGGCGGCGTACCTGGGGCCACTCCATGCTGGTCGATCCCTGGGGGCGGGTGCTGGGTGTGCAGCCTGAAGGCGAGGGCGTGGTGCTGGCCGAGTTTGATGCGGCACTGCAGCAGCAGTGCCGCCAGCAGCTGCCGGCGCTGGAGCATCGCGTCCTTTGAGTATGTCGGCCCGCCCCTTGCTGTCCGAGCGCTGGCGTGCCAGCTGGCGCCGCCGTCTGCTGTGGTCGGCGCTGGCGGCGCTGGTGGTCGCCCTGCTGGTTACGCTGGTGTGGCTGGCCGGGCGCTATGAAGCCAGCCAGGTGCAAAGCCGGCTGGAGCGTGACGCCGCCGACGCGGTGGGCGATATCCGCTCGCGCCTGACGCGTAATCTGCAGGGCCTGCAGGCCCTGCAGTTCGGTGATCCCAAGCCGGCGGCCTGGACCGGCGAGGCCACGGCCTTGCTGCGCGAGCGACGCGAGCTGCTGCGCATCGAATGGCGCGACAGCCAGTTCGGGATCCTGGCCCAGGCCGGCACGCCCTACCGTCCGCCGGTGTTCGCGCGGCTGGGGCGCGACAGCGTGCAGTCCGAGGTGACGCAGGTCTGCAATGCCGCGCGCCGCATCAGCGGACCGGCCTATTCCACAAGTTATTTCGTGCCCATGACCGACGGCCTGGGCATTGAGGTCATGGAGATGTGCCTGCCGCTGGCCAGCGCCGGTGTGGTCATGGGCTACCTGGTGGCCACCTATTCGCTGCAGGACCTGCTGGACGATCTGGCGCGCCAGCTCACACGCAGCCAGGAGGTCGCCTTCACCGAAGGCGACGGCACCCGCCTGGCCATGCGCGGCACGGCACGCCGCACCAGCCGGGTGTTCTCGGCCCAGCATCTGCTGGACCTGCCCGGCACGACCCTGGTGCTGCGCATGGACAGCTGGCGTGGTGCGCCCGACCTCTTCCCCAATGTGCTGACGGCCCTGGTCACGGCCATGTCGATCGCGCTGGTCTCCATCCTGCTGCTGCTGGGCAAGGACATGCGCCGTCGTCTCAAGGCCGAAAGCGACCTGGCCGACGCGCTGGCCTTTCGCAAGGCCATGGAGGACTCGCTGGTGACCGGGCTGCGCGCCCGCGATCTGGAAGGCCGCATCACTTACGTCAACCCGGCCTTCTGCCAGATGGTGGGCTTCAGCGCCGAGGAGTTGATGGGACAGAGCGCCAATGCGCCCTATTGGCCCCCCGAACTGGCTGACGAGTACAAGAAACGCCAGGATATCCGGCTGGCCGGCAATGTGCCGCCGCGCGAAGGCTTCGAGTCGGTCTTCATGCACAAGGACGGCACGCGTTTCCCGGTGCTCATCATCGAGGCGCCGCTGATCAATGCCCACGGCGTGCAGACCGGCTGGATGAGCGCCTTCCTCGACATCCGCGAGCAGCGCCGCATCGAGGAGCTGTCGCGCGCCAGCCAGGATCGCCTGCAGGCCACGGCCCGCCTGGCCATGGTGGGCGAAATGGCCTCGCTGCTCAGCCACGAGCTCAACCAGCCGCTGGCGGCCATCTCGAGTTACGCCACGGGCACGCGCAACCTGCTGCAGCAGGGGGCGCATACCTTGGCCGACGTCGAACTGGCGATGCACCGTATTGCCGAGCAGGCCGAGCGTGCCGGCAAGGTCATCAAGAGCGTGCACGATTTCGTGCGCCGGCGCGACCAGGCGCGCGAGGCCGTGGCCCCGCAGGTCCTGCTCGACGCCATCCTCCCGCTGGTCAATCTGCAGGCGCGCAAGCTGGGGGTGCAGGTGCAGCTGCGCCTGCACCCGGGCCTGCCGCCGGTGCTGTGCGACCGTACCATGGTCGAGCAGGTGCTGCTCAACCTCGCGCGCAACGGCATGCAGGCCATGGACCGGCCCGAGATCCGCCGGCGGGTGCTGCAGCTGGGTGTGCAGCGCGTCGCGACCGACGCGCGCTGGATCGAATTCTCGGTCACCGATGTCGGACCCGGTATCGCGCCCGAGGTGGCGCAGCAGCTGTTCACGCCCTTTTTCACCACCAAGGCCGAGGGCATGGGGCTGGGCCTGAGCCTGTGCCGCACCGTGATCGAGCAGCATGGCGGCACGCTCGCCTTCGGGCCGAACGCGCCGCAGGGCACCGTGTTCACCTTCACCCTGCCTGCGGGGTGGGCCCAGCCCTCACTGCCGTAACATCACGCCATGCAACCTGTAATCGACGCCGCCGTATACATCGTGGACGATGACGCCAGCGTGCGCGAAGCGCTGGCCTGGTTGCTGCGTTCGCGTCGCCTGGGCAGCCAGGCCTTTGACAGTGCCGAGGCTTTTCTCGAGATGATCGAGGGCGCGCACCTGCCGCCGCGCCCGGCCTGCCTGCTGCTGGATGTGCGCATGCCCGGCATGAGCGGGCTGGCCTTGTTCGACCGCCTGGCCGAGCGAGGCCTGCACCAGGCCCTGCCGGTGATCTTCCTGACCGGGCACGCCGATGTGCCCACCGCCGTGAGCGCCGTCAAGCGCGGCGCCTTCGACTTCTGTGAAAAACCGTTTTCCGACAATGCGCTGGTGGACCGCGTCGAGCAGGCGCTGGCCCAGTCGGCCACCATCGTGCAGGCCCAGCAGGTGCGTGCGCGCCTGCGCCTGCGCCTGGGCGAACTGACCGACCGCGAACGCGCCGTGATGCAGCTGGTGATCGAAGGCCTGCCCAATAAACGCATTGCCGACCAGCTCGACATCAGCGTGCGCACGGTGGAAGTGCATCGCGCGCGGGTGTTCGACAAGATGGAAGTCAAGTCGGCCGTCGAGCTGGCCAATCTGCTGCGCGAGTTCTGAACACCCTTTTGAGGGGGCTTCAGTCCGGCCGTTCCGGTTCACGTGCCGGGGGCCGGGTGGGGTCTTCGCCGCCGTGTTCGGGTTGGGAGAGCTCACCTTTTTTGCGGCCGGAGAACATGGTCCACCACACAATCAGCACCAGCAAAAGCAGGGCAGCCAGGGCTTCGAGGAAAATCAGCAGCATGAAACGACTCCAACGACTTTATTTTGTCTTCAATTTTCTTATTGTAGGAACGCTGGTCGGCTGCGGCAGCGTTCCGGTCTCCGAGATGGTGCCGGAACCAGGGGGGGCAGTGATAACGGTGGAGCAGCCCGCTGCACCCGCTTCGAAGTTGTCCTTCCCCAGCCAGCCGGCCAGCAGTGCCGTGCTGCAGCAGGCGCGCAGCCGCTGGACACCGGTGGCCTGGGCCGAGTTGCCCGGCCTGGGCGAAGACCCCCTGGGGGAGGCCTGGTCCGCCTGGGCGCGTAGCTGCGAGCGACCGGGCCCTGCCTTCGCATCCCTGTGCGCCGATGTGCGGCGCCTGGGCCAGGGCAGCGACGAGGAGCGGCGCAGCTGGATGCTGGAGCGTCTGCAGCCCTACCGTGTCGAGACTTTCCAGAGCGAGCCGGTGGGGTTGCTGACCGGGTATTACGAACCGGTGGTCGAGGCCTCGCGCCTGCCCACGGCCCGCCACACCGTGCCCCTGTACCAGCCGCCGGCCCAGCTGCACCTGCGCAAGCCCTGGTACAGCCGCCAGGAGATCGACACCCTGCCCGAAGCCCAGGCCACACTCAAGGGCCGCGAGATCGCCTGGCTGGCCGACCCGGTAGCCGCGCTTAATCTCCAGATCCAGGGCTCGGGCCGTCTGCTGGTGACCGAACCCGACGGCCGCCAGCGCATGGTGCGTCTGGGTTACGCCGGCACCAACGATCAGCCTTATCGCAGCGTGGGGGGCTGGCTGCTCTCGCGTCGCGAGGTGCGGGACGCTTCCTGGCCGTCTATCCGCAACTGGGTGGCGCAGAACCCGGGGCGCGTTCAGGAGATGCTGTGGAGCAACCCGCGTGTGACCTTCTTCCGCGAGCAGCCTCTGCCCGAGAGCGAGACCGCCGTGGGCCCGCGCGGCGCGCAGGGCGTGCCGCTCACCGCCGGCCGCTCCATCGCGGTGGATCCCGGCAGCATTCCCTATGGCACACCGGTCTGGCTGGCCTCGGCCGGCCCGCAGCTGCAGCTGCAGCGCCTGGTGCTGGCGCAGGACACGGGCAGCGCCATCACGGGCGCGGTGCGCGCCGACTACTTCGTGGGCACCGGCCCCGAGGCCTCCTTGATCGCCGGGCGCCTCAAGCAGTCGCTGCGGCTGTGGGTGCTCTGGCCGCGCTGAGGCCCGCAGCGCGGTTCAGCGCAGGCTGACGCGCACCAGCACCCGCAGGGACTGGCGGCTGCTGCGGGTGTCGCGTCCACCGCCGCCCAGGCCCGCGGCACCCTGCCGCTGGTCCTGCACCTCCTCGCTGTCGGCCACCGTCATCCATTCATCGAGGGGCAGCAGCAGCGTGGTGGCGGTGCTGGCGCCTTGCCCCAAGGGCTGGCGGCCCTGGGTGGCGGCCAGTTCCAGATAGACCGAGTCCCCGCCTTCCCAGACGGGGGTGGCCGTGAAGCCGGTGCCCGCCTGCAGCCACACGGTACCGGGCACGCTGCGGCGCACGCCCCCCTGCGTGACGAGCTGGCGCAGGCGCAGCGGTACGTTCAGGCCCAGCACGATGGCCGCGGGCCGGCCGTTGAGCACCAGCACCTGTTGCTGCGCGCTGCCGCGGCGATCCAGCTGGCGACTCTGTGCATCGATGGACACCCGGGCCTCGGTGCTGCCGGGTTGTACGCGCGCAGCCACGTCGCCAGCCACGCGCTCGCGCGAGCTGTTTTCCCCGTCGTCCTGGCGTACTTCGATCAGCAGGTTGCGCAGCGGTAGCGGTGCGACCACCCCGGAGGTCTGGGCCTGCAACAGGGCCGGCAGGCCCAGTAGGGCGAGGATCAAAAGGCGGCTGTGTTTCATCGGGATCTCCGGCGGGTCTTGACGGCAGGGGCTTGTGGTTTCGGTGTGGGTGCCTGCAGATGGCCCAGCGGCAGGGTCGGGCTGGCCTTGACCTCGCCCAGGGAAAAACTGGTGTGCAGATCCTTCACGTTCGGCAGGTTGATCAGGCGCTGCAGCGCGAAGCGCGAGAAGCTGTCCAGGTCCTGCGCCACCACCTGCAGCTCGAAGGTGCCGGTGCCGCTGATGTAGTGGCAGGCCACCACCTCGGGCAGGGCCCGCACGGCTTCCTCCAGCACGCGCGTGGCGTCGCCCGTGTTGCGCTCGGCGTCCAGGCGCACGAAGGCCAGCACGCCCAGGCCGATCTTGTGGCGGTCGATCTCGGCGTGGTAACCCTTGATGTAGCCCTGCTGCTCCAGGGTGCGCACGCGGCGCCAGCAGGGCGCGGGCGACAGGCCCACGCGGCTGGCCAGCTCGGCGTTGGTGAGACGCGCGTTGGCTTGCAATTCGCTCAGGATGGCCAGATCAAACTTGTCGAGTGTTTCCATTTATGTGATTCTTGCGCAATATCCTTTCAAAAACCAGTGTTTCAGTGGCAAAGAAAGCAAAGACCTATCCGGGCGACCGTCATACACTGACCTGCATACAAAAACAGGCCCAGCGCCCGGAGACAAGCCGCCCATGAATGCCCCCCTGCCCGAATCGATCCGCCAGGCGCTGGAGACCGTCACCCTGGACGACAAGTACACGCTGGACCATGGCCGTGCCTTCATGAGCGGGGTCCAGGCCCTGGTCAAGCTGCCCATGCTGCAGCGCTTGCGCGACCAGCAGGCCGGCAAGAACACGGCGGGTTTCATCAGCGGTTACCGCGGCTCGCCCCTGGGCAGCTACGACCAGGCTTTGTGGAAGGCCGCGCCGCATCTCAAGGCGCAGAACATCGTGTTCCAGCCGGGTGTCAACGAGGAGCTGGCCGCCACCGCCTTGTGGGGCACGCAGCAGCTGGGTTTTGCGCCGCCGGGCACGAACAGGTTCGACGGCGTGTTCGGCATCTGGTACGGCAAGGGCCCGGGTGTGGACCGGACCTCCGACGTTTTCAAGCACGCCAACAACGCCGGCACCACGCCCTGGGGCGGCGTGATTGCGGTGGCCGGCGATGACCACGTGGCCAAGAGCTCCACGGCTGCGCACCAGAGCGACCACATCTTCAAGGCCTGCGGCCTGCCGGTGTTCTTCCCGGCCTCGGTGCAGGAAATCCTGGACCTCGGCATCCACGCCTTCGCCATGAGCCGTTACGCCGGCGTCTGGGCCGGTATGAAGACCATCCAGGAGATCGTCGAATCCAGTGCCTCGGCCATGATCGACCCGGAGCGCGTGCAGATCCAGCTGCCCACCGATTTCCAGATGCCGCCGGGTGGCCTGCACATCCGCTGGCCCGACCATGCGCTGGAGCAGGAAGACCGCCTGTTCCACCACAAGTGGTACGCGGCCCTGGCCTACATCCGCGCCAACCGCCTGAACCACAACGTCATCGAAGGCCCGAACGACCGCTTCGGCCTGATCGCCAGCGGCAAGGCCTACAACGACACGCGCCAGGCCCTGCTCGACCTGGGGCTGGACGACGCCAGCTGCCGCCAGCTGGGCATCCGTCTGCACAAGGTGGCCGTGGTCTGGCCGCTGGAGGCGCAAAGCGCGCGCGACTTCGCCACCGGCCTGCAGGAAATCCTGGTGGTGGAAGAAAAGCGCCAGCTCATCGAATACCAGCTCAAGGAAGAGCTCTACAACTGGCGCGACGACGTGCGCCCCAACATCCTGGGCAAGTTCAACGAGGGCGACCGTGCCGGCGGCGAGTGGTCGCAGGCCAACCCCTCCAGCAACGAGCTGCTGCGCGCCAATGCCGACCTGACGCCAGCCATGATCGCGCGCGCCATCGCCGGGCGACTGAAGAAAAACGGCCTGCTGCCGGCCGGCAGCGCCGTCGCGGCGCGTGTCGACGCGCAGCTCGCGGTACTGGACGCCAAGGATCGCGCCATGCAGGCCTTGGTGCTGGGCGGCCCGGCCGCCGAGCGCATGCCCTGGTTCTGCTCGGGTTGCCCGCACAACACCAGCACGCGCGTGCCCGAGGGTTCTCGCGCCATGGCCGGCATCGGCTGCCACTTCATGGCGACGTGGATGGACCGCAGCACTATCGGCTTCACGCAGATGGGCGGCGAGGGCGTGCCCTGGGTGGGCCAGCAGCCTTTCAGCACGGAAGGCCACGTGTTCGCGAATCTGGGCGACGGCACCTACTTCCACAGCGGCATCCTGGCCATCCGCCAGAGCATCGCTGCCGGCGTGAACATCACCTACAAGATCCTTTACAACGATGCGGTGGCCATGACGGGCGGCCAGCAGGTGGGCGAGCGGCCCGAAGGGCACAGCGTGATCCAGATCGCGCAGAGCATGCGGGCCGAGGGTGCACGGAAGATCACCATCGTGACCGACGAGCCCGAGAAGTACGAAGGTGTGCAAGGCCTGCCTGCCGGCATCGCCATCGAGCACCGTGACGAACTGGACCGCATCCAGCGCGAGTTCCGCGAGCTCCAGGGCTGTACCGTCATCATCTACGACCAGACCTGCGCCACCGAGAAACGCCGCCGGCGCAAGCGCGGCACCCTGGTGGCACCCGCCAAACGCGTCGTCATCAACGAGCTGGTCTGCGAAGGTTGCGGCGACTGCGGTCAGCAGAGCAACTGCCTCTCGGTTGAACCCCTGGAGACCGAGTTCGGCCGCAAGCGCACCATCAACCAGAGCACTTGCAACCAGGATTTTTCCTGCCTCAAGGGCTTCTGCCCGAGCTTCGTGACGGTGGAGGGCGGGCAGCTGAAGAAAAAGGCCAAGGGGCAGGCGACGTCCCCGTATGCGCTGGGTGCGCTGCCCGAACCGGCTCTGCCCGCAGCGACCACGGCCTATGGCATCGTGGTGGCGGGTGTCGGCGGCACCGGCGTCATCACCATCGGGCAATTGCTGGGCATGGCCGCGCACATCGAGGGCAAGGGCATCGTCACGCAGGATGCGGCGGGCCTGGCGCAAAAGGGCGGCGCGACCTGGAGCCATGTGCTGATTGCCGACACGCCCGAGGAGATCCGCACCACACGTGTGGGCATGGCATCGGCCGACCTGATCCTGGGCTGCGACCCCATCGTCACAGCCAGCAAGGAAAGCACCTTGCGCATGCGCGAGGGGCGCACACGCGTGGCGCTCAATGGCCACAGCGCGCCGACCGCGGCCTTCGTGAAAAACGCCAACTGGCAGAACCCGTCGGATCGTTGCGTGGCTGACATCACCGCGGCCGTGGGCGCGGGCGGCCTGGGTCTGTTCGACGCCGACGCCGTGGCGACCCGGCTTATGGGCGACTCGATTTTTGTGAACCCCATGCTGCTGGGCTACGCCTGGCAAAAGGGCTGGATCCCGCTGGGCCGCGATGCCCTGCTACGTGCCATCGAACTCAATGCCGTGGCGGTGGACGCCAACCGGGCCGCCTTCGAATGGGGCCGCCAGGCGGCGCACGACTGGGCGCGCGTGCAACAGCTGCTCACGCCGGCGCAAGCCATCCAGTTCCAGCCGCGCGAGACGGTGGAGAGCCTGGTGGCTCGGCGGGTCGAATTCCTGAGCGGCTACCAGAAGGCAGCCTATGCCGAAACCTACCGGACTTTCGTGGCCCGGGTGCAGGCGGTCGAAAGCCGGCTGGGCAAGACCAGCCTGAGCGAAGCCGTGGCACGTTATCTTTTCAAACTCATGGCCTACAAGGATGAGTACGAGGTGGCGCGCCTGCACAGCGATCCGGCTTTCAAGGCGCGCATAGGCGCCATGTTCGAAGGTGAGTACAAGCTCCACTACCATCTGGCGCCACCGCTGCTGGCCAGGAAGAATGCCAGGGGCGAGCTGCTCAAGCGGCCTTATGGGCCGGCCATGGGGACGGCTTTTCGCCTGCTGGCGCGCCTGAAAGGCTTGCGGGGCACGGCCTTCGATCCTTTTGGCCGTACCGAGGAGCGGCGTACCGAGCGTGCCCTGATCGCCGAATACCGTGCCTGCATCGAGGAACTGCTGGCTGGCCTGAACGCGGACAACCATGCCGCGGCCGTCGAGATCGCGCGGCTGCCCGAGCAGATCCGCGGTTATGGCCACGTCAAGGCGCGGCACCTGGCGGCGGTTCGCCCTCTGTGGGACGAGCGGCTCGCCGCCTGGCGGGCCGCCGCGGCCTGACAAAGCGCCCGGGTTTTCCACGATCCGGCGCCTATCCGTACAAGCTGGTGGGGCCTGAAACCGGTTGGCGGCCGCCCCGTACAATGGGCGGCCGCCTGTTCCGGGGTGCCTGCCGTGCACTTCTGGATGTCGGCGTGTCCCGATTTTTGAACCCCTGACGTGGAGTAAGCCGTGTTTATTTCTTCCGCTTTTGCCCAGACCGCCCCCGCAGCCGCTGCCGGTGGTGACATCCAGTCCTCGCTGATGAGCATGCTGCCCATCGTGCTGATGTTCGTGGTGCTGTACTTCATCATGATCCGTCCCCAGATGAAGAAGCAGAAGGAGCACCGTGCCATGGTCGAAGCCCTGGCCAAGGGTGACGAGGTGGTGACCGCCGGCGGCCTGCTGGGCCGTGTGAGCAGCCTGAACGAGAACTTCGTCGGCGTGGAAATTGCTTCCGGTGTGGAAGTGCAGCTGCAGCGCCAGGCCATCGTGCAGGTGCTGCCCAAGGGCACGATGAAGTGAGCTTGAGCGCCGGGCGTTGAGCGTTCAGCGCGAAAACTGCTCGACGCCCATCGCTCAACGCCAAACACTAAACGCTTAACCCGTATGAACCGTTATCCGGTATGGAAGTACGCGATCATCGTGATCGCGCTGCTGGTGGGGGCGATCTACACCGCCCCGAATTTCTTTGGCGAGGCGCCCGCCGTCCAGATCTCGGCGGCCAAGACGGCCGTCAAGGTCGATCCCGCCACGCAGTCGCGGGTGGAAGCGGCGTTGCAGGAAGTCGGTATCCGACCCGAGGCCATCAGTCTGGAGGTCGGGTCCCTGCGTGTGCGGCTGGATTCCACCGACACCCAGCTTAAGGCCAAGGACGCGATCCAGCGCGCGCTGGTCAAGGATGCGGCCGATCCCGATTACATCGTGGCGCTCAATCTGCTGCCGCGTACGCCGGGCTGGCTGACGTCCCTGCATGCGGCGCCCATGTACCTGGGCCTGGACCTGCGCGGCGGCGTGCATTTCATGCTGCAGGTCGATATGCAGGCGGCCCTGAGCAAGAAGGCTGAATCGCTGGCCGGCGATCTGCGCACCGTGCTGCGCGAGAAAAACGTGCGCCACGGCGGCATCAGCCGCAACGGCCAAGCCATCGAGTTGCGTCTGCGCGATGCGGCCACGCTGGCCGCCGCCAAGCGTGTGCTGCTGGACCAGTTCGCCGACCTGCAGACCACGGAGACGCAGGAAGGCAGCGACTTCAAACTGAGCGCCACCATCAAGCCCCAGGCTGCGCGCCTGGTGCAGGAGCAGGCGCTCAAGCAGAACATCACCACGCTGCACAACCGGATCAACGAACTCGGCGTGGCCGAGCCGGTGATCCAGCAGCAGGGACTGGACCGCATCGTCGTGCAGCTGCCCGGCGTGCAGGACACGGCCAAGGCCAAGGACATCCTGGGCCGCACCGCCACGCTGGAAGTGCGCATGGTGGACGAAAGCACCGAAGGCCGTGCTGCCGAAGCCGGCTCCGGCCCGGTGCCCTTCGGCACCGAGCGTTATCCGGACCGCAGCGGCCAGGCCGTGATCGTCAAGAAACAGGTCGTGCTGACCGGCGACAACCTGACCGACGCCCAGCCCGGTTTCGACAGCCAGACCCAGGAACCCACCGTCAACCTGTCGCTGGACGCCAAGGGCTCGCGCATCTTCAAGGACGTGACACGCGAGAACGTGGGCAAGCGCATGGCCATCATCCTGTTCGAAAAGGGCAAGGGCGAAGTGGTCACGGCGCCGGTGATCCGCAGCGAAATCGGCGGTGGTCGCGTGCAGATTTCGGGCCGCATGACTTCGATGGAGGCGGCCGACACGGCACTGCTGCTGCGCGCCGGCGCCCTGGCCGCACCCATGGAGATCATCGAGGAGCGCACCATCGGCCCCAGCCTGGGCGCCGAGAACATCGACAAGGGCTTCGCCAGCGTGACCTGGGGCTTCGTCGCCGTAGCGACCTTCATGTGCGTCTATTACATGCTGTTCGGCGTGATCTCCAGCGTGGCGCTGGGCATCAACCTGCTGCTGCTGGTGGCCGTGCTGTCCATGCTGCAGGCCACCCTGACCCTGCCGGGCATGGCGGCCATGGCCCTGGTACTGGGCATGGCCATCGACGCCAACGTGCTGATCAACGAGCGGGTGCGCGAGGAGCTCAGAGGCGGTGCCTCGCCGCAGGCCGCCATCCATACCGGCTACGACCGCGCCTGGGCCACCATCCTGGACTCCAACGTCACCACCCTGATCGCCGGTCTGGCCCTGCTGGCCTTTGGCTCGGGTCCGGTGCGGGGGTTTGCCGTGGTGCACTGCCTGGGCATTCTGACGAGCATGTTCTCGGCGGTTTTCTTCTCGCGCGGCCTGGTGAATTTGTGGTACGGTAGCCGTAAAAAGCTCAAGACCGTCTCGATCGGGACAGTCTGGCGGCCCGACGGGCAAGTCCCGGCCAAAGTGGATTGAGGGAAGAAGACCATGGAGTTTTTTAAGATCCGGCGCGACATTCCGTTCATGCGGCATGCGCTGGTGCTCAACATCATCTCGTTGCTGACCTTCCTGGCAGCCGTCTTCTTTCTCTTTTCGCGAGGCCTGCACCTGTCGGTGGAGTTCACCGGTGGCACGCTGATGGAAGTCAGCTATTCCCAGCCGGCTGATCTGGAGGCCGTGCGCGGCGGCATTGCCAAGTTGGGTTACAGCGACGTGCAGGTGCAGAACTTCGGCACTGCCCGTGACGTGCTGATCCGCATGCCGGCGGCCAAGGGCGTGAGCTCGGGGCAGCAAAGCGAGCAGGTACTGGCCACCCTCAAGACGCAGGACGCCAGCGCGACCTTGCGCCGCAGCGAGTTCGTCGGTCCGCAGGTGGGCGACGAGCTCGCCGTGGACGGGCTGATGGCCCTGGCCTTCGTCGTGGGGGGCATCATGATCTATCTGGCGCTGCGCTTCGAGTGGAAGTTCGCGGTGGCGGCCATCATCGCCAATCTGCACGACGTGATCATCATCCTGGGTTTCTTCGCCTTCTTCCAGTGGGAGTTCTCGCTGCCCGTGCTGGCTGCGGTGCTGGCCGTGCTGGGCTACTCCGTCAACGAGTCGGTGGTGATCTTCGATCGTATCCGCGAGAATTTCCGTCGCCTGCGCAAGCTGGACACGGTGGGCATCATCGACAATGCCATCACCTCTACCATCAGCCGCACCATCATCACGCACGGCAGCACGCAATTGATGGTGCTGTCCATGCTGCTGTTCGGCGGCCCGACGCTGCACTACTTTGCCCTGGCCCTGACCATCGGTATCCTGTTCGGCATCTATTCATCGGTCTTCGTGGCCGCCGCCATTGCCATGTGGCTGGGCGTCAAGCGCGAAGACCTGATCAAGGGCGGTGGCGGCGCCAAGCGGGACACGGACCCCGGCGACCCGAACGCGGGCGCCGTCGTCTGAACCAGGGCAGGACCAGCATGGCGACCCAACTCTCCTATATGCAGCGCATGCAGCTGGCGGAGAAGGTGCGCCAGCGTTTTATCGGTGATGCGGAGAAGATCCTGTTCGAACTGGGGGGCGTGGTCCAGGACCGCCTGACCACCCTGCTCAACGAAAAAGGCACGACCCGGGACATGCAGAACCGGCGTGATGCCTGGATGCTGTTCCAGAAGCAACGCGGGCCCTGGATCGATGCCACCATGAAGGACTGGCAGGAGTCGCTCAAGTCCCCGGCCACCAAGAAATCCGAGAAGAAGGACGGGCTTTCGCTCGAGGGTGACGGCGGCCTGTCCCTGGTGGGCACCGATGCGGTCGAAAACAAGATCCTGGCCTCCCGGCTGGTGCTGGCGGTCGTGGAAAAGATGGGCAGCGATCTCGACGATCTGCGCGTGCGTGTGAAGACGCTGGAGAACCGCGACGATCTCGAGGGGCACGATATCCTCCGGCCCGAAGTCCTGATCCTGTTGATGATCGAGCAATGGACCACCTGCGGCATGCCCCGCGAATCCTGGCCCATGGTCAACGACGTGGTGCAGAAGAGTCTCATCGAGAAGCTGAAGGCGGCGTATGCCAACGCCAATGAATTCCTGATCCAGCAGGGCGTGATGCCGACCATCGACCTCAAGGACCGCGTCAAGCGCGCGGCCGTGGGTCGCCGTCCGCCATCGGCCGGCGGTGGTGGGCCCGATTCTGTATTGCCCGATTCGCAGTTCCAGGGTGATGCAGGCGCTGGTGACGCGTCCTGGACCGGTCCGGCCGGGGCTTATGGACCGGCCTCCGGCTATCCTGGACAGCCGGTGTCGGCGCCAGCGCCTTTGGGCGGCATGCCGATGGCGCGCGCACCTGGGGCGCCGCCGCCGGGGCCTGCGGGCTATCCCGGGCAGCCTGGCCCCGCAGGCATGCCCGGCGCAGCGCCAGCAGCCTATCCTGGCCAGCCGGCGCCCGGTCGCATGGGCGGGGGCATGCCGGCCGGCGCTCCGCAGGCGGGCTATCCGGGTCAGCCGGCAGCGATGCCACAGGGACCGGCGGGTGGGCCTGCCGGACGCAGTTCGGGCAATCTTTTTGGCGGTCGCCTGGGCTGGGACGATGCCAGTGGCCCCGTCACACCGGGCCGGCTCGCGCCGGTCCCGCCCCCTGGTGCGGGGGGGGCATCTTCTGCGCCTTCCGCGCTGGGACAGACGCCGGCACAGATGCAGCAGGCCCTGGCAGCACAGGGCACCCCTTCCAACTTCGGCGGCGCGCATGAAGAGACGCGCCTGATGACGCAGACCACGCCGCTGGCGCGCACGCGCAGTCGCGCTCAAGGCATGTTCGGGCAGCTCAAGCGCCTGCTGGTGGGCCAGGGCGGCGGAGACTTCACGGCGACCTCGGCGCAACCGCCCTCGCCGGCCTTGGCGGCGGCCATGGCCGAGCGGCCCCAGTATGGCGGTGGCGCCGGTGGTGGTGGCACGGGCACGGTTTACGAAGACTTCAGCCCTGCGGGTGTGGTCAAGGTGGCCGAAAAGCTGCGCGAGAAGACCGACGAGCTCAAGAAAAAGGCCGAAACCAAGAGCGAAAAAGCCATCATCGAAATGGTGGCGCTGATGTTCCAGGCCATCCTGGCCGAAGAGCGCATCCCCACGACGATCCGGGTCTGGTTCGCCCGGCTGCAGATGCCGGTGCTGCGTGTGGCGCTGGCCGAGCCCGAGTTCTTCGGCACGCTGAACCATCCGGCGCGCCAGCTGATCGACCGCATGGGCTCCTGCGTCATGGGGTTCGAAGCGAGCAGCATCACAGGCGGCGCCCTCGAAGCCGAGATCAAGCGCATCGTGCAGGTCATCGAGCAGTATCCGGAAACCGGCAAGCGTGTTTTCCAGATCGTCTATGACGAATTCCAGAAGTTCTTGGCCAAGTTCCTGACGGGCAAGGAAAAGACGCAGAAGGTGGTGAGCGTCGCGCAGCAGGTCGAGCAGAAGGAAACACTGGCCATCCAGTACACCATCGAGCTGCGCAACATGCTCAAGGACATCCCGGTGCGTGACGAAATCCGCACCTTCCTGTTCAAGGTCTGGGCCGAGGTGCTGGCGGTGTCGGCCGTGCGCAAGGGTCCCAAGGACAGCGAGACCGTGGCCATGAAGAAGGCCGCCGCCGATCTGGTCTGGTCAGCCAGTGCCAAACCCAACCGCAACGACCGCGCGCGCGTCATCCAGGATCTGCCGCAGTTGCTGCAGCGCCTGCGCACGGGCATGAACCTGCTGGGCCTGTCGCAGACCGACCAGGACGCGCACATCAAGATCGTCAGCGACACCATGGCCGATGCCTTCATGTCCAAGACCCAGGCCATCCCGCAGGCGCAGATCGATGCCATGACGCAGCGCCTGGCCAATCTGGAAGACTTCGTCAGCGAGGACGGCTTGGGCGATCTGCCGCTGGACGCCGAGAGCATCGAGATGATGCTGGGCATCGATGCCTCTACCATCGACGTGGTGACTAATGGGGGCTCCAAGCCGACGCCGGCCATGGTGGCCTGGGCGCAGGAACTGCAACTGGGCTCCTGGTTCACGCTGGACCACAACGGCAAGGTCAACCAGGTGCAGTTCGTCTGGCGCAGTGACCGCAAGCACCTGAACCTGTTTGCCTCCAGCGATGGCCACAGCTACCTGATCCAGGCCGGTCGCCTGGCGGCCTATCTGCAGGCCGGTCTGCTGCTGCCGCAGGAAGAGGAGACGCTGACCGTGCGCGCCACGCGCGAGGCGCTGACCCGGCTGGAAGCCAATCCGGAGCGGCTGGTCACTTGAAACAAAAGGCCCCGTGCGGGGCCTTTTGTTTTAGTAATAACAGAACCGGCGTTTGCCAGTGTCAGTGCGCGATGCGCTCGGCGCTGTCGTCGTAGAGTTCGTCGAGCACCAGCGTGTCGGGCTCCTCGCCGAAACTCCAATACACCATCAGAATGATGATCTTCAGATCGTCCAGAGCCATCGGTTCGCCTGGCACCGCCATGGCGCGGTCAAGGATGACCTCGCGCATGGGCGGCGGCAGCACACCGGCCGATTCCAGGAAGCTGATGAAGCCCAGGCATTCGGCGCCCAGATGGTTCTGCTCGGCGACCGAATACACACGCATGCTGTCCGTCGCCGGGAAGCTGGGCAGCTTGGTATCGGGGCGGGTGGCCGGTGCCGCATCCAGCCAGAGGGTGCTTTGGGCGGCCAGGTTCAGGCCATCGAGCCAGAGCAGCGCATCGCGAATCTCGTCGGCGTCGAAGCCGATGGCGTTGAGCTTGCGTTCGAGCTGGGGCAGTTCAGGACAGGCATCTCCGCGCCAGTAGTTTTCGTACACATACACAAGCACTTCGAACATGGCTTCAATATAGCGCAGAAAGCGCCAGGGCAAGCTTCGAATTTAGGGGTGTTGCAGGGGCTGTTGCGCTTCAGGCACGCACCAGACGCTGCAGCAGGCCGCCGGGCAGGCGTGCCACCTGGCCATCGAGTTCCAGCGCCATCAGGCGCGCTTGCAGGGGCGCAATGTCGAGGCCCGTGCGGGCCTGCAGTGCGTCCAGGCTGACCGGGTCCAGCCCCATGGCCTGCAAGACGCGGTCTTCAGCCACATCAATGCTGGTGGGTGCAGGTGCGACCGGAGTGAACCCGGCAGGAAATTCTTCCAGGATGTCCTGCGCCGATTCGACCAGCTTGGCGCCCTGGCGGATCAGGGCATGGCAACCGTGCGATTGCGTGGCATGGATGGAGCCGGGCATGGCGAAGACGTCCTTGCCCTGTTCGGCGGCGAGCCGGGCCGTGATCAGCGAGCCGGACTGCAGGGCCGCCTCCACTACCAGGGTGGCGCTGGACAGGCCGGCGATCAGGCGGTTGCGACGCGGGAAGTTGGCCGCCAGCGGCGGTGTGCCCAGCGGATATTCACTGATCAGCAGGCCGTGCTCGCAGATGCGGTGTGCCAGATCACGGTGACCCTTGGGATAGACCCGGTCCAGGCCGGTGCCGACCACGGCCACGGTGGCCAGCCGATCCGGCGCCTGGGCATGGCCGGCCAAGGCCCCTTCATGCGCCGCGCCATCGATGCCCAGGGCCAGCCCGGAGACGATGGTCAGGCCCGCCTGACCCAGGGCCTGCGCGAACTGACGTGCATTCAGGGCGCCCTGCGGCGTCGGGTTGCGGCTGCCGACCATGGCCAGGCTGCGGCTGGCATCCAGCGGCAGGTCCAGCCGGCCCATCAGGTAGAGCAGCAGGGGCGGGTCTTCGATGTTCAGCAGGGAGGCCGGATACCGCGCATCACCCAGCGCTACGAGCGCGCGCTGCTGCGGCGCCTCCTGCAGCCAGGCCCAGGTGCGGTCGAGCAAGGCCGGCAGATCTTCGGGTGTTTCCTGCAGGGCCTGGGCCTGCGAAGGCTTGAGCAATTGTTGCAGCGCTGCCGGGCTTTGCTCGAAGATGAGGGCTGGCAGGCCGAGGGCTGCGAGCAAGCGGCGTGCGCTGTCGTTGCCGATGCCAGGCGTGCGTGTCAGGCGCAGCCAGGCGCCCAGTTCATCACGCTCCATGGCTTCGTACGCCGCCGGTGCCCGAAGTCCTTATTGCGGCGAGGCCAGGCGGTCGCCGACCCGCACGCTGTCGGTGACGTCCAGGATCAGGGCGTAGGACAGTTTTTCGTAGGTGCGGAACACCATCATCAGGCCGTTGCGTTCGTTGGGTAGCTTGATCAGCGGGCGGGCGGGGTCGGTCTTGTCGGTCAGCTGCTGGCCGTCCTTGAGGATGGCCAGCACATGGCCGCTTTCCATGCCGTCGCGCTTGCCGCGGTTGATGACCACCACCTGGTTCTGCGAGGCGTTGGCCACGGCGTTGCTGCCGTAGATCGAGACGATGCGGCCATTGACGGCAGCAGCCGGGGCCCGCGGCGTGAAGCTGAGAAACTCACGCTCGGGTTCGGGCACCATGCGGTCGCCGACCAGCATCTCGCTTTTCGCCGACACGATGTCGATCGTGGCCGGCACGAGGACGGTATCGACCTTGCCGGCGGCCGAGGCGAGTTCGGTGCTGCCTTCGCTGCGTGCCAGCGCCGCCTTGCCAAGGAACTCGGCCTCGTAGCCCAGGACTTCGCCGGTGTCCGGGTCCTTGAGCGGCTTGGCATTGCGGAAGACGCGGTACTGCTTGAGCTTCTGCTGGTCGTCCAGCAGGGGCGTACTGGCCGCGCCGCGCGCATAGACGCGGTCACCGCGGCCGATGATGACGCGATTCTCGCCGGCGGCCACGATGCGCGGCGCGGCCTGCAATTCGGATTCTTCGACGATCAGCGGCTCGGCCAGGAAGGCTTCGATATCGCGGGTCTGCAGCGTGGTCAGGGGGCTGCGGGCCACTTCGGAACGGATGCGCGGCGACAGGCGCACGGTTTCGATACCGCTGGCGCCATCCCGGCCGCTGCTGACGGCGACGGGGGCATCTCCCGCCCCGGCGGCGACCGTAGGAGGGGGAGCTTCGGCGCCGGGCGCGGTGCCGGTCAGGCGGGCACGGCCATCGCGCTTGTCCAGGTACAGGGTCTGGCCCGGATAGATCAGGTGCGGGTTCAGAATCTCTTCAAGGTTCATGCCCCAGAGTTCGGGCCAGCGCCAGGGGCTGCGCAGGTACATCCGGGAAATTGCCCATAGGGTGTCGCCGGATTTGATGGTGTAGGTGTCGGGCGCGTCGGGCGCCAGTTCGGACAGCGGCACACCGGCCTGGGAGACCTTCTTGGCCGTGGCGTTCTGCTCGGCGCTGATGGGCAGGTTGGGAAACTTCTGGCTCCAGACCGGCAGGCTCAGCAGGCCCAGGGCCGCGATCATGGAAACTTGGGTACAGATCCCCATCCTGCTTTTCGTCATGTCTTGCTGTTTCACGTTGCCCCCGGCTAGCTCCGGACGCGGGTAAACCACCCGCTGCCCCCGGAAAACTTAATAAATCACGCACGATTCTGCGCCCAAGCCCTTGATTGGGCAATGTTTTCTGAACTTTGTTGCAAACTCGCCGGCCAAAAGTGGCGAAAATAACGACATTGAAGAGGTTTTATGGCGCTGTTACCGATACTCTGTTTTCCCGATCCGCGTCTGCACAAGGTGGCCAAGCCCGTGCAGGTCGTGGACGCGCGCATCAAGCAACTGATCGCCGACATGTTCGAAACCATGCACGAAGCCAGCGGCATCGGCCTGGCCGCGACCCAGGTCGACGTGCATGAGCGGCTGATCGTGATTGACGCCTCCGAGGGGCGCGACCAGCCCCTGGTGCTGATCAATCCCGAGATTGTCTGGGTCAGTCCCGAGAAGAAGGTCAACGATGAGGGCTGCCTGTCCGTGCCCGGCATCTACGACGGCGTCGAGCGCCATGAGCGCGTGCACGTGCGCGCGCTCGACGGCGAAGGCAAGGAGCGCGTGATCGAGGCCGATGGCCTGCTGGCGGTGTGCATCCAGCACGAGATGGACCACCTGCTGGGCAAGGTCTTCGTGGAATACCTGTCGCCGCTCAAGCGCAACCGTATCAAGACCAAGATGCTCAAGGCCCAGCGCGAGGAGCGGCATTGAGGCTGGTTTATGCGGGCACGCCCGAGTTCGCGCGGGTGGCGCTGGAGCGGCTGCACGCTGCCGGTTTCGAGATCCCGCTCGTCCTGACCCAACCTGACCGGCCCGCTGGTCGCGGCATGAAGCTGCAGGCCTCGCCGGTCAAGCAGTTCGCATTGGAGCGCGGCATCGCCGTGGCCCAGCCGCACGGCCTGCGCCTGGATGGCAAGTATCCCGAGGAAGCGGCTGCCGCGCGTGCGGCCATCGAGGCGGCCCGGGCGGACGTGATGGTCGTGGCGGCCTATGGCCTGATCCTGCCGCAGTGGGTGCTGGATTCCTTCAAACTAGGTTGCCTGAACATCCACGCCTCGCTGTTGCCGCGCTGGCGCGGCGCGGCACCCATCCACCGCGCCATCGAGGCGGGCGATGCCGAAACCGGCGTGACCATCATGCAGATGGACGCGGGGCTGGACACGGGCGACATGCTGCTGGTGGAGCGACTGCCGATCATGGCGAACGACACCACCGCCAGCCTGCATGACAAGCTGGCGGCCCTGGGCGGTCGTTTGATCGTCGAGGCGCTGGAGTTGCTGGCCCGTGGCGGCCTGCAGCCCGCGCCGCAGCCGGCCGGGGGCGTGACGTACGCGCACAAGATCGAGAAGAACGAAGCGGCCGTGGACTGGTCGCAGCCGGCGTCCGTGATCGAACGCCGCCTCCGCGCTTTCAACCCTTTTCCTGGTGCGGCCACGGTCTGGCAGGGGGAGTCCATCAAGCTCTGGCAGGGCCATGTCGAGGAAGGTCGTTCCGGTGATCAGGCGCCGGGCACGCTGCTGGACAGCGGCCCCGGGGGTATCACCGTGTTATGTGGCCAGGGCGTGCTGCGCCTGACCGAGTTGCAACGTGCTGGTGGCAAGCGCCTGCCGGCGGCCGATTTCCTGCGTGGTTTTGATCTGCCGCCAGGTGCCGTGCTGGGGAACTGAAGCATGAGCAGCGTGCGCCAGATCGTCCGCCATCCTGAATTCCGTCTGGGCATGCGCGACATGCTCTCGGTCGCGCCTGGCCTGGCGGCCTGGGGCATGATGACCGGCGTGGCCATGGTCAAGTCCGGCATGAGTCTGGTCGAGTCCATTGCCATGACCCTGCTGGTGTATGCCGGCAGTTCACAACTGGCGGCCATCCCGCTGATCGCGGCCGGCGCGCCCGTGCTCGTGATCTGGGCCACGGGCTTCTGCGTGAACCTGCGTTTCGTGGTGTTCAGTGCGCACATGCGGCCCTACCTCATGCACCTGCCGCGACGCTGGCGCCTGCTGGCCGGTTACGTTACGGCCGACATCAGCTATGTGATGTTCACCAAGCGCTTCCACCAGCCGCCGCAGACCGCCGCGGAGCGCCAGACCCAGCTGGCCTACCTCATGGGTGGCTGCGCAACCAACTGGAGCAGCTGGCAGGCGGCCAGCCTGCTGGGCATCTTTCTGGCGCACTCCGTGCCCGCGCACTGGGGCCTGGGTTTCGCCGGCATCCTGGCCCTGCTGGGCGTGGGCTGCTCGCTGGCCAGCAGCCGGCTGCGCATCGTCTCCGCCGGCGTGGCGGGTGCGGCGGCCGTGGCGGCCTTCGCCATGCCCTTCAAGCTCAACATCGTGGTGGCCATCGCCGCAGCCGTGGCCCTGTGCCTGCTGCTGGAGAAAACCCCGCCGTTCCGACGTGAGGCATAGGTCCTATTCATCCCGATTTCCCATGATGCGTTGCGGAACAAAAAAGTCATGCGGTAGGCGCGTGGACGCTGCCGGGGTAGGCCCCCGGCAAGTCCGCGCAACACCCCGCATGGCTTTTTTGGCCGCAACCCGCAGGGAACGGGGTGCAAAGCGCGCCACTCGTTGTTGCACTCCTCACCCAGGCGGCCAGCCTGGGCGTCGTCGCGCGCCTAGATTGGCTCGCTTTGCACCCCGTTCGCACATGGGAAATCGGGATGAATAGGACCTTACGATGAAAGAAACCGACTTCTGGACCCTGGGGGTCATCCTGGGCCTGGCCGCGGTGACCGTCATCACGCGCTCCTTCTTTTTCATCTCCAGCAAGCCCTGGAGCCTGCCGCACTGGGCCCAGCGCGGCCTGCAGTACGCGCCCATTGCGGCGCTTTCGGCAGTGATCGTGCCCGAGATCGTGATGACGCAGGGCCATCTGGTGCAGACTTGGCAGGATGCACGCCTGTTTGCCGTGGCGGCCGGGGGGGGCTGGTACTTCTGGCGCAGAAAGAGTACCTGGGCCATGCTGGGCACCATCGTGGTTGGCATGGCGGTCTATCTGCCGCTGCGCCTGGGGCTGGGCTGGTAAGGCGCGCGACAGCGCACCCTCTAAAATCGCGGGTTACATGCCGGTTTCATGATCGGCGCTCCGCTTTTTCAACTCCAGCCTCGATTTCCATGAACTTCCTCCGATTCCAGACCCTGTGCGAGCAGGGCCAGGCCAAAGGTAAACGCGTTTTCATCCGCGCCGACCTCAACGTCCCGCAGGACGACAGCGGCGCCATCACCGAAGACACCCGCATCCGCGCCAGCCTGCCCTGCATCCGCATGGCCCTCGATGCCGGTGCCGCCGTGATGGTCACCTCCCACCTGGGCCGCCCTGTGGAGGGCGACTTCAAGCCCGAAGACTCCCTGGCCCCGGTCGCACGACGCATGGCCGAACTGCTGGGCCGTGACGTTCCTCTCGTTTCCAACTGGGTCGACGGCGTGTCCGTCCAGCCCGGCCAGCTTGTCCTGCTGGAGAACTGCCGCCTGAACAAGGGCGAGAAAAAGAACAGCGAAGAACTCGGCAAAAAGCTGGCCGCCCTGTGCGACATCTTCGTGCACGACGCCTTTGGCACCGCCCACCGCGCCGAAGCCAGTACTTACGGCATCGCCCAGTACGCCAGGACCGCCTGCGCCGGCCCCTTGCTGGCGGCCGAGATGGACGCCATCGGCAAGGCCCTGAGCGCGCCGAAGCGCCCCCTGGTGGCGATTGTTGCCGGCTCCAAGGTCAGCACCAAGCTCACCATCCTCAAATCCCTGGCCCACAACGTGGATCAGCTCATCGTGGGCGGCGGCATCGCCAACACCTTCATGCTGGCCGCCGGTCTGAAGATCGGCAAGAGCCTGGCCGAGCCCGATCTGCTGGATGAAGCCAAAGCTGTGATCGAGGCCATGAAAGAGCGCGGGGCCGAAGTGCCGATCCCCGTGGACGTCGTCACTGCCAAGGAGTTCAAGGCCGATGCGAAGGCCACGATCAAGAAGGCGACCGAAGTCGAAGCCGATGACCTGATCCTGGACATCGGCCCGGAAACAGCGAAGAAGCTGGCACAGCAGCTCAAGGCCGCCGGCACTATCGTGTGGAACGGCCCGGTGGGTGTGTTCGAGTTCGCGGCCTTCGAGAACGGCACCAAGGAGATCGCCAAAGCGATTGCCGAATCCAGTGCTTTCTCCATCGCTGGCGGTGGCGACACCCTGGCGGCCATTGCCAAGTACGGCATCGAGAAGGACGTGGGCTACATCTCCACGGGTGGGGGCGCCTTCCTGGAGGTGCTGGAGGGCAAGACCCTGCCGGCCTTCGAGATCCTGGAGCAACGCGCCCGGGGCTGATTCATTTCCGTTCGGTTCACGACGACCTCCACGTGAGGCCGCAGGGGACTGTTTTTCAAAATTTCATACACGACAGGACGACACCATGGCATTCGCATCACTCCGACAGGTTCTCGATCACGCCGCCGAGCACGGTTACGGCGTGCCGGCTTTCAACGTCAACAACCTCGAACAGGTGCTGGCCATCATGGAAGCCGCCCAGGAAACCGACAGCCCGGTGATCCTGCAGGCTTCGGCCGGCGCGCGCAAGTACGCGGGTGAGCCCTACCTGCGCCACCTGATGCTGGCCGCGGTCGAGTCGCACCCGGACATCCCGGTGGTGGTGCACCAGGACCACGGTACCTCGGCGGCGGTCTGCCAGCAGTCGATCCGCTCCGGTTTCACCAGCGTGATGATGGACGGCTCGCTGATGACGGACGGCAAGACCCCGGCCAGCTACGACTACAACGTGGACATCACGCGCCGCGTCTGCGAGATGGCGCACCCGGTCGGCGTGTCGGTGGAAGGCGAGCTCGGTTGCCTGGGTTCGCTGGAGACCGGCGAAGCCGGCGAGGAAGACGGCGTGGGCGCCGAGGGCAAGCTCACGCATGACATGATGCTGACCGACCCGGTGCAGGCCAGGGACTTCGTGGCGAAGACCGGTGTCGATGCGCTGGCGATTGCCATCGGCACCAGCCACGGTGCCTACAAGTTCACGCGCAAGCCCACCGGCGACATCCTGGCCATCGACCGCATCGCGGCCATCCACGCGCAGATCCCGAACACGCACCTAGTGATGCACGGCTCCAGCAGCGTGCCGCAGGAGTGGCTGGCCATCATCCGCCAGTACGGCGGCGACATCAAGGAAACCTACGGCGTGCCGGTGGAGGAGATCCAGCGCGGCATCAAGAGCGGTGTGCGCAAGATCAACATCGACACCGACATCCGCCTGGCCATGACCGGCGCCATGCGCGAGATCTTTGCCAAGCAGCCCAGCGAGTTCGATCCGCGCAAGGCGCTGGCCGCGGCCAAGAAGGCCGCGCGCGGTGTGGTCAAGGCGCGCTTTGAAGCCTTCGGCTGTGCCGGCATGGCCTCGAAGATCAAGCCCGTCGCGCTGGAAGTCATGGCCGCGCGTTACGCCTGAAGAGTATTTCAACCCACCCCAACAAGGAGACAAGCATGAAACTGATACACATCGCGCTGGCCGCAACGGCTCTGGTATCGGCCCCCGCTTTTGCCAGCAAGGATCTGGCCAGCAAGAGCGCCTGCATGGCCTGCCACGCCGTCGACCGCAAGATGGTCGGCCCGTCCTTCCAGGACGTGGCCAAAAAGTACAACAGTCAGAAGGATGCGGAAGCTACGCTGGCAGGCAGCATCAAGAAGGGTGGTGCCGGCAAGTGGGGCCCCGTGCCCATGCCGGCACAGGCAGCCCTGAGCGAAGCCGACGCCCAGACACTGGCCAACTGGGTCCTGGCCGGCGCCAAGTAAGCGTTACGCAGTGGTAGCACCGTCCGACCTGGACGGTGCCGTCGCTTTTTCGCAGCGGCTCAGCCGAATCTTTCCAGCAGGCGGGCCGACTTCTCGACTTCCTGCATGGCGTGTTCCTCGTTCTCGGCGTCGTAGACGGCCTCCATCACGGTGCAGGCCATCATGCGATAGAAGGCCTTGTCCATGGCCTTGCGGGCGGCCGACATCTGCAGCGCCACGTCTTCGCAGCTGCGGCCCTCCTGAATCATCTCCACCAGACCACGTACCTGGCCCTCGATGCGGCGCAGGCGGTTGACCACGTCTTTCTGGTGGTCGGCGCGGTAGACGGCGGACTTGGAGGCTTCTGCTGCGGGGGCGGCGGCTGGCTTTCTCGGCATGGACGGCTCTCAGATTACAGGCTGCAAGGCGTTCAGTGTGCCAGATTTCAGCAGGTGGGGTACGTGGCTTGCGGCAACATACCCTACCCCATAGGGTATAGGGTAGGTCCCTATGGTCGCCGGCAGGAACTTGTTGCACCATGATGACAGCCGTATTTACCCTAGGGGGTAGGGCTTCCAGTTTCTGTATATTTTCATGAAGGGTATTGACGTGAGTTTTATGAACCGAATTCTTCGCAGCCTGCCTCTGCTGGCTCTTGTTGTCCTGACCACCGGCTGCGGCACGATCAGCACGATCGGCAAGCTGGAGGACGGCGCGGGTGCCGAAGCCAGCCGCATGTGGGACCGCTGGGTTGACGCCGAGGGCGATATCGCCGTGGCCACGACCTGGGAGCGCAAGGTCAAGCCGGGTGTGACGATCAACGATCTGGAGCAGGCGCTGACCCAGATCGCCGCCGAACGCAATATGAAGGGCGTGGGCGACCTGCCGCTGTCCAAGGAGCTGGAGGCACGCACCGGCAAGCCGCAGAAGTTCCTCAAGGTCTACTCCTTCTGCACGCCTGCCACCGCTCGCATGATGGTGGATTTCAGCCCGCACATGGCGGCCTATCTGCCCTGCCGCATCACCGTGGTGGAGAAGGAAGACGGCCTGTGGATGTACACGCTGAACATGGACATGATGGTCAAGATGGGTCGCAAGCTGCCGTCCCCCTTGAAGGAAGAAGCCTGGAAAGTGCGTGAAACCATCTGGGACATGATGGAACGCGGCTCCAAGGGCGAGTTTTGAGTGAAGAGTCAGGTAGACAAATTTATATAAACCAGGAGACAACATGAGTAAGACCAAGCTTTTCCGCAACACGGCCATCGCCCTGGCCGCTGCTGCAACTCTGCCGGCGGCCATGGCCACCAACGGCTATTTCTCGCACGGCTACGGCATGAAGGCCAAGGGCATGGGCGGCGCGGCCGTCGCCTCGACCGACAGCGCCTTTGCCGGGGCGAACAACCCGGCTGCTGCCGCATTTGCGGGTAACCGTCTGGAGCTCGGCCTGGACGTCTTCATGCCCAAGCGTGGTTTCAGCCGGACCGGCAGTGCCGGTGTCGGCGCGGGCAGCATCGACGTTGCGCAGGACAGCGACAGCAATACCTTCTACGTGCCCGAGTTCGGCTACAACCGTGCCGTCAGCGACACGATCGGTGTCGGCTTGGCCGTGTATGGCAACGGTGGCCTGAATACCGAATATGCCGGCGGCAAGGTCAACTGCGGTTCCGGTGCGGGCACTGCCAATGCGATGTGCGGCTCGGGCAAGCTGGGCGTGGACATGATGCAGCTCGTCGTTGCGCCGACGTTTGCCTACAAGGTCAATCCCAGCCACTCGCTGGGCGTGTCGCCGCTGCTGGTGCATCAGCAGTTCAAGGCCGACGGCTTGCAGGCATTCGACAACGCGGCTGGTTTTCCGGCCATGACGAGCGCGCAGGGTAGCGTGACCAACAGGGGCTACGACTCCAGCAACGGTGTTGGCATTCGCCTGGGTTACCTGGGCAAACTCAGCAACGCGTTGAATGTGGGCGCTTCGTATTCGCCCAAGATCAGCATGTCCAAGTTCGACAAGTACAAGGGCCTGTTTGCCGATGGCGGCAACTTTGACATTCCGGAAAACTACACGGCAGGCCTCAGCTTCCAGGCAACGCCGGCTGTGCTGGTCGCCTTCGACTACAGCTTCATCAAGTACAGCGGGGTTCCTTCGGTGGGCAATGCCAGCAACAACGCAGGCTTGCTGGGTACCGCGAACGGCAAGGGTTTCGGCTGGTCCGACATCAATGTGTACAAGCTGGGTGTCGAGTGGCAGCAGTCTGGCAATCTGACGATGCGTGCGGGCGTGAATGTGGGTGACAACCCGGTGAAGGGCCGCGATGTGAGCTTCAACATCATCGCCCCGGGCGTGATCACGACACACTACACGCTGGGCGGTACGTACGCGATGTCCAAGCAATCGGAAGTGACGCTTGCCTACATGTATGCGCCTGAGAACTCTGTTTCCGGTTCCTCGATGTTCAACAGCATCGCCGGCGCCGGCGCAGGCGGCAACGAAACCATCAAGATGTCCCAGCAGTCCCTGGGTATCCAGTTCGGCTGGAAGTACTGATCGGGTCTGAGATCCAAGGTCCAAGGGCCGGGCTTGCCCCGGCCCTTTTTTTGCCGTTTGCACAGTCCCGCTCTTGACGCGGGTGGTTGCCCACAGTCCCTGTCTTCGCTAATCTAGTGATCATGTACAAACACCTTGCCATCCCCCTTTTGATGCTGGGCAGTGTGGCCCAGGCCCAGATGCCACCCGTGTTCCAGGGGGCCGATCTCAAGCTGGGCGAGAAGCTGATCGCCGAGAGCAAATGCGTGGCCTGCCACCAGCAGAAGGTGGGGGGCGACGGCAGTGCCATGTACAAGCCGGCAGGGCGCATCAACACGGCCGGTTATCTGCGCGGCATGGTCGAGCAGTGCAATACGGAGCTCAATCTGGGCTTTTTCCCGGAAGAGGTCACGGCGGTTGCCGCTGTACTGAACCGGGATCACTACCGTTTCACAAAGTAAAAAATAAACCCCCAGGGGTTTAGTCGGGATACGCGTAAACACCTAGGGCAATATTTCGTGAAATCTATATATTCGCGTATGTGAATATTTAGATGTAGCAAATGAGTAACGGGACGGCAGCACAAACGACGATCGCCGGCTACGAGGCCGCCGCCGAGCTGTTTGGCGTGCTGTCCACGCCGATCCGGCTGCGCATCATCGGCGCGCTGTGCGGGAGTGAGAAGAACGTTTCGCAATTGCTGCAGGAGATCGAGGTGTCGCAGCCCAATATGTCGCAGCAACTCAATGTGCTGTACCGGGCAGGCGTGGTGGACAAGCGGCGCGACGGCGCGCAGATGTATTACCGCATCGCGGACGAGACGGTGGTGCGGGTGTGCAAAGCGGTGTGTGCGCGCACGGATGATGGAACAGAAGGGCGCGAGGCTCATGCGAACTGAGTCGAGCGCGGGCAGAGGAATCGCCAGCTGATGGCAACGATAGCAAGGAGAGTTTGATGCAGGACAACTTGAGTTCGGGCAGGATCCGCAAGGCGCCCGAGAATTATCTGGACCGCGACGGGATCAAGACCGTCGTGGCGGAGGCCAAGCAGGGCCGCCGCAATTTCATCCGCAACGCGTTTGCTGCTGCCGCGGCGGGTGCCGCCGGCACCGCTGCGCTGGCCCAGGGCAATCCGGTGCCCACCGAAGGCGGCGACCCCAACATCCTGAACCTGCCCGAGCACAGCAAGAGTCTGGGCCAGGGCGTGGCTGCCGATGACGGCTACGGCAAGCCCTCGAAATTCGAATCCAATGTGCAGCGCCGCCAGAGCCCGGGCCTGACCCAGACCACGCAGGCTTCGGTCTCGTTCGCACCTTTGCAGTCGCTGTTCGGCATCGTCACGCCCAGCGGCCTGCACTTCGAGCGTCACCACCAGGGCTGGTGGGACATCGATCCGTCCAAGCATCGTCTGATGGTCAACGGCATGGTCAAGGCCAACAAGGTCTTCACCATGGACGAGATCATGCGCCTGCCGGCCGTCTCGCGTTTCCACTTCATCGAGTGCGGCGCCAACACCGCCGTCGAGTGGGGCAACGTGGCCGTGCCGACCGTGCAGTACACGCACGGCATGATTTCCTGCAGCGAGTTCACCGGCGTGCCGCTGATCACCCTGCTGGAACTGGCCGGCGCCGACCTGAAGAAGGGCAAGTTCGTGTTGGCCGAGGGTGCCGACGGCTCGTCCATGACCCGCACCATCCCGATGGAGCTCATCACCTCCGGTGAAGTGATCGTGGCCTATGGCCAGAACGGCGAGATGCTGCGCCCCGAGCAGGGCTACCCGCTGCGTCTCGTGGTGCCGGGCGTGCAGGGTGTGAGCTGGGTCAAGTACCTGCGCCGCATCGAGGTGGGCGACATGCCTTATGCGGCCAAGGACGAGGCCGTGCACTACATGGACCTGCAGCCCAGCGGTCTGCACCGTCAGTACACCAACCTCCAGGAATGCAAGAGCGTGGTGACCACGCCCTCCGGTGGCCAGGTGCTGCTGGACAAGGGTTTCTACAACATCTCCGGTCTGGCCTGGTCCGGTCGCGGCAAGGTCAAGCACGTGGACGTGTCGGCCGACGGTGGTCGCAACTGGCGCCGTGCGCGCCTGGAGACCCCGGTGCTGTCCAAGGCGCTGACGCGCTTCAACATCGACTGGGTGTGGGACGGCAAACCGGCCATCATCCAGAGCCGTGCGACCGACGAGACGGGTTATGTGCAGCCCACGTACAAGCAACTGCGCGCCGTGCGCGGCACGCGTTCGATCTATCACAACAATGCCATCCAGTCGTGGCTGGTGCAGGAAAGCGGTGAGGTGAAAAATGTCCAGGTTTCGTAATGCCGTTCTGACGGCCGCCCTCCTGGCGGTGGCCGGTGTCGCAGCTGCCCAGTCGACCAAATACCCGGGTGTGGGGCGCAATGCCACGCCCAAGGAAGTGGCCGCATGGGACATCGACGTGCGTCCCGACTTCAAGGGCCTGCCGGCGGGTTCCGGCAGCGTGGCCAAGGGCCAGGACGTGTGGGAGGGCAAGTGCGCCCACTGCCACGGCATCTTCGGTGAATCCGGCGAAGTGTTCAGCCCCCTGGTGGGTGGCACCACGGCCGAGGACATCAAGACCGGCCGCGTGGCCAAGCTGACCGACGCCTCTTTCCCGGGTCGAACCACCTTGATGAAGGTGCCCACCGTCTCGACGCTGTGGGACTACATCAACCGCGCCATGCCCTGGAATGCGCCCAAGTCGCTGAGCACCGATGAGGTGTACGCCGTGACGGCCTTCCTGCTGAATCTCGGCGGCATCGTGCCTGACAACTACGTGCTGTCGGACAAGAACATCCGCGACGTGCAGGCCCGCATGCCCAACCGCAACGGCATGACGACCGAACACGCCATGTGGCCGGGTCCGGAGTTCAGCAAGGTCAAGAAGGCCGACACCAGCAATGTGGCCTGCATGAAGGATTGCACGCCGGAGCCCAAGGTGGCGTCCTTCCTGCCGGACTATGCGCGCAATGCCCACGGCAACCTGGCCGAGCAGAACCGCATGGTCGGCCCGCAGCATGGCGCCGATACCACCAAGCCTGAGCCCAAGGGTTCGGGTGCCGCGGCGGCGGCGCCGACCGTGGCCGCAGCAGCTCCTGCCAAGGAGCAAGCCAAGCCCGCGGCGGCCAAGCCGGCGGCCGGTGGTGCTGACAACAAGGCAACCCTGGCGCTGCTCTCCAAGTACAGCTGCACGGCCTGCCATGCCATGGACAAGAAACTGGTGGGTCCGAGCTTTGCGGACATCGCCAAGAAGCATGCCGGCAAGGCTGACTACCTGGCCGGCAAGATCAAGAACGGCGGCTCGGGTGTCTGGGGTCCGATCCCGATGCCTGCGCAGTCCTTGAGCGAAGCGGAGGCCAGGACCATCGCTGCCTGGTTGGCTGCAGGCGCAGGAAAATAAGGTATTAAGTACAAATACCGATAGGTCAGGGTAGATTTTTTCATTAGCATGGACTTATTCAAGGAGCATCACATGCAAACTCGTCGCGAGACACTGAAACAAAGCGCCGTGGTGGCGGGCCTGCTGGCCTCCGCCGGCCTGATCCCGCAGCAGGCTGCGGCTTACGAGAAGGTTGCTTTCGACGCCAAGACCGCGGCCGAAGTGACCAAGGCCCTGGGCGCGGGTGCTCCGGTGGAGAGCAAGGACGTGACCATTGGTGGCCCGGACATCGCTGAAAACGGTGCTGTGGTGCCGCTGACGGCCAGCACCACGCTGGCTGGTGTCAAGCGCGTGCTGATCCTGGTGGAGAAGAACCCGGCCGCCCTGGTGGCCATGTTCAACGTCAGCGACGCGGTGGAAGCCAACTTTGCCACGCGCGCCAAGATGGGCCAGTCCTCCGACGTGTACGCCGTGGCCATCATGAACGACGGCAAGGCCTTCTTTGCGAAGAAGGAAGTCAAGGTCACGCTGGGCGGCTGCGGCGGTTAAGCGCAGGCAAGCCAGTCCACCCACAGCATTCATACAGATTTAGGAGTATCAAAATGGCAGATCCGATGCGCATTCGCGCGCAAGCCGCTGGCGACAAGGCCACCGTGCGCGTACTCATGAGCCACGAAATGGAATCCGGTCAACGCAAGGACTCGGCCGGCAAGGTCGTGCCGGCCTGGTTCATCCAGGACGTCAGCGCTTCTCTCAACGGCAAGGTTGTGATGACCGCCGAGTGGGGCCCGGCCGTCTCCAAGAACCCCTTCATGCAGTTTGTCGTCAAGGGCGCCAAGGCCGGTGACAAGATTGCCGTGACCTGGAAGGACAACAAGGGCGACAGCCGTACCGACGAAGCCACGGTGTCCTGATTCCCCTGCACGGAACCACGAATGGAGAAGGGTGAGACCCTTCTCCATTTTTTGCTTTCACAACAACCGACGAGGTGACAAACATGAAACGTTGGACCCTGGCGCTCGCCGCCACCCTGATCGGCGGGGCTGCGCTGGCGCAGAAATCCGCCAGTGACGGTATTGCCGAATACCGAGCGATGCTGGCCGACGGCAACCCGGCCGAGTTGTTCGAAGCCAAGGGGGAAGACCTGTGGAAGCAAAAGCGGGGCCCCAAGAACGCCTCGCTGGAACAATGTGATCTGGGCAAGGGCCCGGGCGTGGTCAAGGGGGCTTTTGTCGAGCTGCCGCGCCACTTTGCCGACACCAACAAGGTGCAGGACCTGGAGTCGCGCCTGGTGAGCTGCATGGAGACCCTGCAGGGCTTCAACGGCGCGGAGATCGCCAAGACGGCCTTCGGCCGCGGCGAGCAGGCCAATGTGACGGCGCTGGCGACCTGGATCGCTGCCGAGTCGCGTGGTTTGAAGTTCAACCTGCCCAACAGCCATCAGCAGGAAAAGGTCATGTACGAAGTGGGCAAGCGCCTGTTCTTCATGCGTAGCGGCACGCACGACTTCTCCTGCGCCTCCTGCCACGGCGAAGACGGCAAGCGCATCCGCCTGCAGGACCTGCCCAACCTGACCAAGAACCCGGGCGACGGCATCGGTTTTGCCGCCTGGCCGGCCTACCGCGTCTCCAATGGCCAGATGTGGAGCATGCAGCTGCGCCTGAACGACTGCTACCGCCAGCAGCGTTTCCCCTACCCGCTGTTTGGCAGTGACGCCACCGTCGCCCTGGGCGCCTACATGGGTGTCAATGCCAAGGGGGCCGAGAACATCGCCCCGGCCATCAAGCGCTAAGAGGAGACCGATACCATGAAAAAACAGACCCAATTCCTCATCGCTGCCGGCGTGGCTGCTGTCGTGCTGGTGGCGGGCTGCTCCAGCATGCCCAGCAGCGCCGAGCTGGACAAGCTGAGCCAGGACGTCGCCAAGGCCTCCTTCCGCGACCAGGGCCAGGCCAAGGTTGACCGCCTGGTGCTGGACGACGCCAACCTCGAATGCATGAAGGCCGATGTGGCCGGCCAGCCCATCGAGGAGAAGACGGCCAAGGCCATCGAGGCGGCCAACTTCGCCAGCATCAAGTGGCCCGCGGGTGGCCAGTACATCGGTGACTGGAAAGAGGGCGAGAAGATCGCCCAGAGCGGGCGCGGCATGACCTGGAGCGATGCGGCGGGCAGCGAGAACGGCGGCAACTGCTACAACTGCCACCAGATCAGCAAGGCCGAAATCTCGTTTGGCACGCTGGGCCCGAGCCTGTACAACTACGGCAAGATGCGCGGCGTGAAAGACCTGTATGCGCCCGAGTCGGCGGCCATCATCCAGTACACCTGGGGCAAGATCTGGAACGCACGGGCCTACAACGCCTGCTCGCAGATGCCGCGCGCCGGCCACAAGGGCATCCTCACCGAACAGCAGGTCAAGCACATCATGGCCCTGCTGCTTGATCCCAAGTCGCCCGTCAACCAGTAATTCCTCTACCATCGGCCCGGGGTGCGTCCCCGGGCTCTTTTTTCACTTAAACATCAGTGGATGCGAAAACATGAATCTTTCCAAACGTGAATTCATGCAGGTGCTCGGCGCGGGCACCATGGCCGGCATGGGCATGGGCACTTACGCCGAGGCCGACGCGGCCACGGCAGCCCAGGGGCTGTACGACATTCCCAAGTTCGGCAATGTGTCCTTCCTGCACATGACCGACTGCCACGCGCAGCTCAAGCCCATCTATTTCCGTGAGCCCAATGTGAACCTGGGCATCGGCAGCATGAAGGGCAACCTGCCGCACCTGGTGGGCGAGCACCTGCTCAAGGTCGCCAAGGTTCGCCCCGGCACGGCCGAGGCACATGCCCTGAGCTATCTCGATTTCGAGAAGGCCGCCAAGCGCTATGGCAAGGTGGGCGGTTTTGCGCACCTGGCCACCCTGGTCAAGCGCATGAAGGCCAGCCGCCCCGGCGCGCTGCTGCTCGACGGCGGCGACACCTGGCAGGGTTCGGCCACCTCGCTGTGGACCAATGCCCAGGACATGGTCGACGCCTGCAAGCTGCTGGGCGTGGACGTGATGACCGGCCACTGGGAGTTCACCTACGGCATGGAGCGTGTCAAGGAAATCGTCGAGAAGGACTTCGCCGGCAAGGTGGACTTCGTGGCGCAGAACGTGACGACCGCTGACTTTGGCGACAGCGTCTTCAAGCCCTATGTGATCCGCGAGATGAACGGCGTGCCCTGCGCCATCATCGGCCAGGCCTTCCCCTACACCCCTATCGCCAACCCGCGCTACATGGTGGCGGACTGGTCCTTCGGCATCCAGGACGAGAACATGCAGAAGGTGGTGAACGAGGCGCGCGCCAAGGGCGCCCAGGTCGTGGTGGTGCTCTCGCACAACGGCATGGACGTGGACCTCAAGATGGCCAGCCGTGTCTCCGGCATCGACGCCATCATGGGCGGCCACACGCACGATGGCATGCCCGTGGCCAGCATCGTCAGCAACAAGGGCGGCAAGACCCTGGTCACCAATGCCGGCTCCAACGGCAAGTTCCTGGCCGTGCTGGACTTCGACGTCAAGGACAAGAAGGTCAGCGATTTCCGCTACAAGCTGCTGCCGATCTTCTCCAACATGCTGCCGGCCGACCGGGAGATGGACGCGCTGATCAACAAGTTCCGCTCGCCCTACGAAGCCAAGCTGAACGAAGTGCTGGCCGTGACCGAAGGCACGCTGTACCGCCGCGGCAACTTCAACGGCACCGGCGACCAGCTGCTGCTCGACGCGCTGATCGATGTGCAGGGCGCCGACATCGCCTTCTCGCCGGGTTTCCGCTGGGGCACCAGCCTGCTGCCGGGCCAGGCCATCACGCGCGAGTGGCTGATGGACATGACCGCCACCACCTACTCCTACGCCACCGTCAGCGAGATGACGGGCGCCACCATCAAGACGGTGCTGGAAGACGTCTGCGACAACCTGTTCAACCCCGACCCCTACTACCAGCAGGGGGGCGACATGGTGCGCGTGGGTGGCCTGCAGTACAGCTGCAACCCGCTGGCCGGCATGGGCAAGCGCATCGACAACATGCGCCTGAACGGCAAGCTGATCGAAGCCGACAAGAGCTACAAGGTGGCCGGCTGGGCCCCGGTGGCCGAAGAAGCGAAGAACGCCGGCAACAAGCTGGTCTGGGACGTGGTCGAGACCTGGCTCAAGGCGCGCGGCGGCAAGGTCAGCGCGCGCAAGCTCAACATGCCCAAGGTCGAGGGCGTGCTGCCCAATCCGGGCTACGCCGCGCTGTAAGCGCCTGGTACCTCCATCAAAACGGGCCCCATCGGGCCCGTTTTTTTTCATGCCTGGGACTTCAGCGGATCTGCTCGATGGAAAACTTCTTGTCCAGCACGACGGCCGGGATCAGCGCATAACCCTGGTTCTGCCAGTGCATCAGCTCGGCGATGGCCGAGGGCGTGACCTCGACGAAGTCCTGCATGTCGGCGGCGCTGTAGCCGTAGTCCTGCAGCGCCAGGCCGCAGACCTTGAATTTCACGCCCATGTCGGCGTAGTAGCGCATGCGCTGCAGCACTTCCTGGTAACGCTCCTGGTTCTTCTTCGCCAGCGTCACGATCTCGGTGCCGTGCAGCAGCACGATGATGCTCATGTCTTCGGGGAACATGCTGTAGGGCGCCTCGGTCAGCGGGTTGACCAGGCTGCGCACCCAGTACAGGGCCGCACCCAGCTTGGCAGGGTCGTCGAGAAAGATGTCGACCAGGGCCTTGGGGTTCTTGTACGGGGTCTGCACCACCTTGGCCTGGGCCTGGGCTACAGGCGGAGCAACAGTCCCCAGCAGCGCCAGTGCGATGCACGTGACGGGAATGAGACGTCCGGGTGCGAGACGATGCATGGGTACTCCTTCAGGCTTGCGTCGGGCGGCGAAATACAAGAATATGGCATCGACCATGTCAATCCGCAAGCTTAGCCGGCACCTGTTCGTCCTGGCCTGGTGCGGGCTGCTGGGGGGCTGCTCCACCTGGCTTCCCGCAGCGCGCACCGACACCACCTCGTTCAACAGCTTTGACGAGGTTCGCGCCTCCGTTGAAGCCCTGGTTCCCATGCGCAGCAACCGCAAGGATCTTGAGTCGAATGGTTTTGCCAGCGCCAAGCATCCGAATACTGTCATCCTGACGCACGCCGATGTCGTGCGCCGTTTCGTGCCCAGCGGCCTGCTGCGCCGTGAAGATCTGGACGTGGGTGTTCTGACCTGCCTGGAGTCGCGCGACGCCTGCAAGGGCCTGGAGATTCAGGGGGCCAAGATCCACAAGGAGCGCACAGGCGGGTTCTGGGCCGATTTCCTGAATTTCGAGCGGCGCACCGAAACCACAGGATTCCGTTTCACGGCGCTGATCCTGCTGGTGAACGACCTGGTGGTCTACCGCTCCTGGAGCGGACAGCCTTCGATCAACGAGCTGGAGGTGACGCGCAACCCGCTGGGTCCGTTCCAGGACATCGGGCCTCCCACCGTCACCAACGCGGCGCCGATCAAGTGACGTGAAGCCGGGAAGGCTGGTGCCCCCGACAGGAATCGAACCTGTATCTGCCCCTTAGGAGGGGGCCGTTCTATCCATTGAACTACGGAGACGAAGCGCGAATTGTAAAGCGTGGGCTTGCGCCCGCCCTCACCTGACCAGATCCTATTTCGTCAGCAATCGCATCGCTTCCTCGATGCCCTTGATGGTCAGCGGGTACATGCGGTTGTTCACCAGTTGCTGCATGATGCTGATGCTCTGGCGGTACTGCCAGACGCCCTGCGGCTCGGGGTTGATCCAGACGAACTTGGGGAAGGCGTGGGTGAGGCGCTGCAGCCATTCGGCGCCGGCTTCCTCGTTGTTGTATTCAACGCTGCCGCCGGGCTGCAGGATCTCGTAGGGGCTCATGGTGGCGTCGCCCACGAAGATCAGCTTGTAGTCCTTGTTGTACTTGCGGATGATGTCCCAGGTCGGGAACTTCTCGCTGTAACGACGCCGGTTGTTCTTCCACATGAAGTCGTAGACGCAGTTGTGGAAGTAGTAGCACTCCAGGTGCTTGAACTCGGTCTTGGTGGCGCTGAAGAGTTCTTCCACGCGTGCGATGTGCTCGTCCATGGTGCCACCCACGTCCATGAGCAGCAGCACCTTCACGTTGTTGTGGCGCTCAGGCCGCATCCTGATGTCGAGATAGCCGGCGTTCTCTGCCGTCTTGCGGATGGTGTCGTCCAGGTCCAGCTCTTCTTCATGGCCTTCGCGCGCGAAACGGCGCAGGCGGCGCAGCGCGACCTTGATGTTGCGCGTGCCCAGTTCCTGCGTGTCGTCGTAGTCCTTGTAGGCGCGCTGGTCCCAGACCTTGACCGCGCTCTTGTTGCGGCTCTTGTCCTGGCCGATGCGTATGCCCTGCGGGTTGTAGCCGTTGGCACCGAAGGGGCTGGTGCCGCCCGTGCCTATCCACTTGCTGCCGCCCTCGTGGCGTTCCTTCTGTTCCTCGAAGCGTTTCTTGAGCGTCTCCATGAGCTCGTCCCAGCCCAGTTTCTCGATGGCGGCTTTCTCTTCGGGGCTGAGGTTGAGTTCCAGGTTCTTGCGCAACCACTCCAGCGGGATGTCTTTGGTGAAGTCGGTCAGCATCTCCACGCCCTTGAAGTAGGCGGCGAAGGCGCGGTCGAACTTGTCGTAGTGTTTCTCGTCCTTGACCAGCGTGGTGCGGCTCAGGTAGTAGAAGTCGTCCACCGAATAACCGCTGCTGGCGGCTTCGTCATCAGGCACCGCCTTGGGCCCGACCACGCCCGCCTGAAGCGCTTCGAGCAGGGTCAGGTATTCCTTGACCGAGACCGGCAGCTTGGCGGCACGCAGGGTGTAGAAGAAGTCGATCAGCATGGTGCTTCTCCTTTCAGCGTGGCTTGTCCAGCAGGTAGAGCAGCTGGGCCCGGACCTCGGGCCACTCGCCTTGCGCCAAGCTGTACATCACGGTGTCGCGGATGGTGCCGTCGCGGCGCAGGGCGTGGCCGCGGATCACGCCGTCTTTCTTCGCGCCCAGGCGCTCGATGGCGGCCTGCGAGGCAAAGTTGAAGTTGTCGGTGCGCCAGCCCACGACATGACAAGCCAGGGTGTCGAAGGCGTGCGTCAGCAGCATGAGCTTGCACGTGGTGTTCACATGGGTGCGCTGCACGCTTTTCGCGTACCAGGTGTAGCCGATCTCCACGCGTTTCACTGCCGGCAGGATGTCGTGGTAGCTGGTGCAGCCCAGCACGCGGCCGCTGAGTTCGTCGAGCACGGCGAAAGCGAAGCGGCTGCCCTCAGTGCGCATCTTCAGGGCGGTCTCGATGTAGCCACGGGTCTCGTCCGGCGTGGGTACGCCGGTCACACGCAGGTTCCAGAGCTCGCCGTCCGCGGCTGCAGCGCGCAGGCCGGCCTCGTGTTCCAGGCCCAGCGGCACCAGCTGCACGCCGCGTTGCGCCAGGGTGACGGGCTCGACAAAAGCCATCTCAGCCCTCTTGCTTCTCGCTGCTCTTGCGGCTGCGTAACCAGCGGCGGGCCAACTGCAGGCCGAGGCCGCCGCCCAGACCCACCAGCAGGATGGCGCCGATACTGGCGTTGTCGTAGCCTTCGGAAAAAATGTTCCAGCCCAGCAGCAGCCCGATCCAGTAGCCGGCCAGGGCGCCACCGACGAAACCGATGGCGTCGGACAGGCCTTCAAGGAGTAGCTTGTTCGTCATGGCGGCCTCAGCGGTTGTTGCGTTGCATGAAGACCAGCTTCTCGAACAGGCTCACGTCCTGCTCGTTCTTGAGCAGGGCGCCCACCAGCGGCGGCACGGCCACCTTCTCGTCCTTGCTCTGCAGCGCCTCGGCGGGGATGTCCTCGGCCAGCAGCAGCTTGAGCCAGTCCAGCAGTTCGCTGGTGGAGGGTTTTTTCTTCAGGCCGGGCAGGTTGCGTACGTCGAAGAAAGTCTTCATGGCTGCGCCCAGCAGTTCCTGCTTGAGACCGGGGAAATGCACGGCCACGATCTTGGCCATGGTCTCGGCGTCGGGGAACTTGATGTAGTGGAAGAAGCAGCGGCGCAGGAAGGCGTCGGGCAACTCCTTTTCGTTGTTCGAGGTGATGAAGACCAGGGGGCGGTGCTTGGCGCGTACCAGCTCGCGCGTCTCGTAGCAGTAGAACTCCATGCGGTCGATTTCGCGCAGCAGGTCGTTGGGGAATTCGATGTCGGCCTTGTCGATCTCGTCAATCAGCAGGGCCACGGGCTGGTCCGCCGTGAAGGCCTGCCACAACACACCCTTGACGATGTAGTTGTGGATGTCCTTGACCTTCTCATCGCCCAGCTGGCTGTCGCGCAGGCGGCTGACCGCGTCGTACTCGTACAGGCCCTGCTGCGCCTTGGTGGTGGACTTGATGTGCCACTGCAGCAGGGGCAGCTTCAGGGCGGTGGCCACTTCCTCGGCCAGCATGGTCTTGCCGGTGCCGGGCTCGCCCTTGACCAGCAGGGGCCGTTTGAGCGTGATGGCAGCGTTGACCGACAGCATCAGGTCCTGGGTGGCGACGTAATTCGAGGTTCCTTGGAATTTCATGGGGCGGCAGGGAGTTCTGGTGCGGGTAAACCCGGGGGATGGCGGCAGATATAATGTCAGGCTGATTTATATCAACCACAGGCTGATTGTCCTCGCAAAATGAACAAACTGTTGCTGACGCTTCTCTCCCTGCTTGTCGCTTCTGCGACGGCGTTTTCCGCCCATGCCCAGGAAGCCAAGGGTGATGCCAAGGCCGGCGAGAAAAAGATCGCCATGTGCATCGGCTGCCACGGCATTCCGGGCTACCAGTCCAGCTTCCCGGAGATCTACCGCGTGCCCATGATCTCGGGCCAGAACGCCAAGTTCATCGCCTCCGCCCTGAACGCCTACAAGAAGGGCGAGCGCAAGCACCCGTCCATGCGGGCCATTGCCGAGAGCCTGAACGACCAGGACATCGCCGACGTGGCGGCCTACTACGAAGGCCATGGCAAGGGCGCCGCTGCGGCCCCGGCCAAGGCGCCATCTCCCTCGGCCAAGGTGGCGGAGTTGTTGAACAAGGGTGGTTGCGTGGCTTGCCACGGCGACAACTTCAACAAGCCGATCGACCCGAGCTACCCCAAGGTCGGCGGCCAGCCGGCTGATTACCTGTTCGTTGCGCTCAAGTCCTACAAGATCGAGGACAAGGCCACCTGGGGTCGTGCCAACGGCATCATGGGCGGCATTGCCAAGCAGTTCTCCAACGCCGAGTTGAAGGAACTGGCCGGCTACGTCAGCAGCCTGCCGGGCGAACTCAAGACCGTGCCGCAGAGCCGCTTCCGCTGATCAGCTGATCCGCTCCACAGAAAAGCCGCTCCTTGAGCGGCTTTTTCTTTTGTCTTCGGCCGCTACGCTTAACTTCGCGTTGCGATTTAGCCTTCGACGCAACCCGCAAGCGGGTTGTCGGCCCCTGTTAATCAGTCCTTGGTGGCGCGCTGCTGCACGCAATCGATGTAGGCCGCGCCATCGGGTGGGCGGCCGGCGCGCTGGCTTTCCCAGACCATGCGACCCAGGCAGTCCATCACCTCGTGGTGGGCCGCGTGCAGGTCATTGCGTTTGGCGGCCAGCAACTCCACGGCCTGGCGGATGCCGCGCGGCTGGTCGATGCTGCACTGCTCGCTGATGGACAGGTGCATGGACAGGTGCAGGAAGGGGTTGGTGCGCTCGGGCTCCACCTTTGTCATGCTGGCCAGGGCCGCGTCCAGGTCGGACAGCTCGGCGTGGAACTCGGGGTGTTCGTTGATCCACTGGCTGGCCAGCAGCTCGATGGCCTCCATCGGCTGGCCGGCGCGGGCCTTGGCATGGACACCGCAGAAAAAGCGCCGCACATCGGCCTGGGAGGGCTGGAACATCATCCCCGGATTATCCCAGCCGCCGGGAGATGGTCTGGGCCGCGAGTAACAGGGCGGGCAGGAGCGTTTCCTGTGCCACCTTGGCATTGGTGCGGTTGGCCTGGCCGCTGAGGTTGAGCGCCGCGATGCAGCGGCCGGCGCGGTTGGTGATGGGCGCGGCCAGCGAGATCAGGCCTTCCTCCAGTTCCTGGTTGACCAGGCTCCAGCCCTGGCGCCGCACCTGCTGGATCTTGGCCAGCAGGGTATCGAGTTCTGTGACCGTGTGTTTGGTCAGAGCCTTGGGGCGCGAGGCCTTCAGCCGTTTCACCAGTTCTTCATCCGGCAGGTCCGCCAGCAGCACCCGGCCCAGTGAGGTGCAGTAGGCCGGCAGGCGCGAGCCCACGCCCAGGGTGTTGCGCATGATCTTGTGCGTGGGCACGCGCAGCACGTAGACGATGTCGGTGCCTTCCAGCACGGCGGCCGAGCAGGACTCTTTCACTTCTTCCACCAGCGCTTCCATCACCGGCTCGGCCAGGTTCCAGATCGGCATGGAGGACAGGTAGGCAAAACCCAGGTCCAGGATGCGCGCGGTCAGGCGAAAGAGCCGGCCGTCACTTTCCACGTAGCCCAGGGTCTGCAGCGTGAGCAGGATGCGCCTTGCACCGGCCCGTGTGAGTCCGGTGCGTGCAGCCACTTCACTCAGCGTCTGTTGCGGTGCCGCGGCGCTGAAGGAGCGGATGACCTCCAGGCCGCGCGCAAAGGACTGCACATAGCTGTCGCCGGGTTGTGGGGCTGTCGCGGGCGTGGCAGGGGGCATGCGGGCGGGATCGGGTGCTTCGACTAAAATTCATTATACGAACAAATGTTCGATATTCGAACAAATCGGAAGCAGGAGCACAACCCATGATCAACAAGATCGCGGCCTCGGTGGCCGAGGCGCTGGCCGGCGTGAAGGACGGCTCCACCGTCATGATCGGCGGCTTCGGCACGGCGGGCATCCCGCTGGAGCTCATCGACGGCCTGATCGCGCAGGGCGCGAAAGACCTGACCGTGGTCAACAACAATGCCGGCAACGGTGACACAGGCCTGGCTGCATTGCTGGCCACGGGCCGCGTGCGCAAGATCATCTGCAGCTTCCCGCGCCAGGCCGACAGCTTTGTCTTTGACGGTCTTTACCGCAGTGGCAAGCTGGAGCTGGAGCTCGTGCCGCAGGGCAATCTGTCCGAGCGTATCCGCGCGGCGGGCGCGGGCATCGGCGGCTTCTTCACGCCCACGGGCTACGGCACGGACCTGGCCCAGGGCAAGGAGACCCGCATGATCGACGGCAAGGGCTATGTGCTGGAGCAGCCCATCCACGGCGACGTGGCGCTCATCAAGGCCGAACGCGGCGACCGCTGGGGCAATCTGACCTACCGCAAAACCGCGCGCAACTTCGGCCCCAGCATGGCCATGGCCTGCCAACAGACCATCGCCAGCGTGCACGAGATCGTCGAACTCGGCGCGCTGGACCCCGAGGCCGTGGTCACGCCGGCCATCTATGTCAGCAAGATCGTGAAAATTCCCCGTCAAGCGACTCAAGCGGGCGGTTTCAAGAAAGCGGCATGACCATGAGCTATCAAAAACGTAGCAAAGACCAGCTCGCGGCGCGCGTGGCCCGGGACATCCCCGAGGGCGCGGTGGTCAACCTGGGTATCGGCCAGCCGACCCTGGTGGCCAACCACATCCCGAAAGAGCGTGAGGTGCTGCTGCACAGCGAGAACGGTCTGCTGGGCATGGGCCCGGCACCGGCTGCGGGTGAAGAGGACTACGACCTCATCAACGCGGGCAAGCAGCCGGTCACGCTGCTGCCGGGCGGTTCCTACTTCCACCACACCGACAGCTTCGCCATGATGCGCGGCGGCCACCTGGACATCTGCGTGCTCGGCGCCTTCCAGGTCAGCGCCACGGGCGACCTGGCCAACTGGCACACGGGCGAGAAGGATGCCATTCCCGCCGTGGGCGGCGCCATGGACCTGGCCGTGGGCGCCAAGCAGACCTGGGTCATGATGGACCTGCTGACCAAGCAGGGCGAGAGCAAGATCGTGCAGGCCTGCAGCTACCCGCTCACGGGCATCGCTTGTGTGAAGCGCGTCTACACCGATGTCTGCACGCTGGACTGCACGCCGTCAGGGCTCAAGCTCGTCGATCTGGTCGACGGGCTGACGCACGCCGAACTCGAAAAGATGATCGGCCTGCCGATCGCGAAGTGAACAAGGAACGAACATGAACCAGGCCTATATCTGCGACGCCATCCGCACCCCTTTCGGTCGTTACGGCGGCGTGCTCGCCAGCGTGCGCCCCGATGACCTCGGCGCCATCCCCATCGCCGCGCTCATGGCGCGCAACCCCCAGGTGGACTGGGCGGCCTTGACCGACCTGATCTACGGTTGCGTCAACCAGGCCGGTGAAGACAATCGCAATGTGGGCCGCATGGCCGCCCTGCTGGCCGGCCTGCCGCCCGAAGTGTCGGCCTCCACCGTGAACCGCCTCTGCGGTTCGGGGCTGGACGCGCTGGGCAGCGCGGCGCGCGCCATCAAGGCCGGTGAGGCCACGATGATGATCGCCGGTGGCGTGGAGAGCATGAGCCGCGCGCCCTTTGTGATGGGCAAGGCCGAAAGCGCCTTCAGCCGCAGCGCCGAGATCTTCGACACCACCATAGGCTGGCGCTTTGTCAACAAGCTGATGAAGCAGAAGTACGGCACCGACTCCATGCCCGAGACGGCGGAGAACGTGGCCGACGAGTACAAGATCAACCGGGCAGACCAGGACAGGATGGCCCTGGCCTCGCAGCTCAAGGCCGTGGCCGCGCAGAAGGCCGGCTACTTCGACGCCGAGATCACGCCCGTGACCATCGCCCAGAAGAAGGGCGATGCCCTTGTGGTCAGCAAGGACGAGCATCCGCGCGAAACCTCGCTGGAGGCCCTGGCCAAGCTCAAGCCCATCGTGCGCGAAGGCGGCACGGTGACGGCGGGCAACGCATCGGGTGTGAACGACGGTGCCTGCGCTCTTTTGCTTGCCGATGAGGCCACCGCGAAGCGCTACGGCCTGACGCCGCGTGCCCGCATCGTGGGCATGGCCACGGCCGGCGTGGCCCCGCGCATCATGGGTATCGGCCCGGCGCCGGCCACGCAGAAGGTGCTGGCACTCACTGGCCTGACGATGTCGCAGATGGACGTGATCGAACTCAACGAAGCCTTCGCCGCCCAGGGCCTGGCCGTGCTGCGCCAGCTGGGTGTGCGCGACGACGATCCGCGCGTCAACCCCAACGGTGGCGCGATTGCCCTGGGCCACCCGCTGGGCGCTTCGGGTGCGCGCCTGGCGACGACCGCTTTGAACCAATTGCACAAGAGCGGTGGCCGGTACGCCCTGTGCACCATGTGCATCGGCGTGGGGCAGGGCATTGCGGTGATCATCGAGCGGGTCTGAAACGCCCGGGTAAACCCCAGACCAGCCGGACAGGGATGAGACCCTGCCCGGCTTTTTTTCATTCAACGGAAAACTGATTTTCCCGGGCCGCCTTGTCCCCGGGCCGTCTTTGCTCAACACTGCTGGATTCAGGATGCGACGCATCCACTACGCATGAACGAGGAGACACCTGGATGAGCAAGAAAATCGGCTGGATCGGCCTGGGTCGTATGGGCGAGGCGATGGTGACCAAGCTGCTGAAGGCCGGCCACACCGTCCATGTCTGGAACCGCACCGCCTCCAAGGCCGCGCATCTGGCCGAGTACGGCGCCAAGATCGAAACCAACAAGATCGACCTGGCGAATTGCGACATCGTCTTCACCATGGTCTCCACCACCGACGACCTCAAGGAAGTGTTGTTCGGCGCAGGCGGTCTGGTCACCGGCGCGAAGAAGCCCCAGGTGGTGGTGGACAGCTCTTCCATCTCGCAGGAAGGTTCGGCCGAGATTCGCGCCCAGCTCGAAGGCATGGGCGTGGGTTATCTGTGCACCCCGGTCTCGGGCAATGCCAAGGTGGCCAAGGCTGGCAAGCTGCTCACGGTGTCATCCGGCCCCAAGGCGCTGTACGAGCAGGTCGAGCCCTATCTGCAAGCCATGGCGCGCAAGGTCATGTGGGTGGGCGAGGGCGAACTGGCCCGCATCTGGAAGATTGCGCACAACACCATGTTCGGCGTGATCATCCAGAACCTGTGCGAGATCACCGTGCTGGCCGAAAAGGCCGGCATTCCGCGCAACGTCTTCCTCGAAAGCATCAACGATTCGGTGCTGGGCTCCATGTACACACGTTACAAGACCCCGGTGCTCAGCAACCTGACCTTCGATCAGGTCACCTTCACCCCCAAGCTGCTGCTCAAGGACATGGACCTGGGCATGAGCGCGGCCAAGGCGCACGGTGTGCCCATGCCCTCGGCAGCGGCCACGCGTGAGTCGATCGCGCGCATGGTGGGCCACGGCCATGACAACGTGGACTTCGCCATCCTGTTGCAGGAGACCGCCAACGACGCCGGCCTGCAGATCAAGCCGCTGAACCTGCAGATTCCCGACGGCCTGAGCAGCTGAACACCATGAGCGCTCAGCGCACCCTGATCCGCGGCGCCACCGTCATCACCATGGACGCGCTCGGCGACCTGCCGCGCGCCGACGTGCTGGTGACGGGCGAGCGCATCACGGAGATCGCGCCCACCATCCATGCCGACGACGCGCTGGTGGTGGACGCCACGGGCTGCATCCTCATCCCCGGCCTGGTCAATGCGCACATGCACACCTGGCAGACGGCGCTGCGCGGCCTGGCCGCCAACTGGACGCTGCTGGAGTATTTCAAGAACATGCACGCGGGCCTGGCCACGGTGTTCGAACCGCAGGACCTCTACATCGCCACCCTGGTCGGTGCGCTGAACCAGCTCAACTGCGGCACCACCACCCTGGGGGATTGGTGCCACAACAACAAGACCCCGGCGCACAACGACGCGGCGGTGCAAGGTCTGCTGGAGAGCGGCATCCGCGCCGCCTTTTTCCACGGCACGCCCAAACCCGATCCCAAGCCCGGTGAACGCCCCTTCTGGGAAGTGCCGCACCCGCGCGCCGAAGTCGAGCGCCTGCTCAAGGCCCATCAGGGCCGGGCGCTGCTCAGCGTGCATGCCGCCGTGTTGGGGCCGCATTACTCCACGCTGGACGTCGCCTTGCACGACTTTCGCATGGTCCGGGAACTGGGCATCATCGGTTCCCTGCACCAGGGCGGTGGGCCGGCGCGCGCGCCCGAGGGCTGGGAAAAGCTCGAAGCCGAGGGCCTGCTGGGGCCGCAGATCAACATCGTGCACGGACATGCCTTGAGCGATGCGCAGCTCAAGCGCTTTTGCGAGCTGGGCATGAGTTTTTCTGCTGCGGCCGAAAACGAGATGACGCAAGGCCACGGCCATCCCATCACCGGCCGCCTGCGTGCCTTGGGCAAGGCGCCCTCGCTGGGCGTGGACCTGGAGAGCGTGCTCAGCGGCGACATGCTGACCCAGGCGCGCGTGGCGCTGGGCATGCAGCGCAGCCTGGACAACGTGGCCTACCGTGAGCTGCACGGCAGCATTCCCCCCACCTCCACCATCAGTACGCGTGAAGCGCTGCAGTGGGTCACGGTGGAGGGCGCGCGCATGCTGGGCCAGCTGGATCGCATCGGCACGCTGGCTGCCGGCAAGCAGGCCGACCTGGTGCTGATCCGCGCCGACGACCTGAACATGCAGCCCGTGCACAACCCGATCAGCACGGTGGTGATGCAGACCACGCTGGCGAACATCGACAGCGTGATGGTGGCTGGGCGCTGGAAAAAACGCCAAGGCAAATTGCTGGATGTGGACCTGGCCCCGAAGCTTGCCGCGCTGCAGGCTTCGGGCCAAAAGATCACGACGGCGTTGGGCTTGTCGCGATAAGAAAAAAGCAAGCTGCCCACGCCGAAGGCCGAGGGCAGTGGTGAGTGTTTGGACCATAAATATTTGAAGGAGACAGACATGAAACGCGTTCTTATTTCTGCAGCCCTGCTGCTGTGCGCCGGTGTGGCGATGGCGCAGGCTTATCCGAGCAAACCGATCCGCATCGTCGTGCCTTTCACGCCCGGCAGTGCCACGGACATCATGGCGCGCATCGTGGGCGAGAAGCTCGGCACGGCCTGGGGCCAGACCGTGATCGTCGAGAACAAACCCGGCGCGGGCGGCACGGTCGGTTCGGCCTTCGTGGCCAAGAGCGAGCCCGACGGCTACACTCTGCTGGTGGTGTCCACCGGCCACGTCGTCAACCCGGTGCTCTACCCGGGCCTGAGCTATGACACCGTGGCTGACTTTGCCGGCATCACGCCGCTGGCCTCGCTGCCCAATGTGCTGGTGGTCGGTGCCAACAGTCCGCTCAAGAACGTGCAGGAACTGATCGCCGCCGCCAAGGCCAATCCCGGCAAGCTCAACTACGCTTCGGCCGGCACCGGCAGCGCCACCCACGTGAATGCGGAAAAATTCCGCGCCATCACGGGCATCCAGGCCACCCACATCCCCTTCAAGGGCACACCCGAGACCATCACCGAGACCGTGGCCGGGCGCGTCGACTTCATGTTCACGCCCGTGCTCTCGTCCATCCCGATGATCCGCGACAACCGCATGCGCGCCCTGGCGGTCAGCACGGCGCAGCGCTCCTCGGCCCTGCCGGACGTGCCCACGGTGGCCGAAGCGGCCGTGCCCGGTTTTGTCTTCGACTTCTGGATCGGCCTGCTGGCGCCGGCCAAGACACCGCGTGACGTGGTCAACAAGCTCAACCAGGAAGTCAACAAGGCCCTGAACCAGCCCGATGTGAAGGAGCGCATGGCCAAGCTCGGTGGCGAGCCCCTGCCGATGACCCCCGAGCGTTTCGATGCCTTCATCCGTGAGGAGCATGCGACGCTCAGCGGCATCATGAAGGGCGCCAAGTAAGCGGGCGTCCGGCACCATGCAGACCCTGCGCGTCAACATCTTCAACACCTCCAGCAACCTGCCCCTGCTGGCGGCGCTGGAGGCGGGCTGTTTTGCGCGGCGCGGCCTGACGCTGGAGATCCAGCACACGCCGAACTCGGATGCGCAGCGCGCCGGCCTGGCCGCGGGCAGCTTCGACATCGCGCACGCCGCGGTGGACAACGCCGTGGCCATGGTGGAGGCGGGGCAGGACGTGCTCATCGTGCTCGGTGGCGACGCCGGCATGAACGAGTTCATGGTGCGCCAAGAGATCGGCAGCATCGCCGATCTGCGCGGCAAGGTGCTGGCCGTCGATGCGCCCAACACGGCTTACGCCCTGGTGGCCAAGAAGATCCTCAAGAAACACGGCCTGCTGGAAGGCCGCGACTACAGCGTGCGCCTGGCCGGCGGCACCGGCCCGCGCGCGGCCGCCATGGTGGCCGACCCGCAGCTGGCAGCCGCCATGATCAACCCGCCCTTTTCCTTCACGGTGCGCCAGCAGGGCCTCAAGAGCCTGGGCAACCAGTACGCCCTGCTGGGGCCTTACCAGGCGACAGGTGCTTTTGTCCTGCGCGACTGGGCGCGGGCTCATGCGGATCTGCTGCAAGACTATCTGGCGGCTTACATCGAAGGCCAGCGCCTGGTCATGAACCCGGCCCACCGCACGCAGATGATCGATTTGCTGATGCGCAGCTTCAAGCTGGACAGTGCCGCTGCCACCGGCACCTATGAGGCCTTGCTCACGCCGGGCGCCGGCCTGGCACCGGATGCCCGCTTCAGCACCGAAGGTTTCCAGGCCGTGCTGGCCATCCGCGCCGAGATGGAAGGCATGTGGGGCGGCACCCCGCCGGCGCCGGCCAGGTACATCGACCTGTCGTATGCCGAGCATGCGATCCGGAAAATTTCATAAGCAGAGGAGATCCACCATGAAGCGTTTTGTCCTGTCCGTCCTGTCGGCCCTGGCCCTGGGCTCCGCCCTCGCGCAAGGCTATCCGGCCAAACCCATCAAGTTCATCGTGCCCTTCACCGCGGGCAGCGCCACCGACATCGTGGCGCGCAGCGTGGGCGAGGCCATGGGACGCAGCATGGGCCAGCCCATCGTCATCGAGAACAAGCTCGGTGCCGGTGGCACCATCGCCGCCGCCCAGGTGGCCAAGAGCGAGGCCGACGGCTACACCGTGCTGGTGCATTCCTCGGCGCATGCACTGAACCCGGCGCTGTACAGCAACCCCGGTTACGACACGCTCAAGGACCTCACGGGTGTCACCGCCCTGGCCGCCATTCCCAACGTGCTGGTCGTGCATCCGGCCAAGGGCTGGAAGACCCAGGCCGACCTCATCGCCGCCGTCAAGGCCAATCCGGCCAAGTTCAACTACGCCTCGGCCGGCGTCGGCAGTGGCACGCACATGAACGCCGAGATCTTCCGCCTGCAGGCCGGCATCGAGGCGCTGCACGTGCCCTACAAGGGAACGCCCGACGCCATGAACAACGTCATCGGTGGCTCCAACGACTGGTTCTTCGCCCCGCTGGCCGCAGCCCTTCCGCTGATCCGCGACAACCGCCTGCAGGCCCTGTCGGTCAGCACCAAGATGCGCGCCTCCACCCTGCCGGATGTGCCCACCAGCATCGAAGCCGGCCTGCCCGCCTCCGACTACACCCTGTGGGTCGGCATGATCGTGCCCGCGGCCACCCCGGCGGCCGTGATCAGAAAGCTCAACGAGGAGGCGCTCAAGGCCTTGAACAGTCCCGAGCTGAAAGACCGCATGGCCAAGCTCGGCGCCGATCCCTTCCCGCTGAGCCCCGAGGCCTTCAATGCCTACATCAGGAGCGAGATGGAGGTGGCCGCGCGCATTGTCAAGGCGGCCAACCTGAAGACGCAATGACGCGGAGCGATTCAGCGTGAAGATCCATTTCACGGGCATCGGCAAGATGGGCCTGCCCATGGCCGGCCACCTGGCCGCCGCCGGGCACACCCTCACCGTCAGCGACCCTTGCGACGAGCGTTGCGAGCTGGCGCAGGAGCAGGGCCTGGCCGTGGTCAGCGATACCGCGGCCGCCATGGCAGCGGCCGACGCCGTCTTTTCCTCGCTGCCGCACGACGCGGCCCTGCGCGCGGTGGCCGCCCAGGTGGCCGCTGCCGCCCGGCCCGGCACCGTCTACATCGACACCAGCACCGTTTCCCTGCAGGCCTCGGCCGATGCGGCCCAGGCGCTGGACGGCAAGGGCCTGGCCTATCTGCGCACCGCCGTCTCGGGCAACAACAAGATGGCCGAGTCCGCGCAACTCACCGTGCTGGCTTCGGGCCCGCGTGCTGCCTACGAGCAGGTGCTGCCGCTGCTCCAGGCACTGGGGCCGAACCACTTCTATCTGGGCGAGGCCGAGCAGGCGCGCCTGATGAAACTCGTGGTCAACCTCATGATCGCGCAGACCAGCGCCATGCTGGCCGAGGCCCTGACCCTGGGGCGCAAGGGTGGCCTGGACTGGCAGGCCATGTGGCAGGTGCTGAGCGCCAGCGCGGTGGCCTCGCCCATCGTCAAGGCCAAGTCCGAGCAGCTGAGCCGGCGTGACTTCACGCCCACCTTCACGGTGGAGCAGATGATCAAGGACCTGGACCTGATCCTGGCCGCCGGTGCTGCCAGCAACGTGCCCCTGATGCAGACCGCCATGACACAGAAGCTCATGCACGCCGCCGTGGTGCAGGGCAATGGCCTGGACGACTACGCGGCCATCATCAAGGTGCTGGAGCGCGGTGCCGGGCTCAACCCGAAGCTGTAATCTGACGCTGTCGATTTCCCTGGAGAGTTTCGTGACCCCCTTTGTCTATACCGCCCAGCCCGCACGCGTCGTCTTCGGCGCGGGCTCCCTCTCGCAGCTGGCCCAGGAGATCGACGCGCTGGGCTGCAAGCGCGCGCTGGTGCTGTCCACGCCCGAGCAGCGGACCTCGGCCGAGATGGTGGCCGGCCTGCTGGGCGCGCGTGCCGCCGGTGTGTTCGACCGCGCCGTCATGCACGTGCCCATCGAGACGGCGCGTGAAGCGCGAGAAGTGGCGAAGCAGCTGGGCGCGGATTGCGCCGTGGCCATCGGCGGCGGCTCCACCACGGGCCTGGGCAAAGCCATCGCGCTGGACTCGGGCCTGCCCATCCTGGCCATCCCCACCACCTACGCCGGTTCCGAGATGACGCCCATCTACGGCATCACCGAAACCGGGTTGAAGAAGACGGGGCGTGACCTGCGCGTGCTGCCGCGCACCGTGATCTACGACCCCGAGTTGACGCTGAGCCTGCCCGTGGCCCTGAGCGTGACCAGCGGCATCAACGCCATCGCCCACGCGGCCGAAGGCCTGTACTCGGTGGACAGCAACCCCATCATGGACCTGATGGCCGAAGAGGGCATCACGGCCCTGGGCCGCGCCTTGCCGGCCATCGTGAAGAATGCGCGCGACCTGGAGGCACGCGCCGACGCACTCTACGGCGCCTGGCTGTGCGGCACCGTGCTGGGCCATGTGGGCATGGCGCTGCACCACAAGCTCTGCCACACCCTGGGCGGCAGCTTCAACCTCTCCCATGCCGAGACCCACACCATCGTTCTGCCGCACGCGCTGGCCTACAACAGCCAGCACGCGCCGCAGGCCATGGCGCGCATCCGGCGCGCGCTCGGTGGAGGCAGTGCCGCGCAGGCGGTGTACGACCTGGCGAAGAACAACGGCGCGCCGGTGGCGCTGAAAGACATCGGCATGAAGGCCGCCGATCTCGACAAGGCCTGCGACATCGCGCTGCAGAACCAGTACCCCAACCCGCGCCCGCTGGAGCGCATGGCCCTGCGCCAGCTCTTCCAGGACGCCTTCGAGGGCGTGCGGCCCGCGGCCTGAGCGCTGGCTGCCGGGCGCGCCAGGGCCGCTTATTTCTTGCGGGGGTCCTTCATGAACAGGCGGATGAAAAACACCGCCATGCCCAGCATGAACACGATGCCCAGGAAACTCATCAAGCCGTAGTCGGTAAAGAACAGATCCTGAAACAATTTCATCTCAACTCCTTTGTTGTGACACGGTTTCATGGTGCCAGACCGGCAGCGTCAGGGCCTGATGCAGATCAAGCGAGCCGGCTCAGGAGGGTTTTCATCCCAGATGCATGGACCAGAAACCGGCCGCCATGGCCAGTCCGTGCAGCAGGGCGGCGGCGATGGTCAGCACGATGGCCGGGCGCAGTGCCTGTGGCGTCCGGGCGGCTCGCCAGAACAGCACGAAAGCCAGCAGCGACAGGGGCCAGGACAGCAGCCCCCAGAGGGCGGGCTCAGGCTGGTAGAGCAGCCAGACACCGCCCGCCAGCCAGCCATGGGCCAGCGTGCTGATCAGCAGGTAGACCAGCGCGGCGCCGCGCGCGCCCAGCAGCACCGCCAGCGTGCGCTTGCCGACCTGTGCGTCCGATGGCGCATCGGGGACGCCGTTGATCAGCAGGATGTTGGTCACCAGCAGCGCGTAACTGACGGCCGTGACCACGGGGATGATGAAAAGACTGCCGCGTTGCACGGCATCCGCGCCGATGACGACCAGGCCCCAGACCAGGGCCACCACGAATTCGCCCATGCCGTGTTTCATCAAGGCCAGCGGCGGCGCCGAATAGGCCCAGGTCAGCAGCACACCGGCCAGTCCCAGCACGATCACCCAGCCCGTGCTCTTGACCGCCAGCAGCAGGCCGAAGGCGCACAGCAGAAAAGCCAGCAGGTAAAAAAGTTCGCGGGTTTGCTGCGGTGTGACGACCCGGTTCTGGATCAGGCGCGAGCCGCCGGTGTAGGGATGGATGCCGCCGGTGTTGGCAGCGTCCGCGCCATTCAGGGCGTCGTGGTAATCATTCAGCACATTGCCGGCGGCATGGGCCAGGCAGGCCAGCAGCACCGTGGCGATGCCGGTCCCCACATGGGGGCCATGGCCACAGGCCGCGGCAATCGTGATGCCCAGCAGCACGGCGACGGCGGTGATGCTCAGGAAGCCGGGTCGGGTCATCCGCAGCAGGGTGCGCAGGGGCAGGGCGGGAGCAGGTGTGGGCATGGCGGCCTTGGAAGAACAGATCAAGCCCGGCAGGCGGACCGCCCCGCGTCAGGCCGGGACGCCATGACGCGGGTCCGCAGCGTTCGGGTCACGTGAACCTTCGATGGGAACAACCCGCATTCTGACAGGGTCATCCGGCAATTAAATTGCGCACAATTTAATTGTGATCAATAATTCAATCCATGCCGAACCAAAAGCTCTCCTCCGACCAGGCCCTGCAGCTGGACAAACAGCTTTGCTTCGCCCTGTATTCCGCCTCGCACGCCATGTCCAAGGCCTACAAACCGCACCTCGATGCGCTGGGCCTGACCTACCCGCAGTACGTGGCCATGCTGGTGCTGTGGGAGCGCGACGGCTTGACCGTCTCCGAGATCGGCGAGCGCCTCTTTCTCGACTCCGGCACGCTCACGCCCCTGCTCAAGCGGCTGGAGAGTGCCGGCTACATCAGCCGCCTGCGCGATGCAGCCGACGAGCGGCGCGTGCTGATCCAGCTGAGCGCCGCCGGCCGCAAGCTCAAGGCCCGGGCCGCGCCCATTCCGGCTTGCATGCTCGAAGCCGCCCAGTGCTCGCTGAACGAGCTCACGGCCCTGACCCGCCAGGTCCAGCAGCTGCGCGACCGCCTGCAGGCCTAATTTTTAACCACCAACAGGAGCTCACCATGCCCACCGTTCTCGACAAAGTTGTCTACACCGCCAAGGCCCACACCACGGGCGGCCGCGAAGGCCGTTCCACCACCGACGACGGCCTGCTCGACGTCAAGCTGTCCCCGCCCAAGGCCATGGGCGGTGCCGGCGGTGCGACCAATCCCGAGCAACTCTTCGCCGCCGGCTACTCGGCCTGTTTCATGGGCGCACTCAAGCACGTGGCCGGCATGAAGAAGGTGGCCGTTCCGGCCGACGCGGCGATCGACGCTGAAGTGGACATCGGTCCGATCCCCCAGGGCTTCGGCATCGCCGTGCGCCTGGCCGTGAGCCTGCCCGGTGTGGAGCGCGCCGTGGCGCAGGACCTGGTGGACACCGCCCACAAGGTCTGCCCCTATTCCAACGCCACCCGCGGCAACATCGTCGTCGATCTGCGCCTGGTCTGAGAGGCTGAGAACCTGAAAAAAAGCCGCCGGGCTCCTGGAGCCCGGCGGCTTTTTCTTTGCGGTCGGGAATGATCAACCCGGTTTGATCCCGGCCTTGATCACCACGTCTTTCCAGCGGGCCTGTTCCTTGGCGACGAAATCACCGTACTCCTTGGGCGTGCCGCCTCCGGGTGTGGCGCTTTCGGCTTCGTGCTTGGCCACGACGTCGGGTGCTTTCATGGCCTTGGCGCATTCCTGCTGCAGTCGTGTGATGATCGCCTGCGGTGTGCCGGCGCGGGCGTGGATGCCATACCACTGCTCGGTTTCGAAGCCCGGATAGGCCTCGCTGACGGACGGGACATCCGGCAGCACGGAGATGCGCTTGGGCGAGCCCACACCGATGCAGCGGATCGCGCCGCTCTTGATGTGCGGCAACAGCGCCGGCGTGCCCGCCGAGAAGAAATCAACCCGGCCGGCCAGAAAGTCCGTCAGTGCCGGGCCGGTGCCGCGGTAAGGGATGTGGGTCATGAAGATCCCGGTTCGCAGCTTCAGTGCTTCGACGGCCAGGTGGCCCGCACTGGCGTTGCCAGCCGAAGCGTAGTTGAGCTGGCCCGGCCTGGATTTGGCGTAGGCCACAAAGGACTTCAGGTCGGTCGCGGGCACGTCCTTGTGCACGCAGAACAGGCTGGGGATGCGGTTGAGCAGGGTGACCGGCACGAAGTCCTTGTTCACGTCGTAGCCGGCGTCGGGATAGATCAGCGGGTTGACCGCCATCAGGCCGATGTGGCTCATGACGATGGTGTAGCCATCGGCCGGTGCGCGCATCAGTTCCTGCATGGCCGGCACACCACCGCCACCGCCCTTGTTGTCGATGACGAAGTTGGCCCCCATCTGCTTGGTGAGTTCCGCCGCGATGCTGCGCGCCACGATGCTGGAGGTGCCGCCGGGTGCGAAGGGCACGATCCAGCGGATGGGCTTGTTGGGCCAGGCGCTCTGGGCCTGCGCTGCCACACCGGAGGCAGCCAATCCGGCTGCGCCCATCAGCTTCAGATAGCCGCGGCGGTCCAGCTTGCTGGGGTCTTGGTTCATGGGTCTCTCTCTTTCGTACGGAAGCTTGTTTTATGTCGCAAATGCGGGCTCGGTGCAATCTGTATTAACACTAATGCTGACACAATGGCCCCATTGTCCGGCTTGCCTGCCAGGTCGGGAATGAAGCGCAAAGGAGATGATGATGGCAAAAGTCTCGTGGTGTTCGGGCGCAGTGTTGGTGCTGCTGCTGACCGCACTGGGTGGCTGCGCGGTGGACTGGCAGAACCGCCACGCCTCGCAGGAGGTCGCCCAGCTTTCTGCCCCACCCGGCTCGGTCTACCTGGGCTGGCGTGTGTTCCAGGACAAATGCGCCGCTTGCCATGGGGCGGCCGCCACCGGTACGGCCAACGCCCCCGACCTGCTGCCCCGCGTGCGCGCCATGGGCGAACGCCAGTTCGTGAGCCTGGTTCTGCAGCGCTACGACCTGAGCCAGCCGGCCACGCAAGCTCGCAGCGGGACGGCGGCGGGCGAGGCGCAGATCGAGGTCATCATGCGGCGCAAGGATGCGCCGCTGACCATGCCGGCCTGGCAGAGCGAGCCGCGTGTGAACGCGCACATCCTGGACCTGCATGCCTTCCTCTCGGCACGCGCCCAGGGCCGTCAGGGCGCGGAGCGGCCCACGCCCTGAGCCTGCGGTGGCAGATGCGCGGCAAGCGCGCGACGCAAGCCTGCGGATGCGTGCTGACGCGGGTTTCAAGGGAAGGCCCGCTCTTATTCGAGCTGGATGCCCGCGCTCCTGACCACCATGCCCAGGCGCTCGATTTCTGAGGCGATGAACTTGTCGAACTCGGCCGGCGTGTTCGGCGCCGGTGTCACGCCCTGGGCGCCGAGTGACTTGAGCACTTCGGGCGAGCGCAGGATGCGCCCGAGTTCGGCGGAGATCTGCTCCACGATGGGGGTGGGCGTCTTGCCGGGGGCGACCAGACCGTACCAGTGGTCATAGACCACGCCGGGCACGTAGTCCGAGATCACCGGGACATCCGGCATGAGCGGCGCGCGCTGCGCCGTGCTCACGGCCAGGGGCAGCAGCTTGCCGTCCCTGATGAAGGGCAGGGTCAGGCCCAGCGGTGACCAGTAGTAGGCCGAGCGGCCGGCTGTGGTGTCGATCAGCGCGTCCGTGGTGCCCTTGTAGGGCACGTGCACGATGTCCAGCCTGGCCATGGCCTTGAACATCTCGCCGTTGAAATGGGTGCCGCTGCCCACACCGGCCGAGGCGAAGTTGAGCTGGCCGGGTTTGGCGCGGACCATGGCCAGCAGTTCGGGCGCGGTCTTCACGCCCAGCGAGGGCGCCACCACCAGCACGTTGGGCACGCTGGTGCCGAAGCTCACGCCGCGGAAATCCTTCAACGTGTCGTAAGGCAGCTTCTTGTACAGCGTGGGGTTGATGGCGTGCGAGGCCGAAGTGAAGAGCAGGGTGTGGCCGTCGGCGTCGGCCTGGGTCACCAGGCGGCTGCCGATGGTGCCACCGGCGCCGGGCCGGTTGTCGATGATCACGGGCTGGCCCCAGGCGGCCTGCAGTCCGCGGCCGATCTCGCGCGCCACGATGTCCACCTGGCTGCCACCCACGAAGGGCACGACGATGCGGATGGGTTTGCCGGGGAACTTGTCCTGGGCCTGCGCCTGCAGGCCGGCGGCCAGCAGGGCGAGGGTGAACACTTGCACGATTCGTAGCAGCATGTGAGTCTCCTTGGTATGGTTTTTATCGAGGGGGAAATGGGTTCAGGCCAGCGCGGCCATGCCGGCGCGTGCGACCTGGGCGTCCTGGCTCGAGAGCACACCCGAGACGCCGATGCCGCCGACGATCTGCCCGCCCAGCACCAGCGGGAAGCCGCCTTCCAGCGGCGTGATGCCGGGTACGGCCAGAAAACGCAGGCCCTCGCCGCCGGCCGCGATGCCGTCCTGGAACATCTTGGTGGGGCGGCGGAAGTTGACGGCGGTGAGTGCCTTGCCGGTGGCGATGGACAGGCTGGAGTGCTGGGTCTGGTCGCGCTTGAGCGCGAGCACTACGTCACCACTCGCATCGGCGATCACGATGGCCACGGGCCAGTGGTTACGTTCCGCCTCGGCCTCGGCGGCTTGCAGGATGGCCTTGGCCTGCTTCAGCGTGAGCGGGGGGCCGTAGGGCAGGGGGGCGTCGAGTGCCGGTTGATCTGCCGGGCTCTGCTGGCCCGTTCCTTGGCTCATGCGGTGTCTCCTTCTTGAGGTGAAGGGGCATGATAGGAACGATGCGCACGATGGGGTAATACCGATTTGCGAGAGCCGCTATAAGCCTGGCTTATGGGCTGGGCCAGCCTGGGTGGCTGCAGCGGGCAGCGCGGGAGTCCTCAGTGCTGCGCCGTGGCCTGTGCCAGCACGGTCGCAGCGGCGCTGGTTTCGTGTCCGCGCCAGGCCACGATCTGGTCCGGACGGATCAGCACCAGTGGCGCTTCATAGAGCGTTGACAACTCGGCGGATGGGTGGTGAACCACTTTCAGGTCCAGGCCCAGCGTTTGCGCCGCCTGCTCGAAGGCGCGTGCGTCCGGTGCGTCGGGTTCGAGCGCGAGCAGCGTCCATTCGAAGTTGAACGTGTCGTAGAGCGAGCGTCCGTCCGCCAGCCAGGCGTGCGGCGGCCGCCCGCCGGGGCAGGCGCTGGGCACGTAGGTGTTCGGCGCGTCGGGTGGGGGTGTCGTGCCGTCGGCCACGATGATAGGGCTGCCGTCGTAGCGGCCGCCGAAGGTCACGCCCGGGATGTTGAACTCGCGGCGCACGTGGCCGTTCAGGTAGTCTGAGGCAGCGGCCCGGGCCTGTGCGCCTTCGGGGCAGTCCTCTTCAAGCTCGACGGCTGCCTCGAACAGGCCGATCGAATCCGCAAACTGGCGCGCATAGCCGGTGTTGCGCACGGCCAGCGGCCGGCGCTCGCGTTCGTAGCTCTCCAGCAGGGTGGCGCCGGCCTGGCCCTTGAGCACAGCAGCCAGTTTCCAGCCCAGGTTGACGGCGTCTTCGACCGCCGTGTTGTAGCCCAGGCCGCCGGTGGGCGTGAACAGGTGCACTGCATCACCGCCCAGGAAAATGCGGCCGCGCTGGAAGGACTCCGCCACCAGGGCGTGGCCGGCCAGCCAGGTGGCCATGGACAAGATCTCGATGTCGATGTCCTGCCCGTAGGCCTGCGCGAACAGGCGCCGCGCATCGGCCTCGGTCAAGGCCTCGGTGGCAGCGTCGTCGGCCATCTGGATGTGGAAGGCGAATTCGCTGACGCCGTCGACCGACATGATGAAGGCGCGCAATTGCGGGTTGACCACCACGTACATCCAGGCCCGGTCGTTGGCGTTGCGGGCGTAGAAGTCAGGCGCCTTCAGGTACACCGCCAGCATCTTGCCGCCCATGAACTTGCGCTTGAAGCCGGTGTCGCCGCCCCAGGCGATGCCCAGCTGCTTGCGCACAAAGCTGCGCGCGCCGTCTGCGCCCACAAGGTAGGCGGCCTGCACGGTGAGCGGATCGCCGCCATCGACGGGCTGCACCACGGCTTCGATGCCGGAGTCGGTGTCGGCAAACGATTTGAGCTGCCAGCCGTAGCGCACGTCCACCGAGGACAGCCGCTGCGCATGCTCGCGCAGTTTCACTTCCACGAATTTCTGCGAGACACGGTGCGGCAGCTCGGCCGCGCTCCACGAACCGGACATGGCCTTGATCGCCTGCGGCGCTGCGGCTGCGGTGGGCAGCCGCAGGCGGGCCAGCTCGGTGCCGGCAAAACGCGTCAGGTAGGCGATGTCGGTGGGGTGGTCCGGCGGCAGGCCCATGCTGCGGATCTCCTGCGCGAAACCCAGGCGCCGGAAATGCTCCATGGTGCGGGCCTGCGTGGCATTGGCCTGCGGGTTGAAGGCGGTGCCGGGTTTGGGGTCGACCAGCAGGCAGCGGATGTTGCGCCGCCCCAGCTCGTTGGCCAGCATCAGGCCGCAGGGGCCGCCGCCGGCGATGAGCACGTCGGTTTGTTGCGTGGTGGTCATGAATTCAGTTCACGCCAGAAGGCCCAGGCCGTCGAGCACGGCGGCGCGGGCCGACATGTCCGACGACGCCGTCACCGGTGCGCGGCTGGGTCTGAACTCTGGGTTGGCACATGGCTTGTTAGTGGCGATCCCGGTTCGGCTTGGAGAGTCAATTATTTAGCGGGGTCAATGGCGCGGAATTGACAAATTGCTGGTCTATGAATTGATATGTGTTGAGCTCTTTGACTCTCTTGTATTTGCATTTCTTGTCGCCATTGCACGACCCGATTTGTTTCTCAATTGTTTCTTTAAGAATAGGAATTCCATTGTCATTAGAAAACTTCCAATCAACGGAAATATTGCTTTCCTTGTATGTGTCGTCGACTAGAGATGAATTTGTTTCGTAATTCATCTCATGCAAAATTTCAACAGACGACTTGTCGATGTGAAGAATGAATTTCTTCCCAATTTCTGTACCTCCTCCTGAACCAGAAATTCTGGTGACGATCTCGGAAATGCCATCATTGTCCAGATCCAAAATTTCAAATTCGGATCCGATGACATCCAATTCAACGACCTCACGCAATTTGGGACGAATCAGAACGGAGCTGAACATGCCATTCCTGCCGCGGTCAAAAACTGCAGCGGTCAAATAGGCTTCTTCCTTATTGACCAAACCGATCTTCTTTAGTTCGTCTATCTCAAGTAATTTATCTAGGTTGCGTTTTTCATTTGCATCCCTGTTCCACCAAGAGAAAACTTGCTCTTTGGTTGGCACAGTTCCCATGATGTATCCATCATCAACATTGGGAGCTTTACGACTTCTTTCATCTCCAGGTTCCTTGAGTGGGTCAACGACTACTGCTTCTGTTTTTGCTGGCGGTGGTACAAGAGTTGCCGCAGCTTGGGCTGGACCTGTTGCTGTGGGACCAGTGTTGACGGCAACCGGTTCTTTTGCCGATTCAGTGCAGGCCACCAGGCATAGGCATGCCAAGGCAAAGAGTTTCCGCATCATTTCAAATCTTTCCTGATTTATTTACGCGAAAGCGGACTGGCGACCCTGAGCTGTGATCAAGCCACGCCGAAGCGCCCGGTCCACTTCTGCTCGTAGTTCATCTTCACGAAATGCTCGGCCATGAAGTCGATGAAGGTGCGGACCTTGGCCGAGAGGTGCTTGCGGCTGGGGTAGGCCAGGTTGACGGTGAGGCGCGGCAGGTCCCACTCGTCCAGCACGGGTACCAGGCGGCCGGCCACCATGTCGTCATAGACGATGTAGGTGGGCTGCACCAGGATGCCCATGCCGTCGAGCGCGGCGGCACGCAGGATCTGGCCGTCGTTCGATTCGAGCAGGCCCTTGATGTGCAGGGCCGTGGTCTGGTCATCGCGCGTGAAGCGCAGTTCGCCGGGGTTGTTGGCGTAGGTGTAGATCAGCAGCTTGTGCTGGGCCAGCTCTTCCAGTGTCTTGGGCCGGCCGTGGCGGGCCAGGTAGCGTGGTGCCGCCACCAGGATGCGGCGCGTCTGCGCCAGGCGGCGCACGGTGATGTTGGAGTCGGGTTCGAACTCGCGCGTGCGGATGGCCACGTCGATGTTGTTGTCGATGATGTCCAGGTAACGGTTGGCGGCTTCCACGTGCACGGTGACGTTGGGGTAGCGCTCGGTGTAGGCGCGCAGCAGCGGCGCGATGTGCTGCATGGAGAAGGACAAGGAGGCGCTGATGCGCAGCATGCCCGTGGGGTTGAGCGTATGGGCGTTCACCACGTCCTCGGCGTCCTTCATGTCGGCCAGCAGGGTTTTGGCGCGGCTGAAGAACTCCTGGCCGGTATCGGTCAGGAAAAGACGGCGGGTGTTGCGCTCGACCAGGCGGGCGCCCAGCCGGTCTTCCAGCGCCTGCAGGTGGCGGCTGGCGGCGGCGTTGGACAGGCCCAGCGCCTCGGCGGCACGGCTCAGGCTGCCGGTTTCGGCCACCTGGACGAACAGCTCAATTTCGGCAAAACGGTCCAAACCGGTCTCCAGTTTTTTCGCTGCGCGGAAAAGTCATTTGCGGCAGCGCTCTTTCCCAAATTGTCGCGGACTTTTACATTTGCTCAGCTAGCAAGAACCCGCAGGAGACAAACGGCATGCGCAACCTCAACGAGGACACCATCACCCAGGCCGTGATCGAGCGTTTTTCCAGGACGCCCGATCCGCGCCTGAAGGAGATCATGACCAGCCTGGTGCAGCACCTGCACGCCTTCGCGCGCGAGGTGCGGCTGACCGAGGAGGAATGGTTCAAGGGCATCCAGTACCTGACGGACACTGGCCACATGTGCAGCGACACGCGCCAGGAGTTCATCCTCTTGTCCGACACCCTGGGCCTGTCCATGCTGACCGTGGCCATGAACAACGACAAACCGGCCGGCTGCACCGAGCCCACGGTCTTCGGCCCCTTCTTCCTGGAGCACGCGCCCGAATACCCCCTGGGGGCCGACGTGGCCAACGGCGCCAAGGGCGAGCCCTGCCTGGTGAGCGGCACGGTCAAGGGCCTGGGCGGCGAGCCGATACCGAATGCGCTGATCAACGTCTGGCAGGCCGACGCCGAGGGCAACTACGACGTGCAGTACGAGCACCTGGCGCATCCGCAGGCGCGCGGCATCCTGCATGCCGACGCGCAGGGGCGTTTCCATTTCAAGACCATCCTGGCCGAGGCCTACCCCATCCCCAGCGACGGCCCGGTGGGCGCCATGCTCAAGGCCACCAAGAATCATCCCTGGCGGCCGGCACACCTGCATTTCATGATCGAGGCGCCAGGCTACGAGCGCCTGATCACCCATGTGTTCCGCGACCATGACCAGTACCTCGACTCCGACGTCGTGTTCGGTGTGCGCTCCACGCTGATCGCGGACTGGGTCAGGCAGGCGGACGGCACCTACAGCCTGACCTACGACTTCGTGCTCAACCCCGAAAAGTGAGAGATGGCCGCAGAGTCATACAGACCAACCACCAACCCGAGGAGACAAGATGCAAAAGCGACAGATCATCCAGTCCGCGCTGTGCGCGGTGCTGCTGGCCACCGGTGTCATGGCCGCCCAGGCCCAGCAGACCTTCAAGCTGACCATCGCATCGAGCCACCCCACGGCTTTGCCCTGGGTGGGCCTGATGAGCACGGTCTTCGTGCCGGAGGTCAACAAGCGCGTGGCCGAACTCAACAAGGGCTACAAGATCGAGTGGCGCGAGGCCTACGGCGGCCAGCTCTACAAGGCCAATGCCACGCTGACCAGCGTGGAGCAGGGCGTGACCGACATCGGCTGGGTCTTCCACAACCTGGAGGCCGCCAAGATGCCGCTGGCACAGTTCGGCACCGTGACGCCCTTCACCACCGATGACGTGCGCATCATCCTGGACGTCGTGAACAACATGCACGAGACCGTGCCCGCGCTCAAGCGCGAATGGGAGCGCAACAACGCCGTCTTCCTGGGGGCCACGGGCGTGGACAGCTACCACCTCTTCACCAGGCAGCCGATCAGGAGCTACGACGAACTCAAGGGCCGCAAGATCTCGGCGCCGGGTTCCATCGGCCTGTGGCTGCGCAACTCGGGTGCGGTGCCGGTGGACGGCTCGCTGACCAGCTACTACACCGACATCCAGTCCGGCGTGTCCGAGGGCACGGTGTCGATCGCCACCGGCATCCTGCCCAACAAGATCTACGAGGTGGCGCCGCACATCACCAAGGTGAACATCGGCGCGCTCTACATCGGCGGCATGGCCATGAACAAGGACAGCTACGAAAAACTGCCCAAGGAGATTCAGCAGATCGTGCGCGATGCCGGCAAGCTGTACTCCCAGGAGCTGGGCAAGGTGCTGATGCAGCGTTACGAAGGCGCACTCAAGACCATGGTCGAGGTCGGGGCCAAGCAGTCCACCCCCGTGACGCTCAGCGAATTCAGCGCGACCGAGCGCGCCAAGTGGGTCAAGACCATGCCCAACCTGGCGGCCGACTGGGTCAAGAACAACGCCTCCAAGGGCCCGACCAAGGACATTGTCACGACCTATATGGACGAGCTGCGCAAGCGCGGTGTCAAGCCGGCGCGCGACTGGGACAAGGAACTCTGAACCCGGTCTTTGCTGTCGTTCCCTGAAAAACCGCCACCGCCCCGGCCGGGGGGTGGCGTGAAGGATCCCCATGAGTTATGAAGCGAACACGGACCTGGAGTCCGCGCCGCCACCGTCTGCGCCCGACAGCTGGTTCGGCCGCCTGGTCGACGGCCTGAATGCCGCCGGCTCGGTGCTGATCGGCGCCATCATGCTGCTGATGTGCGCCGATGTGCTGCTGCGCGACCTGGCCAACCGCCCGATCGACGGCGTGGCCGAACTGGTGGCCACCAGCATCGTGATCATCGTCTTCCTGCAGTTGCCCGCCACGCTGCGCCACGGCCGCATGTCGCGTGCCGACCTCTTCATCGATCCCTACATCGCGCGTCGCCCACGCGCCGGTCTGCGCCTGCGCGCGCTGTTCTCGCTGGCCGGCGTGTTTGCCTGCGGCGTGATCGCCTATGCGACCTGGAAACCGCTGGCGCGGGCCTGGAGTGACAACGAGTTCCTCGGTGTCGAGGGCCTGTTCACCTTTCCGACCTGGCCCATGCGCGCCGTGGTGCTGGTGGGCGCGGCGCTGGCGGCCATCCAGTACCTGCTGCTGGTCATGCAGGACCTGAAGGAGTCCACGCATGAGTGATCTCCAGGTCGGTCTGCTGGCCATCGTGCTGATGCTGGCCGGCATCTATTTCGGCATGCATATCGGCGTGGCGCTCATCGTCACCTCCTTTGTCAGCGTCGCGCTCATCAAGTCGCCCGACGTGGCAGCGCGTTTCGTGGCGGCCTCGGCCAACGACGCCATTCGCGACTACCTGTTCGGCGTGATCCCGCTCTTCGTGCTCATGGGCATGCTGGTCAGCGTAAGCGGGGTGGGGCGCGACACCTTCGACGTCTTCCAGTGGCTGATGCGGCGCGTGCGCGGCGGCCTGGGCCTGGCCACGGTGGGGGCCAATGCGGTGTTTGCCGCCATCACCGGCATCTCCATCGCCTCGGCCTCGGTCTTCACCAAGGTGGCCGTGCCCGAGATGATCCGCCACGGCTACACACGGCGTTTTGCCGTGGGCGTGGTGGCCGGCTCCTCGGTGCTGGGCATGCTGATCCCTCCCTCGCTGCTGATGATCATCTACGGCGTGCTGGCCGAGGAATCGGTGGGCCGCATGTTCATCGCCGGCATCATCCCCGGCATCGTGCTGGCGGCCGGCTTTGGCCTGCTGATCGTGGGCATGGCCTACCTCCGGCCGTCGATGATCGTGGAGAACCCGGCCGACATCGTGAAGACCGATGGCCACCACGAGACATGGCGCACGGCCGCCATCAAGTTCATCCCCATCCTGGTGCTCATCACGCTGGTGCTGGGCGGCCTCTACGGTGGCCTGTTCACGCCGACTGAGGCCGGTGCCGTGGGGGCGGCCGGCGCGCTGGTGATCGCGCTGCTGCGCCGCCGGCTGGACTGGAAGAAGCTGTGGAACGTGCTGACCGAGACCGGTTATGTGTCGGTCTCGGTGCTCTTCCTCATCATCTCGGCCATGCTCTACAGCCGCATGCTGGCGCTGACCGGCATGCCGGCGGCGGTGACCGAGAGCATCACCACGCTGGGCCTGGGGTCCTGGGGTTTCCTGGTCGCGTATGTGGGCATCGTCATAGCGCTGGGCTGCATCATCGACTCGGTGTCCATCATGCTCATCATGCTGCCCATCGTGCTGCCCATCGCGCGTGCCTTTGGCATGGACATCGTCTGGTTCGGCGTCATCACCGTGGTGGCGGTGGAGATCGGCCTGCTGACGCCGCCTTTCGGTGTCTCGGTCTATACCGTGAAGTCGGCGCTGAACGACCCGCGCATCACGGTGCGCGACATCTTTGCCGGGGCTTTCCCCTTCGTGCTGATGATGGTCGCCGTGCTGGTGCTGCTGGTCGCTTTTCCCAGGCTGTCCACCTGGCTGGCCTATATGTAAGGAGAACCTGACATGCTGTTTGCCTTCATCCTGATCGACAAGCCCGAGCATGGCGACCTGCGACAGCGGGTGCGGCCCGTGCACAAGGACTACCTGGCTGCGGTGGCCGATCGCATGGCCTTTGCCGGCCCGCTCACGCATGACGACGGCAAGACCATGCTGGGCAGCCTGCTGGTGATCGACTTTCCCAGCCGCGATGCCGCGCACGCCTGGCTGGCCGGGGAGCCTTTCACGAAAGCGGGGCTCTACGCCAGCACCACCATCCACGCCTTCGTGAACCTGTGGCCGCAGAAGGCCGGTTTCCCGCCTGCCGCATGATCGGAGCCGGTTTGTGATCAAGCACATCGTGATGTGGAACGTACGCGGCGACACGCCGGCCGAGAAGGCGCAGGGCATTGCCCGCTTGCAGCGCAGCTTCGAGAGCCTGCGCGGGCGTATCCCGGGTCTGTTGTGCCTGGAGATCGGCGTGGACAGCAGCCGCATTGACTACGCCTGCGACGTGGTGCTGTATTCCGAGTTCGAGAGCCAGGCCGCGCTCGACGCCTATGGCACGCACCCCGAGCATCTGCGCGTGAAGAACGAGGTGGCCGACCTGCGCATCGCCCGCCACCAGGTGGACTACGCCACACCCTGAATTTCTTTTTTGATTCCCGAGGAACGACCATGAGCAACTCTTTCAACGACGAACTGCTGATCCGCCAGATGGTGGAGCGCTGGGCTGTGTGGCGCGACGCCGGCGACTGGGAGCGCTTCGCCACCGTCTGGCACCCCGAAGGCGTGATGATGGCCACCTGGTTCCAGGGGCCGTTTGCCGAGTTCATCCGCGTGACGAAGGAGGGCTGGGCCAAGGGCGTGAGCATCCTGCATTTCCTGGGCGGCTCGGCCATCGAGGTCGCAGGAGATCGTGCCATCGCCCAGACCAAGATGACCATCTCGCAGCGCGGCATGGTCGAGGGCGCCGACGGCCCGGTGCTGTGCGATGTGGTCTGTACCGGTCGTTTCTACGACTTCGTGACGAAACACAACGGTGCATGGAAGCTGATCCACCGCCAGCCCATCTACGAGAAGGACCGCATCGACCCGGTCGATTCCAGCGCCGTGCTCAGGCTCGACACGGCCGCGCTGGCCACCTTCCCCGAGGGCTACCGGCACCTGGCCTACATCCAGACCCGCATCGGCTACACCGTCAAGATGGACATGCCCATGCTCAAGGGGCCGGTGGTCGAGGAGCTTTACAAGCGTGGCGCGCGCTGGCTGGCCGGCGGTCCGCTGGAGCGCTGAGCACAAGTTCTGGAGCCCGCACGAATTTCATCCTGAGGAGACAGACATGAATGAGATCCATATCCCCTTGAAGCGCCGCGACATCGTGCGCGCCCTGCCGGCCGCGGCCCTGCTGGGCCTGGCGCCCCTGGCCTGGGCCCAGGGCGCCTACCCGAACCGCCCCTTGCGGGTCATCGTGCCGCAGCCGCCGGGCGGCGGTTTCGATTTCGTGGCGCGGGCCCTGGCCGAGCGCCTGGGCAAGCAGATCGGCCAGAGCGTGGTGGTGGAGAACAAGACCGGCTCGGGCACGCTGGTGGGCACCGAAGCGGCGGCCCAGGCTGCGCCCGATGGCTACACCCTGCTCATGGGCTCGGTCTCCAACATCGCGCTCAATATGGGCCTGTACGACAAGCTGTCCTACGACAGCCTGCGCGACTTCGAACCCGTGGGCTTGGCCGTGAGCTACAGCTACACGCTGACGGCCCGCCAGGACCTGCCCCTGAACACGCTCAAGGACGTGGTGGCCTATGCCAAGGCCAACCCGGGCAAGCTCACCTATGCCTCGGCCGGCAACGGTTCGGGCCAGCACGTGCTGGCCGCCGCACTCTGGCACCTGGCCGGCGTGAACGTGGTGCACGTCCCTTACCGCGGCGCCCAGGCAGCCTATATGGACATGCTCGGTGGTCGTGTGGACCTGTTCTTCGACCTCTCGTCCACGGCACGCGCGCAGATCGAGGGCGGCAAGATCAAGCCGCTGGCGCTGTCCGGGGCGGAGCGCAACCCCATGCACCCCGATGTGCCGACCATCACCGAAAGCGGCGTCGCCCAGCTGGACCTGGAGTCCTGGTTCGGTTACTTCGTGCCGAGCAAGACACCCGCCGACGTGCAGGAGCGCCTGCGCAGCGAGCTGGCCAAGGTCATCGCCCAGCCCGAACTGCAGGAGACCTTCCGCAAGGCGGGCGGCAAGCCGCTGGCGCTCAACACCGAGCAGACCCGTGCGCTGGTGAAGCGCGATGTCGATCGCTGGACCAGGCTGGTGCGCGAGATCGGCATCAAGGCAGGCTAAACCCTTCTCCCGGCGTCGTTTGCTGCGGCGCCGGATAATTCCTTTCTCTCGACTGAAACACCCTCACCATGAAAATCGACCAGGCCGCCCTTGACCAGCTCTTCTTCAACGCCCGCACGGCCAACGGCTTTCTCGACAAGCCGGTACCGCTTTCGCTGCTGCAGGAAGCCTATGACATCGCCAGGATGGCGCCGACCTCCATGAACACCCAGCCCACGCGCTACGTGTTCCTGAACTCGCCCGAAGCCCGCGCGCGCCTCAAGCCCGCGCTGAGCTCCGGCAACCTGGACAAGACCATGGCCGCCCCGGTGACCGTGATCGTGGCCACCGACACCAGGTTCTACGAGCACATGCCGCAGGTCTGGCACGGTGCCGGCGCCAAGGAGAACTTCGAGGGCAATGCCACGCTGGCCACCAACACGGCCACGCGCAATGGCACGCTGGGCGGCGCCTACTTCATCATTGCCGCGCGCGCCGTGGGCCTGGACTGCGGCCCCATGAGCGGCTTCGACATCGCCAAGGTCAATGCCGAGTTCTTCCCCGATGGCCGCTACGCCACCAACTTCCTGATCAACTTGGGTTTTGCCGACCACAGCAAGGAATTCAAGCGCAATCCGCGCCTGTCCTTCGAACAAGCTTGCCAGGTGCTGTAAGCACCTGGCAAGCCCTGCGGCTGCATTGAGCTCACCCCTCCCCAACCCTCCCCAACCCTCCCCTTCCAGGGGAGGGGGAGGCTACACTTGAGGCTTGCTGTCTGACCCTCCCCGCCGGGGAGGTTTTCATTTCTGCTGGCCGCACTGTGAACTTCCTGCCCATCACCGATCCCTATTTCTATCTCGTGTCGGTGCCCGCGGTGCTGCTGCTGGGCATCAGCAAGAGCGGTTTCGGGGCAGGTTTCGGTTCGCTGGCGGTGCCGCTGATGGCCTTGACCATCACGGTGCCCCAGGCCGCGGCCATCCTGATGCCGGTGCTGCTGCTCATGGACCTGCTGGGCATCACGGCCCTGCGCAAGGACTTCGACAAGGCCCTGCTCAAGTTCCTGCTGCCCTTCGGCCTGCTGGGCACGCTGATCGGCGCGTTGCTGTTCAAGCTGCTGGCCGCGCACATCGTGGCCGGCATCGTGGGTGTGTTCACGCTGCTGTTCCTGGCGCAACGCCTGCTGTTTCCGCCGAAGGCCGACAGCGCGCCGCCGCCGCGCTGGCTGGGGGGCGTGCTGACCACCGCCTCGGGTTTCACCAGTTTCATTGCGCACGCCGGCGGCCCGCCCATCGCGGCCTATGTGCTGCCGCTGCATCTCAGGCCGCTGGTCTTCGCGGCCACGCTGTCCTGGTTCTTCTTTTTCATCAACCTGTCCAAGTGGATTCCCTATGCCTGGCTGGGCCTGCTGGACTGGCGCAACCTGGCCACCTCCATCGTGCTGCTGCCGCTGGCGCCCGTGGGGGTGTGGGTCGGCGTGCGCATGGCGCGGCGCATCGATCCCAAGCTGTTTTACCGGCTGATCTATCTGGGCCTGCTGCTGACCGGCACCAAGCTGGTCTGGGACGCCTTCCGCTAGTCCTTGGGCGGCGCCAGCTGCCGCTGTGCACGCTCCTGCGCCATCTGCTCTTCCAGCTGCTGGCGGCCCTGCTTGACGACGGCGATCAGCTGCTTGCGGTCCTTGTAGTGCGGGTGCATCTTCTCGAACAGTTCCAGGTTGTGCTGGCGGAAGCGCCAGGCGAAGGCGCGCGCCTGTTCCTGCGTGTGGCCCAGCAGCTCCAGCACGCTGCGCGCACTGCGCAGACTGGATTCGAAAAGTTCGCGCTGCACCAGCTGCACGCCGCGCTCGCGCAGTTCGTGCCAGTGCGTCACGTCGCGCGCACGCGCCACGATCTGCAGGCCGGGGAAGTGTTCGCGCACCAGATCGACGATCTTGAGCGACTGTTCCTTGTCGTCCACGGCCACCACCAGGACTTTCGCGCTGGCCGCGCCGGCGATGCGCAGCAGGTCCAGGCGCGTGGCGTCGCCGTAGTGCACGCGGTAGCCGAAGCTGCGCGCCGCCTCGATCATGTCGGCATCGTGGTCCAGCACCGTGCTGGGTATGCCCTGGGCCAGCATGACACGCGCCACGATCTGGCCGTAGCGGCCGAAGCCGGCGATCAGAACCGGCGCCTCTTGCGGTTCCGAGATTTCGTCCGGTCTGGCGCCGCCGGCCCCGGCCAGACGCGGCGCCAGCAGCTTGTCCACCGCCACCAGCAAGAGGGGGCTGAGCAGCATGGACAGGGCCACCGCGCCGATCAGCAGCGAGGTCGTTGACGATGTCATCACGCCCGCGCCAAAGGCCGTCTGGAACACCACGAAGGCAAACTCGCCGCCCTGCGCCAGCAGCAGCGTGATGACCGGCCGCTCCTGCAGCGGCACCTGCATGAAGCGCAGCATGGCCAGGATCAGCACGATCTTGATGACCATGAAGCCGGCCACCAGCGCCAGCATCAGCAAGGGCGAAGCGCGCAGCACTGAGAGGTCGATGCTCATGCCCACGGCGATGAAAAACAGGCCCAGCAGCAGGCCCTTGAAGGGCTCAATGTCGGTTTCCAGTTCGCGCCGGTATTCGCTCTCGGCCAGCAGCACGCCGGCCAGGAAGGCGCCCAGGCCCATGGACAGGCCCACCTGCTGCATCAGCGCGGCAATGCCCACCACCAGCAGCAGGGCGGCGGCCGTGAAGATCTCGGGCGTGCGGCTGCGCGCGATCCAGCGCAGCAGGGGGCGCAGCAGCAGGCGGCCCCCGAGCACGATGCCCCCGATCACCGCCACGATCTTGATGAGTTCGCCCCAGCGGAAGTCATCATTGGCCTGGCCCGGTTCGGCGCCCAGCAGGGGCAGCAGGGCCAGGATGGGGATGGCGGCCACGTCCTGGAACAGCAGGATGGAAAAGCCGGCCTGGCCGCCCGGGGTGGGCAGCAGGTTGCGTTCGCCCATGACCTGCAGGGCGATGGCGGTGGAGGACAGGGCCAGGCCCAGGGCGGCCACCAGCGGCGTCTTCCAGCCGCCCAGTTGGGCCGGGAAGAACAGGCCCAGCGCATAGACACCGAGGAAGAGGGCGGCGGCGCAGGCCAGCACCTGCGCGCTGCCCCAGCCGAAGATGGGCCGGCGCAGGCTCCAGAGCCGGCGCGGCTCCAGTTCCAGCCCGATCAGGAAGAGCATGAGCACCACGCCGAATTCGGCGAAATGCAGCACGTCCTGCACCTCGCTGACCAGGCCCAGGCCCCAGGGGCCGATGATGAGGCCGGCGCCGAGGTAGCCGATGATGGCGCCCAGGCCCAGGTATTTGCTCAGGGGCACGGCGATCACGGCCGCGCACAGGTAGACGAAGGTGTGGCTGAGCCAGCTGGGGGCGTGTTCCATGGTGTGCCTTGGGCCGAGGGAAACAGGGTGGGCAGGCCTTACGCTAGCACAGGGGCCGACGTGGCATCAACAGGCATCAAAATAAGCTGGAGGAGACAGACATGCGCAACATCAACAGGGACAACGTCACCGCATCGGTGCAGCAGACTTTCGAAAAAATCGACGATGCGCGCCTGCGCTATCTGATCGAGCGGCTGGTGACTTATGTGCACGGTTATGCCCGGGAGACCGGGCTGAGCCATGCCGAGTGGCAGGCGGCGCTGGCTTTCCTGCTGCGTTCGGGCGAGATCAGCAGCCCCTCGCGCAGCGAGTTCACGCTCCTGTCGGACGTGCTGGGCCTGTCCTCGCTGGTCGACCTGCTGGCCTCCAGGCCCGGGGCGACCGAAGGCAGCGTGCTCGGCCCCTTCCACACCCGTGGCTCGCCCTGGATGGAGAGCGGCGCCAGCCTGGTCAAGGACAACCCGGGCCGGCCGGTGCTGTTGCGCGGACGGGTGACCGACTTGCAGGGCCAGGCGATCCCGGGTGCCACGGTGGACTTCTGGCAGAACGCCGACAACGGCCTGTACTGGCAGATCGACGACACGCAGCCGCAGGACAACCTGCGCTGCCAGATCAAGGTGCTGGCCGATGGCAGCTTCGAGCTGCTCACCATCCACCCCACGCCTTATATGGTGCCGACCGACGGCCCTGTGGGCGACCTGCTGCGCGTGGCGCACCGCGATGCCTGGCGTCCGGCGCACTTCCACGTCATCGTCGAGGCGCCCGGCTATCGCACCCTGGTGACCGAGCTGTTCAACCAGGCCGATCCCTACGTGGACCAGGACGCCGTGTTCGGCGTGCGCGAGTCGCTGGTGATGGACTTCAGGGAGGAGAGCGACCCCGCCGTGTTGGCGAAGTACCAGCTCTCCGGCAGCTACCAGGTGGTGGACTTCCCGGTCACGCTGGCCGCTGAAAAAGACTAGCTATTCGTCGGCGATCGGGTTGGACAGGATGCCGATGCCCTCGATCTCGATCTCGCAGGTGTCGCCCGGCGCCATCCACACCGGCGGCGTGCGCGCGTAGCCCACGCCGGCGGGGGTGCCGGTGATGATCACGTCGCCGGGCTCCAGGGTCATGCACTCGGTGATGATGCACAGCGACTCGACCACGTCCCAGAGAAAGTCCCGGGTGTTGGCATCCTGCATGACCTTGCCGTTCAGGCGCGACTGGATGCGCAGGCCCGCGGCGCCCGGCGGCAACTCATCCGGTGTCACCAGCCAGGGGCCGAAGGGGCCGCTGCCGTCGAAGTTCTTGCCGATGGTCCACTGGTTGGTCTTGCGCTGGTAGTCACGGATGCTGCCGTCATTGAAGCAGGAATAGCCGGCCACGCAGTCCAGGGCATTCGTCTTGTTCAGGTGGCGCGCCCGTTGGCCGATGACGACGGCGAGTTCGGCTTCGTAGTCCAGCTTGGTGGAGGCCCTGGGCCGGATGATGGGCTCCATGTGGCCGGTCATGGAGGTGGCCCCGCGCATGAAGAAGCTCGGGTACTCGGGACGGGCATGCCCGCCTTCCTTGGCATGGTCGGCGTAGTTGAGCCCGAGGCAGACGATCTTGCCGGGGCGAGGCACCACGGGCAGAAAACGCAGGCCGGCCATGGACCTGACGGCAGCAGCGGGCGCCTGGGCCGCAGCCTGGCGGGCGGCTTCCAGGCCGCCGGGCTGGGCGATCAGGGCGCCCATGTCGCCAGGCAGGCTGGGCGCGGCCACGGACAGGTCGATGAATTCCTGGGCGCCGGCGCTTTTGAGCACGCCGATGCGGGCCTGGCCCTGCGCTTCGAAACTGAACAATCTCATAGGGGGTTTTCCTCTGGGGGCAGGGTGATATCCGCTTGCCGGACTTTATTCGACCTTGGCCCCTGTGCTCTTGACCACATCAGCCCATTTGTCGACTTCAGCGCGCAGGAAGCTGCCGAATTCGGCCGAGCTGTTGCGGGTCGATTCCATGCCCAGGCTGACGAATTTTTCCTTGGAGTCAGGCAGTTCCATCGCCTTGTTGATCTCGGCGTTGATGCGGTCTACCAGCGCCTGCGGCGTGCCCGCCGGGAGGAAGAAGCCGACCCAGGTGTAGTCGTCGAAGTCGGCATAACCGAATTCGGTGACCGAGGGCACGTCGGGCAGCAGGGCCGAGCGTTTGGCGCTGGTGACGGCAATGGCGCGCACCTTGCCGGCCTTGATCTGCGGCACGGCCGGCGGCATGGACGTGGACGACATGGGCGCATGGCCGGCCACGACGGCGCCGATGGCCTGCGCCGGCTGGTAAGGCACGTGGGTGATGTCCACCTTGGCGGCGGTCTTGAGACGCTCGATCGAGAGATGGGTGGTGGTGCCGATGCCGGAAGAGGCGTAGCTCAGCTTTTCCTTGCGCGCCAGATCGATCAGTTCCTTCAGGTCCCTGGCCGGGACGGCGGGGTTGACCGTGATGATGTTGGGTGTGCGGGGGCCCAGCGCCAGCGGCACGAAGTCCTTCAGGGCGTCGTAGCCGGCGTTGGGGTACAGCGAGGGATTGACGGCATAGGCCACGCTGTGCACCAGGATCGTGTAGCCATCGGGGGCGGCGCGTTTGACCTGGGCCGTAGCGATGTTGCCGCCAGCCCCGGGCTTGTTTTCCACCGTGAAGGTGCCACCGGTGGTTTCACCGAGCTTCTGGGCCACCACGCGCGCAATGACATCGGTGAAGGCGCCGGGGCCGAAGCCGACCACGATGGTGACGGGCCTGGCCTTGGGCCAGTCGGCCTGGGCCGAGGCCGTGCCGGCGCCGAGCATGCCGAGGGTGGCCAGCATCAGACCCATGCCCTTGAGTGCGAACCTGCTTTTCATGGTGGTCTCCGGTGAGGCGCTGGGGTCCATGCCCGGCCTGTGTTTGCGGTCCATCTTATCGGCAGCAGCGGGCCTGCGGTTGGGGCCTAGGGTTAGTCCCGAGCTTGTGGATGTGGCTTGCGGGCAGGCGGCTGGCCGGCATTCATGGGCTAATATGGCACCGGGTCAGACTACAAGGAGCGCGTGATGCCGGTCGTCGTGGTTGCCAATCCCAAGGGGGGGGTCGGAAAGTCCACCCTCTCCACCAATATTGCGGGCTACTATGCCAGCAAGGGCCACAGCGTGATGCTGGGCGACGCCGATCGCCAGCAGTCCTCGCGGCTGTGGCTGGGCCTGAGACCGGCCACGGCGCGGCCGATCGTGAGTTGGGACGTGGGCGAGGACAAGCTGGCCAAGCTGCCCAAGGGAACCACCCATGTGGTGCTCGATACCCCGGCCGGGCTGGACGGCGCGCGCATGAAGGACGTGCTGCGCCATGCCGACAAGGTCATCGTGCCGCTGCAGCCCAGCGTGTTCGACATCTTCGCCACCCGTGCCTTCCTCGACCAGATCAAGGCCAACTACCACGCGGGCATGCAGGTCGGCATCGTGGGCATGCGGGTGGACGGGCGCACCATCTCGGCCGACAAGCTGCGCGCCTTCGTTGACGCGCTGGGCGTGCCGGTGCTGGCCTATCTGCGCGACACGCAGAACTACATCCATCTCGCGGCCCACGGCCTGACGCTCTTCGACGTGGCGCCCAGCCGCGTGGAAAAGGACCTGGAGCAGTGGCAGGGCCTGTGCCGCTGGCTCGACGCCTGAACCAGGCGGGGTCGCCGGTTTGACAGTCGGTGGGCCCGTGCTGCCGCTACAGTGCTCGGCATGAAAACCTTCCAGTCCCTCAAGGAGTTTCCCGCGCTGGTGGGCCAGGAAGTCGCGGTCAGCGACTGGCTCACCATCACGCAGGAGCAGGTCAACCAGTTCGCCCAGGCCACGGGCGACCACCAGTGGATCCACGTCGACGTGGACAAGGCCAAGGCCGGGCCCTTCGGCGGGCCGATCGCGCACGGCTTCCTCACCCTGTCCCTGCTGCCGAGGTTCTTCGAAAGCACGATGGAGATCGTCGAGTCGCGCATGGGCGTGAACTACGGCCTCAACCGCGTGCGTTTCATGGCCCCGGTGCCGGTGGGCAGCCGCCTGCGTGCCCGCATGAAGCTGCTGGCCTGCGAGCCCATCGACAACAACGGCCTGCAGATGAACTGGGAAGTGACCATCGAGCGCGAAGGCGCGGCCAAGCCGGTCTGCGTGGCCGAGTCGATCGCGCGGCGCTATCCCTGAGACGGCTTTTAGTCCGTCACAAATCCGTTCTGTCGCCAGGCCTCGAACACCGTCACCGCCACGGCGTTGGAGAGGTTGAGGCTGCGCTGGCCCGCCCGCATCGCTAGCTTGAGCTGCTGCGTGGGGGCAAAGGCGGCGCGCACGGTTTCGGGCAGACCGCTGGTTTCCGAGCCGAAGACCAGCCAGTCCCCGGGTTCAAATGCCACATCGTGCACAAAACGCGTGCCGCGCGTGGTGAGCGCGAACATGCGCTCGGGTGGCGGCTGTTCGTCGGCCAGGAAGGCGTCCCAGTTCGCATGGCGGCGCAGTTCGGCATATTCGTGATAGTCCAGGCCGGCGCGGCGCATCAGCCGGTCTTCCATGGAAAAGCCCAGCGGTTCGATCAGGTGCAGGGTGCAGCCGGTGTTGGCACTCAGGCGGATGACATTGCCCGTGTTGGGCGGGATCTCGGGCTGGACCAGGACGATGTGGAACATAGGCGGCCTCCATTGTCGCCGTATGCTGGACTGGTAATTTGGCCATGTCTTCCTAGAATGAAAAGTCATTCCACTGGAGGCGAGCCATGAAATCCCTGGAGCAGTTGCACAAAGACTTTGGCGCTTTTTTCCCGACGGGCCATATGGTGGTGGCATTTCAGCAGCCGCAGGATGCGCACCAGGTCGTGCACGAGCTGGAAGAGTTGGGCCGGGTGGAGGCCCTGGAGTTGTCGCCGCAGGAAATGGCGGATTTCGCCCAGAAGAATCTGCACGAAGCGGGTTTCATCGCGAACATGGGTACCAGCCTGGCGACCGTGCAGTCCTTTCTGGACGCCGCCCGGGCCGGGGCGACGTTCCTGATCCTTCCGACGCCGGACAGCCAGACGGCCGAGCATGTGTCCCAGGCCATCCATCACGTGCCCTTTGTCCTGGCCGAGCGCTACCACCGCCTGGTCATCGAAACCGTGCACTAGGGTCTGTTCACTCGGTTCTGGCGAGCACGAGGCCCGTGATGTGCGCCGCTCCGGCGGCCCGCAGGGCCTGTGCGGCCGTGTGGAGCGAGGCGCCGCTGGTCATCACGTCGTCGATCAACAGGATGCGTCGTTCCCGCAGCCGCGCTGCCTGACCAGCGGCCACCCCGAAGGCATCCCGCACATTGCGCAGACGCGCGGCGCGCGGCAGGGTGCTTTGCGCCGGTGTGTCATGCAGCCGCAGCAGTACGTCGCTTCGGGTCTTGTCTGGCGCCAGATGGCGGGCCAGTTCCAGCGCCTGGTTGAAACCCCGTTCACGCAGCCGCTCGGACGACAGCGGCATGGGCAGCACCAGATCCGCGGCGTCCAGCGCCGGTTCGGCCCAGGGCGTGCTGCGCATCAGCAGGGCCAGCGCCTGCGACCAGCCCGGGCTGGTGCCGAACTTGTAGCGGGCGATCAGGCCGCTCCAGGGGTATTCATAAGCCACAGCGGCCAAACAGAGGTCCAGGGGCGGTGCTTGCTTGATGCATGCACCGCAGCGTTCCACGCCTTGCGGCACCGGCAGGGCGCAACTGCGGCAGCGTGGACGGGGCTGGGCAAAGCGCACCACACAGGCTTCGCACAGGGCTTGTGCCGGCCAGGCGTGGCAGACCGCGCACTGGCTGGGCAGGGCGGTGGTCAGCCGGTCGAGCAGGGCGCGGAACAGGGGCACTTGCGGGCGGGGCCAAAGCAGGCGAGGGGAATCAATATACTCGCCAGCTTCGCTCATGACCGACCATCGTCCCCCCACCATCGACCCAGCTGCTGCTGCACGCTGGGCACAGCGGCCACAAACCGCTTCCGCCTGGCTGCACGAGGAGGTGGCGCGTCGCATGGAGCAGCGGCTGGACTGGATCGTGCGCCAGCCGCAGCACTGGCTGCACTGGGAACCGGTGCGCGGCGGCTTGCAGGCCCAGGCCCTGCTGGCGCGCCGTTATCCCGGCGCACAGGCCCTGGTCAGCGCAGCCCTTGCGCAGGAAAAAGCGTTGGCCCTGCACACGGCGGCCCGGCCCTGGTGGCATCCGGCGCGCTGGCGCGCGGCGCTTGGCCTGGAGCCCGCAGCGGTGCCGGCCGAACTGCTCTGGGCCAATATGTCGCTGCACATGGCGGCCGACCCGCAGGCCCTGATCCAGCGCTGGCACGAGGCGCTGGCGGTCGATGGCTTCCTGATGTTCTCCTGCTTCGGCCCCGATACCCTGCGCGAGCTGCGCACGCTGTACCAGTCCCTGGGCTGGCCGGCGCCGGCGCACGAGTTCACCGACATGCATGACTGGGGCGACATGCTGGTGGCGGCGGGTTTTGCCGAGCCGGTGATGGACATGGAGCGCATCGAGCTGACCTTCGAGACGCCGCAGCGCCTGCTGCAGGAGTTGCGCGAGCTCGGCCGCAACCTCCACCCGGCACGGCCGGCCGGCTTGCGCGGCCGCGTCTGGCGCGATCAATTGCATGCGGCCTTGCGCCAGCTGGCCGATCCTGTGCACGAGGGGCGGCTCAAGCTGACGTTCGAGATCATCTACGGCCACGCCTTCAGGCCGCAACGGCGTCTGACGGTGGCCGCCGAGACCACGCTCAGCCTGGACGAGATGCGTGCAACATTGCGCAAACAGCGTTCATAAGGGAAGCCATGCCTTCCTAGGGTGAACCCGTATATCAGCCGGGCAGAGATCAAAAAGTGCTGGGCTACAATAAGCGGTTGCTGAATTTCGAAATTCAACGGCAGCTTGTTGCCTGTCTCCTGAGCGGCGGCGGGCGCATCGGTCACAAGCCGCATGCAGACGAGTCTGGGCAGTCCAGGATTATTTAAGACATTGAAGAAGTGAACATGATGAAGAGCATTTCTAATAAATTGGCTTCACTGCTGCTCATGGCTGGCGCTTGGGCTGGTACGGCGGCTTTCACCGCAGCCCAGGCTGTCAACGACCTGCCCGGCGGGCCGGCCGTCAACCAGCTCAACCTGCATCCCGCAGTCACCAGGATTGCTGCGGAGCAGCAGTGGCTGCACTGGTTCTTGCTGATCATCTGCACCGTCATCTTTGTGGCGGTGTTCGGTGTGATGTTCTATTCCATCCTGAAGCACCGCAAGTCGGTGGGCCACAAGCCGGCCGACTTCCATGAGTCCGTGGCCGTGGAAATCGCCTGGACCGTGATCCCCTTCATCATCGTGATCCTGATGGCCCTGCCGGCCACCAAGACCGTGGTGGCCATGAAGGACACGAGCAACGCCGACCTGACCATCAAGGCCACGGGTTACCAGTGGAAGTGGGGCTACGACTACCTCAAGGGCGAGGGCGAGGGCATCGGCTTCATCTCCACCCTGGACAGCACGCACCGCGCCATGTCCGAGTCCGGCAAGCCGGCCCCCACCGATGACTACCTGCTCAAGGTGGACAACCCCCTGGTCGTGCCGGTTGACAAGAAGATCCGCATCATCACCACCGCCAACGACGTGATCCACGCCTTCATGGTGCCGGCCTTCGGCATCAAGCAGGACGCCATCCCCGGCTTCGTGCGCGACACCTGGTTCCGCGCCGAGCAGACCGGTGACTTCTACGGCCAGTGCGCCGAGTTGTGTGGCAAGGAACACGCCTACATGCCGATCCACGTGAAGGTGCTGTCCGCTGAGGATTACGCCAAGTGGGTTGATGGCCAGAAGAAGGCCATGGCCGCCAAGGCCGACGATCCGGCCAAGGTCTGGGCCCTGGGTGAGCTGGTCCAGCGCGGCGAGAAGGTCTACGCTGCCAACTGCGCTGTCTGCCACCAGGCCAACGGCAAGGGTGCCGGCCCGTTCAAGCCGCTGGATGCCGCCGCCGTTGTGCTGGACGCCGACAAGAGCAAGCAGATTTCCGTGCTGCTGAACGGCCAGAACAAGGGTGCCATGCCGGCCTGGAAACAGCTGAGCGACACCGAGATCGCTGCCGTCATCACCTACACCAAGAACAGCTGGTCCAACAAGACCGGCCAGCTGGTGCAGCCGGCTGACATCAAGACCGCCCGTAAGTAATCAGTCGTCAGACGCTTAGAGTATTGAGAAGGAAATCAGGATGAGTGCCGTTCTAGACCATCACGATCACCACGCCCATGACGACCACCACGCCCCCTCGGGCTGGCGTCGCTGGGTCTTCGCGACCAACCACAAGGACATCGGTACCCTGTACCTGTTGTTCGCCTTCACCATGCTGATGATCGGTGGTGTCCTGGCCCTGCTGATCCGCGCCGAGCTGTTCCAGCCCGGCTTGCAGCTGGTGAACCCCGAGCTGTTCAACCAGCTGACCACGATGCACGGCGTGATCATGGTGTTCGGCGCCATCATGCCGGCCTTCGTGGGCTTCGCCAACTGGATGGTCCCGCTGCAGATCGGCGCAGCCGACATGGCCTTCGCCCGCATGAACAACTTCAGCTTCTGGCTGATGATTCCGGCGGCCCTCATGGTGGTGATGTCCTTCTTCATGCCCGGCGGCGCTCCCGCGGCCGGCTGGACCTTCTACGCGCCGCTGACGCTGCAGATGGGCCCCTCGATGGATGCCGGCATTTTTGCCCTGCACATCCTGGGCGCTTCCTCCATCATGGGCTCGATCAACATCATCGTGACCATCCTGAACATGCGCGCGCCCGGCATGACGCTGATGAAGATGCCGCTGTTCTGCTGGACCTGGCTGATCACCGCCTACCTGCTGATCGCCGTGATGCCCGTGCTGGCCGGCGCCATCACCATGACGCTGACCGACCGCCACTTCGGTACGAGCTTCTTCAACCCCGCCGCGGGTGGTGATCCGGTGATGTTCCAGCACATCTTCTGGTTCTTCGGTCACCCCGAGGTGTACATCATGATCTTGCCGGCCTTCGGCATCATCAGCGCCATCGTGCCGGCCTTTGCCCGCAAGAAGCTGTTTGGCTACGCCTCCATGGTCTATGCCACGGCCTCCATCGCCATCCTGTCCTTCATCGTGTGGGCGCACCACATGTACACCACCGGCATGCCGGTGACCGGCCAGCTGTTCTTCATGTACGCCACCATGCTGATTTCCGTGCCTACCGGCGTGAAGATCTTCAACTGGCTGGCCACCATGTGGAAGGGTTCGATGACCTTCGAGGCCCCGATGCTGTGGGCGGTGGGTTTCATCTTCGTGTTCACCATGGGTGGTTTCACCGGCCTGATCCTGTCGATGGCACCGGTCGACATCCAGCTGCAGGACACCTATTACGTCGTGGCTCACTTCCACTACGTGCTGGTGGCCGGTTCCCTGTTCGCCATGTTCGCCGGCATTTACTACTGGCTGCCCAAGTGGACCGGCCGCATGTACAGCGAGACCCGCGGCCAGATCCATTTCTGGTGGTCGATGATCTCCTTCAACATCACCTTCTTCCCGATGCACTTCCTGGGTCTGGCCGGCATGCCGCGTCGTTATGCCGACTACCCCATGCAGTTCGCCGACTTCAACATGATCGCCACCGTCGGTGCCTTCGGCTTCGGTCTGGCCCAGGTCTACTTCTTCTTCGCCGTCGTGCTGCCTGCCATGCGTGGTCAGGGCCCGAAGGCCCCGCAGAAGCCCTGGGAAGGCGCTGAAGGCCTGGAGTGGGAAGTGCCGTCGCCGGCTCCCTTCCACACTTTCGAGACCCCCCCGAAGCTGGACGCCACGGCGACCAAGATCGTCGGCTGAGCATCGTACGGAAAGCCTGAGCCATGACGCCTGAACAGAAGAAAGCCAATCTGCGCATGGGGCTGGTCCTGGCCTCCGTGGCCGTGATCTTCTTCCTGGGCATCGTGGCGAAGTACGTCTTTTTCGGCAAGTAACGGCATGAACCTGCGACGCGAAAACGTCCGGATGGTGGGCAAGCTGGCCATCGTGGTGGCCGGCATGTTCGGTTTCGGTTATGCGCTGGTGCCGATCTACAAGGCCATCTGCGAGATGACCGGCGTGAACATCCTGGCCATCGGCGAGCGCGACGTGCCTGGCCGCAGCAGTGCGGCCCTGGTCAACACGCAGGTCGACACCAGCCGCACCATCACGGTCGAATTCGACGCCAATGTGCGCGGCCCCTGGGGTTTCAAGCCCGCGCAGCGTTCGCTGCAGGTGCATCCGGGCGAGATGGCCACGGTCATGTACGAGTTCGAGAACGTGCAGGACCGCCGCATGTCGGCCCAGGCCATCCCGAGCTACGCGCCGCGCCAGGCGGCAGCGCACTTCAACAAGCTGGAGTGCTTCTGCTTCAACGAGTACACGCTGGCCCCGGGCGAGAAGAAAAGCTGGCCGGTGGTCTTCGTGATCGATCCCAAGCTGTCTAGGGACGTGAGCACCATCACCCTGTCCTACACCTTCTTCGAGGTGGGCAGCAAGACACCGCCGGCTCCGGGTTCCACGGCCGTGCGTCAAGTCACAGGGGCTGGAGCATGAGCGGCGCACCGGCACGCAAAGGCTCGCTGTGGGCGACCGTCAAGGCCGTGGCCTGGTCCTTCCTCGGCGTACGCAGGAACAGTGGTTTCCAGGACGACACCGCCCAACTCAAGCCCTACCACATCATCGCGGTGGGCCTGGTCGGTGGCATCCTGCTGGTAGTGAGTTTGATTGCATTGGTGAACTGGATCGTGGTCAAGTAAGGCCGGGGCCGGGACATCTGAAAATTTGAGAGAAGCAGAATCGGAAGGAATGGAGCAAACATGAGTTCGACTACACACGGCGGCACCCCGTACTACTACGTGCCTGGCCCGTCCCGTCATCCCGTGATGGCGGCGATCGGTCTGTTCTTCGTCATTTTTGGTGCCGGTCAGTGGATCAACGGCGCCGGCTGGGGCAAGTACGCCCTGTTCTTCGGCCTCATCTGGTGGCTGGTCGTACTGTTCCAGTGGTTCCGCCAGGCCATCGCCGAGAGCGAGGGCGGTCAGTACGGCCACAAGATCGACATCTCCTTCCGCTGGAGCATGACCTGGTTCATCTTCTCCGAAGTGATGTTCTTCGGCGCCTTCTTCACCGCCCTGTGGTGGGCCCGCGCGCACTCGGTGCCGGCGCTGGGCAGCCTGGACAACGCGCTGCTGTGGCCCGACTTCAAGGCCGTGTGGCCCAGCGTCGTCGCTGGCGCTACCGCTTCGCCGGCCGGCATCATCGAGCCCTTCCAGACCATGGGTCCGTTCTGGCTGCCCACGATCAACACCGCCCTGCTGCTGAGTTCCGGCGTCACGCTGACCATCGCCCACCACGCCCTGCGTGATGGCAATCGCAGCAAGACCATCGGTTTCATGTGGGTCACCGTGCTGCTGGGCCTGACCTTCCTGTTTGTGCAGGGTTACGAATATGCCCACGCCTACAGCGACCTGAACCTCAAGCTCACGTCCGGCGTCTACGGCTCCACCTTCTTCATGCTGACCGGCTTCCACGGTTTCCACGTGTTCGTCGGCATGCTGATGCTGTTCTTCATCACCCTGCGCCTGCAGAAGGGCCACTTCACGGCAGATCGCCACTTCGGTTTCGAAGGCGCCGCCTGGTACTGGCACTTCGTGGACGTGGTCTGGCTCGGCCTTTATATTCTGGTGTATTGGATGTAGGTCCTGCCTGCTCGTGGCGCCGCCAAGCGCCCGGGCCGACAAAAACAAAAGCCGCGTAAAGCGGCTTTTGTTTTTGTTGCGGATGTGTCCTTATTTGCCGGCCTGGATGCCGGTGGGCTGGATGTAGCCCAGCTTCCAGGCGATCAGGATGCAGATGAAGATCAGGATGGAGAAGCCGACACGAAAGGCGAGGGCGCGGGCCATGTTGCTTGTCTTGGGCTTGCCGTCGCGGCCGTCCTTCATCATGAAGAACAGGGCCGAGCCGAGGCTGGCAAGGATGGCCAGGAAGGCCAGGGCGACGAGGTATTTCATGAACGGGATTATCGCGTGAGTAGTCGGCTGCGTTTCTGGGTGGTGACAGGGGCCGCGTTGCTGGGCGTGGCGGTGACGCTGTCGCTCGGGCGCTGGCAGCTCGGCCGTGCGGCGGAGAAGGAAGCCTTGCAGGCCAGCATCGACGCACGTGCCCAGCTGCCCGTGCTTGACGCTCGCGGCCTGGCGGGCGTGCCTGACAGCAGCGAACTGTTGCACCGTCGCGTCGAAGCCGTGGGGCAGTGGGCGCCGGAGCACACCGTGTTCCTCGACAACCGGCAGATGAACGGGCGCCCGGGCTTTTTCGTGCTGACGCCCCTGCGCCTGGACAACGGGGCCGCCGTGCTGGTGCAGCGCGGCTGGGCGCCGCGCAATTTCGAGGACCGCACGCGCGTGCCGCAGATTGCCACGCCCACGGGCCTGGTCCGTGTGCAGGGCCGCATAGCCCCTGCGCCCTCCAAGCTCTATGACATGGGCGAGGCCGGGACCGGGGCGATCCGGCAAAATCTCGATCTGGCGCAGTTCCGGGCCGAAACGGGCCTGGCCCTGCTGACGGTGTCGATCCAGCAGGCTGGGGCGTCGGGCGAGGGCCTGGCCCGTGACTGGCCGCAGATCAACAGCGGGGTCGACAAGCACCACGGCTACGCGTTCCAATGGTTCGGTCTCTGTGCCCTGATAACACTTCTTTATGTCTGGTTCCAAATTGTCAGAAGATACAAACAGCGCCAAGCCTGAAGGCCGCGAGCACGTGCTCGGGCTCACCGTCTACGACCTGCCCGAACCGAGCCAGGTTCTGTCGGAGCAGACGCGACGCACGCGCCTGGGCCGCTGGAAGATGATCGCCGTGCTGCTGGTCAGCGCGGCGCCGGTGATCGCGTCCTACTTCACCTACTACGTCATTCGTCCCGAAGGGCGGCGCAACTTCGGCGAGCTGATCGATCCGCAGCGTCCGCTGCCCGACATGCTGGGCCTGGACCTCGAGGGCCGCACGCACAAGCTGACGGAGCTCAAGGGCCAGTGGCTGCTGGTGAGCGTGGGCAGCGGCAGCTGCAACGAAGCTTGCGTGCAGCAGCTCTATTTCCAGCGCCAGTTGCGCGAGAGCATGGGCAAGGAAAAAGACCGGCTGGACCGGGTCTGGCTGGTCAGCGACCTGCACCCCATCACCGCGGAGCTGCAGCCCGGGCTGAAAGACGCAGCGGTGCTGCGTGTGCCGGCCGAGGAACTGGCACGCTGGCTGGCACCGGCCAGCGGCCATGACATCGGCGAACACCTCTATGTGGTGGATCCCCTGGGCAACTGGATGCTGCGCTTCCCGGCCGGGCTGGATATCGAGGGCGCCGCCAAGGCCAAGCGGGATCTGGAGCGGCTGATGCGCGCTTCCTCTTCCTGGGACAAGCCGGGCCGGTAGGACACACCATGACTGACGTCGCACTCTACGATCTCGCGCCCGCCCTGCGCCTCATGCTCATGGGCCTGGTGCTGGCTGGCGGGCCGCTGGCCTGGGTCTGGCTGCGCCAGCGCCAGGCCTCGACCACGCGCCGGCTGCAAGCCCTGACCGTGCTCACGCTCTTCCTCACCTTCGACCTGGTGCTGTTCGGCTCCTTCACGCGCCTCACCGATTCAGGCCTGGGTTGCCCGGACTGGCCCGGTTGTTACGGCAATGCCAGCCCGGTTGGCGCGCATGCCGAGATCTCCTCCGCGCAGCAGGCCATGCCCACCGGCCCGGTCACGCATGGCAAAGCCTGGGTCGAGATGATCCACCGTTATCTCGCCACCGGCGTCGGTGTGCTCATCCTCGTGCTTGCCGTGTTCAGCTGGCGCGAGCATGTGCGCCAGCAGCGTGGGAGTGCCGATGCACTGAGCCCCTGGTGGGCCACGCTTACCCTGGTCTGGGTCTGCGTGCAGGGGGCCTTTGGTGCGCTGACCGTCACCATGAAACTGTTTCCGGCCATCGTCACGCTGCACCTGCTGGGCGGTCTGTTGCTGCTGGCCCTGCTGTGCCTGCAGGCCGTGCGTTATGCACAGATGCATGACGCTGCCGCCACGCTGACCATGCCGTCGGGGCTGCGCGCCCTGCTGTGGTGGGGCCTGGGCCTGCTGACATTGCAGATCGCGCTGGGCGGTTGGGTCAGTACCAACTACGCCGTGCTGGCCTGTGCCGAGTTCCCGGCCTGCCAGGGCAGCTGGTGGCCCGAGATGAATTTCGCCCAGGGCTTCGAGCTCTGGCGCGAGCTGGGGTTCACGGGCGAGGGCCAGCACATCAGCTTTGCCGCGCTCACCGCCATCCATTACGTGCATCGCCTGGCGGCGTATGTCGTGATGGCCGCGCTCGCCCTGCTGGCCTGGCGCCTGCGCGGCCTGCCGCAATGGCGTAGCCCGGCGCGCTGGCTGGCGGCGCTGCTGGCCCTGCAATTCCTCACCGGCCTGAGCAACGTCGTGCTGGACTGGCCGCTGTTGGCCGCCGTGTTGCACACCGGAGGCGCCGCCGGCCTGGTCGTGCTGCTGACCTGGAGCCTGGCCAGCAGCCGGCGCAGGGTCCCCCAGCCCGGCGCCACTTCTGTTCCTGTTTCGAGTCCTGCCGCATGAGTGCCCCCACCCTCGTTTCCACGACCTCCGTGTTCAGCCAGTTCTATGCGCTGACCAAACCGCGCGTCGTCCAGCTCATCGTCTTCTGCGCCCTCATCGGCATGGTGCTGGCCGTGCCCGGCCTGCCGCGCTGGCCGGAATTGCGCCTGATGCTCATCGCCTGCATCGGCATCTGGCTGGTGGCGGGTGCGGCGGCGGCCTTCAACTGCATCGTCGAGAAGGGCATCGATGCCAAGATGAAGCGCACCGCCTGGCGTCCCACCGCCAAGGGTGAACTGAGCGACGTGCAGACCCTGCTGTTTTCGGCCGTGCTCTGCGTTGCCGGCTCGGTGCTGCTGTACTTCTGGGTCAACCCGCTGACCATGTGGCTGACCTTCGCCACCTTCGTCGGTTATGCCGTGGTCTACACCGTCATCCTCAAGCCGCTGACACCGCAGAACATCGTGATCGGCGGCGCCTCGGGCGCCATGCCGCCGGTGCTGGGCTGGGCGGCAATGACCAACGACGTCGGCCCCGAGGCGCTGATTCTCTTTCTCATCATCTTCCTGTGGACACCGCCGCACTTCTGGGCGCTGGCCCTGTACCGCGTGGAGGACTACCGCAAGTCCGGCCTGCCCATGTTGCCGGTCACGCACGGCAACGAGTTCACGCGCCTGCAGATCCTGCTCTACACCCTGGTCCTGTTCGCGGCCTGCCTCATGCCCGTGGCCTACGGCATGAGTTCCTGGCTCTACCTGGCTGCAGCCGTGGTCTTGAGCATCGGCTTCTTTGTCTATGCCTTCAAGCTGTGGCGCAACTACTCGGACGAGCTGGCCCGCAAGACCTTCCGTTTCTCGCTGATCCATCTCAGCGTGCTCTTCGCAGCCCTGCTGCTCGACCATTACCTGCTGTGAGCCCTCCATGAACAAACGCAACGCACTCCATTCCATCGCGGCCGGCCTGTTCACTGCCGGGACCCTGCTGCTCGGAGGTTGTTCCGACAGCGGCAAGCCCGGTTTCAGCGCGATCGACATTACCGGCGCCGATTACGCCAGGGATTTCGCGCTGACCGACCACAACGGACGGGCCCGCACGCTCAAGGATTTCCAGGGCAAGGTCGTGGTGGTGTTCTTCGGCTACACGCAGTGCCCCGATGTCTGCCCCACCTCCCTGACCGAACTGGTTGCGGTGAAGAAGCTGCTGGGAGCGGATGGTGACAAGCTGCAGGGCCTGTTCGTCACCATTGATCCCGCGCGCGACACCCCGGAGGTGATGAAGAGCTATATGGCCAACTTCGATCCGACCTTCCTGGCCCTGTATGCCGATTCCGCGGAGAAGCTGGCCGCGGTGGCCAAGGACTACAAGGTTTATTACAAGCGTGTCGATGGCAAGTCGCCGACCAGCTACACCATGGACCACTCGGCCGGCATGTACATCTACGACACGCAGGGTCAGCTGCGCCTGTACTCGCGCTATGGCAGCGGAGCCGGGGCGCTGGCGTCGGACATCCAGCTGCTGCTGCAGTCCAGATAAGACGCGTCGAGCGCCTGAAGAGCCCGCCGTGTGCGGGCTTTTTTCATGGGCAGCGCAGCAGCGTGCTGCTGGCTCAGGGCAGAGCCAGCAGACTCGCCAGCAGCAGGGCGGCGAGCAGGTTGTGCGCCAGGGCCGCCGCCAATGGCAAGCCAGCCACCACCAGCAGGATGCCGAGGACCAGCTGCAGGGCGATCAGGACCAGCAGGACGATGCCGGTGCGCCGCTGGCTGCCGTCGAGCAGCCGCCAGGCCGTGACCGTGACCAGCACCACGGTGATCAGGCCCATCAAGCGGTGCAGCAGGTGCACGAGAGAGCCTTGCGGGTTGATCGGCCAGGCCGTCGGGTCGGCGAGGGGGACATGCCAGGGATTCAGGGCGTTCCAGGAGAAGGGCGTGGGAAGAGCACAGGCGAACAGGTCCGGGCAGCTGAGTCCGGCCAGCCCGCTGCTGACCAGGCCGCCCAGCGCCACCTGAACCACGACGGCGGTGCTGGCCGCAAGGCGCCAGCGACGTCCCCTGGCAGGCGGGCTGCCCGTGCCCTGGCGAGCGCCGGGAAAAGCCATGCGCGCACACAAGGCGAAAAGCAGGAACCCACCCAGCAGATTACCCAGTGCAATGGCCGGGATCTTCGCGCCGGCTGTCCAGCGCCCCAGAACTGCGAGAAACAGGGTGACGACCAGCGCCCAGACCGTCGTCCAGCGCTGCTCCCAGGGGGCGGGCTTGCGTGCGAAACCACCAACGAGCAAGAGCAGGAGCAAAGGCAGCAATGCAACGGCCAGCAGGCGGTGCAGCAGACGCAGGACGTCGATGGTGGCCGATGGCGTGGCCGCCAGAGCCTGTCCGTAACACTGCGGCCAGGGGGTACAGCCGAGCCCGGCAGCCGACAGGCGGATGTACGCACTGATGCCGACGATGGAAAAAACGAGCAGGGCGCAGATCAGTGCTGTGCGCTGCAGCAAAACAGTCCGGGGCTGGTCTGGGTTCATGGTGCGATCGATGGAGTGTTGTATATAAGATATATATAAGATACAGATTAATAAATCTTTCCGGTCGAATTGTGTCTGGGTCAGCTCAAAAGATGTATTTGATTTGCGGTATATCAAGAAAAAATTGAGAACCCAACAACATACTGAAATTGTCGGACATCAAGTTCGGCTTGGCTACACCGTGAGTCACTTAGTGAAAGGGTTTGCGATGAACGAGACACACGACGAGAACGAACGCGTTCCCCTGATGCAGCAGTTGCTGGACAACCCGTTTCTGCTGTTGTTCCTGGGTGTCATGGTTCCGATGGTGGTCTACACCCTGTGGGGTGTGATCGACATTCTGACCGTGCCGCTTGCCAAGTAAGGCCGAAGCAAAAAACAAGAAAACCGGCCCCCTGGGGCCCAACCTGAAAAGGAGCTCAACATGAGCGCTATCCTGCCCCCGGCAGAGCGACTGTGGTGGAAGCATCCACTCGATCGCGTCGAAGGAACCTGGATTGTCATTGCACTGATCTGGTGTCTCATCATGTTTGCCATGATGGTGGGATGGCACATCTGGGGCAAACAGAACCTGTCCACTGAGACCTACAAGACCACGCCGGATCTGTTCATGCAGAAAACCCAGGCGGTGGTCGACAAGTACACGGTTCGCACGGAAACCGCAGACAAGATCCCGGTCGTTGCACCGCCTCCGGGCAGCGACGTCTACCTGATCGCCAGGCTCTGGAGTTTCTGGCCGATCATCGAACTCGAGAAGGGCAAGACCTACCGTCTGCACCTGACCTCGCTGGACTACAACCACGGCTTCTCGCTGCAGCCGGCCAACATCAACATCCAGGTGGTGCCCGGTTATGAGCACGTCGTGACCGTGACGCCCAACCAGTCCGGGACCTACTCCGTCGTCTGCAATGAGTACTGCGGCATAGGCCACCACCAGATGGTCGGGCGCATGTACGTGAAATAAGAGGAGCCACAACATGTCCACCGCAACGACTTATCGCACCTGCCCACGCTCGGGCCTGCAGTTCGAGGCGCAAGCCGAAAAGCTGATGATCGTCAACGCTTTTGTCGCGGTCGTCGCCCTTTTGGTCGGCGGCATCCTGGCCATCGGCGTGGTGCTCACCCGCTGGCCGGCCGTGCACTGGCTTGAAGCCGACACTTTCTACATGGTCCTGACGGCCCACGGCATCGACATGCTGATCTTCTGGATCATCTTCTTCGAAGTGGCGGTCCTGTACTTCTGCTCATCCACGCTCTTGCGCTGTCGGATCGCCACGCCCAAGGTGGCCTGGGCGGCCTTCGTGCTCATGCTGGTGGGCGCGATCATGAACAACGTGGCCGTGTTCCAGGGCGGCTCCAGCGTCATGATGACGTCCTATGTGCCCATGATGGCGGCGCCGTCCTTCTATCTGGGCCTGATCCTGTTCGCGGTGGGCGCCCTGATCGCCTGCTTCGTGTTCCTGGGTACCCTGGTGATCGCCAAGCGCGAGAAGACCTACCAGGGCTCGGTGCCCCTGGTCACCTTCGGCGCCATCACGGCCTGCATCATCGCGGTGTTCACCATCACCTCCGGTGCCATCATCCTGATCCCGACCTTCCTGATGTCGGTGGGGCTGATCAGCAACGTGGATCCGCTGGTGTACCGGACCATCTGGTGGGCCTTCGGGCATTCGTCGCAGCAGATCAACGTGGCGGCTCACATCTCCATCTGGTATGCGGTGGCGGCCATTGCCTTCGGCGCCAAGCCCATGTCGGAGCGCGTCAGCCGCGGCGCCTTCCTGCTCTACATCCTCTTCCTGCAGCTGGCCAGCGCGCACCACCTGCTGGCCGACCCCGGCGTCAGCACGGCCTGGAAAGTGGTCAACACCAGCTACTTCATGTACTTCGCGGTGCTGGCCTCCATGATCCACGGCCTGACGATTCCCGGTGCGATCGAAGTGGCGCAGCGGGAGAAGGGCTACAACAAGGGCCTGTTCGAGTGGCTGCGCAAGGCACCCTGGGGCAACCCGGTCTTCTCGGGGGTGTTCATCTCCCTGATCGGTTTCGGCTTCCTGGGCGGCATCTCGGGCGTGATGATGGGCACCGAGCAGCTCAACATGATCATCCACAACACCATCTACGTCCCCGGGCACTTCCATGCCACGGTCGTGGTGGGCACGACGCTGTCCTTCATGGCCCTGACCTACTTCCTGATCCCCGTGCTGTTCAAGCGCGAGATGATCAACCCGGGCCTGGCCAGGCTGCAGCCCTATCTGTTCGGCCTGTCCATGTACTTCTTCTGCCTGGTGATGATGGGCGCGGGTACGCTAGGCGTGTCGCGCCGTCACTGGGACATGGCCTTCCAGGGCGCCGCACTGGCCTATGAGTGGCCGGGGGCTGCCTACCTGATGATGGGCCTGGTCGGCATCGCCGGTGTGGCGGCCATCGCCGGCGGGGCCATCTACATCTACATCACGGTGGGTTCCCTGCTGTGGGGCAAGCGCCTGGATCAGGGCCGCCAAAGCGCCCAGACCACGCCCATTCCGCCTACCCCGGTTGGCAAGGTGGTGCAGACCTACGGCTCGGCCGGCTTCGCCGCACCCGGCACCTTCGTGCTGGCCATGGTGTTCCTGGTGGCCTTCGTGCTGTACTACTTCATCAACTGGAAGTACCTCTCGCAGGTCTGGGGTTTGAGCTGAGGAGGTCGCCATGGGCACCGCTGCTGCAACGATCCATCCCTCAGCCTCCAGCCGCGTGCGGCTGGTGCTGGGTGTCTTCAAGCTGCGTATCGGCGTGATGATCATGATCACCGCGCTGGCGGGCTTGGCCGTCACGCCAGGCCCCTCGCTCAGCGCCGTCCAGTGCCTGGTGCTGGCGCTCTCCGTGCTGCTGTCCTCGGCCAGTGCTGGCGCCTTCAACCAGTACTACGAGTACGAAAGCGACCGGCGCATGGCCCGCACGCGCAACCGCGCTTTCGCCACCGGGGCCTTGCGGCCCACGCCGGCCTGGCTGGGGGTGATCGGCGCCTTGCTGGCCGGCTCGGTCGTGGCGACCTGGACCGTGGTCAACGGCGTCTCGGCGCTGTTCGTCTTCCTCGGTGCCTTCTTCTACGCGGTTGTCTACACGGTCTGGCTCAAGCGGCGCAGCTGGCTCAACATCGTGATCGGCGGCCTGGCCGGTAGCTTTGCCGTGCTGGCGGGTGCCGCCGCGGTAGACCCGTCCATCGGGCCGCTGGGCCTGCTGCTGGCGCTGGTGCTCTTCCTGTGGACGCCGCCGCACTTCTGGAGCCTGGCCATCGCCAACCAGAAGGACTACGCGGACGCCGGGGTGCCGATGTTGCCGGTTGTCGTGGGGTCCGAGCGCGCGGCGCGTGTGGTCTTCTTCAGCACCGTGCTCCTGGTGGCGGCTTCGCTGCTGCCGGCCTGGTATGGCGCCGGTCCGGTCTACCTGGCCGGGGCGGTGGCCGGTGGCGGCTACTTTCTCGTCAAGGCCTGGCGCCTGGCGCGCCAGCCCAGCCGTGCCACGGCCCTGGGCTCCTTCTTCGGTTCGCTGGTACAGCTGGGTTTGCTGCTCCTGGCAGCGGGGATCGATGGTCTGATCAGGTAGGGGGCGAGCATGCGGGTGCTGTCGACCGTGCGCGCGGGTATCGCGTCCCTGCTGCTGACGTTCATCGTCGGCACGCTGGGGATGTCCGCGACGGCGGCGCCGTCCACGCCGGCCGAGGGGGTGCTGGACCGTGCCGAGGCCATCCGCATCAGCCAGGCCGTGATCGGCAAGACACCCGCCAACTACACCTTGCTGGACCGGCGCGGCCAGCCGGTGCGCCTGAGCGACTACCGGGGCAAGCCCCTGCTGGTGAGCTTCATCTACACCGGCTGTTTCCAGGTCTGTCCCACCACGACCCGCATGCTGCACGAGGCAGTCAAGGACCTGGGCCAGCTGGTCGGCTACGACAAGTTCAATGTCGTGAGCATCGGCTTCAACCAGCCCTTCGACGCGCCGGAGGCCATGCGGGCCTTTGCGACGCAGAACGGCATCGCTGCCTCGAACTGGGAGTTTCTCAGCCCGCACCGTTCCATCGTCGAGCCGCTGACGCGTGACTTCGGCTTCAGCTACGTGGCCAATGCGGCCGGCTTCGACCATGTGCTCTCGGTCACGCTGCTCGATGGGGAAGGGCGGATCTACAGCCAGATCTACGGCGACAGCCTGACGCCCAACCAGCTGGGCGAACCCATGCGCGAACTCATGCGCGGCGCGCCCTTGCCGCCCACGCTGAACCTGGACGACCTGATCGAGCGGGTGAAGATCCTGTGCACCGTCTACGACCCCAAGACCGGCCAGTACCGCTACGACTATGGCCTGTTCATGGAACTCGCCGGCGGAACGATGTTCTTCCTCTTCATGTTCGGGTATCTGGGGCGTGAATGGCTGCAACAGCGGCGCAGCAGGCGACCATGACTGCCGCCGTCGTCCCCGATGGCTATGGCCGCCGCACGTTTCAGCGTCTGGAGCACTGGTTCGACCGCCCCCTGGGCGCCGATCTCAATCCCTTGCGTCATCTGGGCTCGCTGGGCTTTCTGTTCTTCTGGCTGATCGCGGCCAGCGGCATCTACCTCTATGCCGTGCTGGACACCTCGGCCACCGGGGCCTACCCCTCCATCGACCAGCTCTCGCGTGAGCAGTGGTACCTGGGCGGGGTGCTGCGCAGCGTGCACCGATATGCCTGTGACGGCTTCATCCTCGTGATGCTGGCGCACCTGCTGCGCGAGTGGATGTTCGGGCGCTACGGCGGCTTCCGGCGCTACTCCTGGCTGACGGGTGTGCCGCTGCTGCCCTTTGTCTTTGCCTGCGCCATCGGTGGCTTCTGGCTGAACTGGGACGCGCTGGGGCAGTTTTCGGCCCAGGCCACGGCCGAATGGCTGGACGGCCTGCCGGTCTTCGCCTCGCCGCTGACGCGCAATTTTCTCAGCGCCGCCACGGTGAGCGACCGCCTGTTCTCGCTCTTTGTCTTCATCCACCTGGGCCTGCCCCTGCTGCTGCTGTTCGCGCTCTGGTTCCACATCCAGCGCATCAGCCTGGCCGAAGTGTTCCCGCCGCGCGCGCTGGCCTGGGCAACGGTCGCCACCCTGCTGCTGCTGTCGCTGCTCAAGCCGGTGCTCAGCCATGCGCCGGCCGACCTCGCGCTGGCGCCGACGCAGCTGGCGCTGGACTGGATCGTGCTCTTCGTGCATCCGCTGATGTACCTCACCTCGGCCGGCTTCGTCTGGGGTCTCGTCGCCGCTGTTTTGCTGCTGCTCACGCTGCTGCCCTGGCTGTCGCGCCAGGCGCGCGCACCCGTGGCCATCGTCGCGCCGGACTACTGCAACGGCTGCCGACGCTGCCTGGCCGACTGCCCTTATGCCGCCATCACCATGGCGCCGCACCCCATCCGCCACCATGCCGGGCGGGAGATCGCCGTGGTCGACGCCGACCTCTGCGCCGCCTGCGGCATCTGCGTCGGTTCCTGCCCTTCCTCCACCCCGTTTCGCAGCATCGCCGAATTGACGACCGGCATCGACCTGCCCCAGTCACCGATCAGCGAGCTGCGCCGGCAGCTCCACAGCGGCCTGGCGGCTCTGGAGACGAAGCACAAACTCGTGGTGTTCGGGTGCGACCACGGTGCCGACGTCCACGCGCTGCAGGGTTCCGACGTGCTCGCCTTCAGCATGGTCTGCACCGGCGTGCTGCCGCCTTCCTTCGTGGAGTACGCCCTGCGCGATGGCGCCACGGGGGTGCTGGTGACGGGCTGCCGCGCCGGCAGCTGCGAATTCAGGCTGGGGCAGTTATGGACCGCAGAGCGACTCCAGGGTTTGCGCGAACCCCATTTGCGCGCCTCCGTGCCGCAGGAATGCATCACCACCTGCTGGGCGGACCGGGGCGAGGAAGTCACCCTGGCACAGGCCCTGGACACCCTCAGGCAGCGACGGGATCTGTCCGATCCGTCCCGCCTTCAACAATGAATCGTCACGCATGGAAACAGGCAAGCCAACTCTTAACGTCAGCCGGCTGCTGGCACAAGCCCTGCTCTTCGGGCTGTTCGGTCTGGTGATCGGGGTCTTTTCCCACTGGCCCGTCTACCAGGTCCTGGCGCCCGGGCGGGCCGTCGTCAAAGTGAGCTTCACCCACCATGGCAAACCGGTGTCCGAGTGCCGGCAGGTCAGCGTGGCCGAGCTGGCCAGGCTGCCGCCCAATATGCGGGCGCCGGTGCAGTGCCCGCGCGAGCGTTCGCCCGTCAGAGTGGAGATCGATGTGGATGGGCAGACGGTGTACCAGCACGTGGCCAGACCCTCGGGCCTGTCCAAGGACGGCGCGTCGTCGGTGTACCAGCGCATCGAACTGGCCGCCGGCCCGCACGAGATCGCCGTGCGCATGAACGACGACGCGCGCCAGACGGGCTACACCCACACCCGCACCGGTTCCGTCGTACTCAGGCCGGCGCAGATACTGGTCATCGATTTCGATCCCGAGGCCGGGGGAGTCACCTTCAAATGAACACGACAACACAAGACACCGGGCATCGCACACCGGCCGTTGCAGAGCACGCGACGATCAGGGGTTTCGATTACGTCCTGCCGGTTCCCGCCGATGAACGCCAGCGCCTGGCCCGAGGCTGGCTGTGGCTGAGTCTGCTGGCCCTGATCGGCTCGGGTGTGTTCTCCATCCTGCTGGTGCTGGCGCGCACCCCGGGTGTCAACCGCCTGCTGCCGGGCGTGGACTTCTTCCGCATCGCCCTGGTCGTGCACGTCGACCTCTCGGTGCTGGTCTGGTTCGTAGCGGTGGCCGGCCTGCTGTGGAGCATCAACGGCACCCGGCTGGGCCTGCGCTGGGGCTGGGCTGCGCTGGTGCTGGCGGGGGCCGGCACGACGTTGATGAGCCTGGCCGCCTTCGTGTCGCCCGGCGAGGCCATCATGGCCAACTACATCCCCATGCTCGACAGCCCGCTGTTCATCACCGGCACGCTGGTGCTGGGCTCGGGTGTGCTGCTGCTGGTGCTGCGCGCCATGCTGGGCGCGCCCAAGGTCGGGCTGCAGATCGACGGTGCCAGCGCCTTGCACTTCGGCATCAACGCCGCTGCGGTCGCCACCGCCGTGGCCCTGATGGCCTTCGCTTGGTCCTGGGTGGTGCTGCCGCAGGATCTGGTGGGCAAGGCGTATTACGAGATCCTGTTCTGGGGCGGTGGCCACGCCCTGCAGTTCACCTGGACCCTGCTGATGCTGGTCGGCTGGCTGTGGCTCGCCAGCATCTGCGGCGCCCGCCTGCCCATCTCGCCCCGGCTCACGGTACTGATGTTCGTGCTGGCGTTGGCGAGCGTCTTCGTCACGCCCTATGCCTACCTGGCCCACGACGTGGCCACCGTCGAGCATCGCAACCTGCACACCTGGGCCATGCGCCTGGGTGGCGGCATCGCCATCGCGCCGATTGCGCTGGCCGTCGTCATGGGGCTGTGGTCCGCCCGCAGGGGCGACAAGAGCACCCGGCCGCTGCGGGCCGCGCTTGTCAGCTCGATGGCACTGTTCGCCGCCGGCGGCCTGATCGGCGCCATGATCAATGGCAGCAACGTCAAGATTCCGGCGCACTACCACGGCTGCATCGTCGGCGTGACGCTGGCTTTCATGGGCCTGGTCTACCACCTGCTGCCGCGACTGGGCTACGGCGCGGTGCGCGGCAGGATGGCGACGCTGCAACCCTATCTTTACGGCGCGGGGCAATTGCTGCACATCATCGGCCTGGTCTGGTCCGGAGGCTACGGCGTGCAGCGCAAGGTCGCCGGCAGCGAGCAGGTGCTGCGCAGTACGGCCGAGGTCTTCGGCATGGGGCTCATGGGGCTGGGGGGGCTGGTCGCCATCATCGGCGGCCTGCTGTTCGTGCTTGTGGTCATCCGCGCCATGCGGCAGCCGGCCGGTGCCGCCGGTAGCGGGACGGTTACGCCATGATCCGTCTGCTCCAGGCCGCGCTGCAATGGCTGTTCCTGCGGCTGGAGGCGCTGTTCAATGCGGCCTTCGGCGTGGCGCTCAACCCGCTCTACCACCTCGGGGCCATCAGCTTCTTCCTGTTCTGGGTCATCGCGGCCTCCGGTCTGTATCTCTACGCCTTCTTCGAGACCGGCGTGGCCGGTGCCTACGCCTCGGTCGAATCCATCACGCATGGCCAGTGGTACCTCGGCGGCATCCTGCGCAGCGCGCATCGCTACGCCTCCGACGCCTTCGTGGTGACCATGCTGCTGCACATGGTGCGTTACTTCGCCTTCAACCGCTACCGCAGCTTCCGCTGGTTCTCCTGGGTGACCGGGGTGGCGCTGATCTGGCTGGTCTATGTCTCCGGCATCAACGGCTACATGCTGCCCTGGGACAAGCTGGCCCAGTTCGTGATCGTGACCACCTTCGAGTGGCTGGACTGGCTGCCCAGCTTCGGTGGCACCCTGATGCGCAATTTCATCTACCCCAGCAGCGTCAACGACCGCTTCTTCTCGCTGCTGGCCTTCATGCACATCGGCATACCGCTGCTGGTGCTGCTGCTGATGTGGATCCACGTGCAGCGCGTGCCCAAGGCCGCGACGACACCGCCGCGACCGATGGTCATCGGCATCCTGCTGACCCTGCTGGTGATGTCGCTGATCGTCCCGGTGCTCAGCCAGGGCGGTGCGACGGATCTGGGTGTGGCCGTGACGACGGTGAAGTTGGACTGGTTCTACCTGCCGCTGTTTCCCCTGCTGAATGAGCAGAACCTGGGCTGGATCTGGGGTGGCGTGCTGGGCTTGACGGGCTTGATTACGGTGTTGCCCTGGCTACCCTCACGGCGCGAGCGCAAGACGGCGGGCGAATTCCACCTGACGATTGCCGGCGAGCCCAAGGTGGTCACCGTGCGCGCCGGCGAAACGCTGCTGGACGCCGGCCTGCGTGACGGGCTGCAACTGCCCTATGAATGCCGCAACGGCGGCTGTGGCGTCTGCCTGTGCACGGTGGTGCATGGCAGCGTCGACCACGGCCTGTACCAGCGCGCGGCGCTGAGCGACGAGGCTCGCCGGCAGGGCAAGACCCTGATGTGCTGCGCCACGCCCTTGTCCGATCTGGACATTGAAGTGGAGCAGCTTGCGGCCCATCCGGTGAGCGAAGCGCGCGAGTACCTGGGACGCGTGGAGACGATAGCGCGGCTCAGTCCGCAGGTGATCCTGCTGCGTCTGTCACTGCCCGCGGGCGAATCCATCGACTTCACGGCGGGCCAGTACATCAACTTCGTGCTGGACGATGGGCAACGCCGCGCTTTCTCGTTTGCCAATCCGCCGCAGGCGCAGGCCTTGATCGAACTGCATGTGCGGCTGATTCCCGGTGGCCGTTTCACGAGCCATGTGTTCAATGCGCTCAAGGTCGGCGACAGCCTGCGTTTCGAAGGGCCCCACGGCCACTTCGTGCTGCAGCCCGGCGCCGCGCCCATCATCTTCGTGGCGGGGGCCACCGGTTTTGCGCCGGTCAAGAGCATCGTCGAGGATGCGTTCCAGCGCGGCATCGAGCGCCCGATGTGGCTGTACTGGGGCGTGCGCGAGCCGGCCGATCTGTACATGCAGGAACTGGCCGAGGCCTGGCAGCGCGAGCACCCGGGTTTCCATTTCGTGCCGGTGCTGTCCGAAGCCGCGCCCGGAGACGGCTGGTCCGGCCGGCGCGGCCTGGTGCATGAGGCCATCCTGCAGGACTTCCCCGATCTGGCCGGCCATGAGGTCTATGTCTGCGGTTCGGCCCGGATGGTGGAGTCGGCGATCCCGGCCTTCCTCGCCCAGGGGCTGAGCGACGACGCCTGTTTCTCGGACGCCTTCCTGCCCGCGCGCTGAATCCCGTCCCGCCTACTTCTGCTGCGTGTCCGGCGCGGGCCCGTCCAGTGCAAACACGGCCTCGACCTGCGCCAGCGTCACGCGTCGCAGTTCACGCAGCGTGCGGGTGTCCAGCAGGCGGATCTCGCCTTGTGCCCCTTGCGCGGCAAGCACCGCCTGCTGCCCGCCCGCCGCGAAGCTGACCGGTAGCCAGCGCCGGCCGGCCTCGCGCAGCGTTGCGATGACCCGCCAGTCGTCCTTGTCCACCAGCACCAGTGTGTCCGACGGCGCGGCCTCGGTGGCGTGCAGCCAGAGCTGTGGGATGGCCGGGTGGCTGCGCACGGCGTCAACCCCGCGCAGCGTCGCCAGGCTTTCGGGGTGCAGCGTCCAGCCCCTGGTCTCGATCAGCACAACCCGGCCTTCAGGCCCGGTGGGCAAGGCCAGCCAGGGTTGCGTGCCCGAGGTGAAGGCCACGCCGGCCCCGGCCATGGGATATCCCGCCAGCGTGCGGGTGGTGATGCGCCGGCGTATGTCCAGGTTGATGATTTCGAGCTCCGTGCCGGAACGCGCATCCTGTCCTGGCGGGCCCGGCGTCTCGATGGCCAGCAGGTGGCGCAGGGGGGCATCGGTCAGTACCACGCGCAAAGGATGTGGCAGCGGGATACGACGCACACCCAGAAAGCCTGCCGTGGCGATGGCCTCGCCCATGCGGTAGTCATGCACCAGCCCGTCATGGATAGGCTCGGCCGCAGGGTCGTAGGACAGTTCCCATAGTTCGGGCAGCGTGTCGAAAGCCACCACGAAGCTCCTGCGCGCCTGTGCAAGCCACACGCCCGAGACCGCGGAATCGGCGCCACCCGTGAGGGCCGAGGTCCGATAACTGCGCACGATGTTCAAGCCCGCATCCAGCAGCACCAGACTGTGGGGCTGTGCATGGCCGGCCAGCAGCCAGCGCCCGTCGACCGACAGGACCAGGCCGCTCAAGGCCAGGCCCGTGCGTGTACCGAGCACCGGGCCGACATGTTGCAGGTCCAGGCGCAGTACCCAGCCGCCGGCAGCGGCGGCATAGATGTAGCGCCCCTGCGGGGACCGCACCGGCGTGCCTTCCAGCGCATGCGGCAGCTGGCAACGCCCCAGCACGACAAGCGTGGTGCCATCCAGCAGCAGCAACTCGTGTCCCGCATCTCGTATGGCCAGGACCAGGTGGGTCGAGGCCAGGGCCGTTGCGCCGTTGCCGCTGGCCGTACAAGCCGGTGTCTCCAGGCGCGGGTGTTGCTTATCGGTGTCGCGCCCTGCGTCCTGGGCGTTGGCGGCCCAGGGCGAAAACAGCAGGACGGAAAACAAAAATGGGGCCCACCGGAGTGCGCCCCATCGTCGTCCTGGAAGGTGGCGGCAGTCCGCCGGATCGGTCACGACTTCAGGATGAACGCGATCGCTGCCGTCAGGTCAGCGTTGTTGATCTTGTCGGGGCCATTCGGTGCCATGGGGATGGGGCCAAAGTTTCCGGAGCCGCCCTTGCGGACCTTGTCCATCAACTTGGCCGAGACGTCCTGGCCCTTGTACTTGGCGGCGATGTCCTTGAAGGACGGGCCGATCATTTTCTTGTCCTTGGCATGGCAGGCCATGCAGCCGGCCTTGTTCATGGCTTCTTCGGGGGGAGCCGCTTGCGCGCTGAAGGCAAGCGCGAGAGCCGGCAGGATAAAGAGGAATTTCATGTGCGTGACTCCTGGAACAGTGGTCTTCGACGCGTGCAGATGCCGCCCGCTACGGGCGGCATCTGCCGGGTATCGTCAATAGATGTCGTGCTGGGTGTTGTACACGTTGAAGTGACCCGTGGGCGTGATCAGGCGCGGATCCTTGATCACGGCCTTGAGCTTCAGCGTCTTGTCGTCCACCACGACCAGGGCGCTCTGCTTGTTCTTGGCCGACCAGACCGCGAACCAGACTTCATCACCCGCCTTGTTGTACTCGGGCTGCACGACGCGCTTGGCACCGTCATCCTTCAGGTCGGCCCACTCGGCAATCGGCAGCACCTTGTAACCCTTGTCGAGGTTGTTGATGTCATACACCACGATCGACTGCGAGACCTTGGGATCCGGGTTCAGCGGTGCATCCGACCAGAGGTTCTTCGACTTCGGGTGGCTCTTGATGAAGAGCGCACCACCGCCGGGGCCGGTCAGCTTGGCCACTTCCTTGAAGGCGTACTGCTTGTGCTTCACCGGGTCGGTGCCGATCAGGGAGATGGTTTCATCACCCAAGTGACCCGTCGCCCAGACAGGACCGAATTTCGGATGCACGAAGTTCGCGCCACGACCGGGGTGGGGAATCTTGCCCACGTCGATCAGTGCCTGCAGCTTGCCTTCTTTCATGTCCACCGCGGCAATCTTGTTGCTCTGGTTGGCGGCCACCATGAAGTAGCGCTTGGAGGCATCAAAGCCACCGTCGTGCAGGAAGCGTGCCGCACCGATCTCGGTGATCTTGAGCGCTTCGATGTTGCGGTAGTCCACCAGCAGGATCTTGCCGGTCTCCTTGACGTTCACCACGAACTCGGGCTTGAAGTGCGAGGCCACGATGGCGGCCACGCGCGGCTCGGGGTGGTACTCCTGCTTGTCCACGGTCATGCCGCGGGTGCTCACGATCTTCATCGGCTCCAGCGTGTCGCCCTTCATGATGGTGAACTGGGGCGGCCAGTAGGAACCGGCGATCGCCAGCTTGTCTTCGAAGCCCTTGTACTTGGACGTGTCCACCGAGCGGGCTTCCAGGCCGACGCGGATTTCGGCGACGTTGTCGGGTTTCTCCATCCACAGGTCGATCATGTTGATCTTGGCGTCACGACCGATCACGAACAGATAACGTCCCGAAGCCGACAGGCGCGAAATGTGCACCGCATAGCCGGTCTTGATGACGTTGATGATCTGCTTGGTGTCGCCGTCGATCAGTGCCACTTCGCCGGTATCACGCAGAGTGGTGGAGAAGATGTTGTCGATGTTGTACTTGTTCATCTTCTTCGTCGGGCGCTGGGCCGGCGGGACGATGACCTTCCAGCTCTGCTTCATCTGCTCCATGCCCCATTCCGGGGGCTGCGGCGGTTCGTGCTGAATGTAGCGGGCCATCATGTCCACTTCTTTTTCAGTCATCTCGCCGGAAGTCTGCCAGTTGGGCATGCCTGCGGGGGAGCCGTAGGCGATGAAGATCTTGAGGTAGTCCGTGCCCTTGGCCACGGTCAGGTCAGGGGTCAGGGGCTTGCCTGTGGCGCCCTTGCGCAACACGCCGTGGCAACCCGCGCAACGCTCGAAGTAGACCTTGCGGGCCACGTCGAACTCCGCCTGTGTCATCGGCGGCGCCTTGGGATTGGTGCTTTGCACCATGGGTTCGTTCACCAGTGGCGAGGTGCCCGCCTGGTAGTTCATCTCGGGCGTGGTGACGCCCTTCTTGTCTTGTGCGAACGCAGAAACCGCCAGCGCGGCCAGGGCCAGCGCCGCCACCTGCGTGTACTTCTTGATTTTCATGGATGTACTCCTAGTCTTCTGCGGCTTCGATGGTCCGGGTGCCTTGCTCATGGCCCCCGCCCGCCACATGCCACAGAACTGCTCATGCAACGGGTAGACAGCGGCATCGTGCGCCAAGCCCGGGGGCGCGACTTTGACTTATGACAAAGATGCACGACAAAGTCATCTTCATGATGCGTGGCGTCTGATGTCTTGATGTTGGTCAAACCCGGACCGCGGGTGCACTCATAGACTGCCCAGCATCCCCCGTGGGATTTGCCTGCAACCTTGTCGTGATATCCCGTCCATACCAGCCCGATGCCCCATGAAAAGAGCCTTCATGCCCGCTGTCTTCACGTCTGATGCCGGAGGATTCATCTGCAAGGGGCTGCTCGTGGCCATGGGGATGCTGGCGTTGGTGCCCGCACAGGCGCAGCAGGACGGCGGCACGGCCACCCTGAAGGAAGTCGTAGTGAGCGGCTCGCGTGGTGAGCAGGCGCGTGAGGAGCTGGCGCTGGTCACGGACGTGATCGACGCGCCGGCCCTGGAAGCCCGGCAGATCAACGACATCAAGGATCTCGCGGCCGACATGCCCAATGTCTCGGTCCGGCATGCGCCGGCCCGCTTCTCGGTGACCGGTGCGGGCAATCCGGTCGGGCGTGATGGCAACGTAGGCTTCACCATCCGCGGCCTGGGCGGCAACCGGGTGCTCATGCTGGTCGACGGCATCCGCCTGCCTCGCAGCTACGTCAATGGCAGCAATGCCTTCGGTCGCGACGCGCTGGCACTCGACCTGATCAAGCGGGTGGAACTGGTGCGGGGGCCGAGTTCGGTTCTTTATGGATCGGACGGCTTGGCCGGCCTGGTCAACTTCATCACCCACGAGCCCTCGGATTTTCTGGCCGCCGCGAATGGCGAACCCAGGAACCTGGGCGGGCGCGTGGCGCTGGGCTGGAGTGGCGACGACGACACGTACAAGGCCACGGCGACCCTGGCCGGCCGGGCCAGCGACACCCTGCAGTGGATGTTCACCGGCACCAGTTACACGGGCAAGGGCTTGAACAATATGGGCAGCAATGATGCGGCCAACACCGACCGCACGCGTCCCAACCCGCAGAACACCAGCGGGGACTCCGTATTGATGAAGCTGGTGGCCAGGCCTGACGGGACTCAGAAGCACGTCCTCACGGCCGAGCACGTGGGCAAGCAGTCGGATGTGGAGCTGCTGTCCAGCCGGGCCAAGCCGCCCCTGGTGGCATCGTCGGTCGTGGGTGAGAATGCGCGCCAGAATTTCGCCCGTGACCGCTACACCTGGGATGCACGCTACAACCTGAGCGAGGCCTGGGCCGATCTGCTGCAGACGGTGTTGAGTTTCCAGAATGCCGACGCACAGGACAAGGGGCGCACCGTGCGCAACGACGGCGGTGTGCGCCTGCGTGACACGCGCTACAGCGAGCGAACCTGGCAGCTGGGTGTGCAGGCCGGCAAGACCACGCCCGTGTCGCGTGACTGGACGCAGCGGCTCACGTATGGTGTGGACTACGTCAGCAGCGAGGTCACCAGCTGGTTTGGCGGCTATGACCCGGCACCCCTGACTGCTTACGTGCCGAAGAAATATTTTCCCGACACGCGCGATACCAGCGTCGGTGTGTATGCGCAGAGTGAACTGGTCAGCGAACGCTGGCGCATCACGCCCGGGCTGCGCTTTGAAAGTTTTGCACTGGATGTGATCAGCCAGACCGGTTATGCACCGCCTGCCAGTGCGCCGGGCATCTCCCTCTCGGGTACGCACACCTCGCCCAAGCTCGGGGCCTTGTACCGCGTCGACAGCCAGTGGTCGGTCTTCGGCAACTACGCCAGCGGCTTCAAGGCGCCCAATGCCTGGCAGCTCAACGGTTATTTCGATCCGCAGCCCGGCATCAATGCGCGCCTGTTGCCCAATCCCAACCTCAAGCCCGAGACCAGTCAGCACTACGAGCTGGGCGTGCGCACGAGTTTCGAGCGCCTGACCACAGAATTCGCCGTCTTCACCGGCAACTACAACCAGCTCATCGTGGACAAGAAGCTGCTGTCAGGCAGCGGCACCGCACCCGATCCCTACGTCTACCAGACGGTCAACATCGACAACGCCATCATCTGGGGCTTCGAGCTCCGCGGGCGCATGGACTGGGGTCGGGTGGGGTCGGGTCGCGTGACGACGCCCTTTGCGCTGGCCCATGCACGCGGGCAGGACACCGGTACCGGGCGCCCGCTGAACTCCATCGACCCTGCCATGCTCACCGCGGGCATGCACTACGACACGGCCCCCTGGACCCTGCGGCTGGACATGCAATACCGCTCCGCCAAGACGGCCGACGACATCGATCCCACGGCGGGGGTCCGGGTCGGCGGCACCCAGGTCACCGACGTGCCCGCGGTCGCCACCTTTGATCTTTCCGGCCAGTGGCGCATCCGCAAGGATCTGCGGCTCAATGCCGGCATCTACAACCTGACCGATCGCAAGTACTGGTTGTGGTCCGATCTGCAGGGCCTCACCACCGCCAGCGCCACCACGCAGATCGATGCCTACACCCAGCCAGGCCGCTACGCCAAGCTGTCGGTGGTGATGGATTTTTAGGTCCCCGGCTTTACTCGGCCTTGATGCCGCGCTCGGCAATGATCTTGCCCAGCGTGGCCGTGTCGGACTTGATGCGCAGGGCCAGCGCTTCGGAGGAGCCGCCCGCCACCTGCCAGCCCTGCTGGAACAGGCGTTGCCGCACTTCGGGGCTGCGCGCGATCTCGCTGAAGAGTGCCGAGAGCTTGGCGACGATGGGCTTGGGCATGGAGGCCGGGCCGGCCACCGCGTTCCAGATCTCGAGCTGGAAGTTCTTCACGCCGGCTTCGGCCAGGCTGGGAATTTCGGGTGTCAGCGTGCTGCGGCCGGCGGACGTGACGCCCAGCACGCGGACCTTGCCGGCGCGGGCCTGCGCCAGGGCCAGGCCCGGCGGCAGCATGGAGAGCTGGATCTGTCCGCCCAGCATGGCCGTCACCACCTGCGGGTAGCCGGGGTAGGGCACGTGCACGGGGTTCATGTCCACGCGCGCCTTGAGCAGCTCCATGCCGATGTGGCCCACGGTGCCCACGCCGGGCGAGCCATAGCTCCACTTGTCGCCGCTGCTGCGCGCAGCGGCCAGGAACTCGGCGGTGGTTTTGCCGGGGGCTTCGACCGGTGCGGCCAGCACCAGCGGCGCGGTACCGATCAGGCTGATGGGGGCCAGGTCCTTGGCCGGGTCATACGGCGTCTTCGAGTTCAGCAGCCTGGCGATGGTCAGGTTGCCGTTGATCATCACGCCGATGGTGTGGCCGTCGGTGGCCTTGGCCACCATGTCGGCCGCGATATTGCCGCCCGCACCCGGCTTGTTCTCCACGATCACGGGCTGGCCCAGTGCCTTGGAGAGCGGCTCGGCCAGCGTGCGTGCCACCAGATCGGGCGACGTGCCGGCCGGAAAACCGACCATGATCTTCACCGGCTTGCTCGGCCAGACGGGCTGCTCTGCGTGAGCGCCGCCGGCCAGCGTGAGCAGGCCCAGCGCCAGCAAGGCGCGACGCAAGGGGGAGGGGGTCAGTTGCATTCTTGTCTCCAGTGAAAAGGCCCCGGACTCTCTCGAATCCGGGGCCTGGTGGCTTGTGGTGAAAGTCAGGCGTATTCTGCCAGTGCGGCCTTCATCTTTTTCATGGCGGCCACTTCGATCTGGCGGATGCGCTCGGCGCTCACGCCGTATTCGGCCGCCAGTTCGTGCAGCGTCATGCCGCCCGAGCTGTCGTCATTGACCTTGAGCCAGCGCTCTTCCACGATGCGCCGGCTGCGCGGGTCCAGCACGTCCAGCGCCGCGGCGATGCCGTCGCTGGCCAGCACGTCGCGCTGGTGCGCCTCGATCATGGCGGTGGGCTCATGGTTGGCGTCGGCCAGGTAGGCGATGGGGCCGAAGCTGTCTTCGCCATCGTCGCCCGGGCCCGGGTCCAGCATGACGTCGCCGCCCGAGAGGCGGGTTTCCATCTCGATGACCTCTTCGCGCTTGACGTTGAGCTCCTTGGCCATCAGGTCGATCTCGTGTTCGCTCAGCGTCTCGCGGTGGGTGGCGGCATCCGCGGCTGCGGCGTCGGCCTTGTAGCCCTGCTTCTTGGAGCGCAGGTTGAAGAACAGCTTGCGCTGGGCCTTGGTCGTGGCGACCTTGACCATGCGCCAGTTCTTCAGGATGTACTCGTGAATCTCGGCCTTGATCCAGTGCAGCGCATAGCTCACCAGGCGCACGCCCTGATCCGGGTCGAAGCGCTTGACGGCCTTCATCAGGCCCACATTGCCTTCCTGGATCAGGTCGCCGTGCGGCAGGCCATAGCCCAGGTACTGGCGCGAGACGGACACCACCAGACGCAAGTGAGAGAGCACCAACTTACCGGCAGCCTCAAGATCGTTGGACTCGCGGAATTTGCGTGCGAACTCCTGCTCTTGCTCAAGGGTGAGCATGGGCAGGCGGTTGGCGGCCGAAATATAGGCGTCCAGATTACCCAGCGGGGGCACGAGCGCCCAAGGATTCGCGACGGTCAGCGCGGAAGCGGAAACTCCAGTGACAGCGGTCATGGCAGAACTCCTTTCGAGGTCATATTTCTATATTAGCACTCTCTGAGATAGAGTGCTAAACAGGAAGTTCCTGAGGGTTTTGAACGGTCTGAATGGCCCGGGCGCGGGCAGGGGCGAAGCAGAAAACGCTTGCTTATGTATTGCGAACCATTATCATTTGCATAACTAGTCGACCCACCACCACCTGCCATGATTGTTTGCGTCTGCCATCGCGTCTCCGACAAGACCATCGAACGTGCCGCCCGTGCCGGGGCGGACTTCGACGAGATCCAGCTCGAACTGGGCGTGGCCACCCAGTGCGGCAAGTGCGAGGGCTGCGCCCGCGCCCTCTGGTCCGAATGCCGGCCCAGCCACAAGATGGCACACCTGGGCCAGGAACTGGGCCTGGGTCGTTCCATCCAACTCGTCGCCGCCTGAATCACCGCTTGCTGTCACCCCCATGAAAAAGGGCTACGCAGTGCGTAGCCCTTTTTGTTGGTGCAGGGATCGGCTCAGGAAAGCTCGCCCATCTGGCTCTGCAGGTAGTTCTGCGGGCCGACTTTCTCCAGCAGTTCGATCTGGGTTTCGAGGAAGTCGATGTGCTCCTCGGTGTCGTCCAGGATCTCCTGCAGCAGGTCGCGCGAGACGTAGTCGCGTACCTTCTCGCAGTGGGCGATGCCGTCCTTGATGGTGGCCTGCGCGCCCGTTTCCAGCGCCAGGTCGCTGCGCAGGATCTCGGGCACGTTCTCGCCGATGTTGAGTTTGCCCAGGTCCTGCAGATTGGGCAGGCCGTCCAGCATGAAGATGCGGTCCATCAGCTTGTCGGCGTGTTTCATCTCGCCGATCGACTCCTCGTATTCCTTCTTGGCCAGCTTGTCCAGGCCCCAGTGCTTGAGCATGCGGTAGTGCACGAAGTACTGGTTGATGGCGGTCAACTCGTTCTTGAGCTGGGCCTGCAGGTGTGCAATGGCTTGGGCGTCGCCTTTCATAGGGATTCCTTGTTATGAGTGATCAAATATTTATTCTCCTGCAACGGGGGGCGGTCTGCCTATGCTGTCCCCGGTATGGACAAATGGGGGTGTCGGAATATACTGTACATATGAACAGTATCAAGATGCAGAACCAACCCCTGCCCGTGGCCGCATCGTCCTTGCCCCTGCCCGGTGGGCTGGCCAGCGTGCGGGCCGGTTTCCCCTCGCCGGCAGAAGACCTGGGCGGCCAGCGCATCGATCTGAGCCGCGTGCTCATCACGCATCCGCAGGCCACCTTTCTGCTGCGCGCGCGCGGTACCTCCATGGTGGGGGCCGGTATCTTCGATGACGACATCCTGGTGGTGAACCGGGCGCTCCAGCCGCGGCACCAGAGCATTGTGGTGGCCGTGGTGGATGGCGAATTCACCGTCAAGACCCTGTACCAGCGCGCAGGCCGTGTGACGCTCCAGGCTGCCAACCCGGCCTACCCCGACATCGTGCCTGAAGAGGGCCAGACCCTGGAAATCTGGGGGGTGGTCACGGCCGCGGTCCACCAGTTCGCGCACTAGGCGCCCTCATGTACGCCCTGATCGACGGCAATAACTTCTACGTGAGCTGCGAGCGCGTGTTCCAGCCGCGGCTCGAAGGGCGGCCCGTGATCGTGCTCTCCAACAACGACGGCTGTGCCATCTCGCGCAGCAACGAGGCCAAGGACATCGGCATCCGCATGGGTGCGCCCTGGCACGAGATCCGGCCCATGGAGCGCAGCCACGGCCTGGTGGCGCTCTCGGCCAACTTTGCGCTCTACGGCGATATGTCCGACCGCATGATGGAGGTGCTCGCGGACTTCGGAACGCGCCAGGAGATCTATTCGATCGACGAGTGTTTCGTGGACCTCTCGGGCGTGCCGGGCGACTTGGCGGACAGCGGCCAAACCATGCGCCAGCGTGTGCTGCAGTGGCTGGGCCTGCCCTGCAGCATCGGCATCGGCCCTACCAAGACCCTGGCCAAGTTCGCCAACCACATCGCCAAGACCGCCGAGCGTAAGCCCGAGCCGTATCCGGCGCGGCACGCGCGCGTCTGCAACCTGGCCGCGCTGGATCGCGCCGAGCTCGACGCCCTGCTGGCCGCCACCGATGTGGGCGTGATCTGGGGTGTGGGCTGGCGTCTGCGTGAGCAGCTGCGCGAAGCCGGCGTGCACACGGCGCTGGACCTGGCGCGCCTGGACCCGGTGCAGGTGCAGCGTCGCTGGTCCGTGGTGCTCGAGCGCACCGTGCGCGAGTTGCAGGGCAGGCCTTGCGTGGATCTGGAGGACGGTCCGCAGGACAGGCGCCACATCGCCGTCACACGTTCCTTCGGCCGCAAGACCGGCGCGCTGGCCGATCTGCGCGAGGCCGTCACCGTCTTTGCCACGCGCGCGGCCGAGAAGCTGCGCCGCCAGCGCGGCGTGGCAGGGCAGGTCTATGTCTACATCCGCACCGGGCACTACGAGCAGGCACGTCCCCGTTCCAGGGGGCATTCCGTCGAGTTGCCGCAACCCACGAACGACACATCGCGTATCGTGCACGCGGCCCTTGCGGTGCTGGAAGGCATTTACAAGCAAGGCTACCCCTACGCCAAGGCGGGGGTCGTCCTCATGCACCTGCAGCGCGAAGGCCTGCGCCAGGGAGAGTTGGATCTGGGAGACGCCCCCGCGCCGCGTCCGCGGCTGGTGCAGGTGTTGGACCAGCTCAACCAGCGTTACGGGCAGGACACGGTCTTTCTGGCCAGCGCCGGCCTGGGCGGCCGTGCGCGCCGCTGGAGCATGAAACAGGAACACCGTACGCCGCGCTACACGACCAGCGTCGGGGAACTGCTGGAAGTGCGGGCTTGAGGCGGTTCAGGCGAGGCGGGGGTTCACGTGGGCATCCAGCGTCCGCCGCTGCAACGTTCGATGCCGGCCAGATCCTGGCGTGACTGCACCTCGGTGTAGCCGGCCTGTGCGAGCAGTGCGCGCACGGCCTGCGCCTGATCCCAGCCATGTTCCAGCAACAGCCAGCCACCGGGCAGCAGGCGCACCGGTGCCTGGGTGACGATCGTGCGGATGGCATCCAGGCCGTCGTGTCCTGAACTCAGGGCCATCTGCGGTTCATGTCCCAGTTGGTCCAGATGCGGATCGCCTTCGGCGATGTAGGGCGGGTTGGAGACGATGAGGCCGAATTTCTCCTGCAGGCCGTCGAGCCAACTGCCCAGGTGGAAAGCCACATCGAGCGCGAGGCGTTGCGCATTGGCCTGGGCCACGGCCAGGGCCTCGGGGCTGGCGTCCACGGCCTCGACGCGGGCCGCAGGGCGCTGGCTCTTGAGCGCCAGCGCGATGGCGCCGCTGCCGGTGCCCAGGTCCACCACCGAGCCCTGCGGCGTGAGGTGTTCGAGTGCCCAGTCGACCAGGGTCTCGGTGTCGGGGCGCGGGTCGAGCACACGGGCATCGACCTGCAGCGTCAGACCGTAAAACTCGCGCTGGCCCGTCAGGTAGGCCAGCGGCGTGCCGGCAGCGCGGCGGCGCGTGAGGTTGATGTAGCGCATCTCCGCATCCGGGGCGAGCGCGTCGCTGTCGTGTGCCACCAGCCAGGCACGGTCGTTCTGCGGCCGGCCCAGCGCGTGCAGCAGCAGCAACTGCGCATCCAGCCGCTCCAGCCCGAGGGCGGAGCAGGCCGCGGCAAGGGCTTGCTGAATTTGCATGATGTCCCGACGACGATGTGTGCTACTGAAAATGTAGCTGCATTCTAGGTCGGCAAGCCCGTTTGCGGGGCCCTGTCGGGAGGTTTGGGCGTTTTTTGGCGCTCAGCTGTTGCCGACTTCCAACTCTGCCAGCTGTTCCGCCTCGCGCGCATGGCGCAGGGCGGCCACCACGTCGTCCAGCTCGCCTTCCATGATGCGGTCGAGTTTGTAGAGCGTGAGGTTGATGCGGTGGTCGGTCAGGCGGCCCTGCGGGAAGTTGTAGGTGCGGATGCGGTCGCTGCGGTCACCGCTGCCGATCAGCCCTTTGCGCAGGGCTGCGTCCTTGGCGGCGCGCTCGCTGCGCTCCTTTTCCTGGATGCGGGCCGAGAGCACCTGCAGGGCCTTGGCCTTGTTGCGGTGCTGGCTGCGGTCGTCCTGGCACTCGGCCACGATGCCGGTGGGGATGTGCGTGATGCGCACGGCCGAGTCGGTCTTGTTGATGTGCTGGCCGCCGGCGCCGCTGGCGCGGTAGGTGTCGATGCGCAGGTCGGCCGGGTTGATCTGCACGGCCTGGGTTTCGTCCGGTTCGGGCAGCACGGCCACGGTGCAGGCGCTGGTGTGGATGCGGCCCTGGGTTTCGGTGGCGGGCACGCGCTGCACGCGGTGGCCACCGGACTCGAAACGCAGATCGCCGTAAACGTGGTCACCGGCGATGCGCAGAACCACTTCCTTGTAGCCGCCAAGTTCGCTGGGGGATTCGCTGATGAGTTCGGTCTTCCAGCCGCGGCGCTCGCAGTAGCGTGTGTACATGCGCAGCAGGTCGCCGGCGAACAGGGCCGATTCGTCGCCGCCGGTGCCGGCACGGATTTCCATGAAGGCGTTGCGCGCGTCGTCCGGGTCCTTGGGCAGCAGCAGGCGCTGCAGCTCTTCTTCCAGCTGGGTCAGTTCGGCCGTGGTCGCGGTGATTTCTTCCTGCGCCATGTCAACCATGTCGGGGTCGGCCAGCATCTCCTGCGCGCCGGCCAGATCTGCCTCACGTTGTTTGTAGCGGGCGTAGCGGCCGGCCATCTGCGTGACTTCGTTGTGCTCACGCGAAAGCACAAGGAACTGGCCCATGTCGGACATGATGTCCTCGCGCGAGAGCAGGAAGTTGAGTTCTTCCAGGCGCTGGGCGTAACGTTCGAGTTGCTGGCGCAGAAACGGTTTCATGCAGGTGTTCCAGATCCGGTGGGATGGCCGACGTGCGGTGCACGTGGGCGGATGAGAGCAGGCCCTCGCCACGGCGGACGAGGTGCGGAGGCTGGCGCCGCTAACGCTCTTTGCGCAGGAAGAAGTGCTGGATGGCGGTGCTGGCGCGTTCGCGCGCAGCGGCGTCGCCGGCATGCAGTTCGGCCAGGGCGCCGTGCAGCATCTTCTGCGTGAGCCCCTTGGACAGGGCTTCGAGCACGGCGTCCACGTCCTCGCCCTTGGCCAGCAGCTTGCGCGCTCGGGAAATTTCGGCGGCGCGCCACTCGTCGGCCTGGGCATTGAGCTGCTGGATCAGGGGCACGCTGCTGCGCTGGTCCATCCAGTGCATGAAACTCTGCACGCCGGCGTCGATGATGACTTCGGCCTGAGCTACCGCGGCCTGGCGGTTGGCTTGGCCGGTCTGGACCACGGCGGCGAGGTCGTCCACGGTGTAGAGGTAGACGTCGGGCAGGCCCTTGACCTCGGGTTCGATGTCACGCGGCACGGCCAGGTCGACCATGAACATGGGGCGGTGCTTGCGCTGTTTGAGGGCGCGCTCCACCGCGCCCAGGCCGATCAGCGGCAGGGTGCTGGCGGTGCAGCTGATGACGGCGTCGAACTCGTGCAGGCGTTCGGGCAGCTCGGCCAGGCGCATGGTTTCGGCGCCGAAGCGGCTGGCCAGTTTCTCGCCACGGTCCAGCGTGCGGTTGGCGATGACCATGGCCTTGGGATTTTTGGCCGCGAAGTGGGTGGCCGCCAGCTCGATCATCTCGCCGGCACCGACGAAGAGGATACGCACCTGCTGCAGGTCCTCGAACAGATTGCCGGCCAGGCGCACGGCGGCGGCAGCCATGCTGATGGAGTGCGCGCCGATCTCGGTGGAGCTGCGCACTTCCTTGGCCACGGCAAAGGAACGCTGGAACAGCTGGTTCAGCGTGGTGCCCAGGGCGCCGGCTTCTTCGGCCACGCGCACGGCGTCCTTCATCTGGCCCAGGATCTGTGGCTCACCCAGCACCATGGAATCCAGGCCGCTGGCAACCCGGAAGGCATGGCGTGCCGCCTCATTGCCCTGCAGCGCATAGGTGTGCGAGCGCAGCTCTTCGGCCGAGACCCCGCCGCTCTTGGCCAGCCAGTCCAGCGTGGGGGCCAACTCCAGCTGCTCGCTGGCGCAATAGATCTCGGTGCGGTTGCAGGTGGAGAGGATGGCCGCTTCGGGCGGGCGCGGCAGCGCACCACGCAGGCCATGCAAGGTGGGGGGCAATTGGTCGAGCGCAAAGGCAAACCGGCCGCGCAGATCGAGCGGCGCGGTCGTGTGATTGATGCCCAAAGCCCAGACTGCCATGGCGGGATTATAAAATTTATAAATACATCAATGGCTTGTGCCATCCTTGACCGGCACGAAGCCTGCCCCATGAACCTCCAAGACATCCTTTTCCACCTGCTCAACTTTATCGCCCCGGCTTTCGCGCTGGCCGTGCTGGTGCCCCTGCTGGCACGCCCCTTTTTCAGGAAGCGGACCCTGCTGCCCTGGTGGGGGCAGGTGCTGGTGAATTTTGCGGTGGGGGTGGTCGTCCTTCTGGCCAGCCTGTGGTGGCTGGGACGCGACGGCAAGATGACGGGTTACACCCTTCTGGTGGTGGCAGTGGCCAGCTCGCAGTGGCTGCTGGCGCGCGGCTGGCGACGTTGAGGACGTCCCTGATGAAAGGCCGGGCACCGCCCGGCTTTTCCATAGGCGTTCCTCAGAAGTCGTAGGCCACACCGACCGACAGACGCGTCATGTCGGCGCGACTGCCGGTGGACGGGACCTTGGTGCGACCCAGGCTTTCGTATTGCACGCGCATGCTGAGTCTCTTGTCGAACAGGATCTGCGCGCCGAAGCCGTAGATCAGGTCGTCCGGCAGGCCGTTGATTTCGCCATCGTGCAGGCCCACGCCGGCTTTGCCGAACAGATTAACGCTGCTATTGAGTGGCACCTTGCCCACGGCCACGGCGCTCAGGATGTTCTGGCTGATGCTGACGCGTCCTGTGCCGGGCACGTCGGCTGTGGCGCTGCCGATCAGCGTGAGGCCGGCTTCCAGGTCGAGGTTGGGGAGATAGTGGTAGCCACCGGAAAGTGTGAGTGCCCCGGGGCTCGAGTAGGAGCCCGGGCCGCTGAAGCTTACGGTACCGTAGTCAGCGGCGCCGTAATAGCGGGAGGTCTGGGCCAGTGCGGGGGTGATGGCGGCGCTGCAGAGCAAGGCCGTGGCAAGGATTTTTTTCATGGCGTGAACCTGTCGTTGCAATGGAGGACCCGCCAGCTGGCGGGGACGCGGTCGGAATTATGGGAAGGCCGCGGCCACGCCTTGTAACGAGGTGTTATGCCCCTCTTCGCCTTGGGCGTAAAAAAGCCGGGCAGGGCCCGGCTTGCTGGAGCGCTTCGGCAGGACTCAGAAATTCAGCACGCCGCCGATGGACACGCGGCTGATGTCGGCACCTGCGTCCGTGTCCGTGGCTTTGGATTTGCCCAGGTGCTCGTACTGCAGGCGCAGGCCGAACCTGGTGTTGATGTTGAACTGGCCACCGAAGCCGAGGATGGCATTGCCCGTGGTGTGCTGGTTGTAGGAACCATTCAGGTTGTTGGTGATGCGGGCAGTGTGAAAGCCGATGCCGGCCTTGCCGAACAGTTCCACGCTTTGGCTCACGGGCAGGATGCCGACCGCCACGAAGCGCATGTCCCCCTGACGGGCGGTGGTGGAAGTGCCCGTGCCATACAGGGTGGAGTCGCCGACGGCGGTCAGGCCGCCTTCGAGGGCCAGGTTGCGGTTCATGCGATAGCCGCCCGAAATGGTCATGGAGCCCGGGCTGGCGTACTGGGTGTTCTGCATGGTCAGCGTGCCGGCGTCCAGCGCCATGTACCAGTGGCTGTCCTGCTGTGCCAGGGCGGGGGTGACGATGGCTGCCGAGAGCAGGGCGGTGGCGATGATCTTCTTCATGAAAACTCCCGTGGAGATGAACGATGGAAACACGCTCCCCTTGGGGCGGCGCGGCATGATTCTAGACGTCTCTTTCAACGCCGCTCACGGCCGACGGGTTGACGACCACGGTGTCGGCCCGTGAGGGATCAAAGAAATCCACGCGATCGGTGATCAGGCCGTCGAGGCCCAGCGCCAGCAGGTTTTGTGCAGCGGTGGCGTCGTTCACCGTGTAGCACAGGCATCGCAGGCCGGCCGCACGCACGCGCGCCACCAGGGCGGCATCCCACAGCGTGTACTTGCAGACCACGGCCACGCAGTCCAATTTGCGGGCGGTTTCCAGCCAGCCGTCCCACAAACTGTCCAGCAGCAGGGCGCGCGGCAGTGCCGTGGCCGCAGCCTGCGCGCCCAGCAGGGATTCGGGCTGGAAGGAACTGAGCAGGGGCGGCACAGCCGCGCTTTGCCAGAGCTGCATCGCGGTTTGTGCCACGACGGTGCCGGTCTGGCGCTCGGTGCCGGGGGTGGGCTTGATTTCGATATTGAGCAGGCTGTCGTGGTCCAGGCAGTAGCGCGCGATGGTCTGCAGGGTGGGGAGGGGCTCGCCAGCATAGGCGGGCGCCAGCCAGCTGCCGGCGTCCAGGCCAGCCAGCCGTGCCCAGGGCAACTGGCCCGCCGTGCCCTGGCCGTTCGTGGTGCGCTCCAGGGTGGCGTCGTGCAGCAGGAAGGGCACGCCGTCGGCGCTGAGCTTGACATCGCACTCGAACATGCGCCAGCCATGCGCGTGCCCGAGCCGGAAGGCGGCCAGCGTGTTTTCAGGGGCCAGCTTGCCGGCGCCGCGGTGTGCGATCCAGCGCGGGTAGGGCCAGGGCTGGGCGCTGGGCGCCAGATTCACAGGCGTTTCCCCGTGGCCTCGTCGAAACGGTGCAGGCGCTCGGGCTGCGGCGCCAGGTGCAGGGTGCTGTCGATGGCAGGGACCGTGCCCTGGCCTTCGTTGACGCGCACGATGATCTGCTCGCTGTCCATGCGCGTGTAGAGCAGGCGCTCGGCCCCCAGCATCTCGATGGCCTCGACCTGCACGCTCCAGCCCTGGGGGGACGGCTGCGGCACGATGTCGAGGTGCTCCGGGCGGATGCCCAGGATGGTGCCGGGCTCGACATGAGGCGCGCTGGACAGCAGGTTCATAGGCGGCGCGCCGATGAAGCTGGCCACGAAGGTGGAGGCCGGGCGGTGGTAGACCTCCTCGGGCGTGCCGAACTGTTCCATCCGGCCGGCATTCATGACGATCATGCGCTGAGCCAGTGTCATGGCCTCGACCTGGTCGTGCGTGACGAAAAGCGAGGTGATGCCGAGTTCGCGGTGCAGTTTCTGGATCTCCAGGCGCGTCTGGGCGCGCAGCTTGGCGTCCAGGTTGGAGAGCGGTTCGTCGAACAGGAAGACCTGGGGCTGGCGCACGATGGCGCGGCCCATGGCCACCCGCTGGCGCTGGCCGCCCGAAAGCTCGCGCGGTTTGCGTTCGAGAAAGGGGCCCAGTTCCAGGATGCGCGCGGCCTTGTCCACGCGGGTGCGGATCTCGTCCTTGGGCACCTTGGCGATCTTCAGGCCGTAGGCCATGTTGTCGAACACGCTCATGTGCGGGTAAAGCGCATAGTTCTGGAACACCATGGCGATGTCGCGCTCGGCCGGCTCCAGCTCGTTGACCACACGCGGGCCGATGCGGATCTCGCCCCCGCTGATCTCTTCCAGCCCGGCCACCATGCGCAGCAGGGTGGACTTGCCGCAGCCCGAGGGACCGACGATGACGATGAACTCGCCGTCGGCGATCTCGGCGTTGACGCCGTGGATGACCTGGTTGGCCTTGGGCCCGTGGCCGTAGCGCTTGATGACGTTGGAGAGGGTCAGGGATGCCATAAATCGGTCTCTTATTTTTCCGTGTCCACCAGGCCCTTGACGAACCATTTCTGCATGAGCATGACCACCAGCGCCGGCGGCAGCATGGCCAGGATGGCCGTGGCCATGACGATGTTCCAGTCGTTGGCAGCGTCGCCGCCCGAGATCATGCGCTTGATGCCCATCACCACCGGGTACATGTCTTCGCTGCTGGTGACCAGCAGGGGCCAGAGGTACTGGTTCCAGCCGTAGATGAACTGGATCACGAACAGGGCGGCGACGCTGGTGGTCGACAGGGGCAGCAGCACGTCCTTGAAGAAGCGCAGCGGCCCGGCCCCATCCACCCGGGCCGCCTCCACCAGTTCGTCCGGGACCGTCAGGAAGAACTGGCGGAACAGGAAGGTGGCGGTGGCCGAGGCGATCAGCGGCACGGTGAGGCCGGCGTAGCTGTTGAGCATGCCCAGGTCGCTGACGACCTGGTAGGTGGGGCCGATGCGCACCTCTACCGGCAGCATCAGCGTGACGAAGATGGCCCAGAAGAAGAACTGCCGACCTGGGAAGCGGAAGTAGACGATGGCAAAGGCCGAGAGCAGCGAGATGGCGATCTTGCCCAGTGCGATGACCAGTGCCATCACGAGGCTGACGGTCATCATGCGGCCCACGGGCGCGGTGGAAGCCGCGCTGCCGCTGGTGCCGAAGATGGCCGCGGTGTAGTTCTCCACCAGGTGGGGGCCGGGCAGCAGGGGCATGGGCACCTGCACGATGTCCTGCGCCGTGTGCGTGGACGCGACGAAGGTGATGTACAGCGGGAAGGCGACGATGACCACGCCCAGGATGAGGACGAGGTGCGAGATCGCAGTGGCAAGGGGACGGCGTTCAACCATGGGACACGATCAGTAGTTGACCTTTTTTTCCACGAAACGGAACTGCACCACCGTCAGGGCGATGACGATGACCATCAGCACCACCGACTGCGCCGCGGAGCCGCCCAGGTCCAGCGCCTTGAAGCCGTCGTAATACACCTTGTAGACCAGGATGGCGGTGTCCTTGCCCGGGCCGCCTTCGGTCGCCGCGTCGATGATGGCGAAGGTGTCGAAGAAGGCGTAGACCACGTTGATGACCAGCAGGAAGAAGGTGGTTGGCGAGAGCAGGGGGAAGATGATGGACCAGAAGCGCCGCCAGGGGCCGGCACCGTCGATGGCAGCGGCCTCGATCAGGCTCTTCGGGATGGATTGCAGGCCGGCCAGGAAGAACAGGAAGTTGTAGGAGATCTGCTTCCAGACGGCGGCAAAAACGATCAGCGTCATGGCCTGGTTGCTGTTGAGCAGGTGGTTCCACTCGATGCCCATGGCGCGCAGCGCATAGCTCACCACGCCGATGGAAGGCGCGAACATGAACAGCCAGAGCACGCCGGCCACGGCCGGCGCGACTGCATAGGGCCAGATCAACAGGGTCTTGTACAAGGACGCACCACGCAGAACCCGGTCGGCGAAGACGGCCAGGGCCAGGGCCAGCGTCAGGCCCAGTCCGGCGACCAGCACCGAGAAGACGGCCGTGGTCTTGAAAGAGGTCAGGTAGCTCTCGTCATTCCACAGCCGTTGGAAGTTCTCCAGCCCGACCCATTCGATCGAGGTGCCAAAGGCGTCCTGCTGCTGCAGGGATTGCACCAGCGCCTGGGCCGCCGGCCAGAAAAAGAACACGGCGATCACCAGCACCTGGGGCGCCAGGAGCACCCAGGGCAGCCACCAGCTTTTGAATCGGACACGTTTTTCCAAAGTGACCCGCTATTGCTTATTGTTTTGAAGCCCTCCCCGCTTGGCGGGGAGGGTTGGGGAGGGGTACCGTCAGTGCAGATGCAAGGCTAACAAGGGCTCAACCCTTGTTAGCTTTCTCGAATCGCTCCAACTGCTCGTTGCCGCGTTTGACGGCGGTGTCCAGTGCCTCTTTGGCGGATTTCTTGCCGGCCCAGACCTGCTCCAGTTCTTCTTCCATGATGGCGCGGATCTGCACGAAGTTGCCCAGGCGGATGCCGCGCGACTTGTCGGTGGTCTTGCGGATCATCTGGTTGACGGCGGTGTCCGTGCCCGGGTTCTCCTTGTAGAAACCGGACTTCTCGGTCATCTGGAAGGAGGCTAGTGTGATCGGCAGGTAGCCGGTGCGCTGGTGGCTCTTGGCCTGGATCTCGGCGCTGGTCAGGTGGTTGAAGAAGGCGGCCACACCTTTGTACTCGGCTGCTTTCTTGCCCGACATCACCCACAGCGACGCGCCCCCAATCACGGTGTTTTGCGGCGTGCCCGGCACATCCGGGTAGTAGGGCAGGGGCGCGATGCCGAAATCGAACTTGGCGTTCTTCTTGATGGTGGCGTAGGTCGACGAGCTGGCCGTGGCCATGGCGCATTCACCCGAATAGAAAGGCGCATCGCCCTTGTTGCCGCGGCCACGGTAGTGGAACAGGCCCTGCTTGGACATGTTGGCCAGGTTCTCGATATGGCGCACATGCAGCGGGCTGTTGAAGGCCAGCCGTGCCGAGGTGCCGCCAAAACCATTGTTCTGGGTGGCGAACAGGGTGTTGTGCCAGGTGGAGAAGCTCTCCAGCTGTGTCCAGGTCTGCCAGCTGGTGGTGAAGGGGCAGCTCACGCCCGAAGCCTTGAGCTTGGCCGCGGCCAGCACCAGTTCCGGCCAGGTCTGCGGCGGCTTGTTGGGGTCCAGGCCGGCTTTGCGGAACATGTCCTTGTTGTAGTTCAGCACGGTGGTCGAACTGTTGAGCGGGTAGCTCAGCATCTGTCCGTTGGGGGCCGTATAAAAGCCCACCACGGCGGGGATGTAGGCCTTGGGGTCGAATTTGTAGCCGGCATCGCTCAACACCTTGCCGACGGGCACGATGGCGCCCTTGGCCGCCATCATGGTGGCCGTGCCCACTTCGAAGACCTGCAGGATGTGCGGGGCATTGCCGGCGCGGAAGGCGGCGATGGACGCGGTCATCGATTCGTCATAAGTGCCCTTGTAGGTGGGGATCACCTTGTAGTCCTTCTGGCTGGCGTTGAAGTCGTTGGCCAAGTCGATGACCCAGTCGTTCAGGCCGGCAGTCATTGAATGCCACCACTGGATCTCGGTCTGGGCCTGGGCGGGGGCGAGCAGCAGGGCCGACAGGGCGGCGACGCTCAGTTTCATGGAAAGTTTCATGCGGGGCTCCTTATGGACAAGCTGGCCAGCGTAGGCGGGAAATGTGACAGACACATTAAGCTCCGGTTACGGTCATCTCCGGATTCGGGGTTTCCATGATGCGGACAGGGGCCCGATGCGCTTGACCGCGGGGCTTTGTTGCACTGCGGTAACATCTCGCCTCAGCCGGTGGCTCCGTTCTGGCTGAAATTCCGGATCTCCCATGAACGCACCGACTCCGCTAGATCAATTCGTGGATGCAGCCGGCCCTGCGCCGCACGGCCACGAGCGCATCCGCGAAATTCCCTACAACTACACCTCCTTCTCCGACCGAGAGATCGTCATCCGCCTGCTGGGGGCCCGTGCCTGGGAGGTACTCAACCAGCTGCGCGAGGAGCGCCGTACCGGCCGCTCGGCCCGCATGCTCTACGAGGTGCTGGGCGACATCTGGGTGGTGCAGCGCAATCCCTATCTGCAGGACGACCTGCTGGACAACCCCAAGCGCCGTGTGCTGCTGGTCGAGGCCCTGCACCACCGCCTGGGCGAGGTGCAGAAGCGCCGCACGCCGCAGGCCGACCCGCAGCGCGATGCGCTGGTGGGCGAATTGCTTGAAGCTGCCAGCCGTGCCGTCGAGGCCTTTGATGCTTCTTTCCAGAAAATTGCTGCCCTGCGCCGCAAGGCTCTGCGCACGCTCAGCCGCCTGACCGCCAAGGACAACGTCAAATTTGACGGCCTGTCGCGGGTCTCGCACGTGACCGATGCGACCGACTGGCGCGTCGAATACCCATTCGTGGTCCTGACTCCCGACAGCGAGGCCGAGATGGCGCGCCTGGTCAAGGGCTGCATCGAGCTGGGCCTGACCATCATTCCGCGCGGCGGTGGCACCGGCTACACCGGCGGTGCCGTGCCGCTCTCCTGGAAGAGCGCGGTGATCAACACCGAGAAGCTCGAGGCCATGACCGAGGTGGAGATGCTGCAGTTGCCCGGCCTGGACCAGGCCGTGCCCACCATCTGGACCGAGGCCGGTGTGGTCACGCAGCGCGTGGCCGACGCGGCCGAGCGCGCCGGTTTCGTCTTTGCCGTCGATCCGACCTCGGCCGAAGCCTCCTGCGTGGGCGGCAACATCGCCATGAACGCCGGCGGCAAGAAGGCCGTGCTCTGGGGCACAGCGCTGGACAACCTGGCGAGCTGGCGCATGGTCACGCCCGATGCGGGCTGGCTGGAAGTCACGCGTGTGGGCCACAACCTGGGCAAGATCCACGACGCCGACGTCGCGAGTTTCGAGCTCAAGTACTTCGAGGCCGATGGCAAGAAGCTGGTGAAGACCGAACGCCTGGACATCCCGGGCCCGAGCTTTCGCAAGGAAGGCCTGGGCAAGGACGTGACCGACAAGTTCCTCTCCGGACTGCCCGGTGTGCAGAAGGAAGGCTGCGACGGCCTGATCACCAGCGCGCGCTGGGTGGTGCATCGCATGCCGGCGCACACTCGCACCGTGTGCCTGGAGTTCTTCGGCCACGCACGCGACGCGGTGCCCAGCATCGTCGAGATCAAGGACTACATGTTTGCCGAGCAGAAGCGCAGCGGTGTGCTGCTGGCCGGCCTGGAGCACCTGGACGACCGTTATCTCAAGGCCGTAGGCTACGCCACCAAGAGCAAGCGCGGCGGCCTGCCCAAGATGGTGCTGATCGGCGACATCGTGGGCGACGACACCGACGCCGTGGCGCGCGCCACCAGCGAGGTGGTGCGCATCGCCAACTCGCGCAGCGGCGAGGGTTTCATTGCCATCAGCGCCGAAGCGCGCAAGAAATTCTGGCTGGACCGCAAGCGCACGGCCGCCATCAGCAAGCACACCAACGCCTTCAAGATCAACGAGGACGTGGTGATCCCGCTGCCGCGCATGGCCGAGTACACCGACGGCATCGAGCGCATCAACATCGAGCTGTCGCTGCGCAACAAGATCAAGCTTTGCGACGAACTGGAGTATTTCTTCAGCGAGGACAACCTGCCGCATCTGCTGGCGATCAGCAAGCAGGATGACGTCAACGAGACCCCGCCCACCGAGCTGATGCAAGAGCGCGTGGCCCAGGCCCTGGCGCTGGTGCGCGAGGTGCGCGTGCAGTGGCAGGACTGGTTGACCCGGGTGGACGAGCTGTTCCCGCAACTGCAGGACCACAGCCTGCGCGCCAGCTGGAAGACCCAGATCCGCACCCCGCTGGAGGACATCTTCACCGGGCGCGCCTTTGAAGCGATGCTGGCCGAGTGCAACGCCATCCAGCAGCAGGTGCTCAAGGGCCGGGTCTGGGTGGCGCTGCACATGCATGCCGGCGACGGCAATGTGCACACCAACATCCCCGTCAACAGCGACGACTACGAGATGCTGCAGGCCGCGCACGGCGCGGTCAAACGCATCATGGCGCTGGCGCGCTCGCTGGACGGCGTGATTTCCGGTGAGCACGGCATCGGCATCACCAAGCTGGAATTCCTGAGCGACGCCGAGTTGCAACCCTTTGCCGATTACAAGCAACGCATCGACCCCGAAGGCCGCTTCAACCGCGGCAAGCTGCTGCGCGAGAGCGCCCATCCGGCCGACCTGACCAACGCCTACACGCCCAGCTTCGGCCTCATGGGCCACGAGTCGCTGATCATGCAGCAGAGCGACATCGGCGCCATTGCCGACAGCGTCAAGGACTGCCTGCGCTGCGGCAAGTGCAAGCCCGTGTGCTCCACCCACGTGCCGCGTGCCAACCTGCTGTACAGCCCGCGCAACAAGATCCTGGCGACTTCGCTGCTGGTGGAGGCCTTCCTCTACGAGGAACAGACCCGCCGCGGCATCTCGATCCGCCACTGGCAGGAGTTCGAGGACGTGGCCGACCACTGCACGGTCTGCCACAAATGCCTCTCGCCCTGCCCGGTGAAGATCGACTTCGGCGACGTCTCGATGAACATGCGCAACCTGTTGCGCAAGATGGGGCAGAAGACCTGGCGCCCCGGCAACGCGGCGGCCATGTTTTTCCTCAACGCCACCAACCCCGAGACCATCAAGCTGATGCGTACGGCCATGGTCGGCGTGGGTTTCAAGGCCCAGCGTCTGGCCAACCAGCTGCTGCGCACGCTGGCGCGGCGTCAGACCGCCCGACCGCCGGCCACGGTGGGCCCCGCGCCCATCAAGGAGCAGGTGATCCACTTCATCAACAAGAAGATGCCGGGCGGCCTGCCCAAGAAGACGGCGCGTGCCCTGCTGGACATCGAGGACGCCGATTACGTTCCCATCATCCGCGACCCGCAGGCCACCACGGCCGAGACCGAGGCGGTGTTCTACTTCCCGGGCTGCGGCTCCGAGCGCCTGTTCAGCCAGGTGGGCCTGGCCACTCAGGCCATGCTCTGGCACGCCGGCGTGCAGACGGTGCTGCCGCCGGGGTACCTCTGCTGCGGCTACCCGCAGCGCGGCAGCGGCCAGTTCGACAAGGCCGAGAAGATGATCACGGACAACCGCGTGCTCTTCCACCGCGTGGCCAACACCCTGAACTACCTGGACATCAAGACCGTGGTGGTGAGTTGCGGCACCTGCTACGACCAGCTGCAGGGCTACAAGTTCGAGGAAATCTTCCCGGGCTGCCGAATCATCGACATCCACGAGTACCTGCTGGAAAAAGGCATCAAGCTCAGCGGCGCCCAGGGCGGTTACCTCTACCACGAGCCCTGCCACAACCCGATGAAGTTGGGCGATTCGATGAAGACGGTGCGTACCTTGCTGGCCGGTGATTCGAAAGACAACGTGCTCAAGAGCGACCGCTGCTGCGGCGAGTCCGGCACCCTGGGCGTGACCCGGCCCGATGTCTCGACCCAGGTGCGCTTCCGCAAGGAAGAGGAAATCCGCAAGGGCGAAACCGAGCTGCGCGAAGCGGGGCTGGTGGGCGCGAAGGACAACGTCAAGATCCTGACCAGCTGCCCCAGCTGCCTGCAGGGCCTGAACCGCTACGGCAACGACCTGCAGAACGGCCTGCTGGAGGCCGACTACATCGTGGTCGAGATGGCGCGTCAGATCCTGGGCGAGGACTGGATGCCGCAGTACGTGGCCTCGGCCAACGCCGGCGGCATCGAGCGTGTCCTGGTATGACCCTGCTGGCGGCCTGGCCGCCAGTCTGGGGATAATCCGGTTTCAACAGACGAGGTGACTCTCATGGCAGGTTTGCAGTCCGGCGCACCGACGCCGCAGGATCTCACGGTGCACAGCAAGTCGCGGGTGCTGGAAATTGCCTTTTCCGATGGCAAGACCTTCCGCATCCCCTTCGAGCTGATGCGCGTGTATTCGCCCTCGGCCGAGGTGCAGGGCCACGGCCCGGGCCAGGAGGTGCTGCAGACCGGCAAGCGCGAGGTGGAACTGGCGGCTCTGGAGCCGGTGGGCAACTACGCCGTGCAGCCCACTTTCTCGGATGGTCACGAAAGCGGCATCTTTTCCTGGGATTACCTCTACTTCCTGGGCTCGCAGCAGGACCAGCTCTGGGCCGACTACGAGGCCCGACTGGCGGCGGCCGGCGTGAATCGCGACGCGCCCATGCCCGAAAAAGCCGGCCACGCCTGCGGCAGCCACTGATCATGAGCAGCACCCATTTCGGATTCGAGACGGTAGCCGAGGCCGAGAAGGCCCGCCGCGTGCGCGGCGTGTTCGATTCGGTGGCGTCGAAATACGACGTCATGAACGACCTCATGTCCGCCGGCCTGCACCGTGTCTGGAAGGCCTACACCGTCACCGTCGCGAACCTGAAGGAGGGCGACCGCGCGCTGGACATTGCCGGCGGTACCGGCGACCTGGCCCTGGCCTTTGCCAAAAAGGTCGGCAAGACCGGGCAGGTCGTGCACACCGACATCAACGAAGCCATGCTGCGCGTGGGCCGTGACCGCCTGCTGGACGCCGGAGTGGTCCTGCCCACCGTGGTCTGCGATGCCGAGAAGCTGCCTTTCCCGGACCGTCATTTCGACCTGGTCAGTGTGGCTTTCGGCCTGCGCAACATGACGCACAAGGACGTGGCCCTGGCCGAGATGTGCCGTGTGCTCAAGCCCGGCGGCAAGCTGCTGGTGCTGGAGTTCTCGAAAGTGGCACCGCCGCTGGCCAAGGCCTACGACTGGTATTCCTTCAAGATCCTGCCCCAGCTGGGCAAGCTGGTGGCCGGCGACGCCGACAGCTACCGCTACCTGGCGGAGTCCATCCGCATGCACCCGGGCCAGGAGGAACTCAAGGCCATGATGCAAAAAGCCGGATTCGGTCATGTGGATTTTCACAACATGAGCGGCGGTGTGGTGGCACTTCATGTTGGAATCAAGTGCTGACGTACCGGATTTGAGTTAAGTTCGGCATACGCGGGTACGCACAGTATTTTTGGAGCAAGCATGAAACTCTGGTCTTTGGCCCTTTCCCTGGTCCTGGCGCTGGGTGCCGTGGACGTCGAGGCCAAGCGTCTTGGCGGCGGCAAATCGGTCGGCAAGCAGTCGAGCAATGTGACGCAGCGCGAAGCTGCGCCTGCCGCCCCTGCGGCCCCGGCACAGAATGCGGCGGCGGCCAAACCCGCCACGCCGGCTGCTGCACCTGCAGCCGCACCGAAGAAGCCCTGGGGCGCCATGCTGGGTGGCCTGGCCGCCGGTCTGGGTCTGGCCTGGCTGGCCAGTTCCCTGGGTCTGGGCGAGGCCTTTGGCCAGTTCATCCTGATTGCCCTGGTGGTGCTGCTGGCCATGATGGCCTTCGGCTGGTTCATGCGCAGCCGGCGCCCGGGCGCCACGGACCGCAGCCCCTATGCTTTCCAGGGGGCTGGTGCCGGTCAGGTCCCCACAGCCAAACCCGCCTATCGCCCGGAAAACGTGGGCAACGACGCTTCGGCACGCCCCTGGGAGCGCAGCCATACGGCTTTTGACAGTTCCGGCGGCACCTCCGGCATCGTGATCGGTTCTGGCCTGGCCAGTGGCTGGAGCGTTCCCGCCGGTTTTGATGCCGACGGCTTCCTCAAGGCCGCCAAGAGCAATTTCATCCTGTTGCAGGCAGCCTGGGATCAGGCCGACATGGCCACCCTGCGCTCCATGATGACCGATGACATGCTGACCGAGATCAGCGCCCAGCTGGCCGAGCGCGAGGCCCACACAGGCGGCGCTGTGAACCTGACCGAGGTGCAGATGCTGCAGGCCCAGTTGCTGGGCATCGAGGAACTGGGCGACGGTTATATGGCCAGCGTCGAGTTCTCCGGCATGATCCGCGAGACGCCGCAAGCCGGTCCCAGCCCCTTCCGCGAGGTCTGGAACATGGTCAAACCCAGGGACGGCAGTCGCGGCTGGCTCGTGGCCGGAGTGCAGGCCCTGCAATAAATCAGCCTGCTTCTAATCAATAATCGGGGACTATGGCAACACAGTCCCCTTTTTCATTGCTGGAAGACGTTTTCCAGAAGCTCGGCACGACCCTGCAACCACCTGAGTGGGCCGTGCAGGAAGTGCAGCGGCGTATCGTGCTGCTGCTCAACCATGTGCTGATGCAGGAGCCCGAGGCCATGAGCCGGCTGGCGCGGCAAAAGGGCCGGGTGGTGCTGTTCCACTGGCGCGAGTTCCAGTTCAAGCTGCAGCTCACGCCGGCCGGTCTGCTGGACCTGGCCGCTGCCGATACCCCGTCCGACCTGACGCTCTCCGTGACCGAGGCTTCCCCGGCGGCCCTGATGCAGGCGGCCCTGGCGGGTGACAAGCCGGCCGTGCGCATCGAGGGCGACGTGCAGCTGGCAGCCGAGATCAACTGGCTGGTCGACCATGTGCGCTGGGACATCGAGGAAGATCTGGCGCGCATCATCGGCGATGCACCGGCCCATGGCCTGGCCCAGGCCGCGCGGCGTGCACTGGACACTTTGCGCCAGTGGCTGACGCCCAAGCGCGGAGGCCAGGCATGACCCGACTGCTGCGCGGCACCTACATTGTCTGGATCGTGCTGCGTTATGGCCTGGACGGGCTGGTCCTGACCAGTTTCCAGAAACCCTGGCTGCGTGTGATCGCACGCATCGTCTCGATCGGCCGCAACCTGGACGCCCCGCGTGGCCAGCGCCTGCGTGAGGCGCTGGAACGCCTGGGCCCGATCTTCGTCAAGTTCGGCCAGGTGCTCTCGACCCGGCGTGACCTGCTGCCGGCCGACATGGCCGACGAGCTGGCCAAGCTGCAGGACCGTGTGCCGCCCTTCCCTTCCGAGGTGGCCGTCGCCACGATCGAGCGGGCCTTTCGCAAACCGGTGGCGCAGATCTTCAGCGAATTCGAGCGTGAGCCGGTGGCCAGCGCCTCGATTGCGCAGGTGCATTTCGCCAAGCTCAGGGACCGTGATGGCCATGAGCGCGAGGTGGCCGTCAAGGTGCTGCGCCCCGGCATGCTGCCGGCTATCGAGAAGGACCTGAGCCTGATGCGCCTGATGGCGGGGTGGGTGGAAAACCTCTCGGCCGATGGCAAGCGCCTCAAGCCGCGCGAGGTGGTGGCCGAGTTCGACAAATACCTGCACGATGAGCTGGACTTGGTGCGCGAGGCCGCCAGCGCCGCCCAGCTGCGCCGCAATATGGCGGGGCTGGACCTGGTGCTGATCCCCGAGATGTTCTGGGATTACTGCCAGAGCGAGGTGATCGTGATGGAGCGCATGAAGGGCATCCCGATCAGCCAGACCACGCGCCTGCGCGAGGCCGGCGTCGACATGAAGAAGCTGGCGCGCGACGGCGTCACCATCTTCTTCACCCAGGTGTTCCGCGACGGTTTTTTCCATGCCGATATGCACCCGGGCAACATCTTCATCAGCACCGACCCGGCCACCTTCGGGCGCTACATCTCGCTGGACTTCGGCATCGTGGGCACGCTGACCGAGTACGACAAGGAATACCTGGCGCAGAACTTCACGGCCTTCTTCCGGCGCGACTACAAGCGCGTGGCCGAGCTGCACATCGAGTCCGGCTGGGTGCCGCCGCGCACGCGCGTGGACGAACTGGAATCCGCCATCCGCGCCGTCTGCGAACCGTATTTCGACCGCCCGCTCAAGGAAATCTCGCTGGGCATGGTGCTGATGCGCCTGTTCCAGACTTCGCGCCGCTTCCAGGTCGAGATCCAGCCGCAGCTGGTGCTGCTGCAGAAGACCCTGCTCAACATCGAAGGCCTGGGCCGCGAGCTTGACCCCGAACTGGATCTCTGGAGCACGGCCAAGCCTTTCCTGGAGAAGTGGATGGCCGACCAGATCGGCCCGCGCAGGCTGCTGGAGGAGTTGAAGAACCAGGCCCCGCGCTACGCCAAGATGCTGCCGGACTTGCCGCGCCTGCTGCACGACTACCTGAAACACAACGCCGTCGGCAGCCGGCGCGAACTGGAAGAACTGCTGGCCGAGCAGCGCCGCACCAATCGCCTGTTGCAGGCGCTGATCTACGCAGGCATCGGTTTTGCTTTGGGATTGATCGTCGTCCAGATGGTGATCCGCTTCCAGTTGTTCTAGGGAATAGGTTCTGGGGATAATCCGGGCCCAATGAATCAAGGAGATACAAGGTGCTGCTGACCCTCGTCATTGTTTACCTGCTGGTGACCATTGCCATCGGCCTGTACGCTGCCAAGCGCGTCAAGAACTCGGCGGACTTTGCCATCGCCGGGCGCCGGCTGCCGCTGTTGATGATCGTCACGACCACCTTTGCCACCTGGTTCGGTTCGGAGGTGGTGCTGGGCATTCCGGCCAAGTTCGTGGGTGGTGGCCTGGGTAGCGTGGTCGAAGACCCCTTCGGGGCCGGCACCTGCCTGATCCTGGTCGGCATCTTCTTCGCCGCCAAGCTCTACCGCATGACCCTGCTGACCATCAGCGACTTCTTCCGCGAGCGTTATGGCCGCAGCGTCGAAGTGGTGTGTTCGCTCATCATCATGCTGAGCTATCTGGGCTGGGTGTCGGCCCAGGTCACGGCTCTGGGCCTGGTGTTCAACCTGCTGTCAGGCGGTGCCATCAGCGTCCCCGTGGGCATGGTGATCGGTGTGGTGTCGGTGCTGGCCTATACGCTGTTCGGGGGCATGTGGTCGGTGGCGCTGACCGACTTCATCCAGATGATCATTCTGGTGGCCGGCCTGAGCATCCTGGCCGTGTTTGCCGGCCACATGGCCGGTGGCGCCGACAAGGTCGTGGCGCTGGCGGTCAGCCGCGACATGTTCAACTTCCTGCCCGAGCCCAGCTTCAAGGACGTGGTGTTTTTCATCGCCGCGGCCATCACCATGATGCTGGGCTCCATCCCCCAGCAGGACGTATTCCAGCGCGTGATGTCCGCTGACAGCGCCAAGTCGGCCTCGCGCGGCGCCATCATCGGCGGGGCGCTCTACATCCTGTTCGCCTTCGTGCCCATGTTCCTGGTCGTCAGCGCCCTGATCATCATGCCCGAGCGCGCCAATGCCCTGTTGCAGGAGGACCCGCAGAAAGTGCTGCCCACCCTGGTGATGGAGCAGATGCCTTTCATCATGCAGGTGCTGTTCTTCGGCGCGCTGCTCTCGGCCATCAAGTCCTGCGCCTCGGCCACTTTGCTGGCGCCCAGTGTGACCTTCGTGGAGAACATCTGGCGCCAGTTCAACCCGCACATGAGCGACAAGCAGGAGTTGAAGACCATGCGTATCACCGTGCTGCTCTTCAGCACCCTGGTGCTGCTGTATGCGATCCAGATGCAGGGCACCTCGATCTATGAAATGGTGTCCGGCGCCTACCAGGTGACCCTGGTGGGGGCCTTCATTCCCCTGGTCTTCGGCCTGTACTGGCAGCGCGCCACCACCCAGGGGGCGATTTTCTCCATCGTGCTGGGTCTGCTGACCTGGGGGCTTTTCCTGGCCACCCCGGCTGGCGAGGAGTTTCCGGCCCAGCTGGCCGGTGTGCTGGCTGCGCTGACGGGCATGCTGCTGGGTTCGCTCGGGCCCCAGACCATCGTCAACCGGCATGCCGGCCACCACAAGCTGGCGGGCGTGGAGTAAGGCGCTGGCGCCCCGGCCCCGGGGTGGGTGTCGGCCTTGATTCCGGGGTGGCCGCCTATAATTGAGGGTTTCCTGCCGGTTCCCCTGTCACAGGACGGGGCGCGTGCAGGGCCTTCATCTGATTTGACCTCTTCCACCTCCTTCGAGCCATGCCAATTTACGCCTACAAATGTGAATCCTGCGGTGCTGCCAAGGATGTGCTGCAGAAAATCTCCGACCCGACCCTGAGCGACTGCCCGGTCTGCGGCAAACCGACCTTTCGCAAGCAGGTGACGGCCGCCGGCTTCCAGCTCAAGGGCAGTGGCTGGTACGCCACCGATTTCCGCGGGGGAGCCACCCCTGCGGCGGCCGCCACTTCCACGGCCGCTGCGGCCGCGACCAGCGAGGCACCGGCTGCTGCTGCGCCGGCCAGTCACAGCTGTGGCACGGGCTGCGGTTGCGCTTGAAGCCCATGGCCAAATTCCGCAAATGGCTGTTCGCCGGCCTGCTGGTGCTGGCCCCGCTGGGCATCACCGTCTGGGTGCTGGAATGGGTGGTGTCCACGCTGGATCAGACCCTGCGCATCCTGCCCGAGGCCTGGCAACCGGACCGCTGGCTGGGTCTGCACATCCCCGGCCTGGGCGTGGTGTTCGCCCTGGCCGTGGTGCTGGCCATCGGCGCCCTGGCCTCCAACATCATCGGCAACCAGCTGGTCGGCTGGTGGCACGCGCTGCTGCACCGCATCCCGGTGGTGCGTTCCATCTACTCAGGCGTCAAGCAGGTCTCGGACACCCTGTTTTCCGAGAAAGGCAACGCCTTTCGCCAGGCCGTGCTGGTGCAGTGGCCGCGTGAGGGCATGTGGACCATCGGTTTCGTGACCGGTACACCCGGTGGCGACCTGGCCAACCATCTGCCAGGCGAGTACCTGAGCGTGTATGTGCCGACCACGCCCAACCCGACCGGCGGCTATTTCGTGATGATCAAGAAGAGCGACTGCATCGTGCTCGCCATGAACGTCGACGAGGCACTGACCTATGTGATTTCCATGGGGGTGATAGTTCCTGGCGCTGCCAAGCCCCCTCAACTGCAGCCGGCCGAATCCGGCCAGCAACCCCATCCCTGAGTTCCTGAAAGAGTAAGCCAAATGGCCATGCGTTCCCACTACTGCGGTCTCGTGACCGAGGCCCTGCTGGGTCAAACCGTCACCCTGTGCGGCTGGGTCAACCGTCGACGCGACCACGGTGGCGTGATCTTCGTCGACCTGCGCGACCGCGAAGGCTATGTACAGGTGGTCTGCGACCCGGACCGTGCGGAGATGTTCAAGGCCGCCGAAGGCCTGCGCAACGAGTTCTGCATCCAGGTCAAGGGCCTGGTACGCGCACGCCCCGCCGGTACCACCAACGACAGCCTCAAGAGCGGCAAGATCGAGGTGCTGTGCCATGAGCTGAACGTGCTCAACCCCTCCGTCACGCCGCCCTTCCAGCTTGACGAGGACAACCTGTCCGAGACCACGCGCCTCACGCACCGCGTGCTGGACCTGCGCCGCCCCTACATGCAGAACAACCTGATGCTGCGTTACAAGGTGGCCATGGAGGTGCGCAAGTTCCTCGACGCCAACGGCTTCGTGGACATCGAGACCCCCATGCTGACCAAGAGCACGCCCGAAGGCGCGCGCGACTACCTGGTGCCCAGCCGCGTGCACGACGGCCAGTTTTTTGCCCTGCCGCAGTCGCCCCAGCTCTTCAAGCAGCTGCTCATGGTGGCCGGTTTCGACCGTTATTACCAGATCACCAAGTGCTTCCGTGACGAGGACCTGCGCGCCGACCGCCAGCCCGAGTTCACGCAGATCGATATCGAGACGTCCTTCCTGAGCGAGCAGGATATCCGCGACATGTTCCAGGGCATGATCACCACGGTGTTCAAGAACACCATCGGGGTGGACCTGGGCGAGTTCCCGGTCATGACCTACCAGGACGCCATGCATCTGTATGGCTCCGACAAACCCGACCTGCGCGTGAAGCTGCAGTTCACCGAACTCACCGATGTGATGAAGGACGTGGACTTCAAGGTCTTCTCGGGCGCCGCCAATATGGTGGGTGGCCGTGTCGTGGCGCTGCGCGTGCCTGGCGGTTCGGTCGAAGGCGGCGGCATCAGCCGCGGCGAGATCGACGCCTACACCGAGTTCGTCAAGATCTACGGTGCCAAAGGCCTCGCCTACATCCGTGTCAACGAAGTGGCGAAGGGCCGCGATGGATTGCAATCGCCCATCGTCAAGAACATCCACGACGCCGCGCTGAGCGAAGTGCTCAAGCGCACCGGCGCCCAGGACGGCGACCTGATCTTCTTCGGCGCCGACAAGGAAAAGATCGTCAACGACGCCATCGGCGCGCTGCGCATCAAGGTCGGTCACAGCGAATTCGGCAAGAAGAACGGCCTGTTCGAGGCCCGCTGGGCGCCGATGTGGGTGGTGGATTTCCCCATGTTCGAGTTCGACGAGGAAAACCAGCGCTACACCGCCGTGCACCACCCCTTCACCGCGCCCAAGGCCGGCCACGAGGACTGGATGGTGACCGCGCCCGAGAAATGCATCTCCCAAGGCTACGACATGGTGCTCAACGGCTGGGAAATGGGGGGCGGCTCGGTCCGTATCCACCGCGCCGACGTGCAGCAGAAGGTGTTCGACGCCCTGAAGATCACACCTGAAGAGGCCCAGATGAAGTTCGGTTTCCTGCTGGACGCGCTGCAGTATGGCGCGCCGCCGCACGGCGGCCTGGCCTTCGGCCTGGACCGCATCGTCACGCTGATGACCGGTGCCGAGTCCATCCGCGATGTGATCGCCTTTCCCAAGACCCAGCGCGCCCAGTGCCTGCTGACCCAGGCCCCGAGCCCGGTGGATGAGAAGCAATTGCGCGAGCTGCACATCCGCCTGCGCAACCCGGACGGCGTCAAGGCGGCCTGAGAGGCCATGGTGCAGAATCAAAGGGCGCTCTGGTAGCGCCCTTTTTCCATTCATGGACCCGATCTACAAAATCCCTCAGTCCGTGCTGGTGGTGATCCACACGCCTGACCTCGAGGTGCTGCTCATCAAGCGCGCCGACGCCGAGGACTACTGGCAGTCTGTCACCGGCGCCAAGGACCACCTCGACGAATCCTTCGAGACCACGGCCATGCGCGAGGTGGCCGAGGAGACCGGCATCGATGCCCGCGCCCGTGGCCATGCGCTGCTGGACTGGGGGCTGGAAAACGTCTACGAGATCTATCCGCGCTGGCGTCACCGCTACGCGCCGGGGGTGATGCGCAACACCGAGCATCTGTTTGGCCTGCTGGTGCCGGCCGGCACGGCCGTGACCTTGAGTCCGCGCGAGCACACCGACTATCAATGGCTGCCCTGGCGCGATGCGGCCGAGGCCTGCGCTTCGCCCAGCAATGCCGAGGCCTGCCTGATGTTGCCGCGCTTTGCCCAGGCTTCGTCCGTCCTGCCAGAATGATGACCATGAAGACCCTGCGCGTCGCCACCTACAACATCCACAAGGGCGTGCAAGGCCTGGGCCCGCGCAGGCGCCTGGAGATCCACAACCTGGGGCTGGCCGTGGAGCAGCTCGACGCCGACATCGTCTGCCTGCAGGAGGTGCGCAAGGTACACCGGCGCGAGGAGGAGTACTTCAGCCGCTGGCCCGAGATGCCGCAGGCCGATTTCCTGGCACCCGAAGGCTACGAGGCGGTCTACCGCACCAATGCCTATACCCGGCACGGCGAGCATGGCAACGCCATGCTGTCACGCTGGCCGGTGGTGTCGCACCAGCACGAGGACATCTCGGACCACCGTTTCGAGCAGCGCGGCTTGCTGCACAGCGAGGTCATGGTGAACGAGCGGCCGGTGCATGTGGTGGTGGTGCACCTGGGCCTGATCCGTGCCAGCCGCGTGCGCCAGGTGGATCAGCTGAGCCGTTACATCGAGCGCGAGGTGCCGGCCGGTGCCCCGCTGATCGTGGCGGGCGACTTCAACGACTGGGGTGACCGCGTGCGCGTCATGCTCGAAGGCATGCAGATGCAGACCTTGCACCCGGGCCGCAACCCCACCTTTCCGGCCCGCCTGCCCCTGGTGCAGCTGGACTACGTCTATGCGCGCGGCTTGCAGCCGCTGCATGTGGACGTGCCGCGCGGGCGCGCCTGGTGGCGCATGTCCGACCATCTGCCGCTGATTGCGGAATTCAGTCTGCCCGCATGACGGACCGTCACCTCCCCCCCTTGCGTGCTGCGCATCACGTGCAACTGCTGCAGGGCGGGCAGGAACTGTTCCCCGCCATGGTGCGGGCGATCGACCGGGCGCTGCACGAAGTGCGCATCGAGACCTACATCTTCCATCCGGACGCCGCTGGCGAGCAGGTGGCCGCAGCGTTGGTGCGGGCGGCGCAACGCGGGGTGGAGGTGTACCTGGTGATGGATGGCGTGGGCACGCCCAGGCTGCCTGCGGAATGGGCCCGGCGCTTCGACGCGGCCGGCGTGCAGTGGCGGATCTTTCTCCCCCTCGGACGGCTTGGGCTGCTGATCCCCAGCCGCTGGCGCCGCCTGCATCGCAAGCTGTGCGTGGTCGATGGCCGGGTGGCTTTCTGCGGTGGCATCAATGTCCTGGATGACAGGAACGATCCCAACCATGGCCTTCTTGAGGCGCCGCGCCTCGATTTTGCGGTGCGTGTCACGGGACCTCTGGTACGTGCCGTGCACGAAGTGACGGTCCAGTTCTGGTGGCGAGTACAGGCGGGTAGCAAGGTCCGGGAAGTCGATCTGCCGGCAGCCTGGCATCACGTGGAAGAGGCGGTCAGACAGGCGCTGCAGGAGGGCGCAGCCGACAGCGCCGAGCTGGACGGTGTGCTTCGTGGCGGCGCGGGGACGCGCGCGGCCCTGCTGCTGCGCGACAACTTGCGGCATCGCAGCCGCATCGAGCGCGCCTATCGCAAAGCGATCGCCGAGGCGCGTGAAGAGATCATCATTGCCAACGCCTATTTCGCGCCTGGACGCAAACTGAGACTGGCTCTGATGCATGCCCGGCAGCGCGGCGTGCGGGTGCGTCTGCTGCTGCAGGGTCGCTACGAGTATTTCATGCAGTTTCATGCCGTGCGTATGGTCTACGGTGTCCTGCTGGGGGCCGGCATGGAAATCCATGAGTATTCGCCCAGCTTCCTGCATGCCAAGGTGGCGGTGATCGATGGCCACTGGGCCACCGTCGGTTCCTCCAACCTCGATCCCCTGAGCCTCCTGCTGGCGCGCGAGGCCAATGTGGTGGTGGACGATGCCGGTTTTGCGCGGGATCTGCGCGCCCGCCTGGTCCATGCCATGGAGCATGAAGGGCGCCGCGTGGACCCGACCCGCTATGCCAACCGGCCCTGGCATCAGCGCCTGCTGGATCGCATGGCCTTCAGCCTGATGCGGGTGGGCGTGTTCCTGACCGGCAATCGCTATTGAATTGATAGCTGCATTTGTTGCTGTCAAAGGTTGTTAAGCCGATAACCCTGACGGTGAATCGCTGTTACCATAACGCCATGCTGAAGAAAAGCCAGAGTCCCATGAACCCGACAGACGCTGCCGACGAGGGCACCCCGGTGTCCGTAAAGATTCGCGAACGCCTGCTGGCGGCGCGCAAGCGCTTCTACGCGAACGACAACATCGCCGCGCACATCGAGCCTGGCGAGTTGGAAGCTTTGCTCGACGAGGTCGAGCACAAGATGCAGCATGTGCTCGACAGCCTGGTGATCGACACCGAGAACGACCACAACACCGACAACACGGCGCGGCGCGTGGCCAAGATGTACGTCAACGAGGTGTTTCGCGGTCGTTATGTGCAGGCGCCCACCATCACCGAATTCCCCAATGCCGAGCATCTCAACGAGCTGATGATCGTCGGCCCGATCACGGTGCGCAGCGCCTGCTCGCACCATTTCTGTCCGGTCATCGGCAAGATCTGGATCGGCGTCATGCCCAACGAGCACACCAACGTGATCGGCCTGTCCAAGTACGCGCGTCTGGCCGAGTGGATCATGGGCCGGCCGCAGATCCAGGAAGAGGCCGTGGTGCAGCTGGCCGACCTGATCCAGGAAAAGACCCAGCCCGATGGCCTGGCCATCGTCATGGAGGCCAGCCACTACTGCATGGCCTGGCGCGGGGTGAAGGACATGGACAGCAAGATGATCAACTCGGTCATGCGCGGTGTGTTCCTCAAGGACCCCAACCTGCGCCGAGAATTCCTGTCGCTGATTCCCCAGAGGAGCTGAAGATGTTGGTCCGCCTGCTTTACGCCAGCCGCGCTGTCGACACCGGCCCCGAGGCCATCGAGAACATTCTGGCGCATTCGCGCCAGTACAACCCGACCTGCGGCATCACAGGCATCCTGTGTTACGGCGGCGGCATCTTCCTGCAGGCCATCGAGGGTGGCCGTGGCGCCGTCAGCGACCTGTATGGCCACATCCAGCGCGATGTGCGCCACAAGGACGTGGTCCTGCTGCACTACGAGGAGATCAGCGAGCGGCGCTTTGGCGGCTGGACCATGGGGCAGGTCAACCTCTCGCGCATCAACACCTCGATCCTGCTGAAGTATTCCGAGAGGCCGGAACTGGATCCCTACGCGGTGTCGGGCCGTGTCTCGCTGGCCCTGCTCGAAGAGCTGATGGCAACGGCCTCCATCATCGGCCGCAGCTAAAAACTGGCGAATAAATCTACTGCGCAACCCGATCGCGGCGTTGGGCGGTGTTGGCTCCGGCCGCTGCGCTTAACTTTCGCTTTGTGAAAGTAAGCCTGCGCCGCAACTTCGTTGTCGGAATCCTCACGTACTTGAAGTACGTTCCGGTTCCTGCGCTCCGTCCGCCTTGCGCTCGGGCCGCTCGCTACGATTTCTTTGCGAGTTTTATGTGCCTGAACAGCTTCAGCTGTTTTTGGGGATGACCGTGTCTTCGATCTTGCCGGCCAGTTGCACCAGGGCCAGTCCGGCAGGGCAGCCCGGCGTGACCTGCATGAGCAGCTGGCGGCGCATGATAGCCTGGCGCACCGAGGGGTCGACCGGGATGTCGCCCAGGTGCACCAGCTTCACCGGTTTGCCCGGCTCGCCCGGTACGAAACGGTCCACCACCTGTTGCAGCTGGACCGTGATGGCGCGGCCGTCACCCGGGCGGGCGGTCTGGTTGACGATCATGCGGATGGTCTGGCGCTTCTGCTGGCCGACCAGCACCTTGATGGTGGCGTAGGCATCGGTCAGCGAGGTCGGCTCGGGCGTGACCACCAGCAGCACCTCGGAGGCCAGGGAGACGGCGAACAGCACCACGTCGGAGATGCCGGCGCCGGTGTCGAGCAGCACCACATCAAAACGTGGCACCAGGCTCTCCATCACGCGCAGGAATTCGTCGCGCACCTCGGGGGTCAGGCGCGAGTACTCGACCATGCCGGAGCCCGCCAGCAGCACCGAAAAGCCGCCCGGCGCCTTGATGATGGCCTCATCCAGCTTGGCCTTGCCGGTGAAGACGTCGTGCAGCGTGGTCTTGGGATAAAGATTGAGCACCACGTCCAGGTTGGCCAGGCCGAGGTCGGCGTCCAGCACCAGCACACGCAGGCCACGGCGTGCCAGCGCGGCGGCCAGGTTGGCCGAGACGAAGGTCTTGCCCACGCCGCCCTTGCCGCTGGTGATGGCCAGCACCTTGCCCAGGGGTTTGAGGGGCACGGGCGGTGCCGGCTTGTCCTTGTCGGTATTCAGTTCATCACTCATCAGCTGAACCTCTGCGTGCTGCTGTCGGTCAGGTCACCCCAGGCGGAATCGGCCAGGGCCAGATTGCCGAACAGCAGGCTTTTCTCTTCCGGACTGACGGAAATGACTTGTTGGTGATCGATGCACACCCGGTTGCGCCCCTGGGCCTTGGCCAGGTAGAGCTGGGTGTCGGCGCGCTCGATCCACAGGTCGGCGGTGGAGCGCACCCAGACCGGTGCGAAGGCGCCGCCCACGCTGGTGGTGATCTGCAGATTCACCAGCGGGCTCGCTGGAATGGACAGCGAGGCCACCGACTGGCGCACACGTTCGGCGACGGTCTCGCCATAGGCAGCCTGGCAGTCGGGCATGACGATGGCAAATTCCTCGCCACCGTAGCGGGCCACGGTGTCTTGCGGGCGCACGCAGCCGGCGATGCAGCGCGCCACGGCCTGCAGGACCTTGTCGCCGGCCAGGTGGCCATGGGTGTCGTTGATCTTCTTGAAGTGGTCGATGTCCAGCATCAGCAGCAGGGCCGAATTGCCGGAGCGCGCCACGATCTCGATTTCGCGGGAGAGCACGGCCCTGAAATGGCGCCGGTTGGCCAGACCCGTCAGCGGGTCGCGCAGGGAGAGCTCGCACAGCCCGTCGATGATGCGCTGCAGGTAGGCGGTCGGCCCGTCCCCGGGCGCCGGCAGCTCGGTGCCGTCGTGCTCGAGCAGCGCGCGCGCATCGTCCAGACGCAGCGCATGCACGTCAAGCAGGGGAGTGGCAGCGGAGCTCACAGGGGATATCCATCATTTACCATCAAAGTCTAACAGGAGCCCCGCGGGGCAAGGGGCCAAATTTGACCGGCTTCTTCCTTTAAATCACGCCTTCGAGCGACTGGTCATGGAAACAGGGAATGAGAAAGTACGGGGTATGAAGTGGGCCTGCGGGCTGCTGCTGCTGAGTCTGTTGGCCCCAGCGGCTGCGCGGACATCGACTTCGAGCTGGACGGGCACGGTGACCCATGTCAGCGACGGCGACACGCTGTGGGTGCGGCCGCAGCGCGGTGGTCCGCCCCGTCCGGTGCGCATCGACGGGATCGATGCGCCCGAACTCTGCCAAGCCCATGGCGAGACGGCGCGGGCCGCCCTGGTGGGCCGGGTGCTGGGTCAGGCGGTGCAGGTCCGCGTGCGCCGGCATGACGATTACGGCCGGGCTTTGGCGCGGGTCAGTCTGCGCGGGCAGGACCTGGGGGCTTGGCTGGTCAGCCAGGGACACGCCTGGTCCTATCGCTACCGGGGGCACAGCGGGCCTTATGCGCAGCAGGAAGGCCAGGCACGGGCTCGCCGGCTGGGCCTGTTCCGCCAGGGGCGAGCCGAATTGCCGCGTGAGTTCCGTCGCCGCCACGGCCCCTGCCACTGAGGCGGGCTTGTTTCAGTGGGGGGCTTGGCCGCACACCGGGCAGGCCGGGTTGCGCGGTATCCGGATCTCGCTGAAGGCCATGTGTCGACCGTCCAGCATGAGCAGGCGGCCGGCCAGCGGCGTGCCGGCGCCGCTGAGCAGCTTGAGCGCCTCGGCGGCCTGCAGGGTGCCGATGATGCCCACCAGCGGCGCGAACACGCCCAGAGTGGCACAGCGCGTTTCCTCGAAATCGTCCTGCGGGGGAAAGACGCAGGCGTAGCAGGGGGAGTCGGCCGTGCGCGGATCGTAGACCGCGAGTTGGCCGTCAAAGCGGATGGCCGCTCCCGAGACCAGGGGCTTGCGCAGCCGGACACATGCCGCATTGACGGCCTGGCGGGTGCTGAAGTTGTCGCTGCAGTCCAGCACCACATCGGCACGGGCCACCAGTGCATCGAGCAAGGCGGCATCCGCACGTTGCGCGACGGTGTGGACCCGCACCTCGGGATTCAGGGCGGCCACGGCTTGGCGGATGGAGTCGACCTTCGGCGCGCCCACACGCGCCATGCTGTGGGCGATCTGGCGCTGCAGGTTGGTGACATCGACGCTGTCGTGGTCGACCACGGTGAGCTGGCCAACACCGGCCGAGCCGAGGTAAAGGGCGACCGGGGAGCCCAGGCCCCCGGCGCCGATGATCAGGGCATGGCTGTCGAGAATGCGCTGCTGGCCCTCGATGCCGATCTCTTCGAGCAGGATATGGCGCGAATAACGCAGCAGCTGATCGTCGGTCATCGTCTGCTCAGAGAAGGCGGGCGTTCCAGCGGACGCCGCTGCCCAACTCAGTTTTCCTTGGGTTCTTCCTTGCGCTCGGTCTGGGTCTTGCTGACCAGAACGGGCAGGCCCTTGAGCTGGTTGAGCGCCTGCATCAACTGGAAGTCCTTGTCGGTGCCGAATTCAGGCAGCTTGCGTTCGGTCGCCGGCTTCTTGGCCTCGTCTTCCAGCTTCTTGAGGGCGGCATCACGCGCCTTCTCGCGCGCCTCGTCCTTCTTCTCGGCAGCCTGGCCGTTGCTCAGGTGCTTGTCGAGGTCCGCTTCGCGTGTGCGCAGCACCGAGAAGACATTGCCCTCGGCGGTCTCGTCCACCATGACGTCGGGCAGGATGCCCTTGGCCTGGATGGAGCGGCCCGAAGGCGTGTAGTAGCGTGCCGTGGTGATCTTCAGGCCGGTGTCGGGGCCCAGCGGACGCACGGTCTGCACCGAGCCCTTGCCGAAGGTCTGGCTGCCCATGATGGTGGCGCGCTTGTGGTCCTGCAGGGCGCCGGCCACGATCTCGCTGGCCGAGGCGGAACCTTCGTTGACCAGGACCACGAGCGGCACCTTCTTGAGGCTGGCGGGCAGGCGTTTGAGCGGGTCGCTGTTGCCGCGGCGCTGGTAGAACTCGGGCGCTGCCTTGAAGGTGAATTTGCTCTCGGCGAGCTGGCCGTTGGTCGAGACCACGGTCACGTTCTCGGGCAGGAAGGCGGCCGAGATGGCCACGGCGGCGTCGAGCAGGCCGCCCGGGTCGTTGCGCAGGTCCAGCACCAGGCCCTTGAGCCCGGACTCCTGCTTGTAGATCTCGTCGATCTTGCGCGCGAAGTCGTCCACCGTGCGTTCCTGGAACTGGCTCAGGCGGATCCAGGCGTAGCCGGGCTCGATGACCTTGGCCTTGACCGACTGGGTCTTGATTTCCTCGCGCACGATGGTGACGGGGAAGGAGCGGTTCTCGTCCTTGCGGAAGATGGTCAGCACGACCTTGGTGTTGGGTTCGCCGCGCATGCGCTTGACGGCTTCATTGAGCGTCAGGCCCTTGACGGCGGTGTCGTCGATGCGGGTGATCAGGTCATTGGTCTTGAGGCCGGCGCGGTGGGCGGGCGAGCCTTCGATGGGCGAAACGACCTTGACCAGGCCGTCCTCCTGCGTGATCTCGATGCCCACGCCGACAAAACGGCCGGCCGTGCCCTCGCGGAATTCCTTGTAGGACTTCTTGTCGAAGTACTGCGAATGCGGGTCCAGGCTGGAGACCATGCCGGAGATGGCATCGGTGATGAGTTTCTTCTCATCGACCGGCTCGACATAGTCGGTCTTGATCATGCCGAAGACGGCGGCGAGCTGCTGCAACTCCTCCAGCGGCAATGGCGCCACGGCATTGCGCGCCACGGTTTGCAGGGAAACGGTGGTGAGCGCGCCGGCAAGCACGCCCAGCGAAACCCAGCCGGCGATTTTCAGTTTCTGACCCATGGATAGACCCTCGTCGCTTCAATATACACGCTTGGAAGCGAAATTGCCGCCGGGGTTCCGGCGGCTGGTGACAAATTGTTGGGCCGCTCCCGGCCCAGGTGTGCTGTTGCAGTTGGGGGTGGAACAGCCAGGTGCAAGGGCCGGTCGCTCAGGCCTTGCCCTGGGTGGCAACGGCGGCGGCGGCCCGGGCGGCCGCCTCGGCATCGCCCAGATAGTAGTGGCGGATGGGCCTGAGGCTGGCATCCAGTTCGTAGACCAGGGGGATGCCGTTGGGGATGTTCAGGCCCACGATATCCTGGTCGGAGATGCCGTCCAGGTACTTGACCAGGGCGCGGATCGAGTTGCCATGAGCAGAGACCACTACGCGCTGGCCGCTGCGGATGGCCGGTGCCAGGGATTCGTTCCAGAAGGGCAGCACGCGCGCCACGGTGTCCTTCAGGCACTCGGTCAGCGGCACCTGATCAGCGGGCAGGCCGGCATAACGGCGGTCGCCCCGTTCGCTGCGCGGGTCGGTCGGCTCCAGGGCCGGCGGGGGGGTGTCATAGCTGCGGCGCCAGACCAGCACCTGCTGCTCGCCGTATTGCTTGGCCATGTCGGCCTTGTTCAGGCCCTGCAGCGCCCCATAGTGGCGCTCGTTCAGGCGCCAGCTCTTGACCACCGGCAGCCAGGTGCGGTCCATCTCGTCCAGGCAGTACCACAGGGTGTGGATGGCGCGCTTGAGCACGCTGGTGTAGGCCACGTCGAAATCGTAGCCCTCGGCCTTGAGCAGCTTGCCGGCCGACATGGCCTGGGAGACGCCGGTGGGGGTGAGATCGACGTCGGTCCAGCCGGTGAAGCGGTTTTCCAGGTTCCAGGTCGATTCGCCGTGGCGGATGAGCACGAGTTTGTACATGGTGGTGGGCGGTTACGGAACGGTTACGGGGGCAGGGCAGGGGCAAACCGCCCGGATTCTGCAGCAATCGAGCCGTCATTTTAAAATCAGCCTTTTGCACTTACCGTCTCCAACAAGGAATATTGTGAAATTCATCCTCGACAACTGGTCGCTCATCCTGGTTTGCCTGACCTCCGGCCTGTTGCTGGCCTGGCCGGCCATCAAGGGCGCCGCGGGCGGGTCCCTGACGCCGGGCGCCGCCGTGCAGCTGATCAACCGTGAAAAAGCCGTGGTGATCGACGTTTGCGAGGCCGGCGAATATGCCGCCGGCCACGTCAGCGGCGCCAAGCACATCCCCCTGTCCCAGCTGGCCAAGCAGCTGCCGGCCGTGGTGAAGAACAAGGAATTGCCCGTGATCTTCGTCTGCCAGAGCGGGGCGCGCTCCAGCAGCGCCGCCCGCATCGCCAAGGGCCTGGGCTACACCCAGCCCCTGTCCCTGGGCGGCGGCCTGTCCAGCTGGCGTGCTGCCAGCATGCCGGTCGAGAAAGGTTGAGCCCATGCAAGCAGTGAAGATGTACACCACGGCCGTTTGCCCCTATTGCATGCGTGCCAAGCAATTGCTCAAGTCCAAGGGTGTGGAGCAGATCGAGGAAGTCCGCATCGACACCGATCCCCAGGCGCGCGAGCACATGATGACCATCACCGGCCGGCGCACCGTGCCGCAGATCTTCATCGGCAGTACCCACGTGGGCGGCTGTGACGACCTGATGGCGCTGGACGCCCAGGGCGGGCTGGCCCCGCTGCTCAACCCGGCCTGACGCTGCGCGAGTCGCCGCCGGGCCGTCCCAGGGCGACGAGGGCACCCTCGGGGGGGCAGCGACCACACGAAGTGAGGGAGCGTGGGGGCCATTCCACGGCCTGAGATAATCGGTACGATCCGATCGTGAGCCCGCTCGGTGTTTTCCGGGCGGGCTCTGTTTTTTTGACCAGAAAGTTAGCCATGGCCGACCAGCAAGAACCCGTTTTCCAGATCCAGCGCGTCTATCTCAAGGAGGCTTCGCTGGAGCAGCCCAATTCGCCGGCCATCCTGCTGCAGGGCGAGCAGCCTTCGGTCGACATCCAGATCGGCGTCGAGGCCCAGCCGGTGGCCGAGGGTGTCTACGAGGTGTGCGTGACGGCCACCGTGCACACCCAGATCGCCGACAAGACCGTGTTCCTGGTCGAGGCCAAGCAGGCCGGCATTTTCGAAATCCGCAACCTGGCCGAAGACCAGATGAGCCCCATCGTCAGTGTGGTCTGCCCGCAGATCGTCTTCCCCTATCTGCGTGGCAATGTCGCCGACATCGTGCAGCGTGCCGGCTTCCCGCCCGTGCACCTGGCGGAGATCAATTTCCAGGCCACGTACGAGCAACAGCAGCAGGGTACCGAGCTCAAGATCCAGTAAGGTCGGGCCCATTTCCCCTTACCACTGTCCTCCCGGAACATGAAAATCCTCGTGCTCGGTGCCGGTGCCTGGGGTACGGCGCTGGCCATGAGCGCCAGCCAGAACCCGCAGACACGCCACGATGTCACCTTGTGGGCGCGGGACGAGGCGCAGGCGGGGGCCATGCGGGCCGCGCGTGTCAACGCGCGTTATCTGCCTGGCCTGGCTTTGCCCGAATCCCTGCGGGTGATTGATGGCCCGGCCGATGGGCTGGCCGGTCTGGTGCTGGGCCAGGAGCTGGTGGTGATCGGCACCCCGATGGCTGGTTTGCGCGGTGTGCTGCAGCAGATCCAGGCTTGCGATCAGCCCGTGGCCTGGCTGTGCAAGGGCTTCGAGCCGGCTGAGCCGGGCTCCCAGGGCCTGCTGGCGCACGAAATCCAGGCCCAGGTGGCGCCCGGCCTGCAGGCCGGCGTGCTCAGCGGTCCGAGCTTTGCGCTGGAGGTGGCCAGGGGCCAGCCCACCGCCTTGGTGGCGGCCAGCCGCCATGCGGCTGTGCGCGAGCGCCTGGTCCAGGCTTTCCACAGCCCGACGCTGCGCATCTATGACAACGAGGACATCGTGGGTGTCGAGGTCGGCGGGGCCGTCAAGAACGTGCTGGCCATCGCCACGGGCCTGTGCGACGGGCTGAACCTGGGCCTGAACGCCCGTGCCGCGCTGATCACCCGCGGCCTGGCCGAGATGACGCGCCTGGGGCTGGCCCTGGGCGCACGGGCCGAGACCTTCATGGGCCTGTCGGGCCTGGGCGACCTGGTGCTGACCGCCACCGGCGATCTCAGCCGCAACCGCAAGGTGGGCCTGCTGCTGGCCCAGGGGCAGACGCTGGCTCAGGCCGTGGCATCGCTGGGCCATGTGGCCGAAGGGGTCTACTGCGCCCGCACCGTGGCGCAGCGGGCGCAAAGCCTGGGCGTGGACATGCCGATCGCCCAGTGCGTGGTGGCCCTGCTGGATGGCCGCATGCAGCCGGCCCAGGCCGTGGCGGCCCTGATGGGCCGCACCCCCGGTTCCGAAGCGAAATAACACCGGGTCCGGATCAGCCCGGAGTCAGGTGCGGTCGCGGGCGATACGCGTACTGATGTGGGCGATGGCTTCTTCCACCTGGTCCACCAGGATCAGGCACAGGTCACCCTCGCCCAGGCGGTCCATGGCCGTGTCGATGGCCAGGAACTCGCCGCGGATCTCGTGCACGTCACGCGTGCGCTTGGCCTCGGCCAGGCCCCCGCGCAGCAGGGCCAGCACTTCGCCGTCAGCGCGGCCGCGCTGGCAGGCGTCCTCGAAGAGCACGATCTGGTCGAAGGCATCGCCCAGGATGCGGGTCTGTTCGCGGATGTCCTCGTCGCGCCGGTCGCCGGCACCGCTGATGACCACCGAGCGGCGCTTGGCCGGCATGGCTTCCACGGCATGCACCAGGGCCAGCATGGCATCCGGGTTGTGGCCGTAGTCGGCAATCACCGTCGCGCCGCGGTAGCGGAAGAGGTTGAAGCGGCCCTGGGCGTTGTTGCTGTCGTTGTCGAAGGTGGCCAGGCCCTGGCGGATCAACTCCCAGTCCAGGCCCAGCGCCCAGGCGGCGCCCACGGAGGCCATGACGTTCTCGACCTGGAAGCCGATGGCGCCGCCCAGGGTGAGCGGCACGCCGGCCAGCGGCAGCCGGTGCTGGACCTTGCCTTCGGCGGCCACCAGATGGCCGTCCTCGACATAGACCGCACGTTTGCCCTGGGCCAGATGCGTGGCCATGACTGGGTTGTGGCGGTCGGCGGCGAAGTAGGTGACCAGGCCGCTGCGGCATTGGCTGGCCATGGCCGCGACGATGGGATCGGTCGCGTTCAGCACGGCGGTGCCCTTGTCGGAGATGTTCTGCACGATCACGCGCTTGAGCACCGCCAGGTCTTCCACCGTGGTGATGAAGTTCAGGCCCAGGTGGTCGCCGCTGCCCACATTGGTGACCACCGCCACGTCGCAGCGGTCGAAGGCCAGGCCTTCGCGCAGCATGCCGCCGCGGGCAGTCTCCAGCACGGCCGCGTCCACGTCGGGGTGCTGCAGCACATTGCGCGCGCTCTTGGGGCCGCTGCAGTCGCCGGTGTCGATGCGCTCGCCAGCGATATAGACGCCGTCGGTGCTGGTCATGCCCACGCGCAGATTGTTCTGCGTGAGCAGGTGGGCGATCAGGCGCACGGTGGTGGTCTTGCCGTTGGTGCCGGTCACGGCCACCAGCGGGATGCGGCCATTCTCATGCTCTGCGAACATGGTGGAGATGATGGCCTCGCCCACGGCACGGCCCTTGCCATAGGAGGGCGAGAGGTGCATGCGCAGGCCGGGCGCGGCGTTGACTTCGACGACGCCGCCACCGGTTTCCTCCAGCGGCTGCAGGATGTTGTCGCAGACCATGTCCACACCGCAGATGTCCAGCCCCACCATCTTGGCGGCAATGATGGCGCGGTGCGCCACCTCGGGGTGAACGTCGTCGGTCACGTCGGTGGCGCTGCCGCCGGTCGAAAGATTGGCGTTGTGGCGCAGCGCGACGCGCCGGCCGCGCCCCGGCACCGAGTCGGCGTTCAGGCCCTGGCCGGCCAGGCAGGCCAGCGCGATGTCATCGAAGCGGATCTTGGTCAACGAGGTCGAATGGCCGGTGCCGCGGCGCGGGTCCAGGTTGACCTGGTCGACCAACTGGCGCACGGTGTGCTCGCCGTCGCCCACCACCGTGGGCGGGTCGCGGCGCGCAGCGGCGACCAGCTTGTTGCCCACCACCAGCAGGCGGAAATCGTTGCCGGGCAGGAAGCGCTCGACCAGGATCTCGTTGTCGAACTCGGAGGCGGCCGCATAGGCCTTGAGCAGCTGTTCGCGTGTGGTGATGTTGACCGTGACGCCCTTGCCCTGGTTGCCGTTCTTGGGCTTGATGACCACGGGCAGGCCGATCTCGCCAGCGGCAGCCCAGGCCTCTTCGGCCGACGTGATCTCACGCCCCAGCGGCACGGGCACGCCGGCGCTGGCGAGCAGCTTCTTGGTCAGTTCCTTGTCCTGGGCGATCGATTCGGAGATCGCGCTGGTCACGTCCATCTCGGCGGCCTGGATGCGGCGTTGTTTGCTGCCCCAGCCGAACTGGATCATGCTGCCCGAGGTCATGCGGCGGCAGGGGATGCCGCGTGCCGCGGCGGCGTCGGCGATGGAGCCGGTGCTGGGGCCCAGGCGCACGTCCTCATCGAGCTCGCGCAGCTGGCCCAGAGCGGCGGCCAGGTCAAACGGGGTGTCCTCCAGGGCGGCACGGCACAGGTTCTGGGCCATTTCCAGTGCCATGCGGCCGACAGCCTCCTCGGAATACTCGACCACCACCTGGTACACGCCGGGTTCAACCGTGGGCGTGGTGCGGCTGAAGGTCACCGGGCAGCCGGCTTGCGCCTGCAGGCCCAGGGTGGCCAGCTCCAGCACATGGGCCAGGGGCACGGTGTCGTCATGACCGGTCGGGTTCAGCGGCAGGATCTGCGGAAAGCGTGTGCGCAGGCGCAGACCGAAGTTCTGGCGCGCGCTGAGCTCGCATTCGGCCGGCGTGCAGTGGACGACAGCCTCGATGGCGGTGTGGTGGCTCCACAGATTGGGGCCGCGCAGGGCGCGTATGCGTTTGACTTCCATATCAGTGGTCGTTGGTGAGGTTGGCCTTGAAGGTGCGCAGGCCGGCGCCGATCAGTTCGGGTTTGACGTCCAGCGCCCAGGCGGTGGCGACGGCGGCCATCACCATGTCGGGTTTGGCGGCCTTGGTCGGGTTGAGCGAGTCCAGCGGTACTTCGCTGACCTCGTCCAGCCCCAGGGCCAGCACGATGTGGCGGTCGCGCAGGAACACGGTGCGCTCGCCCTGCTGGCGATGCTGTGCGATGGCCGGCAGCTGGGCGTCGGAGCCGTAGAAGATGACCTTGCCGTCGCACAGCGCGGCCATCTCGACCACGCGCGGATCGGCGGCGTTGAGCACGGCCGTGCCGCTGGGCAGGATCACGTCGACCTGGGTGCGCACCACGTTGTAGAGCTTGTCGGCGTCGTCGATATAGAACTCGGCCAGGTCCTCCAGGCCGTCCAGATCGGTCACCACGCCCACCGTGCAGCGGTCATAGGCCAGGCCCTCGGACAGGATGGCGCGATGGGTGTGCTCGAACACGGCCGCTTCCAGCGAGCGGTTGATCAGCAGGCGCTGGCCGGTTTCCCAGTCCGAGCCGTCGCGAGCCTCGACCTGGCGGGGGCCGAGGAAGAAGCCGTCACGGCAGGCCAGGCCGACCTGGGTGCCATTGATGTGCAGCAGCCAGTTCACCATGCGCGCGATGCGGGTGGTGTTGCGCGTGCCGGTGATGCCGACGATGGGGATGCGGCCCTGGTCTTCGCCGGGGAAGAGGTGGGCCACGATGGCCTGGCCGACGTTGCGCGGCTGGCCTTCGGCGGGCTTGAGGTGCATGAGCAGGCCGGGGCCGGCGTTGACCTCGATGATGGCGCCGCCCTGCTCTGCCAGCGGCCTGGAGATGTCGGGCGTGACCAGGTCGATGCCGGCGATGTCCAGCCCGACCACCCGCGCGGCCAGCGCGGCGGCGGCGGCGACCTGGGGGTGTACCTGGTCGGTCACGTCGTAGGCGAGGTCACCGTGGCGACGGATCAGCACCACCTGGCCGGGCGGCGGCACGGAGGCTCCGTTGTAGCCCTGGCGCGAGAGTTCGAGCTGGGCGATCGGCTCCTTGTCCAGGATCAGCGGCTCCAGGGGGAATTCCTCTTCCTCGCCACAGCGTGGGTCGCTGTTGATCTGGCTGTCGATCAGTTGCAGGATGGTGGAGCGGCCGTCGCCGGTGACGACCTGCTTCTTGCCGCGGGTGGCGGCCACCACCTGCCGGCCCACGACCAGCAGGCGATGGGCTTCGCCCTCGATGTACTTTTCCACCAGCACGCCGCTGCCCTCGGCATCAGCGGCATGCCAGGCTTTCTCGACGTCCTCGCGCGTGTGCAGGTCGGTGAACACGCCGCGGCCGTGGTTGGCGTCGGTCGGCTTGACGGTGATCGGCACGCCGATATCCTGTGCCACGCTCCAGGCCTGTTCGGGGCTGTCGACCTCTTCGCCTTCGGGTACCGGCACGCCGCAGGATTGCAGCAGCTCCTTGGTGAGCTGCTTGTCGCTGGCGATGCTCTCGGCGATCGCGCTGGTCTGGTCGGTCTCGGCGGTCCAGATGCGGTGCTGGCGCGCGCCGTAGCCCAGTTGCACCAGGTTGCCGTCGTTCAGGCGGATGTGCGGAATGCGGCGGTCGGTGGCGGCTTCGACAATGTGCGCCGTGCTCGGGCCCAGGAAGAGCCGGTCGCACAGCTCGCGCAGGCGGGCCACGGTGGCGGATACGTCATAGGGCCGGTCCTCGATGGCGGCCAGCAGCAGTTCGCGCCCGGCCTCCAGCGCCGCCCGGCCGACTTCTTCTTGCCGGGTACGGAAGGCCATCTTGTAGACGCCATGCCTGGAAGTCATGCGTGTCTTGCCAAAGCCGGTCTGCATGCCGGCCTGGGTTTGCAACTCCAGCACCACGTGCTCCAGGATATGGCCGGCCCAGGTGCCGTCGCGCAGCCGCTCCAGGAAGCCGCCGGGCTCGCCCACCCCGCAACGATGCTGGGCCAAGCCGGGCAGCATGGCGGTCAAACGCTCGTAAAATCCGGGGATGACATTGGAAGGCCGGTCTTCCAGTTCCCCCAGGTCCAGCCAGGTCTCGATGACCGGGCGATAGGTCCAGATGTTGGGACCGCGCAGATGGCTGACCCGCAGAATTTGAAGGTTTTTTTGAGTCATGAAGCTAGGCAGGGTGAACTATTGGTCCCTGCGGTGGTCTTGCTCGCTGGCAGGGCCAGATCGGGCGATGGCTGCGGTATGTCTCCAAGGTGCCGTGCATAAAACGGGGACAATCGACATCAGCAAATCCCACCCCAGGTTCCGGACTCCATGACTCGCTCTACCCCGTCAGCAGCTCTATTATCTTTCAGTGACGTTCCGGCGGAATGGCTGGCTGAAATACGCACACAACTGCACCCTGATGAGAACGTCCAGGCGGTGCTGGAGGTTGACCTCGACACCCGCCTGCAGTTCGGCCGCGGCCTGCTGGTGGCCACCGAGCGACGCCTGCTGGCCCGGGCGCCGGGCCAGTCTGTCTGGCAGGCCTGGGCGTACCACCCCACCCTGAAACTGAACCAGCACGACCACGCCGGTGTCGGCCATCTGGAACTGCTGGACGGCCAGGGCCGGCTGGCGCACTGGTGTTACACCTTGGGACAAAATCTGCAGGCCGTGCGTCTGGCCGAGCAGATGGGTCGCCAGCTGCGCAGCCTGAGTACCGGCCAGCCGGTGCCGGTGCCGGTCGGCCATGAATGCCCGATCTGCAAGGCGTCCCTGGATCCCGGCCAGGACGAGTGCCCGATCTGCGCCAAAGTCATCCACACTCCCCCCTCGACCTGGACCCTGCTGCGCCTGTGGCGCTTCGCCAAACCCTACAAAGGCCAGCTGCTGCTGGGTTTCGTGCTGACCCTGCTGGGCACGGCGGCCAGCCTGGTGCCGCCCTACCTGACCATGCCGCTGATGGACGAGGTGCTGGTGCCTCTGGAGGCCGGCAAACCGGTGGATCCCATGCTGGTCGTGCTCTACCTCAGTGGCCTGCTGGGGGCGGCTGTGGTGGCCTGGGGCCTGACCTGGGCCAAGACCTATATCCTGGCCCTGGTGTCCGAACGCATCGGCGCCGACCTGCGCACCACCACCTACGACCACCTGATGCGCCTCTCGCTCGAATACTTCGGCGGCAAGCGCACCGGCGACCTGATGGCGCGCATCGGCAGCGAGACCGACCGCATCTGCGTCTTCCTCTCCCTGCATCTGCTGGATTTCTTCACCGACCTCATCATGCTGCTGATGACGGCGGCCATCCTTTTCTCCATCAACCCCTGGCTGGCGCTGGCCACGCTGATCCCGCTGCCCATCATCATGTGGATGATCCACGCGGTGCGGCATCGCCTCAAGACCGGCTTCGAGAAGATCGACCGCGTCTGGTCCGAGGTCACCAGTGTGCTGGCCGACACCATCCCCGGCATCCGCGTGGTCAAGGCCTTTGCCCAGGAAAAGCGCGAATCGGCCCGTTTCCACGAGGCCAACCGCCAGAACCTGCTGGTCAACGACCGCATCAACAAGATCTGGTCCCTGTTCGCGCCCAGCATCTCCTTCCTGACCGAGGTCGGTCTGCTGGTGGTCTGGGGCGTGGGCGTCTGGCTGATCGCAAAAGGCGAGACCTCGGTGGGCGTGCTCACGGCCTTCATCGCCTACATCAGCCGCTTCTATGGGCGCCTGGATTCCATGAGCCGCATCGTCTCCTGGACCGAGCATTCGGCCTCGGCCACCAAGCGCATCTTCGACATCCTGGACCACGTCTCCAGCGTGCCCGAGCCGGCGCAGCCGGTGCACCTGACGCAGGTGCAGGGACGCATCGAGGTGCGCGATGTGGGTTTCCGCTACGGCAACCGCGAGGTCAACCGCGGCATCAACATCACCATCGAGCCCGGCCAGATGGTGGGCCTGGTGGGCCACAGCGGTTCGGGCAAGAGCACCCTGGTCAATCTGATCTGCCGCTTTTACGACGTGACCGAGGGTTCGATCCGCATCGACGGCGTCGACATCCGTTCCCTGCCGGTGGCCGAGTACCGCCGCAACATCGGCCTGGTGCTGCAGGAGCCCTTCCTCTTCTTCGGCACCATCGCCGAGAACATCGCCTACGGCAAACCCGACGCCACGCGCGAGCAGGTCATGGCGGCCGCGCGCGCCGCGCACGCGCACGAGTTCATCCTGCGCCTGCCCCAAGGGTACGATTCCATCGTGGGCGAGCGCGGCCAGGGCCTGTCGGGCGGCGAACGTCAACGTATCTCGATCGCGCGCGCTCTCCTCATCGACCCGCGCATCCTGATCCTGGACGAGGCCACGGCCTCGGTCGACTCCGAGACCGAGAAGGAAATCCAGAAGGCGCTGGACAACCTGGTGCAGGGTCGCACCACCATCGCCATCGCCCACCGCCTCTCCACCCTGCAGCGCGCCGACCGCCTGATCGTGCTGGACCGCGGCCAGGTGGTGGAGGAGGGCACACACGACGAGCTCATGGCACGCCAGGGCGCCTACTACAACCTCTACCAGGCCCAGGCGCGCAACGTGGATACCGACATGGACGACGCCGAGGCGGAAGTGAACCCCGAACGCAAGGACGACGCCAAATGAACTCGCGCCCCATCCTGAACCTGACCCAGACGGCGGCGTCCCTGACGCGCAATGCCTATGGCAAGCTGGCGCTGGCCCTGGCCGATGGCCAGATCCGTACCGGCGTGGTGCCGGTGCGCGCCTTTCCCATCCAGGCGCCCGAGCGCGACATCTCCCTGCTGGATGCCGACGGCCACGAGGTGGCTTGGATTGATGAGCTGGCCCGTGTGCCCGAACCGGCCCAGGGCCTGATCCGTGCCGCGCTGTCCGAGCGCGAGTTCATGCCCGAGATCCGCGCCATCCTGGGCGTGAGTAGCTTTTCCACGCCCAGCACCTGGCAGGTGCGCACCGACCGCGGTGACACTTCCTTCGTGCTCAAGGGCGACGAGGACATCCGCCGTCTGGCGAGCCACACCCTGCTGGTGACCGACTCGCACGGTATCCAGTTCCTGATCCGCGACATGACGGCGCTCGACCGCGAGAGTCGCCGCCTGCTCGACCGCTTCAAGTGAACCCGGCTTCGCCGGGCCGATTCGCACATGAACTCTGTCTCTGACTATTCCGATGCCTTCCTGCACCAGTTGGCGCAGGCCGATGTGGCCCGTGCCCTGCAGGAAGACGTGGGCAGCGGCGACCTGACCGCCGGCCTGATCGATCCGGCGCGCCGGGCGCATGCGCGCATCCTGGCCCGCGAGAGCGCCGTGATCTGCGGTGCCGCCTGGGTGCAGGCCACCTTGCAACAGGTGGTGCCTCAGGCCAGCGTCACATGGCACGTGCGTGACGGCCAGCGCTGCGAGGCCGACCAGGTGGTGCTGGAAATGACCGGGCCGGCGCGCGGTCTGCTGACGGCCGAACGCACCATGCTCAACTTCCTGCAACTGCTCAGCGCCGTGGCCACGCACACTGCTACTTATGTGCAGGCGGTGCAGGGGGTGCCGGGCAACCGCGCACGCATCGTCGACACGCGCAAGACCCTGCCCGGCCTGCGTCTGGCGCAGAAATACGCGGTGTTTTGCGGCGGTGGCACCAATCACCGCATCGGCCTGTACGACGCCGTGCTGATCAAGGAAAACCACATTGCTGCCGCCGGCGGCGTGACGGCCGTGCTGCAACGCGCCGCCACTGTGGCGCCCACGGCCGAGTTCGTCGAAATCGAGGTCGAGACCCTGGCCCAGCTCCAAGAGGCCCTACAGGCCGGTGCCCGCATGGTGCTGCTCGACAATATGAGCCTTGAAACGCTGCGCGAGGCGGTGCGCCTGAACGCCGGGCGCGCCATCCTCGAGGTCTCGGGCGGCGTCAACATGGGAACCGTGCGCGAGATTGCTGCCACCGGTGTGGACCGCATCTCGATCGGGGCCCTGACCAAGGATGTGAAGGCCGTTGATTTCTCCATGCGGTTTACGGAGTTGTGATGAATACGACCAGCCAGGTGATCGACGTCGAATACGAACAACCAGAGACAGCGCAGGGCGAGGGTGCGGTCTGTTCCACGCATCACGCCTGGGCGCGCGTGCCGGTGGAGCCCGGCCCTGCCGAGCGTGCGGCGCTCAAGGACAAGATCCGCCGCCTTCTGAAAGAGAAGAACGCGGTCATGGTCTCGCACTACTACGTGCACCCGGACCTGCAGGACCTGGCCGAGGAAACCGGCGGCATCGTCAGCGATTCGCTCGAGATGGCGCGCTTCGGCCGCGACCACGCGGCCCAGACCCTGGTGGTCTCGGGTGTGCGCTTCATGGGCGAAACCTCCAAGATCCTCTCGCCGCACAAACGCGTTCTCATGCCGGACCTGGACGCGACCTGTTCGCTGGACCTGGGTTGCCCCATCGACGAGTTCTCGGCCTTCTGCGACGCCCATCCGGACCGTACCGTGGTGGTCTACGCCAACACCAGTGCGGCCGTGAAGGCCCGTGCCGACTGGCTGGTCACTTCCAGTTGTGCGCTGGACATCGTGCGTGCGCTCAAGGACCAGGGCCACAAGATCCTCTGGGCGCCGGACCGCCACCTGGGTGGTTACATCCAGCGCGAGACCGGGGCCGACATGCTGATGTGGAACGGCTCCTGCATCGTGCACGACGAGTTCAAGAGTTTCGAGCTGGAAGAGCTCAAGAAGGAACATCCGAAGGCCAAGGTGCTGGTGCACCCGGAGTCGCCCGCTGCCGTGATCGCTCTGGCCGACGCCGTGGGCTCCACCTCGGGCATCCTCAAGGCCGCGCAAGAGTTCGACGCGCCGGAGTTCATCGTGGCCACCGACAAGGGCATGATGCACAAGCTGCGCACGCTCAACCCCGGCAAGACTTTCATCGAGGCACCCACCGCCGGCAACAGCGCCACCTGCAAGAGCTGCGCGCACTGTCCCTGGATGGCCATGAACGGGCTGGCTGGGGTGGCCCAGGTGCTGGAGAGCGGGGGCAACGAGATCCACGTGGACCCGGCGCTCATTCCGCGTGCACGCGTGCCCATCGACCGTATGCTGGCCTTCACGGCCGCGCTCAAGGCCGGCCAGCCGGTCTCGGGCCTGGTGCCCAATATCGGGGCGGCATAATCGCGCGAACAAGGAGTTGATCCATGTCCCGCAAAGTGCTCGCCGTCTATCCCGGAACCTTCGATCCCATGACCCTGGGCCATTCCGACGTCATACGCCGGGCGGCCCAGCTGTTTGATCAGGTCATTGTGGGCGTCGCGGCAGCTCATCACAAGAAGACCATGTTCACCCTCGATGAGCGTATCGGCATGGTGCGCGAGGTCATGCACGACCAGCCCAATGTGGTGGTCGAGAGCTTTTCAGGCCTGCTGCGCGACTTTGTCGTGGGGCGTGGCGCCAAAGTAGTCATTCGTGGCCTGCGCGCTGTGACGGATTTCGACTATGAATTCCAACTGGCCGGCATGAACCGCAGCCTGATGCCCGAGGTCGAAACGGTTTTTCTCACGCCCAGCACCAGTTACCAGTTCATCTCCAGCACCCTGGTGCGCGAGATCGCCACGCTGGGCGGCGAGGCCGAGAAGTTCGTCGACCCCATTGTGGCGACACGCCTGCAGGAAAAGATCCGAAGCCTCGGTCGGTCCTGAGTGCCCACGGCGAAGCATCCTGTTGCAAAGCCGCAGCCCGCGCGTCACCGGGCTGACACGACCGCGTCGCATAATTGACGCATGACCGAACTGATCCTGATCCGCCACGGAGAGACCGACTGGAACCGCGAATTGCGTTTCCAGGGGCAACTCGACGTGCCGCTCAATGCCACCGGCCTGGAGCAGGCGCGTCGTGTTGCAGGACGTCTGGCCCAGGAGTCCATGCATCAGCTGGTCAGCAGCGATCTGCAGCGTGCCTTGCAGACGGCCCAGGCCGTCGCCGGACAAGTTCCCTTGCAACTGGAGCCGGTGCTGGATGCTGCGCTGCGCGAACAGCATTTCGGCGTGGTCGAGGGCCTGCGCGTGCCCGACATCCAGCAGCGCTACCCGCAGGCCTGGGAGCAGTGGGTGCGTTTCGACGCGCACTATGCTTTCGAGGGGGGTGAATGCACCCGTGATTTTCATGCCCGTGTCCTGGGTGCCCTGCGTGCCCTGGCGCAGCGCCATGCGGGCCAGACGGTGGCGGTGGTCACGCACGGTGGTGTGCTTGACATGGTCTACCGTAGCGCGCGGGGCCTGTCGCTGTCCGGCCCGCGTGTCAGCGAGATTCCCAACGCCGGCATCAACCGGGTGCGCTTGTCGGGTGAAGCGATCGAGATCGTCGACTGGGCCGACACCCGCCACCTGGCCGATCTGCCGCCCCAGCCGGTCTACGACCAGCAGCGTCTGGCGCGCGAACGCGCTGCCGCCAGGGTGGCCGAGACCACCAGCCCCGAAGCCGGCCCGGCCTGAGGGATCCCGCGCCCCAGGGTTTTGGGCGAGCGGGGATAATCGGCTCACCATGGCCCTGATGATCACCGACGAATGCATCAACTGTGATGTCTGCGAGCCCGAGTGCCCCAACCAGGCGATCTATCTCGGGCCGGAGATCTACGAGATCGATCCGTCGCGCTGCACCGAATGCGTGGGCCATTTCAATGAGCCGCAGTGCGTGCAGGTCTGCCCGGTGGCCTGCATTCCCGTGAACCCGCAACACGTGGAAGGCCAGGAGACCTTGTGGCAGAAGTACCGGCGCCTGCAGGACGAAGCCACAGCGGCTGTCGCCAGCAAACCCCCTTCCGCCTGAGCCTTCGGGATTACTTGGTCGCGGCAGGCGCGCGATAGGCCGGCAGTTTTTCCTTGGTGTTGCTCTTCCTGGCGGCTGCCTTCTGTGCCGCCTTGTCGGCATCGCGCTGGGCCTTGTCGGCTTTTTCAGCGGCACGTTGTGCGGCCGCTTCTTCCTTCAGCCGGGTCTTCTCCAGCGTGTCGCCGGCACGTTTTTCATGTTTCACGCTGGCCTCGTGCGCCTTGCGTTGCTCGGGTGTGCGGCTATCGGCTGCGTCGATGGTATTGCCGCCGGGGCAGGGCGTCTGGCTGTAGCTGCTGCCGCAGCGGTAGACGGTCTGTGCTGACAGTCCGGTGCACAGCGTCATGGCAGCGATGGCGAGAATGTGTGACAAGGGCTTCATGCAGGCTCTCCTTCCTTGGGGGGCAGATCGGCTGGACGCGGCGGCTTGGGCCGGGGCGGTTTGCTGGTGTGGATCAGCATGGTGGCTTTCTCCATCTCCCCGGCCAGAAGATCTGGAAGGGCCTTGACGGAGCGTGCGATGCAGTCCTCGATGGCGGTCCGGTGGTCGGGCGAGGGTTTTTTGAGCACCCAGTTCACCACTTCGGCTTTCACGCCTGGGTGGCCGACACCGATGCGCAGGCGCCAGTAGTCGTCGGTGCCCAGCCTGGCATGGATGTCGCGCAGACCGTTGTGGCCGGCGTGGCTACCGCCGAACTTGAGCTTGACCTGGCCCGGCACGATGTCGAGTTCGTCGTGCGCGACGAGGATTTCCTCGGGCTGGATCTTGAAGAAGCGCGCCAGAGCCGCCACCGATTTGCCCGATTCGTTCATCCAGGTCTGCGGCTCCAGCAGCCAGACGGTCTGGCCCTTGATGGTGGTACGTGCCACCAGGCCGTGGTAGCTCCTGTCCATGACCGGGTTGACCTTGAGCTCACGCGCGACGGCGTCGATCCACCAGAAGCCGGCGTTGTGCCGGGTGGCCTCGTATTCGGGGCCGGGATTGCCCAGGCCGACAAACAGTTTGATCATGCGCGGATTATCAGTGCATCGTGGGGGCAGCCGGCGGGCCGGGACTCCAAAAAAAAACGGCCCACCGAAGTGGGCCGTTGACACAAAGCCAGGAGGCTTATTTCTTGGCGGCAGGCGCCTTGGCAGCCGGAGCGGCGGCCTTGGCCGGAGCAGCCTTGCCGCCAGCGGCCGGGGCCGCAGCGGGAGCGGCTGCATCGGCGGCAGCGGGAGCGGCTTCGGCAGCGTCTGCGCCAGCAACCATCACCACCGAGACCACCACCGGGTTGGTCTTGCCGTGGGTCACGGCGGTCACGCCCTTGGGCAGCTTGATGTCGGACAGGTGCAGGGAAGCACCCTTCTTCAGGCCACTCAGGTCCACGGCGATGAACTCGGGCAGATCGGCCGGCAGGCAGAGCACTTCGATTTCGGTCAGCACGTGGTTGGCGATGCAGCCGTCGGTCTTGACCGCAGGCGAATTCTCGTCACCGCTGAAGTGGAAAGGCACCTTCATGTGCAGCTTGGTGTTGGCATCCACGCGCTGGAAGTCGATATGCAGCACCAGGGGCTTGAAGGGGTGCATCTGCACGTCGCGCAGCAGCACCTTGTTGCTCTTGCCGTTCACTTCCATCTCGAGGATGGACGAGTGGAAGGCTTCCTTCTTCAGGGCATGCCACAGCGCATTGTGGTCGAGCTCGACCAGCTGCGGCTCAACCGTGCCACCGTAGACGATACCGGGCGTGCGGCCCGTATTGCGGAGACGGCGGCTCGCACCCGTGCCCTGCTTGGCGCGCTCAAAAGCGACGAATTTCATAGTTCACTCCATAAAGAGTCCACCGCGACCAGTGAGACTCCGTTTCAACAAAGGCCCGCGGCGGTATGCGTGCGGGCCGGCTTTTTGCCCGGATCAGAACAGATCGTCCTGGTCCGAGAACAAACTCATGACCGACTCGCCCTTGGCGATGCGGTGGATGGTTTCCGCTATCAGCGGTGCCACATTCACCTGCCGGATCTTGGCGCAGCCGGTGGCGGCGGGGCTCAGCGGGATGGTGTTGGTCACCACCACTTCGTCCAGGGCTGTGCCCTTGGACAGGCGCTCGATCGCCGGACCCGAGAAGATCGGGTGTGTGCAATAGGCGTAGACCTTCTTGGCGCCGCGCTCCTTGAGCACCTCGGCCGCCTTCACCAGCGTGCCGGCGGTGTCGATCATGTCGTCCATGATCACGCAGTTGCGGCCTTCGATCTCGCCGATCACGTGCATCACTTCGCTCACGTTGGCGCGCGGGCGGCGCTTGTCGATGATGGCCAGGTCGCAGCCCAGCTGCTTGGCCAGCGCGCGGGCGCGCACCACGCCGCCCACGTCGGGCGAGACCACGATCAGGTCTTCGTATTTTTTCAGGCGTAGGTCACCCAGCAGCACCGGCGAAGCGTAGATGTTGTCCACCGGGATGTCGAAGAAGCCCTGGATCTGGTCGGCATGCAGGTCCATGGTCAGCACGCGGGCCACGCCCACGGTCTGCAGCATATTGGCCACCACCTTGGCCGTGATCGGCACGCGCGTCGAGCGCGGGCGGCGGTCCTGGCGGGCATAGCCGAAATAGGGGATCACGGCGCTGATGCGCTCGGCCGAGGCGCGCTTGAGCGCGTCGACCATGATGAGCAGCTCCATCAACGAGTCATTGGTCGGCGCGCAGGTGGACTGCACGACGAAGACGTCGCGGGCGCGCACGTTCTGGTTGATCTCGACGGTCACCTCGCCGTCGGAAAAACGGCCGACCGTGGCGGCGCCCAGCGAGATGCCGAGGTGCTTGGCAATGTCGGCGGCCAGTGCCGGATTGGCATTGCCCGTGAAGAGCATGAAATCGGGGGGCGGAGCGACCTGCATGAACGATCCAGCGATGAGTGACTATTGACCCAGAAAAATTTGGCAGGGGAGAAAGGATTCGAACCTTTGCATGCTGGAATCAAAATCCAGTGCCTTAACCAACTTGGCGACTCCCCTACACAGGTCAACAGCTGAGTACAGCTGCCCACCGACTAACTCTTTTCGCTGGCCGCCCAACCGACCAGCGGGTGCGCCTCCAGGCTGCAACACAACCGGGCCTGCAAGGTGTCCGGCGCCTTCGGAACACGCATGTCGGGCTGTGCCCACGCAAACACGGCACTTCCTGAGCCTGTCATTCGTCCCGCAAGTCCCAGGGTGGCGAGCCATTCCAGAGCTTGTGTGACACCCGGGCAGAGCCGCTGGGCGACAGGCTGCAGGTCGTTGCGGGCTTCCTTCAGAAAAGCCTGCTGGTCTGCAGCAAAGCCTGAAATTGTAGCAGGAATACTGTCGCGCTTCAAAGCCGGGTCTGAAAAAATCGCACGCGTCTCCAGCCCGGCCTGTGGCTTGACCACCAGCACGTGGCGGCGCGGCAATTCGACCGGCGTGATGGATTCGCCGATGCCCTCGACCCAGGCGTTGTGTCCGCGCAGGAAGAAGGGCACGTCGGCGCCCAGCTGCAGGCCGATGGCGCACAGCTGCTCCAGGCTGAGTCCGAGTTGCCACAGGCGGTTGAGTGCCAGCAGGGTGGAGGCGGCGTCCGAGGAGCCGCCGCCCAAACCGGCCTGGGCCGGCAGGCGCTTCTCGACGGCGATGTGCGCGCCATGGGGTGTGCCGGTGGCGGCCTGCAAGGCCCGTGCAGCCCGCAGGATCAGGTCATCGGCTGGCAGCGGTGCCAGCAGGTCCTCACGGCTGAGGCGGCCCTGCTCGCGTCGCTCGACATGCAGGGTGTCGGCCCAGTCGATCAGCATGAAGACCGACTGCAGCAGGTGGTAGCCGTCGGCGCGCTGGCCCGTGATGTGCAGGAAGAGGTTGAGCTTGGCCGGGGCCGGGATGTCGTGGAGCGACTGCATGCCCGGGATTATCGACTCAGGGTTCGATGATGAGCCGCAGTTCGGCGGCCGGCGCGGGCTGGCTGCGCCGGGCCACCAGGCGGCCGGCTTGCAACTGCGTCAGGTCGGCCAACCAGCCATCGGCGGTGGCCGGGCGGCCTTGCAACCACTCGAACAGGGCCGCGATCGGGATGGCGGTGCCGGTGGCTTCGGTGGCCAGGGCGTCCAGCGAATCGAAGGCGCGGGTCTGGCCGTTGTTGCGCAGCAGGGCCTGTTGCGGGCTCCAGCGCAGCTGGGCCAGTGTGGTGCCCAGGGGCGTGGACAGCATCAGTTCGCCGGCGCGAGGCTGGCCGCTGAGTTCGAAGCTGGCGAAAAAGGACGTCGGCTCCGGGCTGTTGTCCACCTTGAGTGCCAGGCGACCGCGCCAGTAGGTCTGGGCCTGGCCATCGGGGGAGGGGGGGCGAATGTCAGGCTGGGCGCAGCCGACCAGCAGGGCGGCCAGGGCGCAGAGCCGGCCGGCCGCGAGGATACGCAGCAGGGACTTCACGGCTTGACGCGCAGGCGCTTGAGCGTCTCGACCAGCGTTTCGTTCTCTGCATTGAGCTGCAGACCCTCGCGCCAGACGCTCAGGGCCTGCTCGCGCTGGCCCATGCTCCAGAGCACCTCGCCCAGGTGGGCGGCGATCTCGGCGTCGGGTCGGGCGCGGTAGGCCTTCTGCAGAACGCGCAGGGCTTCGGCCTTGTTGCCTTCGCGAAACTCGACCCAGCCCAGGCTGTCGCTGATGAAGGGATCGTCGGGCGCGAATTCGAGCGCCTTGAGGATGAGCTGGCGCGCCTCGCCCAGGCGCACGCTGCGATCGGCGAAGGAATAGCCCAGGGCGTTGTAGGCGTGGTGGTACTGCGGCTTTTCGGCAATGATCCGGCGCAGCAGGCGTTCCATCTCCTCGGGCCGTCCCAGCTTCTCGGCCAGTGTGGCCTGGTCGTAGACCAGGTCGTAGTCTTTCGGATCGCGTTGAGTAGCCTCGGCCAGCAATTCGTAGGCTTGCGCATAAAGCTTGTTGTCGCGCAGCAGCTGGATCTCGCTGGAGAGCTTGACGCGCGCGTCGGCCGGCGTTCGCTCGGGCAGGTTACGGATCAGTTCGCGCGCCTCGTCGATGCGGCCCTGGCGTGCCAGGATGCCGGCACGACGGCTTTGCGTGCGCACCAGGTCCTCGGGGCTGCTGATCTTGCCCAGCCAGCTCTCGGCCATTTTGTAGTCCTTGCGCTGTTCGGCAATCTGGGCCAGCGAGAGGTAGGCCTGGGCCAGCGCACGGCTGGGCTCCTCCACCCCGTTGCCGCGGCGCGACTGCATCAGCTCCAGGAACTGCTTGAGCGAGCGCTCGGCGGAGTCGAACCGGTTGTCCTGCAGTTCCAGCGTGCCGCGGATCAGCCAGGCCTCGGCGTAGTCGGGCTTTTCGCCGGTGACGATCTGGACCTGGCTGCCGGCTTCGGCGTAGCGCTGGGCATCGAGCAGCGCGCGCGCATAAGCCAGGCGCACCTCCACCAGGGGCCGGCCCTCCAGGTATTTGCGCACGATGGCTTCCGCCCCGGGTAGCTGGGGCGACATCAGTGCCAGGGCGAGCAGCGCCGGCCCTTCGGCGCGCGCATCCTGTGACTGGCCGCGCCGTGCGGCCTCCAGCGCGCCCGCGCTGTCGCCGCTCTCCAGGCGCATGCGGCCCACGGCACTCCAGGCGGCCGCGCCTGTGCTGGTGTTGCCCAGGTGCTCGGCCAGGGCCTGTTCCAGCATCTCGGCGGCGAGCTTCTTGTCGCTGCTGCGTGCAAAGTAACGCGGCAAGGTGACGATGGTGAGGGCGCGTTCCTTGGCCTCGGCCAGGGCAATTTCGCGCTTGAGCGGCTCCACCGTTTCGTTCAGACGGTTCAGTCCGATCAGGATCTGCAACACGTAGCGGTTGGCATCGCGCGAATTGGGCTGGGCCTGCTTCCAGGCGCGTGCGGCCTGCAGCGCCGAATCGCCGGCGCGCGCCTGCAGTGAAATGTCGATGGCGCGCTGGTACAGCCGGGCGTCGTTGGTCTTGCGCGCGGCATCAAGGATCAGGGAGTAGCCGACGCCGGCTTCGCCGCGTTGCGTGCTGAACTCGCCCACCAGCAACTGGTAGAAGAGCTCACCATCGAGTGCCGAACTGGCAGGCGGGTTGGTGGGGGCCGGGGCCGGCTGTTGCGCATGGACCGTCAGGGCGGCCGTCAACAGCAGGGGGAGTAGACGTAGGCGTGGGAACATCGAACCATAATAATCCAAGCCAGCCAGCCCCTGCCGCCTGCCTAAGCCATGCCTGAATTGCCCGAAGTCGAAGCCACGCGCCTGAGTTTTGCCGACCGCATCACCGGGGCCGGCATCGTTGCGGCCTGGTGCGGCAAGCCCCTGCGCTGGCCGCTCGGATTGCCCGTGGCCCGGCTCGTCGGGCGTACCGTACGGGGGGTGCGCCGGCGCGGCAAGTATTTGCTGGTCGATCTGGACCAAGGCCTGCTGCTGCTGCATCTGGGCATGTCGGGCAGCCTGAGTTTTGGCGCCAGCCTGCCGCCACGCGGTGTACACGACCACTTCGAACTCACCACCACCCATGGCACCCTGCGCCTGAACGACCCGCGCCGCTTTGGTGCCGTGGTCTGGGCGCCGGACCAGGACGCGCCGCTGGCGCGCAAGCTGCTGGGAGGCCTGGGTGTGGAGCCCTTGTCGGAGGATTTTGATGCCGCGGGTTTCCATGCCGCCCTCAAGACGCGCAAGGCCGCGATCAAGCAGGTGCTGCTGGCCGGTGACGTGGTGGTGGGCGTGGGCAATATCTATGCTTCGGAGGCGCTGTTCCTGGCGGGCATACGCCCCACCCTGAGTGCGACGCGGCTGAGCCGGCCACGGGCGGAAAAGCTGCATGCCGCCATCCGCAATGTGCTGGGGCGGGCCCTGGCGGCGGGTGGCACCACCCTGAGGAACTACTCCAACGCCGTCGGCGAGCGAGGCAACTTCCAGTTTGAAGCCAAGGTCTATGGCCGGGAGGGCCAGCCCTGCCGGGTTTGCGGCGCGGCGATCAAGGCCATCCGGCAGGGCCAGCGGGCGACGTTTTTCTGCCCCAACTGTCAGAAAACATGAAGCTAATCAACAAGATGGATGCTATATTGACTGTTTTGCAGAATGACCTGAAGTGCGTCTAGGGGGTAGATTTGGCTACATCTTTCAACGATCAGTTTGACCAGCACGGCACGTGGCGGCGTGAGTTCGCCCTGCGCTTGAAGCTGCTGGGCGAATGGATGAAAGACCATGACCTGCTCGACGCCGCTGTCGAGGAGCGTCTGCACCGGCTGGAAATGCAGGTCCGTGCGGACAAGGTCATGGTGGCCTTCGTCGCCGAGTTTTCGCGCGGCAAGTCCGAGCTGATCAACGCCATCTTCTTCGCCGGCTACGGCCGGCGCATCATGCCGGCCAGCGCCGGGCGCACCACTATGTGCCCGACCGAGATGGGCTACGACGCCGAGGTGCCGCCCTGCCTGCGCCTGCTGCCCATCGAGACCCGCCTGCAGCCCCAGTCCCTGATGGAATGGCGCATGGTCCCCGAGAAGTGGACCCGCGTCGACCTCGACGTCAACGACCCGCAGCAACTGGCCATGGCGCTGGAGAAGGTCTCCGAAACCCGCCGCGTGACGCTGGAAGAAGCGCGCGCCCTGGGTTTCTGGAGCAGCCAGTCCCCGAATGACAGCCCGCTCATGGACGCCCAGGGCAAGGTCGAGGTGCCCAAGTGGCGCCATGCCCTCATCAACATTGCCCACCCCCTGCTCAAACAGGGCCTGGTCATCCTGGACACCCCGGGCCTCAACGCCATCGGTGCCGAACCCGAGCTGACGGTCAGCCTGGTGCCGCAGGCGCACGCCGTGGTCTTCATCCTGGGTGCCGACACCGGTGTCACCAAGTCCGACCTCGAGATCTGGCGCGAACACCTCATCACCGAGTCCGCCGCCGGTACCGACACCCGCCTGGTGGTGCTCAACAAGATCGACTCGCTGTGGGATGCGCTGAGTTCGCCGGCCCAGATCCAGATGCAGATCGACCGCCAGCGCGCCACCACGGCCGAGATCCTGGGCCTGAACCGTGAGCAGGTGTTGCCGGTTTCGGCCCAGAAGGGCTTGGTCGCCAAGGTCACCGAAGACGCCAAGCTGCTGCAGGCCAGCTGCCTGCCCGCGCTGGAAGAGGCGCTGGCACAGCGCATCATGGGCCAGCGTCAGCGCATCCTGGGTGCGGCCGTGGCGGTTGGCATCTCCGACCTGCAGCTCGAAGTGGGCCGGGTGCTCAACATCCGCCGTCGCGACCTCAACGAGCAGATGCTGGAGCTCAAGGGCCTGCAAGGCAAGAACGCCGCCGTCATCAAGCACATGCGCCTGCGCATCTCGCAGGAGCAGGCCGAGTTTGACCGCGCCGGCGCCAAGATCCATGCCGTGCGCTCGGTGCATCTCAAGCTGCTGCGCGACGTGTTCGCGCTGCTGAGCACCAAGAGCCTGCGCGCCGAGATGAACCAGCTGATGCAGTCGCTGCTGCAGACCGGTCTCAAGCTCGGCGTCAAGAAATCCTACGGCGACACCTTCGATCGCCTGCGTGAAAACCTGCGCCGTGTGCAGTCGTTGATGGGCGAGATCCAGATCATGCTGGCCACCTCCTTCAAGCAGCTCAATGCCGAACAGGGCTTCTCGCTGCAGCCGCCGGCCGAGCCCTCGCTGCAAGCCTATATCGACAACCTGGACCAGGTCGAGCGCGGCCATCTGCAGTACCTGGGCTTGGGCAATGCCTTTCGCCTGGCCCAGCCCGAGTTTGCCGACCGTCTGGTGCGCGCCCTGGCCACGCGCCTGCGCAGCGTCTACCAATCAGCCCTTGGAGACGTGGAGTTGTGGAGCAAGTCGGCCGCGGCCCAGCTCGACGCCCAGCTGCGCGAGCGCCGTCGCAACTTCAGCCGCCGGCTCGAGGCGATCGACCGCATCCAGCAGGCAGCGGGCGGTCTGGACGAGCGTATCGCAGAAATCAATGAGCAGTTCCGTGCGCTGGCCCAGCTCGATTCCAAGCTGCTTGAACTCACGGCCTACCTGATCCGGGCGCAGGACGTCACCAAGCCCAAGGACACGGTCGCCGCCGAACTGCTGGCTTCGTGAGCCGGCCTCCGCGCCAGTCTGTAGCTGCTGCTCCTTCGGCCATGCCGGTTGATTGGAGTGCCCGCGTGCTGCGCTGGCAGGCACAACATGGTCGCAAGGACCTGCCCTGGCAGGGCACGCAGGATCCCTACCGCGTCTGGCTCTCCGAGATCATGCTGCAGCAGACCCAGGTGGTCACGGTGCGTGACTACTACGCGCGTTTCCTGCAGCGTTTCCCCGATGTGCGTTCCCTGGCGGCCGCCACCCTCGACGACGTGCTGGCCTTGTGGAGCGGCCTGGGGTATTACAGCCGCGCGCGCAATCTGCACGGCTGTGCCTTACAGGTGATGCAGGCGCATGGTGGTGAATTCCCGCGCACGGCCATGGCGTTGCAGACCCTGCCGGGCATCGGCCCGTCCACAGCCGCAGCCATCGCTTCCATCTGCTTCGGCGAGCGTGTGGCCATCCTGGATGGCAACGTGAAGCGCGTGCTGACGCGCGCGCTGGGCTTTGGTGCCGACCTGGCCGTGGGCGTCAACGAACGCGCCCTCTGGACCCTCGCCACCGAACTGCTGCCGCAGCGCGATCTGGCGCGCGCCATGCCGCGCTACACCCAGGCCGTGATGGACCTGGGCGCCACCGTCTGCCTGGCGCGCAAACCCCTGTGCGCTGCCTGCCCGGTGACTGACGTCTGTGTGGCGCAGCGCGAAGGCCGGCCCGAGAGCTACCCGGTCAAGACGCGCAAGCTCAAACGCAGCGCCTTGTCGCTCTGGCTCTTGTGGGCGCAGACGCGCGACGGGGCGGTCTGGCTCAGGCAGCGGCCCACGCCCGGTGTCTGGGCCGGCTTGTACTGCCTGGAACTGTTCGACAGCTACGAAGGTTTGAGCGCTGCCATTCCAGCGACCTACCGGGACCGCCTGCAGGAACTGCAGGCTTTCACCCATGTGCTGACGCACAAGGATCTGCACCTGCATCCGGTGCGTGTGTTACTGCCGGCCAAGGTGAAGCCGTCGGCGCAGGGGGGATGGCAGGCGGCCGGGACGTGGCCCTTGCTCGGTTTGCCCGCGCCGGTGCGCAAGCTGCTCCAGCAGGGCTGATCAGCCGCCGATTTCGCGGTGGCGGCGCAGCGTGTTCCAGCGCGCGGCAAAACGGCGCGCCAGCTCTTCCACCAGATAGACCGAACGGTGCTGGCCACCGGTGCAGCCGATGGCCACCGTCACGTAGCTGCGATGGTTCTGCGACATGGCGTCGAGCCAGTGCGTGAGAAAAGCCTCGATGTGCTCCAGCATGCGGCCGGCCTCGGGCTGGGCGCGCAGGAAGGTCGCCACCGGCTCGTCGCGGCCGGTCAGCGGGCGCAACTCGGGTTCATAGTGCGGGTTGGGCAGCATGCGCACGTCGAACACATAGTCGGCGTCGACCGGGATGCCGCGCTTGTAGGCGAAGGATTCGAACACCAGGGTGAGCTGGCTGCCGGGCAGCTGGATCACTTCCTTGATGTAACCCTGCAGCTGCGAGGGGCGGATCAGGCTGGTGTCGATCACGTGGGCCTGTTCGCGCAGCGCGGCCAGCAGTTCGCGCTCAAGTTCGATGGCCTCGACCAGCACACGGTTGAGGTCGGCCCCCTCCTTCATGGCCTGCGAGAGCGGGTGCTTGCGCCGGGTCTCGGAATAACGGCGCACCAGGGTGTCGGTGGAGGCGTCGAGGAAGAGCGGCTTGATCGCGATGCCCTGCTGGCGCAGCGTGGCCAGCAGCGCTGGCACTTGCGGCAGCGAGGTGGCGCTGCGCACGTCCATGGCAATCGCCACGCGGCTGGCCTGGTGCTGCTGCTCCAGCGTCACGAAAGGCAGCAGCAGCTCGGGCGGCAGGTTGTCCACGCAGTAATAACCGGCGTCTTCCAGCGCGTTGAGCGCCACCGACTTGCCGGAGCCGGACATGCCGGTGATGAGGACGATTTCCATGGCCATGGCCTTGCGTCCGTCCGGCTCAGCTGCCAGACTGCAGCATTTCCTTGGCGTGGGCCAGCGTGGTGCTGGACAGGCGCTCGCCGCTCAACATGCGCGCGATCTCGGCCACGCGGCTTTCGCCTTGCACGGGCGTCACGGTGCTCAGTGTCTGCGCGCCCTGGCGCTGCTTGGCCACCACCAGGTGGTGGTCGGCGCAGGCGGCCACCTGCGGCAGGTGGGTCACGGCCATGACCTGGCGGTCGCGGCCCAGCTGTTTCATGAGGCGGCCCACGGTCTCGGCCACGGCACCGCCTACGCCGGCATCCACCTCGTCGAAGATCAGGGTCTGGGCCGTGCCCAGCTGGCTGGTGGTGACGGCGATGGCCAGGGCGATGCGCGAGAGCTCGCCGCCTGAAGCCACCTTGCCCACCGGCCGCGGCGTGCTGCCTGCGTGCCCGGCCACCAGGAAGTTCACTTCTTCCAGGCCGCTTTGCATGGGGTGTTCGGCCTTGTGCAGCGTCACTTCGAAACGCCCGCCCTGCATGCCCAGGCCCTGCATGGCCAGGGTGATGGCCTGGGCCAGCTTGGGCGCGGCCTTGGTCCGGGCCTTGGAGACGGCCTGGGCTTCTTTCATATAAGCGGCCGCGGCCTGTTGCTCGGCGGCCTCCAGGCTGGCCAGATCGGCCGCGGCATCGAGTTTGGCCAGCTCTTCACGCCAGCCGCTCAGGGTGGCCGCCAGTTCTTCCGGCGGGCGCTTGTAACGACGCGCCAGTGACATCCAGGAGGTCATCCGTGTGTCCAGCTCGGCCAGGCGCTCCGGGTCCAGGTCGGTGCGGCGCAGATAGGCGCGCAGGCTGTGCACGCTGTCTTCCACCTGCGCCAGGCTGGAGCTCAGCACCTCCGCCAGCGATTTGAATTCAGGCTCCAGATGCTCCTGATTTTGTAGCAACTGGCGGGCGCTGCCCAATGCATGGGATGCGCCACCGTCCTCGCCCTCGAGCGCGTCCAGTGCGCCCTGGGCGGCGTCCAGCAGGGCCTGGGCATGGGCCAGGCGGCTGTGGTCGGTGTTGAGGGTTTCCCATTCGCCGGCCTGGGGTGCGAGCTTCTCGATCTCGCCGATCTGCCAGCCCAGGCGCTCGCGCTCGCGCTGCAGGCTGTCCTGCGCCTTGCGGGCTTCGTCCAGCGTGGTCTGGGTTGCCCGCCATTGCTCCCAGCGCTGGGTGAGCGGATCAATGTCGAGCTGGGCATAGGCGTCGAGCAGGCCGCGCACGGCCTCGGCGCGCGTCAGGCTCTGCCAGGCATGCTGGCCATGGATGTCGAAGAGGCGCTCGCCCAACTCGCGCAGTTGGGTGGCGGTGGCCGGGCTGCCGTTGATCCAGGCGCGGCTTTTGCCCTGCGTGTCCACGGTGCGGCGCAGCAGCAGGGTGAAACCGGGGTCGAACCCCGGGTCGAAGCCGGCCTCTTGCAGCCAGCCCAGCAGGGCGGTGCATTCGCCGAACTCGGCGCTGACGTCCGTGCGGCCGGCGCCTTCGCGGATCAGGCCGGTGTCGGAGCGGGCCCCGGTGACGAGTTGCAGGGCATCGATCAGGATGGACTTGCCGGCACCGGTCTCGCCGGTCAGCACGCTGAAACCGCTCTCGAGCTCGAGTTCGAGCTCGCTGATGATGACGAAGTCCCGCAGGACGATGCGTTTGAGGCTCACAACCCGGTCACTCCCTCGTTCCAGTGCAGCTTCTGCCGCAGGGTGTCGAAATAGCTCCAGCCGCGCGGGTGCAGGAAACGCACACTGTGCTCCGAGCGGCGCACGGTGATGCGGTCGCCGTGGTGCAGCGCGGACAGGGACTGCATGTCGAAGTTGGCGATGGCTTCGCGGTCCGAGGCGATCTCGATGGCGACTTCGGATTGGCTGGACAGCACGATGGGGCGGTTGGACAAGGTATGCGGGGCGATCGGCGCCAGCACCCAGCCGGCGATGGCCGGGTGCAGGATGGGGCCGCCGGCCGACAGGGAGTAGGCCGTGGAGCCGGTCGGGGTGGCGATGATCAGGCCGTCGGCGCGCTGGTTGGCCACGAAGTGGCCGTCCACCTCGACGCGCAGCTCCACCATGCCTGAAGAGTTGCCGCGATGCACCACCACATCGTTCATGGCCAGGGTGTCGAACACGCAGTTGCCCTGGCGCAGCACGCGGGCGTGCATGAGCTGGCGCTGCTCTTCCTCGTATTCGCCGCGCAGCATGGGCGGCAGCACGGTCTCGAAGCTGCCGAAGGGGATGTCGGTCATGAAACCCAGGCGACCGTGGTTGATGCCGATCAGCGGCACGCCGGAGCTGGCCAGTTTGCGGCTGATGCCCAGCATGGTGCCGTCGCCGCCCACCACCAGGCCCAGGTCGCATTGCTGGGCTATGGCGGCTAGGTCCAGCACCGGATAGCCGTCCAGGCCGGCATTGGTCGCGGTTTGTTCTTCCACCACCACGGCGCATCCCTGCGACTGCAGGAAGGCGGCGATGTCGGCCAGCGCCGGGCGCGCGCGGCTGCCCTGGCTACCGCCGGCGACGGTCTGGTACTTGCCGATCAGGGCTACCTGGCGGAATCTGGAGTTCATTCGCAAATTACATCATTAAAATGATCCCATGCTCGATGACCGCGCCAAGTTGTTGTTGAAAACGCTGGTGGAACGCTACATTGCCGAAGGGCAACCCGTCGGCTCGCGTACGCTCTCGCGTGCTTCCGGTCTGGAGCTGTCCCCGGCGACCATCCGCAACGTGATGTCCGACCTGGAGGAGCTGGGCCTGATTGCCAGCCCGCACACCTCGGCCGGGCGCGTGCCCACGGCACGCGGTTATCGCCTCTTCGTCGACACCATGCTCACCGCCCAGCGCGAGCAGATCACCGCACCCAGCCTGGTACCGGACCAGCCGCAGAAGGTCATCTCCAGCGCCGCCAACCTGCTGTCCTCGCTCTCGCAGTTCGTCGGCGTGGTCATGTCGCCGCGCCGTTCTTCGGTGTTTCGCCACATCGAGTTCCTGCGCCTGGGCGAGCGCCGTATCCTGGTCATCCTGGTTTCGCCAGAGGGCGACGTGCAGAACCGCGTCATCTTCACCGAGACCGATTATTCGCCTTCGCAGCTGGTCGAGGCCTCCAACTACCTCAACGCCCACTACATGGGCCTGACGCTGGAGCAGGTGCGCGAGCGCCTGCAGGCAGAGGTGGACACGCTGCGCGGGGAGATCGCCAAGCTGATGCAGGCCGCCGTGACCGTGGGCACCGAGGCCATGACGCAGCCGCAGGACGAGGTGGTGATCTCCGGCGAGCGCAACCTGCTGGCCGTCTCCGATTTTTCCAGCGACATGAGCCACCTGCGCCGGGCTTTCGACCTGTTCGAGCAAAAGGCGCAGTTGATGCGCCTGCTGGACATCGCCGGCCAGGCCGAGGGGGTGCGCATCTTCATCGGCGGCGAAAGCCAGGTGGTGCCTTTCGAGGAGCTCTCCGTGGTCAGCGCCCCCTACGAGGTGGATGGCCAGGTGGTGGGCACGCTGGGCGTGATCGGCCCCACGCGCATGCCCTACGAGCGCATGATCCAGATCGTGGACATCACCTCCAAGCTGCTGGGCAACGCCCTGAGCCACCACAAGTAGACCCGTACAATCACGCCTTCGGTCGGGGCGTTAGCTCAGCTGGTTAGAGCAGGGGACTCATAATCCCTTGGTCGGGGGTTCAAGTCCCTCACGCCCTACCATTTCATCTGGCCACCATGAGCTTGGGTCGGCCTGGACGGGCGAGGCCGGCATCGGTTTCCGGGAACATCCTCAAAAGTCATGCTATAATTTCGCTCTTCGCGGCTGTAGCTCAGTTGGATAGAGTACTTGGCTACGAACCAAGGGGTCGTGGGTTCAATTCCTGCCAGCCGCACCAAAACGGAAAAGCCTGCAACTGCAAAGTTGCAGGCTTTTTTCTTTAGCCAGACAATTTCCGGTCCACAGGACGATGCCATGAGCAAAGCCTTTACCCGCGAATCCGACAACGACGAGGACGACGAGGCGCAATTGCCCGCCCTGCCGGCCGGCGGCAAGAACTACATCACGCCCGCCGGGTATACACGGCTACGCGCCGAGTGGATGGAGCTGATCGACAGCGAACGGCCCAAGGTGGTGGAGATCGTGCATTGGGCGGCCAGCAATGGCGACCGTTCGGAGAACGGCGACTATCTTTACGGCAAGAAACGCCTGCGCGAGATCGACCGGCGCATCCGCTTCCTGACCAAACGCCTGGAGATTGCCGAGGTCACCGATCCCAGCGTGCACCATGGCAGCGATCAGGTCTTTTTCGGCGCCACCGTGACCTATGCCGACGAGGCCGGCCTGGAGCGCACCATCACCATCCTGGGGATCGACGAGGCCGACAGTCTGCAGGGCCAGGTCAGCTGGGTGGCACCGGTGGCGCGCACCCTGCTCAAGTCGCGCGTGGGCGATGTCCTGAAGCTGGTGACGCCAGTTGGGGTGGAGGAGATCGAGGTGCTGGCGGTGCAGTACCCGACGCCGGTCAGCGCCTAGCCGGTGCTGCGTCGGGCCTGCAGCACCGAGGAGGTGCGCTGCAGGTTGCGCAGGGCGGTTGCCAGGTGGTGGCGGTCGCGCACGGCGATGACAAAGCGCAGGTCGGTGGTTTCCTGGGCCGCTTCCTGGCCCATGTCGATGTGGATGATGTCGGCCTCGGAGGCGGCCAGCGCGGAGGCCACGCGGGCCAGCACGCCCTTGCCGTTGTTGACCGTGACCACGATGCCGGTTTCGAAGGCGCGCGCCGGCTCATCCGACCACTCTACGCCGATGAAGCGTTCGCTGTCCTTGTTGCGCTGTTTGCGCGCCACGGCGCAGTCTTCAGCGTGCACCACCAGGCCTTCCCCGCGACCGAGGTAGCCGACGATGGTGTCACCCGGAATGGGGCGGCAGCAACTGGCGTACTGGACCGATGCGTTCTCGCTGCCATCCACGATTACCGTGCTGTGGCCGGATGATTCGGCATTGAAGCGTTCGCGGCTCATCAGCACGGCATTCGGTTTCTCGCCGCTTTCGGTCAGCAGGGTGGCCATGCGCTTGGCGACGATGCTGGCGATGCGCTTGCCCAGACCGATGTCGACCAGCAGTTCGGAGCGGTTGCGGTTGCCCGTGAAGCGCAGCAGCTTGTCCCAGATGCCGGCGTGCGCGCTGTCGTCGTCGGTCGGGAAGCGTTCGATGCCTTCGGCGCGCAGCGCCTGCAGCAGCAGTTTTTCGCCCAGTCCCTCGGACTCGGCTTGCGCCATGGTCTTGAGATGGTGACGGATCTTGGAGCGTGCCCGCCCGGTGCGCACGAAGCTGAGCCAGGCCGGGTTCGGCGCCGAGACCGGTGCGGTGACGACCTCGACCACGTCGCCGTTTTTGATCTCGGTGCGCAGCGGCACCTGCTGGCCATTGATGCGCGCGGCCATGGTGCGGTCGCCGATGTCGCTGTGGATGGCGTAGGCGAAATCGACCACGGTGGCGCCGCGCGGCAGCGCCATGATCCTGCTCTTGGGCGTGAAGACGTAGACCGCGTCCGGGAACAGGTCCACCTTGACGTGGTCCCAGAACTCGGCGGCGTCGCGCGTTTCGTTCTGGATGTCCAGCAGGGACTGCAGCCACTGGGCGCCCAGGCGCGCGGTGGTCGGGCTCTCGGGTTCGTTGGCCTTGTAGAGCCAGTGCGCGGCCACGCCCGATTCGGCCACCACGTGCATGGCTTCGGTCCGGATCTGGAATTCGATGTTCACCCCCGAGGGGCCGACCAGGGTGGTGTGCAGCGACTGGTAGCCGTTGAGCTTGGGGATGGCGATGTGGTCCTTGAACTTGCCGGGCACCGGCTTATAGAGTTGGTGCAGCGTGCCCAGGGCTGTGTAGCAGTCGGCCTGGTTCGGTACGAGCAGGCGGAAACCGTACATGTCGCTGATCTGCGCAAAGCTCAGGTGTTTCTCGTCCATCTTGCGGTAGATGGAATACAGCGTTTTCTCGCGCCCGCCGATGCGCACCGACATGCTGGCACTTTCGAAGGCGGCTTCGACTTCCTTGTTCACCTTCTGGATCAGGTCGCGGCGGCGGCCGCGTGCCCGTTCCATGGCCTTGTTCAGGACGGCATGGCGCCAGGGGTGCAGGTGGCGGAAGGACAGGTCCTGCAGCTCGCGGTAGGTCTGGTTCAGGCCCAGGCGGTAGGCGATGGGGGCGTAGATTTCCTGGGTCTCCGAGGCGATGCGCGCCCACTTGGCGCGCGGCACGTCGGCCAGGGTGCGCATGTTGTGGCTGCGGTCGGCCAGCTTGATGAGGATGACACGCACGTCGCGCGCCATCGCCAGCAGCATCTTGCGGAAGGACTCGGCCTGGCTTTCCTCGCGCGTGTTGAACTGCAGTTTGTCCAGCTTGGTCAGGCCGTCCACCAGCTCGGCCACCGGCGAGCCGAAGCGCTCGATGAGTTCGGCCTTGCTGACGCCGCAGTCTTCCAGTGCGTCATGCAGCAGGGCGGCCATCAGGGCCTGGGCGTCGAGTTTCCACTCGGCGCACTGGGCGGCCACGGCGATGGGGTGGGTGATGTAGGGTTCGCCGCTGTTGCGCAACTGGCCCAGATGGGCCTCGTCAGCGAAGCGGTAGGCCTGACGCACCTGTTCCAGGTCCGATGGCGAGAGGTAGTCCAGGCGAGCCGTGAGGCTGGCGAAGCTGGCTGCTGCCGCATTGGCCGCAGCCGGACCCGCCGGGTCGGGTGGACTCGGGGTGCTGGGGCTGGCGGCTGGGGCCTGGAGGATGGCGCTCACCCCTCGAATATATAACTACGAGCCCTATTCCGGGGCCGGGCAAGAAAAAAGCACCGCTTGCGGTGCTTTTTTCAGGTCGGGCGGGGGTCGTCTCAGACCGGGACCTTCTTGAGCATCTCCAGGCCGATCTTGCCTTCGGCAATTTCGCGCAGGGCGGTCACGCCCGGCTTGTTCTTGCTCTCGATCTTGGGCGCGTGGCCCTGGCTGAGCATGCGGGCGCGGTAGGTCGCGGCCAGGACGAGCTGGAAGCGGTTGGGGATCTGCTGCAGGCAGTCTTCGACGGTGATACGGGCCATGTGTTTACTCCAGTGGACCGGGAGAATCCGGCATCAGGGCAGGCGCAGTGCCTGGAAGGTGTCGGGCCGGGCCCGGCGCTGGGCCGGATACCGGAGCCGCTGGGCATGGACCACCAATTGGAGATCGGCCAGCGCGCGCTCGAACAAGTCGTTGATTATAACGAAATCGAAGTTCGGGGCCTGGGCCACCTCGGTGGTGGCATTTTCCAGCCGCAGGGCGATCACCTCGGCGGCGTCCTCGCCGCGCTTGACCAGCCGGGCGCGCAGTTCTTCCCAGCTCGGGGGCAGGATGAAGATGGTGACGGCGTCCGGGAACAGCTTCTTGATCTGCATGGCGCCCTGATAGTCGATTTCCAGCACGATGTCGGCGCCGGCCCGGATCTGGTCCTCGATGGCCTGGCGCGAGGTGCCGTAGCGGTGGCTGTGCACATGGGCCCATTCGACGAAGGCGTCGGCCTGGACCATGGCGTCGAAGGCGGCCGGGGAGACGAAGTAGTACTCGCGCCCGTTCTGCTCCTGCCCGCGCGGCGAGCGCGTGGTGTGCGAGACCGACAGCTGCAGCCGGGCGTCCTGCGCCAGCAAGGCCTTGACCAGGGTGGACTTGCCGGCCCCGCTGGGGGCGGCGATGACGTAGAGGTTGCCGGGGTGTTCCATGGGTGCATCTTAATGCGGCAGGTTTCGCCGCCGGGCCGCCCCAAGGCGAAACGCGCCCCCTCGGGGGGCAGCGACCCGCGTAGCGGCGGAGCGTGGGGGCATCATTTCATTCCAGGTTCTGGACCTGCTCGCGCATCTGCTCGATCAGCACCTTCATGTCCACCGAAATGCGGGTCAGGTCCAGCGCGGCCGACTTGGAGCCCAGGGTGTTGGCCTCGCGGTGCAGTTCCTGGATCAGGAAGTCCAGGCGTTTGCCGACTTCGCCGCCCTTCTTGATCAGGCGCTCGATTTCGTCCAGGTGCGAGGCCAGGCGCGTCAGCTCCTCGGCCACGTCGATGCGGATGGCGTAGGCGGTGGCTTCGGTCAGCGCCCGCTCCTGGGCGGCCTGGGGCGGGGTGGCGCCGTCGGTCAGGGCCATCGCCTCCTGCCAGCGCTCCAGGAAGCGCTGGCGCTGCTGCTCAACCAGCAGGGGCAGCATGGGGCCGGCCTGGGTGGCCAGCTGGCGCAACTGGGCGATGTGGCCCAGCAGCATGGTGGCCAGGCGCGCGCCTTCGCGCGCACGGGCTTGCACCAGGGCATCCAGCGCTTCGGTCGCCAGGGCCTGCAGGGCCGGGCCCCAGTCCTGGCCGGCGCCCTGTTCGCCGGAGGCCAGCTTGAGGATGTCGGCCACGCTCAGGCCCCGGGCTTCGGGCAGCCAGGACTTCACGCTGTCCTGCAGCGTGTTGAGGCGCTGCAGCAGGCGCGGGCTGGGCTCGGCCACGTTGCCGGCCACGGTGGCTTCGACGAAGGCGCGCAGTTCGACCTTGCCGCGCTTGAGCCGGCCCTGCACCAGTTCGCGCAGGGCGGGCTCGTGCGTGCGCAGCTCCTCGGACAGGCGCAGGCTGAAGTCCAGGAAGCGGCCGTTGACGGAACGGATTTCCAGGCCGAGGCGCACCGGCGCCGTGGTGCTGTCGGTGCCGGTGCCTGCGCCTTGTTGGGCACTGGCGTAGCCGGTCATGCTGTAAACTGGCATGGCGATTTCTTGATCTGTATAACGACCCCGAGAATAACCGGATTGGGCCCGGTCATCGGGGCAGCCCAACCAGAATGATGTCCAAGGTCAAACCAGCACCCCTGTCCCCGGAGACCCAGATCGGCGGTTACCGCGTTGTCCGCAAGGTGGCGGCCGGAGGCTTTGGCGTGGTGTACCTGGCCATCGACCCGGAGGGCCAGCAGGTCGCGATCAAGGAATACCTGCCAGCTTCCCTCGTGGCCCGTGCGCCCGGCGAACTGCTGCCCCAGGTCACGACCGAAAAACTGTCCCTGTATCGTCTCGGCCTCAAGAGCTTCTTCGAGGAAGGCCGTTCGCTGGCGCAGATCTCGCACCCCTCGGTGGTCAGCGTGCTGAACTTCTTCCGCGAGAACGAGACCGTCTACATGGTGATGAACTACCTGGAAGGGGCATCCCTGCAGGATTTCATCATCACCGCGCGCGACCAGAAGCAGCAGAAGGTGTTCCGCGAGTCCACCATCCGCTCGCTGTTCGACGAGATCCTGCGCGGCCTGCGCATCGTGCACCAGCACAAGATGCTGCACCTGGACATCAAGCCGGCCAATATCTTCATCACCGACGACAACCGATCGGTGCTGATCGACTTCGGCGCCGCGCGCGAGGTGCTGAGCAAGGAAGGCAACTTCATCCGTCCCATGTACACCCCCGGCTTCGCCGCGCCCGAGATGTACCGGCGCGACGCCGCCATGGGGCCGTGGACCGACATCTACGCCATCGGCGCCTGCATCTACGCCTGCATGCAGGGCTACCCGCCCAACGAGGCGCCCCAGCGCCTGGAGAAGGACCGTCTGACCACCGCGCTGGCGCGCCTGCGCGGCGTTTATTCCGACAACCTGATCGAGGTGGTGGAATGGACCATGGCGCTGGACCCCTTGTCGCGCCCGCAATCGGTGTTCGCCTTGCAGAAAGAACTCAGCCGCGAGGGTGAGCGTCGTTACACCAAGCTCAGCATGGCCGAGAAGATGCGCCTGCAGTTCGACACCATGGTGGCGGACACCAAGAAGAGCGTCAAAAGCGTGACGGGCGGCGTTGCCGTCAAACCGAAATGAAATTTTCCGTTTTCCAGATCAGCCGCAAGGGCGGGCGTGGCACCAACGAAGACCGCATGGGCTATTGCTACACGCGTGATGCCGCGCTGTTCCTGCTGGCCGACGGCATGGGCGGCCACCCGGAAGGCGAGGTGGCGGCCCAGCTCGCGCTGCAGGTGGTCTCGGCTGCCTTCCAGCAGGAAACCAAGACCGGCATCAAGGACCCGCGGGCCTTCCTGGCTTCGTCCATCCTGCTGGCGCACCGCCAGATCCTCACCTATGCCGCCAGCAAGAACATGCTGGACACCCCGCGCACCACTTTCGTGGCGGCCCTGATCCAGGGTGACAGCGTGTGCTGGGTGCACTGCGGCGATTCACGCCTGTACATGGTGCGCGACGGCGAGATGCTGGCGCGCACACGTGATCACTCCTATGCGGAACAGCGCCAGGACGAAGTTCCGCCCGGTGCCAAGACCGGCGACAAGACCAACCGCAACGTGCTCTTCACCTGCCTCGGTTCGCCGGCCAATCCGGTGTTCGATGTCATGGGGCCGATCAACCTGCAACAGAGCGACCGCATCTTGCTGTGTTCCGATGGCTTGTGGAGCGCACTGTCCGACGTCGAGATCGTCTACGACCTCGGCCTCAAGCAGGTGGCGCGCGCCGTGCCCGATCTGGTCGACAAGGCGCTGGAGAAGGCCGGCGCCAGCAGCGACAACGTGACCGTGATCGCCATGGAGTGGGAGACGCCCGACGGCTTCGAGGAGACCCGCGGCAGCGTCACCACCGACAGCATCAACGACGGCGTCTTTGCCTCCACGGTGCAGGCGGGCGGCGTGGAAGGCCTGGTCGAGGACCTGGACGACGAGGCCATTGAACGCTCGATCGCCGAGATCAACGAAGCCATCCGCCGCACGGCAGCCCGACGCAACAGCTGAGCGGCCCGGTGCCGACGGCTGCGTCTACTTTTTTCCGGATCCGAAACATGAGTGCTTATTCCCGCAGCGGCGCGCGCGCCGCCGACCAGTTGCGCCCGGTGCGCATCACGCGCAGCTACACCATCCACGCCGAAGGCTCGGTGCTGATCGAGTTCGGCAACACCAAGGTGCTGTGCACCGCCTCGGTGGAAGAGCGCGTGCCACCGCACAAAAAGGGCAGCGGCGAGGGCTGGGTGACGGCCGAATACGGCATGCTGCCGCGTGCCACCCACACCCGCAGCGACCGCGAGGCCGCGCGCGGCAAGCAGACCGGCCGCACGCAGGAGATCCAGCGCCTGATCGGTCGTTCCCTGCGCGCCGTCTTCGATCTGAAGAAACTGGGCGAGCGCACCATCACCCTGGACTGCGACGTGTTGCAGGCCGACGGCGGCACGCGCACCGCCGCCATCACCGGCGCTTTTGTCGCCGCGCAGGACGCGGTCAACACCCTGCTGGCCGCCGGCAAACTCACCGGGACACCCATCACCGGCCACGTGGCCGCCATCTCGGTGGGCATCGTGCAGGGCACGCCGCTGCTGGACCTGGAATACACCGAAGACTCGGCCTGCGACACCGACATGAACGTGGTGATGACGGGCGCCGGCCACTACATCGAGGTGCAGGGTACGGCCGAGGGCGCGGCCTTCAGCCGCCAGGAGATGGACAGCCTGCTGGCCCTGGCGGAGCAGGGCGTCAAGGAACTGGTGCGGCTGCAAGACCAGGCTTTGAAGTCGTGAAAAAGATCGTCCTCGCTTCCAACAACGCGGGCAAGCTGCGCGAGTTGCAGGAGATGCTGGCGCCGCTGGGTCTGGTGCTGGTGCGCCAGGGTGAGCTGAACATCCCCGAGGCCGAAGAGCCGTTTCGTACCTTCCTGGAAAACGCGCTGGCCAAGGCCCGCCATGCGGCAAAACTCAGTGGCTTGCCCGCCATCGCCGACGATGCCGGCCTGTGCGTGGACGCCTTCGGTGGCCTGCCCGGTGTGGACACGGCGTTTTACGCCACGCAGTTCGGCTACGCCAAGGGTGACGATAACAACGTGACGGCTTTGCTGGAGCAGATGAAGGGCGTGGAGAATCGCCGTGCCGCCATGGTCAGCACCCTGGTGGCCCTGCGCTCGGCCGATGACCCCGAGCCCCTGGTGGCCGTAGGTCGTGTCAGCGGCGAGATCGCCCGCGAGCGCCTGGGGACGAACGGCTTCGGTTTCGACCCCGTGATGTTCATCCCCGAATTCGGCCAGACCTTCGCCCAGTTGCCCATCGAGGTCAAGAACGCCAACAGCCACCGCGGCCGGGCCGCCAAGGCCATGGTCGAGTTGATCCGCGAGCGTTGGCTCTAGACCATGGCCCACGACATCCAGCACTACCTGCGCCCCGGCACGCTGCAACTCAGCAGCCTGCCGCCGCTCTCGCTGTATGTGCACCTGCCCTGGTGCCTGAAGAAATGTCCTTACTGTGATTTCAACTCGCATGAGATGCGTGCGGCCGATATGCCCGAGCAGCGTTACCTCGACGCGCTGGTGGCCGATCTGGAATCTGCGCTGCCGCTGATCTGGGGCCGCAGCGTGCACAGCATCTTCCTCGGTGGCGGCACACCCAGCCTGTTCTCACCCGAGTCCATCGCCCGCCTGCTGTCCGACATCCGCGCGCGCCTCAAGCTCTCGGCCGACTGCGAGATCACGCTGGAGGCCAACCCCGGCACCTTCGAGAAGGAGCGCTTCCGCGCCTTCCGTGATGCGGGTGTGACGCGCCTCTCCGTCGGTGTGCAGAGCTTCAAGGACGAGCACCTGCAGCGCATCGGCCGTGTGCACGACAGCGCCCAGGCCATCGCGGCGCTGGAGGAAGCCGCACGCAGCTTCGATACCTGGAACCTGGACCTCATGTACGCGCTGCCAGGTCAGACGCTGGCCGGCCTGCGTGAGGAGATCGACCAGGCCCTGGCCTTCGCGCCGCCGCATTTGTCGATCTACCACCTCACGATCGAGCCCAATACTTATTTCGCCAAGCACCCGCCCCAGATTCCTGAGGACGACACGGCCTACGCCATGCTGGACCTGATCACCGAGCACACCGGCCTGGCCGGCCTGCAGCGTTACGAGGTCTCGGCTTATGCGCGCGCCGGCCACCACTGCCGGCACAACCTCAACTACTGGCAGTACGGTGATTACCTGGGCATCGGTGCCGGCGCGCACGGCAAGATCAGCTTTGCGCACCGCATCGTGCGCCAGGTGCGCACGCGTGAGCCGCGCCTGTACATGGAGCGCGCGCTGGCCGGCAACGCCGTCTCGCAGGAAGAGGAAATCAAGCGCGCCGACCTGCCTTTCGAGTTCATGCTCAACGCCCTGCGCCTGCGCCAGGGTTTTGCGCTGGGCGAATTCAGCGAACGCACCGGCCTGGCCATCACGGCCATTGCACGCCAGCTCGAAGAAGCCGAGCGCAAGGGCTGGATCACGCGCGATCTGCAGCGTGTCCAGCCCACCGCGCGCGGTTTCGACTTCCTCAGCGACCTGCAGGGCCTGTTCCTGCCCGATCCCGCCTGATGGTCAGGTGGGCGGCTGCCCGCTATAGTCCGCTCAGACAGGGCAGGAGGCCGGCGCATGTTCTCGATCTACGGTGAAAGCGGGCGCATCTTTCGCGGTGCGATGGAAGACCTCTGGCGCGTCGAGGCCCTGCGCGCGGTCACGCGCGCGCGCCGCCTCGAAGCCCAGCAGCAGACTGCGCCGGTCAGCCCCGTGGCGGGCCGGGATGCGGCGGCGCCCCGTACCCTGGCGGGTGCCGCCTTATCAGCTTATGCCCAGGCCAGCGGTGGCCAGCCGGCGCGGCATCCCCTGACCCGGGTGGCCGACGTCATGAGCCGGGGTGCCACCACGGTGGGGCAGGACCTCACCGTGTTGCAGGCCTGGCAGATGCTGGGTGGCGCCGGCCTCGGCCAGGCGCCGGTCATCAATGCCCTGGGTGAGCTGGTCGGCCTGCTGACCCGCGCCGAACTGCTGAACCTCGACCGCCTGCCCCAGCCCGACGCCCCCAGCCTGGTCTGGCGTGCCCTGCTGATGCAGCCGGTCTCGGCGGTCATGCTCAGCCCGGTGCCGGCGGTGTCGGAAGACATCGACTTGCGTCGCGTGGCGCGCGTGCTGCTCGACACCCGGCTGCCCGGCCTGCCGGTGGTGGCCGAGGAAGGCCTGGTTACCGGCTTCATCTCGCGCAGCGACATCCTGCGTGCGGTGGTGCACGATCCACCGCTGGATCTGTGGAGTTGAGTCTGGAAAACTCCTGTGTCATCGATTACCATCCAGCGGTAAAAAGGCCCTGCTGTCGTTTCCAGATGGAACGACGCAAGATGGCCGCACTCCAACCATGACGGGGAGACGCATTCGGTGCTCGCAAACCTGAAGACCTACTGGCGCTGCGACGCCCGGTATTTTCTGCCGGCCGTGCTGGTGTTCATGGTGGCCATGGCCTTGCCGCCTTTCCCCCTGTTCGAAGACCGGGCTTCCAGCATGCTGCAACTGCACCTGCTGCTGGAGTTGTTTGCCGTCATCGTCGCGATCCTGATCGTGGTGGTCTCCTGGCATGACCTCAAGCATCAGGGCCGGCCCGAGTCGGGCATCCTGCTGGCCGGCTTCACCGTGGTGGCCTTCGTGGACCTGGTGCATGCCCTGACCTATGACGGCATGCCCAGGCTGCTCACCGAAAGCTCCACGCCCCGCGCCATCTTCTTCTGGCTGGCCGGTCGTACCCTGGTGCTGCTGACCCTGGTGCTGGTGGCCTTGCGTCTGCGCCTGCAGCTCTCGCGCTACGTCTGGCTGGGCATCGCCGCCCTGGCCAGCGCCGGCCTGTTCTGGCTGGGAACCTGGGGGATGGACTGGGTGCCGACCACCTTCGTCACCGGCAGCGGTGTCACGACCTTCAAGCGCAACTACGAATACGGCCTGTTCCTGGGTTATGTGTTGCTGACCCTCCTTTTCGTCTACCGCGCAGGAGCGGACAACCGTCAGCGCTCCTTCGCCTTTGCCTCGTCCTGTCTGATCATGGCCATGGGCGAGATCGTGTTCTCCAACTACAAGGCGCCTTCGGATTTCCTGAACATCTTCGGCCACGTCTTCAAGATCGTCTCTTATGCCTTCCTCTACCAGAACGTTTTCGTGCTGGCGATCCGCCAGCCTTACGAGGCCTTGCGCAAGAGCGAAGGGCGGTTCCGGGCGCTGACGGAACTGTCCGTTGATGGCTATTGGGAGCAGGACCGCAATTTCCGTTTCGTCCAGGTGTCCCAGTCGTTCAATGGCCTGGATTTGCGGGCCATGCTGGGCCGCACGCGCTGGGAGTTGCCTGTGCTGGGGGTGAGCCCCGAGCAATGGGAGGCGCACCGCGCCCAGCTCGAACGGCACGAGCCCTTCCGGGATTTTGTGTACCAGGTCGAGGTGGCGCCCGGGCGCATACGCACGATCGCTGCCAACGGCAGCCCACTGTTCGGCGAGGGCGGCGAGTTCCTCGGCTACCAGGGCGTGGGGCGGGACATCACCGAACAGCTGGCCGCCGAGAAACGCATTGAATTCCTGGCCTACCACGACACCCTGACCGGCCTGCCCAACCACCGCCTGCTGCAGGAGCGTTTCGCACAGGTCGCCGCCCAGTCCCTGAATGCCGAGGGCCGGGCCGCGCTGCTGCTGCTGGACCTGGACAACTTCAAGGGCATCAACGACAGCCTCGGCCATGCCAGCGGTGATGCCCTGCTGCGCGAGGTGGCCCGGCGCCTGCGGGCCAAGGCGCGTGACGTGGACGTGGTGAGCCGCCAGGGCGGCGACGAGTTCTATGTGCTCATGCCGGGGCTGCGCCATACCGACGACGTGGCCCTGCTGGCCACCTTGCTGATGGCGTGTCTGCAGGAGCCCGTGATCCTCAACGGACAGGAGATCGCCACCTCGGCTTCCATGGGCGTGGCAATCTTCCCTGACGACGGCAGCGACCTGGAGACCCTGCGCAAGAAAGCCGACGTGGCCATGTACCAGGCCAAGCAGGCGGGTCGCAACACCTACCGTTTCTTCGATGCGGCCATGAACGCGGAGGCCTCCGAACACCTCAGCCTGCGCAACGGCCTGCACCGCGCGCAGGAGCGCGGCGAACTCGCCCTGCATTACCAGCCGCAGTTCGATCTCTCCAGCGGCGCCGTCATCGGTGTGGAGGCGCTGCTGCGCTGGCGCCACCCCGAGCGCGGCCTGATTCCGCCGGCCCGCTTCATCCCGGTGGCCGAGGACAGCGGCCTGATCGAGCCCATCGGCGTCTGGGTACTGAGCGAAGCCTGTCGCCAGGCCGTGGCCTGGCAGCGCGCAGGCCTGCCGGGGCTGACCATGGCCGTCAACCTTTCGGCCGTGCAGTTCAAGCGCGGTGATGTCGAGCAGTCGGTGCTGCGTGCGTTGGAGGAATCGGGCCTGTCACCCCAGCTGCTGGAACTGGAGCTGACCGAGTCCATCCTGATCCAGAACGCCGAGGGCGTGCTGGCCAGTCTCAAACGGCTCAAGCAGATCGGGGTGAAGCTCTCCATCGACGACTTCGGTACCGGCTATTCCAGCCTGTCTTACCTCAAGCGTTTCGACATCGACAAGCTCAAGATCGACCAGAGCTTCGTACGCGATCTGGGCAAGGACGAGGACGACGCGGCCATCGTGCGCGCCGTCATCCAGATGGCGCACAGCCTCAGCCTCAAGACCATTGCCGAGGGCGTGGAAACCGGGGAGATGCTGGACAGCCTGTGCCGCTACGGCTGCGATGAGGCGCAGGGCTACCACTTTGCACGGCCCATGCCGGCGACGGAGATGACGGAGTTCCTGCGCCGTGTGGTGGCGCAGCCGGTCTGCACGCCCTTGAATCAGACTGGTTGACCGCAGGTCTGGCGGAAGCGGTGAGATTCGAACTCACGAACGGTTGCCCGTTGCCGGTTTTCAAGACCGGTGCAATCGACCACTCTGCCACGCTTCCGACGCACCGATTCTAGCGTCTGGGCTGATCAGTCCGGGGTCTCGTCTGCGTTGTCGCTCGCTGCCTCGGCGGCCGCGGCCGCAAACATGGCCGCGGGCGAGCCGTCGGCCTTGCGCCCGGTGCGCAGGCTCAAGCCCCCGGCGGGCCGGCCCTGCTCGCCCAGGGCGGGGCGCAGGTTGGGGTTGCCGTTTTTGGCGCGCCACTGCTGGACGGCGGCTTGCAGCTCGGCCGCGTCGCTGATCTTGGCGCCGTAGCGCTGCAGCACCAGGTGGGCCGTCTCGATCAGCTTGGCGTTGAGTGTCTCGTTGCCATGGATCAGCAGGTTGCGAACGGCGCCGGCCGGGTCGCCGCCCAGGCTCAGGGCCATGGCGGACTCGGCCAGCTTGAGCACGTGCGCGCTGGCCGTGCGCAGGCGTTCGGCATAGGCCGGGTGCACGCCGGCGGCGCCGGCCAGCAGCTCGCTCATGGAGCGGCCGGTGGAAAAGCGCAGGCCCAGGGCGTCGACGGCAGGTTCCACGTCGTCGAGCTGGATGGCCTTGTTGGCCAGCTGGGCCATCAGGGCCAGCAGATTGGTGGCGGATTCGAAGTCGAAGGCCGGGTCCTTCACCTTGCCGGCGAGGTCGCGCACGGCATCGACGGCGCGTGCGAACTGGCGGTCCATGATGAGGGTCAGCGCATCGACGATGGCGGCCTGGCGCTGCAGGCGCGGGTTCTTCTCGTCGCGGTCGATCAGCTTGACGAAGTCGTCGCGGCAATGCTGCAGGCCCTTGCGGTCGCCGCATTCCAGCCGGGCAAAGGCCAGCAACACCAGGGTCTGGCAGTCGAACATCTTGGAGTCCAGGCCCAGGCGCGCGCACTGGCCCAGGATCTTCTCGGCCTCCACGCGGTCGCCGCTGTAGTACATCATCAGGCCCAGGTTCTGCAGGCGCGAGATGGAGAAGGGCGTGACCGCGCAGGCCATGCGGTAGGCGGCCAGGGTCTGCTCATGGTTGCCCAGCTCGAACTGGGCGCGGCCCAGCACGTCATAGGCGTCGGCGTAGCGCGGGTCGTCGCTGATGAGGTTTTCCAGCGTGCTGATGGCGCGGGTGGGCTCGCCATTGTCCAGCAGTGCGCGCGCCACACCCAGTTTGGCCCAGGGCATGGTCTTGGCGGCGATGACGGCTTCGTACAGCTTCTGGGCCTGGGCATAGTCCTCGATGCGCATCAGCAGCTCGGCACCGATGCGCGCGGCATAGAGCCAGAAGGGACCGCGGGCCTCGAAACGCTGCAGGCACAGCCGCGCGCCTGTTTCGAAGTCTTCGGCCTCGATGGCGGCAAAGATGTCGGCCAGCGCGGCCTTGCGCTGGCGCGCCTGGTACAGGCGCTCGGCCAGGCGCGTGGCGGTGTGCGGCTTGATCAGGTAGCCGTCCAGGGCCGATTCGGCGGCCTCGGCCACCTTGGCATAGGTGGCTTCGCCGGTGACCATGATGAAGACCGTGGCAAAGGGCAGCAGCTGGTTGCGCCGCAGGTCGTCCAGCAGGTCCTGGCCGGTGGGGGTGCCGGGCTGGAAGTACTGTTCGCACAGCACGATGTCGAAGGTCTTGAGTTCCAGCACCTTGCGCGCGTCGATGGAACGGGTGGCCTGCTCCACGGTGCCGACACCGAACTCGCGCAGCTGGTTGACCAGGATGGCGCGCGAGGTCGGGTTGCCGTCGACGACCAGCGCCCGGGTGTTGGAAAGATCGTCGTCGTACAGCGCCATGCGCAGGCTGGTCCTCGGTTGGGGATGCGGGGATGATAGCCCTGATGCCGCCAGGCAACCAGCCCCGGCCCGCTGACGCGAACCGGGGCTGGTGTTCATGGGGCGATGCAGGGCCTGTGCCCTGCAAAGGATCAGGCGTCGGGCGCGACCTTGTGGTTGGCCAGGGCCTCGATGGCTTTCACCAGGGCCGAGTGATCGGCCTGGTCGTGGCCCAGGGCGGCGCAGGCCTGCATGAGCTGGGCGGCGTTGGCGGTTTGCGGCAGCGCCATCTTGAGCGACTTGGCGCCTTGCAGGGCCAGGTTCAGGTCTTTCTGGTGCAGCGCGATGCGGAAGCCCGGGTTGAAGGTGCGCTTGACCATGCGCTCGCCGTGCACTTCGAGAATGCGCGAAGCCGCGAAGCCGCCCATGAGTGCCTGACGCACCTTGGCCGGGTCGGCACCGGCTTTCGAGGCGAACACCAGCGCTTCGCTGACGGCGGCGATATTGAGCGCCACGATGATCTGGTTGGCCACCTTGCAGGTCTGGCCGGCGCCGTTGCCGCCGATCAGGGTGATGTTCTTGCCCATCAGCTCGAACAGGGGCTTGACCTTGTCGAACACGGCCTCGTCGGCACCGACCATGATGGTCAGCGACGCGGCCTTGGCGCCGACTTCACCGCCGGAGACCGGCGCATCCACGTAGTCGCAGCCCAGGGCATTGATCTTCTTGGCGTATTCCTTGGTGGCGATCGGGTCGATGGAGCTCATGTCCACCACGACCTTGCCCTTGGACAGGCCTTTGGCGATGCCGTTCTCGCCGAACAGCACCTTCTCCACGTCGGGGGTGTCGGGCACCATGGTGAAGATGATGTCGGCGCGCTCGGCCACGCCGGACGGCGAGGTGCAGACGGTGGCGCCGGCGTCCACCAGTTCCTGCGGCACCTTGCTGCGGGTGTTGACGAACAGCACGTGGCCGCCCTTGATGAGGTTCATCACCATGGGCGTGCCCATGATGCCCAGGCCGACGAAGCCGAGTTTCAGTCCGGATTTGGTCATGTCTATATCTCTTTTTTACTTGGTGAGGTTCTTGATCCAGCCCAGGCCCTCGACCGTCTTGGTGCGGGGCTTGTACTCGCAACCGATCCAGCCGGTGTAGCCGATGGCGTCGAGGTGGCGGAACAGGAAAGGATAGTTGATTTCGCCGGTGCCTGGCTCGTTGCGGCCCGGGTTGTCGGCCAGCTGGATGTGACCGATGCGCGGCAGGTAGGCCTGCGCGGTGGCCGCCAGTTCACCTTCCATGCGCTGGGCGTGGTAGATGTCGTACTGGATGTACAGGTTGTCGCTGCCCACGGCGTCCAGGATGGCCGCGGCCTGCGCCGTGGTGTTCAGGAAGAAGCCGGGGATGTCGTAGCTGTTGATGGGCTCGATCAGCAGGCGCAGGCCAGCGGCCTTGAGCTTGTCGGCGGCGAATTTCAGGTTGGCCACGAAGGTGGCTTGCGCCTGCTCGCGGCTCACGCCGGCGGGCAGCTTGCCGGCCAGGCAGTTCACCTGCGGACAGCCCAGTGCCTTGGCGTACTCGATGGCCTTCTCCACGCCCTCGCGGAACTCCACGATGCGGTCCGGGTGGCAGGCAATGCCGCGCTCGCCGCCGTCCCAGTTGCCGGCCGGCAGGTTGTGCAGGACCTGCTTGAGGCCGTGGGTCTTGAGCAGGCCGGCCAGTTCGTTCTTGTCAAAGGCGTAGGGGAAAAGGTATTCCACCGCCTCGAAGCCGGCCGCCTTGGCTGCCGCGAAGCGCTCCAGGAAGGGCACTTCGTTGAACAGCATGGTCAGGTTGGCTGCAAATTTGGGCATCTTTTTACTCCGTCCATATCAAAGAGGGCCGGCATTGCCGGCCCCGGGTTCTCAGGCTCTCAGGTTCAGGCCGGCGCGCCGACGCGGCGGTTTTCCGTTTCCTCGAACTCGATGATATTGTCAATCTCGGTGCCCATGGCGATGTTGGTCACGCGCTCCAGGATGACCTCGATCACCACCGGCACGCTGAACTGCTCCATCAGCGCCTCGGCCTGCGCAATGGCCGGGGCCAGCTCCGAGGGGCTGTGCACGCGGATGGCCTTGCAACCCAGGCCCTCGACCACCTTGACGTGGTCCACGCCATAGCCCTGGGCCACCGGGTCGCCCTGGGTGTTGATGTTCTCGAAGGCCAGCTGCACGCAGTAGTCCATCTCGAAACCGCGCTGCGCCTGGCGGATCAGGCCCAGGTAGGAGTTGTTCACCACGACGTGGATGTAGGGCAGCTTGAACTGCGCGCCCACGGCCAGCTCCTCGATCATGAACTGGAAGTCGTAGTCACCCGACAGGGCCACGATCTTGCGGCTCGGGTCGGCAGCGCGCACGCCCAGGGCGGCGGGCACGGTCCAGCCCAGGGGGCCGGCCTGGCCGCAGTTGATCCAGTGGCGCGGTTTGTAGACGTGCAGCATCTGGGCGCCGGCGATCTGCGACAGGCCGATGGTGCTGACGTAGCAGACGTCCTTGCCGAAGGCCTCCACCATGCCCTGGTAGACACGCTGGGGCTTCATGGGCACGTTGTCGAAGTCGGTCTTGCGGTGCAGGGTGTCCTTGCGCTCCAGGCATTCGGCGGCCCAGGTCTTGCGGTCGGCCAGCTTGCCGGCAGCTTTCCACTCCCTGGCGACCTGCACAAAGAGTTCCAGCGCGGCCTTGGCGTCGGAGACGATGCCGTAGTCGGGCGAGAACACGCGGCCGATCTGGGTGGGCTCGATGTCTACGTGCACGAACTTGCGGCCCTTGGTGTAGACCTCGACCGAGCCGGTGTGGCGGTTGGCCCAGCGGTTGCCGATGCCCAGCACGAAGTCGGAAGCCAGCATGGTGGCGTTGCCGTAGCGGTGGCTGGTCTGCAGGCCGCACATGCCGGCCATCAGCGGGTGGTCGTCGGGGATGGTGCCCCAGCCCATCAGGGTGGGGATGACGGGCACGCCGGTGAGCTCGGCAAACTCCACCAGCAGTTCGGACGCATCGGCGTTGATGATGCCGCCACCGGCCACGAGCAGCGGACGGGCCGACTCGTTGAGCATGGTCAGGGCCTTCTCGGCCTGGGCACGCGTGGCGGCCGGCTTGTAGGCGGGCAGGGAGGAGTAGGTCTCGGGGTCGAACTCGATCTCGGCCATCTGCACGTCGAAGGGCAGATCGATCAGCACCGGGCCCGGGCGGCCCGAGCGCATCAGGTGGAAGGCCTGCTGGAAGGCGCGCGGCACCTGGGCCGGCTCGCGCACGGTGACCGACCACTTGGTGACGGGCTTGGAGATGGACTCGATGTCCACGGCCTGGAAGTCTTCCTTGTACAGGCGGGCACGCGGGGCCTGGCCGGTGATGCACAGGATCGGAATGGAGTCAGCCTGGGCCGAGTACAGGCCGGTGATCATGTCGGTGCCGGCGGGGCCGGAGGTGCCGATGCACACGCCGATGTTGCCGGCATTGGCGCGGGTGTAACCCTCGGCCATGTGCGAGGCGCCTTCCACGTGACGCGCCAGGATGTGGCTGATGGTGCCCTGCTTGCGCATCGCAGCGTACAGCGGGTTGATGGCAGCGCCGGGGACGCCGAAGGCCTGCGTGACGCCTTCTTTTTCCATCACCCAGACGGCGGCTTCGATCGCTTTCATTTTGGCCATGGGGAGTTCTCCTTGAATATAAAAATCGATGCCGGACTGTAAAAATTCCCGGGCACTTGCGGAAGACGGCTGGAGTCCATAACATCTATTCCATATCGGAATAAATAAGGCGATAGTGATGGACAGATTGCATGCGATGGAGGTGTACGTGCGGGTGGTGGAGACGGGCAGCTTCTCGAAGGCGGCCAAGGAGTTCGCCATCACCCAGCCCACCGTGACCAAGCTGGTCGCGGCCATCGAGGAGCGCCTCAAGGTGCGCCTGCTCAACCGCAACACGCGCGGCGTGAGCGTCACCGAATCGGGCGCGCTGTATTACGAGAAGTGCAAGGTCATCGTGCGCGAGTCGGACGAGGCCGACAACATCGTGCGCCTGCGCCAGACCCAGGCCCAGGGCCTGCTGCGCATCGGCACCTCGGTGGCTTTCGGGCGGCGCGTGGTCACACCGCTGGCGCTGGACTTCATGGCCAAGCACCCGCAGGTGCAGATCGACCTGAGCTTCGAGGACCGTTACACCGACCTGGTCGCCAATGGCATCGACCTGGCTATCCGCATGGGCAAGCTGGCGGACTCCACCCTGGGTGCGCGCTTCCTGGGCGTGAACCCCTGGCTGATGGTGGCCTCACCCAAGTACCTGCGCAAGCAGGGTGTGCCCAAGCAGGCCAACGACCTGAGCCGCCACCCGGCCCTGATCTACAGCAGCGTGCTGGGTGACGATGTCTGGCGCATGACCACGCCCAAGGGCGAGACCATCACCGTGCCCGTGGCCGGGCGGCTGCGTTCCAACAACCTGTCGGCGGTGCTGGCGGCGGCGCGCAACGGCTTCGGCATCGCAGCCATGCCGCACTATGTGGCCAGCGACTCGCTGAAGTCAGGTCATGTGGTGGAGGTGCTGCGCGGGCACACGCTGCCGGAGCAGGAGATCCACGCGGTGTTCCCAAGCCCGAAGCTGGTGCCGGGCAAGGTGCTGGCCTTCATCGCCTACCTGCAGTCGCGCCTGGGCGAGAAGTGGTGGGACGATCTGCCTAAAGCGTGAGAACTTACTGGCCGCCCGTCGCAGAGGGGCCGGAGACCAGCCGCACGGTGTGGGGGTTGGGCGGGATGGCGCGACGCGGCGAGCCTTTGGGGCCCTGGCCTTCGCTCAGGGTGTGCAGCTGGAAGTTGCCGCTGGCATCCCATAGCCAGGTCTCGATGTAGCTGGCTTGCCCCAGGCGTACCGGCGCCGGGAAGGGGGCGGCCTGGCGCACCGTGCGCTCGATTTCGGCCATGACCTCGGGGGCGTGTTCGGGCGCGCGCATCCAGTTCAGCGCCAGCAGGTTGCCGCGGCTGTCCACCTGCAGTTCCAGCACGCCGATGGCGTAGAGGAAGTGCGGCATCACGCCCTGGAAGATGCGCCCGTTGTTCTTGTTGTAGAGGTGGTAGGCCGCGTCCAGACGGTAGTCGATCGCGGTGTCGGCGCTGGACACCGGCCCCATGGGCGGCAAGGGCTGCTGTGGCTGGGCGATCACGGGTGCGGGTGGTGCGACGCTGGCGCTGGGGGCGGGCGCGGTGGCGCAGCCGGCCACCAGGGCTGTCAGCAGCAGGATGCAAAGGGCGGGCAACAGGGGGCGCGAGGAGCGGATCATGTTCATGGGCAATGTGGCAGGCCGGACCTGTATTCCCAACGGAAGGCGGCCTGCAGGGTGATATCTGTCTACTTTGCCATAAATGTGAGCATCTGTTACAGATGCCTGCCGCTCTGGCGCACGATTCCACATCACTCCCGGGAATCTGTGCCTGCCGTGCAACAGCATCGCCGCGACTTCTGGCTTCTGTGTACTTGCGGTCTGCCGTGCGCCGGCCGCATGGGCTGGTCCATCGGTTACCGCCGGGTTACGACGTCACAATGTCGGCTGGAGACCCATTGAATGAGCCACCCCGATCCCCGCGCCCAGCCGCGCGAGTTCCTGACCCACCTTTACCAGGCCGCCGTGCGGCGCGCCCTGCCTTTGCACAACACGGCAGCCCATCTGCCCCAGCCGCCCAAGGGCCGCACCGTCGTCATCGGTGCGGGCAAGGCGGGCGGCGCCATGGCGCAGGCGGTCGAGGCCCTGTGGCCGGCCGAAGCGCCGCTCTCGGGTCTGGTCGTCACGCGTTACCACCACACACCGCCGCGCCCGGCCGGGCTGGCGCAGCGCATCGAGGTGATCGAGGCTTCGCATCCGGTGCCCGACGCCGCCGGCCTGGCGGCTTCGCAGCGCATCCTGCAACTGGTGCAGGGCCTGACCAAGGATGACCTGGTGCTGTGCCTGATCTCGGGCGGCGGTTCGGCCCTGCTCACGCTGCCGGCTTCAGGATTGACGCTGGAAGACAAGCAGCGCATCAACAAGGCCCTGCTGGCCAGCGGCGCCAACATCGGCGAGATGAACTGCGTGCGCAAGCACCTCTCGCGCATCAAGGGCGGGCGCCTGGCCGCGGCCTGCGCGCCGGCCCAGGTGGTAACGCTGACCATCAGCGACGTGCCGGGCGACGACCCCTCGGTGATTGCCAGTGGCCCCACCGTGCCCGACGCCACCACTTGTGCCGATGCGCTGGCGATTCTGAAGCGCTACCGGATTGACGTGCCGGCCCCCGTGCTGGCCGCGCTCGAAAAGGGCGAACTTGAAACCCCCAAGCCGGGGAGCCCCATTTTCAAAGGCCACCAGGTCAACATGATCGCCACGCCCCAGCAGTCGCTGGAAGCGGCAGCCGAGGCGGCGCGCGCCGCTGGCCTGAACGCCTACATCCTCAGCGACGAGATGGAGGGTGAGTCACGAGAGGTGGGCAAGGTGCATGCTGCCCTGGCGCGCGCGGTGGCGCAGCATGGCCAGCCTTTTGCCAAACCCTGCGTCATCCTCAGCGGTGGCGAGACCACGGTCACGGTGCGCCCGGTGTCCGCGGGCGAGCAGCGCGGCAAAGGTGGCCGTGCCGGCGAATTCTGCCTGGGGCTGGCGCTGGCGCTGCAGGGCCAGCCTGGCGTCTGGGCCCTGGCGGCCGACACCGACGGCATCGACGGCATGGAGGAGAACGCCGGCGCCTGGGTCGAACCCGGCACGCTGGCGCGGGCCCAGGCGCAGGGCATGAAGGTGGAGCGTTCCCTGGACCGCAACGACGCCTACGGCTATTTCCAGGCCCTGGGCGATCTGGTGGTGACCGGCCCGACCCATACCAATGTGAACGATTTCCGGGCCCTGCTGGTGCTTTGAGACCCGGCGCGCCCTTTTCGTGCGCGGTCTTTGACTTGGCTCAAGGTCGGCAGGGCGGCGGGGCGGCACAGTGGCTCCCATGTTGCCACCCGAATTCATGGACCCGAGTGCCGAACGCCGCAAGTCAGCGGCGGGTGCCGTGCTGCTCAAGCGCGGCAGCACGCCCACCGCGGTGATGTATGTGGAGTCCGGTCGCGTGGCGCTGGGTGTGCTGGAAGGCGAAGTCCTGGCGCATCAGCTCGGCGAGATCCAGGGGCCGTTCTGGCTGGAGGCCACTGCCGCTGTGCTGGGCCTGCCCAGTGCGGTGGATGCCGTGGCCGAAACCGAGGTGGTGCTGCGGCGCATTCCCCTGGCGCGTTTTCGCCAGTCGCTGGCGGCCATGCCGGTGGCGGCGCGCACGGTGATGCAGGACGTGGCCACGGCGCATCGGCGTCAGACCGAATTGGCCGTGAGCCGGCTGGCCAAGGATGCCGAGGCGCGCTGCGCCGAGTGGCTGTTGCGCCATGCCAAGCCCGGCGAGAAGGGGGCGCTGGCCGTGCCGCTGGAGCAGCGCAAGCGCCTGATCGCTGCCCAGCTGGGTATCGCGCCGGAGACGCTGTCGCGCGTGCTGCGCCAATTGCGCGAACGCAGCCTGATCAGCGGCACCGGCCGCGTGCTCAACCTGCTGGACCCGGGCGGCCTGCGGGTGCTGGCCGGGGTCTGATCCCTTGCTTCCCAGTAAAAAACCGCCCCTCGGGCGGTTTTTGTTTTTCAGGAACACAAGGCCTTGATGTCGGCCGGGATGGGGATGGCGCGTATGCCCTTGCCATCCTGGCGGTGCGTCGCGAAGATGCGCACCTCGTCGCATTCCATGATCAGGTCCACGGAGCCATCCTGGTTTTCGCGCTTGATCTGGTAGCGCTGCACGAAGCTCTTGTCGCGCCATTCCGCAACGTGGGTGTGGATCTGCAGCGTGTCGCCGTAGCTGGCGGTCTTGACGAAGCGCGCATGCGTGTCCACCAGCGGCGTGCCGATCAGACCGGTCGTCTTCTCGGTCTCGTGCCAGGGAGGCACACCGCACTGCAGGAAGAAATGGCGCGAAGCGGCGTCGATCCATCGAAAGAAGTTGGGGAACCAGACGATGCGCGCGGGGTCGCAATCGCCGAACTCGACGCGCTGGCTGTAGACGACAGTGCGGTGCTGGGGGGAAGTGGTGGCTGTCATGGCGGGGAATAAAAAAGCCCCTCCACGGGGGAGGGGCCGGATGCAGATCGGGGTTCAGTCGCCTTTGATGCCGCGTTCGCGGATGAGGGCGCCGAAACGCTTGGAATCGTCCGTGGCCTTGGCGGCGAAAGCTTGCGGGCTCATTGCGGCGGCTTCGCCACCGAGGGCGGCAATGCGGTCCTTGGCGGTCTGGCTGTTCAGTATCTTGTTGATCTCGGTGTTCAGGCGCGTGATCACGGCGGCCGGTGTGCCGGCCGGGGCGTAGAAACCGAAGTAGCTGTCAGCGTCGAAGCCCTTGAGGCCGGTGGCCTCGTCCACGGTGGGCACGTCGGGGAACAGCGGCGAGCGCTTGGGGCTGCCGATGGCCAGCAGCTTGAGCCGGTTGGCGCGCACATGCGGCAGGGCGATACCCGGGTCGAAGGCAAAGTCGATCTGGCCAGCCAGCAGGTCGTTGAGCGCCGGGGCCGCGCCGCGGTAGGGCACGTGCACGGCGAAAGTACTGGTCATGCTCTTGAACATCTCGGTGGCCAGGTGCGGCGAACTGCCGTTGCCCGGCGTGCCGTAGGACAGCTTGCCCGGGTTGGCCTTCATGTAGGAGACGAACTCCCGGGCGTTGGCCACCGGCAGCGCGGGCTTGACGACCAGGAACACCGCCACGCGCGCGACCGAGGCCACCGGGGTCAGGTTCTTGGTGGGGTCGAAGGGCATCTTGTCGTAGATATGCGGGTTGACGGACACCAGGCCGCCCGAGCTCATCAGCAGGGTGTAGCCGTCAGCGGGCGACTTGGCGACCACGTCACCGCCGATGTTGCCGCCGGAGCCGGCGCGGTTTTCCACCACCACCGGCTGGCCCAGCGCGTCCTGCAGCGGGGCGGCGACCAGGCGCGCCAGCACGTCGGCCACACCGCCGGGCGGGAAGGTGACGATGACCTTGATCGGCTTGGTGGGATAACTCTGCGCCTGGGCCACAGGCAGTACGCCGGCGGCAGCGACCAGGGCGGCGAGCAGGGTGCGTCGCAGCAGTTTGGCTTGGTGATGGATTTGCATGGGGGGTCTCCTTCGTTGTATCAACTTGTCTTCTTCAGTTGCGGCTTGCGGACCCAGCGTATCGGCTGCGCCTTGACGGGGCGCGCTGGAACGCCGTGTTTTACCAGAGTCTGGTCGAGGGTTTTCCCGGCGTCGTCGGTGAGTGCGGCCTCGCGTGCCGCGGCGATGGCGGCGGCGCGCGCTGCATCGTGCTCGAAGTGGCTGGCCGTGGCCAGGTGCTGCACCACGTGCAGCAGGTTGTCCTTGCCGCGCTCGTTGGTGCTGCCGTAGCCCTTGATCAGGCGGCCGCACAAGACCACTTCGTGGCCCGTGGCCCAGTGGCGCTGCGTGCTGCCCACCACCGCGGCCAGCCACTGCTCGATCAGCGCCTGCTCGGTGGCATAACGGCTGCCCAGGGGGCGCAGCGTGCGCAGCATGGCCAGGCCGCGCAGGGCCAGCATGCCGAAGACCGAGTGCGTGCCGATCTTGAGTGGCAGGGCCCAGGGGGTCTTGCCGGCCAGCACGCGCTTGCGGTCCCAGGCCAGCACACGCTGTGCCAGGCCCGTGGGCAGCAGGGCGGCGAACTCGGGCGCACCGGGTTTGAAGTGGTCGTAGAGCTTGAGCAGGTCGGCCTCGCCGGCCTTGACCTCGCCCTGCACGCGCAACCAGCGGCTGGCGCGGCTCTTGAGGTCGGCCACACGGATGATGTCGTCAAACGCCATCCACAGCGCGAGCCAGCGCGCCATCTCGCGCGTGACGGCCCAGCCGCGTGTGCCCTGCGGGTCGCTGCTGCGCTCTGCGGCCAGCACCTGTTGCAGGCGCTCGACGTAGCGCTGGGCGTAGGCTGCGTTCTGGTACTCGACCAGACGCGCATGGCCCAGGGCGATGATCTCGTGCAGCACGCCGGGGAACAGCGCGGCCACGGCGGCGGGCAGGGCCGGCACTTCGGCGGCCGGGGCCACAGCTTTCGGTGTGAGCACCTGCTCGATGAATTGCGCCTGGGTGCGCTGCGCGTGCACGGCGTCGAAGCCCAGGGCAAAACCACGCAGGCTGGCCTGGGCGCTGCCGCCGCTGTCTTTCAGGATGGCCTCGTACTCGGCGCGGCCCATGGGCAGCAGGCCGCTGGCGGCGATGCAGCCCAGCATCACGGCGCTGACGATGGTGCCGGCCTGGCGCGTGAGCTCGGCCATGTCCAGTACGTGGTGGGCGCGGCTGTGCGTGGTGATGAGGTTCAGCAGCCCCTGCGCATCGCGCCGGCCGTCGCCCATCTGCATTTTTTCCAGGGTGGTCAACGCGCGGGCCGTGGAGCTCAGCACCAGGGTGCGGTCGCTGCTGGCGTGGCCCAGGCTGATCTGGCGCACGGTTTCCAGCAGCTCGCTGGAGACCAGGGCATCGAGTCGCCCGGGCATGGGGTACAGGCCCAGCACCGGGCGTTTGCCGCCGAGCTCTGCCACCGGGACGGGGAAGACTTCGAGGTAGTAGGTGGTGGCGCCGGTGCGCTGCGCCACGCCGGGGATGGAGGTGGCTTGCACGGGGTAGCCGGCATGGCGGGCGGTTTCGACCAGCCATTCGGTCAGCACGCCGCCGCCTTCGCCGCCTAGGGCACAGAGGAGGAGGGAGATTGGTTGTTGTTGGTTCATGTCTTCTGCGTCTGTTCTTTTTGGGGCTCGGCTTTGTTTGTCTGCGACGGCTGGTCTGCCCCCCACACCCCCCCCCGCCCCTCTCTACCCCCGCCGGGGTAGAGAGGGGAGCCTGGATTTGGGGTTTGGTTTCTGGACAGGCTTCTATGGAGCGCGGCGTCGCCACCGTGGTGTGGGTGCCAGCATTTCACACTGGCGGTCGTAGTCAATGGTGAGGTTGAGGTTTGCCAGCGACAGCTGTCGCTGCGCGACTGGCTGTGCACGAGACAGGTTTCGCCACTGGCCGGCAAAGCCGCCAGCCGTGGCGTGCAGATTCGTGAAATTTCTCTACGACCGTAGGCTCGCGAGTCAGAGCGAGAAGAAGCGGTGGCGCCATCCCGCGCCGTAGAAGCGTAGCCGGCGCGACGAAACCAAATCAAGGCTCCCCTCTCTGCCCCCGGCGGGGGGCAGAGAGGGGCGGGGGGGAGAGTGGGGGGTAGAAAAAGGTTGAGGACCACAAAAACCTCAAGCCGGCTGCAAAGCCCGAACGACACTACGGCGAACTGAAGCCAACAACCGCTCGTACCAGGAAGGGTTCTGAACAACTTCAGCCCTATAGAACGAGGGACACAGAGTGGCGGCGTGCGCATTGGCACCACACAAACCACACCCCACGCAGCCGTCGATCACCGTAGCAACGGGATCTACCTTGAGAGGATCCGGGTTGTCCTTGAGCGTCAAGGTCGGACAGCCCGACAGCCGGATGCAGGCATGGTCACCATTGCAGACGTCCTCGTCCACCCCGTACTTCACGCGCTCCACCCGCTTGCCCTTTTTCAGCAGACTGGCGAGCCAGGGCTTGATGCGCCGTTGCCGTTCCAGCTGGCATTCACCCTCGGCGATGATGACCTTGAGGCCGTTGAAATCGGAGGTGAAGGCGTCGATCAGCGTGCGGCGCACGTTCTCCACCTCGTAGGTGGTGACGGTGCGCAGCCACTGCACGCCCAGGCCCTTGAGTGTGGTCTCGATGGTCTGGTTGGTGTGCACCACGCTGTCGCGTTTGTCGACAGCCCCGTCTTTCGCTGCGTCGCCGGGGGTGGAGATGATGTCCTGGGTGCCAGTGGCCGAGGTGTAGCCGTTCTTGAAGATCAGCAGCACGGCGTCGTCGCCATTGAAGAGCGCGCTCTGCACGCCGGTCAGCAGGCCGTTGTGCCAGAAGCCGCCGTCGCCCATGACCGAGAGCACACGCCGGTTCATCATGGGCGAGACACCGGCGCGGCTGGCCAGCGACATGCCGTAACCGAGGATGGAGTGGCCGAAGGAGAAGGGTTCGAAGGTGGCCAGGGCGTGGCAGCCGATGTCACCTGCGATGTGCACCTGGCCCACCTGTTCCTGCGCGAGCTTGAGCGCGGAGAACACGGGTCGCTCGGGGCAACCGATGCACATGCCCGGCGGGCGGGCCGGTAGGGGCTGGCCGCTGTTTTTCGTGATCTCGGCGGCGATGGCCGCGCGGCGGTCGCGGTTGCCTTGCAGCCACTGCGGCACGGTGCCGGGCAGCAGTTCGGAGCGGTACTGGCGCAGGAATTTCTCCAGGCCGCCGGCCATGACCTCGGCCGAGTACTCGCCGGCCAGGGCCAGCATGTCCTTGCCGTGCAGGGGTGTCTGGATGTCGGCGCGACGCAGCATCGTGGCCAGTTCCTGCTCGATGTACTCGGGCTGGCCTTCTTCCACCATGAGCACGGCGCGTTTGCCGATGCAGAACTCGCTGAGTTCCTCGGGCACCAGGGGGTAGGTGACGTTGAGCACCAGCAGGGGAATGTCGGCGTTGCCGAAGGCATCGGCCAGGCCGAACTGCTGCAGGGTACGGATGAGCGTGTTGTACAGGCCACCCTGCACCACGATGCCCAGATCGCTGTGCTTGCCGGCGAACAGTTCGTTGAGTTGGTGCTCGCGGATGTACTGGCGCGCGGCCGGCACGCGTTGTTCGCTCTTGAGCTTCTCGTGGCGGAAGGTCACGGGGGGGTGGGCCAGTCGCTCGTAGTTGAAGCTGGCCGGTTCCTCCATCAGGTCGCGCGTGGACACCTTGGAGATGCGGTTGTCCTTGGCCTGGAAGCTGCCGCGCACATGGCAGGCGCGGATGCGCAACTCCAGGATGGCCGGCATATTGGAGGCTTCGGACAGGGCAAAACCATGCTCCACCATGTCGACCATACGACCCAGATCGGGCCGCGGGTCCAGCAGCACCATGCCGGACTTGAGCGCGTAGGCATGGGTGCGCTCTTGGATCACGCTGGCGCCCTCGCCGTAGTCCTCACCCACGACGATGAGCACACCGCCCGTGACACCCGGGGACGAGAGATTGGACAGCGCATCGGCCGCCACATTGGTGCCGACGATGGACTTCCAGGTCACGGCGCCGCGCAGCGGGTAATGGATGGAGGCCCCCAGCATGGCCGCCGCCGAGGCCTCGTTGGAACAGGCCTCGACGTGCACGCCGAGTTCGTCCATATAGGGCTTGGCCTGCACCATCACGTCCAGCAGGTGCGAGACCGGTGCGCCCTGGTAACCGCCTACATAGGCCACACCCGACTGCAGCAGGCCCTTGGTGATGGCCAGGATGCCCTCGCCATGAAAGGTCTGGCCCTGGCCCAGCGCCAGCGACTTGATCTCCTGGCTGAATGAAACTTCCACGTGTCTTCCTCGGTATTTTTAGGTGCAGCCAGCAAGTGTCCTCGCCCGGGTCTCATTAATCAATAAAATAATGTGACTATCGTTTATTAGAGTTATGCATATTAAGGATCTGGACCTGAACCTGCTGCGCGTGTTCGACGCCGTTTACCGCGCGCGCAAGGTGGGCCGGGCTGCCGAGATGCTGGACCTGACCCAGCCCGCCGTGAGCCAGGGCCTGACCCGCCTGCGCCTGCTGCTGAACGACCCGCTCTTCATGCGCGTCGGCGGCGGCGTGCAGCCCACGCCGCGGGCCGAGCGCCTGGCGCCGGCCGTGCGCAGTGCGCTGGCCACGCTGGAACAGGCCCTGGGCGAGGCGGCGCAGTTCGAGCCGCTGCAATCGAACAAGACCTTCCGCATCCACATGAGCGACATTGGCGAGGGCCGTTTCCTGCCCGACCTCATGGTGGCGCTGCGCGAACGCGCCCCCGGCGTGCGCATCGAGACGCTGCCCGTTCCTGCGGCCGGCATCGCCGATGCGCTGGACAGCGGGCAGGTGGACTTCGCCTTCGGTTTTCTGCCCACCGTCAAGGACACGCAGCGCGTGCAGCTGCTGCAGGACCGTTACATCGTCATGCTGCGCGCCGGCCATCCCTTTGCCGCGGCGGCGCGCCGACGCAAGGGCAAAGGTCTGCTGGAGTCGTTGCAAGAACTGGAATTCGTGGCCGGGCGCACCCACTCCGACACGCTGCGCATCCTGCAGCTGCTCAAGCTGGAAGACCGCATTCGCCTGACGGCCGAGCATTTCATGGTGCTGCCGGCCATCGTGGGCGCCACCGACCTGGCTGTCGTGATGCCGCGCAACATTGCCCAGGGGTTTGCGGCCCAGGGCGGCTACACCCTGATCGAGCCGCCCTTTCCCCTGCGCGACTTCACGGTCTCGCTGCACTGGAGCCGCCGCTTCGAGACCGACCCGGCCAACCGATGGCTGCGCGAGACCCTGGTCGAGCTGTTTTCAGTGACCTAAATAATGCCCCACGCTTGCTCACTGCGTGTAGCCGCTGCCCCCCGAGGGAGCCGTCGTCGCCTTGGGAGCGGCTCGGCGGCGACTGAGCCGGACTGCCTACAATCCCCGCATTCCCAGGAAATACCCACCATGAGCATCAAGAGCGACAAATGGATCCGCCGCATGGCCGAACAGCACGGCATGATCGAGCCCTTCGAACCGGGCCAGATCCGGCAGGACGCCGCCGGCCACAAGATCGTGAGCTACGGCACCAGCAGCTATGGCTACGACATCCGCTGCGCGCCCGAGTTCAAGGTCTTCACCAACATCTACAGCACGGTGGTCGATCCGAAGAACTTCGACGAGAAGAGCTTTGTGGACATCGAGAGCGACGTCTGCGTCATTCCGCCCAACAGCTTCGCGCTGGCGCGCACCATGGAGTACTTCCGCATCCCGCGCAACGTGCTGACCATCTGCCTGGGCAAGAGCACCTACGCGCGCTGCGGCATCATCGTCAACGTCACGCCCTTCGAGCCCGAGTGGGAAGGGTATGTGACGCTGGAGTTCTCCAACACCACACCGCTGCCGGCCAAGATCTACGCGGGCGAGGGCTGCGCCCAGGTGCTGTTCTTCGAGAGCGACAAGGATGACGTCTGCGAGACCAGCTACAAGGACCGCGGCGGCAAGTACCAGGGTCAGCGGGGCGTGACGCTGCCGAAGACCTGAGCGTTTTCAGGCGGGGAGCGCCAGCCGCGCGGCCGCCAGATCCCAGCCGGCCCAGCCACAGCTCTTGAACAGAACCGGCCCTGGCGGCCGGTTTTTCTTTGCCTGCAGCACATCCTGCAGCGTGGCAAAGCGGCTCACGTCCAGTCTGGCCTGCAGCAGGTCGCCGGCCTCGTGGTCGGCGTCGCGGGTGTCCACCACCACGGTGCCGAGTTCCGCCAAGTGGCGGCAGAGTTCGGGCGCCAGTTCCATCATGCGTGGTGTGAAGGCGCCGACCGCCGCGATGAAGGCATTGGGCCGCGGCTCAGCGCGCAGCACCACGCCACTGGCCGGGGTGCAGGTCACGACCAGGGGGCAGTCGGCCAGCGCGGCGTTGGGGTTGGCGGTCACTTCGGCTTGTAGCCCCAGCATGCGGGCATGGGCGGCCAGGGCTTCGGCGCTGGCGGTGCTGCGTGAGGCGATGAAGACCTCTTTCACGCCCAGCCCGGCCGCAAAGGCTTCCAGATGCGCTTTCCCTTGCACGCCGGCACCGACGAGGAGCAGGGGGCCGTCCGGATTCGGCGCCAGGGTCTGGGCCGCCAGCAGGGAAACCGCGGCGGTACGGCGCGCCGTGACCGTGGGGCCGTCCAGCACCAGGCGGCGCTGACCGGTGGTGATGTCGAACACCACCACATCCCCCTGGATGGTCGGGCGGCCCGTGCCGGTATTGGCGGGGGTGAAGGTGATGAGTTTGGTGATGGCCAGGCGGCCGTCCAGGGCCGGCATCACGAACAGGCTGCCGCCTCCGGGCAGGGGCTGGACCAGGCGGGCGGGGACTTGCACGGCCGGATCCTCCAGCAGGGCAGCGATTTCGGCCGCCAGGGCCGGGTAGGGCAGGCGTTCGGCGGTCTGGGCCGGGCTGAGCAGGGTCTCGGGCATAGAGAGGCACTGTAGCCGGGGCGGATGGCCCGGAAACGGGATATCAGGGATAATCGGGGTTTGCCCTTGGATGCAGGGGTGGCCCGCTATCGGTTAGATAGCAAACAGATGGCTATGCCAGACCGATTTGAATACTGAACTGCCCACCGCTCCCGTGACTTCGAACGAACTCACCAGTGACACCCCCATCATGGCCTTTGCCCAGCTGCAACTGGCCGCCCCGCTGGCCCGCGCGGTCGCCGAGATGGGTTACGAGTCCATGACCCCCATCCAGGCCCAGGCCATCCCCGTGGTGCTGCAGGGGCGTGACGTCATGGGCGCCGCCCAGACCGGCACCGGCAAGACCGCCGCCTTCGCTCTGCCGCTGCTGCAGCGCTTGATGAAACACGAGAACAGCTCCACCTCCCCGGCCCGCCACCCCGTGCGCGCCCTGGTGCTGCTGCCCACGCGTGAACTGGCCGACCAAGTCGCGCAGCAGGTCAAGCTCTACGCCAAGTACACCAATATGCGCAGCACCGTGGTGTTCGGTGGCATGGACATGAAACCCCAGACCCTGGAGCTGAAAAAGGGTGTGGAAGTGCTGGTGGCCACGCCCGGTCGCCTGCTGGACCACATCGAAGCCAAGAACGCCGTGCTCAACCAGGTCGAGTACGTGGTGCTGGACGAGGCCGACCGCATGCTGGACATCGGCTTCCTGCCGGACCTGCAGCGCATCCTGTCCTATCTTCCCAAGCAGCGCACCACGCTGCTGTTCAGCGCCACCTTCTCGCCCGAGATCAAGCGCCTGGCCAACAGCTACCTGCAGGACCCGGTGACCATCGAGGTCGCGCGCTCCAACGCCACGGCCTCCACCGTGGAGCAGCATTTCTACAGCGTGGGCGATGACGACAAGCGCCACGCCCTGCACCAGATCCTGCGCACGCGCGGCATGAAACAGGCTTTCGTTTTCGTGAACAGCAAGCTGGGCTGCGCGCGCCTGGCGCGTTCGCTGGAGCGCGAGGGTCTCAAGACCACGGCCCTGCACGGCGACAAGAGCCAGGACGAGCGCCTGAAGGCGCTGGAGTCCTTCAAGAAGGGCGAAGTCGATCTGCTGGTCTGTACCGATGTGGCCGCACGCGGCCTGGACATCAAGGACGTGCCGGCGGTGTTCAACTTCGATGTGCCCTTCAATGCCGAAGACTACGTGCACCGCATTGGCCGCACCGGCCGCGCCGGCGCCTCGGGTCTGGCGGTGAGCTTCGTCTCGCCCAAGGACACCCGCCTGGTGGCCGACATCGAGAAGCTGATCAAGACCAAGATCGAGCTGGAGCCCGTCGAGTACGACGAGGACAAACCCGATATCCGCCGTCAGGGCCGTTTCAACGAAGGCCATCGCCTGTACGAGCAGAACGAAGAACGCATCGAGCCGCGCGGTGAACGTCGCACGGCCCCGCGTGAGAGCCGTCGCCCGTCCGCGCCGCCGCAGGACCCCTTCTTCAACCAGCCCTACGAAAGCACGGAGGCTGCGGCCGAACCGGCGCCGTGGGAAGCGGTGGCCAAGCCGGCCGGCCGTGTGGTGTCGGCCAATATCCGGCCCAAGCGCAAGGTGGCGGCGCTGTTCAACAAGACCGAAGAAACGTCGAGCTAGTTGCCGTCCGAGCCGGGCTTCTGCGCGGCCTCGCATTTCACCTGGACCAGTTCGTGCGCGCGGGCTGGCCCCAGTCGCACCGCACTGAGACAACCGCCCCAGACACAGCCCGTGTCCAGCGCCAGCACATCTGGCCGGTTTAGCCAGCCCAGCGTGGACCAGTGGCCGAAGGCCACGGTGATGTCGGCGGTACGGCGCCCCGGCACCTCGAACCAGGGCCGGTAGCCGGCCGGCGCACCCTGCGCCCCCTCCTTGCTGGCGAACTCCATCTCCCCATCGTCCGTGCAGAAGCGCAGCCTTGTGAGCGCATTGACGATCACGCGCAGCCGTGCGTCGCCCTGCAAGCCGTCATCCCAGCGCGCCGGTTCGTTGCCGTACATGCGGCGCAGGAAATCCGGCAGGTCCGGGCCGCGCAAGACGTTTTCCAGTTCATGCGCCAAAGCTATTGTTTTTGTAGCACTCCATGAGGGCAGCACACCGGCGTGCACCATCAGGATCTCCTCGCCCTCGAAGGTCTCCTGCAGCGCCAGGTGCTGGCGGCGCAGCCAGTCCAGCAGGGCGGGGCGGTCGGGGGCCTGCAGCACGTCGGCGATGGTGTCGCTGCGGTGCGGCGGGCGCACGCCGTGGGCGATGGCCAGCAGGTGCAGGTCATGGTTGCCCAGCAGGCAGCGCGCGGCCTCGCCATAGGCCATGAGCCGGCGCAGCACGCCGGCCGAATCCGGCCCGCGGTTGACCAGATCGCCCAGCAGCCAGAGCGTGTCGCGGCTGGGCGAGAAGGCGATCTCCTCCAGCAGGCGCTGCAGGGCCGCGTCGCAGCCTTGCACGTCGCCGATCAGGTAATGGGCCATGGGGTATTTCTGTGGAGTTACAGGAATTTTCGCATTCCGTGTGCTGCCCCTGTTCCGGGCCCGGCGGCTGCATTAGACTGGGTCGTCTCAAGGGTGTACGTTGCTGCCTGAGCCTCAGGCCTGCAGTGCGCCGGCATGTAGAAAACAACACAGAGGACGACATGAAACACGCGTCGTTTTGGCGTAAGGACTGGCTGGTCGGCCTGCTGGTCTCCCTGGTGTTTTTCCTGGCCGCCGGCTCGGACCTGATGCAGAGCCTGGAGCGCAAGGCCTACGACCTCGGTGTCCTGGCGAGCACGCGGGTGCCCAGCGACAAGATCGCCATCATCGCCATCGACGACCAGAGCATTGCCAACCTGGGGCGCTGGCCCTGGCCGCGCGAGATCCACGCGCGTCTGATCGATCTGCTGGCCGAAGGGCAGGCCAAGGTGGTGGGACACACGGTGCTGTTCACCGAGCCCCAGGTCGAGGCCGGCCTGGGCTATGTCGGCCAGGTCAGCCGCTGGCTAGATGCCTCTTCGATCCGCAGCTCCGGCAACCCCGCGCACCGTGCCGACGTGGCGCGCCTGGAGGCGCTGCTGGAAGACGCTGCGCGCAAGCTCGACAACGACCGCAAGCTCGGCGAGAGCCTGGGCCGCGCTGGCCGGGTGCAGCTGGCCATGTACTTCGAGCCCGGCGAGCCGCAGGGCAAACCGGACAAACCCCTGCCTGACTTTGTGCTGCGCCACCGGCTGACCCAGGTGCAGGCCAGCCCTGCCGGTGCGCAGCCCGATCCCTCGCTGGGTGTCCTGCTGCCCATCCCCGTGCTGGGCAGCCAGGCCTCGGGCCTGGGCCACCTGAACGTCTCGCGTGACGTCGACGGTGCCGTGCGCAGCGAGCCGCTGCTCATGGGCCACTACGGCGACTACTACCCCTCTCTGTCGCTGATGCTGGCGGCGCGCAGCCTGAACCTCAAGGCCGAAGACATCCGGGTGCAGCTGGGCAGCGGCGTGCAGCTGGGCCAGCGCTTTATCAGCACCGACCCGACCCTGCGCATGCAGACCTTCTTCTACAAGGACGCCGCCGGCCGGCCGGCCTTCCCCGTCGATTCCTTCTACGACGTGCTCAGCGGCAAGATCCCGGCTGCCAAGTACCGCGACAAGATCGTGCTCATCGGCGCCTCGGCCGCGGGCGTGGGCACACTGCAGGTCACGCCCATCGCATCCAGCATGCCTTCGGTGGTGACCCTGGCGCACACGGTCTCCAGCATCCTCAACGGCGACTATTTCCTCAGCCCGACTTGGGGCACGCTGGCGCAGCTGGGCATCTTCCTGGCCGTGGCGCTCTACCTCATCCTGCTGCTGCCGCGCCTGAGCGCTGCCACCGGCGCCCTGGTGACGGGCGCGGTCTTCGTGGCCCTGCTGCTCGCGCACTTCGGCCTGATGACGATGTACGCCACCTGGCTGCCGCTGATGCTGCCCGTTGTGCTGCTGCTGGTGGGCCACCTGCTGCTGACCTCCAAGCACTTCCTGCTGGCCGAAGCGGGCAAGCAGAAGTCGGATGCCGAATCGGCCGAGAGCAACCGCATGCTGGGTCTGGCCTTCCAGGGGCAAGGCCAGCTGGACATGGCTTTCGAGAAGTTCAGCAAGGTGCCGATGGACGATGGCCTGATGGAACTGCTCTACAACCTGGCGCTGGACTTCGAGCGCAAGCGCCAGTTCAACAAGGCCGAGGCGGTGTTCCGGCGCATGGCCGAGTTCAACCGCAAGTTCCGCGACCTGGAAGCACGGCTGGCCCAGTCCAAGGCCCTGGCCGAGACCGTGATCCTGGGCGGCGGGTCCACGGGGCGCGGCAATGACAGCACCCTGGTGCTGGACCGCCCCGGCGTGGCCAAGCCCATGCTGGGTCGTTATGAGATCGAGAAGGAACTGGGCAAGGGCGCCATGGGGGTGGTCTACCTGGGCAAGGATCCGAAGATCGGCCGTCTGGTGGCCATCAAGACCCTGGCCCTGGCCCAGGAGTTCGATGCGGACGTGCTGCAGGAGGTCAAGCAGCGTTTCTTCAGCGAGGCCGAATCCGCCGGGCGACTCAGCCACCCCAACATCGTCACCATGTACGACGCTGGCGAGGAACACGACCTGGCCTACATCGCCATGGAATACCTCAAGGGCCAGGACCTGGTGCAGCACATCAAGCCCGGGGCCCTGCTGCCGCTGCCAGTGGTGATGGGTATCGTCGCGCGCGTGGCCGACGCGCTGGACTACGCGCACCGCCAGAACGTGGTGCACCGCGACATCAAGCCCGGCAACATCATGTACGACCCCGCGACGGACACCGTCAAGGTGGCCGACTTCGGCATCGCGCGCCTGACCGATTCGAGCAAGACCAGGACCGGCATGGTCATGGGCACGCCCTCCTACATGTCGCCCGAGCAGCTGGCCGGGCGCAAGGTGGATGGCAGCTCCGACCTGTTCTCGCTGGGCGTCACGCTCTACCAGCTGGCCTGCGGCCGCCTGCCCTTCGACGGTGACTCCATGGCGCAGCTGATGTACCGCATCGCCAACGAGGCACCGGTGGACATCCTGAGCGTGCGTGCCGATCTGCCGCCCTGCCTGGTGGCCCTCCTGGACAAGGCCCTGGCCAAGCCGCCCGAGGCACGCTACGCCAGCGGGGCTGCACTGGCCGAGGCGTTGCGCCAGTGCGCGGCGACACTGCCCAAGCCGACATGGGAGGCGACGGTGCCGGCGACCCCGGGCGCGGGACCGGCCTGGTCCGACACGGTGCCGGGGGGGCCGGAGTAGGGGGAAGGTACAGTCCGGTGATCACCACTTTGTTACGGGATCCATGGAATTCCTGCTGATCGCTCTGCTGATCGTCCTCAACGGCCTGTTCGCCATGTCCGAGCTGGCGCTGGCCGCCAGCCGCAAGGCCCGTCTGCTGGCCATGGCCGAGGCCGGCGACGGTGGTGCCCAGAAGGCCCTGGAACTGCTGGACAAGCCCAACCAGTTCCTCTCCACCGTGCAGGTGGGCATCACCTCCATCGGCGTGCTCAACGGCATCGTCGGCGAGGCCGCCTTCAGCATCGATCTGGCGGTCTGGCTGGAGGAGCTGGGCGCGACCGAACGTGCGGCCGGCATCACGGCCACGGCCCTGGTGGTGGCCATCATCACCTTCCTCACCATCATCTTCGGTGAGCTGGTGCCCAAGCGCATCGGCCAGTTGTATCCCGAGACGGTGGCGCGCTGGATGTCGCGCCCCATGCACTGGCTGGCGATTGCGGCCAAGCCCTTCGTCAAACTGCTGGCGGCCTGCACCCAGGGAGTGCTCACGCTGCTGCGTATTCCCACCGACGTGACACGCAGCATGACGGAAGAGGAAATCCGCCACAGCCTGGAGGAGGGCGTGGATGCCGGTGTGATCGAACAGCAGGAGCACCAGATGGTGCGCAACGTCTTCCGCCTGGACGACCGGCCGCTGACCTCACTGATGGTGCCGCGTGCCGACATCGACTGGCTGGACGCTTCGCAAAGCGTGGCGCAGAGCCTGCAGCACGTGGGCCAGGCCGGCCAGAGCGGCGCGCATTCCTGGTACCCGGTGTGCCGCTGGTCGCTCGAAGACGTGGTGGGCGTGATCAGCGTGGGCAAGCTGCTGGCGCTGGGGCCGGCGACCGAGGGCACGATCGAGGCGCATGCGCAGCCCGCCGTCTTCGTGCCCGAGACGCTCTCGGGTATGGAGCTGCTGGAGCAGTTCCGGCAACGCTCCGGGCGCATGGTCTTCGTGGTCGACGAGTACGGTGTGGTGCAGGGCCTGCTGACGCCAGGGGATCTGCTGGAAGCCATCACCGGCGAGTTGCAGCCGGTGGCGCAGGTCGACGCCTGGGCCACCGAGCGCGATGACGGCACGTGGCTGCTCGACGGCATGATCCCGGTGGACGAACTCAAGAGCCGCCTGGAGATCCGCGACCTGCCGGACGAAGAGCGCGGGCGTTACAACACGGTGGCCGGCCTGCTGCTGTCCGTCAGCGGCCACCTGCCGCACACGGGCGAGCGCATCGTCTGTGCCGGCTGGGAATTCGAGGTAGTGGACCTGGACGGCCGGCGCATCGACAAGGTGCTGGCCCGGCCCGTGACCTTGGGACCCTCTGCATAACTCGCACCGCGCACGGTGCGTTTATGTAGGCCCTCTGCTCACTGCCAGCTGACGATACGATTGCGACCGGCGCGCTTGGCGGAATAGAGCGCCTCGTCGGCCTGCTTGATCAGCGCCTGCACGTCGTCCGTTTCGTGCAGCTGGGTCACACCCACGGAGAGGGTGGCCGAGCACCAGGTCTCATTGAAGGGGTGCTTGATCTGGCCGAAGTCGTGGCGGATGCGGTCCAGCACTTCCACGGCCCGCGCTGCGTCCGCCGCCGGCAGAACGACCAGGAACTCCTCGCCGCCGTAGCGGCCGATGATGTCGGTCTTGCGCAGGCGCTGGCTGAGGAACCAGGACAGGCTGCGGATCACCTGGTCGCCCATGGGATGGCCGTAGCTGTCGTTGATCTTCTTGAAATGATCGATGTCGATCATCGCCACCGCCAGGGGCTGTTGCGCGCTGCGCGCCTGCTGGATGGCCGTGGCCAGCTTGTCCTTGGACGTGCGGTGGTTGTACAGGCCCGTGAGGCTGTCGCGCTCCATGGCCCGGCGCAGGGCCCGGTAACGCTCGATCTTGCTCTGCACGATGGCGTTGAGCACCACCGGGTTGTAGGGCTTGGTGAGGAAGTGGTCTCCTCCGAGCCGCAGCGCCTCGATCTGCAGCGGCACATTCGTGTCGCCGGACAGGTAAACGATGGGGATGGAGAGGAACTCCGGGTGCTGGCGTATCACCCGGGCTGCCTCGACGCCGGTGCAACCCGGCATGAACATGTCCATCAGGATGAGGTCGGGCTGGAACTGCGCCAGGCAGTCCAGCACCTCATGGGGCTGGGCGATGGCGTGGGTCTCGATGTCGCACATGGCCAGGGTGCGCTGGATGGATTTGCTGGCCGTGATGGAGTCTTCCACCACCAGCGCCCGATAGGGGGCTTCCTGCTTGCCGCTGCACAGTTCGATGAGCTTGGCCAGGATGAGCGGCTGGGCGGTTTCCGCCGGGAAGCAGAAGTCGCTGCCCGCCGACAGCGCCGCACGCAGGCTGTCGAAGTCGCCCGCGAGTTCGTGCACCAGCAGGGTACTGGCGGCAAAGCGCTCGCGCAGCTGCTGGACCTGCTCGACCGTTTGCCGGCTGCCCAGGCCGCCGGCGTTGAGCAGGACGATGGCCGGCTCGTCGCCCTGGCCGGGCAGGTTGCGGATCTGGTGGAACTCGGCATCGATGTTGAAGTAGCCCAGCTGCAGCGCGAGCTCCTGCCAGGCCGCGCCGCTGCTACCGACCAGCCAGACGCGATGGCGCGGGGCGACGTCCCGCAGGGACGGGTCGATGGCCTGGGCGCGACGCTCCATCACCGGCCGGCGTTGGCCGTCGATGAAGTCGCTCACCCGTGTCCCCAGTTCCTCGACGCGCAGGTTCAGTTCGCCCAGGGTGGCCGGCGGGAGGGGGGCCTCGGTGCCGCTGTCGAGCAGCGCGAGCGCCTGCTGTTCCAGGCTGCGCGAGATCTGGTTCAGCCCCGACAGCCCCTTGCCATGCAGGAACTCCGTGAAGCTGGAGAGTGAAACGGCAAACTCAAGCAGCGGGTCGGTGCCGGGTGCGGCCAGGAAAGTCTGCCAACTGGAGGCCAGGGCCTCGCTGCGTTTGTGCAATTCCTCTGCCGAACACGTCATGTTGGGCGGTGGCTATGCCAACGCAGCGCCGGGAAAGCCGGGGTCGGCATGCGACGTGTACTGGCGAGTGGCATGGAGATCTGCAGCATTGACCAAAGTATATGCGCGGCCCTGCCGGCGTCATGCCCGGCCGGTGACACGGTAGACCAGCAGGCCGAGATACTCGTGCAAGGCCGTGTGCCATTTGGCGGCGCCGTCGGCCAGCGAGTACTGATGCCAGGGCGTTTCGAGTCCGGCGCGATAGTCGGCGGGCCAGGGCGTGACATTCCAGCCGGCTTGCCTGAAGGTCGCCATGGAGCGCGGCATGTGCCAGGCCGAGGTCAGCAGCAGCCAGGGTCGCGTCTTGTCCACGCCCGGTACGGCGGCGCTGAGCACGGCGTTCTCGTGGGTGGTGCGCGAGGCCGACTCGAAGACCAGCCGTTGCGGATCCACGCCCAGGCTGGCGTAGAAGCGGCGTGCGCGTTCGGCCTCGGTCAGCGCGCGCGTCAGCAACGCGCCTTCGCCGCCGGTGAACAGCAGCTTGAGTTGCGGCTCGCGCTGCAGCAGGGGCAGCGCGGCCGTCATGCGTTCGGCCGCACCATTGAGGGCGGGTTGCGTGTGGCCTTCCCAGACGTAGGAGGGCTCCGTCGCGCCGCCCAGCACGATGACGCCGGCATAACGCTGCAAGTCCAGGTTGGTGGGGGCCGGGTGTTGGGTTTCGAGCCGGCGCAGCAGCGCATCGGGCAGCGGTTCCCAGCCCTGCAGCAGCAGCACGGCCAGCGCGGCCCACATGAGGGCCGTGCCCGTGCGGCGCCAGCGTCTCAGCAGGAGCAGGCCCAGCGTGAGCAGGACGGCGACCCAGGCCAGGGGCTGGGTGATGAACAGCAGGAGTTTGGCGAGAACGAACATGGGACGGGTTGGGGGTTAGGTGGTGGCTATGATCGGCGCGATGAGCAAGACAACAACCGAGGATAGCGCCCCGTCGCCCGTGAGCTTCTGGCAGGCCCTGCGTTTCTGGTTCAAGCTGGGCTTCATCAGCTTCGGCGGGCCGGCCGGGCAGATTGCCATCATGCACGAGGAGCTGGTGGAGCGGCGGCGCTGGATCTCCGAGCGGCGTTTCCTGCATGCGCTGAATTACTGCATGGTCTTGCCCGGCCCCGAGGCCCAGCAACTGGCCACCTACCTGGGCTGGCTGATGCACCGGACCTGGGGCGGCATCGTGGCCGGCGTGCTCTTCGTGCTGCCTTCGCTGTTCATCCTGATCGCGCTGTCCTGGATCTACATTGCTTACGGGCAGACGCCGCTGGTGGCCGGCCTGTTCTACGGCATCAAGCCGGCGGTCACGGCCATCGTGCTGCAGGCGGCCTGGCGCATCGGCTCGCGCGCGCTGAAGAACGGTGCACTGTGGGCCATCGCCGCGGCTTCTTTTGTGGCGATCTTTGCACTGGACGTGCCTTTCCCGGCCATCGTGGCGGCGGCAGCCCTGATCGGCTACCTCGGTGGGCGCATCACACCGGCGCGATTTGCCATCGGAGGCGGCCACGGCAGCAAGCAGAAGTCCTACGGACCGGCCCTCATCGACGACACGACGCCCACCCCGGCGCACGCGCGCTTTCACTGGCCGCATACGCTGCGCGTGCTGGGGGTCGCCGGCCTGCTGTGGGCGGTGCCCATGGTCTTGCTGACGGCGGTCTGGGGCTGGGGCCATGGTTACACGCAGATGGGCTGGTTCTTCACCAAGGCGGCCTTGCTGACCTTTGGCGGCGCCTACGCGGTCTTGCCCTATGTCTACCAGGGGGCGGTGGGCCACTACGGCTGGCTCACGCCCGAGCAGATGATCGACGGCCTGGCGCTGGGGGAGACCACGCCCGGGCCGCTGATCATGGTGGTGGCCTTCGTCGGCTTCGTCGGCGCTTATGGACATGCCCTGCTGGGGCCGGACGCCCTGTTCCTGGCCGGCGCCCTGGCGGCCGTGCTGGTGACCTGGTTCACCTTCCTGCCGTCCTTCCTGTTCATCCTGGCCGGCGGGCCGCTGGTGGAGTCCACCCACGGCGACCTGAAGTTCACCGCCCCGCTGACGGCCATCACGGCGGCCGTGGTGGGCGTGGTGCTGAACCTGGCGCTGTTCTTCGGTTACCACGTGCTCTGGCCGGACGGCCTGGCCGGGCGTTTCGACTTCGTGTCCGCGGCGATTGCCCTGGGGGCGGCCGTCGCCCTGCTGCGCTACCAGCGCAATGTCATGCACGTCATCGGCGTGTGCGCCTTGCTGGGCCTGGCGCTCAAGAGTGCCGGCGTCTGAGCCTGCGCTCACTTTTTAAACTCCCTTTCCCCTCGGCCCTTACCCGGACCGCCTCTTTTGGTGCGGCGCAATAAAACTTTCCTATCGTTAGTATTGTTAAATCAATAATAAATATCGATAGATAAAGACTACAATCTCGTCATCGGTTCGAAAAAACCGGTCGATTTCATAAATCCCCTTTATTAATCAACAGGAGTTAATTCATGTCCCTGATCAACACCCAAGTCCAGCCCTTCAAGGCCGAAGCTTTCCACAACGGCCGTTTCGTGCAGGTCAGCAACGAGACGCTCAAGGGCGAGTGGTCCGTGCTGATTTTCATGCCGGCCGCTTTCACCTTCAACTGCCCGACCGAAGTGGAAGACGCTGCTGACAACTACGCCGAGTTCCAGAAGGCCGGCGCCGAGGTCTACATCGTCACGACCGACACCCACTTCGCCCACAAGGTGTGGCACGAGACCTCGCCGGCCGTCGGCAAGGCCAAGTTCCCGCTGATCGGCGACCCGACCCACCAGCTGACCCGCGCTTTCGGCGTGCATATCGAAGAAGAAGGCCTGGCCCTGCGCGGCACCTTCATCATCAACCCCGAAGGCCAGATCAAGACCGCCGAAGTGCATGACAACGCCATCGCCCGCGACGTCAAGGAAACCCTGCGCAAGCTCAAGGCCGCCCAGTACGTGGCCAAGAACCCCGGCCAGGTCTGCCCCGCCAAGTGGAATGAAGGCGCCAAGACCCTGACCCCGTCCCTGGACCTGGTCGGCAAGATCTGATCGTTCAGCTGACAGTACTGCAGCCCGATGGGCCGCGGTCCCGCAAGGACCCCGGCCCATCCCACAGCGGCATTGCCTGCCCCACCCCAACCTGGAGAACCCCATGCTCGACGACACCATGAAGCAACAGCTGCAGGCCTACCTGGGCAAGCTGCAGCGTCCGATCCGCCTGATCGCCTCGCTGGACGATGGCGCCAGCTCGGCCGAACTGCGTGCCCTGCTGCAGGACATCGCCAGCCTGTCGGACCAGGTGACGTTTGACGAAAGCGGCAGCGATGCGCGCAAGCCCTCTTTCCTGATCGCCCGCGAAGGCGAGACCCGTGGTGTGCGTTTCGCCGGCATCCCCCTGGGCCACGAATTCACCTCGCTGGTGCTGGCCCTGCTGTGGACCGGCGGCCATCCGCCGAAGGTCGAGGCCGAGGTGATCGAACAGATCAAGGCCCTGGAAGGCGACTTCAAGTTCGAGGTCTACATGTCCCTGAGCTGCCACAACTGCCCGGACGTGGTGCAGGCCGCCAGCCTGATGGCCATCCTGAACCCGCGCGTGCAGACCACGGTGATCGACGGCGCCCTGTTCCAGGCCGAAGTGGACGAACGCCAGATCATGGCCGTGCCCATGACCTACCTGAACGGCCAGGTCTTCGCCTCGGGCCGCATGACGGTGGAGGAGATCGTCGCCAAGCTCGACGTGAAGTCCGAAGAACGTGAAGCCGCCAAGCTGAGCGCCAAGGACCCGTTCGACGTGCTGATCGTCGGTGGCGGCCCTGCCGGTGCCGCGGCGGCCGTGTATGCCGCGCGCAAGGGCATCCGCGTGGGCGTGGCGGCCGAGCGTTTCGGTGGCCAGGTCAACGACACCATGGCCATCGAGAACTACATCTCGGTGCTGGAGACCGATGGCCCCAAGTTCGCCGCGGCCCTCGAAGCCCAGGTGCGCCACTACGAAGTGGACATCATGAACCTACAGCGCGCCGACAAGCTGATTCCGGCCAGCGAGCCGGGCGGCCTGGTCGAACTGCAGATGGCCAATGGCGGTAGCCTCAAGGCGCGCAGTGTCATCCTGTCCACCGGCGCGCGCTGGCGCAACGTCAACGTGCCCGGCGAGCAGGAGTACAGGAACCGCGGCGTGGCCTATTGCCCGCACTGCGACGGTCCGCTCTTCAAGGGCAAGCGCGTGGCGGTGATCGGTGGCGGCAACTCGGGCGTGGAAGCGGCCATCGACCTGGCCGGCATCGTGCAGCACGTGACGCTGATCGAGTTCGCCGACGCGCTCAAGGCCGACGCCGTGCTCGTGAGCAAGCTCAAGAGCCTGCCCAACGTGAGCATCCACCTCAATGCACAGACCACCGAAATCACCGGTGACGGCAGCAAGGTGAACGGCCTGGGCTACAAGGACCGTGTCAGCGGTGAGACCAAGCATGTCGAGCTCGAAGGCGTGTTCGTGCAGATCGGCCTGGTGCCGAACACCGAATGGCTCAAGGGCACGCTGGAGCTCAGCCGCTACGGCGAGATCGTGGTCGATGCCAAGGGCCACACCAATGTGGCGGGCGTGTTCGCCGCCGGCGACTGCACGACCGTGCCCTACAAGCAGATCGTGATCGCCGCCGGCGAGGGCGCCAAGGCCGCGCTGAGCGCCTTCGACCACCTGATCCGCACGCCGGTGGCCGAGGCCGTGGCCGCTTAAGCGCAAGCGCGTCGCCAAAAAGGGACAGTGCCGCTTGGCCTGTCCCTTTTTTCATGGGCGCGCGGCTGTGCCGGGGAAGCTGCTCGTATGATGGCCCTCGATCAACAAGGAGGGCTTGCATGTCCATCGGTTCCGCGATCTTCTGGGGTGTGGTCGTCATCGTCGGCGTCTACGTCGTCATGCTCTACAACGGCCTGGTGCAGCTCAAGCACAACGTGGCCAAGGCCTGGGCCAATATCGACGTGTCGCTCAAGCAGCGCCATGACGAACTGCCCAAGCTGGTCGAGGTCTGCAAGCAGTACAAGCAGTTCGAGCAGGCCACGCTGCAGTCGGTGATCGAGGCGCGCAGCCGCGTGCAGAGCGCGCGCGAGGCGCACGACGTGCCGGCCCTCAGCCGGGCCGAAGGCGCGCTGCGCACCGGCCTGGGCCAGATCTTCGCCGTGGCCGAGGCCTACCCCGAACTCAAGACCAACGAGCACTTCATGCAACTGCAGCAGCGCATCAGCTCGCTGGAGAGCCTGATCTCCGACCGCCGCGAGCTCTACAACGAGTCGGTCAATCTGAACAATGTGCGGGTCGACTCCTTCCCCGACGCGCTGATCGCCCGCCTCTTCCGTTTCCCGCATCACCCGCTGCTCGAATTCGCCGACCACGAGAAGGCCGACGTCGACGTGCGCCAGCTCTTCAACAGCTGAGAGCTGAGCGCCGTCGGCTGCCATGCGCTGGCATCTCTCCTTCGGCCGCTTCGGCGGCTCGCTGCATGCCGGCCTGGCCTTCGGGCAGTTCGTGCTGCTGGCCGTCGGGTTCAAGGCCGGGCGGCGCGAAGTCTGGCTCGGGGTGCTGGCCGGTTTGGCCGTGCTGGCCCTGCTGGGCTGGGTAGGCGCCCTGCGGCGGCGCCATGCCATCACCGGCATGCCGACCTCGCGCATCGCCAGCGCGGCCCAGGGGTATGTGGAGCTGCACGGCCAGGGCCGGCCGCTGGACCTCAACCCCCTGCATTCACCGCTCAGTGGCTCGGCCTGCCTCTGGTACCGCTACCAGGTCGAGCGCAAGACCAGTGACGACAAGTGGGAGACGGTCGAGCAGGCCGAGAGCCACACCAGCTTCGTGCTCGACGACGGCAGCGGCCAGTGCCTGGTCGACCCCGAGGGCGCCGAGATCGTGACGCGGCATTGCCGGCGCTGGAACGAAGGTGACTACCGTTACGTGGAGTGGACCTTGCAGCAGCGGGACCGCATCTACGTGCTCGGCAATTTCCTCACGCGCCATCCCAGCCAGGGGCTCGACGCCGGTGCCGACGTGCGCGAGCTGCTGGGCGTATGGAAGGCCGACCAGACGGGCCTGCTGCGCCGCTTCGATCTCGATCGCGACGGCCAGCTGGACGAGCGCGAGTGGGCGCTGGCACGCCGGCTGGCGCGTGGTGAGGTCGAGAAGCGCCACCGCGAACTGCGGCGCCAGCCCGAGCTGCATCTGGTCGAGGGTGCGCCTTCCAGCCTCTACCTGATCAGCAACCACGAACCCGAGCAGCTGGCGCGGCGTTTTCTCTGGATGGCGGGCGGCCAGCTCGTGGTCTTCTTCGCGGCCCTGGGCTGGCTGGCCTGGTGGTGGCAGCGGCCGCCCACGCTGTGAGACCGTAAACAGGCTCTTAGGTGCCCAGCTCGCGTTTCAGCGCCCGCTGCTGAGCCTGGCGCTCGCTCTTGTGCGACTTGCGGTGCGAGCCGGCCTTGCGCTGCAGGGCCGGCGCCACCAGGGGGTTGCGCGGCTTGTGCTGCTTCAGCTTGAGTTTGGTCTTGCGGGCGGAATTCATGGCCAACCCCGATCAGGGTATGGCATTCATTATCGGTCGAGTCCGGCCCCCTACAATGGGCCACCCCGGGGGCACCAACGCCTGCCCGGTCGATTACCGACAGCCACCCACCATGCAAGTTTCTGCCTCGATCTTCAAGGCCTATGACATCCGCGGCATCGTGCCGTCCACCCTGACCGAAAGTGTTGCCGAAGCGCTGGGACGCGCTTTTGGCAGTGCTGCGCGCCTGGCCGGCGAAACGCGTGTGGCCGTGGGGCGTGACGGCCGCCTCAGCGGCCCGGCCCTGAGCGCCGCGCTGATCCGCGGCCTGATGGCCACCGGCATCGAGGTCATCGACGTCGGCATGGTCACCACGCCCATGCTCTATTTCGCCGCCAGCACGGTGTGCAGCAGCGGCATCCAGGTCACCGGCAGCCACAACCCGGCCGACTACAACGGCTTCAAGATGGTGCTGGCCGGCCGCGCCATCTACGGCGATGAGATCCAGGCCCTGCGTCGCTGCATGGAAGACGAGTCCTGGACTTTGCAGGCCGGCGGCTCCGTGCGCAACCTCAATGTCTTCGCGCCCTATCGCGACCGCATCATCGGCGACGTGAAACTGGCGCGCCCCATGAAGATCGTGGTGGACTCGGGCAATGGCGTGGCCGGCGCCTCGGCGCCGGTCATCCTGCGTGCCCTGGGCTGCGTGGTCACCGAACTGCACAGCGCGGTCGACGGCCGCTTTCCCAACCACCATCCTGATCCGAGCAAGCCCGAGAACCTGCGTGACGTGATCGCCGCGCTCAAGAGCGGCGATGCCGAACTGGGCCTGGCTTTTGATGGCGATGGCGACCGTCTGGGCATCGTGACCAAGGACGGGACCAATATCTATCCGGACCGCCAGATGATGCTGTTCGCGCAGGACGTGCTCTCGCGCGTGCCCGGCGGCACCATCGTCTACGACGTCAAGTGCTCGCAGCGCCTGGCGCCAGCGATTGAAGTGGCCGGCGGAAGGCCCCTGATGTTCAAGACCGGCCACTCGCTGATCAAGGCCAGGATGAAGGAGATCGATTCGCCGCTGGGCGGCGAGATGAGCGGCCATATCTTCTTCAAGGAACGCTGGTTCGGTTTCGACGATGGCACTTACGCCGCCTGTCGCCTGCTGGAGATCCTGAGCCGTTCGCCCGATGGCAATGTCGTGCTCCATGCTCTGCCGACCAGCCATTCCACGCCCGAGCTGAACGTGAAATGTGCGGAGGGTGAGCCGCATCGCCTGGTGGCTGAGCTGGTGGCCAAAGCTTCGTTCAAGGCACCCGCCACGGTCAACACCATCGACGGTGTGCGCGTGGACTGGCCCGACGGTTTTGGCCTGATCCGCGCCTCCAACACCACACCCGTGCTGGTGCTGCGTTTCGAAGGCCATACGCCCGAGGCGCTGCAGCGCATCGAGGGCGAGATGCTGACCCTGCTGCGCAGTGTCAAGCCCGACGCTTCTTTCGCCGAGGCGGCGCACTGAGCGGGGCGGGATCCAGGTCTTGAACATCCTGATCGTCAAGCTTTCTTCGCTGGGGGACGTGGTGCACACCATGCCGGCGGTGCAGGACATCCGGCGTGCGCTGCCGCAGGCACAGATCGACTGGGTGGTGGAGAAAAGCTTTGCGCCGCTCGTGCAACGCTGTGCCGGCGTGCGCCGCGTGATCCCCTGCGAGCTGCGGCGCTGGCGCAAGGCGCCGTTCGCGGCGACGACTCGTACCGAGTGGGGCGCCTTCAAGCAAGAGTTGCAGCGCGAGGCTTATGACGCCGTGATCGACCTGCAGGGCCTGAGCAAGTCGGCCCTGGTGGCCTGGCTGGCGCGCCTGGCGCCGGGCGGCCAGCGTTATGCCCTGGCCAATCGCACCGAAGGATCGGGGTATGAGGCGCCGACGCGCTGGGTGGCCGATGTGGCCATCCGCATCGAACCCCATGTGCACGCGGTGCAGCGCTCGCGCGAACTGTGCGCGCGAGCACTGGGCTACAGCGTGCCGACAGCGGAAATCTTCGGGCTGCAGCCGCATCTGGGGCAGGGCGAGATTGCTCCTGAAAAGATAGCAATCGGCATGCTTTCGGCACGCCCCTGCGTGGCCCTGGTGCACGGCACCTCGCGCGCCGACAAGCAGTGGCCGGCCGCGCACTGGCTGGAACTGGCGCAACGGCTGGATGCCGCTGGTTATGACGTGGCCCTGCTGCACGGCAGCGACGAGGAACAGCGTCGCAGCGAGGCCCTGGCACGCGAGATGTCCCATGCCGTGGTCTGGCCGCGCCTGGCGCTGGACGCGCTGGCCGATGCCCTGGCCAGCTGCGCCGGCGTGATCGGTGTGGACAGCGGGCTGAGCCACATCGCCGTGGCGCTGGACCTGCCGCACGTGCAGATCTACAACTTCGATACGGCCTGGCGCACCGGTCCCATCAACCGTGCCCGTCAGCGCAGCGTTTATGCGCAGCCCGTGCCCATGGTCGATGACGTCTGGTTGGCCTGGGCTCAGGTGCAGCCAGCAGGTGGGGCCGCCTGATGGTGCGCTTACTCTATTCCCTGCTGGTCTGGCTGGTGCAGCCCCTGGTGCGGCGCAAGCTGCTGCGACGCGGCCGCCAGGAGCTGGGTTATCTGGTGGCGGTGGAGGAGCGCTTCGGGCAGTACGCCATGCCGGCCTTGCCGGACGATGGCCGCACGCTCTGGGTGCATGCGGTCTCGCTGGGCGAGACGCGTGCCGCCGCCGTGCTGCTGGCCACGCTGCGCGAGCAGTGGCCTGCTTATCGCCTGCTGCTCACGCACGGCACGGCCACCGGCCGCGCCGAGGGCGCGGGCCTGCTGCGAGATGGGGACATGCAGGTCTGGCAGCCCTGGGATACGCCCGAGGCCGTGCAACGTTTTCTCGATCATTTCCATCCGCGCCTGGGCATCCTGCTGGAGACCGAGGTCTGGCCCAATCTGGCTGCTGGCTGCGCACGCGCTGGCGTGCCGCTGGTGCTGGCCAATGCGCGCCTGAGCGAGCAGTCGCTGCGCAAGGCACAAAGGCTGGCCTGGTTGTCCGTGCCGGCCTACCGCAGCCTCGCCGCGGTGTGGGCGCAGACGCAGGACGACGCGGCGCGCCTGGCCGCCATCGGTGCGCCGGTGCAGGGCGTTTTCGGCAACCTGAAGTTCGATGCCACGCCCGATGCCGAGCAGGTCGCGCGCGGCCAGGCCTGGCGCACGGCGCTGGGCCGCCCGGTCATCATGTTCGCCAGTTCGCGCGAGGGTGAAGAGGCCGATCTGCTGACGTGCCTGCGCCAGGCCGGCGATGCTGTGGGCGACATCCAGTGGCTGATCGTGCCGCGCCATCCGCAGCGCTTCGACGAAGTCGCTGAACTGATCGCCCGCCAGGGTTACAGCGTGGCGCGTCGCAGTCAGTGGGGCAGCGCCCCCGGCCTGGTGGAGATGTCGACCGATGTCTGGCTGGGCGATACGCTGGGCGAGATGGCGCTGTACTACGGCCTGAGCGATGCGGCCCTGCTCGGGGGCAGCTTCGCGCCGCTGGGTGGGCAGAACCTGATCGAGGCCGCCGCCTGTGCCTGTCCGGTCTTCATGGGCCCGCACACTTTCAATTTTGACGAGGCGGCCAGCCTGGCGCAGGAAGCCGGCGCGGCCCAGCGCTGCAGCGATCTGGCGTCTGCCGTGGCCGCGGCGCAGCGCCTGGTGCAACAGCCCGTGCGCCAGCAGGCCATGGCACGCGAGGCCAGCCGATTCTCCAAGGCGCACCGTGGCGCTGCCCTGCGCACGCGGGAGGCGCTGGCTGCTTACCTGGGTTGAGTGCTTGCGGGGGCTGCCGGTGCCGTGGTGGCAGGTGCAGCCGGTGCGAGTAGGGCATTGACGCCCTGCAGGTCGTCGCTCTTGAGCGTGCCGCTGGCCTGGCGCAGCTTGAGCCCTCCTACCAGCACGTCGTAACGGGCCTTGGCCAGCTTGGCCTTGGTGTCGAACAACTGGCTCTGCGAGTTCAGCACATCGATGTTGATGCGCACGCCCACCTGGTAACCCAGCTTGTTGGCGTCCAGTGCGCTCTGGCTGGAGGCCTCGGCCGCTTCCAGCGCCTTCACCTGGCCCAGGCCCGAGACCACGCCGAAATAGGAGGTGCGCGTGCCCTGCGCCACATTGCGCTGGGCGGCGTCCAGGTCGGCGCGGGCCTTGTCTTCCAGGGCCAGCGTTTCCTTGAGGCGGTTCTGCGTGGCGAAACCGGCAAACAGCGGCAGGACGAATTGAACGCCCACGGTCGTGTTGTGCGTGCGCGAGTCGGCGGTCGATACGGCCGAGCCACCGACGTTGCGGTTCACGCTATGGCTGGCCGTGAGGTCCAGCGTCGGTTTGTGGCCGGCCTTGGCCTTGTCGGTTTCCAGGGTGGCCACTTCCAGGCCGATACGCGCCTGGCGGATCGCCGGATGCTGCTCCTGACTTTGCTGCACCCAGATGTTCACGTCATCGGGCAGCAGCGCAGGCAGCGTCGTGGCCGGGGCCAGCGGGTGGGGTGCCGTGTCGGCCTTGCCGACCAGCTGGTTCAGCGCCAGCTTCTTGACGCGCAGGTCGTTGTCGGCGGCGATTTCCTGGGCCGTGACCAGGTCGAAGCGCGCCTGCGCCTCACGCGTGTCGGTGATGGTGGCAGTGCCCACCTCGAAGTTGCGGCGTGCCGACGCCAGCTGCTCAGCCACGGCGGTCTTCTGGGCCTGCACGAAGGTCAGGCTGTCCTGTGAGGCCAGTACGTCGAAGTAGGCCTGGCTCACGCGCACGACCAGGTCCTGCTCGGCGGTGAGCAGCTGGGCTTCGGCCAGATCGGTCTGGAGCGTGCCCTGCTGGTAGCTGGCGAAGTTGGCCGCACGGTACAGCGGCTGGGTGGCGCTGACGCCGACGTTCTGGTTCTCGAAGCTGCGGTCGCTCGTGGTGCCGCCGCTTTCGGTGCGCAGCTGCGTGCTGGAGGCACCGGCCGTCAGGTTCACCGTGGGCAGCAGGGCTGCCTTGGCCTGGTCGGCTTTGGACAGGTTGGCTTCGTACTGCGACTTGGCCGCCTGGTAGGCCGCATCATGGCCGCGTGCCGCGTCGTAGAGCTCCAGCAGGCTCTGGGCGTGCACGGGCAGGGCCAGTGCGGCGCCGATGGCCAGGGTCAGGGGCAGCAGTCGGTAGGTTTTCATGGTGACGGGTACTCCGGGGGTGTATGCGGGAAATGCGGGTTGTCTCAGTAGCGCGGCACGGTCGGATCCACCTGCAGGGACCAGGCATTGATGCCGCCGCTGATATTGGCCACGTGTTTGAAACCCTGGTACTCCAGAAACTGGGCTACGCGCATGCTGCGCCCGCCGTGGTGGCACATGCAGGCTACCGGGCGCGTGGGGTCGAGCTCATTGAGCCGCGGCGGGATCACCCCCATGGGGATGGCCACCAGATCGTAGGCGGCATCCGGCTTGATGCTGGCGTGCTGCAACTCGGACGGCTCACGCACATCCAGGATGAGCGGGCGGCCATGGGCCTGGGCTTTTGCTGCCCAGTCCTTGAGATCACCGGGATGGATGTGTTCGATCATGGTGCTTGTCGCCAGCGGGCGCCTCAGAAGTTGAAGCGGGAATGTTCGGGGAAGTTCAGCAGGCGCGGCGCCAGCGTGTCCCAGCCTTGGCTGGTCAGGTATTCGACGGCGCTGGTGCGCTGAATCAGGGTGGCGCGCATCACCGGCGCCTCGCCGACGATGGCCATCAGGCGGCCGCCGGTCTTGAGCAGCTCCAGCAGCTTGTGCGGCACTTCGGCGACCGAGCCGCTGAGCACGATGACGTCAAAGGGCGCCTCGACCGGCACGCCCTTGGCGCCGTCGGCCTGGCGCACTTCCACATTGGAGATGCCGGCCTTCTGCAGATTGGCGCGTGCCAGGGTGGCCAGTTCGGGATCGATCTCCAGCGAGATCACGCGCTGGGCGCGCTGTGCCAGCAGGGCGGCCATGTAGCCGGAGCCGGTGCCGATCTCCAGCACCTTCTCATGTTTCTGCACGGCCAGGTCCTGCAGCATGCGGGCCTCGACCTTGGGGGCCAGCATGCACTGGCCGGGCTCGCCGCCGGTGCGCAGGGGCAGTTCCATGTCGGCGAAAGCCAGGGCCTTGTGGGCGGTGGGGACGAAGTCCTCGCGGCGCACGACGGAGAGGATATCCAGCACGGCGGCGTCGAGCACATTCCAGGGGCGGATCTGCTGCTCGATCATGTTGAAACGGGCTTGTTCGAAGTTCATTTCTTATACTCCATGGGGTATTGTAGAGGATCCTGGGAAATTTTACTTGGCAGGCGCTTTTTCACCGCGCCAGCGCCGTCCCAGCCACTGGCTGAAGTCGTCCATATAGCAGTAGACCACAGGCACCACCACCAGCGTCAGCAGGGAGGAGGTGATGACGCCGCCGATCACGGCCTGGCCCATGGGGGCGCGCTGCTCCGAACCCTCGGTCAACGCGAAGGCCAGCGGCACCATGCCGAAGATCATGGCCAGGGTGGTCATCAGGATGGGGCGCAGCCGCACCCGCGCCGCCATCAGCAGGGCCTCGGCGCGCTCCATGCCTTCTTCCCTGGCCCGGATGGCGAAGTCGACCAGCAGGATGGCGTTCTTGGTCACCAGGCCCATGAGCATGACCACGCCGATGATGGAGAACATCGAGAGGGTGGAGCGGAACATCAGCAGGGCCAACACCACGCCGATCAACGTGAGCGGCAGCGAGGTCATGAGCGCCAGCGGCTGGAAGAAGCTCTTGAACTGGCTGGCCAGGATCATGTAGATGAAGATGACGGCCATGGCCAGCGCCGAGATCGCGTACCCGAAGGACTCCTGCATGTTCTTGGTCGAACCGCCGAACTGGTAGCGGTAGCCCGGCGGGAAGGTGATGCTGTCCAGTGCCTTGCGGATGTCGGCCGAGATCTCGCCGGCCGAGCGGTTGTAGACGTTGGCGTTGATGGCCACTTCGCGCATCAGGTCGCGCCGGTTGATCTGGTTGGAGCCCGTGTCCTCGGCCAGCGCGGCGACCTGGTTCAGGCGGATCACGCGCGAACTGCCGTCGCTGTTGGCCCCCAGGGCGAAAGGCAGGCGCTCCAGGTCGCCCATGCTGTTGCGCGACTCGGGTGCCAGGCGCACATTGACGTCATAGGTCTGGTCGTCGCTGGCGCGCCAGTTGCCCACGGTCTGGCCGGCCACCAGGGTGCGCAGCGAGGTGGCGATCTGGTTCACGTTGAGGCCCAGGTCGGCGGCGGCCTCGCGCTTGACCTGCACGGCGATGGTGGGCTTGCCGGGTTTGACGCTGGAATCGAGGTCGACCAGGCCGGGAACGTCGCGCACCTTCTCCATCACCAGCAGGCTGAGGCGTTCGAGTTCCTGCAGGTCGTTGCCCTGCAGCGAGAACTCGATCTGCTTCTGCCCGCCCACCGGGTCGAGCAGGCCCACGTGCGTGACGGTCAAACCCGGCACCTGGCGCAGGCGCTCGCGCAAGACCGCGGACATCTGGTCGACGTTGCGTTGCCGGTCCTTGCGGTCCACCAGGCGCACGTAGACGCTGGCGTAGTTCTTGCCCAGCGCATTGCCGGTATTGAGCGTGGCCAGCGAGTAGCGCACCTCGGGGAAGGTGCGCAGGATGTCCTGCACCTGGCGCGCCTTGGCCTCGGTGGCCTCGATGGAGGAGCCTACCGGGGTGTAGAAACTGACCGTGGTTTCCGAGAAGTCGGCCTTGGGCACGAACTCGGTGCCCAGCAGCGGCACCATCACGATGCTGAGCACGAAGATGGCGAAGGCGATGCCCAGCGTGGCCAGTTTGTGCTTCAGTGACCAGCGCAGGATGGACTGGTAGCTCTCGGCCAGGCTGTCGGTGGCATGGTCGAACCAGCCGGTCACGCGGCCGATGGTCTTGTCGTAGAGGTTGCGCGGTTCGGTCTTCTGGCCGTGCGCGTGGATGCTGGGGTCGTGCCACAGGCTGGAGAGCATGGGGTCGAGCGTGAAGCTCACGAACATGGAGATCAGCACCGCTGCCACGATGGTGATGCCGAACTCGTGGAAGAACTTGCCGATGATGCCGCCCATGAAACCGATGGGCATGAACACCGCCACGATCGAGAAGGTGGTGGCCAGCACGGCCAGGCCGATCTCCTGCGTGCCGTCCAGCGAGGCCTGGTAGGGCGCCTTGCCCATCTGCACGTGGCGCACGATGTTCTCGCGCACCACGATGGCGTCGTCGATCAGCAGGCCCACGCACAGTGAGAGCGCCATCAGCGTGATCATGTTGATGGTGAAGCCGAACCAGTACATGAACAGGAAGGTGCCGATCAGCGCAATCGGCAGCGTCAGGCCCGTGATGACGGTGGAGCGCCAGGAGTTCAGGAACAGGAAGACGATCAGCACGGTCAGCAGGGCGCCCTCGATCAGGGTGCGGCGCACGTTGTCCACTGCCACGCGGATCGGGCGCGAGCCGTCGAAGATGGGCTCCAGGCGCACGCCCGCCGGCAGCTGGCTCTTGAGCTCGGTCACGGTGCGCGCCAGACCGTCGATGACGGCGATGGTGTTCTCGTCCTGCGCCTTCTGCACCGACATCAGCAGCGTGCGCTGGCCGTTGTGCAGGGCCAGGGTCTCGACTTCCTGCGGGCCATCCTGCACCGTGGCCAGCTGGGCCAGGCGGATCGGCGTGTTGCCCTTGCGCGCCACGATGATGCGGCCGAAGTCCTCGGGGCGCTGCATGCGTGCGTCGATCTGCACCACCAGCTCCTGCGCGCTGGAGCGCACCGCGCCCACCGGCAGTTCCTGGTTTTCGCTCTTCACGGCGGCCACCACCTGCTCGGGCGTGATGCCGTAGGCCTCCAGCGCCTCGGGGCGCAGGTAGAGGTTGATCTCGCGCTTGGTCGCGCCCACCAGGGTCACGGCGCCGACACCGCGCACGTTTTCCAGCCGCTTCTTGAGCACCTGGTCGGCCCAGCTCGTCAGCTCCACGGCGCTGAGCGCTTTGCCCGCCTGGTCATCGGGCAGCACGGCCAGCGACCAGATGGCGCGGCTGGCCGGGTCGAAGCGCAGCACGCGCGGCTCTTTCACCTCGGTGCGCAGGCTGGGGCGGATGGCGGCCACCTTCTCGCGCACGTCCTCGGCGGCCTTGCGGCCATCGATGTGCAGCTGGAATTCGATGATGACCAGCGACTGGTTCTCGTAGCTGCGCGAGGTCAGGGCATTGATGCCGGCGATGGAGTTGACGCCTTCCTCGATCTTCTTGGTGATCTCGCTCTCCACGATCTCGGGCGAGGCGCCGGGGTACTCGGTGCTGATCACCACCACGGGGAAGTCCACGTTGGGGAACTGGTCGACCTGCAGGCGCTGGTAGGAGAACAGGCCCAGCACCACGAAGGCCAGCATGACCATGGTGGCGAAGACGGGGTTCTTGAGACTGACTTGGGTGAACCACATGGCTCAGCGCCCCTGGCTGTTTGCGGCGGCCGGTGCGGCTGCCGTCGTGCGCACGGCCGTGCCTTCACGCAAGGGGCCGACCGCGCCGGCCAGCACCATGCTGCCTTCGGCCAGACCGGTGATCGCCACCATGTCCAGGCCACCGGCCTGGCCACGCGCGCCCAGCGTGACGCTGACGTGGCGCACCTGCTGGTTCTCGACCACCTGCACATAGGGCTGGGGTTTGTCGCTGCGCACGGCCTGCAGCGGCACGGCCAGGGCCCTGAGCTTTTCGGTGCCCAGCGAGCCCTGCACGAACAGGCCCTGGCGCAGACCGGGCGCCGGCTTGAGCTGCAGGTAGACCAGCACGCTGCGGCTGCCCGCCTGGGTGCTGGGGTTGATGCGTGCCACGCGTGCCGGCACCGGCTGGGCGTGGCCCTCGACCTGCAGCAGGGCCTGCTGGCCCACGCGCACGCCGACCGAATCGGCAGCGCTCAACGCAGCCTCGATCTCCATGCGCGAGAGGTCCACGATCTCGACGATGCGCGTGTCAACCGCCACGCGTTCGCCCGGCTGGGCCAGGCGCTGCGAGACAAAACCGGCCATGGGGGCCTTGAGCACCGTGTCGGCCATGCTCTTGCGCGCCACATCGGCCGACGCCCCGGCGGCCTCGAAGCTGGCGCGCGCGCCGTTCAGGTTGGCCAGGGAGGTGTCCAGCGCGGTCTTGGAGATGAAACCCTGGTCGACCAGGGCCTTGTTGTTGTCGTACTGGCGCTGGGCGATGTCGATCTGCGCCTTGGCCGCGTCGGCCTGCAACTGGGCCTGGCGCAGCCGGGCCTCGTACTCGGCCGGGTCGATGCGTGCAATGACCTGGCCGGCTGCCACGGCGTCACCCTCGCGCACGCTCAGGCCCTGCAGTTCGCCCGGTACGCGGGCCTTGACGTAGGCCGTGTTGGCCGCCTTGAGCGTGCCCGAGACCGGCAGGCCGCGCAGCAGCTCCTGCATCTGTAGCGGCAGCAGGTCGCCCGCAGCGAGTTCGATCACGGTCTGCGTTCCGTGCGCGGTCTGTTCGGCCAGTGCCGCCTGCTGGGCCTTGCGTGCGCCCAGGGCGCGCAGCACGGCGATGGCCAGCAGGGCCACGACCAGGGCCACCAGGCCCCATTTGATCCAGCGTTTCATCTTCTTCTACTTTCCAGTGACAAGAGGGTGGGTGGCGGCGCCGGTCGGGCACAGGCCGTACAGCAGGGTCTGCACCTGCAGTTCGAGGTATTTCTCAGGGTCCAGGATGGCCGAAGGGCTGGCGCAGGCGCCGAAGGAGTGCTTCCAGGACATCAGGAAGATCATGGGGGCCAGCACCATGTAGATGGCATGCTCCATGTCGACGGGGCGGAACTCGCCGCGGTCCACGCCGCGCTGCAGGATGCGCCGGACCAGTTCGTGGCCGGGCTCGATGACTTCCTGCTGGTAGAAGGCCGCGAGTTCGGGGAAGTTGCTGGCCTCGCTCATCATCAGCTTGGTGATGCCCGCCGCCGGTGTGTTGCCCACGCGCTGCCACCACATCATCAGGGCGTAGCGCAGCATGTCGGGGGTGCTGCCGGGGAAGGTGTCGAACTCGGCGTTCCACTCGGCGAAGCGGCCGGCCAGGTTCTCGCGCACCACGGCCTTGAACAGCTCTTCCTTGCTGGCGAAGTAGAGAAACAGCGTGCCCTTGGAGACGCCGGCGCGTCGTGCCACTTCCTCGGAGCGCGTCGCGGCATAACCCTTCTCGACGAAGAGTTCCAGCGCAGCGGCCAGCAACTCGCCCGGACGGGCTTCCTTGCGCCGTTCGCGTTTGGCATGCACCTTGGCGCAGGTTTCGGAAAGCAGCTTGGTGATCATGAACAGGCGTTAATGACTGACGGGTTATTAATGTAATCCCGCAGGCCCGGGTCCGTCAAGCCGCATCCTGCCCTTGCCATGTGAGGCGGGGCCCCGGTTTTGGGTAAAGCCGGGGTAAAGGGCGGGACGGGATGGCCTGATTAAGATGCGGGGTCATCCTGGCAAATACGCATCATGTCCAACGATCCTCCCATTCTCGTCCTCGGTGGCGGCTGTTTCTGGTGCACCGAGGCGGTGTTCGACCGGGTGCGTGGTGTGCTCGACGTCGAGAGCGGCTACAGCAACGGGCAGGTCCAGCGACCCAGCTATGAGCAGGTCTGCGGTGACAACACCGGCCACAACGAGGTCGTGCGCCTGGTGTATGACCCGTCCCAGGTGAGCGTGCGCCAGCTTCTGGGCATCTTCTTTGCCACCCACGACCCGACCAGCCTGAACCGCCAGGGCAATGACGTGGGGACCCAGTACCGCAGCGCCGTGTATTTCACGACGCCGGCGCAGGAGCAGGAGGCCCGCCTGCTGATCGCCGAGCTCGAACAGGGCGCCGTCTTCAAGGGGCCCATCGTCACCGAGGTGCTGCCGCTGGACAACTACTGGCCGGCCGAGGCCTACCACCAGGACTATTACGAACAGCACCCGAACCAGGGTTACTGCGCCTACGTGGTCGGCCCCAAGGTGGCCAAGTTCCGCCAGCAGTTCAGCGAACTGCTCAAGCCGGAGTCGGACGCGTGATCGTCAGCCGGGGGCTGGCCTGCCAGTATCCGGGTGGCGCGCGTCTGGTCTTCCCCGACATGGCCGTGCCGCAGGGGGGCGTACTGCTGCTGCGCGGAGCTTCGGGCAGCGGCAAGTCGAGCTGGCTGGCGCTGGCGGCCGGGCTGATGCCGGCAGCGGCCGGTGAGATCGAGGTGGCCGGCCAGGCCTTGTCCGCGCTGAAGCCCGTGCAGCGTGATGCCTGGCGGGCGCGACACATCGGCTTTTTGCCGCAGAAACTGCATCTGAGTCCGGCGCTGACCGTGGCCGGCAATCTGGAGCTGGTCTATTACGCTGCCGGTCTCAAGACGGACAGCGCAGCCATCGCGGCTGCTCTGCAGGCCCTGGGTGTGGCCGAACTGGCCGCACGGCGTCCGCAGCAGCTCTCGGGCGGGCAGGCGCAGCGCGTGGCCCTGGCGCGCGCCATGCTGCTGAACCCCCAGGTCATCCTGGCGGACGAACCCACGGCCAGCCTGGACGACACGGCGGCGCGCGAGGCCCTGGCCCTGCTGCAGGCCACGGCCCGGCGCTGCGGCGCCACGCTGGTCATCGCCACGCACGATGCGCGCGTGGTTCAGGCCTTGCCGCAGGCGCAGGTACTGGATCTGGACGTGGCTCGGGAGACCGTGGCATGAAAACCCTGACTCTCTCCTGGCGCTACCTCTGGGCGCGCCCGCTGGCCACGGTGCTCAATCTGCTCCTGCTCACGCTGGGCCTGGCCGCCATCACCCTGGTGCTGCTGACACGCGCGCAGCTGGACCGCGCCTTCGAGCGCGACCTGGCCGGCATCGATGCCGTGGTCGGCGCCAAGGGCAGTCCGCTGCAGCTCATCCTCTCCGGCGTCTTCCACCTCGACGTGCCGCCGGGCAACATCCCGTTGCGCGAGGCCCAGGCCCTGGCCAGGGACGCGCGTGTGGCCCAGCTCATCCCGCTCAGCCTGGGCGACAGCTACCGCGGCTTTCGCATCGTCGGCACCACACACGACTACCCGGCGCGCTATGGCGCGCAACTGGCGCAGGGGCGGCTCTGGCAGCAGCCCATGGAGGTGGTGCTGGGCCACCAGGCGGCGCAGGCCACCGGCCTGCAGCCGGGTCAGCCCTTTGCCGGGGCGCATGGCCTGGCCGATGGCGCAGCCGCGACGCATGCCGCGCATCCTTATGTGGTCAGCGGCGTGCTGGCGCCCTGCGCCTGCGTGCTGGACCGCCTGCTGCTGACCGCGACCGAATCGGTCTGGGAAGTGCACGAGGTGGCCCACGGCAAGGACGATGACCATGACGCGGCGCACGAGGACGAGAAGCGCGAAATCACGCTGGCCCTGGTGCGCTACCGCAGCCCGCTGGCCGCGGCCACCTTCCCGCGCCATGTGAACACCACGACCAATATGCAGGCGGCAGCACCCGCGCTGGAGATCACGCGCCTGCTGCGCATGGTGGGCGTGGGCACCGACGTGTTGCGCGGTTTTGCGCTGGTCCTGCTGCTGTCGGCGGGCCTGAGCGTCTTCATCGCCTTGTGGAGCGCGGTGCGCGAACGGCGTGAGGACCTGGCCCTGCTGCGCATGCTGGGGGCGCCACCGCGCCGCCTGGCCGCGCTGCTGCTGTGCGAGGCGTTCTGGCTGGCCGCGCTGGCTACCGGGCTGGGCCTGCTGGGCGGGCACCTCTTGACAGGCCTGCTAGGCTATCTTCTGGCGGCCGAGCAATCCCTGCCCATGACGGGCTGGCTCTGGCTGGGCGTGGAACTCTGGGTGCCCGCCCTGGCTCTGACCGTGGCGGTGCTGGCGGCCTTGCTGCCGGCACTGGGTGCCTACCGCATGGAAGCGGGACAACTCTTGAATTCGAGATAAATCATGCGCAAGCTTCTACTGGTCCTCGTTCTTACGCTCGCCTCTGTGGCACAGGCCCAGCTGGATGCGCCCATCGCCGGCGGCATCCCCAGCGGCAGCGGTGCCGGCGTGCACAGCCCGCAAAGCCCCATTGCGCCCCTGAAGGAGCGTTCCGACGTGCTGCCCTGGTCTTTCCTGACCCAGGTCAAGACCAAGGTCGAGAAGAACCGCGTGCTGCCGGTGTTCCCGCCCGAGATCCTGGCGCTGGACGGGAAACAGCAGCGCGTGCAGGGTTTCATGATGCCGCTGGAGCCGGGTGAGAAACAGGCGCACTTCCTGCTCAGTTCGGTCCCGCTGTCCTGCTCTTTCTGCCTGCCCGGCGGACCCGAGAGCATGATCGAGGTGAAAACGAAAACGCCGATCCGCTACGGCATGGAACCCCTGGTGGTGCAGGGCCGCCTGTCCGTCTTGCATGACGATCAGTACGGCCTGTACTACCGCATCACCGATGCCGTGCCGGTGAAATGATCCGTCCCCAAGCCTGACCCATGCTGCGCCGATCTGCCACTGCGAACCCACCGTCACGGTACCTGCCGGGCACGGTGCTGCTCGTGCTGGCGCTGCTGTGGGCGCAACTGCTGGGCTTGGCGCACGGCGTGCTGCACGCCGGAGTGGCCACGCACGAGACGACGGTCGCCGCCGTGCAGCATGCGTCGGCATCCCCCGGCCTGCTGGCCCACCTGCTGGCGCCGGTCGGCGACGAGAGCGAATGCCGCCTGTACGACCAGCTCGGCCATGGCGCGCCGCAGTTGCAGCTGCCGACCCTGCCGGTCGCCGCACTGCCCGTGCTGCAGGCTTGGGCCGTGCTGCTGCCCCTGTGGCCGCAGCCCTGCGCTTCGTTCGCGGCGCGCGCGCCACCCCTGTCCCGCTGAATCCCCTCTGCCGTGTCATACCGGGCCTGGTCCCGGTGTGGCGTTCGTGCCTTTGATTCAACGAGACAGATATGCAAGACAAGAAGACTTTCCCTCCGCTTTCCCGTACGGCCGTCGCCGTCCTCACGCTGCTGGCCTTGCCCGCCTGGGCCCAGCAGGAACACACGCTGGAGGCCGTCACGGTGACCGGCAACCCGCTCGGCACCCAGGACCAGATCGCGCCCGTGGTTCGCATCGAGCGTGACGAGCTGCTGCTGCGCACGCGCTCCACGCTGGGTGAAACACTGGACGGCGTGCCGGGTGTCAGCAGCACCTACTTCGGCCCCAACGCCAGCCGGCCCGTGATCCGCGGCCTGGACGGCGACCGCATCCGCATCCTCAACAACGGGGGTGGCAGCCAGGACGTCTCCAGCCTGAGCTATGACCACGCGGTGACGATCGAGCCGCTGCTGGTCGAGCGCATCGAGGTGCTGCGCGGCCCGGCCACGCTGCAGTACGGCGGCAGCGCCGTGGGCGGTGTCGTCAACGTGATCGACAGCCGCATCCATCGCGAAGCGCTGTTCGACGCCCAGGGCGGCGTGAGCGGCAAGGCCGATGTGGGTGCGGCCACCGGCAACCGCGAGCAGAGCGGTGCCGTGCTGCTCGACGCCGGTAACCAGCGTTACACCCTGCACGTGGACGCCATGTCGCGCAACACGCAGGACGTCAGCGTGCCGGTGGATCTGGCCTGCACGCGCGGGGGTGTCACCACCACGGCGCGGCGCATCTGCAACTCGGCCAGCCAGAGCTGGGGCGGCGCGGTCGGCGGCACGCTCTACTTCGATCGGGGTTACCTCGGTGCCTCGCTCTCCACCCAGGACACGAACTACGGCACCGTGGCCGAGGATGACGTCAACATTGCCATGCGTTCCAACCGCCTGGCGATCGAGGGTGAAGTGCGCGACCTGGGCGGGCCGCTGCAAAGCGTGAAGGCCCAGTTCACCCGCAACGACTACCGCCATACCGAGTTCAATGCCAGTGTGCCCGGCACGCTGTTCCAGTCGCAGGGGAACGAGCTGCGCCTGCAGGCGCGTCACGCACGGCTGGGCGCGCTCGACGGCGTGCTCGGCCTGCAGCTGGAGCACAGCGAGTTCTCGGCCGACGGGACCGAGGCCTACGCACCCTACAGCCGCACGCGCCAGGGGGCTGTGTTTGCGCATGAGGAACTGGCCACCGCCTGGGGCAAGCTCAGTGCGGGCGCGCGCCTGGAGTCGGTGCGGGTCGAGTCGCTCGGCCATCCGACCCTCGCGACCTTTGCCCCGGCCTCGCGCAGCTACACGCCGTCCAGCCAGGCGCTGGGCATGCTGTGGAACGTGGCGCCGCAATGGCAGCTGACCGGCAACCTCTCCTGGAACGAGCGCGCGCCGAAAGATTACGAGCTCTACGCCAACGGCGAACATGTGGCGACCAATGCCTTCGAGATCGGCAATCCCGATCTGGACAAGGAGCGCTCCAGCAACGTCGACCTGGGCCTGGGCTTCAAGCGCGGCGCCCACCGCGCCCAGCTGCAGGTGTTCCAGCACCAGTTCAGCAACTACATCTCGCTGGAGGCGAGCAACCTGGCGGCCACGCCGCCCGAGTACCGCTACACCCAGGTGCAGGCGCGCTTCACGGGCGTCGAGGCCAGCGGCAACATCCGCCTGCTGGAGCGCGGCGGCACGCTGGACCTGGGGCTACGTGCCGACAGCGTGCGTGCCGAGAACACCAGCACCGGCCAGGCGTTGCCGCGCATTGCCCCGCTGCGCCTGGGGGGCACCCTGGCCTGGAGCCGTGGCGCCTGGGGCACGCGCCTGGGCGTGGACCATTTCGCGGCACAGGACCGTGTGCCCGAGGGCCAGCTGACCACCGGCGCCTACACGCTGTGGAATGCCGCGCTGACTTACCGGACGCGGGCCAGCGGTTCGCAGCTGCTGTGGTACGCGCGCCTGGACAATGCCGGCGACACCTTGGCTTACTCGTCCTCGTCCATCCTGACGCAGACGGCGGCGGGTAAGGCGCCGTTGCCGGGGAGGAGTTTGAAGGTGGGGGTGCAGTTGAGTTTCTGAGTTTTCTGCTTGGAGGCTTGCCTGACTGGCGTGGCTAGCCGGGTCTTGCCCCGGCTGGCGAGTCACCTTTCTTTGCTTCGCCAAAGCAAGGTAACCGAAAGAAAGGCGACCCTGGTGTTTGTGACCCCGGCTGCGCCGGGGCATCCTGCGATGCTCGCGTCAGGCGGGAGCCGCGCAAACTCGCTACGCTCAAACATGCGCGTCTCTTGATCCGCCTGCCGCTGCGCTCCTCGGCACATACACAAGGGCACCCGGGAATCGGACAACCGAAGTCCACAAGGACGCGCCATGGCGCGTCCTTGTTGTTTTGGAGGTTTGGGATTGGGGCCCCTACGCCGTTATGAGGAGGTGAGTAGCGCAGGGAGCGGCGGAAAAAGAAGCGCAGATGTTTGAGCGCAGCGAGTTTCTGCGCTTCCCGCCGGTCCCGAGCAACGCAGCGTGCCCGCGCAGCGGGTCGACGAATCCGGCTCGCCTTTCTTTGCTTACTTTCTTTGGCGAAGCAAAGAAAGTGAGTGCGCGGTCGGGCGCATCACCCGACACCAAACCCGCTATCGAGGCGAGGGCTTGCCACGCACGCAGAGGGCCAGGCCAATAGGAGCCATGCTCTACGATAGACCCCATGAACCACCCAGTTTTCTCCGCCCTGATCCCCGTCGTACTGCTGGTGGCCCTGGGTTATGTGGCCGGTCGCCTGCGCTGGATGCGCGCTGACTCGGTCAAGGACCTGTCCAACCTCGTCTTTCTGGTCCTGACACCCGCCCTGATGTTCCGCACCATGGGCAAGGTGGATGTGAAGCAGCTGGAGCTGTTGCCGCTGGCAACCTACTTTGTGGCGGTGTTCATCCTCTTCGGTGTGAACCTGCTGTGGCAGGGGCTCAACCGGCGTGCCGCCGTGCTGGCCCTGGCCTCGACCTTCAGCAACACGGTGATGATCGGCATTGCTTTCATCGGGCTGGCCTACGGCGACGATGGGCTGGTCATCCTGCTGGCGCTCCTGTCCCTGCACGCCGTGGTGCTGCTGACGGCTGGTACCGTGATCCTGGAACTGGCGGTGGCGCGCGAGGCCGCCGTGGCCCAGCCGCGTGCCATGTGGCGCACCGTGCTGAGTGCGGTGCGCAACGCGGTCATCCACCCGGTGCCCTTGCCCATCATTGCGGGTCTGCTGTTCGCGCAGACCGGTTGGGCCATCCCCGAGGTGGTGGACCGACCCCTGCAGTGGCTGGGCAATGCCTTCGGTCCGCTGGCCTTGCTGCTGGTGGGCGTGACGCTGGCTGGCACCACCGTGGGTCCGCATCTGCGTGGCGCGCTGAGTCTCACGCTGGTGAAGAACCTGTTGATGCCGGCTCTGGTGGCAGGCCTGGGATTGCTGATGGGCCTGTCGGGCTTGCCGCTGGTGGTCATGATCGTGACGGCGGCCCTGCCCATGGGGGCCAACGTCTTCCTGTTCTCGCAGCGTTACGCCGTGGCGGAAGAGCTCGTGACGGCCAGTGTCATCGTTTCCAACGCGGTGGCGCTGCTGACCTTGCCGCTGGTGATGTGGCTGGTCGGCCTGCTCTGAGCTGAGGGCTCAAGGGGCCAGACGCTCGCGCGTCCAGCCGTCTTTTCCATCGGGCAGGTAGCGCAGCCGGTCATGCAGACGGCTGGGCCGGCCCTGCCAGAACTCCCAGCGCTCGGGCGCCAGGCGGTAGCCGCCCCAGTGCGGCGGGCGCGGTGGCTGCAGCAGGAACTGTGCGGCGTACTTCGCGGCATTGGCCACCAGCACGCCGCGGCCGCTGATGACCTGGCTTTGCGGGCTGGCCCAGGCGCCGATGCGTGAATCGAGCGGGCGGCTCTGGAAATATTCGTCGCTTTCCTCGGCACTCACCCGCTCCACCCGGCCTTCGATGCGCACCACGCGCTCCAGCTCCACCCAGTGGAACTGCAGCGCGGCAAACGGGTTGCCGGCCAGTTCGCGGCCCTTGCGGCTGTCGTAGTTGCTGTACCAGACGATGCCGCGCGTGTCGTACCCCTTGATCAGCACCACCCGCGTGGAGGGCCGCAGGTCGCTGGCCACGGTGGCCACGGTCATGGCGTTGGGCTCGGGAATCTCGGACTTGATCGCTTCGTGCAGCCACTGGTCGAACTGCTGCAGCGGGTCGCCGTGCGAGGCGTCCTCGCTGAGTTCGGCGCGTTCGTAGCTTTTGCGGAGATTGGCAATCGAGGACATAGGGACAAGAGTATAGGCAGGACCCCTGCCGCCGGCTTGCCGGCGGGGCCCTGTCGCAAATTGCAACTATCCCGCGCCGGCCTAGGGCTTACCCGCATGGTGACGGGAGACCGAGTGACTACGCTGCGATGCAGATACCCCAACACGGCCGGCTTCTTCATGTCCGGCTTATATAGAGGAGCCTCGCGATGAGTACCACGATGAACGTCAACGGCAAGGCGGTCACCGCCCGGTCCGAGCCCGATACCCCCTTGCTGTGGGTGATCCGCGATGAACTGGGCCTGAGCGGCACCAAGTTTGGCTGCGGCGCGGCGCTGTGCGGTGCCTGCACCGTGCACGTCAACGGCCAGCCGGTGCGCTCCTGTCAGACGCCCGTCGCTTCCGTGGCCGGCAAGAAGGTGGCCACGGTGGAGAGCCTCTCGAAGAACAACAGCCATCCGCTGCAGAAGGCCTGGATCAAGCACGATGTGCCGCAGTGCGGCTACTGCCAGTCCGGCCAGCTCATGAGCGCGGCGGCCCTGCTGTCCAAGAACAAGAACCCCAGCGATGCGGACATCGACGCCGCCATGAGCGGCAACATCTGCCGCTGCGGCACCTACCCCCGCATCAAGGCCGCCATCAAGGATGCGGCTGCCACCATGCGCAAGACCGTCTGAGGAGACACACCATGAGCACGAACCAGACTTCCCGTCGTGATTTCCTGAAGACCACCACGCTGGCCACCGGCGGCCTGCTGATGGGTTTTGCCCTGCCGGGCACCAGGGTCGAGGCCCAGGCTGCCGGCACCGTCTACACGCCCAATGCCTGGGTGCACATCGCCGACGACAACACCATCACGCTGATCTCGGCGCGTTCCGAAATGGGCCAGGGGGTCTATACCTCCATGCCCATGCTGATCGCCGAGGAGCTCAACGTCGATATCAGGCAGATCAAGGTCGACATCGCGCCGCCGGCCGCCGTCTACGTCAACGCGCTGCTGGGCGCGCAGATCACCGGCGGCTCGACTTCCGTGCGTGACGGCTGGGAAAAGCTGCGCGTGGGCGGGGCCCAGGTGCGCGAGATGCTGATCTCTGCCGCCGCCGACGAATGGAAGGTGGACCGCAGCAAGCTCAAGGCCGAGAACGGCATGGTGCTGGGCCCCAAGGGCAAGAAGGCCAGCTATGGCTCGCTGGCTGCCGCGGCCGCCAAGCTGCCGGTGCCCGAGAAGGTGGCACTGAAGGACCCGAAGGACTTCAAGATCGTGGGCAAGCGCGTCAAGCGCCTGGACACGCCTTCGAAGACCAATGGCACGGCCGAGTTTGGTATCGACGTGAAACTGCCGGGCATGGTCTACGCCAGCCTGGAGCAGTGCCCGGTGATCGGCGGCACGGTCAAGAGCTTTGACGCCGCGAAGGCCAAGGGCATGCCGGGCGTGATCGACGTGGTGCAGATCAGCGACGGCGTGGCCGTGGTGGCCGACAGCTACTGGCATGCGGTCAAGGCGCGCCAGGCCTTGAGCGTGCAGTGGGACGAGGGCGCCGGGGCCGCGCTGGACCACAACAAGGTTCTGGCCAGCACACGCGCCGCGGCCGACAGCGGCAAGGTGCTGCCCATCGGCAAGCCCGCCGGCAATGTGGCCGAGGCCATGAAGGGCGCGGCCAGGGTGCTCAAGGCTGAGTACATCACGCCCATGCAGGCGCACGCGCCGCTGGAGCCCATGAACTTCACGGCCAGCTTCGAGAACGGCAAGATCCTGCTGATCGGCCCGACCCAGTTCCAGCAGGGCGCGCATGGCGCCGTGGCCGGCGCGCTGGGGCTCAAACCCGAGGACGTCACGCTCAAGACCACCTTCCTGGGCGGGGGCTTCGGTCGTCGCCTGGAGCTGGACTTCGTGATCCAGGCCGCGCAGATCTCCAAGGCGGTGGGCAAGCCCGTCAAGCTGCTGTGGACGCGCGAAGACGACATGACCCACGACTACTACCGTCCCCTGGGCCTGAACCAGGTGCAGGCCGGCCTGGACGCCAAGGGCATGCCGGTGGCCCTGTTGCACAAGGTCACCTCGCAGTCCATCACGCAGCGCGCCTTCGGCCTGCCCAAGGACACGCTGGACCCCTTCATGGCCGAGGCCGCGGTGGCGCCCTACGCGATTGCCAACACACAGCATGACCTGGTCATCCACGACAGCGGCATGCGCGTGGGCTACTGGCGCGCGGTGAGCCACAACATGAACGCCTTTGCCAACGAGAGCTTCATGGACGAGCTGGCCGCCGCCGCCGGCAAGGACCCCTACCAGTACCGCATGGCGCTGCTGAAGGACAAGCCGCGCTTTGCACGGGTGCTCAAGCTCGCGGCCGAGAAGTCCGGCTGGGGCAAGCCGCTGCCCAAGGGGCGTGCGCGCGGCATTGCGCTGATGGAGGGTTACGACACCTATATGGCGCAGGTGGCCGAGGTCTCGGTCAAGGACGGCGAGGTCAAGGTGCATCGTGTCACCGTGGCGGCCGACCTGGGTCGCATGGTCAACCCGGACACGGTGGAGGCGCAGATCCAGTCCAGCATCGTGTTCGGCATGTCGGCCGCGCTGATGCAGGAGATCACCCTGGACAAGGGCCGCGTGCAGCAGACCAACTACAACAACTATCCGGTGGTGCGCATGCACGAGTCGCCGAAGATTGATATCGTGCTGGTGCCGAGCAAGGAAAAGCCCGGCGGCATTGGCGAGCCGGCCACCGCCCTGGTGGTGCCGGCCATCGCGAATGCCGTGGCGGCGGCCACCGGCAAGCGCTTGCGCAAGCTGCCGATGACACCGCAGGCGATCCGCGCTGCTTGAGGACATTACAGAGGAGGAGCGGGAGCATGGAAAGTCTCGATCTGCGTGTGCTGGCCGATGCGCTGGCCTGGAAACGCGCCGGCCGCGCCGTCTCGCTGGTCACGGTGGTGCAGACCTGGGGCAGCGCGCCGCGCCCGCCCGGGGCGCTGCTGGCCGTGCGCGAGGACGGCGTGGTCAGTGGCTCGGTTTCGGGTGGTTGTGTCGAGGACGACCTGATCGCGCGCGCCAAGGCGGCCCTGGCCGAAGGCCGGCAGGATCCGGCGGCCGCCAGACCCGCGCTCATCGTTTACGGCGTCAACAAGGAAGAGGCGGCGCGTTTCGGCCTGCCCTGCGGCGGCACCCTGCGTCTGGTGCAGGAGCCGCTGACGGACGCGAACTGGATCGAGCAGCTGCTGGCGCGCACCGCTGAACACCGGCTGGTGGCGCGTACGCTGGACCTGGCCACGGGCCAGGTGACGCTGGCCGATGCGGTGCGTGGCCAGTCCATGAGCTTCGACGACCAACGCCTGACCACGGTCTTCGGCCCGAAGTGGCGCCTGCTGCTGATCGGTGCCGGCCAGCTCTCGCAGGCCGTCGCGCAGATGGCCGGCCTGCTGGATTTCGAGGTGCTGGTCTGCGACCCGCGCGAGGAGTACGCCGCCACGCTGGGCCTCGAAAATGTGCAGCGCGTACCGGGCATGCCCGATGACGTGGTGCGCGAGATGCTGCCCGATGCGCACACCGCCATCGTGGCGCTCACGCACGACCCCAAGCTCGACGACATGGCGCTGCTCGAAGCATTGAAGTCCGCCGCCTTCTACGTTGGTGCGCTGGGTTCGCGCCGTAACCAGGACGCGCGCAAGCAGCGCCTGGCCGAGCACTTCGACCTCAGTGCCGAAGAGCTGGCCCGCCTGTACGGCCCGGTGGGCATGGACATCGGTGCGCGCACACCGGCGGAGATTGCGGTCTCCATCCTGGCCGAGATCGTGCAGGTCAAGAACGCGGCCAGCCGGCGCATGGTCAATGCGCCGGGCTGCATCACGGCCTGAGTTTTGCCCAGGGCTCAGCTGCCCGGGCGGGCCGGGGCGTGCGCCAGCAGTTGTTCCAGAGCCCGGTCATGGATGCCATGGGCCTTGAGGCTGACATAGGTCTGGTGGGCGTAGTCGTGCGTGCTGCCGTAACGACCGCAGGCCTGCGCGAAGATCTGGCGGTACTGTTCCGGGCTCAGTGCCCCGGTGTAGTTGGGGCTGCGGCGCGACAGCGTGAAGGCCAGGGCCGAGACGGGACCGTGCGGTGTTTCGCAGCGCAGCCAGCGCGGGTCGTAGACACCGGTGGGCATCTCGCGCTCCCACAGCGTGCCCAGCACGGCCGGGGCCTGCTGCCGGTGCACCCGGAACACCACACCATGGCAACTGCCGCCCGTGAGCAGGCCGAAGACCAGGCCGGGCTGGTCCGGCGTGCCGCGGTTCACCCGGCTCCACATCCTGAGCGCACGGTGCCAGCCGCGCACGTGCGCCGGCCGCCGTTCCTCGAAATCGAAGTCGGGCCGCCAGATGAGAGAGGCGTAGCCGAAGATCCAGAGGTCCCCGCGCCCGCCCCATTGCGTCAGCGTGGCGGCCAGCATGGGGGCTGGATCACGCAGTGGCGGGGGGAGCTGGAAGGTCGGGTTCACAAGGGGCCGAAGATGCTGGAACTGTGGTGCGTGGCTCGCAGCCAGGCGTCCAGCGGTTGCGGGCGCGAGTAGAGAAAGCCCTGCATGGCGTGGCAGCCGTGGGCCGCCAGGAAGTCGGCCTGCGCGCGCGTCTCCACACCCTCGGCCACCACCTTGAGTCCCAGGTGCTGGGCCATGGAGAGGATCATCGCGACGATGGCGGTATCGCCCGGGTCGTGCGGCGTGTCCTCGATGAAGCTGCGGTCGATCTTGAGTTCGTGCAGCGGCAGGCGCTTGAGGTAGGCCAGACTGGAATAGCCGGTGCCGAAGTCGTCGATCGAGAAACGGATGCCGCGTGCGGCCAGCGCGTCCATGCGCGGGATGGTGCGCTCCAGATTTTCCAGCAGCAGGCCCTCGGTGACCTCGAAGACCAGCAGGTCCGCCTGGGCGCCGCTGCGTTCGAGGACGGCCAGGACCTGTTCGACAAAATCGGCCTGGTGGAACTGGCGCGGGCTGACGTTGAGCGAGACCGGGATGGCATGGCCTGCGGCCAGCAACTGTTGCTGGGTGTGGCAGGCCTGTTCCAGCACCCAGTTGCCCAGGCGCAGGATCAGGCTGCTCTCCTCGGCGATGGGGATGAAACGCGACGGCGGTACCGAGCCGTGCAGCGGGTGCGTCCAGCGCAGCAGCACTTCCACACCGACCACCGTGCCGGTTGCGTCCACCTGGGACTGCAGGTGCAGGGCCAGTTGGTCCTGGGCGATGGCCTGCGCCAGTTCGCTCTCCAGCGCCAACTGCTCTTCGACTTCCCGCTGCATGGCGGCTTCGAAGAAGGCGATGCGATTGCGGCCCGCCGCCTTGGCGCGGTACATGGCGGTATCTGCGTTGCGCAGCAGGTCCTCGGTGCTCTGTGTGGCCGGCCCCAGCACGACCACGCCGATGCTGGCGCTGGCGTTGTAGGGTTGGCCGTCGAGGATGAAGGGCTGCTCGAAGGCTTCGCGCACCTTGCCCGCCACGACCCTGGCGGCGCGCGCATCGCTGTCGTGTTCGTGCGCCGGGTGGGTCGAGAGGATCACGAACTCGTCACCGCCCAGGCGGGCCACGGTGTCTTCTTCGCGCATCAGACGGCCCAGGCGCTGCGCCACAGCCAGCAGCAGGGCATCGCCGGCGGCGTGACCGCGCGCATCGTTGATGTTCTTGAAACGGTCCAGGTCCAGGTAGAGCAGGGTGCCGCTCATCGGGCTGCGCCGGGCGGTGGCCAGGGCCTGGCCCAGGCGGTCCATCAGCATGCGGCGGTTGGGCAGGCCGGTGAGTTCGTCGAAATAGGCCAGGCGGTTGAGTGCGGAGGCGGTGCGCTGCAGCTCTTCATTGACGCGCTTCAGGTCCTCCTGGCCTTGCGCCAGCGAGCGCGAGATGACCAGCTGGCGCTCAAGCGAACGTTCGAGCTGGTTGAGCAGCACAGCGCAGGAGATCGTGATGATGGCGTTGATGAAGATGAAGTTGATCGTGATGACGACCCACTCGACGAAGGGGCGTGACTCGAAGCCCGGCACATGCAGATCGGCATTCGCCAGGTAACCCAGGCTCATCAGGGTCAGGGCATTCATCGCCAGTGCCAGCAGGGCCGGACGCAGGCCCAGCAGCAACGCAGCCATGACGGGGAAGGCCATCAGGTAGATCTGGCTGACTGGTCCGATGTGCATCAGGAACCAGATGCCGAGCAGGTAGATCAGGGCCAGCAGGTTCCAGGCGCGGAAGCGGTAGGTCAGGCTTTTGCGGCGCCACAGGACCAGCACCCAGACCAGGGCCGCGATGTCGATCCAGGCGATGGCCCACAACTCGTGGCGCAGGGCCAGCCAGACGCTGGGAACGGCCGTCAGGGCGCCCAGCACGGCGATGAACATCAGGATGGTCGAGAGGATGCGGGCGCGCCAGTCGTGCAGAACCTCAGGCTCCGCGGACGCGGAGGAGAGCATGCCTCGCAGCTTCGCAAACATTCTCAAGGTGCGGGACCTCGCGATGGGGATGGTTCACGCCGATACGGACCGACCGGGCCGCATGAATGCATCCTAGCGCGTGTTGGTACTGGCGGGCTGACGCCAGGCCGGATGTTTTGCGACTTATGACGGAAAAGTCACGCCCTGTGTCAGGCGTCGCGCTGGATCAGTTCGATCTTGTAGCCGTCCGGATCGGTGATGAAGGCGATCAGCGTGTTGCCGCCCTTGACCGGGCCGGGTTCACGCGTGATGTTGCCGCCCTTGGCGCGGATCTGTTCGCAGGTGGCGTAGATGTCGTCCACGCCCAGGGCCACGTGGCCATAGGCCCCGCCCATGTCGTACTGGGCCACGCCGTAGTTGTAGGTCAGTTCGAGCTCGGCCTGCTCGGGGTTGCTGGCGTAGCCGACGAAGGCCAGTGCGTACTTCTGCTCGGGACGGTCGGTGGTGCGCAGCAGCTGCATGCCCATGATGCGGGTATAGAAGTCGATGGAGCGCTGCATGTCGCCGACACGCAGCATGGTGTGTAGGAATCTCATGTTTTGGATTGTGCCGGAAGCTCGAACACCAGGCAGGTGGTGGTGGCATGGGCGTAGAGCGTGCCGTCCGGCCCGACCAGCCGGGCTTCGGCCGTGGCCAGCTGGCGCCCGCAGTGGATCACCTTGCCCTCGGCGCGCACCCGTGGTGTCCTGGCCGGATTGAGGGCCTTGACCAGGTTCACGCCCAGTTCGGCCGTGGTGTAGCCGCGCCCCGCGGGCATCATGGTGTGCACCGCGCAGCCCAGGGCAGAATCGAGCAGCGTCGCATACCAGCCGCCATGGACGCCCCCCATGGGGTTGAGATGGGCCGGGCCGGGTCGGCCCTGGAAGACGGCGCGGCCTTCGGACACCTCCAGCAACTGGAAGTCCAGTGTCTGCGCGATCGGCGGGTAGGGCAGCTCACCGCGCAGCATGGCCTGCATCATTTCCAGGCCGGTTTTTCCGGCGACCTGATCGGGGCGCGAGACACCGACGCCGACGCCCGCGTCGATGCGTGCCTGGACTTCCTGTTCCTGGGCCAGCCAGGCATCGAGTGGGGAGAGGGTGGACATGGGGGACCTTTGCGGCGGAGTGGGTCGGAAAATTCTCGCACGTCCTGTGGCGACCTGCCCGGCGCCGAGGCGACACGCAGGGCTGGGGAGCAATCCTGGCAACTGCCGTTGCCAGGATAATGGGCGCTCATTTCCGGGATCGCCATGACGCATTTCACCCAAGTCATCCTCTACACCGACACCGACGGCCGCGCCCGTTTCCGCGAGGAGCAGGTGCCGCTGGGGCAGGGCACGCCGCAATCCATGCTGTCCGAGGTATTTGCCTCGGGCGGTTACCAGTTGCGTCACAGTCCGGTGGGCTTTCGCAGCAGCTTCCATTGCACCGGCGCGCCCCAGTGGTGTTTCATCCTGCAGGGGCAGATGGAGATCGGCCTGCAGGGGGGCGTGTCGCGCGTGTTCGGCCCGGGTCAGCATTTCTACTCGGCCGATCTGCTGCCCGAAGGCGCCACCTTCGATCCGGCCGTGCACGGCCACTGGAGCCGCCAGGTCGGCCCCGACCCGCTGGTGACGCTGTTCGTGCGCGGCTGAGCGTTTGTCCGTTGCTTAGACCGGCACGGTGTAGTTCAGCGCCATGCGGCCGCCGTCGGCCGTGACGATCTCACCCGTGACGTAGCTGGCGGCATCGCTGGCCAGCCAGGCCACCACGTCGGCAATCTCGCCGGGTTCACCCAGGCGTTTCATGGGCGTGCGGCTGAGGATGCGGGTCTTGGCCTCGGCGCTGGTCAGCACGGCCTGCGCCGCCAGTTCGGTGGCGATGGTGCCCGGTGCCACAGCGTTGACGCGGATGCCCTTGTCGGCCAGCGCCAGCGCCATCACGCGCGTGAGCTGGTTGATGCCGCCCTTGCTGACGTTGTAGCTGGCGATGTTGGGAATGGCCAGCACACCGTTGACCGAGCTCATGTTGACGATGGCACCGTGCCCGGCCTGGGCCATGACACGCGCCACGGCCTGGCCCACGAGGAAAGCGCCCTTGAGGTTGATGCGTAGCACGGCATCGAAGTCGGCCTCGCTGATGTCCAGGAAATCGGCCGCCTTGAAGATGCCGGCGTTGTTGACCAGCACGTCGATACGCCCGTGCGCTGCCAGGCAGCGCGCCACCAGGGCATCGACCTGGCCCTTGTCGCCGACGTCGCAGTGCACGTAGAGCGCGCCGAGTTCGTCGGCCAAGGCCTGGCCGCGGGCATCGGCGATGTCGGCGATGACCACCGGCGCGCCTTCGCGCGCGAAGCGGCGTGCGCAGGCCTCGCCTATGCCCTGGGCTGCGCCGGTGACCAGGCAGACGCGGCCTTGCAGGCCGAAGTGGATGGGGGTGGTGTTGGTCGCCATCTGCCTATGCTAGCGGCCCTGACTGGATACAGCAAAAGAAAACGGCCCCGCAGGGCCGTTTCGTTACCGGGTCGAGCCGCGTTCAGTGGCTGATGCGGCCATAGTTGGTGCGCAGCGGATCGACGCCACCGGGGACCCTGTCGCCACCACCACCACCCTGGCCACCTGAGCGACCACGTCCGCCACCACCACCACCGCCGCCACGGCGGCGACCGCCCTGGCTCAGCGCATCGGTACCGGTGCGCAGCGGATCGGGCTGACCGCCGTTGCCACCGCCCTGGCTCTGGCCACGCGGGCCGTTGCTGCCACGGCGCTGCTCGTTGTTGCGGCCCTGGCCCTGACCTTGTCCCTGGCCTTGGGCACGTTGACCCTGGGGTTTGGCCTGACCGCTGCGCGGCTGGTTTTGTCCGCCGCCGCTGCGCTGGCCCTGACCCTGGCCGCCGCCCTTGCTGCGTTCGCCCTGGCCGGCCTTGTTGTCGCGCATACGCTGCATCATCTCGGAGCGCGCAGCCTTGGCGGCTGCGGCCATGACTTCGCGGCTCGGCGGCTTGCCGGCGCCGCCCCAGATGGTCTGGCGACCCATGGCGATGGGTTCGGCGCGTTCACCCGGCTCGGGGGCGAAGCCTTCGACGACCTGTACCTCGATCTTCTGCTTGGTGAAGCGCTCGATGTCGGCCATGAAGCCTTCTTCGTCCAGGCAGACCAGGTTGACGGCGGCGCCGTCGGCACCCGCGCGGCCGGTGCGGCCGATGCGGTGCACATAGTCTTCGCTGACGTTGGGGATCTCGTAGTTCACCACGTGCGGCAGCTCGTCGATGTCGATGCCGCGGGCCGCGATGTCGGTGGCCACCAGGGCGCGGACGTCACCGCTCTTGAAACCGGCCAGCGCCTGGGTGCGGGCACCCTGGCTCTTGTTGCCGTGCAGGGCCATGGCGGTGATGCCGTTCTTTTCCAGGTATTCGGCCACGTTGTTGGCACCGAACTTGGTGCGCACGAACACCAGCACCTGGCTCCAGTTGTGCTGCTGGATGATGTGGGCCAGCAGGGCCTTCTTCTTGCCACGGCCCACCGGGTGGATGACCTGGGTGATGCGCTGCACCGTGGTGTTGCGCGGCGTGACCTGCACGCTCTGCGGGTTCTTGAGCAGGCCGTTGGCCAGCTCGCGGATCTCGTCGCTGAAGGTGGCAGAGAACAGCAGGCTCTGCTTGTCCTTGGGCACCAGGGCCAGCACCTTCTTCACGTCGTGGATGAAACCCATGTCCAGCATGCGGTCGGCTTCGTCCAGCACCAGGGTCTGCACCGTGGACAGGTCCAGGAAACCTTGTTGCTGCAGGTCCAGCAGGCGACCCGGGGTGGCGACCAGGATGTCGACGCCCTTCTTGAGGCGGCTGATCTGCGGGTTCATGCCCACACCGCCAAAGACGACGGTGGAGCTCAGTTGCAGGTACTTGCCATAGGTCTGGACCGATTCCTCGACCTGGGCGGCCAGCTCGCGCGTGGGGGTGAGCACCAGGGCGCGGATGCCGGTGCCGCCCCATTTGTTCTGCGCGCTGCGGCTCATGGTGAGGCGATGCAGCAGGGGCAGGGTGAAGGCGGCCGTCTTGCCGGTGCCGGTCTGGGCGCCGCCGAGCAGGTCGTGGCCCTCGAGCACCAGCGGAATCGCCTGGGCCTGGATGGCTGTGGGGGTCTCGTAGCCCTGCTCGCGCACAGCCTTCAGGATGGCCGGAGCCAGTTTCAGTTCTTCAAAGTTCATGTAGATGGCGCCCATCCGGGCGCTGGGATATCGGCCAGTACAGGTACCTGGGGCACCTGGCCAGTCAAAGGCAGATAGGGTTCAAGGGTGGGGCAGATCAGGCCGCGAGTCGCGGTGACAAAACCCCCAGCAGTGTGCTGATGTTGCGCGCAACTGAACGGCAACGGACATCATTGTCGCATGCTTCGGCGGATGGCGCTTGCCAAGCGACGTTATTTGACGGAAATTGTTCCTTCTCGCCATTTTTGTCATACCCGTAACAAAATGTTGTCGGGGTGTGGGCGCTGTCATGTACTCGGTAGAAAATGTAACAAGCACCGGGCCCGAGCCCGGGCAATGATCAATTGAATCCATGAAAAAGTTTCGCATGCGGCGCCTGGGCGTGTCGGATGACCCGACCCTCGAGAAGCCGTCCCTGCACGATTGCATCGAGGCGGTGCTGGAGCAGTCCGGCCCGCTGATCGACGACGTGATCAAGGGTCTGGACCTGGCCATGCATCAGGTGGGCGGCAAGGTCTCCAAGGTCAACGAGCGCGGCCTGAGCCTGCCCATCGTCGAGGAATTGCGCCGCCAGGCCGAGGCCGTACGCGCCACCTTCGGCGTGCAGCTGCGCCTGGCGATCTATCGCAGCGGCAGCCATGCCAGCGACCCGGAGGCGCTGGTGCGTTTCGAGGACATCCAGCTGCTCGACGAGGGCCAGCTCGATGCCAACATCGAGTTCGCCATGGCGCAGCAGGAAATCCAGATGGCGGTGGACGAGGTGATGCCGCCGCTCAATGCCCTGATCAGCAGCCTGATGGGCTGGATGTCGGTGCAGGCCCACCTCAACCCCCTGCGCCCCGAGACCTTTGCCCGCGCCTTGCGCGAGACGCTGCTGCAGCACGTGCCCAGCGAGCAGGCGCGCACCGCGCTGATCACGCCGGCCGCCGGCATCCTGGGCCACAGCCTGCGCACGCTCTACAAGGAACTGGGCGACTGGCTCCGTTCGCAAGGGATCGAGCCGGTGGTGCCGCTGCTGACCTCCGCCGCGCCGGCGCCTGGCGGCACGCCGGTCGAGCACCCGGTCACCCGCACCATGCTGACGCTGGACAAGCTGCGCCGCCTGTTGACTGCAGAGATCGATCTCAGCGGTGGGGCCAGCCGGAGAACGGATTTCCTGCACACGGTGCCGGCCTCCATGGTGGCGCTGGAAGACCTGCGCATGGTCGAGCCCATGATCAAGCGCCTGAGTGAACGTGCCCTCACGGAGGCCAAGGCCACGGCCAAGGGGACCGGCAAGAACATGAATCGTGAGCTGGGCCAGCAACTGGGCGAGGAGGTGGTGCGTCTCATGCTGGAGAACCTGGGCAAGGATCAGCGCCTGTTGCCACCGGTGCGGGCCCAGGTCAAGGAGCTGGAGCCTCTGCTGTTGCGCCTGGCCCAGGCCGACCCGCGTTTCTTCAGCGAGCGCAAGCACCCGGCGCGCCAGTTCCTGGACCGCATCACGCACCAGAGCCTGGGTTACAAGACCGAGAACGACGAGCGTTTCCAGCGCTTTCTCAAGATGGTGTCATCGTCGGTGCTCGAGCTGCTGGGCAGCGACGGTCAGCCCGAGTCCTTTGCACGGGCGCTGACCATGCTGGATGCCCAGTGGTCGCGTGTGGACCTGGCGCTGCGGGCCAAACAGGAAGATGCGGCGCGCGCGCTGATGCACGCCGAGCAGCGCAATATGCTGGCGCAGCGGCTCGCGGCAGACTTTCAGGAACGCCTGCGCGAGAAGAAGGTCCCGGATTTCGTGGCGGCCTTCCTGTGTGGCCCCTGGGCCCAGGTGGTGGCCGAATCGCAGTTGCGCAACGCCGACGGAACGACCGACGCCCAGGGTTACCTGGACCTGGTGGATGACCTGATCTGGAGCGTGCAGGTCAAGCTGGCGCGACGCAACCGTGACCGACTGGTGCAGCTGGTGCCCAATCTGCTGGTCAAGCTGCGCCATGGCTTGCTGCTCATCGAATATCCGCCGGAGCGCATCCCGCGTTTCCTGGACCAGCTGATTGCCTTGCACGAGAAAGCCTTCGAGCCGCCCAAGGTCCAGCCGGCCCCGGCGCCCACGCCGGCCCAGGCGGCCCGACCCATGGTGCTGCCCGAGGAGCTGGGCGGTCCGGTCGAAGGCCTGGAAGTGACCGAGCTGGAAGGATTCCCCGACGAGCTGCCCCAGGAGTTTTCCCAGGAGGCCGGGGAGGAAAGTACCGGTTTCGGCGTGATCGAGGCGGCCGACGCAGACCAGATCTGGATGGCCGGCCACGAGGCCGACGAGGCCGGCTACCTGCCCGAGGGCGATGTCATGCCGGATGCGGCGCCTGCCGGCGCACCGGTGTCCGGCGCCTGGAACGCAGCCGATCTGGCCATCGGCTGCTGGGTCGAGCTGCAGCTCAAGGGCGAGTGGGTGCGCGCCCAGCTGACCTGGGCCAGCCCGCACGGCACCCTCTTCATGTTCATCTCGGGCAAGGGACTGGCGCACTCCATGTCGCGTCGCACCATGGAGCAGCTGCGCACGCGCGGCATCATGCGCATCGTGTCCGAGCGCCACATGGTGGACAACGCGCTGGACGCCGTGGCCCAGACGGCCCTGCTCAACGCCCGCAACCAGTCCAAAACCTGAGGGAGCCCGGCAGGCGGGGATAATGCGGGTTTTACCCCCGCAGAATCCACCGTCCATGGCCCAATACGTCTTTTCCATGAATCGCCTCGGCAAGATCGTGCCGCCGAAGCGTTACATCCTCAAGGACATCTCCCTGTCCTTCTTCCCCGGTGCCAAGATCGGCGTGCTCGGTCTCAACGGCTCGGGCAAGTCCACGCTGCTCAAGATCATGGCCGGCGTCGACAAGGAGTTCGAGGGCGAGGCCATCCCCATGGCCGGCCTGAAGATCGGTTACCTGCCGCAGGAGCCGCAGCTCGACCCCAATGAAACCGTGCGCCAGGCTGTCGAAGGCGGCATGGGCGAATCCAAGGCCGCGCAGGCGCGCCTGGAAGAGGTGTACGCGGCCTATGCCGACGAGAACGCCGATTTCGACGCCCTGGCGGCCGAGCAGGCCAAGCTCGAAGCCATCATCGCCACCGCCGGCGACGGCGGTGAGCACCAGCTGGAGATTGCCGCCGACGCGCTGCGCCTGCCGCCCTGGGATGCCGTCATCGGCCAGCTCTCCGGTGGCGAAAAGCGTCGTGTGGCCCTGTGCCGCCTGCTGCTCTCCAAGCCCGACATGCTGCTGCTCGACGAGCCGACCAACCACCTGGACGCCGAATCGGTGGACTGGCTGGAGCAGTTCCTGCAGCGTTATTCCGGCACCGTGGTGGCCATCACCCACGACCGCTACTTCCTCGACAACGCGGCCGAATGGATCCTGGAAATGGACCGGGGCTCGGGCATTCCTTACAAGGGCAACTACAGTGAATGGCTGCAGCAGAAGCAGGCCCGTCTGGAGCAGGAGCAGAAGGGCGAAGAGTCCCGCGCCAAGGCCTTGAAGAAGGAGTTGGAATGGTCGCGCCAGAACCCCAAGGCGCGCCAGGCCAAGAGCAAGGCCCGCCTGGCCCGCTTCGAGGAACTGTCCGACTACGAATACCAGAAACGCAACGAGACGCAGGAAATTTTCATCCCCGTGGCTGATCGCCTGGGCAATGAAGTCATCGAGTTCAAGAACGTCAGCAAGTCCTTCGGCGACCGCCTGCTGATCGACAACCTGAGCTTCAAGGTGCCGGCGGGTGCCATCGTCGGCATCATCGGCCCCAACGGCGCCGGCAAATCCACGCTGTTCAAGCTGATCGCCGGCAAGGAGACGCCCGACAGTGGCGAGGTCAAGATCGGCCAGACCGTGAAGATGGCCTTCGTCGACCAGACCCGTGACGACCTGTCCAACGAGAAGACGGTGTGGGAAGACGTCTCCGGCGGACTCGACATCCTGACGGTCGGCAAGTTCCAGATGGCCAGCCGCGCCTACTGCGGCCGTTTCAACTTCAACGGCGGCGACCAGCAGAAACGCGTGGGCACGCTGTCGGGCGGTGAGCGCGGTCGCCTGCACCTGGCCAAGACCCTGATCGCCGGCGGCAACACCCTGCTGCTGGACGAACCTTCCAACGACCTGGACGTGGAAACCCTGCGTGCACTGGAAGACGCGCTGCTGGAGTTCGCCGGTTCGGTCATGGTCATCAGCCACGACCGCTGGTTCCTGGACCGCATCTGCACCCATATCCTGGCCGCCGAAGGCGACAGCCAGTGGACCTTCTTCGACGGCAACTACCAGGAGTACGAGGCCGACAAGAGGAAGCGCCTGGGTGAAGAGGGCGCCAAACCGCACCGGGTGCGCTTCAAGGCACTCAAATAAGGTACAAAGCGTGCATCGTCCATCTGGCAGGAATCGCACATGAGCCCACGTCCACAAGCGGTCGTCCGCAGCGCCCAGCTCGACGGTCTGATGCGCGAGGCCTCGCGCCGGGGCCTGGACATCATGGACGGCGTGCTGCGCCAGACGCGCGAGACCCTGCAGCAGCATATCGACCAGACGCGCGACATGCTGGCGCGCGATGCCCGTTCTCGCGTGGTCTCGGCCCTGGTGCAGTCCGCGCCGGAGATGCGCTCGCGTTTCCCCGAGACCCTGCAACGCGCCTTCGAGCGTGAACTGGGCGACAACCCCGTGACCACCACCCTGGACGCGGGCCCTGCCAGCATCAAGTTCGAGCAGCTGGAGCTCATGGACGAGCAGGACGTGCAGGTGCGCATCAGTGCGGCACGTGGCCTGCAGCAGGCGCTGCAGGACGCCGAGCAGGAGCTGACCGAGCTCAACACCCTGGTCAGCGCCATCCTGGGCTTCGATCAGGTGCGCCCGGAGCGCAATCCCTTCCGGCCCGAGATCTACGTCGAGGCCCTGCAGGGCCTGATCAGCGAGATGCAGGGCGACAGCGCGGCGCAGACACAGTGCCGTCAGATCATGGTGCCCCTGCTGGGCAAGAGCCTGCGCCCGGTCTATCAGGAACTGCTGGCCTATCTGAAGGCGCAGAAGGTCCAGCCGGTGCGTTATGCCATCCAGCGCACGGCCTCCTCCGGAGCGGCGGGTGCAGGACCTGTGCCGGGCCAGGTCTCGCCCGCCCAGGCCGCCATGGCGATCGGGTCGGCACCGGTGCCGCCGCAGGGCGTGCAGGGCGGTCTCGCGCAGCAGGTCTATGCCGGCCAGCTGACCGTGCAGCAGTTGCACGGCCTCGTCTCGGGTGCAACGCCGGATGCCGACCAGCTGGTCCAGGAAGTGGTCAAGCTCATACTCGCCAGCATCACCGGCGATGAGCGCATCCTGCCACCGGTCCGTGAGCTCATTGCCGGGCTCAAGCCGGCCCTGCTGCAGCTGGCCCGCAACGACCTGCATTTCTTCAGCGACAAGCAGCACCCGGCACGCCAGCTGCTCGAGGAACTGGCTCAGCACAGCTTTGCGTATGACCGGGCCGAGGCCGAAGGTTTCGCCGAATTCCTGGCCGACATGCGCGATACGCTGGCTCGCCTGACCCCGGCAGCCGGTGCGTCCGAGACCTTCGAGCGCGTGCTGGTGCGCCTGCGCCATATCTGGTCGCAGGCCGAGCAACGCCGCCAGGTGCAGCAGCAGGCCGCGGTACAGGCCCTGCAACAGGCCGAGAAGCGCAACCAGCTAGCGCGTCAGATTGCCGAGCACATCCGCAAGCAGCCGGGTACCGTGCTGGTGCCCGACCTCATGGTGGACTTCGCCTGTGGTCCCTGGGCCCAGGTCATGGCGCAGGCCCAGATCGAGGGCTCGGTGGACAAACCCGGCGAGCCCGACTACGTGGCCCTGCTCGAAGACCTGTTCTGGAGCGTGCGCCCTGACCAGGCGCGGCAGCAGCCGGGACAACTCGCCAAACTCATTCCGCAGCTCGTGCAGGGACTGCGCCAGGGCCTGGAGCGCATCCACTACCCACCCGAGCAGCTGCAGCATTTTCTCGACCAGCTGTTTGCCTTGCACCAGGGCGGTCTGGGCAGTGGGCCCGCTGCACGCAGCCTGAAGCCGGCCGCCCCACCCGTGGCCAAGACCTGGCTGGCGCCCGAGGAGGCGCGCGATTCCGGCTTCATGGACGACCTGGGGGCAGAAGAAACCCCTGACTTTGCCTCCACGGTGCCAGCAGAGTTCCCGGGCGAATTCCCGGCGACCGAGCCCATGGGGCTGGTGGAGCGTGAGATCGATACCGGGCAGGCGCCGCTGGAGAGCACTGCAGCGGCGGCACCGCTCTCGCTCGACCATTTGCAGCAGGGCAGCTGGGTCGAGCTGCTGGTGAGCGGGCACTGGACGCGCCTGCAGCTGGCCTGGGTCAACGAGTCGGCCACGCTGTGCCTGTTCTCCAGTGCCAGCGGCTCCAACCACTCGATGACACGTCGCATGTTCGACCGCTTGGTGGCGCAGGCCCAGTTGCGCCTGGTGGCACAGGGGCCGGTGGTCGAGCGCGCCTTCGATGCCGTGGCCGAACTGGCCATGCGCAACAGCGTCTACATGGATATCCAGGCCGATTGACCAGCCAGAGATCGTGGCCTCAGCCGCGTTGCAGGCGACTGCGCACCATCTCGATGTAGTTGCGCAGCGCGTAGAGCTCGTCGGTATACGACAAAGGCACCTTCACCCTGGCCGCGCGCACTTCCAGCTGGTTCAGCGCCTGCAGCAGTTCCTCTCGGCTGCCGTTGCCGGACTGCATGCGTTCCTCGATCTGGCGCAGTTGCCCGTACCAGCGGAACACGCGTGAGCGGATGCGGAACTCGTAGAGCGGCGGCACGATGCGGCTCAGCGGCAGCAGGATCGCAACGATGATGCCCAGTGCCAGCCACATGCGTTCCAGCAGATTGGCCAGCGTGAAGGACAGGTAGCGCTGCAGCAGCGGCACGCCGTTCTTGAGTGTGCGCTCGGCCTCCTGTGCCAGCGGGAATTCGGTCTGCCCGGCGTTCGGGAATTCGCGGGCACGGTTGAACCAGCCGGCCGGTCCGTGCAGCTTGAGCGCGGCTTGCGAGAACAGCTGCAGCAGCGCCGGGTGCACGTCGGGCGTGGCCAGCAGGGTGGTGGTGGTGGCGATCAGGCGCACGTCCTGTGGCGGGATGTCCCGCGCCAGGTCCACCACGCCACGCGGCAAGGTGACCGGCGTAAGAAAGGCGAAGCGCCGCGCATAGGCCTCACTCTGGCTGAAGTCCATCAGCCGCACGTCCGGGGTCTGCAGCAGCATCTGCACCATCAATGATTCGGGCGCCGAGGCCAGCACCAGCGCGTCGATCTCGCCGGCCAGCAGCGCCATCACGGCGGGGGTCTGGTCCAGGCGCGAAAGCTGCATCCCAGCAGGGTCGATGCGGTTGGCCTCGAACAGCCGCTCCATCAGGCGCGGCACGCCGCTGCCCTCGGCGCCCACGTTCAGGCGCAGGCCCTTGAGATCGCCCAGCGCAGCCAGCGTGCCCTGGCGCTTCACCTTGCGCGCGGCTTCGGCGCGGTAGAACAGCCAGACCGGCTCGACGAACAGGCTGCCCAGCGATTCGAGTTCGTCGTCTTCGGTCGGCGTGGCCGTGCCGCCCTGCACGAAGCCGATGTCCACCTCGCCCGCGCGCAGCAGGGCCAGGTTGTCCGCCGCGCCCTGGCTGGGCCTGAGCTGGACCTGGATGCCGTAGCCCGCCAGGGACTGGGCATAACGCTTGCCCAGCTCCTCATAGGCACTTTGTGCCGGCCCGGTGGCCAGGGTGATGCGCCGCGGCGGCATCGGGTCCAGCCACCAGTAGGCCAGCGTCAGCAGCAAGAGGGCCAGCAGCACAAAGGGAGCGGCCGAGGCCCAGAGGTCGCGCAGCGACAGCAGGGTGTGGCGCAGGGCAGCAGGCATGGGGCTGCTTCAGCTGGCCGCAAGCTCGGCCGCGCTGGGCCAGTGCTGTTCGCCGACCGTCAGGCCCTGCGCCGCCTGCACGGCATTGACCACGGCGCGTGCCGTCACCTCGGCCGCCAGCGTGGCCAGCAGCAGCATGTCAGCGGCCTTGCCGCTGGTCCCGGTGCCCAGCGCGAACAGCGTGTCGCCGTCGAGCATGGTGTGCACGGGGTTGATGCTGCGGGCCAGCCCGTCGTGCGCCACCTGGGCCAGGCGCTGGGCCTGGGCTTTGCTCAGCACGGCGTCGGTGGCGATCACGCCGATGGTGGTGTTGTTGCCGGCCAGCAGGTGTTGCGGCGTATGTCCGGCCAGCAGCGCGTCGCGTGTGTTCTGCAGGGCGTGGCCGTCAACCGTGCGGGCGCCGGCCATCACCTGCCCCGTGGCCGGATCCAGCACGTCGCCTACGGCATTGCAGACCACCAGCGCGCCCACGGTGTAACCGCGGGCACTGACCGAGGCCGTGCCCACGCCGCCTTTCATGGCGCGCGCCATGCCCAGCAGCTTGCCCACCAGTGCACCACAGCCTGCGCCCACATTGCCCTGGGCGGGTGTGCTGCGGCTGGCAGCCACGCAGGCCCGGTGGCCGGCCGGCGCGTCGGGGCGGATGCGTCCGTCGCCCACGCCCAGGTCGAACACCACGGCCGCCGGCACGATGGGCACGAGGCCATGGCCGGTGTCCAGGCCGATGTCGTTTTCTTCCAGCCAGCGCATCACGCCGGCGGCTGCGTCCAGGCCCCAGGCGCTGCCGCCGGCCAGGAGCACGGCGTGGACGTGGGGCACCAGGTTGCCAGGGTGCAGCAGATCGGTTTCGCGCGTGCCGGGAGCGGCACCACGCACGTCGACGCCACCGATGGCTCCATCGCGCGCGATCACGACGCTGCAGCCCGTGGGACGACGTGGATCGGAGTCATGACCGACTTCGATGCCGGCCACGTCGGTGATGGCGCCCGGGTAGGGCAAGTGTTGGGAAGTCATGCGCCGATTATGCGCAGCACAGACCCTAGGGCCTGTTCACACTAATTTCTCAAGTGCGAACGAGGCGAGAACGGCGCCAATCTAGGCGTACGACGAAGCCCAGACTGGCCGTCTGGGTGAGGAGTACAACAACGAGTGGCGCCGTTCTCGCCCCGTTCCCTCCGGGTTGCGGCCAAAAAAGCCATGCGGGGTGTTGCGCGGACTTGCCGGGGGGTGACCCCGGCGGCGTCCACGCGCCTACCGCATGACTTTTTTGATCCGCAACGCATCTTGAGAAATTAGTGTGAACAGGCCCTAATCGACGACCTGGATGCGCACCGGCACCACGCCGGCGTTGATGCTGGCAATGGTCTTGAAGGCCGAACTGGAGAGGTCGATCACGCGGCCCTTCACGAAAGGCCCGCGGTCGTTCACGCGGACCTGCACGCTCTTGCCGGTCTGCGTGTTGGTGACCTTGAGCCGCGTGCCGAAGGGCAGGGTGCGGTGCGCGGCCGTCAGCTTGGCCTGGTCGAAGCGCTCGCCGTTGGCGGTCTTGCGGCCGTGGAATTCATTGCCGTAATAAGACGCCTGGCCCGACTCGCTGTGTCCGCTGGGGGCGGACGCGGCGCCACTGCCGGACTTGGGCGTGCTGCTGCAGCCGGCCAGGGCCAGCAGGGCCAGGGCGCAGAGCCAGCCGGCCAGCAGGCGCAGCGGCGGTGCAGGGGGAACGGGGGCAAGGGTCTGGGACATGGGGTGCTCCGTGCTTGCGATTCACTATAACGAGCCATCCGTCTGGATGCACCTGCGTAGGGCCCTGGCGCGACGGATTGCGGCATGGACGCGACAGACGGCGCTCATCTGTGGCGCAGGCACGATGCCGGTTCAGGCGAGCCGCGGCCAGACATGGGGCCCGAAGACCAGCAGCCCGATGACCAGGGCCCCGATGGCGGCGATCAGCACGGCGGCCGCGGCCACGTCCTTGGCCTGCAGGATCAGGGGGTGGAACTCCTGCGTGACGGCATCGGCCAGGAATTCCAGCGCGGTGTTGAGGGCCTCGGCCATCCAGACCAGCGCCATGGCCAGCACCAGCCAGCACCATTCGGCCCGCGACAGGCCCAGGACCAGACCCGCGGCCACCACCACGACCGTGGCCGCTGCATGGATCCAGGCGTTGTGCTGGGTCAGCAGCAGGGTGCGCAGGCCGGTCAGCGCATAACGGAAGCTGTGCAGGCGCGCTGTGAAGCTGAAGGGCTGGTGCATGGGGCGGGATCGTTCTATACTGTATTTATGTACAGTTATGTTTCGGGGCAAGTTCCGACGCTACGGTCCGTCACTCTAACGAGCCGGTGGACGGGCCCGCTCGGGACTTACCCGCGCGTGCGCAGGCCGGACTATGGCTGACTTCAAGATCCCCCTGCAGACCCTCAAAGGGCGGGGTGCGGCCACGCGCAACGCGCATCGCTTCGAGTCGGATGCACGTGCGGCCTTCGACGATGGCTGGTCGACCTGGGACGAGGCCTTGTCAGGGGAGGCGCCGAAACTGCAGACGGAAGTCCGCTGGGAGGACGCGCGCAGCGCGCTGGTCAGCAACGATTCGCCCGACATCGCCTTCGACCAGTCCATCAACCCCTACCGCGGTTGCGAGCACGGCTGCAGCTACTGTTATGCGCGGCCCACGCACAGTTACCTGGGCCTGTCGCCGGGGCTGGATTTCGAACGCGTGATCATCGCCAAGCGAGGTCTGGCCGAACTGTTGCGGCGGGAGCTTTCGGCCAGGGCCTACCAGCCCAGCATGATCGTCATCGGCTCGGTCACCGACTGCTACCAGCCGGTGGAGCGCGAACTGAAGATCACGCGTTCGCTCATCGAAGTGCTGCGCGACACGCGCCACCCCTTCTCGCTGGTTACCAAGTCCAGCGGCGTGGAGCGTGATCTGGACCTGATCGCGCCCATGGCTGCAGACAAGCTGGCCGCGGTGTACGTGACCATCACCACGCTGGACGGCGAACTCGCGCGCCGGCTGGAGCCGCGCGCCGCCTCGCCGCAGCGCCGCCTGCGCACCATCCGCGCCCTGGCCGAGGCTGGCGTGCCGGTGGGCGTGAGCGTGGCGCCGCAGATCCCCTTCATCAACGAGGACATGGAGCAGGTGCTGGAAGCGGCCGCAGCGGCGGGCGCCAAAAGTGCCTTCTACACCGTGCTGCGCCTGCCCTGGGAGCTCAACGAGGTGTTCCAGCAGTGGCTCAGCCTTCACTACCCGCAGCGTGCGGCGCGCGTGATGGCGCGCATCCAGGAGATGCGCGGCGGCAGGGACTACGACAGCAACTACGCCACGCGCATGAAAGGCAGTGGCCTGTGGGCCGACCTGATACGCCAGCGTTTCCACAAGGCCTGCGCCCGCCACGGCCTGAACCGCGGGCGCGTGGAACTCGACCTCTCCTTGTTCCGCCCGGGTCTGGCGCGCGGGCAGGGTAGCCTGTTCTAGCCCGGATGCGCTTTTACTTCTGCACCGGCTCGATCGAGAGCACCACGTAAGCGCCCCTGATCTGGTCGGCGGTGAAGCGCACGGTGTCGCCGGCCTTGACCTTGTCCAGCAAGGCGGGGTCCTGCACCTGGAACACCATGGTCATCGGTCCCATGTCGAGGTTGGGGATCTCGCCGTGCCTGAGGGTGATCTTCTTCGCCGACTTGTCCACCGTGCGCACGACGGCTTCGACCAGAGGTTTGGCAGCCTTGCTGCTGGCAGCGGCATCATGGCCGTGTGCACTGCCGGTTTCGTGGGCCAGTGCGGGGCCGGCAACAGACAGCAGCAGGGAGAAGGTCAGGGTGGAGAGCTTGTTCATGGTGGGTCCCATCGTCAGGTGGAGCATCGATTATCGGTAGGACTGGAAAACACGGGCCGTGCCGGCGCGTTGTACCAGCAGCACGTCGTAAGGGTCCTTCAGGCCGCCGTACTCGGGGCCGTCCATGCCGGGCGAACCCACGGGCATGCCGGGCACGGCCAGGCCCAGGGCGAGTGGCTTGTCCTTCAGCAGGCGCTGGATCTCGCGCGCCGGCACATGGCCTTCGAGCACATAGCCGTTCACCAGGGCGGTGTGGCAGGAGCCGAACTTCTCGGCCAGGCCCAGGCGCTGGCGGACTTCGTTCTTGCGGTCGTTGCTCACGTCATGCGTCGTGACCTCGAAGCCGTTGGCCTGCAGGTGCTTGATCCAGTCCTTGCAGCAGCCGCAGTTGGCGGTCTTCCAGACCTCGACCACGGGGCGCGGGGGCTGTGCGGCCAGGCCCAGGCCGGCCAGCGTTGCGGCCGCCAGGGCGACCGAGGTGTGCAAAAGCTTGCGTCGATTCATCGTTGACTCCTTGTGACGGTGATGCGGCCCTTCATGCCGGCCTGGAAGTGGCCGGCAATCAGGCACGCGAATTCGAACTGGCCGGCGCGGTTGAAGGTCCAGATGATCTCGCCGCGCTGGCCGGGCTTGACGTGTGTCATATAGGGCTCGTCATGTTCCATGCCCGGATGCTTGAGCATCTGCTCGGCGTGGGCGGCGAGTTCCCCGGGGGTGCCGATGACCAGCTCGTGCAGCAGCTGCCCCTTGTTCTGGATGCGCAGACGCACGGTCTCGCCCTGCCTCACCTCGATGCGGTCGGGCGTGAAACGCATGTCGTCGGTCATGACCAGGGTGATGGTGCGCCTGACGTCTTTGGCGTCACCGGCGATGCCCCAGTCCTTCTGCTCCTTGACCACGGGGGCATGGGTGTCGGCTTTGTCGCCATGGGCCCAGGCCGGGCTGGCGCTCAGCAGCGTGGCGCCCAGGATGTACGCAAGGTGTTTCATGCTGTCCTCAGTGATGCGTGTCGTGTGACGTGGGCTTGACCGCCTTGACTTCAACGGCGCTCTGGCCGCTGTCCGGTGCGGCAGCGCGTGGTGCCGCGGGCGACTCGCCGGTCCACTCGTAGGCTTGCGTGCCGGCGGGCTGCTGGAACCAGCCCGGATCGCTGTAGTCGCCGGCCTTCTGGGTGCGGCGTACCTTCAGCATCGAGAACATGCCGCCCATTTCCACCGGGCCGTAGGGGCCGGTGCCCGTCATCATGGGCAGGGTGTTCTCGGGCAGGGGCATTTCCATCTCGCCCATGTCGGCCATGCCGCGCTCTCCCATGACCATGTAGTCGGGCACCAGCTTCTGCAGCTTCTGCACCAGGCCGCGGTGGTCGACGCCGATCATGGTGGGCACGGCGTGGCCCATGGGGTTCATGGTGTGGTGGCTCTTGTGGCAGTGGAAGGCCCAGTCGCCCTCTTCGTCGGCGACGAACTCCACTTGCCGCATCTGGCCCACGGCCACGTCGGTGGTCACCTCCGGTGCGCGCGCCGCCATCGGCCAGGGGCCGCCATCGCTGCCCGTCACCACGAACTCGTGGCCGTGCAGGTGGATGGGGTGGTTGGTCATGGTCAGGTTGCCCACGCGGATACGCACCTTGTCGCCCAGGCGCACGTTGAGCGTATCGATGCCGGGGAAGCTGCGGCTGTTCCAGGTCCAGAGGTTGAAGTCCAGCATGGTGTTGATCTTCGGGGTCGCACTGCCGGGCTCGATGTCAAAGGCATTGAGCAGGAAACAGAAGTCGCGCTGCACCTCGCTGATCAGCGGATGTTTCGCCTTCGGGTGCGTGACCCAGAAACCCATCATGCCCATGGCCATCTGCGTCATCTCGTCGGCATGCGGGTGGTACATGAAGGTGCCGGGACGGCGCGCCACGAACTCGTAGACAAAGGTCTTGCCCACGGGGATCTGCGGCTGGTTCAGCCCGCCCACGCCGTCCATGCCGTTGGGCAGGCGCTGGCCATGCCAGTGCACGGTGGTGTGCTCGGGCAGCCGGTTGGTGACGAAGATGCGCACGCGGTCGCCTTCCACCACCTCGATGGTCGGGCCCGGGCTCTGGCCGTTGTAGCCCCACAGGTGCGCCTTCATGCCCGGCGCGATCTCGCGCAGCACGGGCTCGGCCACCAGATGGAATTCCTTGACGCCCTGGTTCATGCGCCAGGGCAGGGTCCAGCCGTTGAGCGTGACCACCGGGTTGTAGGGGCGGCCGCTGGCGGGCTGCAGGGGCGGCGCGGTGTCTGGCGTCTCGCGTTGCACGGGTTCGGGCAGCGCGGCCATGGCCACCTTGCTGACCGAGGTCGCGGCTACGGCGGTGAAGGCGGCGCCGCTGAAAAAATTGCGTCGGTTCATGTTCAATGTCCTCCTGCGGCCGGTGCCGCGGCGCTGGTGCTTCCGCGCAGTTGGGTGAGCGCGCCGGGCGAGGTGGCGGTCAGGGTGAGTTGCAGGTCGGCGTCGGCCAGCCAGAAGTCGCGCTGGGCTTCCAGCGCCTGGTTCACGCTCAGGCTTTGCTGGCGGATCTCGCCCAGCAGGTCCCAGACGCTGGAGAGCATGCCGTTGTAGCGCAGCAGCATCTCGTCACCGATGAAACGCCGCAGCGGCACCACCTCCTCGCGGTAGTGGCGCGCGAGGTCATACGCGGTGCGCCAGCCGAAGTAGGCTTCGCGCGCCTCGCTGCGCGCCAGCACGGCCACGTTGCGCACGCGCACGGCCGACTGCAGGTAGAGCGCCTCGGCCCGCGCATTGCGTGCGCTGCCCCAGTCGAAGAGCGGCAGCGGCAGCTCCAGCTCCCAGCCATGCTTCTGTTCGCGCTCGCCGGCGCCATCCACGGTGCTGCTGTGCTTGTAGGCCAGCGTCATGCCATCCAGATACCCCACGGCCTTCACCAGGCCCAGCGAGTCAGCCACATACGTGGTCTCGGTCACGGCCAGGCGCACGTCCAGGCGCTCGCGCAGCGCACGGGCTTCCACGTCGTTCTGCGCCGGCGGCCTGGCGGGCAGCTCGGGCAGGCGGGGGCTGAGGGTGAACTGCGCCTGCGCGCCCCACAGCCCCAGCAGGCGTGTGAGCTTCTCGCGCTCCCCGTGGGCGCGCTGCTGCGCGCGCGCTACCTGGGCTGCAGCGTCGGCCACCAGCACCTGTTCGCGCGCCTGCTGCAGTTTGCTGAAGTTGCCCACGCGGGTCATGCGCCGCGCCAGCTCGGCGCCTGCTTCGGCAGCGTCCTGGACGTCGCGCAGATAACGCAGGCTCTGCTCGGCCGCCACGGCGTTGATCCAGGCCTTGCGCACCTCGGTGGCCAGGCGCGCGATGTCCTGGGCTGCCTGCAGCTTGGCCAGTTCGTGCTGGCGGCTCTGCCACTCGCTCTTCCAGGGCAGGAAGAGCAGCCCCACCAGATCAAAGCGCAGCGCGCGTTCGATCTCGCGCTTGTCGCCCTCGGCCAGCTCGGCGATGGAGAAATGCGGGTTGGGCACACGGCCGGCCTGCACGCGCAGCGCGTCGCTGAGGTCCAGCGTGACCAGCGCCTGCTGCACGGCCGGGCTGTTGAGCAACGCGATACGCACGGCGTTTTCGGCGCTGAGCGGCTGCCTGAGCAGTTCGGTCACCACCGCTTCGTGGTCCCGGCCGGGGCGTTGCAGTTCCACCGCCACGCCGGCCGTGCGGCCCTCGGTGAGTTGCTGCACATCGGCCAGATTCTTTTCGGGCGCCAGTGTGGCGCAGCCGGCTAGCAGCAGGGTGGTCAGGGCCAGAGTGCCGTGGCGCATGTGACGGGGCTTCATCGCGCCGGCTCCTGCTGCGGTGTCGCTGTCGCAGGGGTCGGCGGCTGTGCCTTTTCCCACTTGAGGATGTCCCTGTGGCCGCGCGGGTACTGGCCGACGGTGGCGTTGGCCGCTTTCCAGTCGCCGGGTTCGACCGGCAGTGCGCTGGCACCCACGGGGGCCATGGCCTGGTAGCGTACGGGCGCTACGCTGGTCTGCGGGTTGGCGGCCGCCTGCTGCTGTACGGTCTGCGCCGCGTCCGGCAAGGGAGCGGACAGCGCCAGCAGCGCCAATAAATGCTTCATGAGTGACTCCTGCACAACCTGGACATCAGGTCACGCGCACGCAGCCGGCGGCTTGCAGCCTGCTGCGGACGCACCTAGGGCGTGGAAGTCAGGAAATGGGCGGTTTGAAGCCTGGGGCGCGCTCGGCGCTGGCATGCAGCCGTACCGGCGTTTGCGCCACGGCGGTGGGAAGCGCGGTTGCGCTGCTCACGCGGGGCAAACCAGCCAGCGCCACCGAGTGGCAGATCTGGCAGACCGTGCATCCGGCACAGTCACCAGCGGCCTGGGCACTGCCGTGTTCGCTGGCCGTGGCCAAGTCCTCATGCGCCACATCAGGCTGTCCGTGGTGAAGCCGGGTTTCGTGGCAGTCACTGTGCCGGGCAGGGGTGGGTGCCGCAGCAAGTGCCTGTCCGACCTGCTCCATGGCCATGACATCACCGACCCAGCCGCGCAGCGGCAGCAGGGCGATCATGAGGGCGAGCAGAAGTATGCGCATGGCCTGAATGATACGGCCTGGGGCAGAAAGTTCCTGCCCACCGCCCGCCATGGCCCTGCACCCAGCCTTGACTTGTGTCAAGTATTGATGTTCAAGGCAGGCCGGGTGTGGATTAGTTCATTGACGCCCCGATGAATGGGCCTTAGGCTGTATCTATTGAGTCGACACGGGCCTACCCGTGCATGCCGTGCGATCAGGGAGTGGTCAGCCAGCTGGAGTTCCCATTCACCATGAGCAGCACAGAATCATCCTCGTTTACCCATTCGTCCGGCAGTTCGGCGCAAGCCCTGCTGGGCGACAAGATCATGCTGGCGGCCATCGCCCTGAGCGCCGTGGCGTCCATCATCCTGGGCTTCAGCTTCATCGAATCGGGCCTGGCCTGGGGCGCCTCGGCCCTGCTGGTGCTGGCGGCTCTCGGGGTCTATGCGACCAGCAAGGGCACGCTGACCTCCCGCCTGACGCTGGCCGTGATCCAGTCGCTCTTCGTGGCGCTGCACATCGATCTGGCGCACGGCATGATCGAGCTCCACTTCGGCGTGTTCGTGACCCTGGCCTTGCTGCTCGTCTACCTGGACTGGCGGCCCATCGTGCTGTCGGCCGTGACCTTCGCCGTGCATCACGTGCTCTTCGATCGCCTGCAGGCTGCGGGTCTGGGCCTGTACTGCCTGACCCAACCCAATTTCGGCATCATCGTCATCCATGCGGTCTATGTCGTGATCCAGACCGCCCTGGAGGTGGTGCTGGCCGTGAGCATGGGCCGTACGGCGCGCCAGGGGGTCGAGCTGGGGCAGCTGGTCGCCGCAGTGGACCAGCCCGATGGCATTGCCCTGGATACGGTGGACCAGGTGCCGGTCAGCACCCCGTCGGCGCAGATCCTGCAGTCCGCGCTCAAGCGCATGCAGACGGCGGTGGCCACGGTGCGCGCCTCGGCCGGCAGCATGGACGTGGCCAGTGCCGAGATCGCCTCCGGCAATCACGACCTTTCCGCCCGGACCGAGAACCAGGCCAGCGCCCTGCAGCAGACCTCCTCCAGCATGGAACAGCTGTCGGCGACCGTCAAGCAAAACGCCGACAACGCCAGGCAAGCCAACCAGCTGTCACAAAGCGCGTCCACGGTGGCGGTGCAAGGCGGAGCAGTGGTGGCCCAGGTGGTGGACACCATGAAGGGCATCAATGATTCGAGCAAGAAGATCGCCGACATCATCAGCGTGATCGACGGCATCGCCTTCCAGACCAACATCCTGGCGCTCAATGCGGCGGTGGAAGCGGCGCGTGCCGGCGAGCAGGGGCGTGGTTTTGCCGTGGTGGCTTCTGAAGTGCGCAGCCTGGCGGGCCGCAGTGCCGAGGCGGCGAAAGAGATCAAGACGCTCATCACCGACAGCGTGAGCCGGGTGGAGCAGGGCAGTGCCCTGGTGGATCAGGCGGGCAGCACCATGAGTGAAGTGGTGGCCAGCATCCGGCGCGTGACCGACATCATGGGCGAGATCAGCGCGGCCAGCAGCGAGCAGAGCCAGGGCGTGGCCCAGGTGGGCCAGGCCGTGATGCAGATGGACCAGGCCACGCAGCAAAACGCGGCCCTGGTGGAGGAGATGGCGGCGGCGGCCTCCAGCCTCAAGGGCCAGGCCCAGGACCTGCTGCAGGCGATCAGCGTGTTCAAGCTGGCCCCGGGGACCGACGGCCGGCTGGCGCTGGCTTTGCGCTAGTGCACTGCACTAGATGTGCCTGAGCAGGCGCTCGATGTCCTCTGCGGGGACGGGCCGAGAATACAAATAGCCTTGGGCGGCATCGCAGCCAAAGGCCTGCAGGCGGCTGCGCATGTCCTCGGTTTCCACGCCTTCGGCGATGGTCTTGAGGTTCAGGCTGCGTGCCATCTGGATGATGGCGCGCACGATGGCTTCGTCATCCGGATCGGTGGCCAGGTCGCGCACGAAACTCTGGTCGATCTTGAGCTTGTCGATGTCCAGGCGCTTGAGGTAGGACAGGCTGGAGTAGCCGGTACCGAAATCGTCGATGGCCAGCTTCACGCCCATCTGCTTGAGCTGGCGCACGCTGGTGAGCACGCTCTCCACGCTCTGGAGCAGGATGGACTCGGTCAATTCCAGCTCGAGCAGGGCCGGCGCCAGGCCGGATTCGGCCAGGGCGCGTTCCACCGACTGCTCCACATGGCCGCGCTTGAACTGGATGGCCGAGAGATTGACCGACATGGTCAACGCGGGCAGGCCGGCCTGCTGCCACAACACGGCCTGCTGGCAGGCCTGGCGCAGCACCCAGTCGCCCATGGGCACGATCAGGCCGCTTTCCTCGGCCACGCCGATGAAGCGCCCCGGCGCCACCAGGCCGAGCTCGGGGTGCATCCAGCGGATCAAGGCTTCCACGCCGGTCAGCGCACCGCTGGCCAGCTCGTACTGGGGCTGGTAATGCAGCACGAACTCCTGGCGGTCCAGTGCGCGGCGCAGGCCGTTGCGCATGAGCAGGTGCTCGCCGGCCTCGGCGTCCATGGTGGGGTCGAAGAAATGCCAGGTGTTGCGGCCGGACTCCTTGGAGCGGTACATCGCGAGATCGGCCTTCTTGCGCAGGGTTTCGAAGTCCCGGCCATCGTCCGGTGCGATGGCCGCGCCGATGGAGGCTGAGGAGGACAGCTCCTGCGTGTCCAGGTGCAGCGGCTCCTGCAGCCGTTCCATGATCTTGATGATGATGGCCGAAACGATCTCGGTATCGGGCAGGTCGCGCAGCACCAGCAGGAACTCGTCGCCGCCCTGGCGGCTGATGGTATCGCTGTCGCGCACGCAGGAGCGCAGGCGGCGTGCCACTTCCTTGAGGAATTCGTCGCCCGCCGCATGGCCCAGGCTGTCGTTGATGGACTTGAAGTTGTCCAGGTCCAGGTAGACCAGCGCCACCTTGGTGTTGCTGCGTTCGGCCTGGGCCATGGCCTGCTCGAAGCGGTCCTGCACCAGCAGGCGGTTGGGCAGGCCGGTGAGGGCATCGTGGTAGGCCAGGTACTCGATGCGCTGCTCTGCACTCTTGCGGTCGGTGATGTCCGAGCCGATGCCGCGGTAGCCGGTGAAGAGGCCGTGTTCGTCGAACATGGGCACGCCACTGATGGAGAAGGTCCGCAGTTCGCCATGCATGGCGCGGACCTGGTAGACGAAGTTGCGGAAGGGTTCATGGCGGTCGAGCAGGGCGCGATGCTCTGCCCATTGCTCATCGCTGACGCCGACGATGGGCATTTCCCAGCGCGTCCAGCCCAGGTAGGTGTCCACCCCGGTCTTGTCCAGGCCCCGTGACATGAGGGTGAAGCGGTAGCGGGTGTCCTGCTCCCAATACCAGTCGGTCGACATCTCGGCCAGGCTGCGAAAGCGTGTTTCGCTTTCCTGCAGGTTCTGGCGCTGCACGTCCTGCGCCTGGATCATCGTGTTGAAGGTCCGGACCAGGGCGCCGATTTCGCCGCTGGCGGGTAGCCGGAGCTGGCGGGCCTCGCCTTGCTTGTGCTGCAGTTCACGCACGTGCTGTGTCAGCGCCTCCAGGGGGGCCAGCGCCTTGCGCATGACCAGCCAGATCAGTGCCACGACCACCGTCGTGCCTACAGCGATGGCCAGCAGAAGGAAGATGCGTGCCTGCTGCAGCGGTGCGATGGCCTCGCTGACGGGCAGGTTCATGCTGAGGATCCACGGCACCGTGCCCAGGTGCTTGAAGCTGGTGATGACCTCGACACCGCGCGAATTGGTGACCGTCTCGCTGCCTTCGAAGCCCTCGATGGCACGGTCCACCAGAGGGTTGAGTCCCGGCAGGACGATGGGCTGGAGGATGCGCGTGGGATTGCGGTTGGAGATGAAGATCCGGTCCTTGGTGAACAGCGAAACGTAGCCGGTCTGGCCGAGCTTGAAGTCATTGAGGTCGGAGAGGAAGTTGCGACCCAGCAGTTCGATGCTGCCATGCAGGCGGCCGACCATGACACCCTGGGCATTGAACAGCGGCAGAGCCATGGTGATGGCCGGTCGTCCCATGGCCCGTACCGAGGTGAAAGGCTTGGAAATATAGGGCTGGCGGGTGTCGGTTACCACCTTGAAGACTTCCAGGCTGGAAACATCCCGTCCGCGCCGACCGGGCAGGTAGGGAGACTCGGCCACGACGCGGCCCTGCACATCGATGAGCAGAAGTCCGTTGGTGAAGATCGTCTTCAGGTTGGTCTTCTGATCCAGAAAATCCTGCGCCAGTTGCGGGTTCTGTAAGGCCTGTGGTAGTACTTGTGCCGCCACCTGGGCCAACATGGCCTGGCTCTGGCGTATCTTGTCGTCGATGGTGTCGGCCAGGGTGGTCGCCAGGACGAACTGCTCCTGGTACAGGTTCTGGCGAAAGCCCTGGTCGAAATGGCGCAGGACCAGCCAGGTCAGCAGGCTGGCAAAGCCGACGAAGAGCAGGGCGACGGCAAGCACCACCCGGGTCTTGAGGCTGGATTGGCGAAGCCGGGTCAGACGCATGGCCTATATATACCGCGATTTGGGTGGCGCATGTATCAGGGTCTGACGCCGGGGGCCTCCAGGGGCAGGCCGCGGGCGCGAACTCCGAGAAAAAGTTCCAGTTCCACCAGCTCGGTGGCGCCCAGGGGCCAGGCCTGGGCGCGCACACCGCTCAGGCAGTTGCGCAGGCGGCGCTGCAGCGAGCCCAGGCCCTGCCATTCGAGCCGGTACTGCGGGTAGCTGGTGGGATGCCCCTGCGGGATGGTCGTGCCGCCCAGGCGCTGGCCCCAGCGCTGGTCATGGCACTGCGCGCAGGACAGATCGAGCTGCCCCAGGCGTTGTGCATACAACTGGCGGCCGCGCTCGAGGTGGGGCTGCAGCCGCGGGTCCACAGGCGGCGCGACAGGCAGGCCGCGCGACTGCAGGGCCACCACGCTTTCCAGGGCCAGCAGCTCCTCGCTCTCCGGCTTCCAGGGGGTGGCCTGCTGCTGCGACTGCCGGCAGAGGTTGATGCGCTGCGCCAGGTTGACGGGGCCCTGCGTGGGCGTGTCGAAGGCCGGGTAGCGTGCCGCCACGCCGCGCAGGCTCGCGACATCGCCATGGCAGCTGGCGCAGGACTTGCCGCTGGCACCCGCGGCCTGCTGCCACAGCTGCGCGCCCTGCTGGACCCACAGCATGGCCGGGTTGCGTGCGTCGTCGCGCTGCATGGCCTGCACGGCGGGCCCCATGAACTCGAAGTCGGAGCGGCGCTGTGCCTCGGGGATCTGCGCGTGCAGTGACGGCGCCAGCAGCAGCACCAGCAGGAAACGGCAGCGCCACCTCATGCAACGCTGATCGCCACGCTCTCGCTGTGACGGAAGTCCAGGTCGCCTTCCCAGCTGAAGCGCAGCGTGCCACTGGCCGTGGCCACGGTGTGAAAAGCGAGCAGCGGGTTGGCAGCGATGGCGGCCGAGAGTTCGGCGCTGAACACCAGTTCCTCGTTGTAATGGCAGCTGAAACGCTCGATGATGTAACGCGGCAGGCGCTGGCCGTCGGCGCCGGGGCGAAAGCCGCTCTCCATCGGGTGGCCGATGATGGTGCTGATCTCGATGACCTCGCCGCGGCGGGCGGTCCTGGGAACCTTGATGAGGGTGCGCACACTCATTCCAGTTCCTCCAGGCAGGCCGCCAGCGTGACGATGACTTCCACCGTGTGCTGCCAGTAGCTGCCATCGCTCAAGCGCGCCACGGCACTGAGCTTTTGCGTGGTGGCCAGGCGCATGCGCGTGGCCACATGGGCGCGGCCGGCGCGCGGGCCCAGCGTGAAACGCACCACGTCGGGCTGAGGGTTCTTCTGGTTGAAGACGGCGATGGCCACCACATGGTCGCTCGCCGTCATCGGGCTGTCCACCAGCACGGACAGCGGCACGGTGTTGCCGTTGTCCACCAGGGGGGCGATGTCCAGCTTCACCCGCCCGGCCTGCACCGTTGCGCCGCCGGTCCAGGCACGGATGGCATCGTCCAACTGGTCACCGGCGTGGGCCGGACGCAGCAGCAGCCAGCCGCCCAGGCCGGCACCGGCGTGCAGGAGCTGACGGCGTGTGGTCTGGGTGGCGCTCATCTCATTCACGCAAGGTGGCGAGGTAGGCCACCACGTCCTCGACCTGCTGGGCATTCAGGATGGGCTTGCCTTCCCAGGCACGGCCCACGCGTGTCAGCCCTGTGCTGCGGTAGTAGGCCGGCATGATGCTGTCGGGCTTGAGCCGGCGCGGGTCGACCAGGCGCAGGCGCAACTGGGCCGTGCTCCAGCGTTTTCCGGCGCCGGCCAGATCGGGTGCCAGATTGCCCTGGAAGCGTTCCTCGGGGATGGGGCCGCCGTGGCACAGCAGGCACAGGCCGGTCTGCCGGCTGGCGACGATGGCGCGTCCCCGTGCCGCATCGCCCAGCGCCCCCTCCAGTGGCGCAGGAATGCCGTCGCCCACCACGGTCACGGCGCCGGCCCCCAGGGACAGGGCCAGGGCCGTGGCGGCCGCGAGCCGGCGCAGCATCATGCCCGCCGCAGGTCCTGGCTCTTGATCGGCAGTTCGCGGATGCGTTTGCCGGTCGCGGCAAAGATGGCGTTGAGCACGGCCGGTGCGGCCACCGCGATGGTGGGTTCGCCCACGCCGCCCCAGAACCCGCCCGAGGGCAGCACGATGGTTTCCACCGGCGGCATGTCGGCGAGACGCATCACGGGGTAGCTGTCGAAGTTCTTCTGCTCCACCGCGCCATCCTTGACGGTGATCTCGCCATAGAGCGCGGCCGACAGGCCGTAGACGAAGGAACCTTCCACCTGCGCCTCGATCTGCTGCGGGTTGACGGCGTGGCCCGGGTCGGTGGCCGCCACGATGCGGTGGATCTTGAGCTTGCCCTCGGCGCTGACCGAGACCTCGGCGCAGGCCGCCACATAGCTGCCGAAGCCCATGGTCTGCGCCAGGCCGCGGAACACGCCGGCCGGGGCCGGCTGGTCCCAGCCCACGCGCTGGGCCACGGCGTTGAGCACGGCCAGGTGCTTGGGGTGACTGGCCATGAGCTTGCGGCGCAGTGCCAGCGGGTCCTGACCCGTGGCGTGTGCGATCTCGTCGAGGAAACACTCCAGGTAGATCGTGTTCTGGTTCAGGTTCACGCCGCGCCAGAAGCCGGCCGGCACATGCGGGTTGCGCATGGCGTGGTCGATCAGCAGGTTGGGGAAGCTGTAGCCGATCGAGGCTTCGGGCCCCGAGGGGCTGAGGCCCTGGTAGACCACCATGTCCTTGCCGTCACGCATGGCCTGTGGCGCCACCGTGGCCAGGATGGACTGGCCCGAGATGCGCATGTGCAGGCCGCTGATGTTGCCCTGTGCATCCAGACCGGCGGTCAGCTTCGCACTCGTGATCGGGTGGTAGAAGCAGTGCTGCATGTCCTCCTCGCGCGACCAGATCAGCTTGATCGGCGTGCCCGGCATGGCCTTGGCCAGCTGCACCGCCTGCGTGACGAAGTCGCTGCGCCCGCGCCGCCCGAAGCCGCCGCCGAGGTAGAGCTTGTAGACCTCGCACTGCGCCGCCGGCAGGCCCGAGGCCTCGGCCGCGGCGGCCAGGGCCGCCTCGCCGTTCTGCGTGGGTACCCAGACCTCGCAGCGCTCGGGCGACCAGCGCGCCGTGGCGTTCATGGGCTCCATGGTCGCGTGGTTCTGGTAAGGGTAGCTGTAGACGGCCTCGACCTTGCGCGCGGCACCGGCGATGGCCGCGGCGGCATCGCCGTTGCTGTTGCCTACCGAGGTGGCGGGCACAGCGGCGTCAAGGCCGCCCTTGAGCGTGGCGGCGATGTCGGCCTGCGAGACGGCAGCGTTGGGGCCGTAGTCCCACTCGATCGTCAGAGCGTCCAGCGCGGTCTTGGCGTGCCACCAGGTGTCGGCCACCACGGCCACGGCGCTGGGGCCGACCTGCACCACCTTCTTCACGCCGGCACGGCGCATGACGGCAGCGGCATTGAAGCTCTTCACCTTGCCGCCGAAGACCGGGCAGTCCCGGATGGCGGCGTTGAGCATACCCGGCAGGCGCAGGTCGATGCCGTAGTCCTGGGCCCCCGTGGTCTTCTTGAAGGTATCGAGCCGCGCCATGCGCTGGCCGACGATCTTCCAGGTGGACGGGTCCTTGAGCGGCACGCTGGCCGGATCGGGCGGGGTGAGTTGCCCGGCGGCCGCGGCCACCCGGCCGTAGATGGTCTTGCGACCCGTGGGGGTGTGCGTGATCACGCCGGCGGCGACGCTGCATTCGGCGGCCGGCACGCCCCAGGCGTTGGCCGCGGCCTGCACCAGCATCACGCGCGCGATGGCGCCGCCCTTGCGCACGTAGTCATGCGACTCGCGGATGCCGCGGCTGCCCCCGGTGGCGAAGTTGCCCCAGACGCGCTTGCGCGCCAGGTTCTGGCCCGGCGTGGGGTACTCGGTGGTCACGCGCGCCCAGCTGCATTCCAGCTCCTCGGCCACCAGCTGGGCCAGGCCGGTCAGCGTGCCCTGGCCCATCTCGGAACGAGCGATGCGGATGACCACGGTGTCGTCGGGTTTGATGACCACCCAGGCGTTGATCTCGGGCGCGTCGGCACGCATCGCACTGGTCTGGGCCTGCGCCAGCGGTACGTGGAAGCTCACCATCAGGCCGCCGGCGGCGCCGGCCGTGCCAGCCAGGAAACCGCGGCGCGAGAGTTCGGGGTTCGGCAAGGTGGTGCTCATGTTGCGCTCCCTTCGGGGTGCTGGATGGCCAGCCCGGCCTTGCGGGTGCCGCTCCCGCGTGCCGCGGTGTGGATGGCGGCGCGTACCCGGTTGTAGGTGCCGCAGCGGCAGATGTTGGTGACGGCCGCGTCGATGTCGGCATCGCTGGGCTTGGGATTGGTCTTGAGCAGGGCGGAGACCGCCATGATCATGCCGCTCTGGCAGAAGCCGCACTGCGGCACGTCCAGGGCCTGCCAGGCGCGCTGCACCGGGTGCGTGCCGTTGCGCGACAGGCCCTCGATGGTCACCACGGTCTGGCTGGCCTTGACGGCGCGCAGCGGCATCGCGCAACTGCGTACCGCGTTGCCGTCGATGTGCACGGTGCAGGCGCCACACTGCGCGATGCCGCAACCGTATTTGGTGCCGGTGAGGTGGAGCTGTTCGCGCAGCACCCACAGCAGGGGGGTATCGGGTGCCGCGTCGAATTCGCGGTCCTTGCCGTTGACGTTGAGTTTCGCCATCGTATGTCTCCTCGAAGGTGTGGCGTGCTGGGCCGGGTGATGCCGGCCCATGCTGTTTTATATGCCATTTCGCGCCACCGTGCAGCGGCGCCGAGGGAGACAGAGCGGGATTCAGGCGGCCTTGATGGCCAGCGTGCGGCGGCGGGACTTGCTGGCTACGGGTTTACCCGGAATCAGATCGGCCAGGGTGTGGCCGTCCAGATGCGCCATGAAATCCTGGAGTGCGCCTCGCATCACCGAAGCGAGCCGACACCCGCGTGTGATGGTGCATTCGTTGCCCGGACCGAAGCATTCGACCAGCTGGAAGTCGCTTTCCATGCTGCGCACCACCTTGCCCAGGTTGATGGCCCCGGGCGGTGAGGCCAGACGCATGCCGCCGCCCTTGCCGCGCACGGTCTCGATCCAGCCGGCCAGGGCCAGCTGGTGCGTGATCTTCATCAGATGCGCTTCGGAGATGCCGTGCACTGTGGCGATTTCTGCAATGGTGCACAGGCGGTCGGACTGCTGCGCCAGGTACATCAGCAGGCGCAGCGCGTAATCGGTCATGCTGGTCAGGCGCATGGAACTCCGTCTTTCTCGTTGTCGGCATGTTCGTCGAACGGGTTCATTTTAGTCGTCCCGTCTGTCGGCATCGGGCAGATGCGGGTTTCGGCGACGACACTGCTCATCTCCGTTGGCCCAGGGTGACGGTGGCCACTTGCGGCTTGTGGTCCGGCCGCGGGCGGATCATCCAGGGGAAGAAGCGCCAGAGATAGAGCGCGAGTGCTGCGATCCAGCACAGTGCTGCGCCCTGCAGCAGCAGGAGGACGGGGCCCGAAGGGAACAGGCCGGCCAGGCGCAGCGCCATGGCGATGATCATCAGCCAGTAGCTGGCCACCATGCTGCGGTCCGTCGCCAGCGGCCGCCCCAGATGGCCCAGCGCCGTGCGCGTGACCATGCCGATGATCATCAGCGTGAAGCCGCCCATGGCGATCACGTGCACATGCACCGCATTGCGCAGCGGCGCACCGGCGGCCTGGGCTGCGGCCACGAGCAGGCCGACGCCCAGGCCCGCATAACCGGCGTACAGGATCCACAGCAGCGGCCGGGAGCGCACCGCCAGGGGCTTCCAGCCCAGCAACTGCCACAGCGGAATGCCGCCGCACACCAGCAAGGCCAGCGCCAGCGGCCACGGCCACTGCAGCAACACGAAGAGCACGGCCAGCGCCCCCGCGCCGAGCTGTACCAGGCCGCTGCGCTCGCGCATGGGGATCACCAGGCCCGGCACGGCGCGCATGGCGAAGAAGGGGATGACGCGACGCCCCACCAGCAGGGCGATGACGGCCATGCACAGCAGGCCGGCATTGAAGCGCTGCATCAGCAGGGTGTGATCGCCGCCCGGCGCGGCCAGCAGGTAGAGCACGTCGGTGCTGCCCAGGGCCAGCAGCAGCAGCGGCACGGCGTAGTTGCGCCGGTTGCGCGTACCATAGACCGCACGCGCCATGGCCGCTGCCGACAGCAGGAAGAACGCCGCCTCGGCGCCGAAACCCAGCCAGAAGAGTGCAGGGCTGGGCAGCAGCAGGCCGATGCGCGCCAGCAGCCACAAGGCGCAGGCCGCCAGCAGCACAGCGGGCGGCGTGGGGTTCACGCCGGTCCAGTTGGCACCGGCCGTCATCAGGAAGCCCACCGCGATGGTGGCGACGAAGCCCCACATCATCTCGTGCGCGTGCCAGGCCACGCCACCCAGCGGCCCCTGCAGCCACTGCGGCGCAAAGATCCACAGCGCCACCGCTACCAGGGCCCAGCCGGTCCCGGCCAGGTAGAGCGGGCGAAAGCCCATTTCCAGGAAGGCCCGCAGCGTGGGCCGGGGCCGGGCCGATGCGGCCGGTTCGTCGATCTGCAGCAGCGTGCTCATGAGGTCAGCTCCTGCAGCCCCGTGGCGATCTCTTCCTCGCTGCACAGTTGCGGGTCGGGCATGGCGGTCTCTTTAAGATGTAAAACGTATATATCTTAACGAGAAAATCTTTCCCCGTCGAACCCTGACGGGCGCAGGGTCATGTGGGGCCGCTGGCGCGCAGCTGTTGCGCGGCCTTGTCCAGCCAGAGCTGCAGGCTGTCGAGCAAACCGGCCTGGCTGAAAGAGCAACTTTCCTCGGCGAACAGCGCACTCGACTCCAGGCGGTCGAGCAGGTCCAGCAGCACCTCGGTGTAGCGCGGTGGCAGGGCGTCCAGCAGGGCCTGCTGGGCGCGGGCCTGGCGGCTGAAGTCGGCCGGGCGGATGCTGCTGCGGCGCAGGGCGTCGAGTTCGTGCTGCAGGGGCGCGAGCAGGGCGTGGTTCATCGTTTGTAGCGGACCATGGTGCGGTTCAGGCCGGTGCGCGCGCATTCGTACTGTCCGGCTTCGCAGGGCGCACGGTAGTTCAGGCGCCCGGCCTGCAGCAGCCAGTGGGTGCCGAGCGTGCAGGCCAGCCCCAGCAGGGCGACGGCCAGCGCCTCGCCGGGCCGGCGCGTGAACAGGGCATAGGGCGCGCACAGGGCCAGGCTGAGGACGGCGGCGGCGATGACCAGGGAACCCATGTCCGGGTTGCTGAAGTGCTTCCACTCGGCGAACAGCAGGTAGGCAGCATCCGCCGCCGCGACCAGCACGATCAGGATGGCCAGGACCAATTGCCAGATGGCGCCCGGTGCAGCCGTCCTGCTCTGGGTGTCGCCTTTTTTCTTGTCTTTACTCAAGGGTGTCCTCGGCCAGGGTTCGTCGGGTGGTGTGGGTCGGTCGCTGACAGGTGAACGGCGTCAATCCACCCTGGCGCCGGATTTCTGCACGGCGGTCGCCCAGCGCGGCATCTCGGTGGCCAGGAATTTCGCGAAATCATCAGCGCCCAGGAAGGCCGGGTCGGCACCCTGGCTGATCATGCGGTTGCGCAGATCGGGCTGGGTCATCACCTGGCGGAAGGCCTCGCTGAGCTTGGCCACCACTTCCCTGGGCGTGCCGGCGGGCGCGAGGAAACCGTAGAAGCCCACCACCTCGAAGCCCTTGAGGCCGCTTTCGATGACGGTCGGGATGTCGGGCAGGGCCGGGTTGCGCTCGCGGCTGGTCACGGCCAGTGCGCGCACCTTGCCCTGCTTGTGGTACGCCGCAGCCTGCGGAATGCTCTCGGCCATGAACTGCACCTGGCCGGCCATCAGGTCGGTGAAGGCCGGCGCGCTGCCGCGGTAAGGGATGTGCACCATGAAGAGCCCGGTGGCGTTCTTGAACATCTCCGGCACCAGATGGCTGATGCCGCCATTGCCGGCCGAGCCGTAGTTGACCTGGCCCGGGCGCGCACGCGTGTAGTCCATGAACTCGCGCAGGTTGTTCACCGGCACCTTGGGGTTGACCAGCAGGGCCAGGGGCTGCATGGCGGTGCGCGCCACCGGCACGAAGTCCTTCAGCGTGGCATAGGGCAAGCGCGTGTAGAGCGCCGGGTTGATGACCATGGTGCCGGTGTTGGCCAGCAGCAGCGTGTGCCCGTCGGGGGCGGCCTTCATGACCTCCTGCGCGCCCACGGTGCCGCCGGCGCCGGCCTTGTAGTCGATCAGCACGGGCTGGCCCAGCACGGCTTGCAGCCGGTCGCTCAGCAGGCGCGCATGCTGGTCCAGCGGGCCGCCGGCCGGAAACCCGATCACGATGCGCACGGGCTTGCTGGGAAAGGTCTGGGCCGCGGCCGTCAGTGAGAGCAACAGGCCTGAGAGCAGGAGGCCGAGGGACTTGCGCATGGTGAACTCCGTCAGTGATGAAGGGCCCGGGCGGGCAGGGGCGAGGCGCGCACCGGGGTGCATGGCCCTATCGTAACGACCCGGTCCGGGCAGCGACATCCGGGTAAGTCTTGAGGGCGTGGGGTCGCATGCGCGACCGGGTATCGGGTGCGACCCGGATGCCGGATCGATGCCCCCGCGTTAGGCTGCCAGCCTGGAGGTAGAGATGCCCATGCGTTCCCACTACAAATTCTGGCCCCACCGTCTGCCGCATGCGATCACGCCGCCGGCCACCTCGCTGTGGGACAACCTGGCCGTGAGCGCCCGGCGCTACCCGGACAAGCCCGCCCTCGTCTTTTTCGGTCGTGCCTGGTCCTACGCCGAAGTGCTGCAAAAGGCGGAACGCCTGGCGGCCAGGCTGCATGAGCTGGGGGTCGGGAAGGGCGACCGGGTGGTGCTGAATCTGCAGAACTGCCCGCAGCTGGTCATTGCGCACTTCGCCATCCTGCGCGCCAATGCCGTGGTGGTGCCGGTCAACCCCATGAACCGCAGCGAGGAGCTCAAGCACTACATCAGCGACCCGCAGGCAAAGGTCGCCATCACCAGCGCGGACCTGGCCACCGAACTGGCCCGTGCCAGCGACGAGCTGCCGCCGGGCCAGGGCCTGGCGCACCTGGTGGTGACGCAGTTCACCGAGGCCTTCGACCCGGCGCGCTCCGGCAAAGAGGCGCCCCCCGAGACCTGGCGCGACTGGCTGCTCACACGCCACGCGCTGCCCCCGCTCCAGGGTGGGCAGGTGCATGCGTGGGCGCTGGCCCTGGCTTCGACCGCGCCGCTGCCGGAGCTGCAGGTGGGGCCGGGGGACCTGGCCCTGCTGCCCTACACCAGCGGCACCACGGGCCTGCCCAAGGGCTGCATGCACACGCACGCCAGCATCATGCACAACGCCGTGGCCAGCGGCATCTGGGGCAATGGCACGGCCGAGAACGTGACGCTGGCCGTGGTGCCCATGTTCCACATCACCGGCATGGTCAGCGTGATGCACGCGAGCATCTACGTCGGGGCCACGCTGGTCGTGATGCCGCGCTGGGACCGCGACCTCGCCGGGCGACTGATCTCGGAGCGCCGGGTGACGCACTGGACCAACATCCCCACCATGGTGATCGACCTGCTGGCCAGTCCGGGTTTCGATCAGTACGACCTCTCCAGCCTGGTCAACATCGGCGGCGGCGGCGCGGCCATGCCGCAGGCGGTGGCGCAGCGCCTGTACGAGCAGTTCGGCCTGCGCTACGTGGAAGGTTACGGCCTGACCGAGACGGCGGCGCCTTCGCACACCAATCCGCCGGACGCCCCCAAGCAGCAGTGCCTGGGCATTCCTTTCATGAGCACGGATGCGCGCGTGATCGACCCCATGACCCTGCAGGAGATGCCCCAGGGCGAGCAGGGCGAGATCATCATCCACGGCCCCGAGGTATTCCAGGGCTACTGGCGCCAGCCCGAGGCCACGCAGCGGGCCTTCATCGAACTGGAAGGCAAGCGCTTCTTTCGCAGCGGCGACATGGGCCGCATCGACGAGGACGGCTACTTCTTCATGACCGATCGCCTCAAGCGCATGATCAACGCCTCGGGCTTCAAGGTCTGGCCGGCCGAGGTGGAGGCGCTGATGTTCAGGCACCCGGCCATCCAGGAGGCCTGCATCATCGCCACGAAAGACAGCTACCGGGGTGAATCGGTCAAGGCCGTGGTGGTGCTGCGCACCAGTCACAAGGGGCAGGTCAGCGGGGAGGACATCATGGCCTGGTGCCGCGAGCACATGGCCGTGTACAAGGTGCCGCGCGTGGTGCAGTTCGTCGACGCCCTGCCCAAGAGCGGCACCGGCAAGGTGATGTGGCGCGCGCTGCAGGAGGCCGAACAGGCACAATCGCGCACATCCTCCTGAGCCCGGTCCGACATCCATGAGCACTGACACCCCTGCCGCCAGCAGCAAGCATGAAAACGACGCCGGTCGTCCCCAGACCGGCTGGCGCCTGAGGCTCTACACCATCATCTTCGAGTCCGACACCCGGGCCGGGCGCCTGTTCGACATCGGGCTCATCGTCTTCATCCTTGCCAGCGTGCTGGTGGTCATGCTCGACAGCCTGCCCGACCTGTCGCCGGGCTCCCGGCTGATGTTCGATCGCCTGGAATGGGTCTTCACCGCGCTTTTCACCGTGGAGTACCTGACCCGTCTGGCTTGCGTGCGTCACCCGCTGCGTTATGCCCTGAGCTTCTACGGCATCATCGACCTGCTGGCCCTCCTGCCCACCTGGCTGGCCCTGTTGGTGCCCGAGGCGCATGCGCTGATCGACGTGCGCGTGCTGCGCCTGCTGCGTGTGTTCCGCATCTTCAAGCTCACGGCCTACCTGGCCGAGTTCCAGACCCTGGGCGCCGCGCTGCGCGCCAGCCGGCGCAAGATCCTGGTCTTCATCTCGGCCGTGCTGATGATCGTGCTGGTCATGGGCACGGTGATGTACGTGGTGGAAGGGCCGGCCAACGGGTTCACCAGCATCCCCACCGCCGTCTACTGGGCCATCACCACCATGACCACCGTGGGCTTCGGCGACATCACGCCCAAGACCGATCTGGGCCGTTTCATCGCCTCCTTCATGATGCTGCTGGGCTGGGGCACGCTGGCCGTTCCTACCGGCATCGTCACCGCCGAGATGACGGCGCGGCGCCTGGGCAGCCAGCCGGTGTCGCGCACCTGCCCCGAGTGCCTGAAAGAGGGCCATGCGCCCGAGGCGCATTACTGCCTGCACTGCGGCACGGCCCTGCCGCAGCTGGCGCGGGACGGGGTTGCTGCCAATTAAGTCACGCCTGAGGCTGCTTTTTTGCTATCAAATTTGCACTAACCGGCTTGACTGGGGCACAATCCGGTCATCTTCTCAAGGAACACGGAGTCGCCATGAAAAAGCTCAACCAAGGTTTCACGCTGATCGAGCTGGTCATCGTGATCACCATCATCGGCATCCTGGCGGCCATCGCCCTGCCGCGTTACGTCGCCCTGCAATCCGATGCTCGGGCTGCCAAGCTGCAGGCGGCCGAAGGCGCCGTCAAATCTGCCGCCATGCTGGTGAAGGCGCTGTGCATGACCCAGACCGGTACGGGTTCAACGACTTCCTTGATTGGTGGCGCAGGCGGGGGTGGCTGCAACGCCGCTCCGGGTGCGACCGTCGGTGTTGTCATGGACGGCACGAATGTGCTGACCGGGTTCATGTACCCGACGGCAGCGGCCGGCGGCATCCAGACCGCGGCCCAGCTCAATCTCGGCGGTGCAAACGACTACACCATCACCTATCTTGTGGCGAACCAGATGCGGGTCGAACCCGTCGGTGCGACGAACGGGGTCAACTGCTTCTTCACATACACCTGGGCTCCGCTCGCCAACGGCACGCCGACGACCTCCTCGTCCATCATCACCGGCTGCTGATCCCGAGCCCCCGGCTCCCGCAAGGGGCTGGTCACGGCAGGCACAATGCCTGTCATGACCAGCCCCTTGTTTTTGCCCCCGGTCGTGGCACCGGCGGCTCTCGACACCACCCTGCAGCGCCAGGGCCACGCCGTGCTCGACGCCGCCGCGGTCTGCGCCCTGAGCGGCTGCCCGCTGGATGAACTGCTGACCTTGCGCCCTTATTGGGACGACCTCCCACCCGACGCCTTCCTGAAGGATGGCGGGCGTTACCGCCGCCGCCGCCATTCCTGCTTCGTGCTCGACGGTGAGCAGCTCATCCAGGTGCCGCATCGCGCGCACTGGCAGCCGCTGGAGTACAACGCCCTGCACGGCGGCATGCAGCGCCTGTTCGAGCCCATGGCGCCAGCCATGGTGGCGAACCCAGCCTGGGTACGTCTCATGCGCTGGCTGGGGCAGGTGGCCTCGGCGCTCAAGGGCACGCAGCCCTGGTATATCGAGGCCCACCCCTTCCGCATCGACACCACCGACGGCATCGGCCGGCCCACGCCCGAAGGTGCGCACCGCGACGGGGTGGACCTGGTGGCGGTCTTCCTGGTGGAGCGGCGTGGCGTGAAGGGCGGCGAGACCCGCGTGTTCGAGGCGACCGGCCCCGACGGCCAGCGTTTCACGCTGAGCGAGCCCTGGTCCCTGCTGCTGCTGGACGACGCGCGTGTGGTCCACGAGACCACACCCATCCAGCCGGTGGCGCAGCCGGCCTATCGTGATACGCTGGTCATCACGCTGCGCGCCGGCGCCTTCCAGGGCGAAGACGTCGCCCCCTGACACCGACCAAGGAGACGAGCCATGTTCAAGCACATCCTGGTGCCCGTAGACGGTTCCGAGACCGCGCAGAAAGCGGTCGAGAAGGCCGCCGGCCTGGCCCGGGCCTTCGGCAGCCAGGTCACGGCCATCTACGTGATCGACCCCTACCCCTTCACCGGCCTGGGCAGCGACTTCGCCTATGGCCAGGCCGAGTACCTGAGCGCGGCCACGGCCGAGGCCAAGGAGGCCACCGAAGCGGCGCAGGCCACGCTGGCGCAGGCCGGCGTGCCGGTCACCACGCAGGTGATCGAGGCGCACGCCGCCTGGCGCGGCATTCTCGACACGGCCAAGGCCCTCGGGGCCGATCTCATCGTCATGGGCTCGCATGGCCGCCGCGGGATGGAGAAAGTCGTGCTGGGCAGCGTGGCGCAGCGCGTGCTCTCGCATGCGCATCTGTCGGTGTTTGTCGTGCGCGACTGAGGCCGGGCTTCAGCCCCGGCGCCGGGCCTGCATCTCGGCGCCCATGGCCGCCTGCGTGGCTGCGCTCATGGCGGCACGCGCGGCGGGGAATACCAGGCCTTCCTCGTTCGGTATGTGCCCGGCGTAGAGCCCGGCAAAGCGTGCGGCCGTCTCGCGCAGGGCCGTGTCCGGAGACTCCGTGGCACCGTCCTCGCGCCAGCGCAACAGCGGCTGGCGCAATGTGGCCCACAGGGCTTCCATCTGCCGGTGCTCCGCCTGCAGCTGCAACACGCGCTCGCGCAGCGCGGCATCGCCCTGCGCCAGCAGCAGAGGAAAAACGTGCAACTCCTCGTCCTGATGGTGCAGGGGGGCGGCGAGATCGAAGTAGCGCAGCACGTCGGTCGCGGCCGAGCGCGTCTGGGCGTCGTGGCCCTTGTCGTCGATGTAGTCGACCAGCCGACCCAGCAGGTCCAGGCTGCGCTGCACACGCTCGTGGCAGGCGGCCAGCATCTCGTAGGGCGCCTCGAAGCCCACGGCCGGGGCCTCGAAGCCGGGCAGGGCGGTGTCCACGGGCTCAGGCGGCAGGTTTGGCGCTCAGATCGGCCAGCTGCTTGCGCAGGGCCTTCTCGTCGTTGAAACGCTTGGTGGCGTCACGCGCCACGGCCATGGAGCCCAGCATCTGGCCGGCTTCGTCGCGCACCATCTCGAAGCTCATGTCCACGTAGATGAACTCCACGCTCTTGTGCAGCGAGCGCGTGATCATCGAGGTGCGCCCGGGCTTGACGCCGCCGCGCTCCAGCGCCTGGTTGAAGCCGTCCCAGTGCGCCTTGCGCATGCGCTCGGGGATGATGAGGTCCAGGCTCTGGCCCACGGCCTCGGCCGCGCTCCAGCCGAAGACCTTCTCGGCGCCGCCGTTCCAGACGCGGATGATGCCTTCGAGGTCGCAGAAGATCAGCGCCTCGGGCATGCAACGCAGGATGTGGGCGGCGGAGGATTCGAGGGTGAGCGGGGCGGACATGGCTGATTCTCGGTGGTGGGTCGGATCCGACTAGCGTAGCCGAAAGCGTCATGCCGTCCTATACGCCGAAAGAACCATGGTCGGGTGCCAAGGTCTTTCGGGTTTTTCGGGGTTGGGCTGTCGCGTGCCGAGAGTCGGTTTCAGCGGCAGGCGTAGCTGCTGGCTTCCCGGGCTGGGCCCGTGCCGTTCCAGCTGATCTTCTGCGGGTAGACGCAGGCCGGGTAGCTGGTGCTCTTGTCGCGTGACTGGAGCACGATGCTCTCGGGCGCGGTGCCGCGCTCCACCCAGTCCACCAGGGCGCTGAACATCGTGTCCTGCTCGCGTGTGGGGTTCTGGTTGCTGTTGCCCGGCAGCATGGGCATGGGCACGGTGTTGTTGACGTTGCCCACGGTCCAGGCACGGCCCTGCGAGCTGTGCGCCATGCCGGGCAGGTTGTACATGCGCAGGAACTGCTGCACCTGCGCTTCACCGCCGGCGACATTCTTCACGCGCTCGTAGTAGTGGATGGCGCCTTGGGCCGGGATCACGTCCTCGGCCAGGCCATTCCACAAGATCATCTTGCGCTTCAGGCTGGCGAACTTCGCCGCGGCAGCAGCGTTGTCGGTCTGGTAGTCGCGCAGCAGCGGCTGGTCCAGGCCCTGCGTGAGGGCCTGCGCGTAGCTTGCGTAGTTCAATTCCTGCCAGCGGTTGCGCACCGGGGTGGAGGTGTTGCGGGTGGCCATGCCCGAGACCACGGGGGCATCGGCCGCATAACGCACATCGCGTTGGGCCAGCGCCAGCATGTCGGTGCTGGCGCGCGTGATCTGCCCGCCAAAATTGGAGCCACGCGTCAGGCTCCACCACAGCTGCTTGCTGCCGCGCACCTGGCCGCTGCGGCCGGCGTCGGTCTGCTGCGGGTCGTAGCTGCCGTCGGTGGTCGGGCCGTACCAGATCTTGTTGAGGGCTACGGCCTCCTTGGCGTTCATGCAGGTTGCGGCGTCGGTATTGCTGCCCGTGACACCTTGCCCCGTCACGCCCGTGCACAGCGCGGCCGCGTCACGCAGCGGGTCGTAGGCGCAGGCGTGGGGGTCGAGCAGGAAGCCGAGCTTTTCCTTGTCGCAGCTGGCCACGGCGCGGGTGTTGACCGCTGCCACCTTGCGGGCAAAAGCGGCGGCCGCATCCTTGTCCAGCGCGGTGAAACCCAGCTCGCTTTTCATCACCACCTGGGGGTAGAGGCTGGTCAGGCCGAAGCTCGGTGCGTTGATGGCGGGCTGCCCGATCAGGTAGCCGTCGTAAAGCTCAGGGTGTTTCTGCGCCATCTGCAGGCCCTGGCGGCCGCCCTGCGAGTGGCCGTCGTAATAGCTGTAACGCGGCGCACGGCCGTAGTACAGGTCCACCAGCGCGCGCGTCTTGAGCGCCTGCTGATGAATGGAGCGGTAGCTCATGTCGTTCAGGCTGGCTTCGTTGACCTGGCCGTTGGAGAGGAAGGTGAAGGACGGGTCCTGGTAGGCGGGCTGGCCGCCGTCATGGGTGCCCGTGGCGTAGCCCATATTGGCGTTGACGATGGCGGGCAGCTTGCTGCCGATCTTCTGCGGATCACGGTGGCCGCCGCCCACCCAGCCGCCACCGCCGTAGTTGCGGATGCGTTCGTTCCAGCTGGCGTGCGCGGGCAGCCAGATTTCCATGCCTATGCCCTCGGTGTAGGAGGGCGCGCTGCGGTCTTTCTCGACTTCGGTCGAACCCGGACCGACCAGCAGCTTGACCAGGCACATGTCCACCACGGTCGTGACCGCCTGTGGTGAATCCACGGCCACAAGGGCCGTGCCCTTGGGGATGGCGCGCACCGAGACCACCGTGGTTTGTGCGTCAGGTTTGAAGGCAGCCTTGATGCCGTCGTCGCAGGCCAGAGGCCGGGGTGCGGGGTTGAGGCCAGCGCAGCCAGCCAGGAGAGCGGCCACGGTCAGGCCGCCCAGGGTCATGGGCATGGTTTTCATCTCGTCTCCTCTTTTTGTCGTGAAAAACGTCTGATGCGTTTCAGCGCGCGCGCAGCCTGAGCTGGTTGGGCAGGGGCAGCGAGCGGCGCAGGATATCGTCGGCCAGCCAGAGCGCCGACTTGCGGGCGCGTTCGGCCACCATGGGCAGGGGCATCTGCACGAAGTCGTCGTTGAAGACCTCGAAGCTGTAGTCACCGGCATAACCGAGACTGTCGAGCTTCTGCACGAGGTCGATCAGTTCTGCGGTGTGCACGCCTTCGCGCGGAAAGACGCGGTAGGTGCGCGCCGTGGCCATGCGCTCCTCGAAGGTGGGCGTTTCGCGCCACATGAAGTCGGAGAGCTGGACCAGGAATATCTTGGCCGGGTCCAGATCCAGGATGGCGTCCAGCGGGGTCTTGGCGGCCAGGATGTGGTACGAGTCGATGCAGACGCCCAGGTTGGGCGCATCGGCGCGACAGACCACGTCCCAGGCGGTCGTGTATTCGTTGATGGTGCGGCCCCAGGACAGGCCTTCATAGGCGATGCGGATGCCGTGGGGAACAGCCAGCATGGCCAGCTTGCGCAGGTCGCGCGCAATGTGGTCCAGGTCCTGGCTTGCGTGAGCCGAGGTGGAGGAGCAGGCCAGCAGCACGTCGCAGCCGAGTTCGGCGCACATCTCCAGCATGGTCTTGGCGATGTCGACCTTGTAGTCGTGCAGGTGGCCGCTCAGGCCCTCGAAGTCGCGCAGCACCTGGAAGCCCGTGCCGCGCAGTCCGCTCTCACGCACTTCCTGTGCGGCGGCCTTCCAGCCGCCCGGGTGGCCCACCAGGTCGTTGGCCTTGAGCATGACTTGGCTGAAGCCGGCGTCTTTCATGGCCTGGAGCTTGGCCTGCAAGGGGCCGGCCAGGGTGATGGTGTCCATCCCGAAACCGCGGATGGCCTCCTCCATGCTGCGCCGGTCGTTCATGTCGGCTCCGCTGAGGAATGCACCAACTCGAACACCACGCTGCCCAGATAGGTCTTGCTGATGGCGCCGCGTTTCCCGCTGTGGGTGGCCGGACTCTCGACGAACTCGACGCCCTGGGCGCGCAGGGCCTGCACTGCCGCCAGCACGTCCGGCACACCCAGGCCGATGCGTTGCAGCTGCTCGCGTGGATCGGGGGCGTCCACCGCCGGCTCCACCAGCTGGATCATGAAGGACTGGCCGGCATGCAGCGCGGGCGTGCGCATGAGCTTGCCCGCCGGCATGATGCCGAAGCGTTGCTCATCGGGGATCAGGGTCGCGCCCAGCAGGGTCTGGTAGAACTCGATCCAGTCATAACTGCGGCCGATGCCGATGTACTGGACGATGCCGAAGAAATTCAGGCCGGCCAGCACGGGCGGCTGGGCCGTCGCGCCGGGAATCGGGATGAAGTCCACGTCGTAGATCGAGAAATCCTGGTAACGGTCGATCAGGTAGATGCGGCTGCCGCCCACGCCATGGATGGCGGGGATGTTGAGCTCCATCGCGTCGGGGTGGCCGGGCACTTCCCAGCCGCCGCGTTCCAGCACGTACTCGCGTGCGGCGCGCGCGCTGCGCACCCGCAGCGCGATGGCGCTGATGCTGGGGTGGTCGGTGCCGTGGCTGGCGCCCAGCGCGTCCAGCGGGTGGGCGTTGACCACGATGTTCAGCGTGCCCTGGCGATAGAGCGTGACTTCACGCGAGCGGTGGCGCGCCACGGGCCGGAAACCCATCATCTCCAGCACCTGGCCCAGGGCCTGGGGCTTGAGCGTGGCGTACTCGATGAATTCGATGCCGTCCAGCCCGATAGGGTTGGACGCATCGCTGAAGGAATCCTGCAGCGGTTCGCGCGCATGTTCTGGGTGTAGCAACAGGTCGCTCATGGTGTGCGGTCTCCGTTAGTTCAGGCGGGCCACCGCGCGCAGCTGGTCCGCTGTTGCCGTGGGGTAACCGAAAAACTCCAGATAGGCCGGGATCATCTCGAACAGCATGTCCGAACCCACCTGGATGCGGCAGCCACGCGCCTGCGCGGCGGCCAGAAAGGCGGTCATCTCGGTGCGCATGACGACTTCACCGACGAAGGTGTTGGCGGACAGACGCTCGGTGTCGATGGGCAGCGGATCGCCGGGGTTCATGCCCAGTGGCGTGCCGTTGACGACCAGGTCGAAGCCGGCGGGGTCCTTGCTGCCGGTGCTGACGCGGAGCTGCGGGTATTCGGTGCGTAGGCGCTGGGCCAGCGCTTGCGCGGAAGCATCCTGCACATCGAAGAGCGCGAGTTCGGCCACGTCGGCAGCGGCCAGCGAGGCTGCAATCGCCGAGCCCACGCCGCCGCAACCGACCACCAGGGCGCGCGCGCCTTCCAGCACCAGGCCCTTGCGGCGCACGCCGCGCACAAAACCCTCGCCGTCGAACATGTCACCGACCAGGCGGCCATCCGGCAGGCGCTTGACGGCATTGCAGGCGCCGGCCACGCGCGCGGTGCGCGTGACTTCGTCCAGCAGGCCCACGGTGCTCACCTTGTGCGGCATCGTGATCAGCGCGCCCCGGATGTTTTCCAGGCGGAACAGGTAACGCAACACCTCGGCGAACGCATCGGGCCTGCAGCCCATGGGCACCACCACTGCATTGACCCCGACCGACTCGAAGTAGGGGTTGTAGATCAGGGGTGCCTTGAAGGCATGGGTGGGGAAACCCAGATGGGCGATCAACTCGGTGTCGCCGTTGATCAGGGCTCCCTGGAAAGCTCGTGCGTTCATCGCGGTGCTGCGCTCTTTTCTTTACTTACGGATGCGGGCGAGCTCGGCCATCATGGCGTTGACGGTCGCCTCACCCACGGTGGCGGAGTGCTTGGCGATCACCGGCTTCATCTTCTCGCGCAGCTTGGCCACTTCGGCCGCCGGCAGTTCGGTGACCTGCATGCCGTTCTTCTTCAGGGTCTCCAGCAGGCTGCCGGCCAGGGCGCGCGACTGCTGGCGCTGGAACTTGATGGACTCGTTGACGGCGTCCTGCACGACCTTCTTCTCGTCGGCCGACAGACCGTCCCAGAACTTCTTGCTGACCACGACGGACTGCGGGTTGTACTGGTGGCTGCTCAGGACCAGGTGCTTCTGCACTTCAAAGAGCTTGGCGCCGTTGATGGTGGCCACCGGGTTTTCCTGGCCGTCCACAGCCTTCTGCTCCAGCGCGGCATACAGCTCGGGGAAGGGCAGGGGGGTGGGGTTGGCGCCCAGGGCGGAGACCCAGTCCACATTGATCGGGTTGGGGATCACGCGCAGCTTCAGGCCGGCCAGGTCGTCCACCTTGGTGATGGGACGCTTGCTGTTGCTGATGTGGCGGAAGCCCAGCTCGTAATAACCCAGGCCGACCAGGCCCTTTTCTTCGAGCTTGGCGTGCAGGCTCTTGCCGAAAGATCCGTCGACCACGGCATCCGCCTCGGCCGGGTTGGCGAAGAGGAAGGGGAAGTCATAGATGGCGAAGTCCTTCACCAGGCTGGCGAAGATGCCCGAGTTCATCGAGGCCATCTCCAGCGTGCCGCCTTGCAGGGCCGAGACATTGGCCTGGTCGCTGCCCAGGGCGCCGCCCGGGAAGACCTGGACCTTGAGCTTGCCGCCCGATTTCGCCTCGACGATTTCGGCAAATTTTTCCATGCCCATCACGATGGGGTGGCCCTTGGCGTTCTGGTTGACGAACTTGATGGTCTTGGTCTGGGCCTGGGCCAGGCCGAAGGCCGTGACACAGATGGCTGCCGCCAGGGTCTTGAGGACGAGTCGTTTCATGGTTTGTCTCCGTTATGTTGACGGGTCGCCTGGATCGTGGACAACTGCGGTGGCGTACCCTGGTATCGCAGTCGTCGTCTTGAAATCAATAGAACCAGCGCGCCGGCACCATCACCAGGGCCGGGAAGAGCACCAGCAGGAACATCAGGATGAACTGCGCCAGCATGAAGGGCCACACGCCCCGGGTCACCTCGTCCATGCTCATCTTCCCCACGCCGGCCACCGTGCTCAGCACCGTGCCCACGGGCGGGGTGATCAGGCCGATGGCGTTGTTGATCATGAAGAGCACGCCGAAATACACCGGGTCGATGCCCGCGGCCTTGACCAGGGGCATGAAGACCGGTGTGAGGATCACGATGGTGGGTGTCATGTCCATGGCCGTGCCCACCAGCATGGTGATCAGCATCATGGTGATCAGCAACAGCGTGGGACGGTCCAGCAGAGGCTGCAGCAGGGAGATCAGCTCACCCGGCAGATTGGCCACGGTGATCAGCCAGGCCACCACCATGGCGGCCGCCACCAGGAACATGATCACCGCCGTGGTCTGGGCCGCGGCCCGGAACAGGCCGAAGAGCTGGTTCAGCTGGAGCTCCTTGTAGACCAGGGTGGAGATCAGCAGGGCGTAGACCGCGGCCACCACGGCGGCCTCGGTAGGCGTGAAGACACCGAATTTCAGGCCTACGACCACGATGACCGGCAGGCCCAGGGCCAGGGTGGCGTCCCTGAACGCGGCCAGGACTTCGGCGCGGCTGGCGCGCGGCGTGAGTTTGGTCTCGCTCTTGCGGCTCAGCAGCCACCAGGTGATGGCCAGAGTCAGGCCCAGCATGAGACCAGGCACGATGCCGGCCATGAAGAGCTTGGAGATCGAGACATTGGCCGTGACGCCGAAAATCACGAAGCCGATGCTGGGCGGGATGATGGGCGCGATGATGGCGCCGGCCGAGATCAGCCCGGCAGAACGCGCGCGGTCGTAGCCGGCCTTGTTCATCACGGGCAGCAGCAGCGCGGCCAGGGCCGCAGCGTCGGCCACGGCCGAGCCCGAAAGCGCGCCCATGATGACCGCGGCCATGATGCCCACATAACCCAGGCCGCCGCGCAGATGGCCCACCAGGGTCATGGCAAAGGTGACGATGCGCTTGGACAGGCCACCGGCGTTCATGATCTCGCCGGCCAGCATGAAGAAAGGCACGGCCAGCAGGGGGAAGCTGTTGGCGCCTTCGACGATGTTCTGCGCCAGGATCTGGGCGTCGAACATGTTCAGGTGCCACATCAGGGCCACGCTGGTGACCATGAGGGAGAAGGCGATGGGCACGCCCAGGGCCATGGCACCGAGCAGGGCGCCGAGGAAGATGGCGATGGTCATGCACGCTCCTTGGGGTCTGCGCCCTGGACGACGCCGTGCGGCATGTCGTCCGATTCCTTGATGCCGATCAGCGCCGAGTCCGGCAGCGTGCCGGTGCAGAAGCGCCAGAGTTCATGGGTGATCACGAGTGCGGCCAGCACGGAAAACATCAGGCCCGAACCGTAGAGCCAGGCCATGGACACTTCCATGACGGCGCTGGTGGACTGCAGGTTGATCCTGGTCTGCTCGAGCGCACCACTGAACATGAGCCAGCAGGCCCCGAGCATCAGCACATGCGCGATCACGAAGCAGATCTTGCGGCCCAGCAGGGGCAGGCGCGCGAGCAGGGCGTCGGTGCCCAGGTGCGCGTGCTGGATCAGGCCGACCACGGCGCCGAGGAAGGTCATCCAGACGAAGAGCCAGCGCGAGAGCTCTTCCGACATGGTGATGCTGGAGTTGAAGCCGTAGCGCAACACGACGTTGCCGAAGACCATGAGCACCATCAGGGCCAGGCATAGGACCATCAGTGCGCTGAAGGCGCGGCCGAGCAGGTCGAAGAATTTCTGTATCACGTGGGCGTCTCCTTGCCCTTATTTTGTACGAACTGGTTAGTTTTAAACTAAGGGGAAACCCTGCCTGGCCCCGGCTGGGCGGGCGGGATTCAGGGTTTGCGCACGAAACGCGCGATCATTTCCACCACGTTCTCACGCCGCTGGGCAATGTAGGCGCGGGATGTCATGTCGAGCTTGAAGATCAGGCTGAAGGTGTGCCGGTTCGAGACGTTGAAGAAGCTCAGGGCAGAGATCGAGGCGTGGATGTCCACCGGGTCCAGGCCCTTGCGGAACAGGCCGGCCTTGACGCCACGTTCGTAAAGATTGCGGATCGCGGCAATCGCCGGCACGTTGAGTTCCTGGATGCGCTGGCTCTGTGCCAGGTACTGCCCGCGGTGGATGTTCTCGGACATCACCAGACGGATATAGCTCTCGTGGTGCAGGTGGTGGTCGAAGGTGAAGGCCACCAGGCGGCGCAGGGCCTCTTCGGGTTCCAGGTCCTGCAGCTTGAGTTCGGATTCGACATCGCGTACCCGCCGGTAGGCCTCCTCCAGCACGGCCAGGTACAGGCCTTCCTTGCTGCCGAAGTAGTAATAGATCATGCGCTTGCTGGTGCGCGTGGCCTCGGCGATCTCGTCGATGCGTGCGCCCGCCAAGCCCTTCTCGCCGAACTCGACTTCGGCCACCTGCAGGATGTTGGCCCTGGTGCGCTCGGGGTCGTTGGTGCGGCCGGGGGTCTTGCGCACCGGTGCTTGGGCGCGGCCCATGCGACCACGAATCTTTTGTACTGGTTCGTTCATTCGTCAAGTATAGGGCGGCACGTCGACCGGCCGCAACCCGTGCTCACTCGTGTCGGGACTGGAGAGTCACGACAGGGATTCAACCCTTACCAAGGGGCGGACGCCCATACAGACTGCCGCTGCGGCTGATGGGCCCCAACTCGGCTGCCGCTGCCAGCAATGCAGGTGCCAGTTCATACATGCGGTCTTTGGTGAGACGCAGGCGTGGGCCAGCAATGCTGATCACGCCGATGGCCTCGGTGCGTCGCATCACGGGCGCCGCAATGGCCGCCATGCCGGGGGCAAACACCTCGTCAATCATGGCGTAGCCCCGTACCCGGGCAGCATGAAGAAATCCCAGCAGGGCCTTGACGGTCACGGGCGCATTGGGGCCGTAGTCCCTGGCCAGGCCAAAGCCCTGCCGGGTCACCAGCGTCAGTGCCTGTTCGTCGCTGAGCGTCAGCAGCCAGGCATGGCCTGAGGCCGTGCACGACAACCTGGCATCGTGGCCCATATCGGGGTCATAACGCAGTCCTCGACGCATGCCCTGGGCCTTGGCGACCCAGGTCAGCCGATCGTCGTCAACAACGGACAGGCGCACGAGTTCACCTGACGCCGCTGCCAGCCGCTCCAGCAGGGGCTCGGCCATGTCGACGATGCCCGCGTTGGTGAGATAGCCCAGGCCCAGGGTCACCACCTTCGTGGTCAGCCGATAGGGGCCGGACGCGGGTCCCTGCCGCACGTAGCCATGTCTTTGCAGTTCGGCCAGCAGGCGATGACAGGCGCTCAGGGGAATGTCCAGCTCGCTGGCCAGCATGCCCAAGGGCACACCATCGGGCTGTTGCGCCAGATGCTCCAGCAGTGAAAGTCCCCGGTCCAGCGCCAAACTCATGGTGATGATTCTATATGGCGGAATAATTTTCCAAAATGGAAGCCGGGGCCGCGTCACAGGCCAAGAATCAGCGCCATCACAAACCCCGATCGCCGCAACGCCGAACCCATGTCCCAAACCGTCTACGTCCTCAACGGCCCGAACCTCAACCTCCTGGGGGTCCGTGAGCCTCATCTGTATGGCAACACGACGCTGGCCCAGGTGGAGCAGCAATGCCTGCGCGTGGCCCAGGACGTCGGGCTGGCCTGCCGGTTCTTGCAGTCGAACCACGAGGGCGTGCTGGTCGACTGGGTGCAGGAGGCGCGGGAACAAGGTGCCGCGGTTGTGATCAACCCGGCCGGGCTGTCGTTCCGCTCCATCCCCCTGCTGGATGCCCTCAAGACACTGGATCAGCCCGTCTTCGAGGTGCACATCACCAACATCCATCGACGCGAAGCGCTGTATCAGAACTCGGTGATATCACTGGGTGCCACGGGTGTCATCTGCGGCTTCGGCCCCTATGGCTACGAAATGGCCATCCGCGCCGTGGCGCAGCGGATAGCCGAGGCAAAAGCCGCCGCCTGAGTATCAAGCCTGATTTTTCAACGCCAGTGACTGGCCAATATAAAGGAGACCTCACCATGATCCACTCGACCCACCGCCGCACCCTGCTGGCTGCAGGCGCTGCTCTCGCGGCCGTGACTGCCTTGCCCACCTGGGCACAGGCCCAGCCCACACTGCGTTTTGCCGCCGTGTTCTCGGACAAGGACATACGCGCCGAGATGATGAACATGTTTGCCAGGGAAGTGGCCGCCGACTTCAAGGTGGAAATGCACCTGAACTCCACGCTGTTCCGCCAGGGCACCGAACTGGTGGCGCTCCAGCGTGACAACCTGGAGATGGGCAACATCTCCCCGCAGGACATCTCCAAGCAGGTGCCGGCGTGGTCGGTGCTGGCATCGGCCTACCTGTTTCGCGACGCCAACCACCTGGCGCAGTTTTTTGCCAGCGACCTGGGCGCGCAGATGAAGAAGATGGTCGAAGACCAGGTCAAGGTCAAGATCCTGGGCCCCACCTTCTTCGGTACCCGCCATGTGGGCCTCAAAGGCAAGAAGAAGATCAGCGTGCCCGCCGACCTGGCCGGCGTGAAGCTGCGCATGCCGCCCGGCGATACCTGGCAGATGCTGGGCCGTTCACTGGGCGCCAACCCCACGCCCATGGCCTACGCCGAAACCTACACCGGCATGCAGACCGGCGCCGTGGACGGCCAGGACAATCCCCTGCCCAATGTGCAGAACATGAAGTTCTACGAGGTCATGGGTCAGATCGTGCTGACCTCCCACCTGGTGGCGTTTGACCTGCTCACGGTCAACATGAAGACTTGGAACAACATGTCACCGGCCAGGCAGAAGGCGTTTCAGGCCGCGGCCGACAAGGCGATCGCCTGGAGCGCGGCAGAGCACACCAAACGCGAAGCGGAGCTGGCCGAGACCTTCCGCAAGGCGGGGCTGGACGTGTACGCGCCCAATGTGAACGCATTCCGCGAGCATGCGCAGAAGATGTACCTGGCCTCGGATGACGCCAGGAACTGGCCCGCAGGCATCGTCGACAAGATCAATGCATTGAAATGATTCCCCCCCGAGGCGCTTCGCGCCCCCCCCTCAAGGGGGCGATGCCGACGGACCGGCAAAGCCGGATCCGTGGCATCCCCGCATTGCTGCATCGGTTCGCGCAGGGCGTGGCGGCCTTTTTGCTGGCGGTGATCTTCGTCGCCTTCATCGTGCAGATCGTCATGCGCTACGTGTTCAACTGGCCCGTGGGCTGGACGACCGAGCTGTCACTGGCGGCCTGGCTGTGGCTGGTGCTGTGGGGGGCGGCCTTTGTGCTGCGGGACGATGAAGAGATCCGCATCGACACCTTCGCCGACAGCGGCAGCCCCCGCCGCCGCCGCGTGGTGCAGGCCATCGGGGCCGTGAGCATCATCGCGCTCTTCGGCATGTCGCTGCCGGCGTCGTGGTCGTACGTGACCTTCATGAAGGTCGAGAAAGCCTCTTACCTGGGCGTCCGCATGGACGTCATGTATTCCATCTACATCGTCTTTGCCGTGGCCGTGATCGCCCGCTGCCTGCGCCAGCTCGTGCGCGGCCCCGCGCCCAAAAGCGACGACTCCTCTTCAGCGTCTGCACTGTGAACTTCACCAGCCCCTTCTCCCTGGCGCTAGGCGTCATCATCGGCCTGAGCCTGCTGGGCGTGCCGCTGGGACACGCCATGATCGGCGGGTCCGTCCTGTACCTGTACCTCAAGGGCATGGACATGGGCACCGCTGCCGAGCAGCTGCTCAACGGCACCTACTCCAGCTTCCTGTTGCTGGCCATTCCGCTGTTCATCCTGGCGGCCACCATCATGAGCACGGGCAGCATCATGGACAGGCTGCTGCGCTTCTGCAATGCCGTGGTGGGGCGTTTTCGCGGTGGCCTGGCGCAGGTGAATGTGCTGCAAAGCGTGGTGTTCGCCAGCATGTCAGGTAGCGCGCTGGCCGATGCCGCCGGCTCCGGCAAGCTCATGCAGACCATGATGACGCGCGACGGCAAGTACACACCGGGTTTTGCGGCAGCGCTGAGTGCCGTGTCCTCGGTCATCGGGCCCATCCTGCCGCCGTCCATCCCGCTGGTGCTGTATGCACTGGTCTCGGGTACCTCCATCGGCTATCTGTTCATTGCCGGTGTGTTGCCCGGCCTGCTGCTGGGCGCGGTGCAGATGGCCTTGATCTGGTGGCTGGCCAAACGCCGGGGGTTTCCGGTGGAGCCGCGCGTCCCGCTGCGCGACATGCCCCGCATCACGCGCGAGGCCTTCCCCGCGCTGATGCTGCCCGTGATTCTGCTGGGCTGCCTGTACAGCGGCATCACCACGCCGACCGAAGCCGCCGGGGTGGCCGCCGCGTACGCACTGCTGATCTCCGCCGGCCTGTATCGGAACCTGCGCTGGCCTGAGCTGTATGACGCCTTGCTGTCCAGCGCGCGCATGAGCATCTCCATCGGCATGCTGATTGCCGGCGCCCTGGTGTTCAACTACGTGATCACGTCCGAGAACATCCCCGCCACGCTGCGCGGCATGCTGCAGGGACTGCAGCTCTCACCCATGATGTTCCTGCTGCTGGTGAACGTGATCCTGCTGGTGCTGGGGGCCTTCCTGGAGGGGTCCACCATCATCCTCATCATCCTGCCGGTGCTGCTGCCCACTGCCGTGGCACTGGGCATCGACCCCGTGCATTTTGGTGTGATGGCCGTGCTCAACATCATGATCGGCCTGGTCACGCCACCCTATGGGCTGCTGCTTTTCATGATGATGAAGATTGCCAACGTGTCGCTGGGCGTGCTCGTGCGCGAGGCCATGCCCTTCCTGCTGGTGATGATCGCTGCCCTGGCCCTGGTCACCGTGTGGCCCGACTTCGTGTTGCTGTTGCCGCGCTTGGCTGGCTACACCGGCTAGCCGCACTGCCCCACGTAACCGCAGGCGGTGCAGAAGTCGCAGCCGTCCTTTTTGATCACGGTGGGGTTGCCACACTCGGGGCAGGGGCGCCCGGCCATGGCGGCGGGCTCCTCCCCTTCGGCGTGTTCGCCCGGGCTCTCCAGCACGCCCATTTCGCGCAGCGGGTAACCCTCTTCGTCCAGCACGCCCAGCATGGCGTAGCGGTGGATGATGAGGCGCGCCATATAGGCCACGGTGGAGGGCCAGGTCTGCTGGCGGCGTTCGCCGTGCGGCAGGCCGGGCACGAAGGCCATGAACTGGCCCAGGGGCTCGGCGTAGTTGAGCAGCTTGCGCAGCTTCATGCCGATCCAGGCCGGGTCGACCACGCGCATGTCCAGCGAGAGCAGGCGTGCCAGCCCGTCGAAAGCGCGCGGGTAGTTGCCCGAGAAGCCCACGGCACACGGGCGCGTGACGCTGCCGCCTTCGGGCGCGGGCAGGGTGACTTCCTTGAGCGTGAGCGTGAAGGCCTCGCCCGTGGCCGGGTTGTCGATGTCCACCGCCCAGGCCAGCGTGCCCGAGGGGCCGGTCAGCGGCTCCTCGCGGCTGAACATGGCGTCCAGCACGGGGGTGGGGGCGCTCTGTGCGCGTTCGCGCCACACGCCCAACTGCTCGCAGCGCCAGCGGATCACCGCCGCCGTGGCCGCCACCACGCCGGGGAAGAGGCGGCGCTCGCCGTGCGGCGGGAAGGGCATTTCGAAGGAGCGTTCTTCCGCCACCGTGGCCAGCGCGTCGAGCTTGAGCCTGAGCCAGGCCGGGTCGTTCGAACGCAGGTCCATGGAGAGCGTCTTGGCCAGTGCGCCCAGGCCGCGCGGCTGCTCGGCGCCGTTGACCCAGACCTCGAAGGGCTGGGGCGGTCCGCCTTCCTCACCCGGCAGTTCGCCCACGAAGAGCGCGAACTCGCCGTAGGGGTGGTGCACCATGAAGCTCCAGGCCAGGTTGCCGCCGGGCAACTCGGGCCGGCCCGGCCAGCGCAGCGAAGACAGCACGGGCGCAGGCAGGCGCTCCAGCGCCAGGCGCTGGTTGGCGTCGTCCAGTTGCATGGGCTCCACGGCGGGCGTCACGCTCAGCACCGAGCCCAGCACTGCATTGGGCCGGTAGGTGGCCAGGCCCTTGAGGCCGGACTGCCAGGCCTGCTGGTAGAGGTCCTGGAAATCGGCGTAGGGGTAGTCGGCCGGCACGTTGACCGTCTTGGAGATGGCCGTGTCGATATAGGGCGCCACTGCCGCCACCATGGCCGCGTGCGCCTGCGCACTCATCTCCAGCGCGGTCACGAAGGCCGGCGTCAGCGGGGCCTCTGCGCCCTTGAGGTGGCGGTACAGGCGCCAGGCGTGGTCTTCCACCGCGTATTCCTTGAAGCCGCCGTCGGGCATACGCTTCTTGCGCGTGTAGTGCCAGCTGAAGGCCGGCTCAATCCCGTTGCTTGCGTTGTCGGCAAAAGCCAGGCTGATGGTGCCCGTGGGCGCGATGGACAGCAGGTGCGAGTTGCGCAGGCCGTGCGCGCGGATCTTCTCCTTCAGCGCCGCCGGCAGGCGCGAGGCAAAGCGCGGGCTGCTCAGGTACATGTCGGCGTTGAAGAGCGGGAAGGCACCGCGCTCGCGCGCCAGCTCGCAAGAGGCCTCGTAGGAGGCGTCGCGCAGGGCTTCCGAAATCCTGCGCGCCATCTCGCGCGCTTCCGCCGTGTCGTAACGCAGGTTCAGCATCACCAGCGCGTCGCCCAGGCCGGTGTAGCCCAGGCCCACGCGGCGCTTGCTGCGCATCTCCTGCTCCTGCTGCGGCAGCGGCCAGACGGTGGCGTCCAGCACGTTGTCGAGCATGCGCACCGCGGTGCGGCACAGCTCGGCGAAACCGGCGAAGTCGAAGTGTGTTTTCTCCTCGAAGGGCTCGCGCACGAAGCGCGTGAGGTCGATGGAGCCCAGGCAGCAGCAGCCGTAGGGCGGCAAGGGTTGCTCCGCACAGGGGTTCGTGCTGGCGATGCTCTCGCAGTACGAGAGGTTGTTGTCGCGGTTGATCGTGTCCAGGAACAGCACGCCGGGTTCGGCGTGGTCGTAGGTGGAGCGCATGATCTGCTCCCACAGCTCGCGCGCGCGCAGCTTGCGGTAGACCCACAGACTCTGATGACCGCCCGTGTCCTGCCTCAGGTAGGCGCCCTCGGCCTTCTGGGCCGCGCCGGCTTCGGCGTGGTGCACCAGCTCGATCTCGCCATCGGCCACCACGGCTTTCATGAAGGCGTCCGTCACGCCCACCGAGATGTTGAAGTTGCGCAGGTCGCCGGAATCCTTGGCGTGGATGAACTCCTCGATGTCCGGATGGTCGCAGCGCAGCACGCCCATCTGCGCGCCGCGCCGGCTGCCGGCCGATTCGACCGTCTCGCAGGAGCGGTCGTACACGCGCATGTAGCTCACCGGGCCCGAGGCGCTGCTCTGCGTGCTGCCCACCCAGGCGCCGCGCGGGCGGATGCGCGAGAAGTCGTAGCCCACTCCGCCGCCGCGGCGCATGGTTTCGGCGGCCTCCATCAGCGCCACGTAGATGCCGGGGTGCCCCTCGTCGTCGTGCGCAATGGAGTCGCCCACCGGCTGCACGAAGCAGTTGATCAGCGTGGCGGTCAGGTCCGTGCCTGCCGCGGACTGGATGCGCCCGGCCGGCAGGAAACCCTGCTGCAGCGCGTGCAGGAAACGCCCCTCCCAGTGCGTGCGCTGCTCGGGCGCTTCCTGGGCGGCCAGGGCACGCGCCACACGCTGGTTCACCTGCAGGATGCTCTGCTCATCGCCCTTGGCGTACTTCTCCAGCAGCACCTCCTCGCTGATGCTCTGCGGGGCCAGGGCCTGGAGGGCCGGGGTCGGGTGCGTTGTGTCGCTCATGCATTACTCCACGTTGTTCTGAACGGGATGCTAGGGAAGTGCCGGTATGAGGGTTTGCGGCAAATCAAACCCTGGCGCCATCCTCGTCAGGCGTTGTTTCGAGGAGAACGCACTTGCCAGTGTGGCACGGTCTTGAGGAAAATCAAGCCATGACCATTTCCACCTTTGATGACCTGCTGGCCACCGCGCGCCAGCAACGCGAGCCGCAGCGCCTGCTCTTCGTCTTTGCCGCCGCCGAACTGCCCGAGGGCAGCAGCCCCGAGCAGGCCGCCCGTTTTGAGGCGGGTCAAGGCGGCGCACTGGTGCCGCAGATGTGCGTGGACAAGACGCCGGAAGAAATTGCCTCATTCGCGGCCCTGGCCGGTGAAGCGCAACAGTTCGGCCAGGCCTGGAAGCTGGTCTTCGTGGCCGCGCTGGGAGGCCGTGACGGCCACGCCCCCAGCAGCCAGGATGCGGACGCCCCCCTGCAGCGCATGGTGGAGGACATCAAGCGCGGGGCGCTGGGGAACTACATTCCGTTCAACGCCCGGGGCGAGGCGGTTCAGCTGGGGTGATGCGTACATCTGCATGAGTGATCAGGCGGCGGCGTGACTCAACGCATCCAGCGGGCTGGTCGTGCCACCCGCTGCCACCTTGAGCACATGCGTGTAGATCATGGTGGTGCTGACATCCGAATGGCCCAGCAACTCCTGCACGGTGCGAATGTCGGTGCCGGCCTGCAGCAGATGCGTGGCGAACGAATGGCGCAGGGTGTGCACGGAGACATGCTTGTGGATGCCGGCCTGGGGCAGGGCCTTTTTGATGGCACGTTGCAAACGTTCCTCATACAGATGGTGCCGGCGCTCGATGCCGCTGCGCGGATCTGTCGAGAGGGTGGGCGACGGAAATACCCAGTGCCAGGCCCAGGTCTGGCCCGCGCGCGGGTACTTGGCCTCCAGTGCATGCGGCAGATAGACGCCGGGCCGTTGCGCGGCGCGGTCGGTCTCCCAAAGAATGTGTGAACGGGCCAGCTGCATCCGCAGTGGTTCCAGCAGCGAGCGCGGCAGCATCACCACCCGGTCCTTGCCGTCTTTGCCCTCACGTACCACGATGACGTGGCGCGCAAAGTCCACATCCTTCACACGCAGGCTGAGGCACTCCATCAGCCGCATGCCTGTGCCATACAACAGGCGTGCCAGCAAACCGGTTTCTCCGTCCAGCAGGTCCAGCAACCTTTGTACCTCCGGCACCGTGAGCACGCTGGGAATGCGGCGCGTGGGTACCGGGCGGCCTATCTCGCCCAGCCAGGGCAAGTCCTGGCACAGTACCTCCTTGTAGAGGAACAGCAGGGCGCTGAGGGCTTGCCGGTGCGTGGAAACGGACACCTTGCGCTCATGGGCCAGCATGGTGAGGAAGGCCTCCACCTCAGGTTTGCCCATCTCACGCGGATGCCGCAGGCCATGAAAGCGGATGAAGCAGCGCACCCAGTACAGGTAGTTCTGCTCCGTGCGCAGGCTGTAGTGCAGGTAGCGCAGGCGTTCACGCAACTGGCCCAGCAGGCGGGGTGACTGCAAGGGCGGGTGCGCCTGCGCAATGCGGGGTTTGTGGAAAACAGGAATACTGTTCATAAAAACAGTATCATCAATAAACCCAATGAAATCAAGCCCTTCAAAGGGGTGGTCTGATGCTGCCGGTTTTCCCGCCCCGATGTTAATCCGCACTTTTGCGGGTTTTCACGGTTTGTTAATGGGTGGCCGACTGCCTGTCCGCATGGATAATGCGCTTACAAAACAAGCACTTAGCTGCATCAGGGGAGGCGCACACGATGAACACTCGGCCATGTTATTCCGCACTTTTGCGGTCTATATCAAGTTAGACCGCATGAAAAATCACGAGTCTCAAGTGTCCGTCCGAGTCGCCTTACCTGTGGTGTTGGTTGTCCTGCACGCTGCGCTCATTCTGGGCGCACTGGTCGCGAGGCAGCGGTTCGAATGGGACGGTTTCAGCGCAACGCCGTGGATGGTGTTCGCGTGGCTGTGGCTTCTCTGGCCCCTCTCCTTGTTCTGGCCGCTCAACAAGAACCGAAAGGTCCTAGTGGTGGCGCTCTTGCTTGGCGCGGCTCTCCTCATGCCGGCCGTTCCAACGCTCTTCACGTTCACCACCTGGTCGATCGGAGGCTTCGCCCCATGAACCGTGCGATGCGGTCTAACAGGTCGTTCGACACGGACGCCCAGCGGCGGACCTTCGCTTTGCTCCGGTCCTCTCCACCGGTCGCCGGTCAATTCCAACGTTAGGTGCGGCGCATGGATGACGAGCAATGTCCAAAATGTGGCGCTAGGTTTCCTGCCGATCAGGCGTGGGCGAAACGAACGGTTACGGGCCTATTGCTTGCGCCAGCGATACAAGACTTGGATACCCGAGTTCGTTGCCCTAGCTGCGGAAGCGTCTTTCACGCCACTGCGTACCGTTATTTTGGGTTTATCTCGCCTAGAAGTATGAAGGTCTTCTTGGGCATGTTCGTTTTCGCAATGCTTTGCTTAGGCGTATACCTCCTCTTTGTGGACCTCCCATGACACCTAACAATTCAGTCAAGCGCGGATTGCCTTCGGCATCCGCTTACCTCAAACGTTAGGGTGTTTCATGCGCCGTAAATTTGTTTTCGCCCTCGCCCTCGCCCTCGCTCCTTGCCTCGCGGCAGCGGAGGTGTTGGATAAGGAACTTCCTCTATCGACGTTGGTTGGTACTAGTCTGTTGCTCGGACTCATGATTTTCTGGGGTGTCTTGCAGACTCGCCCAGTCT
>CAUPLI010000004.1:0-346299 GCA_963512175.1 uncultured Hylemonella sp. | reverse complement strand
GCTGCGCTCAAACAACGCCCGCCCTGATCCGCCCGCTGCTGCGCTGCTCAGCCCTGCCACACGGCATGGGGGTCCAGACAGCCGGAAACCAACAGCCAAGACAGAACAGCCAAACAAGGACGCGCCATGGCGCGTCCTTGTGGGCTTTGGTTTTGGTATCTGCTCCCCCATTGCCGTGAGAGGAGGCGAGTAGCGCAGGCCAGGGCGGGAAAAGAAGCGCAGATGTTTGAGCGAAGCGAGTTTCTGCGCTTCCCGCGCTGGCCGAGCAACGCAGCGTGCCCTGCGCACAGCGCAGGGACGACGAACCCGGCTCGCCTTTTGGCCTTTGCATAACTTCGCTGCGCGAAGTGAGCAAAGTCCCACTGCGTGACCTTTGGTGACTTTCTTTTGGCGAAGCAAAAGAAAGTTACTGCCCTGTCGGGGGCACATCCCGACAATGCCGCGCCTGCCAAGGCAACACAACAAAGAAAAATCAGTCCCTCTTGCCCCCAGGCTGAAACCACTGCGCAAAAACCAAACGCTCCGCTTCAGTCATCCCCGTCGCATTGGTCATGGGCATCACACGACTCACCACCACCTGCTGGTAAATCTGCAAAGCATATTTCTGGAGCTCCTCAGGCGTATCCAGGCGCACCCCCTTGGACTGCAAGGCCGGCCCATGACACATGACACAACGCTCCGCCGTGATGGACTGCACCTGGACAAAGGTCACGGCCTGCGGCGCAGCAGCAGCAGGCGCCGGTGCAGGACGCAGCCAGACGATGAGCCCCAGCAGGACCACCACGCCCGCCGCCGCATAAGGCCAGGGGTGCGCGTTGCGCCCGAGCTTGTAGCCATGCCGCAGCACAAAGAACTGGCGAATGGCCGCACCGGCAAACATGATGAGAACGAGAAACACCCAGTTGTACGCAGACACGTAGGTGAAGCTGTAGTGGTTGCTCAGCATGGCGAACAGCACCGGCAGCGTGAAGTAGGTGTTGTGCACGCTGCGCTGCTTGCCACGCTGGCCGTGGATGGGGTCCACCGGCTGGCCGGCCTCGAGGGCGGCCACCACCTTGCGCTGGCCCGGAATGATCCACATGGCCACGTTGGCGCTCATGGTGGTGGCCAGCATGGCGCCCACCAGCAGGAAGGCCGCGCGACCGGCGAAGAGATGGCAGGCCAGCCAGGACGCCAGCACCACGAGCAGGGCTACGGCGATGCCCACCTTGCTATCGCCGTGCTCACCCTGACCCAGGAAACGGCAGGCCAGGTCATAAAGAATCCAGAACACCACGAGGAAGGCCAGCGCCGCGCTCACGGCAGCCCAGGGCGCCCAGTCCATCACCCGCGGGTCGATCAGGTAGACGCTGGGACTCCAGAGGTAGGAGATGAGGAAGAGCGCGAAGCCGCTGAGCCAGGTGCTGTAACTCTCCCAGTAGAACCAGTGCAGGTGCGGCGGCAGCACGGGCGGCGACACCGCGTACTTGACCGGGTGGTAGAAACCGCCGCCGTGCACGGCCCAGAGCTCGCCGGTGGCGCCCTCACGGTTCAGCCTCTCGTCCTCGGGGGGCGTGAGGCTGCTGTCGAGGAAGACGAAATAGAAAGAAGAGCCGATCCACGCAATCGCCACGATCACGTGCAACCAGCGCAGCAGCAGATTGGCCCAGTCCAGGAAATAGGCGTCCATCTCAGCTCCCGCGGTAGGTCGAATAACTCCAGGGGCTCACGAGCAGGGGCACGTGGTAGTGCTGCGTGGCATCGGCCACGCCGAAATCGAGGGCCACCTGGTCCAGGAAAGCCGGCTCGGGCAAGGCCACGCCTTTGCCCAGAAAGTAGTCTTTGACGCCGAAAACCAGGCGGTAGGTGCCCGCCTGGAGCTGGCTGTTGTCGTAGAGCATGCCGTCCGGGTTGCGCCCGTTGTCATTGAGCGTAAAACGACGCACCAGCTGGGCCTGACCGTCGGGGGAGGTGGTGTACAGCGCGACCGCCATGCCCGCAGCAGGGCAGCCATGCATGGTGTCGAGTACGTGGGTGCTGAGGCCCATGGTGATCGTCCTTTTGAAGAACCGAAGCAGTCCACCGAAAGTGTATACAGTTTTTTCGATTGGCGATATCATTTCCCAATGGAATCGTCCAGCACCCGCCACATCGTCGAGTCCCTCACACGTGCCATCGTGGAGCACCGCCTGCACCCGGGCACCAAGCTGGCCGAGCAGAAACTGGGCGACCACTTCGGCGTCTCGCGCACCCTGGTGCGCCAGGCCCTGTTCCAGCTGGCCCAGAACCGCCTGATCCGGCTTGAACCCTCGCGCGGCGCCTTCGTGGCCACTCCTTCGGTGGAAGAGGCCCAGCAGGTCTTCGCGGTGCGCCGCATGCTGGAACTCGAAATGGTGCGTAGCTTCGTGCGCCAGGCCACGCCAGCCAAGATCAAGGCCCTGCGCTCTCACGTGGCCGAAGAAAAAAAGGCCGTGGCCAGCAACGACGTGCCCGGCCGCAACGAACTGCTGGGCGACTTCCATGTGCGCATGGCTGAACTCATGAACAACCGGGTGCTGGCCGAGCTGCTGGAAGAGCTGATCTCGCGCTGCGCGCTGATCACCCTGGTCTACCAGTCCAAGAGCGCGGCCGAGCATTCGAACGACGAGCATGTGGAGATCGTCAAGGCCGTGGCCGCCAAGGACGAGGACCTGGCCGTGCGGCTGATGGACGAACACCTCAACAACGTCATGGCCAACCTGACCTTCGACCGCAAGCCACCGACGAGCGACATCGCGCTCGCGCTCGCATGATCTACGACAGCACCGCCCTCTACCCGCGTGACCTCATCGGCTACGGCCGCACGCCCCCGCACGCCCGCTGGCCCGGTGGCGCGCGCATCGCCGTGCAATTCGTCCTCAACTACGAAGAGGGCGGCGAGAACAGCGTGCTGCACGGCGACGCCGCTTCCGAGACTTTCCTCTCCGAGATGTTCAACCCGGCGGCCTTCCCCGCCCGGCACATCAGCATGGAAGGCATCTACGAATATGGCTCGCGCCAGGGGGTCTGGCGCATCCTGCGCGAGTTCGAACAGCGCGGCCTGCCGCTCACGGTCTTCGGTGTGGCCACCGCCCTGCAACGTTGCCCCGAGGTCTGCGCCGCCTTCACGGAGCTGGGCCACGAGATTGCCTGCCACGGCCTCAAGTGGATCCACTACCAGAACCTCGACGAAGCCATCGAACGCACCCACATGGCGGAGGCCATGCAGATCCTGCGTGAGCTCACGGGCCAGCGCCCCCTGGGCTGGTACACCGGCCGCGACAGCCCCAACACGCGTCGCCTCGTGGCTGACTACGGTGGCTTCGAATACGACAGCGACTACTACGGCGACGACCTGCCCTTCTGGATGAAGGTGCGCAAGAGCGACGGCAGCGATGCGCAGCAACTCATCGTGCCCTACACGCTCGATTGCAACGACATGCGTTTCTCCCTGCCCCAGGGCTTTTCCCACGCCGACCCATTTTTTGCCTACCTCAAGGACAGCTTCGACGCGCTGTATGCCGAAGGTGATCCGCAAGGCCTGGACCGCCCCAAGATGATGAGCATCGGCATGCACTGCCGCCTGCTGGGCCGCCCCGGCCGCATCTCGGCGCTGCAGCGTTTCCTGGACTACATCCAGGGCCACGAGCAGGTCTGGGTGGCGCGCCGCCTGGACATCGCGCGCCACTGGCGGACCACCCACCCCTACCCGACTGCCTGAGCGGAACCTCATGGCCACCACCCTGGAGCACCTCAACACCGCGCCTCTGCCCGAAGCGGCGCAAATGCTAGCCGGCCTTTACGAGCACACGCCCTGGATCGTTCAGCAGGCCCTGCTGCAACGCCCGTTCGCGAGCTTGGCCGCGCTGAAGCTGGCCTGCGCCCGTGTGCTCGAACTGGGCGGCCGCGAAGCCCAGATCGCCCTGGTGCGCGCCCACCCCGAACTCGCGGGCAAGGCCATGGTGGCCAAGACGCTCACGGCCGAATCCTCCAACGAACAGAGCAAGGCCGGCCTGACACACTGCACGCCCGAGGAGTTCGCGCGCATCCAGCAGCTCAACGCCGACTACAACAAGCGCTTCGGCTGGCCCTTCATCCTGGCCGTGCGCGGCCCGCGCGGCAGCGGCCTGGGCAAGCAGCAGATCATCGCGGCCTTCGAGCGTCGACTGCACAGTCACCCTGATGCCGAACTGGCCGAGTGCCTGCGCAACATCCACCGCATCGCCGAGATCCGGCTCAACGACAAGTTCGGCTTCGAGCCCACGTTAGGTCATCTGGTCTGGGACTGGCAGGAAGCCCTGGCTGCGCACAGCGAACCCGCCTACGCCGAACGCGGTGAACTCACGGTGACCTACCTCACCGAGGCGCACCGTGCCTGCGCCGCTTCCATCGCCCGCACCATGCGTGAGGTGGGCTGCGACAGCGTCACGATCGACGCCGTGGGCAACGTGGTGGGCCGTTATGAAGGCAGCGCGCCCGGCGCGCCTGCCCTGCTCACGGGCAGCCACTACGACACCGTGCGCAATGGCGGCAAGTACGACGGGCGCCTGGGCATCTACGTGCCCCTGGCCTGCGTACGTGAACTGCATCAAGGCGGCCAGCGTCTGCCCTTTGCCTTCGAGATCGTGGGTTTCGCCGAAGAGGAAGGCCAGCGCTACAAGGCCACCTTCCTCGGATCCGGCGCCCTGCGCGGCGACTTCAACCCGACCTGGCTGGACCAGGTGGACACCGAGGGCATCTCCATGCGCGCGGCCATGCAGGCCGCCGGCCTGCCCGCCACGCTGGAAGCCATCACCGCCTTGAAGCGCGACCCGGCCAAGTACCTGGGCTTCGTCGAAGTGCACATCGAGCAGGGCCCCGTGCTGACGCAGCAGGACCTGCCCCTGGGCGTGGTCACCTCCATCAACGGCAGCGTGCGCCTGCTGGGCGAGGTGCGGGGCACGGCCAGCCATGCCGGCACCACGCCCATGCACATGCGCGCCGACGCCGCCGCCGCCGTGGCCGAGCTCATCCTGCACGTGGAGCAGGCCGCGCGCCGCCACGCGGGCAGCGTGGGCACCGTGGGCATGCTGGAAGTGCCCAGCGGCTCCATCAACGTCATCCCCGGCCGCTGCCGTTTCAGCCTGGACCTGCGCGCGCCCGACAACGCCCTGCGCGATGCCCTGCTGGCCGATGTGCGCAGCGGACTCGAAACGATCTGCGCGCGCCGTGGCGTGCAATACATGCTGGAAGAAACCATGCGCGCCAGCGCCGCGCCCAGCGCCCCGGCCTGGCAGGCCCGGTGGGAACAGGCCGTGGCGGCCCTGGGCCTGCCCGTGTTCAAGCTGCCCAGCGGGGCCGGTCACGACGCCATGAAGCTGCATGAGGTGATGCCCCAGGCCATGCTCTTCGTGCGCGGCGAGAACCTCGGTATCAGCCACAACCCGCTCGAATCGAGCACCAGCGACGACATGGACCTCACCGTGCGCGCCTTCCAGCATCTGCTGCAAGAGCTGGCCGCCAACCCACCGACCTGAACCACCATGAACACGACCGTACACGCCGCACTTGATCGCTGGGTTGCCGAACACTTCGCGGAAGAAACCGCCTTCCTGCAACAGCTGGTGCGTGTGCCCACGGACACACCACCGGGCAACAACGCTCCGCATGCCGAACGCACCGCCGAGCTGCTGCGCGCCTGGGGCTGGGAGGTGGAGGCGCATCCCGTCCCCGCAGCCGACGTGCGGGCGGCAGGACTTGAAACCATCACCAATCTCATCGTGCGCCGGCGTTACGGACCGGGCGGCCCGACCATCGCTCTCAATGCCCACGGCGATGTCGTGCCCCCGGGTGAAGGCTGGACCCACGACCCCTACGGCGCCGAAATCGTCGACGGCAAGATGTACGGCCGCGCCACCGCCGTCAGCAAATGCGACTTCGCCACCTACACCCATGCCGTGCGCGCCCTGGAGGCGGTAGCCAAACCCACGCGCGGCTGCATCGAACTGCATTTCACCTATGACGAGGAGTTCGGTGGCGAACTCGGTCCTGGCTGGCTGCTCAAGCATGGCCTGACAAAACCGGATCTGATGATCGCGGCCGGCTTCAGCTACCAAGTCATCACGGCCCACAACGGCTGCCTGCAACTCGAGGTGACCGTGCAAGGTGACATGGCCCACGCCGCCATCCCCGACAGCGGCATCGATGCACTGCAGGGTGCCACCCACATCCTCAACGCCCTCTACAAGCTCAACGCCGATTACCTCAAGGTGCGCTCAACGGTCGAAGGGATCAGCCACCCCTACCTCAACGTGGGCCTGATCCAGGGCGGCACCAACACCAATGTCGTGCCCGGCAAGGTGGTGTTCAAACTCGACCGGCGCATGATCCCCGAGGAAAACCCCGCCGAAGTCGAGGCCAGCCTGCGCCAGACCATCGCCCAGGCGGCAACCAGCTTTGCGCCGCCACGCGGCGGCAAGGCCCTGCAGGTCGAGGTGCGCCGCATCCTGCTGGCCCAGGCCCTCAAGCCGCTGCCGGGCAACCGGCCGCTGGTGCAGGCGCTGCAAAAGCATGCACAGGAGGTTTTCGGCGAACCCGTGCCCGCAGTGGGCACCCCGCTCTACACCGATGTGAGGCTCTATGGAGAACGCGGCATCCCGGGGGTCATCTACGGCGCCGGGCCGCGCACCGTACGCGAAAGCAATGCCAAGCGCGCCGACGAACACATCGTGCTGGCCGACCTGCAACGCGCCACCTGTGTGATTGCACGCACGCTGGGTGACCTGCTCAGCTGAAAGGGAAACGGCCCCGCCCGGGGCCAGCCGTTCAAAGCAGCCAGAGGCCCAGCGCCAGGGCCAGCACGGCCGCGCCAAAGATCAGCCTATAGAGGAAGAAGCGGCCAGGATGGCGCTTTGCATCCTCGTGCAGCTCGCCCGGCATCGTCAGCAGCCCGGGCATGGTGGTTTCGTTGTCCATACGACGTCTTTTCTTTCGGGGAACCAGCCGGGTCTTGTGCCCGCTGGCCGATATTCTATGATGGCCCCATCATGAAATGCCATGCCTATACCCGTCCGGTCCTGCTGCTCGCAGGGGTTTTGCTGCTGGGCGGCTGTGCCGCGGTGAACGACGCCACCATGCGCGCGCTGGCCACGCCCGCACCCGCGCTGGCCGTGGTCGGCGAACGCGTGCTCACCGGTGAAATGCTGATCTACACCGACCGCAGCGGCAAGCTTCAGCTGCGCAGCGAGGGCGAGCCTGCGCTCAGCTGCATGGGTACCCTGCGCTACACCGCCACGGCCAGCGGCACGGTCAACCTGAGCTGCAGCGATGGCAGGCAGGCCCGGCTGTCCTTCACCGCCCTGGGAGAAAGCAGCGGCCATGGCGGTGCGCCGGGCGAGCCCATCAGCTTCACCTATGGCCTGGCGCCCGAGTCGGCTCGCGCCTGGCTCACACCCCCGCCCGGCAAGCGCCTGGTGGTCAGCGGCGACATCTTGCGGCTGGAATAGCACTTCGCCCTCAAGCTGGTCTGGCCTAGTCCCGCCCAAACAGGTCCCGGGTATAGACCTTGTGCACCACGTCGGCCAGTTCCGGCGCCTGCCGGTTGGCCACGATCAGGTCGGCGCGCCGCTTGAAGTCCGCCAGGTCGGTGAGCACCGGTGCACGGGAAAACTCCGGCTCCTTGAGCACCGGCTCGTAGACGATCAGCGCTACCCCCGTGGCCCTCAACCGTTTCATGATGCCCTGCACACTGCTGGCGCGCACATTGTTGCTGCCGCCTTTCATCACCAGCCGGTAAATGCCCACCGTGGTCGGCCGACGGCGCAGGATGTCCTGCGCCACGAAGTCCTTGCGCGTGCTGTTGGCCTCCACGATGGCGCGGATCAGGTTCTGCGGCACCTGCTCGTAATTGGCCAGCAGTTGCCTGGTGTCCTTGGGCAGGCAGTAGCCGCCATAACCGAAAGACGGATTGTTGTAATGGCTGCCGATGCGCGGGTCCAGCCCCACGCCCTCGATGATCTGCCGCGTGTCCAGTCCATGCAGGCTGGCGTAGGTATCCAGTTCGTTGAAGAAGGCCACACGCATGGCAAGGTAGGTATTGGCAAAGAGCTTGATCGCCTCGGCCTCGGTGCTGCCGGTCAGCAGCACCGGCACATCGGGGCGCAAGGCGCCTTCCCGAAGCAGATCGGCAAAGGCCTGCCCGCGCGCAGAACGCTCACCCACGACGATACGGCTGGGGTACAGGCTGTCATGCAGCGCCCGCCCCTCGCGCAGGAATTCAGGTGAAAACACCAGCTGCTCGCACCCCAGCGCCGCGCGCACACGTGCCGTGTAGCCCACCGGCACCGTGGACTTGATCACGATCACCGCCTGCGGGTTGACGGCGAGGGCCTGGCGTATCACCGCCTCCACCGAGGCGGTGTTGAAGCTGTGGGTCTCGTGGTCGTAATCGGTGGGCGTGGCGACGATGATGTAGTCCGCCCCCGCGTAGGCTTCTTGCGCGCTGAGCGTGGCACGCAGGTTCAGCGGCTTGTGCTTCAGGTAGTCGGCCAAGTCGGCCTCTTCAATGGGCGACTCGCGCCGGTTGATCTGCGCCACCTTGGCCGGCACGATGTCCAGCACCACCACCTCGTGATGCTGCGCCAGCAACACCGCCAAGGAAAGGCCGACGGGACCGCTGCCGACAACGGAGATCTTCATATCTGGGCCATGGTCCTGGGCATCTCTGAGCCGACTTCTTCCTGGTCTTCAGACCTGCGAAGCACCCCAGGCCTTGAGCAGCCCGGACACCGGCTCGTTTCATCCCTATATTTTTGTCAACACCATCTCGATTTCATAGGGGCCACTGGCATGTGCATCCAGCTTGTCCCGGTAGTCATATCTTTCATTCCAGTTCTCACATAAATGGCAAACCCTGTACTGGTCCAGCGGCAGCGTTTCCTCGACCTCACGCAGCAGCCGTGCCGGTGTATAGAAGCGCTTGTGATCCTGGTTCCATCGACTCGGCGGATGTGACTTGCGCTCATACAGGTACATGTGAGGAACGACGACGATCACGTAACCACCAACCCTCAGAACCCGAAACCAGTCGAGATAGGCCCCGGTGTAGTTCGCAATATGCTCCAGGCAGTGGGAGGAATAGACCGCATCGACACTGGCATCTGCAAATGGCAGACGAATGCCGTTGTAACCCGGATAGTCCAGATCGACCCCAATGGCAGTCTTCAGGACAGGAACGGCATCGGGTCTGGATCCCTTGTATCCGACATCCAGTACGACGTCACCATTCATGTATTTCGAGAAGAAACCGCTATCGATTTTCTTTTGATAGGTATGTCTCGACTCCGTCAGGGCTGCAGTACCTGGGTTCCAGTATTTGCCTGCCTGATCAATGGCTTGAGCGCTCATGATTACCTCCAAGTCGACAGCCATGGGGATGAACATCGGAAAACCTTCCGGCAGCGAGCGGCATCATCGTGCCTAGCCAACACTGCCGAGAACCTCTTGATCTGCCAGCGCCAGAAAACGCAGGCACAGGCCATAAACGTCCTCAGGCGTGATGTCGCGCATGCAGGCCAGGTTGCGGTGACAGTCCTCCAATGCCGCGCGATAACAGGGCGCACAGTTCATGTCCTTGCGGATGGCCACAGCGTTCGGTCCGATCGGCCCCCATTCCTCGGTGCTGACGACGGCGGAGTGCACGGCTACGGTCGGGACACCGAGGCCGGCCGCAACATGCTTCGGACCGCTGTTGTTGCCGACGAAGAGGGCAAAAGACTGCAACACGTCGGGCAACTCGCTGAGCTTATGCAAGCCCACCAGGGACCAGACCGCCGCCTTGTGCTTCACCCGGGCCAGCACCGCGTCTGCAAGATCCGATTCGTCGGGACCGCCGATGATGGCGACATGCACGGGCAAACGGGTGACCAGCAGATCGATCAGGCTGGCGAAGTGCTCCACAGGCCACTGGCGGAGCTGGTTGCCGCTGGCAGGATGCACCCCGATGACCGGCTTGCGATAGAGTTGCCTGGCCATTCTGGCGACTGCGAGGGGCAGTTGGAGCGAGCCCCCCGGAGTTCGGCGCATGACATGGCGGTCTTCCTCGCACCCATTCGAGATGGCATCCACCAGATTCAGCAGATCCCCGGCCACATGCTGACGCTTGTTGACCCACGTGGGATCCCCTTCCCACTCCAGCGCGAAATCAAGCCATGGGAACATGTTCGCCCGGTCAAAACCGGCCAGCAGTTTCGCGCCTGAATACTGCAGCACATGCCTGGTATCCGGGTGCTTGCGAAGATCGACTGCCAGATCGAACTGGTAGGGCTCCAGCCGTGATTTCAAGCCGTTCAGGTCATCTTCGGTCACCTGTTTCTGGCCCAGACCCGAGCGCACATGAAAGAACGCGAAATCCAGCACCTCGTCGATAACCGGTTCCGTACGGGCCAGCGCCGCGACAGCGGGACCCACCACCACAGCCAGCATGGCCGACGGGAAGCGCTCCTTCAGCCTTCTAATCGCCGGCAGCGCGGTGATGAAGTCGCCGATGTGATCCAGCTTGAAGACGACAATGCGGCGGATATCCGCCTTGTGGGCGATGGGAAAGCCGGCGTACACCTCACGCAGGTATTCGGTATCCATCGAGTAGTAGTCATCGCCGCATGACAGGCCGGGGTGGAAGAACGGGTCCCCCTTTGCGAACACATCCTCCCAGGCCTGAGCGAACGATTCAGTGTCATAGGTGTCGGGCAGTTTTTCCCGGCTCACCAGTTCATGATGGATCAGCCGGGTATAGGGGGTGTAGACGGCCGACAGCCCGACATCGTTGCATCGCAGGCAGAAGTCCAGGTCGTTGTTGATGACACTGTGCGCCTGGTTGAATCCGCCCAGCGCATCAAAGACCTCCCGGCGCATCATCATGCAGGCCCCGGTCACTCCGATCATGTCCCTTTGTGTCAGGGCCAAACCGAAATACCCCGGTTCGTCCTCCTTGGCAAAGCGGAAAGCATGGCGTGCCGTGCCTGGCCCGGAAAGGAACAGTCCGGCATGCTGGACCGTGCGATCCGGGTAGAGCAGATAGGGCCCGACGACACCGACATCCTCGCACTGCGCAATTTCCATCAAGGTCTCCATCCAGTGGGGATCGAGCACCTCGATGTCATCGTTCAGGAACAACAGGTAGTCCCCCGTGGCATGCTCAGCGCCGATGTTGTTGAAGAGCGACCAGTTGAAATCCGCCAGCACCTCGATCACCTTGTCGGCATGCTGGTGGAACCAGGGCTTCCATTCGGAGCCCCCATCCTTGATGTTGTCGATCAGGATGATTTCATACGGCCCGTGGCTGTTTTTCCTGATCGACTCGATGCAGGCCCTGACCAGTCCGCGGGCGGCAATGGAAGGGATGATGATCGACACCTTGCCCGGTTTGAGCAGCTTGCGGTGGAACCTGTAGGTTCCGGCGACGGGACTTTCCTCGATGGCGGCAGCGATGCCACGCCTCGAAGCCGCTTTTCGCAAGGCATCCAGCTCGAGTTTCCTGTCCTCCTGTTGTTTCGCATGCCGTTCGCTCAGGACTTTGGGCACCCGGCGTATGCTGCTGGCGCGCTCGGTGAGCCGGAGTACACGCTCATAGTCCGAGGCCTCTTCAAACTCGGCCATCGAGCTGAAGGCTCCTGCCAGCAACTCAGGCGTGGCCAGCCAGAAGCGGCCGATGTAATTGGTTGACAGCAACAGTTCCGGCGACCACTCCGGCTTGAGAAAGGGCAGGATGCGGCTGGCCACAGGACTTTCGCGTCGTTCATCCCCATAGATGAAATCCGCGAACGTCACACCGACGTTGCTCAGGGCGACCTGCATCAGGCCATCGACTGCCAGCTCATCGCCCACCTGGAGATGGACAACATAAGGACGTCTCCCGCCCACTGCGCCGGCCTGCTCGAAAAACCAGTCGACCGGCGGACGTGGGGAGATCGCCTGGATCCGGACTTTGGCAGCCATGTCTGCCGCAAGAGCGGCCCGCACATCCCGCATCAGCTTGCTGCCGTTCTTCCGCCCCGACAGCAGGATAGTCAGGCTCCATGCCTTGTAGGTCTGCATGGCCAGGGACTTGAGGGTCAAGGGCAACAGTTCGCGGATCTGCTCCCTGTCGCTGATCGACAGCACGCACTGGAAGTCCGCGGCGGCGCCGGCACTTTGGACGATACGCGCATGGGTATCAGTCTCCAGGACGGCTACCTTGCGCCGCAGGGGGCGGTCACCCTCCCCGTCAGGCGTCTTCTGGACGTCAACCTGGATGTGCTCGGTTCGTCTGATGCCACGCTTGTCCGTCAGGATCAGGGTCAGGTTCTGCGGACCATTCTTGAGCATGCCAGCCGGCACGAACAGGCCGAAACCGCTCATCAATGCGTCGGGCCAGTCTGGGAAAAGGGTTCCAATGTCCGGACGCCGGCTGCCCAGCCTGGCGTTTCCCACCAGCGTTTCCCCGAAAGAGATGGCGACTGACGCCAGGCCATGTCGCGCGATCGCCCAGCCCGCCACCGTGATGGCACCCGTGATGGGATCGATCACCCTCTGGCCCCGGATCGCCGGGGAGTCCAGATAGAACCTGAAATCGTCCGGCGATCCTTGTGCCACCGGGACCTGCTGCGCCTGGTCGATCGACAGGTCATCTTTGAGTTGAAGGTCGACGGACAGTTCCAGCACGCCAGCCTGCTGGTCCTCGATGCGCAATGAGGCCTGGCCTCCCCCCTGCACGGCCCGGTTCAGATCGAACCGGATGACATAACCGCTGCGGGAAGCATCGGGAATGGCCGGGAAGACGGCCGCCACGTCCTCTCGCTTCAAACCCAGCCTTGCTTCACCCACGACGACACCATCCACCAAGGCCTGGACCGACCGGATCCCATAAGGGCTCACGGCCCAACCGCTCAGGACGCCTCGACCGCCACGGGTGACTTCCGCCAGATCACAACTACTCTGGATCGAAGATCGGACCGGATCGTCAGCCGGCGACGCACTCGCCTTGGACCGAGCGTCGGCCTGCACACGCACAGGCTCCACCGGAATCGTGCGAACTTCTCCATTGCGGCCGATCACTTCGATCTGGATACCTGTCAGGTTCGCCCTCTGCGCCTCGGACAGCACCGCTTCAAATCTGAAGCCACTGTTCCTTGCATTGGGATAGGTGGGAAAGCTGGCCGCCACATCCCCTCGCTCCAGTCCTGTCGTTGCAAGGCCCAGCGGCTTGTTGCCTACGACGATCTGTACGGCGACGATCTCGGTCGAACCTGCGGCCCAGCCTCCGACGAGCAAACTGCCATCCGTGTCGACCGTCGCCAGATCGACGACCCCCTCCAATGGCAAATGAGGGCTGGTGCGCTGTTGCGGTGCGTATGTCTGTGCGGATAACGCCGCTCTGGACGACTGCAGCCCCAGTCGCCCGCCATATCTTTTCCCCCCTTGCGTCCAGACGCTTGTATTCAGGTCGGGCAAGACGTCATTGACCAGCTTGATATTCGAGAGCACCACTGAAAAACCGGCCTGCTCCGAGTTTGGATACGCCGGATAGGCAGCACCGACATCCGGCCGGTCCATTCCGATGGCAGCCATGCCGAGAACCGAACCCTGGCTTTCAAAAGCAAGTCTTTCGATCGGATCCCGACAGACCACCCAGCCTGAGATCGCCAATGTCCCGACATACTTCTGGCCGTTGTCGTCGATCTTGATGCCATCTCCCCGGATGTGTTCAATCGAGATGATGCAGCTGCGCTCAGACGCGCCCACACCACTCGCATTGCCAGGATTCATCAACCGGGGTACCTGTTTCGTCACCACATCCATACCAACTCCCTCTCACAGGACAAACAATCGAACTTGCTCAAGCGGATCTGTTCAGGGATCGACGATGGCAACCTTGGGCCGCATGCGCGGCGACAACATGCCGCTGGCCCACAGGGATATGCTGGGCGGGTGCACCTGCGAGCTGTTCCGCATCTTTTCAAGAAGGTCCGTGGCCAGCGGAATCTCGACAACAAATCCCAACATGTCCAGCTCGGATCTGAGCTGTTCGCTGACATCCGGCCGACGACGACGGTTGATCTGCATCAGATCCAGAGACAAATCGTCATGCTCGACACGAACCCCTTCGATCGGTTCACGATGTGCCCGGTCATAACCCCAGCCCACAATCACCATCCCGTTCCCTGTCAGACGGAACTCGTCCACGTAACCGAGGATTTCCTTGTTTTCCGCCTGCAGCTGATGCGCGGGGACCCAGCCCCGGCTCTGGGCAGCCCTGGCATCGGGGGCCTCGATGGAGCGGACGCGCACAGGCGCCAGATTCCAGATGTCGACATCCAGGATCTGCCCGACCCGATTGAGAAAATGAGTACGGTAGCCATGGGGCATGCCACCTTCGATCAGGGCCAGTGGCGTCCCCCGGATGCTGGAGGCCACATAGGCAGCCAGATCGTCCACCAGCTCCTTGCGGCATATCTCCAGGTAAAGCGGGCCCAGATCCACCAGGCTGATGCCGGCATCCGATGACTCGCCCGAGCCGAGCAGGCCGTGCCCGGAGGCGAAGTCCACCAGATGATCATCCAGGTGGAGTATCCGGATCCGGCGATGGGATTCGGCCGCCATCAGACGCGCCAGATCGGACTTTCCCACACCGCTATCACCCAGACAGGCCAGGACAACCGGTTTGCGATGCCAGACATGAAATACAAACCGGGCATTGGGGTCACCCGCCTGACGCACGCTGGGACCCATCAGGCGATACGTGTATTTCTCCAGCACTTTCTGCATCATCGGCATCGTCGGAAAGAACCGTGTGTCGATGGCACGCCGGGTCTCCACCCACTCCTCGCCCTGCCCCGGGGCGACCCCCACCTCCAGCACGAGCAGACCGCTGCTTTTGACCTTCCCCATCAACCTTTCGATCAGGTCCGCCTGGTCATCCGCATAGTGAAGCGCTGAAAGTGAGAGCACCACATCAAAATCTCCTTCGGGCAAGGTATCCCAGCCAACCGGGACGAAGGATGCTTTCGGAAAATTCCTGCTCGCAAGTTCGATGGCTGCCGGGTCCACGTCAATGCCGACAACTTTTTCCGCACCCGATTCAAGCGCCGCGCCACAGAAGAAGCCCGCGTTACAGCCCACATCCAGGAACGATTTCCCTTTCATATCCGGAAGCTTGATGGCTTGCAGCTTTCCAAACGAGTCCGAATCACCCTTGACATCACCGAACGACTGGTATCCCATCATGAGTCCTCGTGTCTTGATTGGTCGAGTTCGATCTGAACGCCCTATATCGACACCGGAAGTCGACCTTCCTGGTAGCCGAACTCGAGATAATGTGTATGAGGTGACTCGATCGCCCCTGCAGCCAAGGCCTGCGCAACATCAGGGTATCGATTCAAGTACCAGTCGGGATCCACTGCCGGCTGGCTTGGCAACCTCCCTTCAAAATAGCCAAATTCGATCCAGTGCTGCCTCGCACTGCGTATCTGGCCATTCTTGATCGCGCTCACCACGTCGGGATTGCCTGCCAGATACCAGCCTTCGTCGACATGGACCGAACGGGCCATCAGCTTCACCAGATGTACCAGTTCGTCGTAAGGCAGGCTGACCTGCACCTCCCCATGGACCGACTTGAACTGGAGGCTCTTCTTCACCACTGAAAACGGCGGAAAATAATCGATCTCTGTTGCCGGCATGGATTTCACCCTCGTGGTCGTCTTCAGAACTTCACCTGGACCGGCGTGATGTCGCGCAGGTATCGCTTGCACCAGTCGGCGCCGTGAAGCTGCTGCATATAGACATTCCGGTAGTTGGCCCAGCATGTCGCCAGCCATAGCGACTTGCTGCTGATCGCAACATCCTTCATCTGTCGCAACAGTCGGAGATGCACATTCAGTTTGGCTTCCTGCTGTTCACAGGTGAACTTGTGGGTCTTGTATTGCCCTTGCACAAGGCTCAGATAGACGCCAAACAGGCGTTCAACAATGAACGGCATGTAGCTGGCCCCGGCGTGCATGGCCTTGCGATCTGCTGCCGCTGAATAGATCATGGCTTTGGCGGTGGCTGACATGCCCTTTTCAGCTCTGGCAATCACGTCCGAAATGAAACCGACATACCCTTGCCAGAAGGCGGGCGTTGCCACGAAGTAGTTGGACGCGGCAAAGTGCGATGAAGGCATGAGCTGGGTGAACGCGCTCTCATCCAGCCCGGCCGCCTGAAAGAAGTCCCGACACAGGATCAGGAAATTGGGGTGAGAGGGTTCCCCCTGCAGCCACAGGTTGTGGTACACCGCCTCCAGTTCCGGAAAAGGGTTGCAGTAGTACACGTCATGACCCGGATGGGCGGCGATGATCTGCAGCAGTTGCTCACCGCTCAGCCCCGTCTTCTCCCCGAATTTCCAGGACAGCGCCCCCCAAAGCTCGGCGCCTCTCAACAGCTCGGAGTTCATGAGCTTGCGAAAGACATTGAATTCCAGCAGCGGGCTGTTGTCGCCCTCGTTGTTGTAGGGCTCGAAGGCAGGGTCCAGGAACTGGCGTTGTTCCGGCCGGTAATAGATCTGGAAGATGCGCACCTTGCCTTGCACCGGCTTCGGTGCCGCGACCTTAGGCGAGGTTTTGGCCGGCGTCTTGGCGGCGGGTGCTGCAGCCACCAGCTTGAGCCTGGGTTGTGCAGCCGGGGACCGTTTTCTCTCTGCGGGTCTCGTTTTCTTGGCCGCTGTCCTCCCGGCTGTTTTCACGACGGGCGCAGCAGCCTTTGCTTTTTTGGCAACCGGCGCAGCCTTGGCGTTGATCTTGGGCATGGTCTTGCTTTTGGCCACCACGGCCCTGGCGCCCACCTTGGTGGCCTTCTTCGCCGGCGCTTTGACTGGCGTGGTTCTCGTCTTGCTGGTGCTCATACGCGCCTTCTTCTTCCCGTGCTTGTCTCTGGTTTTCATCACGCCACCATCTGAAGCAACTCGGGCGACCTCACCCGCCCTTCGAATCCCGTGGCCACCCTGCTCTGGTACAGCGCGCGGTCCTGCGCGTCCACGCGTGCGTTGTCCTTGGCCCAGTCCACCTCCACCAGCAGGCTGCGTGGATCGTGGATGTAGGCCCCCTGGCTCATGGCCAGCAGCGACAGCTCGACGTCTGCGTAATGGCGCCGGTACCCGGGGTGGAAAAAATTCCCGCCGGTGTAGTTGCGGCCGGCCCAGGCCCGCTCGGCCAGGCCGAAGCCGGCAAAGGCACCGTGCCATTTGCCGTCATTGAAGGCAAAGAGATGCTTGCCGGGGTGCTTGAGTGCATCGAGCGCCAGCGCCAGCCACTGCCGGCCGGCGAAGGCGTCTTGCGCCACATAACCGAAGTAGCGACCGTGCGTTCCCCTGAACACCAGGTTCACGATGCGGATGAAACCCCAGCCTTCGAGGTCTTCCACCAGCAGCACATGCCCCGGGGCACCGGCGCGCTGTGCCATGAGGGTGGCAGCGCGGCGCGCCATGGGAATGTCGGTGGAGGGCATGACCAGCAGGACCTCGGCCTGCAGGGCGCTGCAGTCCTCCAGATCCTGCGTGCTCACCCGCTGGAAGCTCATCATGCCGTGAGCCCTTTCAAGGAGCCGTACCGGAACAACTGGGCCAACGCCTGGGCCAGCGCGGCATGGTTGGCGCGCGGGCAGTCGACGGGTACCAGCGATCGGCGCACCGCACCGGGTTTGATGGGTCGCGCCCGCTTGCGGCGTTCGCCCGGCGAGCGCAGGAAATTCACATGCGCATGGGTGTGGCGTTCGCAGAAAAGTGTGCCCGCTGCACTGCTGCAACGCACGCCCAGGCTCAGCGCCTCCATCGTGGTGAGGCCCCCGGTATAGGGATAGGTATCCATCATCTCGCTCAGGCCCGCCACTGCCGCCAGGTAGGCCTGGTGGCTGTCCGGCTGGATGAATTTCAACTGGACCTGGTCGCCCAGCGTCGCCATCGCCGGTTGCAAGGCGGCGCGTATGCGTTCCAGCAATTGCGGGTGGTGGTAGCGTTTGTCGATGAAATGCAATTCAAGAGGCAGGCCACCCTGGGCACGCTCGCGCAAGGTGTGCTGCAGACCGCTCAGAAAGGACTGCGACACCTTGACCGGGTTGGCGATGATGCCCAGCACATGCGCATGTTCCGGGGCAGGTTGTGGCGCCGGCAGGTAGGACGGCGGCGTATACGAGATATAACCCTGCGGCAGACGCAGCAGCGGCTCGGTGAACCAGCGTTCATAGCCAGCCGGGGTCTGCTCGGCGTCGGTGATGAAGCCGTCGAAGGCGCGCAGCCCGGTGGTGATGGACTGCCCACCCACCCATTTGTACATGCGCTTGGCGGGCTTGGTGGAGATGGCCTTCAGGCCGATCGGATCCATCCAGCCCCCCAGGTCCAGCAGCACGTCCAGCGCATGCTGGCGCACGAAGTCGTCCAGGGCCTCGGCTGTCAGGTCGGGCACGTCAAACCACTTCGCAGCCAGTCCGCGCAACGCCTGGGTGGCCCAGTCGCTGCGGCGACCGCGATTGAAGAAGTAGAAGTCGAAATCTGCCGACAGCAGACTGAATGCGCCGCTGCAGAAGAAATAGACCGGCGAGCAACTGAACAGGGGCGAGAGCAGCCCCACGCGCTTGCGCACGCGGTGTGCGCGCGCAGCGGGTGGGGTTGTGCCAAAGAGCTTGCTGGCCATGCCGCGCTCCAGGTGGGCGCGTGCAAAGGCGACGGCACGGTCATTCACGGTCTGCGCGCTTTCGGCCGCTTCATCGCGGTCGTACAGGCTGGCCATCAGGTCGGTCAGCTGCGCGTCCACCGCATGCGCCGGGCTGGCCAGCCAGGGCTGCACCAGCTCGCGCGCCCGGCGGGCGTTGCATTCCTCATGCAAGGCGATCGTGGCGAGCTCCAGCGCCAGCTCGCCGCGCTCGGGATGGGCGTGTTGCAGCCCCTCCAGCAGCCGGGCTGCTTCGACGGCTTGCCCCTGCGCGGTCAGCGCCCGTGCCTTCACCACCGCGGCCTGCCACAGGCCGGGCTGGTGCGCCAGCGCCAGATCGGCCTGGGCCAGGGCCTCGGCCAGCTCACCCGCCCCGAGCAGGCAAAGTGCCAGGTTGTGGTGCAAGGCGGCATGGCCCGCCAGCTGTTCCTGCAACTGGCGATAGAGCTCTATCGCCTCGCGCCATTGCTGGGCGTTGCGCTTCTGGTCGGCCAGACGGAGGGTGGTCTGCAGGTCTATCACGTCCATGAGCTCACCTGGTAGGAAAAAGGATGGCCTGCGTGCTGGCGATCGCCTGGTCGGCCGGGATGGCCGCCTGCAGCAGCAGGTTGAGGTAGTTCTCTGCCAGCGTCAGCACGGCGTTCACGTAGTCCTGCTGCACCTGGTACAGGATCTGGATGCTGCTGAGCACGTCGATCTGTGAGCGAACGCCACCGCGAAAGCTTTTCTCGTTGGCTTCCACGCTGAGTTCGGCCGATTGGATGGCTTCCAGCCGGATGGCCACCTCGCCGCGCCCGGCGTTCACCAGCGACCACAGGCGCTGTACTTCCAGCCGCGTGCGCAGCTCGGCATCGCGCGCCTGCTCCTGTGTCTTGAGCGCATTGGCGGCGGCCCCCTTCATCTGGTAGAAGCTGCCGGCCTGTAGCGGCAGGCTGACCGAGATGCCCGAGTAGTTGGTCGTGACATGGCTGGAGGTGGTGTTCATCCACACGGCCGACAGCGTGGGCAGCCAGGCACTGTCTGCGCGTGTCACGGCCAGTTCACCGATGCGCTGGTTCTGCTTCGCCACCACCAGTTGCGGGTTGGCCTGCACGCCGCTGGCGATGTACTCGTCGACAGATTGGAGCGCCACGGCGCGCTCCATGCGCGGCACACTGAGCAGGAGCGAAGCGACCGGCGCGCCGGTGATGGCCGTCAGTTGCCGCTGCGCGGCCCCGGTCTGCGCCTCCAGCGTCAGCGTATCGGCACGCGCCTGGTCGAGCCGCACCCGGGCGTCGCGCACGTCGGTCACCGTGCCCTGCCCCAGTTCGAAGGCCCGCTGGGCCGACTGGGACTGCTTCTCCAGCGCGTCGATCTTGGCCTTGTTCAGACGAAGACCTTCATTGGCGCGTAGCAGCTCGGCCACGGCCTTGACCAGGCGCTGGCCCAGGTCCTGCTCGCGCAGCTGGAAGGTCGCGCTGGCCAGTTGCTCGCGCGGCTCACGCTCCTGCAGCGTTGCATAGCGGTCGGCGCTGATGATGGGCTGGGTCAGGGTGTAGGTCTGGCGCGTGTTGGCCTCGGTCTCCAGTTGGGTGTAGCTGCCCTGGAGCTGCGGATAGTAGGCCGAGCCGGCCACCTGCGAGGCCACCACATTGGCGTCGCGCTCGGAACGGGCGGCCTGGAACAGCGGGTCGAACTTGCGGGCCTGCTCAAAGGCGTCGCTCAAGGCGTCGGCGGCCTGGACGGTCTGGCCGAATGCTATCAACAATATAGCAACAACGGTTCGCGACATAGGGGTCAACATGCGGCTCAGTCCTTGAAAGAGCGGGCAAAGCGGTCGGACAGGGGCTTGATCAGGTAGCTGAAGAAGCTGCGCTCGCCTGTCTTGACGATCACCTCCACCGGCATGCCGGGCTGTACCACCTTGTCGCCCAGCAGCTTCACGCCTTCGGTGGTGCTCTCCACATGGGCCAGGTAGTAATCGCCCTGCTGCGGGTTGGCTCCGGGAATCTTGTCGGCCCCCACCAGGATGACCCTGCCCGGAATCACCGGCGTGGTGTTGAGGTTGAAGGCCGAGAAGCGCATGTCGGCCGGCAGCCCCGCGTGCACCTTGTCGATGGACTGGGGCGGCACCTGTGCCTCCACGATCAGCCGGCCCTCGCGCGGGACGATTTCCATCAGCACCTGGCCGCTCTGGATGACACCGCCCACGGTGTTGACCTTCAGGCCCACCACGGCGCCCCCTACCGGGGCCTTGATCTCGGCCAGGCTGAGGTCGAACTGCAGCGCGTCGATCTTGCCCTTGCCGGTCTTGCGGTTCTTCTGTACCTCGGCCAGCTGGGTGTCGGCATCCTTGCGGTAGCTCGCCTGGTGCTGCGTGAGCTGCAGTCGGGTGGACGCCATGCTGGACTGCACCTTGGCAATCTCGGCCGTGACGTTGGACAGGCTGGAGAGCATCTCGGAGCGGGTGCGCTCGACTTCGTTGGCCTTGCTGCGCGGGATGAAACCCTGGTTGGCCAGCTCACGGTTGCTGCTGGCCTCCTCGTTCAGCACGCCGAGCTGCTCCTTGCGAAAGCTCAGCACGTTGTGCAACTCGCGCTGCTGCGCCTGCAGGCCCAGCAGCTGCTCCTGGTAGATGCGCTGCTGGTCGCCGTATTCGCTGCGGCGCGACTGGAACAGCTTGGTCTGCAGGCCCTTGGCCTCCTCGACCCGCGGGTCGCCGCCATAAGTCTGCAACTCGGGCAGCCAGCGGATGCTGCCGGCGCCCTCGCGCTCGGCCTGCAGGCGCGACTCGGTGGCCAGGGCGTTGATGTAGTCCATCTCCACGCCGGAGAGGTTGGCCTCGGTCGTCAGCGGGTTGACCTTGAGCAGCACGTCGCCCTGCCTGACGACATCGCCCTCGCGCACGCGAAGCTCGGTCACGACGCCACCGGCCGGGTGCTGCACCGCCTTGCGGTTGCCCATCACCACCACGGTACCGCTCACGCTCACGCCGGCGTCCAGCGGCGCAAACAATGCCCAGCCCATGAACAGCACGAAGCTGACCAGCGCGATGCGGGTGAGAACACGCTTGCTCTGCGCCTCTTCCAGACGGATGGGCCTGACCCCGTCACGCTCCAGCCGGTCGGGATCGTAGGGGTTGAGCTGGTCCAGCCAGGCGGCGAACCTGCTTTTGGCGGTGCTCGGGGCGTTGCTCATGTCGGCGTCTTGTCTTGCATGCGGGGCCGTCAGCCGACAGCGGCTGGCGCTGATGGCACCGCGAGCGCAGCCGGTACGGCAGCAAGGGGGGCGGTGGCAGGCGCTTCGGCCTTGCCGCCCTCGGCCGGTGCGGTGGCCTGCCGGGCGGCGGCCAGCAGTTCGGCCACCGGCCCGAAGCCGACCTGCCGCCCGTGGGCGAGCACCAGCAGCTTGTCGGCCGCGGTAATCAGCTGGGGGCGGTGGGTGGTGAAGAGCACGGTGCATCCGTTGTTCTTGAGCGCACGGATCAGCGTGATCAGGCTGCGTTCGCTGGCGTCGTCCAGCGCGGCGTTGGGCTCATCCATCACGATGTAGCGTGGCGTGCCGTAGAGCGCACGCGCAATCGCCAGGCGCTGGCGCTGGCCGCCAGTGAGCACGTGGCCGGTTTCGCCCAGCTGTGTTTCGTAGCCGTTGGGGAAGGACAGGATGGTCTCGTGCATGCCGGCCAGCTTGGCCGCCATGACGACCTTCTCGTCGTCCACCGCACCCAGGCGGGCAATATTCTCGGCCACCGTGCCGTCGAAGAAGCCGATGTCCTGCGGCACGTAGCCGATGTGCGGCCCCAGGTCGTCGCGCACCCAATCGGCCACATTGGCGCCATCGAGCCGCACCGAACCTGCCACCGGGCGCCAGATGCCCACCAGCAGCCGCACCAGCGAGGACTTGCCGGCTGCGCTGGGGCCCACGATGGCGGTCACCTCGCCCGGCATCATGGTGAAGCTGACGTCGTCGATCACCGGCTTCCTCGCCCCGGCCGGCAAGGCCACCACGTGCTCCACCAGCAGCCGGCCCTTCGGGGGCGGCAGGGCCAGGCGGTCCAGGTGGATGTCGTCCTCCAGCAGCATCTGCTCCAGCCGCTCGAAGGACTGGCGCGCCGCGACGATCTCGCTCCAGCTGCCCAGCAGCTTCTGGATCGGCGCCACCGCCTTGGCAATGAGGAAGGTGGCGGCCATCACCATGCCGCCGGTGATCTGCCCCTCGATCGCCAGGTAAACCGCCAGCGCCATCTGCAGCGAGGGAAAGGCGTGCTGCAGGAAACCGCTGGCGCCACCCATCACACCCGCCGCTTCGCTGGCGTGGGCCTGCATGCCCAGGTAGGCCTGGTGGCGCTGGTACCAGCGCCGCCGGATGGGCGCCTGCATGCCCAGCGCCAACGCGGCCTCGGCATGCTGCAGGCTTTGCGCGGCAATGCGGTTGGACTCGGACTTGGCATCGTTGGCCTCGCGCAGCACCGGGGTGGTGACGCGCTGCGTCATGTAGCTCACCACCAGCAGGATGGCCGAGGCGATGAGGATGAACACCGCCAGATAGGGGTGGAAAAAAGCGCCGACGATGATGAACAGCACAGCAAACGGCGCGCTCATCAGCGCCAGGATGGGCTGGCCGGTAAGGAACTGCCGCACCTGCAGCAGGTCACCCAGCACCTGGTGCACGTCCACCTTCTTGCGGCCGACATAACGGCGGAAGGCGGCGTCGAAGGTGGCAGCGGCCAGGTCCCAGTCCACCCGCATCGAGATGCGCACCATCAGCCGGGTGCGCATCCACTCCAGTGCCGACCAGAACACGTACAGCCCGAGGATGAGCACGGTGAGCGAGACCAGCGTGACGTGGCTGCGGCTGCTCAGCACCCGGTCGAACATGTTCATCATGTACAGGATGGGGCTGATCGACAGGACCTCGATCACGAAGGTGAGCACCGCCGTGAGCAAGAAGGCCTGGCGGCACTGGCCCAGTACGTCGCGCAGCGGGTTGCTCTGGCCCGGCGCGCTGGGCGAGAGCAGACCGAGGGCCTTATCAAGCATGCGCGCCCTCCCTCACCCCGCCGGCCTGCGCACGGCAGCCGGTGTGAACGGATGCGCTCAGTGGTGTATCAGGGGTTGGGCTTGATTGAGTGGCCATCAGCGTCCTTGATGTCATCGATACCCAACAGCTGCAGCTTCGTCGCCAGCTCGGCACCCAGCTCGAAGCTGGGCAGCGAGCCGTCCACACGCAGGTCGACGGTGTCGGCTGTCTCGAACAGCTGCTGCACCGTTCCGCCACCCTGGGCTTCGAACGTTGCCACCAGCTCGTTGAGGGCCACCGTGAGTTCGGCCCCGTTCGAGAAGCTGACACCGGCATTCACCTGCAGTGTTGCGCCGGAAGTCTGCACTTGATCGGCACCGATGTTGGCCAGCTGGGCCAGCGTGACATCGAGGGTGCCGTCTGTGTTGTTGGTAACAGTGACATCTGCCGCTGCATTGGCGGAGACGAGACCGGCGTTCAACAGTGCGTTGAGATCGCCATCGGTCACTTGGAATTGCGTGATGGCATCGATATGGATGTTGCCGATGCCAGCCGCAGTGAGGCCTGTTGCCAGGCTTTGGCCCGACAACCCGTACAGGGCGGCCAGGGAATCGTTGGAGCCGTCGGCCGCTTCGAGGATCATGCCCAGGGTGACCAGCTGGTTGACGGATGCATTGAGCTCGATGCCCATGTTGTTGACCTGGAACAGCGGGTCGCCGACCCCCGGACCCGCGAGCTCGGCACCAAAGGCGTCACGCAGCGCCACGGACAGCACGTCGATGTTCGGCGTGTTGTGGCCACCGGCGTTCAGGAAGCTGAGCACGTCGTCCAGGTCGCTGTCGCGCACCAGCACCTTCGTCTGGTCGGCGCTGTCGAACACCGGCAGGGTGTTGGTCACGCCGCCGCTGGTGCCCCAGTCGAGCACCATGGTGTTGATGCCGCTGTCGGTATGGACAAAGTCCACGCCCAGGCGCTGCAGGTCGGTCAGGCTGGTGCTCAGGTGCGTTCCGGTGGCCTGGACCGCCACGCCCGTATCGCCGGCGGCAAACTGCAGGCCGGCACCGACCAGCGCGCTGGCCTGGGCATCGCTGATGCCGATGCCGTTGTCGACCACGTCGAGCACATCCAGATCGCGGTCGTATCCCGCCGGCGTGCCGATGGCGGACACCAGGCTGCCGATCACCGTCGCCTCGTTGCTGTCGCCGCTGGCGATCTGCATCGTGACGCTGTCGGCGGGGTTGAGTTGCAGACCTGCGGCATGGATGGCATCGACCTGGGCTGACGTCAAGGTCAGACTGTTGTCGCTGGCCGACAGCACGTCGAAGCCCCTGTTTACCAGCGCAGTCATCTCGCTGCCGGACAGGCCGCTCAATGCCGAATCGGAAAGTTCCAGCCCCGCCAGCACGCCCGACGGCGTGCTGACCTGCGGCAGGCTGCCGAAGTCCACCGTACCGCCGGCCTGGATGTCGACCACACCGCTGGTGGCACCGGTGATGCCGACCATATCCACCCCCAGCTGCTGCAGGCCGTGCAGGCTGGTCTGCAGCTGCGTGCCGGCGGCTGCGCCCACGGTGGCATTGACGGTGACCGTATCGTCGGCGGCAAAGGCCAGGCTCTCGCCCACGAGTGCGCTGGCCTGGGCATCGGTGATGGTGATGGCGTTGTCCAGCGCATCGAGCTTGTCGAGATCGTTGTCATACCCTGCCGCGCCCGATGCGCTGAAGGAGCTGACCAGGTTGTTGATCGCCACGCCCTCATTGCTGTCGCCGCTGGCGATCTGCATCGTGATACTGTCGGCCGTGTCAAAGCTCAGACCGCCGTTGCGGATGACTTCCAACTGTGTCGAGCCCACGCTCAGGCTGCCGTCGGCCGCCATCAGCACATCGATGCCGGCGGCCAGCAACTGGCCGGCCTGGGTGGCGGTGGTCGGGGCATTGAGCAGGTTGTCGGCCAGCTCCAGGCCGACGTTGACCCCCGAGCCGGCCGAGATGGTGGGCAGCGCGCCAAAATCCAGCGTGCCGGTACCGGCCGCAATCGCGTAGTCACCCGAAACACCGGTGATGGCAATGGTGTCGACACCGAGCTGCTGCAAGCCAGTCAGGCTGGTGTTCAGCAGCGTGCCATTGGCCTGGACATTGACCGTATCGTCGGCAGCGAACTGCAAGCCCTGGTCTATCAGCAGCTTGGCCTGAGCCGCCGTGATGTCGATGCTGTTGTCAGCCAGGTCCAGCACATGGAGATAGCCGTCCTGGTTCCCCTGCGCCAGCAGGGCGCCCAGCATGCTCGATTCAGTTGCTGAGGCGATGGTCAGCGGTGTGCCCACGCCGACAGTGATATTGGAACTGCTGCTCGCAACCGCGCCGGTAATTCCCGCCACGTCGGTTTGCCGAACTTGAATCGTTCCTGCTTCATAGAAAGCGGAACCGGGAAGCGTGAAACTGCTGCCGCTGCCGGTGATCCAGTGGCTGCCACCATCCGTGCTGTATTGGAAACTGGCGCCCGGCTCCAGACCGGACACGCTCACAGCACCGTTGTTGGTAATGCCGTCGGTGCCGGAAACACCGCTGTCCACCGTCAGACTGAAGGTGGGGGCGGCAGGCGCGCCCGACTCGATGGTGACGTTGTACAGCGCCGAATCCGCCGACACATTCACTGGATCCGCGTTGTCCGTGACCGTCGCCTTCAGATTGTGCTCGCCGACAGACAGCGTACTGACGGTGATATCGACATAGCCGTTGGCAATATGGGGTGACGTCAGCGTGGCCGACCCCAGCTGCGTCGCCCCCTCATAGATCCTGACGGTGTTGCCGGCCACGGCAGCCGTGCCATCCGTGGCGGTGACGTTCAACGTCACCCGTATCGTGGGCGTGGTATCACGAGTGTCGCCGTCGGTATTGGAGGTGCCGGTGTCGGAACTGGCGGCCACGGCCAGGCCAGTGGGAGCAACCGGAGCCGTTGTATCGAGCAGCGCTGCCTGGGCCGCGGAAATGCCGCTCAGGTTGGTAGCAGTGGCAATGCCATCCGTAGCCCCTTCCACCTCGGTCACGGTCACCGTGGTACCCACCGAATTCAACGCGGTAGTGATCGTCGCGGTGTCGGTCAGGTTCACCGTGGTGCTGTTCGTCACCGCGGTTTCAATCTGGTTGACCAGATTGGTGATGACGTTGTTGGCAACGGTGGCGGCGCTGACCCCACCGCTGGGTTGTGCCGCTGCGGCTTGCACGACGGTCGCCACCTGGGCCGCTGCCTTTTGCACTGCCAGTGCAGTGGCGTCAGTGCCATTGTTTTGCAAAGTCGCCAGCGGATCGTAGGTCGTCAGCGTCTGGCCTGTCGGCAAGGTGATGCCCAGCGCAGATGCCACGGCGGCATTGGCATTGGCGGCCGTGCCGCCGTTTTGTTCGATGTAGCTCTGCACCAGCGTGGTCAGCGGCGAGATCATGATCGAGCCGGCCGGCGCTTTCAGCACGATGGTGTTGGCAACGCCAGTATCGATATTGACACCGCCTACGGCCAGGATGGCCCCGCTGCCAACGCTGTCCGGCAGGAAGAAGTTGCCGTTGGCATCGGTCGTCACGCCTTCGAGACGTTCACTGGCCTGCGCCACTCCGTCGCTGTTGGCATCGATGTAGATCTGCGCTCCGCGCACATAGCCGTCGGCCACGATACCCATGCTCACGACCACGGTGGCAGCATCGTTGCCGGCCGCATCCTGAATGGCGTTGGCGGCGTCACCGGCCGGGTCGGTGTAGGTGATTCTCAACAGCTGCCCGGTCTGAAGCGGTGTGCCATTCAAATCCAGTGTCACCGTCGAACCGGAGACGGACACACTGTCGATGGCGACCGATGCACCCCACGGGTCGGTGGCAGTGGCACGCGTCTGCACCGAAAAGCTGCTCGCCAGCGGCGGCCCCGTCGTGCTCAAGGCCTCGCTATAGGTGAGCGTGATGGTCTGGTTGGCAATCGACGTCGAGGTGCTGACATACGCTGGCGTGGTCGTGTCCGGCGCGCTCACGCGGGGCGTCGCTATGATGTCCGCGGCGACTATGGTCGACCCGCCGACGAGCACAGGCCCAAGCGCCGCCAGTGGGCCCGCACCGGTCGGCGGCAAGGCCTCGATGTCGACCGCCACCTCCTCGGCACCGGCAGCACCGCCCTCGCCCGCCCCCTTGCCCTCGGTCTTGCCGTCCGCGGACCGCGTCTGCTCTCCCCTGGCAGCATCCCTGTCTGTGGCTTCAGACGGCCCAGCCTGGGCGACGACGTCATCACCGCTCCAGTCACCCTCCTGCAGGGCCTTGAGCGCCTTGTGCAGGCGCAGGATTTCTTCGCGGTCCAGGTAACCGGACTCTTCGAGCGCAGTGATTTCCTCGGCCAGGACAAGCAGGTCGATCTCGCTACCGCGACCACCCGTTACCTCGAAGGCCTGCTCGCCGAACAGCTGATCTGAAATTTCCGGATAGCTGTTGCGGATGACATCCACCACGGCCAAGAGCTCGCCCCGCTGGACGACCAGACGGGAAGAGAGTTCCGCCAGTTGCTGGGCACTGAGTTCGCCACTGTCGGCGCGTGCCAACTCGTGCACCATGGACAGAAGAAAGAGCAACCCCAAGCCGCTGGGCGCACGGCCCGGTCCGAGCACAGATCTGTACCGGCTCAGAATGGTCTCTTTCCTCCCCCGAGATTGGTTGTCGTTATACATCTCGCTCTATCTCAATGTCAGTCAATGTCAGCGCTTGCCGCTAGTCCTTCATCCGTTCACCTTGTGTTCTTTTCCTGTGTATTGACTGCAGAATTTCTGGCTTACCCCGGGGGGTTCCGCGTCATCTCAACGTTTTTCGTTACGCATGTAACTGTATGTACCAGTCACCCTGGGCGCACGGTAGGAGACGCCTTTTCTGGATAGCTCAAATATCCTGTTATCAGAACAAATAAACAGGACATATGACCCATTTATGAGCGTGCGATATCAGGACAAAAGCCGGGTTGAATCCCGGCCAGGCAAGCCCGATCGGGCTATTCGAGGGTGCTGGATTCGGGCAGGACGCTGCTCACATTGAGGCGGCTGCGATGGGAATGGGCAAAGGTGAAGAGATCGAAGCGGTGCTTGATCTGCAACTTGCCGAAAATGGAAGTGAGGTGGTTGCGCAAGGTGTGCTCGCTCACGCAGAGCACCTCGGCAATCTGCTTGTTCTGCGCTCCCGGCATGGTGGCGAAAACGGCGACGATGCGATGTTCCTTTCGCGTCAGGCTCTCTATCTTCTGCAAGGCCACGTCGACCGGCGCCCTGCCACCAGCGCGCGCGAACTCATAGAAGATGCGGCTGGTGGTACGACGGTCCAGCCACAGTTCCCCCTCGTGCACCTTGCGGATCGCGTTGAGCAGGACCTGCGGCGGCGCCTCCTTATGCACCAGGCCACGCGCTCCATTGAACACCGCACGGTCGATGGTGCCCAGGTCGCGCTGACTGGTGTAGATCACCACACGGGTACGGCCATCCTTGACGACGACAGGCACCAGCTCGGCGCCCTTGCCCCCGCCCAGGCTGAGATCCAGCAACAGGATGTCAGGTTGAAGCTCGCGCGCCAGGCGGCGCGCATCGCTGCCGTTGTCGGCCTTGCCGACCACCTGCATGCGCGGCTTCTCGGCGTCGATGAGTTTTTCCAGGGCCCAAAGCACGATGGGCTGCTCGTCGACCAGCATGACGCGAATAGCGGCTGTAGGCGCAGTCATCTTTTTGCATACCCCCTTCCCTGATGTAACCGAATGTTACACAGCCTCGGGAGATCAGGCAACTGCGCTGCCGGTCACACCATCGAATCCCAGTTCGAACAAGAGCGGCACGTCGCCAGCATGCGATACACCTTCGGCGATGACTTGCAGGCCCATGGTGTGGGCAACGGTACACAGACCACGCAGCAGCGTCTGTACCGCTATCTCCTGCTGCACGTCCTGCACCAAGGCCCGGCTGAGCTTGACGTAGTGCAGACCCAGTCCGTGCAGGCGCGCCAGGTGGCCAACGTGATGGTCAAGGTGCTCGACGCCGATCTGACAGCCCAGCGACAGGATGCGCTCACAGAAGCGGGCAAAAGCCTGCGGGTGCTCGAAAGCAACGTCTTCTGCCACGTCAAGACTAAGCCGGGGAGCCAGTGTCCTGTGCAGGCCAAGCGTCTCGATGATGCGCTGCAATTGCACTTCATCGCACACCGATTCGTAGCCGAGGTTGATGCAGATGGCATGGCCATGGCGTTCGACCGCGGCAAGCGTCTGGGCCAGGATCTCCAGGTCAACCTGGCCGACCAGACCTTCGCGCCGCGCCCAGGGCAGGAAAGCTCCGGCCACCAGCGTCTCGCCGCACACGCTGGAGTGGATACGTGCCGGCGCCTCGGTATTCAGGTAGCTGTGGTCGCGGCCACGCACCGGATAGAGGGCCAGCTGGAATTCGTGCTGTCGCAGCGCGACCTGCAGTATCTCCACCCATTCGCGCGCCGGGCGCAGAGGAACCGCGCCCTCGGGCATCGGCACGACCGGCCCACCGGCACTGGCCGGCGTGAGGTTCTGGTCGCAGCTTGCGAGCAACTCGGACATGCCACTGCCCGGCCCGTAGCACGCCGCGCCATAGCTGAGTTGCAGCAGGTGGCCGTGCTCGATCTGCAGGATGCCTGCATGCAACTGCTGCTGCAGCGGCGCACTCTCACTCTGGCCCGGCAGCAGGATGGCGAAGTCCGAAGCGCCGAGCCGGCCATACCGTGTGCCGGCAGGGGACTGCAGCACCTGGCGCATCTGCTGCGCCAGCATGCTGATCAAACGGTCGGTCTGATGGCGGCCGATCTCGCGATTGAGTTCGTCCAGATTGGCGATGTGCACCAGCAGCAGCAGGCCCTGGAGATGGGTATCTTCACGCTCGATCTCGGCAGCGGCGTTCCGTCGAAAGACCTCTCGCACCATGAAACCGGTCATGGGGTCGACTTCGTGTTCGGTCTTCAGCTTGCTCAGGCGGGCTGACTCGTCATCCAGCACGGACTTCGTCTTTTGCGTCAGCCGGTTCATGGCTTCGATGATGAGGCGGAACTCCAAGGTGCGCGGCGGCCTGACTTCCAGGTAGCGCCGCTCGGCCAGGGCCTCGGCCTGCGCAACCACGCCCTTGAGTGGCCGCAGCACGCGCCGGATGTAGACCATGCCGAGCAGACCGGCCAGCACGCCTCCGAACGAGAAGATCTGGGCCAGCACCAGCGCCGATTTCCACAGCGAGTCATAGGCAAACGATGGATCGCTGTACAGACGGATGCTGCCTAGCTGACGCCAGCCGCTCTGGAGCATGGCCACGCCGGGTTCGGCCGTGATCGGGAACAGCCGCATGAACCAGGCCGGCACTGCTGGCGGACGGCTGACGCGCTCGCGATGCGCGCGCAGGCTTCCGTCAGGCGCCAGGTAGTCGATGCGCTGGTAGTGGCCGAGGTCGAACTGGGAGCTCAGCAGCAACTCGACCATGACCGCATCGGTGGCGCTTTGCGAGACGGTGAGGGCCAGCGCGGTAGCGGTGTCGAGGTTCTTGACCTTGAGCTCGTTCTCCAGGTAGCGCTGCGCCGAGTGAATGTTGATGATGCCCGCCGTCAGCACAGTGGCCACGATGATGAGTACGACGACGATCCACAAACGTTTGACCAGTGACATGGTGCTTCTCCCTGAAAGGTTTTCCTACAAGGTGTGCTCCGCCTGCAGGCGCGCCAGCACGTCGCGCCAGCGCGAGATGCGTGCCGTCGGATCCGAACTCGACGGACTGGGCCCACGAAACCAGAGCTGGCTGGCATTGAAGGCGTAGACGGGTGTGAGGTCCGGCCGGCCCGAGGCGGGCTTGATCTCGCTATCGAGGTTGTCCAGAATCAGCGGCTCGCCGGCCGGAGCGGCGTAGTAAGCCAGGATCATGTGCGCCTCGGGTTGGGCGTGGGGGCTTCGCTGCATGCGGACATACGTCAGGCGCAGTTTCTGCTCCTGCACGCCGGCCAGCAGCAGGCTGACGTATTTGGCAATGGCGAAGTCCTCGCAATCGCCCGCCCCCTTGGCTAGGGTTTCGAGCAGCGTCGCCCAGTAGTCATCCTGTTGCCACAACACCGGATCCTCCACCCAGCGGATGCGGCGATTGAAGTAGCGGTTGACGCTTTCAAGCTTCTCCAGATCGCCAGGCCCCTGCCGGGCAGGCAGCATGCTTCTCCACTCTCCCACCTGCCGCGCCACCTCTTCGCCGTAGCGGCTCAGCGCGAGTTGCTGCAGCTGATCGAGGTTGGGGGCTGCCAGACCGGCGAGCAGAGCCAGGCCAGCGAGCAACGCGACCCAGCCCGGCCTGCCCCTGCGTAGCCGCAGCTTCATGGCATCGCACCGGCGGCCGGACTGCACCGGCCCGTGCCCATGAGGCGAGGTCCGGCGATCGGTTCGCCCAGCGCGGCCATGCAGGTCTTCATGACCAGACCGACATCCACCGCACCCCTTGTCGCCAGATTCATGTGGGGACCGCCTTGTTTGTAACAAATTGTTTTTTGCGCTGGCAAGTCTAGCGCGCCCACTGAACAGCGCTGCTTTTTCGTGAATAGCCATGCCTGTGCTGGTCCACCTATGCCCCGATGCGGGTGGTCGTCAGCAGTGACTGGCTGCGCACGACGTCAGCGCCGCGCGCATGAAAAAACCCGCCGGCATCACTGCGGGCGGGTTCTGGTTCAGGTGGCTGGCTGATCAGCGGGCCGGGCGCGGCGAGCGCTTGGCTGCATCACGCGGCACGAAGACCTTGCCGGTTCCAGCGCCAGGCTTGGCGAACGAAGGCTTGCTGCCGAAGGCCGGCTTGCGCGCCGCGAAATCGCCGCGCGGTGCGGCACCTTCACGGCGACCGTCGCCGGCGAAGCGGTCATTGAAACCGCCTTTGCGCTCGTAGCTGCGGCCTTCGGGAGCGCCGCCGTCATGGCCGCGGTTCTGATAGCCGCCATCACGGGCCTGGTAGGGGCCGCGGGCATCGCGGTCACCGAAGCCGGCACGGGGGGCGCCGAAATCACCACGCGGGGCACCGAAGTCGCCACCGCGGGGAGCACCGCCAAAATCGCCACGGCTGTTGCCGCCGCCGAAGCCGCCACGGGGGGCACCGCCGCCACCGAACTTGCGGTCGCGCGAGAAGTTGTCATTGCCACCACGGCTGTTGCGGCCACCGAAGTTGGAGCCGGGACGCGACTCGGGCATGCGCTGCTTGGGCTCCATGCCGGGAATGACTTCCGCCTTGATGGGCTGCTTGCTGTAGGCCTCGATGTCGAAGATCTTGCGACGATCGCGGAACTCGGCAAAGGTGATGGCCAGGCCATCGCGGCCGGCACGGCCGGTACGGCCGATGCGGTGCGTGTAATCCTCGGCCTTCATCGGCAGGCCGAAGTTGAAGACGTGGGTGATGGTGGGCACGTCGATGCCGCGCGCGGCGACGTCGGTGGCCACCAGGATCTGCACCTGGCCCTGGCGCAGCGCCATCAGGCGGCGGTTGCGCAGGCCCTGGCTCAGGGCGCCGTGCAGCGCGACGGCAGAGAAGCCATCTTGTTGCAGGTCGTTGGCCAAGCCGTCGCACTCCACCTGGGTGCTGGCGAACACGATGGCCTGGTCGATCGAGGCGTCACGCAGCCAGTGGTCCAGCAGCTGGCGCTTGTGCTGGGCGTTGTCGGCCCAGAACAGCGTCTGCTTGATGTTGGCGTGTTTTTCCTGCGGCGAGTCAATCTGCACCTTCTTCACGCCGGAGCCGTTGTCGTGCATCACGCGCATGGCGAGTTGCTGGATGCGCGGCGCGAACGTGGCGCTGAACATCATGGTCTGGCGGCGCTGGGCGGTCAGCTGGTTGACTTCGGCCAGGTCGTCGGAGAAGCCGAGGTCGAGCATGCGGTCGGCCTCGTCCACCACCAGGAACTGCACCTGGTCGAGCTTGATCTGCATGGAACGTTGCAGGTCCAGCAGGCGGCCGGGGGTAGCCACCACGAGGTTGGCGTTCTGCAGCTTGGCGATCTGGAGCTGGTAGGGCATGCCGCCCACCACGTTGGCGATGCGCAGACCACGGCAATGCTTGACCAGTTCGATGGCGTCATGCGCCACCTGCTGGGCGAGTTCACGCGTCGGGCACAGGATCAGGGCGCCGGGTGCGGCGGCCTTGAAATGGCGCGGATTGGTCGGGTCCTGGCGCTTGGGGCGCTTCGGAGCCGGTTCGCCCTTGGCGGCGGCTTCGGCAGCAGCGCGCTCGTAAGCAGCACGCTCATTTTCAGCAGCCTGGGCCTGCTGCTGGAGCAGGGTGTGCAGCACGGGCAGCAGGAAGGCCGCGGTCTTGCCGCTGCCGGTCTGGCTGGAGACCATGAGGTCGATGTAGCGCTGGGCTTCGCCGGCAGCGCCGGTGGGCATGGCCAGGGGAATGGCACGTTCCTGCACGGTGGTGGGCTGGGTGTAACCCAGGTCGGCCACGGCCTGCACCAGCTCGGGCGCCAGGCCCAGCTGCACAAAACCGTTGGGAGCAGAGCTCACTTCGGCCTCGACCGCCACAGCGGTGTCGGTGGAAAGAATGGATTCGGCAGGCGCAAATTCGCCCGTCACTTCAAAAGCGTCGGTCATTTAGATTTTTCTCACACGCGAACACCGCAGGGACTGCGGGTGTTTCGCTGATGGTTAAAAGACATCAACCATCAAACAAAACCTGCACCGATTGGGACCGGGACCGGGGACTCATTCAGGTAAACGATCGTGAAGATCGAAACCGGAGTCCGGTGTGTGAGGGGAGATGCACGAAAAGCGCTACGTTTTGCAGCGCAAGACGGATTATGGCACAGATCAGGGTTTTCACCTAATCCCGAGTCATCAGACCGCCTCAGGCCAGCTTGAGGAAGTGCTCACGGTAGTGCAGCAACTCGTCGATGGACTCGTGCACGTCGGCCAGGGCCGTGTGCTTCTGGGCCTTCTTGAAGCCGCTGTAGACCTCGGGCCGCCAGCGCCGCGCCAGTTCCTTGAAGGTGCTGACGTCGACGTTGCGGTAGTGGAAAAAGGCCTCCAGCTTGGGCATGTACCTGGCCAGGAAGCGCCGGTCCTGGCCGATGCTGTTGCCGCACATGGGCGCGACGCCCTTGGGCACGTACTTGGCCAGGAAAGCGATCAGCTGTGCCTCGGCCTCGGCTTCGGTCAGGGTCGAGGCTTTGACCTTGTCGATCAGGCCGCTGCGGCCGTGGGTGCCCTTGTTCCAGGCGTCCATCTTGTTCAGAATCTCGTCGGCCTGGTGGATCACCAGCACCGGGCCTTCGATGCGCGGCTCCAGATTGGGGCCGGTCACGATGACGGCGATTTCAATCAGGCGTTCTTTTTCGGGGTCCAGGCCGGTCATCTCGCAATCGAGCCAGACCAGGTTGAGATCGGATTTGCCGAGTGGGGGTGCGTTATCGCTCATGGGCCCGATTGTCGCCGATGACCTAAACTCCTCGCCCATGAACGCTGTCTCTGCTCCCGCCTTCAATCCCAGCCTGGCCCTGACACTGGTCTTTGCCGCAGCCCTCCTGCTGGGCCTGGCCCTCAAGTTCTGGCTGGCCACGCGCCAGGTGCGTCATGTAGCCCGGCACCGTGCCGCCGTGCCCACGGCCTTCGCCCACACCTTGTCGCTGGCTGCGCACCAGAAGGCGGCCGACTACACGGTGACCAAGGTGCGTTTCGGTCTGCTGGAGACCGCGGTGGGCGCGGCCCTGCTGCTGGGCTGGACGCTGCTGGGCGGCCTGGACGCACTGAACCAGGCCCTGCTGCAGGCACTGGGCGGCGGCATGCTGCAGCAGTTGTCGCTGATCGCCGGCTTCGTGCTGATCGGCGGCCTGATCGAGCTGCCGCTCACCCTGTACCAGACCTTCGTGATCGAACAGCGCTTCGGCTTCAACAAGATGACGCTCAAGCTCTGGCTGGTAGACCTCGTGAAGTCCACCGTGCTGGGCACCATGATCGGCCTGCCGATTGCCGCCCTCATCCTCTGGGTCATGGGCGCCACCGGCACCCTGTGGTGGCTCTGGGCCTGGGGGGTGTGGATGGGTTTCAACCTGCTGCTGCTGCTGATCTACCCAACCTTCATCGCCCCGCTGTTCAACAAGTTCCAGCCGCTGGAGGACGAGACGCTGAAGGCACGCGTGACTGCATTGATGCAGCGTTGCGGCTTCTCGGCCAAGGGCCTGTACGTGATGGACGGCAGCCGGCGCAGCGCACATGCCAACGCTTACTTCACGGGCTTCGGCGCCGCCAAGCGCGTGGTCTTCTTCGACACCCTGCTGTCCAAGCTCAGCCCGGGCGAGGTCGACGCCGTGCTGGCGCACGAGCTCGGCCACTTCAAGCACAAGCACATCCTCAAGCGCATCGTGAGCCTGTTCGCCCTGAGCCTGGCCGGCTTCGCGCTGCTGGGCTGGCTGGCCACGCAGGCCTGGTTCTACACCGGGCTGGGCGCCACGCCCAGCCTGCAACTGCTGGTACCCGCCCTGGGCGCGGCCGATGCGGTCCCCAACGATGCCCTGGCCCTGCTGCTGTTCGTGCTGGTCTCACCGGTGTTCAGCTTTTTTATCGCGCCGATCATGGCGCTGTCCTCGCGCAAACACGAGTTCGAAGCCGACGCCTACGCCGCCACGCAGACCCAGGGCAGGGATTTGGCCAGCGCCCTGCTCAAGCTTTACGAGGACAATGCCTCGACCCTGACACCGGACCCTCTCTACGTGGCCTTCTACTACTCGCACCCGCCGGCCAGCCAGCGCCTGGCGCGACTGGGCCGCGCATGAGCATCGCCCCGCCGGCCGCTGCACGCCGGGCCCTGGGCCCGACCGAGCTCGTGACCCAGCTGGCTCAGCACCCCGGCTGGACACTGCAGGGCGACGGTGCGGAACTGGCCATCGCACGCCGCTATGAATTCGCCAGCTACCCCGAGGTCATGGCCTTCGCCAATGCCGTGGCCTGGATCGCGCAGGGGCGTGATCACCATCCCGACATGCAGCTGGGCTACCGGCACTGCACGGTGGCTTGGCGCACGCACGATGCCGGCGGCATCACGCGCATCGACTTCGAATGTGCGGCCCAGGTTGATGCCCTGCGAGGCAGCGCTTGAGCAAGCCCCCCAAACTCGAACGAGGCCTGGTCGTGGCCAGCCATGGTCGTCACGTGGTGGTAGAAACGCCGGAAGGCCGGCAGCTGATCTGCCACCCGCGTGGCAAGAAAAACCAGGCCGTGGTCGGTGACCGCGTACTCTGGCTGGCCAGCACCGATGAGGGCAGCATCGAGAAGGTGGAAGAGCGGCGCAACCTGTTCTACCGCCAGGACGAGATCCGCACCAAGAGCTTCGCCGCGAACCTGGACCAGGTGCTGATCCTGATTGCCGCGGAACCCGAATTTTCCGAGAGCCAGCTGGCGCGCGCATTGATCGCCGCCGAGGCCGAACGCATCCGGCCGCTGATCGTGCTCAACAAGAGCGACCTGCCCGAGCTGTTTGCGCGCGCCTGGACCCGGCTGGAGCCTTACCGGCGCATGGGCTACACCGTGCTACCCCTGAGCCTGAAGGCGCAGGGCACCGGCAGCGATGGCACGCTGGCTGCCCTGCAACAGGAGCTCGACGGGCGCGCGACACTGGTACTGGGCCCTTCGGGCGCGGGCAAGAGCACGCTGATCAACCGGCTGGTGCCGGGCGCCCAGGCCCCGACGGGTGAAATTTCCACCGCGCTCAACTCAGGCAAGCACACCACCACCAGCACCCGCTGGTACTGGGTGGATGCGCCCCATCGCACGGCCCTGCTCGATTCACCCGGCTTCCAGGAATTCGGCCTGCAACACATCGAGGCCGCGCAGCTGGCCGGCCTGATGCCGGACCTGCGCGTGCATACCGAGTGCCGCTTCTACAACTGCAGCCATCTGCACGAGCCGGGTTGCGGTGTCATCGCGGCGGTGGACAAGCAAACCGGTGGAACGGGGATCAGCCCCTCGCGCTACCGAATTTACGGCGAACTGCACGCCGAACTGTCGCAGGGACCGCGCTACTGAGCGGCTTAGCCGATCAGGCGTACCAAGGTGAGCAGCGCCAGCAGCAGCATCCACAGCACCACCGAGCGCCAGACCAGTCCCACGATGCTGCGCAGATGGGCCAGTTGCGGCTCATGACGGGCCGAGGCGGCCGGCATGTCGGACTGGGCCTGGGTCTCATCCTGGGCCATGGCCGTGGTGCCCAGGCGCACGTTGATGGCACCGGCCGTGGCCGCCACGATCAGGCCATCGTTGCCCCCTGCACCCTCGCTCTCGGGCAGGGATTCATAACGACGCCAGTTGTCGACGGCATCCTCGAAGCTGCCGACCACGGCGAAACCCAGCGCGGTGATGCGTGCGGGCAGCCAGTCCACCCATGACCAGGCGCGTGAGGCCGCGCCACAGGCGGCATCACTGACCGCAGGCGCCTGACGCCGCGAGACGTGCGGCCAGTAGCGCGTGACGAACTCTGCCAGGCGGTACAGCACGGCACCCGCCGGACCCAGCCCCAGGACCGCCAGCACGATGAACCAGCTCAGCACGCCGAAGACGTGGCGGTGGGCTGCGAGCACGGAGAATTCGATGACGTGACGCACGATCTCGCGCGGCGGCAGTTCGCTGGCATCGATCTGCCGCCACTCGGCCAGCAGGCGACGCGCCTCCTCCTCGTTGCCGGCCTCGAGTGCATCGCGGATGGCAGTGAAATGATGGCTGAACTGGCGAAAGCCCAGGGTGACGTAGAGCACAGCCACGTTCCACAGCATGGCCAGCGGCCAGCCCACGAACTGGCACAGCAGCCAATAGATCAGCAGGGCGATCCCGCTGGGCAGCAGAACGGCAAAGCCCCAGGCCAGCCAACCATGCGAGGTCTCACCCGCGTCGAGCTTGCGCACCACCCAGCGCAGCCAGCTGCGCATGCCGGCATGCACCGCGTTGCCGCGCGCCAGCGGACGCGCCTGCTCGATCAGCAGGGCCAGCAAAAGGGAGAAGAAACTCATGCCAGGATCATACCGATGGCAAACTGACTCGCCGCTTGCGGCGTCCGCTCAGGCCGCCATGAAACGGTAAAAATTGCGCAGCATGCCCGCCGTGGCCCCCCAGATGTAGCGCTCGGTCCCGGCGTCCTGCCAGGGCATGGAAAACCATTCGCGACGCAACCCCTCGAACTCGAAGGCGTGGCGCCGGTGGTTGGCCGGATCGAGCAGGAAGGACAGCGGCACCTCGAACACATCGGCCACCTCGCCCGCGTTGGGCGTGAGCGTGAAGCCGGGCAGCACCAGCGCCACGACCGGCGTGATGACAAAAGCCGTTCCCGTGGTGTAGACGGGCAGCGTGCCCAGCACCTGGACGAAATCACGCGTCAGCCCCACCTCCTCCTCGGCCTCGCGCAAGGCGGCGTCCACCACGTCGACATCGGTCGGATCGACCTTGCCGCCGGGAAAGGCGATCTGGCCTGAGTGATGGGCCAGGTGGCTGGTGCGCAGGGTCAGCAGCAGCGTGGGCTCGGCCCGGGCCACCAGGGGCAGCAGCACGGCGGCCTGCGCCGGCTTGCGCTGCGTGAAACGGGGCTCGGCCCGGACCTCGGGCTCCCAGGCCGGCGGCGCGGCAAAACGCCGGCGCAGGGACTCTGCCTTCAGGCGTTCGGCCGGTACCGGGGGCAGATGCGCGTCGACACCGACCACCGGCACGGTGCGCGGGTCGAAGTTGGGCAGCTTGGACAGGGGAGTGATGTGATCGGCGGAAGACATCGTTCAAAAGCAAAAAGCCGCCCGGGCAAAAGCGAGGGCGGCTAGTTCGGACAGCGGGCCGGCGATTAAGCGGCGGCCTTGCTGACCAGCTTTTCCTTGATACGGGCCGACTTGCCGCTGCGGTCGCGCAGGTAGTACAGCTTGGCACGGCGCACGTCGCCGCGGCGCTTGACTTCGATGCTGGCGATCAGCGGGCTGTAGGTCTGGAAGGTACGCTCCACGCCTTCGCCGCTGGAGATCTTGCGCACGGTGAAGCCGCTGTTGAGGCCACGGTTGCGCTTGGCGATCACCACGCCTTCGTAGGCCTGCACGCGCTTGCGGGTGCCTTCGACCACGTTGACGCTCACGATGACGGTGTCACCAGGTGCGAATTCGGGGATTTTCTTGCCCAGGCGGGCGATTTCCTCTTGCTCGAGGGTCTGGATCAGGTTCATGTTTACCTCTAATGATCTTGTCCGCGCCCGTGTCGGGATGACACGCAGTGCTGAACCACAAAGGGCCAGCGGCCGGCCAGAGGATCTGGAAAGCCTGAAATTATAGCAGGAAGCACCCGCTTCAGGCAGCTGCCCCGGGCAAGCCGGCCAGGAAGGCCTCGTCCTGGCGACTCAGGCGGCCGGCGGCGCGGGCCCGGGCGATGAGCTCCGGCCGTAGCCGCTGCGTCAGCGCCAGTCGCTGCTCGCGACGCCAGCGCTCGATCTGGCCATGGTGGCCCGACAGCAGCACCTCAGGCACGCCCTGCCCCTCCCAAACCTCGGGCCGGGTGTAGTGCGGGTTGTCCAGCAGGCCGTCCAGGGCCGGATTGAAGCTGTCCAGGGCGTGACTGTCGGCGTCACCCAGCACGCCGGGCTGCAGGCGGGCGACGGCGTCCAGCAGGGCCATGGCGGCGATCTCACCGCCCGAAAGCACGAAATCCCCCAGGCTGATCTGCTCGGTCACATGGGTGTCGATGAAACGCTGGTCGATACCCTCGTAACGACCACAGACCAGCACGGCGCCTTCGCTGGCGGCCCAGCGCTCCACCATGGCGTGGTTCAGGGGCTGCCCCAGGGGGGAAAACAGCACGACCGGCCCGGGGGCCTGGCGCTGCGCCTGGGCCTGCTGCAGGCAACGCGTGAGCGGCTCGGCCATCATGACCATGCCCGGGCCGCCGCCGAAGGGCCGGTCATCGACACGGCGATAGTTGCCCTCGGCATGGTCGCGCGGGCTGTGCAGGCACACCTCGACCTGGCCAGACTCGTAGGCACGGCGGGTGATACCGCTGCTGAGCAGCGGCGCAAACAATTCGGGGAACAGGGTCAGGACGTCAAAGCGCATGGCGCACGCCCTGTCTCAGAAATCGGGTTGCCAGTCGACGCGGATGCGGCGGGCCGCCAGGTCCACAGTGTCGACATAGGCTGACACGAAGGGGATCATGCGCTCGGCCGGCTTGCCGTCCTGCTCATAGGCGATGACCAGCACGGTCTGCGGGCCGGTGGACAGCAGTTCCTGCACTGTCCCCAGATGCAGGTCTTCGCGGTTGACCACGTCCAGGCCGATCAGGTCGACCCAGTAGTACTCGTCCGAGTCAGGCGTGGGAAAGCTGGAGCGGGCCACGAAGATGCGGGCACCGCGCAGGGCCTCGGCGGTATCGCGATCGGGCACGTCGTTCGCCATGGCCACCACCGAATCCGAGTGTTCTTTCGCTTCCTTGATGGACAGCTGCACCGGACCGGAAAAGGTTTTGGCACCTCTTTCGGACGGCAGCAGGAACCAGCGCTTGGAAGAAAACAACGCCTCCGGAGAGGCGCTGTAGGGCTGAACCTTGAACCAGCCCTTGATGCCCCAGGCATCAAGGATGCGCCCGACTTCGATGGCGTCCGCTGGCAATTCAGCGGCTTCGAGCTCGAGCGCCATGAGCGGTCTTAAGCGGCCTTCTTGGCAGCAGACTGCTTGATCAGGCGTTCCACGGTGGGGGAAGCCTGGGCACCGACGCCCAGCCAGTAGGTCAGGCGGTCTTGCGCAATACGGATGCTTTCCTCGCTGGCGGTGGCGATCGGGTTGTAGAAACCGATGCGCTCGATGAAGCGGCCGTCACGACGGGTACGCTTGTCGGCTACGACGATGTTGAAGAACGGACGGGCCTTGGCGCCGCCACGGGAAAGTCGAATCACGACCATGATTTGTCCTTTGGGTGGGTGAAGCATGCCGCATGAGCTGCACGCCGCGATTCTTCCGATGTTTGAGACACGCGACTGGCCACCCGGCCAGCGACACACCGAAGAGCCTGCGATTATAGCCTGTACTGCCTGACCCGTGATTCATCCCATGGATCGGTACGCCAGCAGCCCCCATTCCCGGCACAATCAGCCCATGCTGAAAAACAAGACCCTGGCCGCCTGGCTGACCTTTCTGGCCGGCCCCCTGGGCCTGCACCGCTTCTACCTGCGCGGCTTCCACGACCTGATCGGCTGGGCGCTGCCCATCCCGAGCGCACTGGGCATGTACGGTATCGAGCGCGTACAGCAATACGGGCTGGACGACCCTTGGAGCTGGGTGTTGATTCCGCTGCTGGGTTTCACCATCGCCGCCTGCTCGCTCAATGCCATCGTCTACGGCCTCATGACCGCCGAAAAATGGAATGCCCGCTACAACCCCCAGGCTCCGGCCGACGCCCCCGCCGGCCAGACCGGCTGGCTGACCATCGGCGCCGTGGTCTGCTCTTTGCTGGTGGGCACCACGGTGCTGATGTCCAGCATCGCCTTCAGCTTTCAGCGCTACTTCGAATACCAGGTCGAGGAAGCACGCAAGATCAGTCAGTAAAAAGAAAAGGGCCTGTCGGCCCTTTCTTCTTGCCGGATGACGGCGGGACTCAGAACAGGCCCAGGCTGATCCAGTAAGCCACGATGGCCACGAAAGCGCTGGCCGGGATGGTGAAGATCCAGGCCCAGACGATGTTGCCGGCCACCCCCCAGCGCACCGCGCTGGCACGCCGGGCCGACCCCACGCCGACGATGGCGCCAGTGATGGTGTGCGTCGTGGAGACCGGAATGCCCAGGCTGGTGGCCAGAAACAGCGTGATGGCCCCACCCGTCTCGGCACAAAAACCGCCGACCGGCTTGAGCTTGGTGATCTTCTGCCCCATGGTCTTGACGATGCGCCACCCACCGAACATGGTGCCCAGGCCGATGGCCATGTAGCAACTCACCACCACCCAGGACGGCGGCGCCTTGTCGGTGGACGTCATGTAACCCGTGGCGACCAGCAGCATCCAGATGATGCCGATGGTCTTCTGCGCATCGTTGCCACCATGCCCCAGGCTGTAGGCGCCAGCCGAAACCAGTTGCAGGCGGCGGAACCAGCCGTCCACGCGCGAAGGCGAACTGCGGCGGAAGACCCAGGCCACCAGCAACATCATCAGCGAACCGAGCAGGAAACCCAGGAAAGGCGAAACGAAGATGAACACCACCGTCTTGAGAATGCCGGCAGAGAGCAGCGCATCCGTACCCGCCTTGCCGATCACCGCGCCGACGATGCCGCCAATGAGGGCGTGCGAGGAACTGCTGGGGATGCCGTAGTACCAGGTGATCAGGTTCCAGCTGATGGCGCCGATCAGAGCGCCGAACACCACGTGGGTGTCGACCACCCCCGGCTGCACGATGCCCTTGCCCACCGTCGCTGCCACGCTGAGGTGGAAGATGAAGATGGCGATGACGTTGAAGAAGGCGGCAAACAGCACCGCCTGACCGGGTTTGAGCACGCCGGTGGAGACCACGGTGGCAATCGAGTTGGCCGCGTCATGAAACCCGTTCATGAAGTCGAAAGCCAGTGCCAGGAACACCAGAAGGATGATCACCCAAAGGGCGACTTGCGGAATGTTTTCCATGACGGACGCGCTCGATCAGGCGTTCTCGAGGACGATGCCCTCGATCTGGTTGGCCACGTCCTCGCACTTGTCCGTCACGGTTTCGAGCAGTTCATAGATGGCCTTGAGCTTGATGACCTCGCGCACGTCCGGCTCTTCGCGGAACAGCTTGCTCATGGCGGTTCGCATGACACGGTCGGCATCGGACTCCAGCCTGTCGATTTCCTCGCAGGTCTTGAGTGCGGCCTCGGCGGTCTTGGCATCGCCAATGTTGTTGAGCAGATAAACCGCATCCTTGACGCGCTCGCAGCACTTCACGCTGAGCTCGGTCAGGCGCACGATCTCTTCGGTCATGTGGCGCACGTCGTACAGGGCCATGGTCTCGGCCGAGTCCTGGATCAGGTCGGCCACGTCGTCCATGGTGTTGATCAGCGAGTGGATCTGCTCGCGGTCGATCGGGGTGATGAAGGTCTTGTGCAGGGCCTTGTTGACCTCATGCGTGATGCGGTCGGCGGCCTTTTCTGCATTGTCGACATCCCGGTTGTACTGTTCGCGCAGGTTGACGTCGTTGTAATGCGCCACCAGCTGGGAAAAGGCCCGCGCCGCTTCCACGATGCGGTCCGCGTGCTGGTTGAACATCTCGAAGAAATTGCCGTCGCGCGGCATCAGTTTTCCAAACAGCATGGCTAGCTCCTGATTCTGGTTCGGTCGTTGGACTGGATTGGCGTGGAGTTTAACCGGGGTATCCCTCCGGCTTGCTGATGTCTCAGGCAGAACGAAAGATGAAGTACACCGCCCCCACCATGCACAGCGCCGCCCAAAGGTAGTCGAGCTTGAACGGCTCCTTCAGATACAGCACGGCAAAAGGCACAAAGAGGCTGAGCGTGATGACTTCCTGCACGATCTTGAGCTGGGCCACCGTGAAGCCGGCCTGCTGGAAACCGATACGGTTGGCCGGCACCTGCAGCAGGTACTCGAACAGGGCGATGCCCCAGCTGGCCAGCGCCGCCCAGTACCAGGGCGCGGTCGCCAGGTTCTTCAGATGGCCGTACCAGGCAAAGGTCATGAAAACGTTGCTGCCGATCAGCAACAGCACGGTCTGCAGCGAGAAAGGAAGGGTCTGGAGAGTGCTCATGGCCGGAATTATCGATGGGCCCATGGAAAAAGCCCTGCGGCTCGCGCCACAGGGCCTCGGATCAGCAGGCCGTGCGGATCAGGCGGCGACCTTGTCGGCCACGTCCTTGTACTCGCTGATCTGGTCGAAGTTCAGGTACTTGTAGACCTTGTCGCCGTTGGCCGAGAGCACGCCCATATCGGCCTGGTACTCGGCCTTGGTCGGGATGCGACCCAGCTTGGAGCAGATGGCGGCCAGTTCGGCCGAGCCCAGGTACACATTGGTGTTCTTGCCCAGGCGGTTGGGGAAGTTGCGCGTGCTGGTGGACATCACGGTCGCGCCCTCCTTCACCTGTGCCTGGTTGCCCATGCACAGGCTGCAGCCCGGCATTTCCATGCGGGCGCCCGCGGCACCAAAGGTCGCGTAGTGCCCCTCTTCGTTCAGCTGCTGCGCATCCATCTTGGTCGGCGGAGCCATCCACAACTTGACCGGGATGTCCCTCTTGCCTTCAAGAAGCTTGGACGCAGCACGGAAGTGGCCGATATTGGTCATGCAGGAGCCGATGAAGACTTCGTCGATCTTGGCGCCGGCCACGTCGGACAGGGTCTTGGCGTCGTCTGGATCGTTGGGGCAGCAGACGATGGGTTCGGTGATCTCGGCCAGGTCGATCTCGACCACGTGGGCGTACTCGGCGTCCTTGTCGGCCTTGAGCAGGTCCGGCTTGGCCAGCCAGGCTTCCATGGCCTTGATGCGGCGGCTGATGGTGCGCTCATCGTGGTAGCCATTGGCGATCAGGTTCTTCAGCAGCACGATATTGCTGTTGATGTACTCGATGATCGGTTCCTTGTTCAGCGCCACCGTGCAACCGGCAGCCGAACGCTCGGCCGAGGCGTCGGCCAGCTCGAAGGCCTGCTCCACCTTCAGGTCGGGCAGACCCTCGATCTCGAGGATGCGGCCGGAGAAGGCGTTCTTCTTGCCCTTCTTCTCGACCGTCAGCAGGCCCTGCTTGATGGCGTACAGCGGAATCGCGTGCACCAGGTCACGCAGGGTGACGCCGGGCTGCATCTTGCCCTTGAAGCGCACCAGCACCGACTCGGGCATGTCCAGCGGCATGACGCCGGTGGCGGCGGCAAAGGCCACCAGGCCGGAGCCTGCCGGGAAGGAAATGCCGATGGGGAAACGGGTGTGGCTGTCGCCGCCCGTGCCCACGGTGTCGGGCAGCAGCATGCGGTTGAGCCAGCTGTGGATGATGCCGTCGCCGGGCTTGAGCGAGATGCCGCCACGGTTGCTCATGAACTCGGGCAGTTCGTGGTGCATCTTCACGTCCACCGGCTTGGGGTAAGCGGCGGTATGGCAGAAGGACTGCATCACGAGGTCGGAGCTAAAGCCCAGGCAAGCCAGGTCCTTGAGCTCGTCGCGGGTCATCGTGCCCGTGGTGTCCTGCGAACCGACCGAGGTCATCTTGGGTTCGCAATAGGTGCCGGGCAGCACGCCCTTGCCTTCGGGCAGGCCGCAGGCACGGCCGACCATCTTCTGCGCCAGCGTGAAGCCCTTGCCCGTGGCCTTGGGCACTTGCGGCAGGCGGAACAGCGTGCTCGGGGGCAGGCCCAGGGCCTCGCGCGCCTTGCCGGTCAGGCCGCGGCCGATGATCAGCGGAATGCGGCCACCGGCACGCACTTCGTCGAACAGCACGTCGCTGCGAACGGTGAATTCGGCGATGACCTTGCTGTCCTTGAGGGCCTTGCCTTCATAGGGGCGCAGCTCGATCACGTCACCCATGTTCATCTGGCTCACGTCCAGTTCGATCGGCAGGGCGCCAGCATCTTCCATGGTGTTGTAGAAAATCGGGGCGATCTTGGAGCCCAGGCAGACACCGCCGAAGCGCTTGTTCGGGACGAAGGGAATGTCCTCGCCGGTGAACCACAACACGCTGTTGGTCGCCGACTTGCGCGAGGAGCCGGTGCCCACCACGTCACCCACATAGGCCACCAAGTTGCCGCGGGCGCGCAGGTCTTCGATGAACTTGATCGGGCCGCGCTTGCCGTCTTCCTCGGGCGTGATGCCGTCGCGTTTGTTCTTCAGCATGGCCAGGGCATGCAGCGGGATGTCCGGGCGGCTCCAGGCATCGGGCGCGGGCGACAGGTCGTCGGTATTGGTCTCGCCGGTCACCTTGAGCACGGTCAGCTTGATGCTCTTGGGCACTTCGGGACGGCTGGTGAACCACTCGGCATCGGCCCAGCTCTGGACCACGGCCTTGGCGTTGGCGTTGCCCTTGGCGGCCTTTTCCTGGACGTCGTGGAACTGGTCGAACATCAGCAGGGTCTTCTTCAGAGCTTCGGCGGCAACCTTGCCGACCTGGGTGTCGTCCAGCAGGTCGATCAGCGGGGTCAGGTTGTAGCCGCCCAGCATGGTGCCCAGCAGTTCGGTGGCCTTCTCACGGGAGATCAGGGCACATTTTTCGGTGCCATGGGCCACGGCGGCCAGGTAGCTGGCCTTGACCTTGGCCGCGTCATCCACGCCGGCGGGAACGCGGTGCGTGATCAGCTCGACCAGGGTGGTCTCCTCGCCCTTGGGCGGGTTCTTCAGCAACTCAATCAGCTCGCCCGTCTGCTTGGCCGTGAGCGGCAGCGGGGGGATGCCGAGCGCGGCGCGTTCAGCGACATGGGCGCGGTAGGCTTGCAACATGATGACTCCTTCTTGGCAAATTCAAAAATGCGCTCCCGCCTCAGGCGGGAACGGCGGGGGGATTCAAGGCGACAGGCGCCGCGAAATAAGCTTGCATGGCTGCGGGCAAGGCACGCCCGGTCTGGTGCGCGCGTTCCAGCACCTGCCAGAAATAGCGATAGCTGGCGCGATCGTGCAGTTGCCCCTCGTAACTCACGGGAGCCCACTGCGCCTGTTCGGCCGCCTGGACGATGGCAGCGGCGCGTTCGATATCGGCCCCGCTGGGCGCCAGCGCCTCCAGGATGGGGCGGATCTGGCTCGGGTGGATGCTCCACATGCGGGTGTAGCCAAACTCGCGCGACGCCTTGCGGGCAGCAGCCTTCATGGCTTCAGTGTCGCTGAATTCGGTGACCACACAGTGGGAAGGCACTTTGCCGTGTGCATGGCAGGCCGAGGCGATCTCCAGCTTGGCGCGTAACACCAGCGGGTGCGTGAATTGACCCAGTTCGCCGCTCACGCTGTCAGGACGAGAACTCATGGCGCTGTCGGGAATCGCACCGCCATGGGCCGAGACGAAATCCATCAAGCCGAAGCTGATGGACTGCACGCGCGGATGCGCGGCGATGTCAAAAGCCCGGTGCACGGCAGCCGGCGATTCCAGCAGCACCTGCAAAGGCAGCGGATCACGCCGGCCAGCGCTACGCGCCGCCGCATCAACAGCCACCACGGCACGTTCGACGTCGGCCACCGTCTCGACCTTGGGGATCATGAGGTGGCACAGGGCAGCACCGGCACCGCCGACGATGGTGGCCACGTCCTGCTCGAAGGCCGCATGGTCGACCGGGTGCACACGCACCGCAATGCGCGGGGCCGATGGCAACGCAGCCTTGCGGGCTGCTTGCTGAGCATCGTTGGCCAGGGCCACCACCATCTGCGCATGGTCGCGCTCGCCGCCCACGGGTGCACCATCCTCGCAATCGAGCGAGACGTCGAACACGCAGGCGCCGAACTCGGCCGTCATCTCGGCCTGCAGCTGCAGGCTCTTGCGCATGCGCACCTCGACGCCGCTGTAATGGTCGCAGACCGGCAGGAAGCCGGCCGCAGCCTGGGCGCCGAGAAGGATGTCGCGCGGATGGGCCATGACGTCAGTCGCGCAGGACTTACAGCAGGTGCTTGACGCCGTCCTGCTCACCCACCAGCTCGGCCAGGGTCTTGTCGATGCACTTCTGGCTGAATTCGTCGATGGCCAGGCCTTCGACCAGCTTGTACTCGCCGCCTTCGCAGGTGACGGGGAAGCCGAACATCACGTCCTTCGGGATGCCGTACTGGCCATCCGACGGAATGCCCATGGTGACCCACTTGCCATTGGTGCCCAGGGCCCAGTCGCGCATGTGATCGATGGCGGCATTGGCGGCCGAAGCGGCAGACGACAGGCCGCGCGCCTCGATGATGGCGGCGCCGCGCTTGCCCACGGTGGGCAGGAACACGTTGGCGTTCCATTCCTGGTCATTGATCATCTTGGCCACGCTTTCGCCCTTGATGGTGGCAAAGCGGTAGTCAGCGTACATGGTGGGCGAGTGGTTGCCCCAGACGGTGAGCTTCTCGATGTCGGCCACGGCCTTGCCGGTCTTGGCGGCGATCTGGCTGGCGGCGCGGTTGTGGTCCAGGCGCAGCATGGCGGTGAAGTTCTTGCGCGGCAGGTCCGGCGCGCTCTTCATGGCGATGTAGGCATTGGTGTTGGCGGGGTTGCCGACCACCAGCACCTTGACCTTGCGCGAAGCCACGGCGTTCAGGGCCTTGCCCTGGGCCGTGAAGATGGCGCCGTTGACGGCCAGCAGCTCGGCACGCTCCATGCCCGGGCCGCGCGGACGCGAACCGACCAGCAGGGCGTAGTCGACGTCCTTGAAAGCCGTCATCGGGTCGCTGTGGGCTTCCATGCCGGCCAGCAGCGGGAAGGCGCAGTCGTCAAGTTCCATCATCACGCCCTTGAGCGCCTTCTGGGCCTTCTCGTCGGGAATTTCCAGCAGTTGCAGGATGACGGGCTGGTCCTTGCCCAGCATTTCGCCGGAAGCGATGCGAAACAGCAGGGCGTAACCGATTTGACCGGCGGCTCCGGTGATGGCGACGCGAACGGGCTTTTTGCTCATGTTGGAAACTCCAGATGGTGATGTGGGATGGGTGACCATGGAACCGCGCCGGACAGCGTGCCGGCGGTACCCCGGATATACCCGAAAGTGTAGCGCGAAAACACCAATTTATCAATTTGTCTTATGTCTTATATAAGATATGATTCGGGCTCATAATCCTCCTCACTTCATGTCCCGGCCGTCCCTGTCCCTATGACCCCCAGCTCGCTCCCCCTGGCCGACACCCCCGCAGAAAGCGGCGGGCCGGGAGCGGCTGCGCCGGCCTTCAGCCCCCTGTACCAGCAGATCAAGGGCCTGATCCTGCAAAGCCTGCAATCGGGCGAATGGAAACCGGGCGAGGCCATTCCCAGCGAGATGGATCTGGCCGCGCGCTACCGCGTCAGCCAGGGCACGGTGCGCAAGGCCATTGATGAACTGGCTGCCGAACACCTGCTGGTACGCCGCCAGGGCAAGGGCACCTTCGTGGCCACGCACGCCGAACAGCATGTGCAATACCGTTTCCTGCGCCTCATGCCCGACCAGGGCGACCGCCAGAGCGAGGGTCCGGCCGAACGCAACATCATCGATTGCAAGCGCCTGCGTGCCAGCGCCGAGATCGCGCGCGCGCTGGCGCTGCGTAGCGGCGACAGCGTGCTGCAGGCGCGGCGCGTGCTGTCCTTCGCCGGTCGCCCCACCATCCTGGAAGACCTGTGGCTACCCGGCATGCCCTTCAAGGGGCTGACCGCCGAGCGCCTGAGCCAGCATCACGGCCATATGTACGAATTGTTCGAAACCGAATTCGGTGTGCGCATGGTGCGCGCCGAAGAGAAGATCCGCGCCGTGCTGCCCGATGCGGCCCAGTGCGCCCTGCTCAAGGTGGGCAAGAACACACCGCTGCTGAGCGTGGAGCGTATTGCCTATACCTATAACGACGCCCCCATGGAACTGCGTCGCGGCCTGTACCTGACCGACACGCATCATTACCGAAATGTATTGAGCTGAGAAACTTGGTTACGAGCTGTGGATCGCAGAATGAATCCGTCACCACAGAGTAATGAATGCTGCGTTGCAATAGAATTTGGCGCTGTCTAAGCCCGAAAATTACAAAGCGGTTACATCCACAGAAAGCCCACCCATGACTGAGCTTGCCACTCCCTCCCGGCCGCAGCGGCCCGAGTTCCGCAACATCAATGCCTTCAAGGACCTGCCGGGGTATCGCTGGCCGCTGGCCGCTATCGTGTCCGGCATGCACCGCATCAGCGGTCTGATCATGTTCCTGCTGCTGCCCTTCATCATCTGGCTGTTCGACACCTCGGTTTCCTCCGAGTACTCGTACGCCCGCTTCAGCGCCGCCTTCAGCACCGGCCTGGGCTTCCTGCCGGGCTGGTTCATCAAGCTGGTGGCGCTGGGCCTGATCTGGGCCTATCTGCACCACATCATTGCCGGCCTGCGCCACCTGTGGATGGACATGGCGCACGCGGTCAGCAAGGAATTCGGCCGTCGCTCGGCCATCGTGACGCTGGTGCTCAGCCTGGGCCTGACTGCCGTGCTGGGTGCCAAGCTGTTCCATCTGTATTAATGGCGGGCCCGATCCTCAGCTCCGTCCCCAACTGACCAGGAAACCTACTATGTCCGTCAACTACGGCTCCAAGCGCCTCGTCGTCGGTGCGCACTATGGCCTGCGCGACTGGCTGGCCCAGCGCGTCACCGCCGTCCTCATGGTCTTGTTCACCCTCATCGTGCTGGTCAAGGTGCTGGCCACCCGCGGCCCCCTGGGCTACGAGGGCTGGGCCGGGATCTTCGCCCCGCAGTGGATGAAGGCCCTGACCTTCGCCGTCATCGTCGCACTGATCTGGCACGTCTGGGTCGGCATGCGCGAAATCTGGATGGATTACATCAAGCCGGTCTGGCTGCGCCTGTCCCTGCAGGTACTCACCCTCGTCTGGCTGGTCGGCTGCGCCGGCTGGGCCATCCAAGTCCTGTGGAGACTCTGACCCATGTCCTATTCCGTATCCAAACGCAAATTTGACGTCGTCATCGTCGGAGCTGGCGGCTCGGGCATGCGCGCCTCGCTGCAACTGGCGCGCGCCGGCCTGAACGTGGCCGTGCTGTCCAAGGTGTTCCCGACCCGCTCGCACACCGTGGCAGCCCAGGGTGGCGTCTCGGCATCGCTGGGCAATATGAGCGAAGACAGCTGGGAATTCCACTTCTACGACACCGTCAAGGGTTCCGACTGGCTCGGCGACCAGGACGCCATCGAATTCATGTGCCGTGAAGCGCCCAAGGTCGTGTACGACCTGGAGCACATGGGCATGCCCTTCGACCGCAACCCCGACGGCACGATCTACCAGCGCCCCTTCGGCGGCCACACGGCCAACTACGGCGAGAAGCCCGTGCAACGCGCCTGCGCCGCGGCCGACCGCACCGGCCACGCCATGCTGCACACGCTGTACCAGGCCAATGTCTCGGCCCGCACTTCCTTCTTCGTCGAATGGATGGCACTGGACCTGATCCGCGACGCTGAGGGCGACGTGGTGGGCGTGACCGCCCTCGAGATGGAAACCGGTGACCTCTACACCCTGGAAGCCAAGACCGTGCTGCTGGCCACCGGCGGTGCCGGTCGCATCTTCCAGTCCTCCACCAACGCCTTCATCAACACCGGTGACGGTCTGGGCATGGCAGCTCGCGCGGGCATCGCGCTGCAGGACATGGAGTTCTGGCAATTCCACCCGACCGGCGTGGCCGGCGCCGGCGTGCTGCTGACCGAAGGCTGCCGCGGTGAAGGTGCCATCCTGCTCAACAGCAATGGCGAACGCTTCATGGAGCGCTACGCTCCGACGCTCAAGGACCTGGCGCCGCGTGACTTCGTCTCGCGCTGCATGGGCCAGGAAATCCTGGAAGGCCGTGGCTGCGGTCCGAACAAGGACTACATCCACATGAAGCTGGACCACCTGGGCGCCGAGACCATCCGCAAGCGCCTGCCCTCGGTGGAAGAAATCGGCCACAACTTCGCCAACGTGGACATCACCAAGGAACCCATTCCCGTGGTGCCCACCATCCACTACCAGATGGGCGGCATCCCGACCAACATCAACGGTCAGGTCGTGCAGAACGTGGGCGGCCAGGACAAGCCCATCAACGGCCTGTATGCGGTGGGCGAGTGCTCCTGCGTCTCGGTGCACGGTGCCAACCGCCTGGGTACCAACTCGCTGCTGGACCTGCTGGTCTTCGGCAAGGCGGCCGGTGACCACATCATCGCCAACGTCAAGCCGGGTGCCGTGCACAAATCCCTGCCGGCCAAGGCGGCCGATGCGTCCATTGCCCGTCTGGCACGCCTGGATTCCCAGCCCAACGGCGAATACGCGCAAGACGTGGCCAATGACATGCGCGCCATCATGCAGACGCATGCCGGCGTGTTCCGCAGCCAGGAATCCATGGACGAAGGCGTGAAGAAGATCAACGCCCTGCGTGAGCGCGTGGCCAAGATCGGCCTGAAGGACAACTCCAAGGTCTTCAACACCGCCCGCATCGAAGCACTGGAAGTGGAGAACCTCATGGAAGCCGCCCAGGCCACCATGACCAGCGCTGCCGCCCGCAAGGAATGCCGTGGCGCCCACCTGGTGCGCGATTACGAGCACGATGTGAATCACCCGACCTGCCCGCTGGGTCGCAACGACGCCGAGTGGATGAAGCACACCCTCTGGTTCAAGGATGGCAACCACCTGGCCTACAAGCCCGTGCGCACCAAACCCCTGACGGCCGAAACGGTGCCGCCGAAGCCCCGCACCTTCTGACCGGACCGCGAGACCTTAGGAATCTGAAAATGGCAAAACGCACTTTCAACATCTACCGCTACGACCCGGACAAGGACGCCAAGCCCTACATGCAGACCATCGAGGTCGAACTCGACGGCAACGAGCGCATGCTGCTCGACGCCCTGGTCAAGCTCAAGGCCGTGGACCCCACACTGTCGTTCCGCCGCTCCTGCCGCGAGGGCGTGTGCGGCTCGGACGCCATGAACATCAACGGCAAGAATGGTCTGGCCTGCCTGACCAACATGAACACGCTCAAGGGCACCGTCGTGCTCAAGCCCCTGCCCGGCCTGCCGGTGGTGCGTGACCTGATCGTGGACATGACGCAGTTCTTCAAGCAGTACCACTCGATCAAGCCCTACCTGATCAACGACGACGTACCGCCCGAGAAGGAACGCCTGCAGAGCCCCGAGGAGCGCGAAGAGCTCAATGGTCTGTACGAGTGCATCCTGTGCGCGAGCTGCTCGACCAGCTGCCCCAGCTTCTGGTGGAACCCGGACAAGTTCGTCGGCCCGGCAGGCCTGCTGCAGGCCTACCGCTTCATCGCCGACAGCCGTGACCAGGCCACCGGCGAGCGCCTGGACAACCTGGAAGATCCGTATCGCCTGTTCCGCTGCCACACCATCATGAACTGTGTCGACGTCTGCCCCAAGGGCCTGAACCCGACCAAGGCCATCGGCAAGATCAAGGAAATGATGGTCGCCCGCGCGGTGTAAGCAAACCAGCAGACCAGCAGACCAGCAGACCAGCAGACCAGCCGTGGACAATGAACTGATCGACGAGAGAGCCCTGAGCAAGCTGAAGTGGCGCTGCCGCAGGGGCCTGCTCGAAAACGATCTCTTCATCGAGCGTTTTTTCCGCAAGTTCGAGTCCACGCTGACGATGCGGCAGTCGCAGGGCCTGAACGCCCTGATGGACCTGAGCGACAACGACCTGCTGGACCTGCATCTCGGTCGCAAGCGGCTGACCGACGTCAGCACTGAGCTGGATCGTGCGGATGTGCAAGAAGTTTTGAAGATGTTGAGAGAAACCTGCTGAAAGGCCCCTATGAAACTCGCTGACAACAAAGCCACCCTGTCGTTCAGTAACGGCACCCCCAGCATGGAGCTGCCGGTCTACCAGGGCAATATCGGCCCGGACGTGATCGACATCCGCAAGCTCTACGGCCAGACCGGCATGTTCACCTATGACCCGGGCTTCCTGTCCACGGCATCCTGCCAGTCGGCCATCACCTACATCGACGGCGACAAGGGCGAGCTGCTGTACCGCGGCTACCCGATCGAGCAACTGGCCACCCAGTGCGATTTCCTTGAAACCTGCCACCTGCTGCTGTACGGTGACCTGCCGAACGCACAGAAAAAGACGGATTTCACCAAGCGCGTGACCATGCACACCATGGTCAACGAGCAGATGCAGTTCTTCCTGCGTGGTTTCCGCCGCGACGCCCACCCCATGGCGGTGCTGACCGGCCTGGTCGGTGCCCTGTCGGCCTTCTATCACGACAGCACGGACATCAACAATCCCGAGCACCGCGAGATTGCCGCCATCCGCCTGATCGCCAAGATGCCCACCCTGGTGGCCATGGCCTACAAATACGGCGTGGGCCAGCCCTATATGTACCCGCGCAATGACCTGAGCTATGCCGGCAACTTCCTGCGCATGATGTTCGGCACGCCTTGCGAGGATTACAAGGTCAATCCGGTGCTCGAACGCGCGCTGGACCGCATCTTCATCCTGCACGCCGACCACGAGCAGAACGCCTCCACCTCGACCGTGCGTCTGTGCGGCTCCTCCGGCACCAACCCGTTCGCGGCCATCGCTGCCGGCGTTGCCTGCCTCTGGGGCCCGGCGCACGGCGGCGCCAACGAAGCGGCGCTCAACATGCTGGGCGACATCCAGAAGAACGGCGGCGTGGAAAAAATCGGCGAATTCATCAAGCAGGCCAAGGACAAGAATTCCGGCGTCAAGCTCATGGGCTTCGGCCACCGCGTCTACAAGAACTACGACCCGCGCGCCAAGCTCATGCAGGAAACCTGCAAAGAAGTGCTGCAGGAGATGGGCCTGGAAAACGACCCGCTGTTCAAGCTGGCCATGGCCCTGGAGAAGATCGCCCTGGAAGACGACTACTTCGTGCAGCGCAAGCTCTACCCGAACGTGGACTTCTACTCCGGCATCGTGCAGCGCGCCATCGGCATCCCGGTCAACCTGTTCACCGGCATCTTCTCCCTGGCCCGCACCGTGGGCTGGATCGCCCAGCTCAACGAGATGATCAGCGACCCCGAGTACAAGATCGGCCGTCCGCGCCAGCTCTTCACCGGCTCGCCGCGCCGCGACGTGCCGCCGCTGGCCAAGCGTTAAACAGCGCTGGACCACAGCCCGCCGCACGGCAACGTCGGCGGGCTTTTTCCTTCAAGGCCCGTGCAGCATGAAGCTCATCCAACTCGCCGTCGAACTGCGCGCCCTGCAAGCCGACAGCCCCGCCACTGCCCACTGCAGTTGCGGCCTGGGGCCCTGCCCCGGCTGGACCAGCCTCACCGAGGAACGCTGGCCGGCGGCACAGATGCAGGCCCTGGCCACCTTGCGCGATCCCGAGGTCTACGAACCGACCTTCGAAGAACATCATCCGCAAGGCACGCGCTACGACTCACCGGCCGCCCCGGTGGCCATTCAATTTTTCCCCTACAACCGCTGCGAACTCTGGCGCTGCAAAGCCTGTCAGCGGCAACTGCTGCGCTACACCGAGTACGGTGGCTACTACGTGGACCACCGGGTACGTGAGTTCTCGCCCACGCTGGATATCCTGGACTGAAGCCCCTCTTCGCAGCGTCCGCATAAAATGGCGGATTGCCTAGAACTGCAACGCGGACAACAGCCATGGGACGCACCCTTTACGACAAGATCTGGGACGAGCACGTCGTCCACACCGAGGAAGACGGCACCGCCGTCCTCTACATCGACCGCCATCTGGTCCATGAAGTGACCAGCCCGCAGGCCTTCGAGGGCCTGCGCCAGGCCGGCCGCAAGGTCTGGCGGGTGAGCTCCATCGTGGCCACGGCCGACCACAATACCCCGACCACGGGTTGGGAGTTGGGTTACGACGGCATTGCCGATCCGATCAGCAAGGAACAGATCACCACGCTGGACGCCAACATCAAGGAATCGGGCGCCGCCGCCTTTTTCCCCTTCCTGTCCAAGCGCCAGGGCATCGTGCACGTGATCGGCCCCGAAAACGGCGCCACCCTGCCCGGCATGACGGTGGTCTGCGGCGACTCGCACACCTCCACCCACGGCGCCTTCGGTGCGCTGGCACACGGCATCGGCACCAGCGAGGTCGAGCACGTGATGGCCACCCAGACCCTGCTGGCCAAGAAGGCCAAGAACATGCTCATCAAGGTGGAGGGCAGCGTGGCCCCGGGCGTGACCGCCAAGGACATCGTGCTGGCCATCATCGGCAAGATCGGCACCGCCGGCGGCACGGGCTACACCATCGAGTTCGCAGGCTCGGCCATCCGCGCCCTGTCCATGGAAGGCCGCATGACGGTTTGCAATATGGCGATCGAAGGCGGCGCCCGCGCCGGCTTGGTGGCCGTGGACGAGAAGACCATCGAGTACGTCAAGGGCCGTCCGCTCTCGCCCACCGGCGTGGAGTGGAATCAGGCCGTGAGCTATTGGAAGAACCTGCAATCCGACCCGGACGCCAAGTTCGACACCGTGGTCGAACTGGACGCCACGCAGATCCTGCCGCAGGTCACCTGGGGCACCTCGCCCGAGATGGTGCTGGGCATCGACGGCCGCGTGCCCGATCCGGACAAGGAAAAGGACGCCAACAAGCGCGGTGCCATCGAGCGCGCACTCACCTATATGGGCCTGGAGCCCGGCAAGCCGCTGGCGGATATCACCATCGACAAGGTCTTCATCGGCTCCTGCACCAACAGCCGCATCGAGGACATGCGCGAAGCTGCCGCCGTGGTCAAGAAACTGGGGCAGAAGGTCGCCAAGAATGTCCGGTTGGCCCTAGTCGTTCCGGGTTCAGGTCAGGTCAAGGAACAGGCCGAACGCGAAGGCCTGCACGAGATCTTCAAGGCCGCCGGTTTCGAATGGCGCGAGCCCGGCTGCTCCATGTGCCTGGCCATGAACGCCGACCGCCTGGAGCCCGGCGAACGTTGCGCCTCCACCAGCAACCGCAATTTCGAAGGACGCCAGGGCGCCGGTGGCCGTACCCACCTGGTCAGCCCCGCCATGGCCGCCGCCGCCGCCGTGCACGGCCACTTCGTCGACATCCGCAAGTTCTCCTGAGGTCCCCCATGCAAAAGTTCACCGTACACAAAGGTGTCGTGGCCCCGATGGACCGCGAGAACGTCGACACCGACGCCATCATCCCCAAGCAGTTCCTCAAGTCCATCCGCAAGACCGGCTTCGGCCCCAATCTCTTCGATGAATGGCGCTACCTGGATGCCGGCTACCCGGGCCAGGACCCGGCCAGCCGCAAGCCCAACCCGGACTTCGTACTGAACCAGCCGCGTTACGCGGGCGCCTCCGTGCTGCTGGCGCGCAAGAACTTCGGCTGCGGGTCCTCGCGTGAGCACGCGCCCTGGGCGCTGGACCAGTATGGCTTTCGCGCCATCATCGCGCCGAGCTTCGCCGACATCTTCTTCAACAACAGCTTCAAGAACGGTCTGCTGCCCATCGTGCTGCCTGAGGCCGTGGTGGCCCAGCTGTTCGACGAATGCGCAGCCTTCCCCGGCTACCAGCTCACCATCGACCTGGAACGCCAGGTCGTCGTCAAGCCGCAGGGTGAAGAGATTCCCTTTGACGTGCAGCCCTTCCGCAAGTACTGCCTGCTCAACGGTTTCGACGACATCGGCCTGACCCTGCGCCACAAGGACAAGATCGCCGCCTTCGAAGCCCAGCGCCTGGCGCAAAAGCCCTGGCTCGCCCACACCATGCTGGGCTGATCGCTCATAAATTCATAGCAAAACTATCACATGAAAATCGCAGTTCTGCCGGGTGACGGCATCGGTACCGAAATCGTGGCCGAGGCCGTCAAGGTCCTCCAGGTTCTGGACCTGAAGTTCGAGATGGAGACCGCGCCCGTGGGCGGCGCGGCTTATGAGGCCGCCGGCCATCCCCTGCCCGATGCCACGCTGAACCTGGCCAAGGCGGCCGATGCCATCCTCTTCGGTGCCGTCGGTGACTGGAAGTACGACAAACTGGACCGCCCCCTGCGCCCCGAGCAGGCCATCCTGGGCCTGCGCAAGCACCTGGGCCTCTTCGCCAACTTCCGCCCCGCCATCTGCTACGAAGAGCTCGTGGGGGCTTCCAGCCTCAAGCCCGAATTGATCGCCGGCCTGGACATCCTGATCGTGCGCGAACTCACGGGTGACATCTACTTCGGCCAGCCCCGCGGACGCCGCACGGCCGTGGACGGCCACTTCCCCGGCGCCGAAGAAGCCTTCGACACCATGCGCTATTCGCGTCCCGAGATCGAGCGCATCGCCCACGTCGCCTTCCAGGCCGCGCGCAAGCGCAACAAGAAGGTCACCAGCGTGGACAAGGCCAATGTGCTGGAGACCTTCCAGTTCTGGAAGGACGTGGTCACCGAGGTGCACCAGCAATACCCCGACGTGGAACTGAGCCACATGTATGTGGACAACGCCGCCATGCAGCTGGTCAAGGCGCCCAAGAGTTTCGACGTGATCGTCACCGGCAATATGTTCGGCGACATCCTGTCCGATGAAGCCGCCATGCTGACCGGCTCCATCGGCATGCTGCCCTCGGCCAGCCTGAACAGCAAGAACCAAGGCCTGTACGAGCCCAGCCACGGCAGCGCGCCGGACATCGCCGGCAAAGGCATTGCCAACCCTCTGGCTACAATACTGTCTGCTGCCATGATGCTCCGCTTCTCGCTCAACCAAGCCCAGGCTGCCGACCGTATCGAGTCGGCCGTCAAGCACGTGCTTGCTTCCGGGCTGCGCACGGCGGACATCTGGTCGGCAGGCACCACGAAGGTGGGTACCCGCGAAATGGGCGACGCGGTGGTCGCCTCCATTACGAAAACCAAGGGCTGAACAGCTCTCGGTTCGTCACGCCCTCCCGGCCGACGAGCCGGGTAAACAGGATTTGATTGAAAGGGCATGTGATGAGCAAGGTAGGCAATGTGGTGGGTCTCGTCGGCTGGCGAGGCATGGTGGGTTCGGTCCTGATGGACCGCATGCAGGCCGAGGGGGACTTCGGCCTGATCGAACCCGTGTTCTTCTCGACCTCCAATGCCGGCGGCAAGGCCCCGGCCCAGGCGAAGAACGAAACCTCCCTCAAGGACGCCAACAGCATTGAGGACCTCAAGAAGTGCGACATCGTCCTGACCTGCCAGGGCGGTGACTACACCAAAGAGGTGTACCCGAAGCTGCGCGCTGCCGGCTGGAAAGGCCACTGGATCGACGCCGCCTCTTCGCTGCGCATGGCCGATGACGCCGTCATCATCCTGGACCCCGTCAACCGCCACGTGATCGACCAGTCGCTCGCCAAGGGTGGCCGCAACTGGATCGGCGGCAACTGCACCGTGAGCCTGATGCTCATGGGCATGGGCGGCCTGTTCAAGGCCGGCCTGGTCGAGTGGGTCAGCGCCATGACCTACCAAGCCGCCTCGGGCGCGGGCGCGCAAAACATGCGCGAACTGCTGAGCCAGATGGGCGCCCTGCACGACGCCGTCAAGGCTGAACTGGCTGACCCGGCCTCGGCCATCCTGGACATCGACCGCAAGGTGGCCGCCACCATGCGCGAGACCAGCTTCCCCACCAGGAACTTCCGCAACACGGCCCTGGCCGGCAGTCTGATCCCCTGGATCGACGTGCCGGTCGAGCATGGCCAGAGCAAGGAAGAGTGGAAGGGCGGCGCCGAGTGCAACAAGATCCTCGGCAATCCGGCCTTCCGCAGCGCCGGCAGCATCCCGATCGACGGCCTGTGCGTGCGCATCGGCGCCATGCGCTGCCACTCGCAGGGCCTGACCATCAAGCTCAAGAAAGACGTGCCGCTGGCCGAGATCGAAGGCCTGCTGGCCGGCGCCAACGACTGGGTGAAAGTGGTCCCCAACCAACGCGAGATCACCGAGCGCGAACTGACCCCGGCTGCCGTGACGGGCACACTAACCGTGCCGGTCGGCCGCCTGCACAAGCTGGCCATGGGCAATGATTACCTGGGTGCCTTCACGGTCGGTGACCAGCTCTTGTGGGGCGCCGCTGAGCCGTTACGCCGCATGTTGCGCATCCTCTTGCAAGCCTGAAGCACAAAGAGATATTCGTTGTCCGTTAACAACAAATGGTGCCAGAAGCAGAGCAAGGATCTTAGGTCGAGAAAGTTAAGCGCTTTCTCAGCTTGTCAGGCTAACGTATTGATGTTAAGGTACTTTTCCAGTTTGATGATCATGGTTTTTGGACTGAAAACCATGAAGTTCACCCCTACCTCGCCCGAGCATCGGAGGCCCCTAAATTGATTGCTAAGTCACAACGCTGGCAAAGAACCGCCCTGGCGATTGCCTCTGCCACGGTTCTGGGTTTGTGGAGCTCGCAGGCCGCTGCGCTCTCCCTGGGGCGCATCATGGTCCAGTCGGCGCTGGGCGAACCGCTGCGCGCCGAGATAGAGATCCTGGAAATCAGCGAGGACGAAGCTTCCTCACTGCGGCCCCGGGTGGCCTTGCCGGATACCTTCCGCGCCAGTGGCATGGAATACAGCTCGGCCCTCAATGGCTTGCAGATCTCCCTGCAAAAACGCGGCAACGGACAGCAGTACCTGCGTCTGAGCAATTCGCGGGCCGTCAATGAACCCTATGTGGACCTGATCCTCGAGGCCAACTGGTCCTCGGGCCGCATCGTGCGTGACTACACGATGCTCTTCGATCCGCCGGTCCTCAATGGATCCCAGACCGTCGTCGTGCCGCAGGCGCCCCAGGTCAGTTCCGTGCCGATTCGCATCGCACCGCCTCCCGCGCCTGCTGAAGCGGCGGCACCGGCACCGGCCCCCGTGCCTGTACCGGAAACACCGGCACCGGCCAGCCAGCCGACGGAATCGGCAGCAGCCCCTGCCACGGAAGCTGCGGCCAAACCTGCAAGCGATGCAGCCAGTGCTCCTGCCCCCGCCACCACCGCCGAACCCCAGAAGAGTGTGGAGCCGCCACCTCCTGCCGTGGCTGGCCGCGAGCGCATCACCGTCAAGGCTGGCGATACCGCTGGCAAGCTGGCACTGAACCAGAAGCCAGCCGACGTATCCCTCGACCAGATGCTGGTGGCCATGCTGCGCAGCAACCCGGAAGCCTTTATCGGTGGCAACGTCAACCGGCTGCGCAAGGGCGCCGTGCTGGACATGCCCGGCGCAGAAGACGCGCAAGCCACCCCGGCCGATGAAGCCCGCCAGATCCTGCAGACCCAGAGCAAGGACTTCAACGAATTCCGCCGGCGCCTGGCCAGCAGTGTCCCGGCCAGTCCTGAGGCAGCGGCCGATCGCAAGACCAGCGGCGCCGTGCAGACCCAGGTCGAGGAAAAGAAACCGGCGACCACCGCACCTGACAAGCTGACTCTGTCCAAGGGCGCCGTCCAGGCCAAGGCCCCGGAAGACAAGCTGGCCAAGGAACGCAGTGCCAAGGATGCGGCAGCCCGCACAGAGGAGCTGTCCAAGAACGTGGCTGAGCTGGAAAAACTCAGCAAGGCTGCAACGCCGGCCCCGGCGCCCGCACCTGCTACCAAACCGGCTGCCCCTGCCGTGCCGGCAGCAGCTCCGGTGGCTTCGGCACCGGTAGCGACACCCGCCCCGGCACCGCAAGTTGCGGCAGCCCCCGTGACGCCGCCCGCCGCTGCGCCGGTTGCGGCAGCATCGGCACCCAAGGCGGCTGCCCCGGCTCCGCGTCCGGCTGCATCGGCACCCATGCCGGTGCCCGTCGCCGAGGAGCCCTCGCTGCTCGACGAGTTGATGGACAACCCGCTGATCCCGGCCGCAGCCGGTGGTCTGGTGGCCCTGCTGGCTGGTTTTGCCTTCTACCGCAGCCGCCAGCGCAAGAACGCAGGGCAGGTCGACAGCGCCTATCTGGAGAGCCGTCTCCAGCCTGACTCTTTTTTCGGCGCAAGCGGCGGACAACGAGTTGACACCAATGACAACGGTGCCAGCAGTTCCTCGTCCATGGTCTACTCGCCCAGCCAGCTTGACGCTGGCGACGATGTCGACCCCGTCGCTGAAGCCGATGTCTATCTCGCTTATGGCCGTGACCTGCAGGCCGAAGAAATCCTCAAGGAAGCGCTGCGCAACCATCCGAGCCGCGTCGCCATCCACCAGAAACTGCTGGAGATCTACGCTAAGCGGCGCGATGTGAAGAATTTCAGCGTGATCGCCAAGGAAGCCTACAAGGTCACCGGCGGCAGTGGCTCCGAGTGGGAGCACATCTGTGAACTCGGTCGCGGCATCGACCCGAACAACGAGGCCTACCAACCCGGCGGCGAACCCCCGGCTTCGGCACCCGCCCCCTTGCAGGCCAACCCCGCCAGCTACGCCAGCCAGCCCGCACGTCAGGCAGCGCCTGTTGCTGCCGCAGCCGGCATGGACCTGGATCTGGATCTGGACTTCTCGCTGGACGAAGCAGAGTCGCGCGCTGCCGCTCCCTCCGCCTCCACCATGCCCGCACCGATAGCCTCGGCACCCGACAACAGCCTGGCCTTCGAAGCCCCGCCCCTGCCGCAGATCAGCCCGGCGGCTTCTGCCCCGGCCCCCGCTGCGGACAACATGATGAACTTCGACATGGGCGGGCTCTCGCTCGACCTCGGCACACCTTCCGTGGAACCCGGCACGGGCACGGACGATCCGCTGGGCACCAAGCTGGCCCTGGCCGACGAGTTCAAGGCCATCGGCGACACCGACGGCGCCCGCGCGCTGATCGAGGAGATCATTGCCGAAGCCTCGGGTGACATGAAAGCCCGCGCACAGAAGGCCCTGGCCCAGCTCGGCTGATCCGGCCGGGTCCTTCGTCCATGGCACAGGCCGCGTCGTGAGGGTCGCCCTCGGCGTCAGCTACGACGGGCACCCCTACGACGGCTGGCAAAGCCAGCCGTCGGGACGCACGGTGCAAGACCAGCTGGAAAAAGCGCTTGGCCAGTTCGCCGACCAACGCGTCTCCACCCTCTGTGCCGGCCGCACCGACGCCGGCGTGCACGGCCTCATGCAGGTGGTGCACTTCGACACCACGGCCGAGCGCACACCCTACGCCTGGGTCCGTGGTACCAACAGTTTCCTGCCGCGCGGCATCGCGGTGCAATGGGCGCAGATCGTCCCCGAGGCCTTCCACTGCCGCGCCAGCGCCACCTCACGCCGTTACGCCTACCTGCTGCTGGAATCTCCTGTGCGCCCCAGTGTCGATGCGCACCGGGTCGGCTGGGTCTTCCAGCCCCTGGACCTGGAGCGCATGCAAGAGGCTGCCCGGCACCTGCTGGGCGAGCACGATTTCACATCCTTCCGCGCCTCGGCCTGCCAGGCCCTGTCGCCGGTCAAGAACATGCTGCGCATCGAGATCAGCCGGCGCGGCGCCTACTGGCGCTTCGAGTTCGAGGCCAATGCCTTCCTGCACCACATGATCCGCAACCTCATGGGCTGCCTCATCGTCATCGGCCAGGGCAAACAGCCCCCAGCCTGGATGGCCGAGGTACTGGCCGCACGCAGCCGTGATGCCGCCGCCCCCACCTTCGCGCCGGACGGCCTGTACTTCCTGGGGCCCCGCTACGATGCCCACTGGGGCCTGCCGGAGCGCACGCCTGCGTATGATTGGCTGCCATGACTCAGAAGGCCCCCACGCTTGCGACTTCGTCTGCCACGCTGCCCCCCGAGGGGGCCCAGTCCGCCTTGGGGCGGCCCGGCGTCGGACTGACCAGAACCCGCATCAAGATCTGCGGCCTGACGCGTGAGCAGGACGTGGACACGGCCGTCGCCGCCGGGGCTGACGCCGTGGGTTTCGTGCTCTATGAGAAGAGCCCACGCCACGTGACGCCCCATCGCGCCGCCGAACTGGTCCGCCGCCTGCCCCCCTTCGTCACCCCCGTGCTGCTGGTCGTCAACGCCAGCCCGGATGAAATACGTGCCGCTTGCGATCTGGTACCAACCGCCACCCTGCAATTCCATGGTGACGAGACACCAGATCAGTGCCAACTGGCTGCCGGCACCCGCCCGTTCCTGCGCGCCGCCCGCATTCCGGTCGGCGAAGCCGGCCGGGGCTTCAACCTCGTAAAATACGCCCTGGATTACTCGGCCGCCCAGGCCATCCTGCTCGACGCCCACGTCGAAGGTTTCGGGGGCGGCGGCAAGGCATTCGATTGGTCACTTCTTCCTCCAAGCGTCGACTCTCACCTCGTCTTAAGTGGTGGGCTCACGCCTGCAAACGTAGCCGATGGCATCGCGCAGCTGCGCCCGCGCTGTAAGTCGCTGGCCGTCGATGTGAGCTCCGGCGTCGAAGCCTCCAAAGGCATCAAGAGCGCCGACAAGATCCACCAGTTTGTCGCGGCCGTGCGTGCCGCCGACAGGCCCATTGCAGGTTAGACCCATGTTTGAATACCACCAGCCCGACCCCAAGGGCCACTTCGGCATCTACGGCGGCAGCTTCGTCAGCGAAACACTGACCCACGCCATCAACGAGCTGCGCGCCGCCTACGCCAAATACCAGCACGACCCGGCCTTTATCGCCGAGTTCAAGGATGAGCTCGCCCACTTCGTCGGCCGCCCCTCGCCGGTCTACCACGCCGCGCGCATGAGCCGTGAACAGGGCGGCGCGCAGATCTTCCTCAAGCGCGAGGACCTGAACCACACGGGCGCGCACAAGATCAACAACACCATCGGCCAGGCCATGCTGGCCCGCCGCATGGGCAAGACGCGCATCATTGCCGAGACCGGCGCCGGCCAGCACGGCGTGGCCACGGCCACGATTTGCGCGCGCTACGGCCTGGAGTGTGTGGTCTACATGGGCAGTGCCGACGTCAAGCGCCAGAGCCCCAACGTCTACCGCATGAACCTGCTGGGCGCCACCGTAGTACCCGTGGAAAGCGGCAGCAAGACCCTGAAGGACGCGCTCAACGAAGCCATGCGCGACTGGGTCGCCAACGTGGACAACACCTTCTACATCATCGGCACCGTGGCCGGCCCGCACCCCTACCCGATGATGGTGCGCGATTTCCAGAGCGTGATAGGCAATGAGTGCCTGGTGCAGATGCCCGAGATGCTGGCACGCGCCGGCTGCAAGACACAGCAGCCCGATGCCGTGGTCGCCTGCGTGGGCGGCGGCAGCAATGCCATGGGCATCTTCTACCCCTATATCCAGCACGAAAAAACACGCCTGATCGGCGTGGAAGCCGCGGGCGAAGGTATGGACAGCGGCAAGCACTCAGCCTCCTTGCAACGCGGCAGCCCGGGCGTACTGCACGGCAACCGCACCTACGTGCTGCAGAACGAGGACGGTCAGGTGACCGAGACACACAGCATCAGCGCCGGGCTGGACTACCCTGGTGTGGGCCCCGAGCATGCCTACCTCAAGGACATCGGCCGCGCCGAGTACGTGGGCATCACCGACACCGAAGCACTGGCCGCCTTCCACTATCTGTGCCGCACCGAAGGCATCATCCCCGCGCTGGAATCCAGCCATGCCGTGGCTTACGCCATGAAGCTGGCCAAGACCATGCGAGCCGACCAGTCCATCCTGGTCAGCCTCTCCGGCCGGGGCGACAAGGACATCGGCACCGTGGCCGATCTCTCGGGTGCCGATTTCTACGACCGGCCCTCGATGCGCGGCATCCAGGTCAAAGGCGGGGAAGTTCAAAAATGAGTCGCATCGCCTCCACCTTCGCCGCTTTGCAAAAGAGCCAGCGCAAGGCCCTGATCCCCTTCATCACGGCCGGCTACCCCTACCCCGACATCACGCCCGAGCTCATGCACGGCATGGTGGCCGCAGGGTCCGACGTCATCGAACTGGGTGTGCCCTTCTCCGACCCCAGTGCCGACGGCCCGGTGATCCAGGCGGCGGGTGACAAGGCCCTGGCCGCCGGCATCGGCCTGCGCCAGGTGCTGGAAATGGTGCGCGTCTTCCGCCAGAAGAACAAGGCCACCCCCGTGGTCCTGATGGGCTACGCCAATCCGATCGAGCGCTACGACCAGCTGCACCAGGCCAGCGGCTCCAACGCCTTCGCCCGGGATGCGGCCGCAGCAGGTGTGGACGGCGTGCTGGTGGTGGACTACCCGCCCGAGGAATGCGAAGCCTTTGCCGCCGCGCTGAAAAAACACGGCCTGGACCTGATCTTCCTGCTGGCCCCCACCAGCACCGACGAGCGCATGGCCCAGGTGGCCCGCGTGGCCAGCGGCTACGTCTATTACGTCTCTCTCAAGGGCGTGACGGGCGCCGGCACCCTGGACACCGCCGCCGTGGAAGCCATGCTGCCGCGCATCCGCCAGCACGTGAAGGTGCCGGTGGGCGTGGGTTTCGGCATCCGCGACGCAGCCAGCGCCAAGGCTGTGAGCCGGGTGGCCGACGCCGTGGTCATCGGCACCCGCATCATCCAGCTGATCGACCCGCTGCCGCGGACACAGGTCGTGACCGTGGCCTCGGATTTCCTGCGGGAAATTCGACAGGCTTTGGATTCATAATGCCGGTCTTGCGCCTGACCGTCGTTGGAACCTGACCCCAATTAAAGGAAGCATCCCATGAGTTGGCTCGAAAAACTTCTGCCCCCGAAAATCCAGCACACCGACCCGGCCGACCGCCGCAGCGTGCCCGAGGGCCTGTGGATCAAGTGCCCCAGCTGTGAGTCCGTGCTCTACAAGACCGATCTGGAGCAGAACCAGAACGTCTGCCCGACCTGCAGCCACCACCACCGTATCGACGCACGCACGCGCTTGAACCTGTTCCTGGACAACGAAGGCCGCTTCGAGATCGGCCAGGAAGTGCTGCCCGTCGACGCCCTGAAGTTCAAGGACAGCCGCAAGTACCCCGAGCGCCTGAAGGAAGCCCTGGAAGCCACCGGGGAGACCGACGCCCTGGTGGTCATGGGCGGCGCCGTGCATGGCATCAGCCTGGTGGCAGCCAGCTTCGAGTTCGGTTTCATGGGCGGCTCCATGGGCTCGGTGGTCGGCGAGCGTTTCGTGCGCGGCGTCGAGACCGCCATCGAGCAGAAAGTGCCTTTCCTGTGTTTCACCGCCACTGGCGGCGCCCGCATGCAGGAAGGCCTGCTCTCGCTGATGCAGATGGCCAAGACCAATGCCGCCCTGACCCGCCTGGCCAAGAAGAAGCTGCCCTACATCAGCGTGTTGACCGACCCCACCATGGGCGGCGTGAGCGCCGGCTTCGCCTTCCTGGGTGACGTGGTGATTGCCGAGCCCAAGGCCCTGATCGGCTTTGCCGGCCCGCGCGTGATCGAGTCCACCGTGCGTGTGAAGCTGCCCGAAGGTTTCCAGCGCGCCGAGTTCCTGCAGGAAAAAGGCGCCGTGGACTTCATCTGCGACCGCCGCGAACTGCGCAAGACCGTGGCCAACACCCTGGCCATGCTGCAGCGCCAGCCGGCCGATGCCGTGATCTGAACACTGCGGGCACCGCCAGGAGCCGGCCTTGCGCCGGCTTTTTTACAGCAGTGCCAGCCCTTGCAGATGGCCCAGCACGATGGCCGCCACCTGCAGCAAGACCAGCAGCACCAGGGGCGACAGGTCCACCCCGCCCACCAGCGGCACGAAGCGGCGGATCGGCGCCAGGAAGGGCGCCACCAGGCGCTCGATGATGTCGGACAGCACGGTACGGGACTGCACCCAGGACAGCACGGCATAAACGATGACCAGCCCGGTCAGGCCGGAGATCACCAGCCGCACCACGCCAAAGGCGGCCAGGATCAGCACGGACACATAGCTGGCGACGAAGCTGGTGAACACCCACAGCAGCGAGAACATGGCCAGTTCGATCAGCCAGGCCGCCAGCAGGCTGGACAAGTCCCAGCGGCCGGCGGATGGCACAAAACGGCGCAGCGGCAGCACCAGCCAGTCGGTCAAGGCAAAGACAAAACGGCCCAGCGGGTTACCCGAGCGCGCCGACATGGGAATGCGCTGGTACTGCATGTACAGGCGCAAGAGGCAGGCGCCACCCAGCACGCCGGCCACGACTTCGAGCAAGAGGGAAAAGATCTGGAACAGCATGACGGGCCCGGACAGAAGGGAAAAAGCTGAAGGGATGATAGCGTCATTAAAATAGCGGGTTCTGGCCCTCTCTCGGGGCCACCTCTAACCCGGCTCTCTCATGTCCAATACCACCGAACCCCCTGACGAAAACCAGCTGGTCGCCGAGCGCCGCGAGAAACTCAAGGCCATCCGCCAGCAGCAGGCCGAAGGCAAGGGTCCGGCCTTTCCCAACGACTTCAAGCCGGCCGACCGCGCCGCCGACCTCTTTGCCGCCCACGCCGGCCAGACCCCCGAGGGCCTGCTGGCCCAGGCCAGCCGCGCCAGCGTGGCCGGCCGCATGATGCTCAAGCGCGTCATGGGCAAGGCTAGCTTCGCCACCCTGCAGGACAGCAGCGGCCGCATTCAGATCTACGTCAAGCGCGACGAGATCGGCGAGGAAGCCTACGAAACCTTCAAGCACTGGGACCTGGGCGACATCGTGGCCGCCGAAGGCCTGGTCTTCAAGACCAAGACCGGCGAGCTGTCCATCCAGGCCAGCAGCGTGCGCCTGCTGACCAAGAGCCTGCGCCCCATGCCCGACAAGTTCCATGGCGTGGCCGACCAGGAGGTCAAGTACCGCCAGCGTTATGTGGACCTGATGACCGACGAGGAGGCGCGCAAGCGCTTCGTCGCACGCAGCAAGGCCGTGAGCTCCATCCGCGAGTTCATGGTTTCGCATAGTTTCCTGGAAGTCGAGACGCCCATGCTGCACTCGATCCCCGGCGGCGCCAACGCCAAGCCCTTCATCACGCACCACAATGCGCTGGACCAGGAAATGTTCCTACGCATCGCGCCCGAGCTCTACCTGAAGCGCCTGATCGTGGGCGGTTTCGAGCGCGTGTTCGAGATCAACCGCAACTTCCGCAACGAAGGCATCTCGGTGCGCCACAACCCCGAGTTCACCATGATGGAGTTCTATGCGGCCTACTGGGACTACCAGGACCTCATGACCTTCACCGAAGGCCTGGTGCGCCATGCCGCCCAGCAGGCCACCGGTACGCTGCAACTGAGCTACGGCGGCAAGCCGGTGGACCTGGCCCAGCCCTTCGAGCGCCTGACCATCCGCGAGGCCATCATCCGCCACAGCGAAGCCGGTAGCGCCTACGTCGACGACAGCGCCTGGCTGATCAACGCGCTCAGGAAACTCGGCCTGAACGAAGAGAAGAACAAGCTCTCCACCCGCTCCCTGTCGAGCCTGCAGGTGCTGTATTTCGAGGAAGTGGTGGAGGAAAAGCTCTGGCAGCCCACCTTCATCTGCGAACACCCGGTGGAAATCTCGCCGCTGGCACGCGCCAGCGACACCCGCCCGGACGTGACCGAACGCTTCGAGCTCTACATCACCGGCCGCGAGTTCGGCAACGGCTTCTCTGAGCTGAACGATGCCGAAGAGCAGGCCGCGCGCTTCCACAGCCAGGTGGCGGCCAAGGACAGCGGCGATGACGAGGCCATGTTCTTCGACCACGACTTCGTGCGCGCGCTCGAATACGGCATGCCGCCCACGGGTGGCTGCGGCATCGGTATCGACCGCCTGATGATGCTGCTGACCGACAGCCCCAGCATCCGCGACGTGATCCTCTTCCCGGCGCTGCGCCGAGAAGGCTGAGCCGGTTCCGCACCGACAGTCACCTTGAAATATCTGTCGGGCTATCCACAGCAGATTCAGAGCCAGGTCCAGCAACTGCTCGCCCAGGGCCGTCTGGGTGACATGCTGCTGGGCAAATACCAGCGCCGGCATGGCATCCGTACCGACCGTGCCCTGTTCTCTTATGTGCAGGACCTCAAGGCGGAGTTCCTGCGCAGCGCCGAGCCCCTGAACAAGGTCTGCTTCGACAACAAGCTGCATGTCATCCAGCACGCGTTGGGCACGCACACCAGCATCTCGCGCGTGCAAGGCAGCAAGCTGAAAGCCAAACGCGAGATCCGCATCGCCACCCTGTTCCGGGACGTGCCGGTCGAATTCCTGAAGATGATTGCCGTGCATGAACTGGCCCATCTGAAGGTCCAGGCCCATGACAAGGCCTTTTACCAGCTGTGCACCCACATGGAACCGGACTATCACCAGATCGAATTCGATCTGCGCCTGTATCTCACCTACGCCGAGGCCAGCGGGCGCCTGGACTGGCCAGATCAGCCGGGCAACTCCTGATCATCCAGGTAAGAATGGTTTGCCATAGGCACGCTCGACCCGGGCGATGCGGATCTCGTAGTGTTCGTACCAGCTTGTGTGGCCGCTCTCCTGTGCGATTCGGTGCTCGGCATGAGCCCGCCAGGCGGCGATCGCCGCCTCGGATGCCCAATACGACACCGTGATGCCGAAGCCGTCGGCGCCACGGGCGCTCTCGACGCCCAGGAAACCCGGCTGCACCTGCGCCAGTTCCACCATGCGGTCCGCCATAGCCTCATAACCCTGATCGCCGGCCGTGCGGCGCGCGGAAAAGACCACCGCGTAATACGGCGGTGCGGGCAAGCGAGCGAAACCGTCGGCGCTCACGGCAGCAGATCCAGCGCGTGCATATAGGCCGGGCTCACCATGAGCTCATCCCAGTCGGGCGCCGGTGTCTGCGGAAGCAGGGCCCGGCGACGGGCTTCCCCCGCCTCGTCTGGTTGCCACTGGCCCTTGACCTGCGCCTCGGTCAAACCGGCGATCAACTCATCCACCGCCTGCCCGCCATCGAGCGACTGGTTGCACAGCAGCACCATATCGCAGCCGGCGTTCAGCGCGGTCACGGCGGCCTTGGTATAGCCGACCTGGCGACCGTCGATCATGCGGGCACCCGCCATGCTGAGGTCGTCGCTGAAGACGGCACCCTGGAAACGCAGACGACCGCGCAGGATCTCACCCAGCCACTTTTCGGAGAAGCCCGCCGGCCGCGCATCGACCTTGGGGTAGATCACGTGGGCCGGCATCACGCTGTCCAGTGAGGTACTGAGCCAGCCATAGGGCGCGGCATCGTCGGCCAGGATGGCCTTGAGGCTGCGTTTGTCCACCGGGATCTCGGTGTGCGAATCGGCCTTGACGTAGCCATGGCCGGGAAAGTGCTTGCCGCAACTGGCCAAACCGGCCAGGCGCAGGCCGTGCATCAGGCTCTTGGCCAGCAGAGTGACAACACGCGGGTCGCGCCCGAAGGCACGGTCACCGATGACACCACTCTCGCCATAGTCCAGGTCCAGCACCGGCGTGAAGCTGAAGTCCACGCCGCAGGCGCGCAGTTCGCTGGCCAGCACCAGGCCGCAGGCGGTGGCCGCATTGGTGGCGCCCAGCTGATCGCGTAACCACAGCTCCCCCAGGGCGCGCATGGGTGGCAGATGGGTGAATCCCCCGGTCTTGAAGCGCTGCACGCGCCCGCCTTCATGGTCGACGCAGATCAGCAGGTCACTGCGGACCTCTTTGATCGCGGCGCACAGGGTCACGAGCTGCGTCCGATCCTGCCAATTGCGTGCGAACAGAATGATGCCGCCTACCAGCGGGTGCGCCAAGCGGCGGCGATCATCGGTGTTCAGGGCCGTACCGGCGATATCGATGATCAAGGATGCGTGCTGGCTCATACAAGTCTTTCGCAGGAGATCAATGGTTGGGTAATTCGTCAGGTGTAGCGGATATTTTCTCGACCACGACGAAGCTGGCCGCGTAATCGGTCTCGTCAGTCACGGTGACATGGGCGCTCAGGCCCTGTGCCTCGAACCAGGTCTTGAGTTCGCCATGCAGCACGATGAAGGGCTTGCCGCTGGGCAGCTTGCCCACTTCGCACAGACGCCAGCTCATGGGCAGACGCATGCCCAGGCCGATCGCCTTGGAGAACGCCTCCTTGGCGGAAAAACGGGTGGCCAGGTAGCGCAGGCCGCGCTCGGGCCAGCGCACACTGCGCGCCTGCCAGGTGGCGAACTCGGCATCACTGAGCACGCGCTGGGCAAAGCGCTCACCATGGCGCTCGACACTCAGACGAATGCGGCGCACGTCGCAGATATCGGTGCCGATGCCGTAGATCATTTTTCAGCGTCTGCGATGCAGCGCAGGTAGTCCCTGACCGTGGCGCCGTAGCCCAGTTCCAAGGCATCGGCCATCAAGGCATGTCCGATGGACACCTCGGCCACGCCGGGCACCTGACGCAGGAATTCGGTGAGGTTGTCGCGGTTCAGGTCATGGCCGGCATTCACGCCCAGGCCGGCGTCCAGTGCGGCCTGCGCGGCGGCGGCATAACGCTGCAACTGGGCTTCCTGGCTGGCATGGCCCCAGGCTGCGGCATAGGGCTCGGTGTAGAGCTCGACACGGTCGGCCCCGACAGCCCGGGCCAGCGCCATCTGCCCGGGCACGGGATCCATGAACAGGCTGACGCGCACGCCCAGATCGCGACACTCGGCGATCAGCGGGCGCAGCCGCTCGGCGTCCTGCGGGAAAGTCCAGCCGTGGTCGCTGGTGAACTGGCCCTCGGCATCGGGCACGAAGGTGGCCTGCTGCGGCCGGACCTGGCGGATGAAGTCCATCAGGTTGTGGAAGGGGTTGCCCTCGATATTGAATTCGCGGTCCGGCCAGTCCTGCATCAGGGCGGCGATATCGAACACATCCTGGGCGCGGATGTGGCGTTCATCGGGACGCGGATGCACCGTGATGCCATGGGCACCGGCCTGCAGGCACACGACGGCTGCGCGCGTGACACTGGGAATGCCCAGATGACGCGTATTGCGCACCAGGGCGACCTTGTTGACGTTGACGGAAAGCGCGGTTGTATGTTTCATAACGATTGGAGATCGACCATCATCTGCCGGGTACGCAGCGTGCCGCCCCCGCAATGGTACTGGAGCAGTGCGCGCAGCTGTGGCTTGAGCTCGTTCATCACCGCCGCACAGGCGCGCAGGGTGTCGGTAAAAGGGGCGGCGGCTTCCAGCGTGCGCTGCAAAACCAGCCACTGCGCACCGCTCAAACCACCGCGATCGGCCTCGCTGCAGGCGCGCAGCCCGCCCTCCGGCACCAGGGTATAGAAGGTATCGACCTCCAGCGGCGCCAGCGTCAGGGTCTGGTGGTCCAGCCGCGGCAGCAGGCCGATCTCGCGCAGCAGCAGCAACTCGAAGGTGCGCAAGGCCGCCTGCAACACCTCGTCGTGCTCGGAGGCCAGCACGCGCACCACATTGGCATAGACATCGAACAAGGCGGGATGCGGATCGTCCCGCGCCAGCAGTTGCAGCAGCAGTTCGTTGAGGTAATAACCCGACAGCAGGGACTCACCCGTGGGCATGACATGGCCGCCCATCCATTCGGCACCCTTGAGCGTGCGAATCTCGGCATCGCCACCGTAGCTCAGTTGCAGCGGCTGCAGGGGCAACAGCACCGGACGGAAGCTGGAACTGGGCCGTTTGGCGCCCTTGGCGACCAGGGCGATGCGTCCGTGATGGCGGGTGAACACCTCCAGGATCAGGCTGGTCTCGCTCCAGTCGTAGCGGTGCAGCACATAGGCCGGCTCTTCTGAAATGCGTTTCGTCGCCATCGCACTAGCCGGCCTGGCGGCCACTCACTCGTAGCCGAAACTGCGAACGCGAGCCTCGTCATCCGCCCAGCCGGAGCGAACCTTGACCCACAGCTCCAGGAAGACCTTGGCATCGGCCAGCTTCTCCAACTCCACCCGGGTTTCCATGCCAATGCGCTTGATGCGCTCGCCCTTATCACCGATCACCATGGCCTTATGGCCGTCGCGCTCCACCACGATGGTGGCAGCAATGCGCAGCAGGCGTTTCTGTCCCTTCTTCTGCGGTGGTTCTTCTTCAAACTTGTCGATCACCACGGTAGAGGTGTAGGGTAGCTCGTCGCCAGTGAGGCGAAACAGTTTTTCGCGTACCAGCTCGCTGGCGAGGAATTTTTCGCTGCGATCGGTCAGCTCGTCTTCGGCGTACCACCAGTCCTGCTCGGGAAGATATTTTTCGCAAATACCCAGCAGGCGCTCGATGTCCTTGGGGTTCTTGGCCGACATGGGCACGAACTCGGCAAAGGCGTGCTTGGCCTGCATTTCCTGCAACCAGGGGGCGATGTCACCGCGGCGGTGCACGTTGTCGAGCTTGTTGGCCACCAGCAGTGTAGGAATGCCCTGCCCCAAGAGGGCCAGCACACGCGCATCTGCAGGGGTGAAGCTGCCGGCCTCCACAACCAGCAAGATCAGGTCCACGTCGGACACCGCGCCCACCACCGTCTTGTTCAGCGATTTGTTGAGCGCATTTCCGTGCACGGTCTGGAAGCCCGGCGTATCCACAAACACGAACTGGGTCGCGCCCTGGGTTCGCATGCCGGTGATGCGGTGGCGCGTCGTCTGAGCCTTGCGCGAGGTGATGCTGATCTTCTGCCCCACCAGGGCATTGAGCAGCGTGGACTTGCCGACGTTGGGTTTTCCGACGATGGCCACCAGGCCGCAGCGGTGCGGCGCTTCGGCGGACGGGGTTACAACTGTGCTTTCCATGAGGTCAGACCTTGTCCCGCGTCTTGAGGGATTGCAGCATGGCGGCAGCAGCCGCCTGCTCACCGGCCCGGCGCGAGTTGCCGATGCCGCGCTCGTTGAGGTTCAGTTCGGAGACCTCGCATTCAATATCGAAAGTCTGCCGATGGGCGGCCCCCAAGGTGCCCACCACACGGTACAGCGGCAACTTGAGTTTACGTGCCTGCAGCCATTCCTGGAGTTCTGTTTTGGCATCCTTGGCACTGGCCTGCATCTGCGGATTGATTTCCACGGCCTGGAAGAGACGCTGGACGAGTCCCTGGGCGGCGCCATAGCCGGCATCCAGATAGACCGCGCCGATCAAGGCCTCCAGGGCATCGGCCAGGATGGACGGCCGGCGGCTGCCACCGGAGCGAAGTTCGCCCTCGCCCAGACGCACCACCTCGGACAAACCCAGTCCTACGGCCAGCTGATGCAGGGTGTCCTGCTTGACCAGATTGGCCCGGATGCGCGAAAGATCACCTTCTGGCAAGGCACTGAGTCGCTGATACAGCAGGTCAGCCACGGACAGATTGAGGACCGAGTCCCCCAGAAACTCCAGGCGTTCGTTGTGGTCAGCCGCGAAACTGCGGTGCGTGACCGCGCGCGCCAGCAAGGCTGGATCAGAGAAATGATGCTGCAGGCGTTCCTGCAATGCGGTCAGACCATCAGCCACGCTATTTGGTGCTTCCTTCGTACTTGAGCGTCAGCCAGGCCGGACCGGCCAGATGGATCTCGCGCTCATAGGCAAAGCTGACGACCACCTTGTCACCGTTTTTGGTCACCGTCAGATCCTTGCCACTGACAGACTTGATGTCATCGATCGCTGCTGCTCTGTCAAAAACGGCCCGCACATCCGCGACGGTGCCACCCTCCGCGGCGGCTTTCTTGGCCGCCTTATGGATGGCCTGCAATTCGATCGCCGTCGGGACGACCTGTGCCAGGATGACCCCGCTGACCGCCAGGATGCCGCCAATGAAAAGCAGGCCTATAAAGGTGATGCCACGCTGCCCCGACTTCAGTTGCCTTGTCATAGTTTCCCCCGTCTATCCATCATCGATATCAGTTGAACGAACCAATGCGCTTGAGGTTGCCGAAATTCATCCAGACAAAGAAGGCCTTGCCGACGATGTTCTGGTCCGGCACAAAACCCCAGTAACGCGAATCCAGCGAATTATCGCGATTGTCGCCCATCATGAAATAGTGTCCTTCGGGCACCTTGCAGACCACGCCCTCAACGCTGTAACGGCAATTCTGCCGCGAGGGGAAGTCGCCGATCTCGGCCTCTGAAAAGCCGCCACGGCGCTCACCATCGACGATCATGCGGTGCGGCTTCTCCCCCAGGGCCTCGCCATACTGCTTGAAGTAGCGCATGACGTCTTCGTCGAAGAACTCGGGCAGCTCGCTGGTGACCACTGGCTGGCCATTGATCGTCAGCCGCTTGTTCAGGTAGGCCACCTCATCACCCGGCACGCCAACGACGCGCTTGATGTAATCCTGGCTGGGCCGAGGCGGGTAGCGAAACACCATGACGTCGCCGCGCTGGGGCTTGTTGCCCTCAGTGAGCTTGGTATTGAGCACCGGCAGGCGGATACCGTAGTGGTATTTATTGACCAGAATCAGGTCTCCCACCAGCAAGGTGGGAATCATGGAGCCGGAAGGAATCTTGAAAGGCTCGAACAGGAAGGAGCGCAGCAGGAAGACCACCACGATCACCGGGAACAGGCCGGCCGTCCAGTCCAGCCACCAGGGCTGCATCAGCAGCGTCTCGCGGGCCTGGGTCAGTTCTCCCCCTTCGTCCACGACGATTCCCTGCTGCTGCAAGCCTGTGCGCCGCTGCTGCGCCTCGGCTTCCAGCCGGGCCGCTGCCGCCTGGCGCTGCGGCAGGAAATAGAAACGCTCGGCCAGCCAGTACAGGCCGGTCACCACCGAGGCCAGGAACAGCAGCAGAGCGAAATTACCCTCGATCGCCCCGAAATACCAGGCACCTATATAGCCGGCGAAGGCCGCCAGCACCATCGCGGTGAGGATCTGCATCACTCCTCCACCTGCAAAATGGCCAAGAAGGCCTCCTGCGGCACTTCCACCGAACCGATCTGCTTCATGCGTTTCTTGCCTGCTTTTTGTTTCTCGAGGAGCTTCTTCTTGCGGCTGATGTCGCCACCGTAGCATTTTGCCAGCACGTTCTTGCGCAAGGCCTTGATGTTCTCGCGCGCGATGATGTTGGCGCCGATGGCAGCCTGGATAGCCACGTCGAACTGCTGGCGGCTGATGATCTCGCGCATCTTGGCCGCCACGGCGCGACCACGGTAAGTCGCCTGGCTGCGGTGCACGATGATGGACAGGGCATCGACTTTCTCGCCGTTGAGCAGGATGTCCACCTTCACCACATCCGAAGCGCGGTATTCCTTGAACTCGTAGTCCATGCTGGCGTAACCGCGGCTGACGGACTTGAGCTTGTCGAAGAAGTCCAGCACGATCTCGCCCAGCGGCAGTTCGTAGGTCAACATGACCTGGCGACCGTGGTAGGCCATATTGAGCTGCACACCCCGCTTCTGGTTGGCCAGGGTCATGACCGGGCCCACGTACTCCTGTGGCATGTACAGGTGCACCGTCACGATGGGCTCGCGGATCTCCTGGAGCTGGCTCTGATCCGGCATCTTGGACGGGTTCTCGACCATGAGGACCTCGCCATCCCCCCGGAGCACCTGGTAGACCACGCTGGGCGCGGTGGTGATCAGGTCCTGGTCGAATTCACGCTCCAGCCGCTCCTGCACGATTTCCATGTGCAGCAAACCCAGGAAGCCACAGCGGAAACCGAAACCCAGTGCCTGTGACACCTCGGGCTCGAAATGCAGGGATGCGTCGTTGAGCTTGAGCTTCTCCAGGCTGTCGCGCAGGGCTTCGTACTGATTGGCTTCGGTCGGGTACAGACCGGCGAACACCTGCGGCTGGATCTCCTTGAAGCCGGGCAAGGCTTCGGTGGCTGGCCCGGCATTGTTGGGCAGCTTCTTTTCCAGCGTCACGGTATCGCCCACCTTGGCCGCCTGCAGCTCCCGGATGCCGGCAATGATGTAGCCCACTTCTCCGGCCCGCAGCGACTCGCGCGGCTGGTTGGCCGGCGTGAACACGCCCAGGCTGCCCGCTTCATAAACGGCATTGGCGGCCATCAGCCTGATGCGCTCACCCTTGAGCAGGCGGCCGTCGACCACCCGCACCAGCATGACCACCCCGACATAGCTGTCGAACCAGCTGTCGATGATCATGGCGCGCAGCGGGCCATCCGGATCACCCTTGGGCGCCGGGATCCGGGCCACGATAGCCTCCAGGATGTCGTCCACGCCCATGCCGGTCTTGGCCGAACAGGGGATGGCGTCGTCGGCGTTGATGCCGATCACATCCTCGATCTCGGCCTTGGCATTCTCGGGATCGGCATTGGGCAGATCCATCTTGTTGAGCACCGGCAGCACTTCCACGCCCAGATCCAGTGCGGTGTAGCAGTTGGCCACCGTCTGCGCTTCAACGCCCTGGCTGGCGTCCACCACCAGCAGCGCACCCTCGCAGGCTGACAAAGAGCGGCTGACCTCATAAGAGAAGTCCACGTGGCCGGGTGTATCGATCAGATTGAGGTTGTAGACCTGGCCATCACGGGCCTTGTATTGCAGCGCAGCGGTCTGCGCCTTGATGGTTATCCCACGCTCTTTTTCGATATCCATGGAGTCGAGCACCTGCGCCTCCATCTCGCGATCTTCCAGCCCGCCACAGCGCTGGATCAAGCGGTCCGCGAGCGTCGATTTGCCATGATCGATGTGCGCAATGATCGAAAAATTTCTGATGTGCTTCATCAAGGGAAACGCTTAAGTGGTTGAATTTAAAAAGGCACAGGCAAGAAAAAAGGGCGCGTCGGGTAGTGACGCGCCCTGAACCAACAATCTATGGCAACTGCGATAGTTGGAGCTTCATTGTAGGCAAAAAGGGTGCCCCGTACAGCCCGAAAAATCGCAAATTTCCGTCGTTGCGACGTCACAACATGAATTTATCAACAGTTTATCAACAGATTCTTGTGCGCTGGTCTTGAACAAGTTGTGGGTGATCTGTGGATGCCTTTGTATGAAGGCCCAAAGATCCCGCATGGTGGATTCAGACCAGGACTATATGCTGGTAATGCCTGTCTGAACCCCATACATTCTAACCAAAATGTCGAACCTTGACAATAAGTAAGTGAATACAAACTTATAGAAAAGCTTTCGCACTGAAAATTTAAAAGATATTTAGTGCAAGGTTTGCAAGGCAAAGCCCCCAAACCCGACTCGGCCTGGAAACGGGGCTACCGGCCTTCAGCGCAATGGCCGGATCACTGCGTACTGTGCCCACTCGCCCCGGCGGAACAGCACGTGGACTGGTTTGCCTTTTTCGAGCTTGCCCTGCAGGACTTCGAATTCGCGCACGCTGGCGACCTCGACATTCGCCAGGGCCAGGATCACATCCCCCTCGCGCAAGCCGGCGCGGGCAGCGGCCTCGACGGCCGTCTCCACCCGCACCCCCCCCTTGAGATTGAGCTCCTTCTTCTGCGCCTCGCTGAGGTCGGTCACGGTGAGGCCCAGAGTCGGTGCAGCACCGGAACGCGACTTGTCCTCACGCTCCTTGCGCGCCACCGGCTTCTCGACCTCGAATTCGCCGATGGTCACGGTGAGATCCTTGCTGCTGCCACGGCGAAACACGGTCAGCGTGCTGCGCGTACCCGGCTTGAGGCTGCCGACCACGCGCGGCAGGTCGGTCGATTTCTCGATCGCCTTGCCATCGACCCGGGTGATGATGTCGCCGGCTTCCACCCCGGCCTTCTCGGCCGGTGAACCGGTCTCCACCCCACGCACCAACGCGCCCTGAGGTCTGCCCAGGCCGATGGCTTCGGCCACCTCCTTGGTCACCTGATCAATCTGCACGCCAATGCGCCCGCGCGTCACGCGCCCGCTGGAACGCAACTGCTCGCTCACGCGCATGGCCTCGTCGATCGGGATGGCGAAGGCAATACCCATGTAGCCCCCCGAGCGCGAATAGATCTGGCTGTTGATGCCCACCACCTCGCCGCGCAGGTTGATCAGCGGCCCACCCGAATTGCCGGGATTGATCGCCACGTCGGTCTGGATCAAGGGCAGATAGTCACCCGTGTCACGCTGCTTGGCGCTGACGATGCCGGCCGTCACGGTGTTTTCCAGGCCGAAGGGCGAGCCAATGGCCATCACCCACTCGCCGACCTTGAGGCGGTTCACGTCCCCCACCTTCACGGCCGGCAGGCCCGTAGCCTCGATCTTCACGACAGCCACGTCGGTGCGCTTGTCGGCACCCACGATGCGAGCCTTGAATTCGCGCTTGTCGGTCAGGGTCACGAGCACCTCGTCAGCGCCATCGACCACGTGCGCATTGGTCATGATGTAACCATCAGCCGACAGGATGAAGCCCGAGCCCACGCCGCGTGGCTGCTCCTCGGGCTGCGGGCGACCTGACCGCGGCGTCTGGCGCGGCAGGTTCGGCGGCACCGGCAATCCGAAGCGGCGGAAGAATTCCAGCATTTCCTCATCCGCGCCGTTGTCGTCAGCCGCACGAGCGCTGACCTTTTCCAGGGTACGGATATTGACCACCGAAGGCCCGACCTGATCAACCAGTTCGGTGAAGTCCGGCAGGCCGCGCCCTTGGGCTGCGGCCGTGCCATTCATGGAATAGGCGGCCATCGCCAGCAGAAGAACTGTCCCCAGCGTGAACAGCTTGCGCCTGAGCCCGGTGAACACCGATGTAGCCATCACAGACATGTTGAACCCCATGTGATCAAACGATTAAAGAAAAAAGGAAGGCCATGAAGATGCGGGCTCAGCGCGCGCGCTCAAGCCCGTGGGAAAAAGCCTGCAGGGTCTGGGCCGGCACCTCGCCCACGAGCGTCAGCCACCAGGACGTGCCGCCAGCCATGACGCGGCGCACCAGCGCATGGGTAGCACCCAGGGCTTGCAGCCCCTCCTGACCATGGTGGCGTGGGTCATAGGCCTCGATGAACACCGAGACCGAGGCCAGGCCATCGGAGAATACCCACTGCACGGCATCCACCCCCGAGGCCGAAGGACGGCGGTAACAGCTCATGGCGCGGAAGCCTGGCACTTCCTGGGCCAGCCGCCAGCCTTCGGCCGCTGGCGTGGTTTTCAGCAGCGCCGGAGATTCGACCTTGTAGCCCTCGGTATTGCCCATCATGCGGTTGAGCTTGTCCATGCTGACCGGGGCATCGAGCTGCAGTTCAGAGAACGCCACTTGCTCCAGAACCCGGCCCTGCGCGTCCAGGGTCTGCAGCTTGACCACCAGTCCCGTGCGCTTTTCACTCCAGATCCGGTAGCCAAAACGCAGGCTGTCCCGGGGGGTCAGCTGCACAATGTCGGCCTCGAAACCGGCCACACGTTCGCTGCCCTGCGGGCTGGCGCTGTAGTGCTGCTCGATCGCCGCATCCACGGTCTTGAGCAGGTGCGGGAACAGCCCCAGGGCCTCGCGTTTTTCCGCCACAGCCACACGACTGAGCGGCGAGAAAGTCACGACCTCGTCGTTACGCCGGAAGGTCGAGCGCGGCGTGCCGGTCAGCGACTCCACACGTTCCATCTGCTGCTCGCCGTCGCACACGTGCCAGACACGCGCGCTCGCCATGCTGCCGCCCGAGGACACCACCAGCGTACCGATGTAGGCCCGGCGGCGCGAGGCCTCGTGCATGCGCAGCAGCCATTCGGAAATGCTGCGCTCACGCGATGCCGCCTGGGGGGCTGCGCTGGTAGCGACCGGATCAGCAACTGCCGGCAGCACCAGCCCCTGGAGCAGGATCGCCAGCAGGATCAGATGCGGCCAGGAGAAGGTCGGAAGACGAAGCATGGACAGGCCTGATTCAGCGCGACGGGCGCTCGAAGGTGGCGTTGCGCAGGAAGCCCGCCGGCATCTGCAGGGCAGAGGTGCCCCCCAGTTGCTGGTGCGCGGCGATCAGCTGGTCCAGCCGCGGGTCACGGATCATGACGGCGGGCTCGGCATTCGTCTGCGCCACGGATGTCTGCGGCTGGACGGGCGTCGGTCCGGAGACTGCCATCTGCACGGCCTGCGGCGATGGAACGGCCAGTTGCCACCCCAGCACGGCCACCACGGCCAGAGAGCTCAGGCCGGCCACCAGCTTCCAGCGCCAGACGCTGTCGTTGGCGCTGGGCGGCACGGCACCAGGGCGGAGCCTGGCCGCAGGCTGCGGACGGATCCCCTCCTGATGTATACGCAAGCGCAAACGCGCCACGAACGCGGCATCATGCGCGCTGACCGCTGCGCCGGTCCCTGCACGCAAGACGTCCCCGACCAGGTGGTAGCTGTGCCAGCGCGACTGCGCCTCCGGGCTGGACTCCAGAATGAGCAGGGCCTGCGTGAACTCCGCACCCTGCAGTTCGCCGTCGGCCAAGGCCGAAGCCAGTTCATGGGCCTGCTCTGCCTGCTGCATCTTGGTTTCCTGCATCTATTTGCTCCTACCAACGTTTGCCTGTCTGGCGCTCCAGCATGGGACGCACCCGCGCCGAGATCGCCTCACGCGCCCGGAAAATCCGCGAACGCACCGTACCGATCGGACAGTTCATCACGGCGGCGATATCCTCGTAGCTCAAACCCTCGATCTCGCGCAAGGTCACGGCCTGACGCAGATCCTCCGGCAACGCCTCCAGTGCGGCCTGCACGGCTTCGGCAATTTCGCGCGCGGCCAGCAGGGTTTCCGGCGTCTCCTCTGCTATTGGTTCCCTTCCGGGCTGGAAAGTTTCATCGTCATCGCCCTCGGGTCGCAGCGCCGCCTCGGTCACCAGCGGGTCGTGCTTGAGATCCAGCAAGGCTTTTTTGGCGGTATTGACGGCAATGCGATACAGCCAGGTATAGAACTGCGCCTCTCCCCGAAACTGGTGCAGCGCCCGGTAGGCGCGAATAAAAGTCTCCTGCGCAATGTCTTCCACCAGATCGGTGTCACGCACCATGCGTGCAATCAGGCGCTGGATGCGACGCTGGTACTTGAGCACCAGCAGCTCGAAAGCCTTGTCATCACCCGCCAGGGTGCGCGTCACCAACTGGGCGTCGCTGTCACCACTCGGGGCTGGGGCCTCCTTCAAGATCCGGCCTCCTGCTGCGCCGACAGGGTGGGCATCGTCGACACTGGGGGCGCATACACGGCACGCCTCAAACCATCCCACACCAGGGGCGCCATCCCGCGTTCGAGCCAGAGCCAGAGCCTCCGGCCGTCCAGGGGCAGGAATTCCAGCAGCACCCCCTGCTGCCAATCCAGACGCGGGCGCAGCTCACCGACACGCCGCACGCCCTGCGCTTCCCAGTTCCAGGACTGGCCATCCCAGGCCAGCAGGCCCTCGGACTGGCGACGCAGTTCGGCATGAACCAGCCAGGCACCGCTCAGCCACAGAAGCAGCGCCAGGCTGTGGGCCACAGAAAAGTGGTCGGACTGCAGGGCCCAGGCCGCACAGGCCAGGCCCGCCAGCAACCAGGGCAGCAGCAGGCAGGCCGTGCGCATGGAAGAACGCCCCACCGGATAGGAAACCGCTGGGGCGCTGTGCATGTCGCTCGGAAATTCTGCGCGTCAGACGCGCTTGAAGACCAGGGTACCGTTGGTTCCGCCGAAGCCGAAGTTGTTCTTCACCGCGACATTGATCTTCACGTCACGCGCAGTATTAGCGCAGTAATCGAGATCGCACTCCGGATCCTGGTTGAAGATGTTGATGGTGGGCGGGCTCTTCTGGTGATGCAACGCGAGTACGGTGAAGACCGACTCGATGCCTCCGGCCCCACCCAACAGGTGACCCGTCATGGATTTGGTCGAATTGACCACGGTCTTCTTCGCGTGGTCACCCAGCGCCGCCTTGATGGCGTTGGTTTCGTTGATATCGCCCAGCGGTGTCGAGGTGCCGTGGGCATTCAGGTAATCGACCTGATCGGCATTGACGCCAGCGTTGCGCATGGCACCCAGCATGGCGCGACGGGGGCCATCCATGTTCGGGGCGGTCATGTGACCGGCATCGGCGCTCATGCCGAAACCGGACAGTTCGGCATAGATCCTGGCGCCGCGGGCCTTGGCATGCTCGTACTCCTCGAGCACCATGACACCAGCCCCCTCGCCCAGCACGAAGCCGTCGCGGTCCTTGTCCCAAGGGCGCGAAGCCGTCTTGGGATCGTCGTTGCGGGTGGACAGGGCGCGCATGGCGGCAAAACCGCCTACACCCAGGGGCGACACCGTGGCCTCGGAACCGCCGGCAATCATCACGTCGGCGTCGCCGTATTCGATCAGACGTCCGGCCTGGCCGATGCTGTGCAAGCCCGTGGTACACGCCGTGACGATGGCCAGGTTGGGGCCCTTGAAACCGAAGCGCATCGAGACGTGCCCGGAAATCATGTTGATGATGGAGGCCGGCACGAAGAACGGCGAAATGCGACGCGGACCGCGGTTGGTGTACTCGGCATGCGTCTCTTCGATCAGCGGCAGGCCGCCGATGCCCGAGCCAATCAGACAGCCGATCCGCACCGCCTGTTCTTCATCCAGTCCCTCACCGGTGGGCAGGCCGGCATCTTCGACCGCCTGCACGGCCGCGGCGATGCCATAGTGGATGAAGGTGTCCATCGTGCGCGCTTCCTTGCTGCCGATGTACTTCTCGAGCTCGAAACCCTTGACCTCGCCGGCGAACTTGCAGGCGAAGTTGCTGGCATCGAATCTGGTGATCAGATCAATGCCGGAGCGACCGGCCAGCAGGCTGGACCAGGACTCGGCCACGGTATTGCCGACCGGGCTGATGCAGCCCATACCTGTTACGACGACGCGACGACGGGACATAATTTTCTGTGCAGGCTAGGAAACGGGAACCACCGCAAGCGGGAAACCCCATCCGGATGGACAGACCGCTTGCAGAGGCGGGCGGCACGGGTGCGCCGCAACCGCCAGGTCGGCCATCAGGCCTTCTGGTGCGCCTTGGCGTAGTCGATGGCGTTTTGCACCGTGGTGATCTTCTCGGCGTCTTCGTCCGGGATCTCGATGCCGAACTCGTCTTCCAGTGCCATCACCAGTTCGACGGTGTCCAGGGAGTCGGCGCCCAGATCAGCCACGAAAGCCTTCTCGCTGGTCACCTGGGACTCTTCCACACCGAGTTGTTCGGCAATGATTTTTTTGACGCGTGCTTCGATATCGCTCATGTGTTCCCTCAGAGGGTTGTAAATGAATCCGTGATTTTAGCTGGCCCGGGAAAAGGGTTTTCCCGGGCTGCTGCCGTACGGATAATTCGGCTTGATTCTTGCCTCGTTACATGTACATGCCGCCGTTGACGTGCAGTTCCTGCCCCGTCACGTAAGCGGCATGCGGCGAGGCCAGGTAGGCCACAGCGTGCGCAATGTCGGCCGGTTTGCCCAGATGGCCCAGCGGAATCTGCCCCAGCAGAGCTTTCTGCTGCTCTTCAGGCAAGTGGGCCGTCATGTCGGTCTCGATGAAACCCGGCGCCACGCAGTTCACCGTGATGTTACGCGTACCGAGCTCTCTCGCCAGGGCACGCGTCATGCCGGCCACGCCAGCCTTGGCAGCCGCGTAGTTGGCCTGGCCCGGATTGCCCGAGGCGCCGACGACCGAGGTGATGCTGATGATGCGGCCGTAACGCTGCTTCATCATGGTGCGCATCACGGCCCGGCTCATGCGGAACACGGCCTTGAGGTTGGTGTCCAGCACCTCGTCCCACTCGCCATCCTTCATGCGCATGGCCAGGTTGTCACGCGTGATGCCGGCATTGTTGACCAGCACGTGCAGGGCGCCCTGCTCCTTGACGATGGCGTCGATAGCTGCATCGCAGCCTTCGGCGTCGTTGACGTTGAGCTTGATGCCCTTGCAGCCATTGAAGGCCGCCAGGGCGGCGCTGATCTTGGCGGCCCCCTCGTCGCTGGTGGCGGTGCCGATGACCTTGAGGCCCTGGTGGGCCAGTTCGTGCGCGATGGCCGCGCCAATGCCCCGCGAAGCGCCGGTCACCAGAGCCACCTGACCATCGAATTTCATTTCACTCATGCCAAAGCTCCTTTGACTTCCACCAGCGTGGCCGGATCGAACAGGGCCATGCCGGTCAACTCGGCATCGATGCGCTTGACCATGCCGGCCAGCACCTTGCCGGGGCCGCACTCGACGATGTTTGTGATGCCATGCGCCTTGATGGCCTGCACGCACTCCACCCAGCGCACCGGCCCGAAAGCCTGGCGATAGAGGGCATCGCGAATGCGGTCGGCGTCGACCTCGACCGTCACGTCAATGTTGTTGATCAGGGTGATCTGCGGCTCGCCCAGTTCCATGTCCTCCAGATGCTCGCGCAGCTTCTCGGCAGCCGGCTTCATGAGGCTGGAGTGAAAGGGTGCCGACACCGGCAGCGGCAGGGCGCGCTTGGCGCCGTTGGCCTTGAGGACTTCACAGGCCTTCTCGACCGCCGCCTTGGAGCCGGCGATCACGGTCTGGGCTGGATCGTTGAAATTGACGGCTTCGACCACTTCGTTCGAATTCGGATCGAAGGACTGCACCACCTCAGCGCAGCCCGCAATCACCTTGGCCGCATCCATCCCGAGGATGGCGGCCATGGCACCGGTTCCCACCGGCACGGCCTCCTGCATGGCCTGGGCGCGAAAACGCACCAGCGGCACGGCCTGCGACAGCGTCAGCACACCGGCCGCCACCATGGCCGAATACTCGCCCAGGGAATGGCCAGCCACAGCGGCCGGCGCCACACCGGTCTCGCTCATCCAGACACGGTAGGCGGCAACGCCAGCCACCAGCATCACAGGCTGGGTATTGGTGGTCAGCGCCAGGGCTTCCTTGGGGCCGTCCTTGATCAGCTGACCCAGGTTTTCACCCAGGGCATCGGAGGCTTCCTGCAGCGCTTCGCGCACTTCGGGATGGTCGCCCCAGGCGTCGAGCATGCCGACCGACTGCGACCCCTGGCCCGGAAAGACAAAGGCAAACGGTTTCATCTTGTTGATTGGTGTTGTGTTTTGGAGTGAAGTCGCCCCACGCGGCGACCCCTGCCTACATTTTCAGCAGGACGGCGCCCCAGGTAAAGCCGCCGCCCACACCCTCGAGCATGACCAGGTGGCCCGGCTTGACGCGGCCACTGCGCACGCCAGCGTCCAGCGCCAGCGGGATCGAGGCAGCCGACGTGTTGCCGTGCTGGTCCACGGTGACGATCACCTTGTCCATGGGCAGCTTCAGCTTCTTGGCCGTGCCCGTCATGATGCGGATATTGGCCTGGTGCGGGATCAGCCAGTCGATGTCGCTTTCCTGCTTGCCGGCCTTGGCCAGCACCGCGCGGGCCGTTTCCTCCAGCACCCCCACGGCCAGCTTGAAGACCGCCTGGCCGTCCATCTTGAGCAGCGGGTCGCCCAGCACGATGCCGCCACAGACATGTCCCGGCGTGCACAGGATGTCGACGTGCTTGCCATCGGCATGCAGGTCGCTGGCCAGCAGACCCGGCTCCTCCGATGCCTCCAGCACCACCGCACCGGCGCCATCACCGAACAGAACGCAGGTGGTGCGGTCCTTGAAATCGATGATGCGAGAAAACACCTCGGCACCCACCACCAGCGCCCGGCTCGCCGCGCCGCTTTTGATCATGGCATCCGCCACGGTCAGTGCGTAGACAAAGCCGCTGCAGACCGCCTGCACGTCGAAGGCCGGGCAGCCGTTGGCGCCGATCTTGTTCTGCAGGATGCACGCCGCGGACGGGAACACCATGTCCGGCGTAGAGGTCGCCACGATGATCAGGTCGATATCCTTGGCGGCCACGCCAGCCGCGTCCAGCGCACGGCGCGCGGCTTCGGCCCCCAGGTCGCTGCTGGTCACGCCGGCTTCGGCGAAGTGACGGGCACGGATACCGGTGCGCTCGACGATCCACTCATCCGAGCTTTCTATGCCATCAGCGGCCAGTTGGGCCACCAGATCGGCATTGCTCAGGCGCTTGGGCGGCAGGAAACTGCCGGTACCGGTGATGCGGGAATAACGACTCATGGGTTGTTCTGCTTGAAATTCGGCTTACGGGCCCGGCCGGGCCCGCCCTGGCTACTCTGCAGCGGCCACACCAGCCAGCAGCGGAGCGGCATGCGCAATACGGGCCTGGACCCGCTCCAGTAGCTTGTTCCGGGCTGCATCATACGCGCGGTTCAGTGCATGCTCAAAAGCCAGCTCGTCGGCCGAGCCATGGCTTTTGAACACCAGCCCCCGCAGGCCCAGCAAGGCGGCGCCGTTGTAACGACGGTAGTCCATCTTTTTTTTAAGAGAAGATAAAACTGGATACGCAACAATAGCCGCTATTTTCGTGAAGATATTGCTCGAAAATCCCTGCTTCAGGAAGCCGCCAATCATCGAAGCTAGGCCTTCACTCGCCTTCAGGGCCACATTGCCGACAAAGCCGTCACAGACCACGATATCCGTTGTCCCCTTGAAGATATCGTTGCCTTCGACATTGCCGTAGAAATTAAGATCGCCAGAATTGGCAGCAGATCTAAGCAGTTCGCCTGCTTTTTTAATAACTTCGCTGCCTTTGATGACTTCTTCACCGATATTGAGCAAACCGACCGAGGGGTTGGGATCATCGCGCAGCACCGACACCAGAGCCGAACCCATGACGGCAAACTGCAGCAGATGCTCTGCGGTGCAATCCACATTGGCCCCAAGATCCAGCACCGTGGTAGCCCCGCCGGCCGCGTTGGGCAACTGGGTGGCAATGGCCGGCCGGTCAATGCCCTCCATTGTCTTGAGCACGTAACGGGCAATCGCCATCAGGGCCCCCGTGTTGCCGGCCGAGACGGCCGCTTGGGCCGTGCCGGCCTTGACCTGCTCGATGGCCACCCGCATGGAAGAGTCCTTCTTGCGGCGCAGGGCAACCTCGATCGGATCGTCCATGCCGACCACCTCGCTGGCGGGCACCACACGTGCACGCGCATGGGTGGGGCCGCTCAGGCGGTCGGGCAGGCCGACCAGGAGCAACTCGGCATCCGGGTGATGGTCAAGGAAGTTGCGGCACGCCGCCAGCGTGACGCGGGGGCCGTGATCGCCCCCCATGCAGTCCACAGCAATTGTGATCATGGGCAAGCTATGCAATCAGGCGCGAGAGGAACCGAAAGTAGATCGGCATCAAGACAAAGGCCCGAGCTACCTGCTGTGTAGCGTCGGGCCCTGCAAAACCTGAGGTGATCAGGCTTCGGATTTGGTCTTCAGCACCTTGCGGCCACGGTAGAAGCCGTTGGGGCTGATGTGGTGGCGCAGGTGAGTCTCACCCGTGGTCGGCTCGACGGCGATGCCGGGCACGTTCAGGGCGTTGTGCGAACGGTGCATGCCGCGCTTGGAGGGCGACTTTTTGTTTTGCTGGACTGCCATGGTTGGCTCCTGGTAATCAGGCCGCGCGACAGGCGCACGGCACGGGTTGTTCAAGGGTGGGACAGATCGGCACAGGTTGGGTCTGCGCGAAACCGTGAATTATAGCCTAACTTGTTGATTTGACGCCAGTTTTGCAATGCGGCCGGCCTTCAGCCCTTCTTGGCGCCTTTCAGGCCTGCCAGGGCGGCAAAGGGATTGGGCTTTTCAGCCTGGGCCGCCTCGAAGTCCGCGTCCTGAGCCACCAGCTTGACCTCGGTCGGGCAAACCACGTGACGCGGCACCACGGGCATCTCCATCAGCAACTCGTCCTCGATCAATTCCTGCAGATTGAACTCGCGGGTCAAGGCCAGCACGTCTTCTTCGGCCTCTTCGTCCTCAGCCTCGGCCTGCTCTTCGCTCGGCACAAAACGGAAGTCACGCACCACCGCAAGCTCGATATCCGCCGGCCCCAGGCAACGCTGGCAGGTCAAGGGCAAGCTGACCTGGGCACTCAGATGCAGCCAGATCTGGGCAAAACCGCTGGCATCGGTGCGCTGCTCGCCCCGGGCATCCCAGCGAACCAGGCGCTCAGCGCCAACGCCACCCGTTTCTGCGAGCAACCGCTCATATTTTGATAGCAAATCCTGGCCAGACAGGACCACACCGGCTTGGGCAAAGGCCTTGATATCCAGACGGCGGGCATGAAACTCTTGGGTCATGCCCGCAGTGTAAGAGAATCGATGCATGAGCGCCCCCGCCCCCCGCCCCCTGATCCTCGGCTCCACCTCGGCCTACCGGCGTGAACTGCTGCAGCGCCTGCGCCTGCCTTTCGAGGTGGTCTCGCCCGAGGTCGACGAAACCCCCTTGCCCGGCGAAAACCCGCGTGACCTGGCCCTGCGTCTGGCCCTGGCCAAGGCGCGTGCGGTCGCTGCACGCCAGCCGTCGGCCGTGGTGATCGGCTCGGACCAGGTGGCCGACCTGGGCGGCGAACCTCTGGGCAAACCCGGCACGCACGAACGCGCCGTGGACCAGTTGCGCCGCATGCGCGGTCGCACCGTGATCTTCCAGACCGCCGTGGCCGTGGTCTGCCAGGAAAGTGGCTTTGAGCAGGTCGAACTGGCGCCGGTGCGCGTGCACTTTCGCGAGCTGACGGACACCGAGATCGAAACCTATCTGCGCGCCGAAACCCCCTACGACTGCGCCGGCAGCGCCAAGAGCGAGGGCCTGGGCATCGTGCTGCTTGACGCCATCGAGAGCGACGACCCGACCGCGCTGATCGGCCTGCCGCTGATCCGCACGGCCAGGCTGCTGCGCGCAGCCGGCCTGCCGCTGCTGACGGGCACGACCTCCTCATGAACACACCCCCTGGCAAGCTCTACCTGGTGCCAGCCCCGCTGGATTTCGGCTGCGCCTCGCCAACGCCGCTGACCGAGGTCCTCCCCGCCGGCACGCTGACCGTGGCTGCGCGCTTGCAGCACTGGATCTGCGAGAACGCCAAGAGCGCCCGCGCCTACCTCAAGCGCGTGGGCGAACTGCAAGCCCTGGCAAACACACTGCAGGCGCTGGACATCCAGGAGTTGCCGCGCGAAGTCCACAAGAAGGGTGACCACGGCAGCACCAGCTTCGACGCCCGCCCGCTGCTGGCCCCGGCCCTGGCCGGCCAGGATGTGGGGCTGCTCAGCGAAGCCGGCATGCCGGCCGTGGCCGACCCGGGTTCTTCGGTGGTGCGCGCGGCACATGAACTGGGTATTGAAGTCGTCCCTCTGGTAGGCCCGGTCTCGCTGCTGCTGGCCCTGGCGGCCAGCGGCCTGTCGGGCCAGAACTTCGCCTTCGTCGGTTACCTGCCGCAGGACGCGGCCGAACGCGCCGCACGCATCCGGGAACTGGAATCGCTGGCGCTCAAGAGCGGGCAAACCCAGCTCTTCATCGAAACGCCCTACCGCAACGCCGCCCTGCAGGACGCCTTGCTCAAGACCCTGCAGCACAACACCCGGCTGGCCGTGGCCAGCGGCCTGACACTGGCCACGGCACAGATCCGCAGCAACACGGTCAAGAACTGGAAGCAACAGCCGCTGGCGCCGGACAAGGACACGCCGGCGGTCTACGCGATCGGACGCTAAGCCCGAAACATCAGCGCCAGGCCGGCTGCGCGCGCACGGCCTTGACCGAACCCTCGCCGATCGCTGCGCCAAAGCGCTTGATCAGGCGTTCGGCCACGTTCGGATGACGCGTGTAATCAACGATCTCCTCGGCCTTGACCACCTCGCGCGCCACGTAGTCCAGGTTGCCGAGCTGGTCGGCCAAGCCCAGGTCCACGGCCTGCTGGCCGGTCCAGAACAGGCCGCTGAACATATCCGGCGTTTCTTTCAGGCGCTTGCCGCGCCCAGCCTTGACCACGTCGATGAACTGCTTGTGGATCTGGTCCAGCATGGCCTGGGCAAAGGCGCGCTGCTTGTCGGTCTGCGGGCTGAAGGGATCGAGGAAGCCCTTGTTCTCACCAGCCGTCATGAGGCGGCGCTCGACACCCAGCTTGTCCATCAGCCCGGTGAAGCCGAAACCGTCCATGAGCACGCCGATGCTGCCCACGATACTGGCCTTGTCCACGTAGATCTTGTCGGCCGACACGGCGATGTAGTAGGCCGCCGAAGCGCAGGCCTCTTCCACCACCGCATAGACCGGCTTGTTGTGCTTGGCCTTGAGACGACGGATCTCATCATTGATGATGCCGGCCTGCACCGGGCTGCCGCCGGGTGAGTTGATCAGCAGCACCACAGCCTGGGCGCCATGGTCCTCGAAGGCGTTGCGAATCGCGGCCACCACCAGATCGGCACTGGCTTCGCTGTCCGAGGCAATTTCGCCCTGGATCTCCACCAGGGCGGTATGACGTGTGCTGGGGGCACCGCCACCCTGACCCAGACCGAAAACCAGCCAGACGAGCAAGAGCAAGACGCTCAGCGTCGTCAGGCGGCTGATGATCTTCCAACGCCGCGCCGCACGCTGTTCTTCCAGCGCGGCAAAGGCCAGTTTTTCCAGCACGGCGCGCTCCCAGCCCGGCGTGGCGGCGGTTTCTTGCTTGTGGCTGCCGGACTCGGCGCCGAAATTGTCACTCATGTCAGAACTCAAGAGGTTTCAGGTTGTAGGCAGTATGCCAGTGCACGACGCCGTCCTGCTCGGTCAGGGCGATCTTGACCAGCCCCCCACGGCAGGGCCCGCCGCGGCAGGCCCCGGACTCGGGCGAGTAGAGGGCGCCATGCGTGGAACAGATCAGCCAGTGGCCGGTGATGTCGAAGAAATGGTTGGGCTGGTAATCCAACTCCATGGCCACGTGCGTGCAGCGGTTCAGGTAGGCCTGCACCCGGCCCGCGTAGCGGATGGCAAAGGCACGGCAGGTCTGGCCGCCGTAGACCACATCAAAAGGCACACCCAAGCCGCCGTCGACCAGGTCGACCGAGTTGCACAGGGGGATCAGGGCCTCGTCCGCCATCGGGTTCAGGCGTGGGCAAGAAGCCAGTCGTGCAATTCGCGCACCGAGTGCACCACATGCAGCGGCTGCAGGGCATGGAAGGCCTCGGGCTCGTGGGCACCATAACTCACGCCCACACTGGGGCAGCCAGCGTTGAGCGCCATCTGCAGATCATGTGTGGTGTCGCCGATCATCAGCGTGCGCTCGGGCTCCACGCCGAACTCACGCATCAGCTCCTGCAACATGCGCGGGTGCGGTTTGCCGGCGGTTTCGTCGGCCGTGCGCGAACCGTTGAACACGCCCTTGAGTTGCACCGTGTGCAGCACCTCGTCCAGCCCGCGCCGGCTCTTGCCCGTGGCCACGGCCAGCCAGTGGTGCCGCTGTTTCAGGTCGGCCAGCAGCTCCAGCACCCCGTTGAACAGGCTCAGGTCGTTCTGGTGCGCCATGTAGTGAAAACGGTAGCGCTCGCCCAACAGGGGATATTTGTCGGCCGGCACATCGGGGGCGGCGTGAGCCAGCGCCTGCATCAGGCCCATGCCGATCACGTAGGCAGCTTCCTTGTCGCTAGGGATGGTGCCGCCCACGTCACGCACCGCGTTCTGGATGCAGCGCGTGATGATGGCCGTGGAATCGAACAGCGTGCCGTCCCAGTCGAAGGCGATCAGGTCGAACTGTCTTGGTCGGGAACTCATGAAGTCTTCAAGTCTTGTCGGGAATGGCCTGGGCCAGGAACTGTTCCAGCTCGGGCGGCAGGGGGGCCAGCAGCTCGATGCGCTCGCCGCTGGCCGGATGGTTGAACTGTAAACGCCAGGCGTGCAGGAACATGCGCTTGAGGGGCACACGCCCCTCAACTGCGGCGGGTTTCTGCAGCGCCTTGTTGAGTTCGAAATCGCCGTACTTGTCATCGCCCGCAATGGGCAGCCCTTCGGAGGCCAGGTGCACCCGGATCTGGTGCGTGCGGCCGGTCTTGATGGTGACCTCAAGCAGGCTGTAGCCGGGTGTGTCTGCCGAGCGGCTACGCACCTTGACCAGGGTGACGGACTTCATGCCGTCCGGGTCATCGCGCGCCACCACCTTGACCCGGCGCTCGCCGTCGTCCAGCAGGTATTTGTGCAAGGGCTTGTCCAGCACCTTCTTGTTCAGCGGCCACTGGCCGGCCACCAGGGCCAGGTAGGTCTTGCCGGTCTCGCGCTCGCGAAACTGGTCCTGCAGGTGTTTGAGCGCGCTGCGCTTCTTGGCCAACAGCAGGATGCCGCTGGTCTCACGGTCCAGCCGGTGCACCAGTTCCAGGAATTTGGCTTGGGGCCGGGCCATGCGCAGCTGCTCAATCACCCCAAAGCTCACGCCCGAGCCGCCATGCACGGCCACGCCGGCCGGTTTGTCGATGGCCAGCACGGCCTCGTCCTCGAACAGCACCGGGAATTCGCGCGCCGGCGCACCCTTGGCCACCAGCCCGGCCATGGCCTCGGCCTTTTCGGTGGCCCGCTCGGACAGGCGCACGGGCGGCACCCGCACCATATCACCGGCCTGAACCCTTGTATCTGCTGATGCCCGGCCTTTGTTAACCCTCACTTCGCCACTTCGGATGATGCGGTAGACATGGGTCTTGGGCACACCCTTGAGCTGGCGCAGCAGGAAGTTGTCCAGGCGCTGGCCAGCCGATTCCTCGTCGACTTCGACCTGTTTCACTTCAGGGCTGGCGGGGGCCGATTTGCCCCCTATAATGTGTTTCACTAGCGACGCGCTGTAAGTGGTTGATTTGTCTGGAGTTTAGTCCACATGACACCACCGGCCGCGCTGGAAGGTCGATGTCACCGACCACCGGGTACGCAAACCGCAAGCCAGCTGCTTGCCGTGGCCTGCCCAGTGGAAGGCGCAACCGACGCCTTGAAACACTGAACGGAATACCCAGTGCTGCCAGCCACAAGCTGGCAGCCGGATCAAAGCGAAATGTTTGTGTTGATGAGCCTGATACTCATGTGCCTGCAGCGCGTACGCGTGCTGATCAATGGCACGGGTCAGCCGTCAGCGCCCGCAGTGCGGGCAGCCTGGGCCACCAAGTTGGTGGTGGCCCCACACTCACCTCCCCTCGCCCCCATCCACGCGCCTATGCCGCGGCTCAGCCCCTGAGCCTGCGGTTCTCCGGCAATTCCATCCGTTTCGAAGCGTCAGTTCCGGCATCGTGCGCCCGCACAGGGCATGTGTACTGATGTAAAGGAAACCATCCCATGAAACGGATGCTGATCAACGCCACGCAGGCCGAAGAACGCCGCCTGGCCATCGTCGACGGGCAGAAGCTCCTCGACTACGAAATCGAGGTCGAAGGGCGCGAACAGCGCAAGGGCAACATCTACAAGGCCGTCGTCACGCGCGTCGAGCCCTCGCTGGAAGCCTGCTTCGTCGACTACGGCGAAGACCGCCACGGTTTCCTGCCCTTCAAGGAAATCTCCCGCCAGTACTTCCAGCAGGGTGTCTCGGTCAGCCAGGCCCGCATCCAGGACGCCATCAAGGAAGGCCAGGAACTGCTGGTCCAGGTGGAAAAGGAAGAGCGCGGCAACAAGGGCGCAGCCCTGACCACCTTCGTCTCGCTGGCCGGCCGTTACGTCGTGCTCATGCCCAACAACCCGCGTGGTGGTGGCGTCAGCCGCCGCATCGAGGGTGATGACCGTGCCGATCTGAAGGAAGCGCTCGACCAGCTCGAGTACCCCAACGGCATGTCCATCATCGCGCGCACCGCCGGCATCGGCCGCGCCGCGCCCGAGCTGCAGTGGGATCTGAACTACCTGCTCAAGCTGTGGACCGCCATCGACGGCGCCGCCAAGGGTGGCAAGGGCGCCTACCTGATCTACCAGGAATCGAGCCTGGTGATCCGCGCCATCCGCGACTACTTCAACAACGACATCGGCGACATCCTGATCGACACTGACGACGTGTACGACCAGGCGCAGCAGTTCATGGCGCACGTCATGCCCGAGCATGCCGCCCGCGTGAAGCGCTACCGCGACAACGCGCCGCTGTTCAGCCGCTTCCAGATCGAACACCAGATCGAGTCGGCCTATGCCCGCACGGTCAACCTGCCCTCGGGCGGCGCCATCGTGATCGACCACACCGAAGCCCTGGTCTCGGTGGACGTCAACTCGGCGCGCGCCATCAAGGGCAGCGATATCGAGGAAACCGCCACCCGCACCAACCTGGAAGCCGCCGACGAAGTGGCTCGCCAGATGCGTCTGCGTGACCTCGGCGGCCTGATCGTGATCGACTTCATCGACATGGAAGAGTCGAAGAACCGCCGCGAAGTGGAAAACCGCCTGCGCGATGCGCTGCGCCAGGACCGCGCCCGCGTGCAGTTCGGCACCATCAGCAAGTTCGGCCTGATGGAAATGAGCCGCCAGCGCCTGCGCCCGGCCCTCTCCGAAGGTGCGTCCATCCCTTGCCCGCGTTGCGGCGGCTCCGGCCACATCCGCGACACCGAGAGCTCGGCCCTGCAGATCCTGCGCATCATCCAGGAAGAGGCCCAGAAGGACAACACCGCCGCCGTGCATGTGCAGGTGCCGGTGGACGTCGCTTCCTTCCTGCTCAACGAGAAGCGCAACGAGATCACCAAGATCGAACTCAAGCAGCGCCTCAACGTGCTGATGGTGCCCAACAAGTCGCTGGAAACGCCGAACTACAAGCTCGAGCGACTCAAGCACGACGACCCGCGCCTGGACCACATCGAAGCCAGCTACCAGATGGTCGAGGAGATCGAAGATCCCACCGCCGTCACGCGCCGTTCACAGGAACCGACCAACAAGCAGACCCCGGTCATCAAGGGCGTGCTGCCCGATGCGCCGGCCCCGATCGTGGCACCGAAGCCGGTGGTCGCGCCGCAAACAGCCGCCAAGCCGGTGGCGCGCAAGGTCGAGCAGCCCGCCAGCGCAGGCTTCGTCGGCTGGCTCAAGGGCCTGTTCGGCAACAAGCCGGCCGCCGAGCCGGCCAAGACCACCGAGAAGAAGGAAGAGAAACGCGACGGCCGTGGCGGTCGTGACGGCAACCGCAGCGAAGGCCGCGGTGAAGGCCGGGGCCGTGGCGGCCGCGGCGGTCGTGGTGGTGAGCGTGGCGAACGCCAGGAACGCGGTGACCGCAACGAGCAACGCGGCAACCGTGGCGAGCGCCAGGGCCAGCGCGGCGAAACCGAACAGCGCGCCCCTCAGACCACAGAAGCGGGCAGTGAACAACAGCCGCGTCAGGAACGCGCCCCGCGTAGCGGTGAGCAGCGTGGTCGCGGCGAGCGCGGTGACCAGCCCCGTGGCGAGCGCCAGGAACGCGGCAACCGTGGCGACCGTCAGGGCCAGCGCGGCGAAACCGAGCAGCGCTCCCCCCAGACGGCAGAGGCCGGCGGTGAACAGCAGCCGCGCCAGGAACGCGCCCCGCGCAACAACGAACAGCGTGGCCGCAATGGTGAACGCGGCGAGCGCCAGGAACGTGGTGAGCGCCATGAGCGTGGCCCGCGTCCCGAGGGCGAACGTCGTCCCGCCGAAGACATCCGCCCGCAAGACGGTGCTGTCGAGCCGCAACTGCCCGTCGAAGCCCTGAACGGCGCCGACACGCAGCCCGTGGCCGAAGTCCGCCCTGAAGGCGAGAGCAACGGCCAGCGTGAGCGCCGCTCGCGTGACCGCTACGGTCGTGACCGCCAGCGTGGTGAGCGTGGTGAACGTCAGGAACGTCCGGCCCAGGAAGCTGCTACCCCTGAGGCGGCCATCGCCAGCGAAAGCACGCCGGCACCGGCAGCTGAAGTTCGCAGCGCACCCGCTCCGGCCAGGACCGCTGCCCCAGCCGCGCCTGCGGCCGCCCCGACCACGCGCGCACTGCCGCGCGTACAAGGCTATGACCTGCCGTTGTCCGACCTGAACCAGATCGCCAGCACCGCGGGCCTGCAGTGGGTCAACTCCGACGCCGACAAGATCGCCATCGTGCAGGCCGCCATTGCCGCCGAACCCAAGCCGGTGCACGTGCCGCGCGAACGGCCAGCGCCGGTGGTGATCGACGAGGGTCCGCTGATCCTGGTCGAGACCCGCAAGGATCTGCGCGAGATGAAGTTGCCGTTTGAGCAGGGTTCTGCTCAGGGTTGATTCTCTGCACTCGCAGTCAGAAAGGGCACCTTCGGGTGCCTTTTCCATTTCTGCTGACTCAAGCTCTGGCGATCGTTGCAGACTGGGCCTCGCCCAAGGAAAACGCCCAAAAAGAGAACCTGCGAAAATCCCACCTTCGCAGTCCCAGCAAACCATGACCTACTCCGTCAAAGAGATCTTCTACACCCTGCAAGGCGAGGGCGCGCAGTCCGGTCGGGCGGCGGTGTTCTGCCGCTTTGCCGGCTGCAATCTCTGGAGCGGGCGCGAGGAAGACCGGACCACCGCGGTCTGCAAATTCTGCGACACGGACTTCGTGGGCACGGACGGCACCGGTGGCGGCAAGTTCGCCACGGCGGATGCGCTGGCCGAGGCGATCGAAAAAAGCTGGGGGCCTCAGGGGCGTACCGGTCGTTACGTGGTGCTGACCGGTGGCGAGCCGCTGCTGCAGGTGGACGAAGCACTAACCAAAGCCCTGCATGCGCGCGGCTTCACGGTGGCTGTGGAGACCAATGGCACGGTGCCGGCACCGCCGGGGCTGGACTGGATTTGCGTGAGCCCCAAGGCACAGGCCGAGGTGGTCTTGAAGCAGGGCAACGAGCTCAAGCTGGTCTACCCGCAGGTCGATGTGGACCCGGCGCGTTTCGCCGGTCTGGCCTTCGAGCATTTTTTCCTGCAGCCCATGGACGGGCCCGAGCGTGTAGCCAACACGGCACGCGCCATAGACTACTGCCAGCAACACCCCCAGTGGCGGCTGGGCATCCAGTCGCACAAGATGATCGGAATTCGCTAGGGCAAGTTCGCACCTGCGATATTTTTATGAGCAGACCCTGATGTACGAAATCAGCCAGCGTTTTTTCTTTGACGCCGCCCACACCCTGCGCCGTGAGATCGAGGCTGAGGGCAGCAAGCGCGTGCACGGCCACACCTATTACGCCGAGGTCTTCGTGCGCGGTGAGCCGCAAGGTAAATCCGGCATGGTGCTGGACCTGGGTTACATCCGGCGCGAGGTGGAGGTGCTGCGCGAGAAGCTGGACCACCATTTCCTGGACGAAGTGCCGGGCCTGGGCATCCCCACGCTGGAAAACCTCTGCGCCTTCATCTGGAAGGAGCTGCAGCCCAAGGTGCCCGGACTGGCCGCGGTGACGGTGGAGCGGCACGCGATTGGCGACAAGTGCGTCTACCGGCCTGATTGAGGCCCTGTGGGGCGACAAACCGGGTAAGCGCGTTTTTGTCACGCCTCAAGTGCATCCCATGCGACCTATCCCTGCCTCCTATTACTGGAGTGGTGAAACCATCCGCAGCCGAAGCGTGAGTGATGTCGTGCTGACAGGAACAGTCGATGTGCCTGCGCCTCCTGCCAGACTGGTGGCCGATTGGAACAGGGAGATAGCGCTGCGCCTGGGTTTGGAGCCCGGCGACGTCGAGGTCTTGCCTTTGGCGCGGGCGCGCGTGCGCTGGCCGGACTATCGCCACTGTGTGCAGGCGGTGGCCGACTGGACGCGCTCGCTCGGCCTGCAGGAGGTGCTGGCCTCCAGTGAGGTCGCCCTGATGGCCTGCCGCGGCGCAAGGTACCACCATGATGGAGAACGTTACGGCGGCGCGGCCTTTTGCAATCTCTTCCTGAGCGAGGACAGGGGTCTGGATCTGCATTTCCCGGCGTCCGGTCTTCGCATCCCCCTGGTCAAGGGGACGGCCGTGATCTTCGATACGGGCCAGCCGCACGCCGTCATCAAACGCCACAGCAGCGGCTTTGATGTGGCCGACTTCCCGCCCGACCAGGAGCACAACCAGGTCTTCCTGAGCTGGGAGCTTCCCATCGAGGATGCCCATGTCGCGCGCGCGCTGCGGATCGCCTTCGACATCGACCCTGCCAGCGCCTTGCTGCTGGAGGATGAGCAAGTCTGGCTGAATGGCGCACGGGCCCTTGTGTGTCCGTCGACGGGCCGGTGGACCCCGGCTTAAAGCCTTAGCCCGTGTTGCGCAAGCCCGCCGCAATGCCGTTGATCGAGATGTGGATGCCGCGGCGCACGCGCTCATCGGCCTGGCCGGCGCGGTAACGGCGCATCAGTTCCACCTGCAGGTGGTGCAGCGGGTCGATGTAGGGGAAACGGTGGCGGATGGAGCGTTGCAGGGCGGCGTTGCCGGCCAGGCGCTGTTTCTCGCCGGTCAGCAGGGTCAGCGCCTGCACGGTGCGCTGCCACTCGGCCTCTATCTGGGTGAAGACCTTTTTGCGCAGCTTGCCGTCGCCGACCAGCTCGGCGTAGCGCGAGCCCAGGGCCAGGTCGCTCTTGGCCAGCACCATGTCCATGTTGGAGAGCAGGGTCTTGAAGAAGGGCCACTGTTTGGCCATCTTCTGCAGCAGGGCCAGGCGCTCCTTGTGCGCTTTCGGCCCTTCGGCGTTCAGGAAATTCTCCACCGCGGTGCCGAAACCGTACCAGCCGGGCAGGGTGACGCGGCACTGGCCCCAGCTGAAGCCCCAGGGGATGGCGCGCAGGTCTTCGATCTTCTGCGTGGCCTTGCGCGAGGCCGGGCGCGAGCCGATGTTGAGCTCGGCGATCTCGCGGATGGGGGTGGAGCCGAAGAAGTACTCGGCAAAACCCGGGGTGTCGTAGACCAGGGCGCGGTAGGTGGCCATGCTGCCTTGCGACAGGGCCTCGGCGGCCTTCAGATAGGCGGGGGCGGCCGGTTTGGTGGGCTGCAGCAGCGTGGCTTCCAGGGTGGCGGCCACCAGGGTTTCCAGGTTGCGCCGGCCGATCTCGGGGTTGGAGTACTTGGAGGCGATCACCTCGCCCTGCTCGGTCAGGCGGATCTGGCCGCGCACGGTGCCCGGGGGCTGGGCCAGGATGGCCTGGTAGCTGGGGCCGCCGCCGCGGCCCACGGTGCCACCGCGGCCGTGGAAGAGGCGCAACTGCACGGGAGCCAGCTGGTCGAACAGCTCCACCAGCGCGATCTCGGCGCGGTACAGCTCCCAGTTGCTGGTGAAGATGCCGCCGTCCTTGTTGCTGTCGGAGTAGCCGAGCATGATGTCCTGCTCGCCGCCGCTGCGCCGGATCAGGGCGGCGATGCCCGGCAGCGCGTAGTAGTCGCGCATGATGGGCGCGGCCTGGCGCAGGTCCTCGATGGTCTCGAACAGGGGCACCACGATCAGGTCGTTCATGCAGTTCGGGTCGTCCAGCGTGCCGCGCATCAGGCCCACTTCCTTCTGCAGCAGCAGCACTTCCAGCAGGTCGCTCACCGTCTCGGTGTGGCTGATGATGTAGTGACGGATGGCTTCAACACCGTAGCGCTGGCGCATCTGCCGTGCGGTCTCGAAGACGGCCAGTTCACTCTGCGTGTGGGCGCTGTAGTCCACGCCCACCACGCGCAGCGGCCGGGCATCACCCAGCAGGCGTAGCAGCAGGGCGCGCTTGGCGGTTTCGTCCAGCTTCGAGTACTGCGACTCGATGCGCGCCGTGGCCAGCAGTTCGGCGATGACTTCTTCGTGCTTGTCCGAACTCTGGCGCAGGTCCAGCGTGGCGAGGTGGAAGCCGAAGACCTCGACGGCGCGGATCAGCGGGCGCAGGCGCTGTTGTGTCAAGGCAGCGCCGTGGCGCGTGTTGAGCGAGGCGCCAATGGTCTGCAGGTCGGCCAGGAAGTCGGCCGCGCTGGCATAGGGGTTCTGCGGTGCCACGGCGTGGCGCGCGGCCTCGCCGCCGGTGAGCTCGTGCAGGGTGGCGGCCAGGCGCGCGTAGACGCCGATCAGGGCGCGACGGTAGGGCTCGTCCCGGCGGTGCTCGCTGGTGTCGGGCGAACTGTCGGCCAGTTGGCGCATGGCGGGGCTGCAGCCCACCAGCAGGTCGGAGACGGACAGCTCGCTGCCCAGCAGGTGGACCTCGGTCAGGTAGTGGCGCAGCGCCACGTCGGCCTGGCGGCCCAGGGCCATCGCCATGGTGTGCGCGCCGACGTTGGGGTTGCCGTCCCGATCGCCGCCGATCCAGTGGCCCATGCGCAGGAAGCTGTGCACATGGGCCTGGCCCAGTTCGCGCTCCAGGTTGGCATAGATGGCAGGGATCTCGCGCAGGAAGGTGGGCTCGTAGTAGCTCAGCGCGTTCTCGATCTCGTCGGCCACGCTGAGCTTGCTGCTGCGCACCAGGCGGGTCTGCCAGAGCTGCAGCACGCGCGCGCGCAACTGGGCTTCGTTGGCGGCCAGCTCGCGCGGGGTCAGCATGTCCTTGCGCGGGTCCACGCCCACGGCGCGGGTCTTGATCTCGTCACGCTGCGTCAGCAGGCGGGCGATGTCTCGCTCGGCGTCCAGGATGCTCTTGCGCTGAACCTCGGTGGGGTGGGCGGTGAGCACGGGCGAGAGGTAGCTGTGCGCCAGGGTGTTGGCGATCATCTTGGGGCTGATGCCGGCCCAGCGCAGGCGCGACAGGGCCACATCGATGCTGCCTTCCTGTTCGTTGCCGGCGCGCTCGTGCACGGCGCGGCGGCGGATGTGGTGGCGGTCCTCGGCCAGGTTGGCCAGGTGGCTGAAATAGGTGAAGGCGCGAATGACGCTGACGGTCTGGTCGTCGCTCAGGCCCTTGAGCAGCTTTTTCAGGGTCTTGTCGGCCTCCGTGTCGTCGTGGCGGCGGAAGGCCACCGAGAGCTTGCGGATCTGTTCGATCAGTTCGTAGGCGGCGCTGCCCTCCTGCTCGCGGATCACATCACCGAGGATGCGACCGAGCAGGCGGATGTCTTCGACCAGCGGTCGTTCGTTGTCTCTGGAGCGGGCGGCGGGGGCAGGCATGGCGGTGTACCGTAGAGTGTTAAAACAGGGGCTGCGCGATGCATGCTAGCATCGCCGGCTCGCTGATGTGTCCACGCTCTGTAACTGATGGATGGTCGGCTCTTTTTTCGATCGAAGACCCTGATGAAACTGACCATTGCAACCCGTGAAAGCCGCCTGGCCCTGTGGCAGGCCGAGCACGTGAAAGCCCTGCTGGAGCAACAGGGCCACAGCGTCACGCTGCTGGGCATGACGACCAAGGGCGACCAGATCCTGGACCGCTCCCTGAGCAAGGTCGGTGGCAAAGGCCTGTTCGTCAAGGAGCTTGAGGTGGCGCTGGAAGAAGGCCGCGCCGACCTGGCCGTGCATTCGCTCAAGGACGTACCCATGGAGCTGCCCGAGGGCTTTGCGCTGGCCTGCGTGATGGAGCGCGAGGACCCGCGCGACGCCTTCGTCTCCCCGAAATACGCCAACCTGTCCGTGCTGCCGCAGGGTGCCGTGGTGGGCACCTCCAGCCTGCGCCGCGTGGCCCTGCTGCGTGCCGCCCGTCCGGACCTGAAGATCGAGCCGCTGCGCGGCAACCTCGACACCCGCCTGCGCAAGCTCGATGAAGGGCAGTACGACGCCATCGTGCTGGCCGCGGCCGGCCTCAAGCGCCTGGGCCTGGAAAACCGCATCCGCGCCGTTTTCGCGCCGGGCGAGATGTTGCCCGCCGCCGGGCAGGGTGCGCTGGGCATCGAGATCCGCAGCGAGCGCCTGGATGTGCAGCAGGCGCTGGCCCCCCTGGTGCACTCCGGCACCTGGCTGCGCGTGGCGGCCGAGCGCGCCGTGAGCCGTGCCATGGGCGGCAGCTGCTCCATGCCGCTGGCGGCCTATGCCACGCTGGACAGTGGTTATCTGAACATCCAGGCCGCTTGGGGCGATCCGGACGGCCGCGTGGCCCTGGTGCGTGCCGATGCAACGGCTTCCGTGGCGGACCTCTTTGCTGCCGAGACGCTGGGCAGCCAGGTGGCGGCCCGCCTCAAGGAAGGCGTGCTGCGTGCCGGCGGCTCGCTGGATACCGAGAAGCACTGAACACCATGCGCGTCATCGTCACCCGCCCGCAGCGCGAGGCGCAGGACTGGGTGCAGGCGCTGCAGCAGGCGGGTCACGATGCGCAGGCCCTGCCGCTCATTGCGATCGCTCCGGCACCCGATGCGGCTGCACTGCAGCGGGCCTGGCGCCAGCTCGACGGCTGCCTGGGCCTGATGTTCGTCAGCGCCAATGCAGTCGACGGTTTCTTCGCGGCCCGCCCGGCCGATGCGCCACTTCCGCTGCAGGCCTGGGCCACCGGGCCCGGCACGGTGGGCGCGCTCCTGCGTGCCGGCGTGCCGGCCTCGCACATCACCGCGCCGCCAGCCGATGCCGCGCAGTTCGATTCCGAAACCTTGTGGCAGCAGGTGGCCGCCCGGATCACGCCCGGGGTACGTGTGCTGATCGTGCGCGGCGCCGATGCGGCCGAGGGCGGCAGCACACAGGGCGCCGGGCGCGACTGGTTTGCGCGCCAGGTCGCAGCCGCGGGCGGCACGGTGGATTTCGTCGCCAGCTATCAGCGCTGTCGCCCGCAGCTCGATGCGGCCCAGCTGCAACTGGCGCAGGCCGCGGCCGGCGACGACTCGGTCTGGCTGTTCAGCAGCAGTGAGGCCGTGTTGAACCTGCAGGCCAGCCTGCCGCAGCAGGACTGGGGCGCCGCACGCGCCGTGGCCACGCATGCGCGCATCGCCCAGGCGGTGCGCGCGGCCGGCTTTGCCGTGGTGCATGAGTCACGCCCGGCCTTGGCCGATGTCCGGGCCTCGATAGAATCGATGCAATGACGACCACGCCCGAGCCCCTGGAGTCCCACGCCGCTGGCAGCACCGAGCCCGCGGGCACGGCTGCCCCTGCGGCCACCGTCGTGGCGGACAGCGTGCCGGCGGCATCGTCCCCGGCGACTTCGGTGTCGCGCCCCCTGGTGCTGGCCCTGGGCGTCGCTGCCCTGCTCGCCCTGCTGCTCAATGTATTGCTGTGGGAGCGCCTGTCCACCCTGCAGGATCAACTGGCTCGCCAGACGGCCGAGGCCGGCGCCAACGCGGCCGAGGCACGCATGCTGGCACGTCAGACCCAGGAGCAGGAGCGTGAGCTGGCCGCGCGTCAGGCCGTGATGGAAGCGCGCCTGGGTGAGGTAGCGCTGCAGCGCAGCCAGCTCGAGGAGCTGATGCAAAGCCTGTCGCGCTCGCGCGACGAGAACCTGGTGGTGGACATCGAATCCGCCATCCGCCTGGCACAGCAGCAGGCCCAGCTGACCGGCAGCGTGGAGCCCCTGCTGGCGGCGCTGCGCACGGCCGAGCAGCGCGTGCAACGTGTGCCCCAGGCCCGGCTGGCGCCCTTGCAGCGCGCGCTGGCGCGCGACATGGCGCGCATCAAGGCCACACCCCTGACCGATACGCCGACCCTGCTGGCCCGCCTCGACGAACTGGTGCGCCTGGCCGACGAATTGCCCCTGGCCAATGCGGTGACCGTGGCGAAGGCGCCCGCAGACACAGCAGCCAAGCCGCGTAACGACACCGGGCTGCCGGCCTGGTGGCAGCGCAGCCTGCAGCTGGTGCTGGACGAGGTGCGCGGCTTGGTGCGCGTCAGCCGCATCGACCACCCGGAGGCGGTGCTGCTGACCCCCGAGCAATCCTTCTTCGTGCGCGAGAACCTCAAGCTGCTCCTGCTCAACGCCCGACTGGGCCTGCTGGCGCGCCAGCCCGACGCCGCCCGTGCTGATCTGCTCAAGGCGGCAAACGCCATGGACAAATATTTCGATGCCAATTCACGCCGCCTGCGCGCGGCTGCGGGTCTGCTGCAACAGACCCGTGAACAGATGAAGACGCTGGAGCTGCCGCGCGTGGATGACACGCTGGCGGCACTGACCACGGCCGCTGCCGGTCGCTGAGAAGACGGGACGGCTCGCCTCATGCGCAACGTTCTGTGGTTCCTTGCCCTCTTCGCCATGGCGGCGGGGGTGGCGCTGTTTGCCGGCAACAACCAGGGCACGGTCACCTTGTTCTGGCCGCCTTATCGCGTCGACCTGTCCCTCAACCTGGTGCTGCTGCTCCTCCTGGCTGCCTTTTTGCTGCTCTACGCGGCCTTGCGCAGCGTGGCCCTCTTGCTGGCCCTGCCGAGTGAGGCGCTGCGCTGGCGCATGCGTCATCAGGAGCGTGTGCTGCAGCAGGGTCTGCTCGATGCGCTGTCGCATCTGACGGCAGGGCGCTACATCCGTGCGCGCAAGGCAGCCGAGCATGTGCTGGCCCAGACCGAGGCGCTGACGCGTGGCGAACAGGGCCTGCCCTACGGCACCCGGCTGGCGGCCATGGCCCACTTGCTCGCTGCCGAGTGCACCCATGCCCTGCAGGATCGCAGCGCGCGCGACGAACATGCACGCCAGGCGCTGGCACTGACCCAGTCCCGCCGCCGCGACGAACTGGAAATCCGTGAGGGCGTGCAGCTGCGCGTGGCCCGCTGGGCCTTTGATGACCGCGACGTCCAGGCCGCCCTGCAGCGCCTGGATGAACTGCCCCAGGGCGTGGCGCGCCGCACCCTGGCACTGCGCCTGCGCCTGCGGGTCACGCGCCTGGCCGGCCAGTCCCGCGCGGCGCTGGAGACGGCACGCCTGCTGGGCAAACACCGGGCCTTTTCCGAATCGGCCAGCCGCAGCATCGTGCGCGGGCTGGCCACCGAATGGCTGCGCACCAGCCACGATCCATCCCAGTTGCAGAAGGCCTGGGCCCAGCTCGACGAGGCCGAACGTCGTTTGCCCGAAGTGGCCCTGCAGGCCGGCGAACGCATGCTGGTCCTGGGCGGCGACTTCGCGTTGGTGCAACAGTGGCTGCTGCCGGTCTGGGAACAACTCGTGCGCCCGGCCTCTGCGCTGCCGCAGGAACTGCGCCTGCGCCTGGTCCTGCTGCTGGAACGCGGCTTTCACCAGACGCCGGGCCAGCCCGACGCGGCCTGGCTGGCGCGCATCGAAGCGGCCCAGATGGGCAACCCGCGTGAAGCCCTGTTGCAGTACCTGGCCGGCATTGCCTGCATGCACCTGCAGCTCTGGGGCAAGGCGCAGCAACTGCTGCGCCAGTCCCTGACCCAGCTGGCTGACGAGTCGCTGCGCCGGCGCGCCTGGGCCGCCCTGGCCCGCCTGGCCGAGCAGCGCGAGGACGGTGCGGCCGCCCTGGAAGCCTGGCGACAGGCCGCCCAAGGCTGATTGGGGCTGTCTCGTCCCCCGGGACAAGCAGGGGGTGACGTTTCGGGCTTTCCCGGCTAATATGGTCAGCACTATGGCGACCCTGACCGAACACCTGATCAAGCTGACCGATCACCGTGAGCGCGATTTGCTGGAGTTGACGCTGGCCAAGGCCCTGATCGACCTGGTGCCGATCCAACGCGTCGTGATTGCGCGCGTGAGCACCGAAGACAACGAGAAGCGCTGGCTGGACATCGTCTCGCTGGACGCACGCGGCGGCGGCAAGGTGGTGGACCCGCTGCGCATCGATTTCCAGAGCCTGCCGCGCCTGGAAGACGCCTATGACCGCTTGCGCAGCCTGCGTGGGCGCCAGGAGATCGAGGTGGCCTGGGCCGGCGAGGACGGCCCGCGCATCTACTACCTGCCCCTGTTTGCCGATTCGCGCGCCGACGATGAGCAGGGCGTGATCGAGATCCATTCGGCCGGCGTGCTGGCGCCTGAAGACCGGCAGACCATCGAGCAGTTGCACCACATCTACCGCAACATGTACACGCTGCTGGCCTACAGCGACCGCGATGCACTGACCGGCCTGCTCAACCGCAAGTCCCTGGACGATACCTTCTACAGCGCCGTGCTCGAGGAGATGGACGGCATCCTGGAGGATGCCAAGAACGAGCCGGCCCCGGGCAAGGAGCGACGCCACCGCGTGCCGCCCAACTACTGGCTGGGCACCATCGCCATCGACAATTTCCACCTGCTCAACGACAAGCACGGTCACCTGATCATGGAAGAGGTCACGCTGCTGGTGGCGCGCATCATGAACAGCACCTTCCGCACGCACGACCGGCTCTACCGCTTCGGCGGCGAACAGTTCGCCGTGCTGTTCCACTGTCCCGAGGAAGCCCTGGCCCTGGGCGCCTTCGAGCGCATGCGCGCCAACGTCGAGAAGTTCAGTTTTCCGCAGGTCGGCCGTGTCACCATCAGCTCGGGCTTCACCCGCGTGCTGGCCGACGACTCGCCCAGCACGGCGCTGGAGCGCACCGAGCAAGCCATCGACTTTGCGCAGAAGAACGGGCGCAACAAGGTCTGCAGCCATCTGGACCTGGTGCGGCGTGGGCTGTTTGGGGAAGTGGCACGGACGGGGTCGGTGGACGTGTTCTGAACCTGTTTCCCGGTTCGTGATGAGAAGCCCGCTTCATGCGGGCTTTTTCTTTTTCTGTGTTGTTTGGGTGTTTGCGGAGCATTGCCGGGAGGTGCGCCCGGCGGCGCGCCAACAGAAAAGCCGACCCCCTAGAATCCCCTGCATGCCCCCCAGCGCCACCCCGCATCAACCCTTAGCCGAACGCCTGCGCCCCAAAACCCTGGGCGAAGTCATTGGCCAGCAGCAGCTGCTGGGCGAGGGCATGCCGCTGCGCATTGCCTTCGAATCGGGCCAGCCCCACAGCTGCATCCTCTGGGGCCCGCCGGGCACGGGCAAGACCACGATCGCGCGGCTGATGGCCGACGCCTTCGGCGCGCAGTTCATCAGCATCAGCGCGGTGCTGGGCGGCGTGAAGGACATCCGTGAAGCCGTGGAGATGGCCCAGGTGGCCCTGGGCCAGGACAAACGCACCATCGTCTTTGTGGACGAGGTGCACCGCTTCAACAAGAGCCAGCAGGACGCCTTTTTGCCGCATGTGGAAAGCGGACTCTTCACCTTCATCGGCGCGACTACCGAGAATCCGTCCTTCGAGGTCAACTCCGCCCTGCTCTCGCGCGCCGCGGTCTACGTGCTGCAGTCGCTGAGCGAAGACGATCTGAAGCAGATCGTGCAACGCGCACTGGACATCAAGGCCGTGCCGCCCATGGACGATACCGCGCGCGACCGGCTGATCGCCTATGCCGACGGCGACGCCCGCCGCCTGCTCAACACGCTCGAAACCCTGGCCGTGGCGGCCACGCAGCAGAAGCAGGAGCGCATCAGCGACGAATGGCTGCTCAAGGTGCTGGGCGAGCGCATGCGTCGTTACGACAAGGGCGGCGAGCAGTTCTACGACACCATCAGCGCTCTGCACAAGTCGGTGCGCGGTTCGGACCCCGACGCCTCGCTCTACTGGTTCATGCGCATGCTCGACGGCGGGGCCGACCCGCGTTACATGGCGCGCCGCCTGGTGCGCATGGCGAGCGAAGACATCGGTCTGGCCGACCCACGCGCCTTGCGCCTGGCGCTGGATGCGGCCGAGGTCTACGAGCGCCTGGGTTCGCCCGAGGGCGAACTGGCCCTGGCCGAGTGTGTGGTGTACCTGGCCATCGCGCCCAAGAGCAATGCCGTCTACAAGGCCTACAACGAGGCCAAGGCCTTCATCAAGAAGGACGGCACCCGCCCGGTGCCCATGCACCTGCGCAATGCACCGACCAAGCTCATGAAGGAGCTGGACTACGGCAAGGGCTACCGCTACGCGCACGACGAGGCCGGCGGTTTTGCCGCCGGCGAGAGTTATCTGCCCGAAGGCATGGCCGAGCCGGGTTTCTACCGACCCGTGGAACGCGGACTGGAGATCAAAATCGCCGAGAAGATGCGTGCGCTGCGCGCGCTGAACGAAAAGAGTCGGAACCAGCCATAAAAACGGGACCGGATGCAAGTGGCATGAAGCTTGCAAATGGGAATCTATGGATATCTTCCTGCAGCAAATCATCAACGGGCTGGTACTGGGTAGCATGTACGCGCTGGTAGCGCTGGGCTACACCATGGTCTACGGCATCATCGGCCTGATCAACTTCGCGCATGGCGAGGTGCTGATGGTCGGCGCGCTGGTCAGCTGGAGCGTGATCGGTCTGCTGCAACCCCTGCTGCCGCCCTGGCTGGTGCTGATCATCGCCCTCATCGTGGCCTGCGTGCTGGCCGCCGCGCTGAACTACAGCATCGAGAAGGTGGCCTACCGGCCGCTGCGCAACAGCCCGCGCCTGGCGCCGCTGATCACGGCCATCGGCATGTCCATCCTGCTGCAGACCATGGCCATGATCATCTGGAAGCCCAACTTCAAGTCCTACCCCACCCTGTTGCCCAGCACACCCATCCAGCTCGGCGGCGCCAGCATCACGCCCACGCAGATCATGATCCTGGTCGTCACGGCGCTGACGCTGGCCGCACTGATGTGGCTGGTGCACGCCACCAAACTCGGCCGCGCCATGCGCGCCACGGCCGAGAACCCGCGCGTGGCCGCCCTCATGGGCGTACAGCCGGACCGCGTGATCTCGGCCACCTTCATCATCGGGGCCGTGCTGGCCGCGATTGCCGGCGTGATGTGGGCCAGCAACTACGGCACGGTGCAGCACACCATGGGTTTCCTGCCCGGGCTCAAGGCTTTCACCGCTGCCGTCTTCGGCGGCATCGGCAACCTGGCCGGGGCTGTGGTGGGCGGCGTGCTGCTGGGGCTGATCGAATCCATCGGCGCCGGTTACATCGGCGACCTCACGGGTGGCGTGCTGGGCAGCCACTATGCGGACATCTTTGCTTTCATCGTGCTGATCGTGGTGCTGACGCTGCGGCCCTCGGGCCTGCTGGGTGAGCGTGTGGCAGACAGAGCTTGACCATGCAGATGAACTCCCGTCACCGCCTGATCGCCATCGTGCTGGCCGCCATCGGCCTGCTGGTGCTGCCGCTGATCCTGCAGGGTTACGGCAACGCCTGGGTGCGCATCCTGGACATGGCCCTGCTCTTCGTGCTGCTGGCCCTGGGCCTGAACATCGTGGTGGGTTACGCAGGCCTGCTGGACCTGGGTTTCGTGGCCTTCTTTGCCATCGGCGCCTATATGTTCGGCCTGCTGGCCTCGCCCCACCTGAGTGACCACTTCCCCGCCTTTGCCGCCCTGTTCCCCAACGGCCTGCACACGCCGCTGTGGCTGGTGATCCCGCTGGGGGCGCTGCTGGCCGGCGCCTTTGGTGTGCTGCTGGGCGCACCCACGCTGCGGCTGCGGGGCGACTACCTGGCCATCGTGACCCTGGGTTTTGGCGAGATCATCCGCGTCTTCCTAAACAACCTGGACCACCCGGTCAACATCACCAACGGCCCCAAGGGCATAGGCCAGATCGACTCGATCAAGTTCTTCGGTTTCGACCTGGGTAAGAAACTCAACGTCCTGGGCTTCGACGTGGCGCCGGTCACGATGTACTACTACCTCTTCCTGGCACTGGTGGTGGTGAGCGTGGTGATCTGCCACCGTATCGAGTTCTCGCGCATCGGCCGCGCCTGGATGGCTATCCGCGAGGACGAGATCGCCGCCAAGGCCATGGGCATCAACACGCGCAATATGAAGCTGCTGGCCTTCGGCATGGGTGCCACCTTCGGCGGTGTCTCGGGCGCCATGTTCGCGGCCTTCCAGGGGTTCATCTCGCCGGAGTCCTTCAGCCTCATGGAGTCCGTGATGATCGTGGCCATGGTGGTGCTGGGCGGCATCGGCCACCTGCCGGGCGTGATCCTGGGCGCGGTGCTGCTGGCCTCCCTGCCCGAGGTGCTGCGTTACGTGGCCGGCCCGCTGCAGTCCATGACGGACGGGCGGCTCGACGCCTCCATCCTGCGCCAGCTGCTGATCGCCCTGGCCATGATCGTCGTCATGCTGCTGCGCCCGCGCGGCCTGTGGCCTTCACCGGAGCATGGCAAGGCCTTGCGCAAGAAGGGGGGGCCGGCATGAGCGATGTCCTGCTTCATGTGAGCGGCGTCTCCAAACGCTTCGGCGGCCTGCAGGCGCTCAACGATGTGCACCTACGCATCCAGCGCGGCCAGGTCTACGGCCTGATCGGCCCCAATGGCGCGGGCAAGACCACTTTCTTCAACGTGATCACCGGCCTGTACACGCCCGACAGCGGCAAGTTCGAGCTGGCCGGCCTGGCCTACAAGCCCACGGCCGTGCACGAAGTGGCGCGCGCCGGCATCGCCCGCACCTTCCAGAACATCCGCCTCTTCGCCGACATGACGGCGCTGGAGAACGTGATGGTGGGGCGACACACCCGCTCGGGCTCCGGCCTGCTGGGCGCCATCTTCCGCACCCGCGGTTTCGAGCGCGAAGAAGTGAACATCACGCGCCGCGCCAACGAGTTGCTGGACTACGTGGGCATCGGCCACCTGGGCGACTACAAGGCACGCACCCTGAGCTACGGCGACCAGCGCCGCCTGGAGATCGCACGCGCCCTGGCCACCGAGCCGCTGCTGCTGGCCCTGGACGAACCGGCCGCCGGCATGAACGCCACCGAGAAGGTGGAGCTGCGCGCGCTGATCGAACGCATCCGCAAGGACGGTGTCAGCGTGCTGCTGATCGAACACGACGTCAAGCTGGTCATGGGTCTGTGCGACCGCGTCACCGTGCTGGACTACGGCCGCCAGATCGCCGAAGGCACGCCGGCCGAGGTGCAGAAGAGCGAGAAGGTGATCGAGGCCTATCTGGGCCACGCCGGCGCCAAAGCCGCCGCGGAGGCCACCGCATCATGAGTCAAGACAAAGATGTGCTGCTGCAGGTCAGCGGCCTGAAGGTGGCCTACGGCGGCATCCAGGCCGTCAAGGGCGTGGACTTCGAGGTGAAACGCGGCGAACTGGTCTGCCTGATCGGCTCCAACGGCGCGGGCAAGACCAGCACCATGAAAGCCGTCACCGGCACCCTGCCCTGCCTGGGCCAGCTGCATTACCTGGGCAAGGCCCTGCGTGGCCAGGGCCCCTGGGACCTGGTGCGCCAGGGCCTGGCCATGGTGCCCGAGGGGCGTGGCGTGTTCACGCGCATGAGCATTGCCGAAAACCTGCTCATGGGCGCCTACACGCGTGACGACAAGGACGGCATCGCCACCGACCTGGAGCGCATGTACACCCTGTTCCCGCGCCTCAAGGAACGCCACACCCAGCTGGCCGGCACCCTGAGCGGCGGCGAGCAGCAGATGCTGGCCATGGGCCGCGCGCTGATGAGCCGTCCCCAGCTGCTGCTGCTGGACGAACCCTCCATGGGCCTGAGCCCCATCATGGTGGACAAGATCTTCGAGGTGGTGCGCGAGGTGCATGGCCAGGGCACGACGGTGCTGCTGGTGGAGCAGAACGCCAGCCGCGCCCTGTCCATCGCCGACCGGGGGTACGTTATGGAGTCCGGGCTCATCACGCTGTCCGGCCCAGCCCAGGATCTGCTGCACGACCCGGCGGTGCGCGCCGCCTACCTGGGCGAATAAGGCGCGAAAGCGCGTAACAGGCCGTACGGGCCGGCGGACCGGCCGCCCCGGCCCCTACAATCCCATCAGCTCACCCAGCGGGCACGCACGCCGCTCATCCGCCCCTCACGGACCTCCCCATGAATTGGCTCTCACCGTTCCTGCATCGTCTGCGTGCCTTGCCCCGCCTGCCCTGGAAAAAACCGGGGCTGGCCTTGCGGCTCATCGCCTGGTCGCTGCTGCTGGTCCTGGCGGGTTTTACCCTGTACCTGGACATCACCATCCGCGAGGCCTTTGAGGGCCGCAAGTTCGCCCTGCCGGCGCGCGTTTATGGCCGCGCGCTGGAGGTGTACCCCGGCCTCAAGCTCACACCCGCTCGACTGGTGGAGGAGCTGCGCGCCCTCGGTTACCGCGAAAACCCCGAACCACAGGAAGTGGCCACCTACCGCAACGTCCAGGACGGTGTGGAGTTCACGACCCGCGACTTCGTGTTCTGGGACGGGCCCCAGCCCAGCCAGCGCCTGCGCGCGGTATTTGCCGAGGGCAAGGTCGCCCAGTTGCAGGAGCGTGGCGCCGAGGACAAGGAGATGCCGCTGCTGCGCGTTGAGCCGCCCCTGATCGGTGGCATCTACCCCGGGCACAACGAAGACCGCGCACTGCTGCGGCTGGACCAGGTGCCGCGCGTGCTGGTGGACACGTTGATTACCGTCGAGGACCGCAAATTCCAGACCCACTGGGGTATCGACCCGCGCGGCATCGCGCGCGCCCTGTACCGCACGCTCAGTGGCCAGCGCATGGAAGGCGGCAGCACGCTGACCCAGCAACTCGTCAAGAATTTCTTCCTCAGCTCGGAACGCACACTCACGCGCAAGGGCACGGAAGTGCTCATGTCCCTGCTGCTGGAAATGCACTACAGCAAGGACGAGATCCTCGAGACCTACCTCAACGAGGTCTACCTGGGGCAGGACGCCAGCCGCGCGATCCACGGCGTGGGACTGGCCAGCCACTTCTATTTCGACCGCCCGCTGGAGCGGCTGGAGCTGCAGGAGATCGCCCTGCTGGTCGGCATGATCAAGGGGCCGGGCGTCTACGACCCGCGCAACAAGCCGGAGCAGGCGCTGCAGCGTCGCAACGTGGTGCTGCAGGAGATGGTGAAACTCGGTGTCATCACGCAAGCCCAGTTCGTGCCGGCGCGCGACAAGCCCCTGGGCGTGATCCGCCGCGCGCCCACGGGCACCTCGCCCTATCCGGCCTTCCTGCAGTACGTGCAGCGGCAACTGCAGCGCGACTACCGTGAGGAAGACCTGCGCAGCGAGGGCCTGCGCATCTTCACCACGCTGGACCCGCGCGTCCAGCGCGAGGCCGAGCAGGCCCTGGCGCAACGCCTGACCCAGCTGGAGACTACACGCAAGATCGCGGTCAATTCCCTGGAAGGCTCGGTGGTCGTCAGCAGCACGCAACAAGGCGAGGTACTGGCGCTCGTGGGCGGACGCCAGGCGCGCTACGCAGGCTACAACCGCGCCATCGACGCCAAGCGGCAGATCGGCTCCCTGGCCAAGCCCCTCGTGTTTCTGACAGCGCTGGAGCAACCGTCGAAGTACACGCTGCTCACGCCGCTGGACGACTCGCCGCTGGTCTGGCGCCAGCGCGGCGCGCCGGACTGGAAGCCGATGAACTACGACCACAAGTTCAACGGCCAGGTCCCGCTGGGCATGGCGCTGGCGCGCTCGCTGAACGTCTCCACGGCGCGCCTGGGCATCGACCTGGGTGTCGAACGCATCCTGGACAAGCTGCCGCGCTTTGGTGTTGGACGGCCCTCGCCCTATCCGTCCAGCCTGCTGGGCGCGTTCGAGCTCTCGCCCATCGAAGTGGCACAGGTCTACCAGACCCTGGCCGACGGCGGCTTTCGCACCCCCCTGCGCGCCATCCGCGAGATCGTCACGGCCGACGGCAGGCCGCTGCAGCGCTACCCGCTGAGCGTCGAAGCTGTGGCCAGTCCGGCACCGGTCTATCTGCTGACCACGGCCCTGCAGGGCGCGGTACGCGATGGCACGGCCCAGGGCCTGAGCAACTGGATCGCGCCCGAGGTTCGCGTGGCCGGCAAGACCGGCACCACGGATGACCTGCGCGACAACTGGTTCGCCGGCTACACGGGCGACATGGTGGCGGTGGTCTGGGTCGGCCGCGACGACGCCAAGTCCACCGGCCTCACGGGTGCCACGGGCGCCATGACCATCTGGGGCGAGATGATGAAGAACCTCCAGCCCGAGCCCTTGTTGCCCGAAGTGCCGGAAGACATCGAGATGGCCTTCATCGACCCGGCCAGCGGCCAGCGTTACAAGGAAGAGTGCAAGGGCGCCGTGTCCGTGCCCTTCATCAAAAGCTCGCTGCCGCCCGAAACGGCCTGCCCGGGCGCACCCGCACTCAACACCATGAGCCCCTAGCAGAGCACCCAGACTCCAGACCCCGATCACCTCATGCGTCACCTCAGCTTCCTGCCTCTTCTGCGCTTGGCCCTGGCCGGGTTCATCGTCGTCTGGCTGACCGGCTGTGCCAGCGTGTCGCCGCCAGGCACCCCGACCTCGCAACCGACGGAGCCGGGCAGGCCGCAGGAACAGGCGACAGCGGGCAGTGCGCCCCCGTCCGCTGTCCCGTCCGCGGTGGCCCAGCCGTCCGACACCGCTACACCCCTGCCGGCCGAGGCCGGCAGCGAAACGGTGGCGCCACCGCCACCGGTCTCCAGCAACCGCGCCGTGGTCGCCCTGCTGGAACGCGCACGCCAGGAGGCCGGCAGCGGCCGGCGCGAGCCCGCCAGCGCTTCGCTGGAGCGTGCCCTGCGCATCGAACCGCGCAACGCCTGGCTGTGGCATGAGCTGGCACGACTGCGCCTGACCCAGGGCCAGTATGCGCAGGCCGTGTCCCTGGCCCAGAAATCGAACAGCCTGGCGGTCCGGGAGCGCACGCTGCAAGCCCTGAACTGGCACCTCATCGCCGATGCGCGTATCGCCCAGGGCGACCCGACCGGTGCGGCGCAGGCACGCAAGCTCGCCGAGGAACTGCAGCAGCCCTGAAACCATGGCTGGCAATCTCCAGTGCGTGCGCCGCTGGACCGGCTACGATGGCAGGCTCTGTGTGTGATCTGAAAGGCTGCATCATGAAACTCAGGTTCCTCCCCCTGGTGGCCGTGCTTCTCGCGGGCCACGCCACGGCCCAGGAGGCCGTGTTCCAGACCAAATCACTGACACCCGAGGCTGCCCTCAAGGCAGCCCAGGCGGCCCTGGAGTCCTGCCGCAAGCAGGGCTACCAGATCGCCGTGGCCGTGACCGACCGCACCGGCCTGCTGCAGGTGCTGCTGCGCGACCGCTTTGCCGGTGCGCACACGGTCACGGTCGCCACCGACAAGGCCTGGACGGCGGCCAGCTTCAAGACCTCCACGCTGGAGTTCGGCAAGGACACGCAAGCCGGCAAGTCCATGAGCGGCATCCGCCACGTGCCGCGTGTCGTCGCGGCCGGTGGTGGCCTGCCCATTGAAGCGGGCGGCACGCTGGTAGGCGCCATCGGCATCTCGGGCGGCCCCGGCGGCGAAGCCGACGAGGCCTGCGCCAAGGCCGGCATCAAGGCCATCGCCGACGCGCTCGAACTCTGAGCTGATGCGCATCGACAGCCTCGACCACCTCGTTCTGACGGTGGCCGACGTGGCGGCCAGCTGCGCCTTTTACAGCCGGGTGCTGGGCATGGAGGTCGTCACCTTCGGTGCCGGCCGCAAGGCCCTGGCCTTCGGCACGCAGAAGATCAACCTGCACCAGGCCGGCCGTGAGTTCGAGCCCAAGGCCCAGCGACCCACGCCAGGTTCGGCAGATCTCTGCTTTCTCACCGCGGTGCCGCTGGCCCAGGTGCAGGCGCACCTGGCAGCCTGCGACGTGACGGTGAGCGAAGGCCCGGTGCAGCGCACCGGTGCCCAGGGACCCATCCTCTCGGTCTATTTCCGCGACCCGGATCAGAACCTGATCGAGGTCTCGAACCGGCTCTGAGCCGACTCAGGGGCGTCAATCTACTTTTGCGCCGGAAGCCTTGACGACCTTCTCGTACTTGGCGAGTTCGGCTTTCATGAAGGCGCCGAATTCCTCGGGTGTGGTCGGCACGGGTTCGGCCATCAGCGCGGCAAAGCGGGTCTGCGTCTCGGGTGCCTGGAGCGCAGCCACGAAGGCCTGGTTCAGGCGTGCCAGCACGTCCCTGGGCGTGGCGGCCGGCGCCACCAGCCCCCACCAGGTATCCACCGCAAAGCCTGGCAGCGTCTCGGCCACGGCCGGGACCTGCGGCAAGGCGGGTGCACGTTTCAGCGTGGTGACCGCCAGGGCCTTGAGCTTGCCGGCACGGATGTTGGCGGAAGCCGTCGCCAGGTTGTCGAAGTTGAAATCCACCTGGCCGCTGAGCAGGGCCAGCTGCGCCGGGTTGCCGCCGTTGTAGGGGATGTGCACGGCAAAGATGCCCGCCTGCGACTTGAACAGTTCACCCGCCAAGTGGCCCGCGCTGCCGTTGCCGCCACTGCCGTAATTGAGCCTGCCCGGGTTGGCCTTGGCATAGGCGATCAGGTCCGCCAGGCTGTTGATGTGCAGCCGTTGCGCCGTTTCCGCATTCATGACCAGCACATTGGGCACGCGCAGCATCTGCGTGATGGGCGCGAAATCGGCGTCGGCCCTGTAGGGCATCCTGCTGTAGAGCCAGGGGTTGACGGCGTGCGTGGCCGTGGCGGCAATGCCGATGGTCAGGCCATCAGGTGCGGCCTTCGCCACGGCGTCGGCACCGATATTGCCGCCGGCACCCGCGCGGTTTTCGATGATGACGGTGCCAAGGGTGTCCTTGACACGCTCGGCCAGCGCACGCGCCGTGATGTCGATGGGCCCCCCCGCCGCATAGGGCACGATCAGGCGGATGGGCCTGGTCTGGGACAGGACCGGGACGCTGGCCAGTGCCAGCGCGGCCAGGACGAGGAGAGGAAGGGTGCGTCGTTTCATGCCTGCATTGTGCAAAATTCGGCGCCCCTGTCATCCGTCACATTTACAAGACTTTGCAGAAAAAACGTCAGCCGACTGCCCGGACGACCGCGTTGCAGGTCCATGGAAGCTTTTTCTTCCATGTTTCAACCCAGAAGGAGTTCCGCATGAAAACCAAAATGTTGCTCGGTATCCTGGCCCTGGCCACCAGTGCTGCCTACGCCCAGTCCGCCACGATGGGCACCCCCGCCAACCCCACGGCCACGCCGCGTGTGGACCAGCGCGAGGCGAACCAGGAGCGTCGCATCCAGCAGGGCGTGAACTCGGGCCAGCTGACGCAGCGCGAAGCCCATCGCCTGGAAAACCAGCAGGGCCGCATCGACCGCGCCGAAGACAAGGCCAAGGCCGATGGCAAGGTCACCGCCAAGGAACGTGCCCACCTGGGCAATATGCAGGACCGTGCCAGCCACGACATCGGCCGCGAGAAGCACGACCGCCAGCGCGACATGAACCACGACGGCCGCAAGGACCGCCAGCATGCAGATCGCGGCAACACCGAGCGCCACCAGGGCAAGCGCCACTGATACCGTTCAAGCGAAAAAGGCCCGCCATCTTCCAACGGCGGGCCTTTTGCCTTGGTGAGACGCTGAAACTCAGGCGGCCACTCTATGACTACCGGCGCTACGCGCCATTCAAACCCGGTTGTTGTGGCTACGGCCCGGCGCCTTCGCGCCTTAACTTCGCTGCGCGAAGTTAGCCTGCGCCGCAAGCACGGCGCTACGCGCCGTGCTTGTCAGCCTCGCTGGTGAAGGCGTCGGCGTAGAACTCCTCTTCGGGCAGCCCGGCCTGGGCCACGTAGTCGCGCCGGGCCGAGTCGACCACGATGGGCGCGCCGCAGGCGTAGACCTGGTGGCCCGAAAGATCGGGCAGGTCCTGCAACACGGCCTGGTGCACGAAGCCGCTGCGGCCGGCCCAGTGGTCTTCGGGCAGGGCATCGGACACCACGGGCACGTAGCGCAGATTCGGCATGTCCTTCGTCTTCTGCATCATCCAGTCGTGCATGTACAAGTCGGCCGGGCGGCGGCCGCCCCAGTAGAGGGTGGCCGCTCGTGTGATGTTCTTGTGCTGCATCTGCTCGATCAAGGCCTTGATGGGCGCAAAGCCCGTGCCCGAGGCCAGCAGCACCAGGGGCTTGTCGCTGTCCTCGCGCAGATAGAAGCTGCCGTAGGGTCCTTCGATGCGCAGGATTTCCTTTTCCTTCATGGCACTGAACACGTGGTCGGTGAATTTGCCACCGGGCATGTGGCGGATGTGCAGCTCCATGGTGGCGCCCACCGGCGGCGTGGCCGTGGGCTGGCCGGCGCGGCTGTGCGGCGCATTGGCCATGGAGTAGCTGCGCCGCACGCCGTCGCGCAGCAGGAACTCGACGTACTGGCCGGCGTGGAACTGGAAGCTGTCGTTGGCCGGCAGCTGCAGCACCAGGCGCATCACATCGGGCGAGACCTTCTGCAGCTCGTTCACGCGCACCGGCAGCTTACGGATGGGAAAGGCGCCGGCCTCCGTCACCTGGCGCGATTCCAGCACCACGTCACTCTGCGGCACGCCGCAGCAGGTCAGCACATAACCGGCCGCTTCCTCGGCCTCGCTCAGGGCCTTGCTCTGGTGCGGGCCGTGCACCACGGCACCGGAAATCTTCCTGCATTTGCAGGAACCGCAAGCCCCGTCCTTGCAGCCATAGGGCAGGCCGATGCCGGCGCGAATGCCGGCCGCCAGCATGGCTTCGCCGGGGAGAACCTCGAAACTGCGGCCGCTGGGCTGCACGGTGACCTGGTGGGTCGACATCTTTTCGTTATCCTTGAACAGTTTTTCGACGCAAAGACAGGAATTTTGCCAGTGTTAACAAGCCCTTTAGGTGCGCTGCCCATGCGCTTCCGGCGCCAGCGTGTGCTGATCATCGGCTGCGGCGACGTGGGCCTGCGCGCAGCTGCCGCCTTGCCCGCCCGCGTGCGGGTGCTGGCGCTCACCTCGACACCGGCGCGACGCGCTGAACTGCGCGCGCGCGGCATCACCCCGCTGGCTGGCAACCTGGACCAGGCCGCCACCCTGCAGCGCCTGGCCGGCCTGGCCACGCATGTGCTGCACCTGGCCCCCCCCCCCTCCGAAGGACCGGACGATCCGCGCACCCGCGCCCTGCTGAGCGTGTTACGACGGCGCACGCCACCCCTTGTCCTCGCCTATGGGTCCACCAGCGGGGTCTATGGTGATTGTGGTGGCGAGCAGGTCCCTGAAACGCACACCCTGCAGGCCGGCACGGCCCGCGCGCGCCGGCGCGTGGCCGCCGAACGGCACGTGCGCTTCTACGGCCGCAGCGCGCGAGTGCGGACCAGCATCCTGCGCATCCCCGGCATTTACGCGCCAGACCGGGAAGGCGGCACCCCACGCGAACGCCTGCTGCGCGGCACCCCCGTGCTGCGCGCCGAGGACGACGTCTACACCAACCACATCCACGCCAACGACCTGGCGCGCGCCTGCCTGGCTGCGCTGTGGCGGGGTGCGCCGCAGCGCGTGTACCACGCCAGCGACGACAGCGATCTGAAAATGGGCGACTATTTCGACCTGGCCGCCGATCTGTACGGCCTGCCCCGCCCCCCGCGTTTGACCCGCCAAGAGGCGGCACAGACGCTCCCCCCCATGCTGCTGAGCTTCATGAGCGAGTCGCGCCGGCTCGAAAACACGCGTCTGAAGCGTGAACTGCGTCTCACATTGCGTTACCCCACGGTGGTCGCCGGCTTGCGATCCGCCTGAGATCGCCCGGATAATCCCTGCATGTCCCCCCCCCGGCACCCTCTGGCGACGCGACAGCGCGCGCGCGGCTTCACCCTGATCGAACTGGTCATGGTGCTGGTGCTGCTGGGCATCCTGGCGGTCTTCGTGCTGCCGCGCATCGATCTGACGCGCGGCTTCGACGAAGTCGGCTACCGCGATGCCGTCCGCGCCACGCTGGAATTCGCCCGCAAGTCCGCCGTGGCCGAGCGGCGCAATGTGCGCGTGGCGCTGGCCGGCAACAACCTGAGCCTGAGCATCGACAACGTGAGCCCGGAAGACCCCGGCGCAGGCAGCTTCCCGCGCAACCTGCCCCTGCCCGCCCCCGACCGGCGCTGCGGCGGCCCCGACAACCAGCTGTGCGCCCCGGCCAACGTCACGCTGGCCGGCCCGGCCACGCTGACCTTCAGCCCCCTGGGCCGGCCCGGTGCCGCCGCCAGCTACACGGTCACCGGTGAGGCGCCCTGGACCGTCACCGTAGAAGCGGAGACCGGCCATGTGCACTGACCCGCGCGCCCGCCAGCGTCGCTCGCGGCAACGCGGCCTGACCTTCATCGAGCTGATCTTTTTCATCGTCATCGTCACGGTGGGCCTGGCCGGCATCCTGCTGGTGCTGGACCAGACCACCAGCCGCAGCGCCGACCCCATGGTGCGCAAGCAGATGCTGGCCATCGCCGAAAGCGTAATGGAAGAGGTGCGCCTGCAAAGCCACGGCTGGTGCGACCCGGACGACGCCAACGCCACCACGGCCACCAGTGCGGCCGGCTGTGCGGGGGGAACACCAGCCGAGACCCGGGGCAGTGCTTTGGCACCCTGGGACCAGGTCACGGACTACGACGGTGCCGTCATCACCACCAGCCTGGCTGGCGTGGCCTTCCCGCTCGGATACGAAGCGCGTGTGATCGTGTCGCCCGGAACTCTCGGCGGCATTCCCAGCAGCGATGAGGTCCTGTTCATCCGCGTCACCGTCAGTTTCAGCAACGAGGCCGTGATGCTCGAAGGCTACCGCACGCGCTACGCGCCCAACGCACTGCCATGAAGACGCCACGCCCCACCCACTCAACACGGCAAGCGGGCTTCACGCTGGTCGAGGCGCTCATCGTGATCGTCATCACGGGCATCCTGGCCGCCATGGTGGCCGTGTTCATCCGCGCCCCGGTGGACGGTTATTTCGATTCGGTGCGCCGCGCCGAGCTCACCGACACCGCCGACGTCGCCCTGCGCCGCATCACACGCGACGTGCGCCTGGCCCTGCCCAACAGCCTGCGCGTGGCCACCGTGGGCAATGTGACCTACATCGAATTCATCATGACCAGCGCCGGCGGCCGCTACCGCGACCCGAGCGACGGCTCCACCAGCGGCAATTTCCTCAGCTTCAACGATACGACCGACCTGAGCTTCGACGTGCATGGCCCGCTGCCGGCCATGCAGCCCAACGACTTCATCGTGGTCTACAACCTCGGCCCGGGCAACGCCCCGGCCAACGCCTACGCGGATGGTGACCTCTGCGCCAACTGCAACCGGGCCCGGATTGCAGGCATTGCGGGCAACGTCGTGACACTGGCGAACAACCCCTTTGCCAACCAGTCCACCCCCCTGCCCTCGCCCAACGGCCGCTTCCAGGTGGTGCCCGCAGGCACGCGGGCCGTCACCTATAGCTGCCCCACGGCGGCAGCGGGGCCGGTGCAACGCCACGCCAACTACGGTTTCCTCGCCACGCAGCCCACGCCGCCGGCCGGTGCGCCCGCCCTGCTGGTCACGGCCAATGCCGCCACCGGCACCGGCGCCACCTGTGCCGTGAGTTACGCCCCCGGTGTGGGCGGCCGCAACGGCCTGCTCGACATCCGGCTCATCGTGAGCTCGGGCCTGGGCGCCAACGCCGAGACCGTGAGCCTGCAGCACCAGATCCGCGTGGACAACTCGCCATGAAACGCAGCCGCCCCACCCGACGCCAGCGCGGTTTCACCGCCGTCACGGCCATCTTCATCCTGGTGGTGCTGACGGCGCTGGGCGCCTTCATCTTGAGCGTCTCCACCAGCCAGCAGATCGGCTCGGCGCTGGACGTGCAGGGCGTGCGCGTCTACGAGGCCGCGCGCAGTGGCGTGGAATGGGGTCTGTACCGTCAGCTGCGCGACAACAGCTGCGTCGCCACGAACAGTTTTGTGCCCCCGGCCCCCACGCTCGCGGCTTACACCGTCACCGTCACCTGCGAAGCCACGCCCGGCACCAACGGCGGCCCCACGGTCTGGACCGTGACCTCCACGGCCTGCAACCAACCCGACACCGGGACCGGCAACTGCCCCAACACCAACAACCCGGGCGCCCGCTACCTTGAGCGGCGCCTGGACGTGACCTTCTGATGCGGAAGCCTGGCATGAACCCCCTTCTCTACCGCCTCTTGACCTGTCTGGCCCTGTGCATGGCGGGAACGGCCCAGGCCGCCATCGCGATCGACACCGGCACCAGCGCCCCCACGCTGAGCAGCAGTTCGGTCGGCAGCGGCAGCGGCGTGAACGTGACCCTGAGCGTGACAACCTCCGGAGCCAACGCGGTGGACGACTGGCGATCCTTTGCCTGGCGGCTGGCCACCACGGCACCGGGGGGCATCACCTGCAACAACGCTCCCGACTTCAACGGCGACGGCACCTACTCCGGCACCTACGGCATCACGGCCCCGACAGCCCCCGGGGTGTACAACCTCTACCTGATTGCCTACAACTCGAACGACTGCAGCTCCGGGGCCAGCGGTACCGTAACCCTGACGAACGCACTCACCGTCTACCCCACCGTGAGCAGCATCGTGCTGGCCGGCACCAGCCCCACCAATGCGGCCAGCGTGTCCTGGACCGTCACCTTCAGCGCGAGCGTCACCGGTGTGGACGCCAGTGATTTCACGCTGGCGCAAACCGGCGTGACAGGCGCCGCCATCACCAACGTGACCGGCACCGGCACCACGCGCACCGTCACGGCCAGCACCGGCACGGGCAACGGCACCCTGGGCCTGAACCTCGTGGACGACGACAGCATCGTGAGCAACAGCGTGCCCCTGGGCGGCAGTGGCGGGGACAATGGCAATCTCCCGGGTGCGCTGTACACCTTCGATCGCACCGTACCTGCCGTGAGCGCGATCGCTGTGGCCAGTCCGAACCCGACAGCAGGCGCCGGCAGTGTGGACTGGACCGTCACCTTCAGCGAAGCTGTCACCGGCGTCAATGCGGCCGACTTCACCCTGGTGCAGGGCAGCGGCGTGAGCGGCGCGGCCATCACCAACGTCAGCGGCAGCGGCACGAGCTGGACGGTGACGGCCAGCACCGGAACGGGCAGCGGCACCCTGGGCCTGAACCTGGTGGACGACGACAGCATCCAGGATGCGGCCGGCAACCGCCTGGGCGGCACCGGGGCGAACAACGGCAATTTCACGGGCGAGGCCTACAACGTCACCGCCGCGCCCTGCAACCCGCCCAGCAACATCCCGGTGGGTGTGGCGGTCAGCTGCGTCTGCGACAACTTCAACCGCGCCAGCCTGAATCCCTCGACCATCTTCGGCCAGAACTGGATCACCTCCATCAGCGACGGCACCGGCATCCAGCCCAGCATCATCGCCAGCAACGTCCTGCGCCTGACCAACAATACCGGCAACAACGCCAAGGCGGCCACGGTACCGGCGGCCTTCCCGGCCGCGGGCAACTACATCTCGGTCGAGTTCCTGCATTACGCCTATAACGGCACGGGTGCCGACGGCATCGCCGTCACACTGTCGGACTACAACGTGCCGGCCGTGCCCGGCGCCTATGGCGGCTCTCTGGGGTATGCGCAGCAGACCGCCATCAACGGCTTCGCCGGTGGCTGGATCGGCGTGGCGCTGGACGAATACGGCAACTACCAGAACCCGACCGAAGGCCGGCAAGGCGGCCCCGCGGCGCCGACGTTCCGCCCCGAATCGGTCGGCGTGCGTGGCTCGGGCAGCGGCACCACGGGCTACCGCTGGCTGCAGGGCACGGCGGCCAACCTCAGCCCGCCCATCGACATCACCGGCACCACACGCGGACCGGGTTATCGCTACCAGATCGTGGTGGACGCGCGCAATGCGGGGGCCGCCACCCCTGCAACCCAGGTGATCGTGAACCGCGACACCACAGGCGTCGGCGACAGCTACACGGCGCTGATCCCCTCCTTCGACGCCTTTGCCCGCGCCCTGGCCCTGTACCCCGGCAATCCCCAAGCCGCAGTACCTGCCAACTGGCAGATCTCCTTCACCGGTTCCACCGGCGGCTCGAACAACATCCACGAGATCGACAGCCTGCGCATCTGCGCGCAGACCGTGGTGCCGCCCAGCGGCGGTGTGGCCTCGGGTTTTGCCGTGATCGACGAGGCCTACGGTACGCCCGCCATTGCCGTGCAGAACTACCTGACCGGCCGCATCTACACCAAACTGGCGGGCACGCCCTTCAAGCTCAACGTGGCGGCCATCAACAACAGCCAGATCCAGACCGGTTATGTGCTTTCGGGAACCAAGAACGTCAACGTCAAGCTGGTCGACAACAGCGACGGCGCCTGCGTGCTCAACAGTTCGCAGGCCAATTACTGCAGCGCGGCCTGCCAGGCCAAGACGGCCGTGGCCGGCGGCAGCCAGACGCTGAGCTTCGCGACCGCCAACGCCGGCCAGAAGCAGAGCGCGGACTTCACCATTCCCGACGCCTGGAGCAACCTGGTGGCCCTGGTGAGTGATGGGACGACGGTCAATGCCAACGGGGTCTGGGCCTGCTCCACCGATGCGTTTTCGGTGCGCCCGCTGAACTTCAACACCCTGAGCAGCACCGCCAACAATGCGGCCCTGACCGGCACGCCGGCCTTGCGCGCCGGCAGCGACAGCTTCAGCATGACGGTGGCCACCGCCACGGCCGGTTATGCCGGCGCGGCCGCCGTGCCCACCATCAATCCGGCCGCCGTGACGGCCAATGCGGCGGGCTGGACCGTGGGCAGCATCACCCCGGGCAGCTTCCCTGCGGCCACGGCCTCGAGCTCTACCGGCAGCACCTTCACCTACAGCGAGGTGGGGCACTTCCGCTTCCTGGGCTACGACCCGGCCAGCAACACCACCAGCCCGCGTGGCATCCACGACAGCACCTGGACCGCGGTGGACCAGGGCACGCAGGTGGACTGCGTTGGGGGCAGCTACGCCAACACGCGCGACACCAGCGGCACCTTCGCGAGCAACAGCAGCTACGGCAAGTACGGCTGCCTCTTCGGCATCACGGCCAACAGCGCGCTGTTCGGCCGTTTCATCCCGGACCATTTCACGCTGACCACAGGCAACGTCACGCCCTCCTGCACCGGCACCACCCGCAACTTCACCTACATGGGCCAGCCCAGGCTGGGCGTGGCCTACCGGCTCGAAGCGCGCAACGCAGCCAATGGTGTGACGCAGAACTACGATGCCGGCCGCATGCCGGGTGTGGCGCCCGAACTCGTAACCGAGGACCAGACGACCGCCAACCAGGGCTGCCACCTGAACCCGCGCCTGGCCGGCGCCCCCACGGCCAGCTGGGCGGCCGGCGTCTACAACGCCTCGACGATCAGCGCCAGCTTCACGCGCCCGACCAACACGCCGCCCACCAACCTCGATACATCGAGCCCGGCCGCCTGCGCGACCTCACGGCTGCAGGCCGCGGGCCCCTTCTGGGGACTGGACATCGGTGTGCTGGTCAACGAAGGCACGGCCACCATGGCCGCTGCGGACATGGACGCCAATACAACGGGCACCTGCAGCGGCGCGGGCTGCACTGCGAGGAAACTGGGCAGCACGGGCATGGTGCTGGGCCGCCTGAACCTGCTCAACGCCTATGGCTCGGATGCCCTGCCCCTGCTGGTGCCCGTGCGCGCCGAATACTGGAACGGCAGCACTTGGCAACTCAACACCGACGACCGCTGCACCACGCTGGCCGCCAGCAACCTGGCCGTGGGCAATGTGGCACCGGCAAGCGGCTCCAGCCTGAACGTCACCAGCGCCAGCCTGGCCCTGAGCCCTGCGGCCACGATGAGCGGCGGCGTAACAAATTTCCGCATCAACCCGGGCATCAGCCCGAGCACCAGAGGCGCGGGCAGCGTGGACCTGGTGCTCAACCTGGGCACGGGCGTGGATTCGAACACCGACTGGTGCGGCAGCTGGAACCCGGGCAGCCCCGTGGCCGGCACCGGCACGACGCCCAGCCCGGATCTGAGTTTCCTGCTGGGCAACTGGTGCGGCAGCAACGCCGACCGCGCGCCGGCGGCCCGCATCCGCTTCGGCAGCCCCAAGGCGCCCTTCATCTACCTGCGCGAGCGTTACTGATCCAGCGGTAAAACCGCGTAGCCCCAAAAGAAAAAGCCGCACGTTCCACGAATGTGCGGCCTTGTCTGGGGTACTTGGTGCCCGGGGCCGGAATCGAACCGGCACGGATTTCTCCGGGGGATTTTGAGTCCCCTGCGTCTACCAATTTCACCACCCGGGCGGAGATGGCCATCCACGAGGGATGAAGCCCGAAATTATGGCACAGTGGTGGCCATGAAGTACCCCACCATCGAAGACGCCATCGGCAAGACACCGCTGGTCGCCCTGCAGCGCATAGGCACCGTCGAAAATTCCGCCCGCGGCAATGTCATCCTGGGCAAGCTCGAAGGCAACAACCCGGCCGGCTCGGTCAAGGACCGCCCTGCCCTGTCCATGATCCAGCGCGCCGAAGAACGCGGCGAGATCAAACCCGGCGACACGCTGATCGAAGCCACCTCGGGCAACACGGGTATCGCCCTGGCCATGGCTGCGGCCATCAAGGGCTACCGCATGGTGCTGATCATGCCGGAGGACCTGTCCATCGAGCGGGCCCAGACCATGAAGGCCTTCGGCGCCGAGCTCATCCTCACCCCGAAATCCGGCGGCATGGAGTACGCGCGCGACCTGGCCGAGCAGATGGAAAAGAGCGGCAAGGGCCGGGTGCTGGACCAGTTCGCCAACCCCGACAACCCGCGCATCCACTACGAGACCACCGGTCCCGAACTTTGGGAGCAGACCGGCGGGCGCATCACGCATTTCGTCAGCGCCATGGGCACCACGGGGACCATCACCGGCGTGTCGCGTTTTCTCAAGGAGAAGAACCCGGCCATCAGGATCATCGGCGCCCAGCCCAGCGAGGGCTCGCGCATCCCGGGCATCCGCAAGTGGCCGCAGGAATACCTGCCCAAGATCTACGATCCAAGCACGGTCGACGAACTGGTCTACGTGAGCCAGAGCGACGCCGAAGAGATGTGCCGACGCCTGGCACGCGAGGAAGGCATCTTTGCCGGCATCTCGGCCGCCGGGGCCTGCTGGGTCGCGCAGCAGATCGCCGCGCGCGAGAAGGATGCCACCATCGTCTTCGTGGTCTGTGACCGCGGCGATCGATACCTGTCCACCGGCGTCTTTCCGGCCTGACGAGGCTTGGCCATGCGCGAGGCCTATCGCTACTGCCCGGTCTGCGCCACGCCGCTGGCACATATCAGCCTGCAGGAAGACGGCGGCCCGAAAACCCGTCTGCGCTGCCCGGCCTGCGACTACACGCACTGGAACAACCCCACACCGGTACTCGCTGCCGTGGTGGAGTACCAGGATCAGATCCTGCTGGCGCGCAATGCGGCCTGGGAAGGCAAGATGTACGCACTGATCACCGGCTTCATGGAAGCCGGTGAGACGCCGCAGGATGGCATCGCTCGCGAGATCCTGGAGGAAACGAATCTTCAGGCCCGGGAAATCAAGCTGATCGGCGTCTATGATTTCCAGCGCATGAACCAGGTGATCATTGCCTACCATGCGCACTGCGAGGGCGAAGTCCGCCTCTCGCCCGAGCTGGTGGACTACCGGCTCTTCACACCGGAGAAGGTCAAATGCTGGCCCGCCGGCACCGGCTATGCCCTGGCCGACTGGCTGCGCTCGCGCGGGCATACCCCGCAGTTCATGGAAGGCTGGAAGTCCCCACAGAGGTCCGATTCCGCCACCTGACGACCGGATTGCTTAAAATCAGGGCTACTAGCTAATCTGGACCTGTGATGAACGCTGACCGTGAACTCGACACCCGTGGCCTGAACTGCCCCCTGCCCATCCTCAAGGCCAAGAAAGCCCTGTCGGAAATGACGAGCGGCCAGACCATCAAGGTGATCGCCACCGACGCCGGTTCGGTCCGTGATTTCGTGGCCTTTGCCAAGCAGACCGGCAACGAACTGCTGGAACAGACCACCGAGGGCAAGGATTACATCCACGTCCTCAAGCGCCGTTAAGGTGCCTGCCGGCCCTGCAGCCGGCTGCCGTGCTCAGACCTTGAGCGACTTCAGATACTCGCGGAAACGCGCCCCCACCTCGGGGTGCGCCAAGGCCAGTTCCACCGTGGCCTCCAGAAAACCTTCCTTGCTGCCGCAGTCGTAGCGCTTGCCCGCATAGGTGTATGCGTGCACGGCCTCGTGCCTGAGCAAACCGGCGATGCCGTCGGTCAACTGGATTTCGCCGCCCGCGCCGCGCGGCTGCTGACGGATCTGCTCGAATACCGCCGGCGTGAGGATGTACCGACCGGCCACGGCCAGGCGTGAAGGCGCCTGTTCCGGCGCCGGCTTTTCCACGATCTGGCTGATCTTGAGCAGACGATCGCCGTCAGGCTTACCGGCCACGATGCCGTAACGGCGCACCTGCTCCTGCGGCACTTCCTGCACGGCGATCACGGAGTTGTTCAGCTTGTGAAACTGATCTGCCATCTGCGCCAGCACCGGCTGGCCGCCGGGCGGGCCCATCATCAGGTCGTCGGCCAGCAACACGGCAAAGGGTGAGTTTTCGGTCAGGCGTTCGGCACAGAGCACCGCATGGCCCAGGCCCAGGGCGCGCGGCTGGCGCACGTAGGAGCACAGCATGTCGTCCGGCTGCACCGAGCGCACCAGGTCCAGCAGGGCCTGCTTGCCGGCCTGCGCCAGCTCGTTCTCCAGCTCGTAGGCGGTGTCGAAATGGTCTTCGATGGCGCGCTTGTTGCGGCCCGTCACGAAGACCATGTGGCGGATGCCGGCCGCGTAAGCCTCTTCCACCGCGTACTGGATCAGCGGCTTGTCCACCACCGGCAGCATCTCCTTGGGTGCCGCCTTGGTGGCCGGCAGGAAACGCGTGCCCAGGCCGGCGACAGGGAAAACGGCAGTTTTGATTTTTTGCGTCATGCCCCAATTCTCCCTGTGAAATATGTCATTTCAGACGGGCCAGCTGGTCCTGGATCTTGGCCAGCGTGGCCGTGAAGTCGGCCATGCGCTTGTTCTCCTGCTCAATCACGGCGGGCGGCGCCTTGGCCACAAAAGCCTCGTTGGAGAGCTTGCCCTTGGCCTTGGTGATCTCGCCTTCCAGGCGCGTCGCTTCCTTGCCCAGGCGCAGTTTTTCGGCCGCCACGTCCACTTCCATGTGCAGGCACAGGCGGGCCTCGCCGACCACGGCCACCGGGGCGGCCTGGGCAGCTGCCGCCCACTCGGCCTCGGACTTGAAGACCTTGACCTCGCTGAGCTTGGCCAGGGCCTGCAGCACTGGCGCCCACTGCTCCAGGAAAGCCGTCTCGCTGGCGCTGGCGGCCACGGCGTACAGCGGCAGGCGCGTGGACGGCGACACATTCATCTCGCCACGCAGGTTGCGGCAGGCATCGACGAACTGGCGCAGGCGGGCCACCTCGGCCATGGCCGCGGCGTCGATGCGCTCGGGCTGGCTCACGGGGTAGGCAGCCACGCTGACCGACGCACCAGCGCGGCCGGCGACGGGCGCCACCTTCTGCCACAGCTCTTCGGTGATGAAGGGGATCAGCGGGTGCGCCAGGCGCTGGATGGTCTCCAGCGTGCGGATCAGGGTGCGGCGCGTGGCTCGCTGTTGCGCGGCGTCGCCGGTATTGATCTGCACCTTGGCGATTTCCAGGTACCAGTCGCAGAACTCGTTCCAGACGAAGTCGTAGATGGTGTTGGCGACGTTGTCCAGGCGGTAATCGGCAAAGCCCTGCGCCACTTCGGCCTCGACCTGCTGCAGCAGCGAGACGATCCAGCGGTCGGCGGCGCTGAAGCTCAGGTAGCCGTGGAAAGGCCCACCAGGCACGCACTGCTCCTTGGTGTGCTCCTCCAGGCCGCAGTCATGGCCCTCGCAGTTCATCAGCACAAAACGCGTGGCGTTCCAGAGCTTGTTGCAGAAGTTTCGGTAACCCTCGCAGCGTTTGCTGTCGAAGTTGATGTTGCGCCCCAGCGAGGCCAGCGAGGCGAAGGTGAAACGCAGTGCGTCGGCGCCGAAGGCCGGGATGCCGCTGGGGAATTCCTTTTCGGTGTTCTTGCGCACCTGGGGCGCGGTCTCGGGCTTGCGCAGGCCGACGACGCGCTTGTCCAGCAGGGGCGCGAGCGCGATGCCGTCGATCAGATCCACCGGGTCCAGCACATTGCCTTCGCTCTTGCTCATCTTCTGCCCCTGCGCGTCGCGCACCAGGCCGTGGATGTAAACATGCTTGAAAGGCACCTTGCCCGTGAAGTGGGTCGTCATCATGATCATGCGGGCGACCCAGAAGAAGATGATGTCGTAACCGGTGACCAGCACGCTGGAGGGCAGGTAGAGGTCGAAGTCCTCCGTCTGCTCGGGCCAGCCCATGGTGCTGAAGGGCACCAGAGCGGACGAATACCAGGTATCCAGCACGTCCTCGTCACGCACGATCTTCTTGCCCGCGCCGGCCTTGGCCTGCGCTTCGGCCTCGTTGCGTGCCACGATCACGTTGCCGGCCTCGTCGTACCAGGCCGGGATCTGGTGGCCCCACCAGAGCTGGCGCGAGATGCACCAGTCCTGGATGTTGTTCATCCACTGGTTGTAGGTGTTGACCCAGTTCTCGGGCACGAACTTCACCGCGCCGCTGTCCACGGCATCGATGGCCTTCTGCGCGATGCTCTTGCCCGTAGGATCCTTGTCCGACACCTTGCTCATGGCGACGAACCACTGGTCCGTCAGCATGGGCTCGACGATCTGTCCGGTGCGCGTGCAGATGGGCACCATGAGCTTGTGCTTCTTGGTCTCGACCAACAAGCCCAGGGCTTCGAGGTCCTTGACGATGGTCTTGCGCGCCACGAAGCGGTCCAGACCTTGCAAATGCTCTGGAATGAACTCACGCGTCGCATGAAGGTCATACGCACGACCTAAAGTACTCCGAAGCGTTTCGTGAACTTGCTGCAACCCAGAGTCCTTACTCACCACCTTCGCTCCTAGATCCAAAACTTGAATCATGGGCAGTTGGTGACGCAAACCAACTTGGTAGTCGTTGGGGTCATGCGCTGGTGTGACCTTGACCACGCCGGTGCCAAAGTCCTTGTCGACATATTCGTCGGCAATCACGGGAATCGTTCGATTGCACAGAGGCAGGGTCACCATCTTGCCGATCAGGTGCTTGTAACGCTCGTCCTCGGGGTGCACCATCACGGCCACGTCGCCCAGCATGGTCTCGGGGCGGGTGGTGGCCACGGTCAGGCTGCCCGAGCCATCGGCCAGCGGATAGGCGATGTGCCAGAGCGAGCCGTCCTTTTCCTCGCTCTCCACTTCCAGGTCCGACACGGCGGACTGCAGCACCGGGTCCCAGTTCACCAGGCGCTTGCCGCGGTAGATCAGCCCCTGCTCGTACAGGCGCACGAAGGTCTCGGTGACGACCTTGCTGAGCTTGTCGTCCATGGTGAAGTACTCGCGGCTCCAGTCCACGCTGTCGCCCATGCGGCGCATCTGCGTGGTGATGGTGTTGCCGCTCTGCTCCTTCCACTCCCAGACGCGCGCCACGAAGTTCTTGCGGCCCAGGTCGTGGCGGCTGATCTTCTGCTCCTGCAACTGGCGCTCCACCACGATCTGGGTGGCGATGCCCGCGTGGTCCGTGCCCGGCACCCAGACCGTGTTGGCCCCCGCCATGCGGTGGTAGCGCGTGAGCGAATCCATGATGGTCTGGTTGAAGGCGTGACCCATGTGCAGCGTGCCCGTCACGTTCGGTGGCGGCAGCTGGATGGCGAAGGACGGCGCACCGGCTTTGGCCTTGCCAGTGCCGCGGAAACCTGCGTTGCCGTAGCCGCGCTTTTCCCATTCGGGACCCCAATGCGCCTCCAGGGCGGCGGGTTCGAAGGACTTGGACAGGCTGTTGAGGCCAGGTTGCTGGACGGTGTCGGTCATGGTGCTGACAAAAAATGAAGAACGGCACCCGAGGGTGCCGTTCCATGGGGTGTCTGGGAACTGCCCCGATTTTACCGGGGCAGTCCTGGGCGAGCCTAGCGTGGCATGTCCTTGGCCGCCTGGATGCATTCGGCCAGCACGTCCTTGCTGCCGATCTGGTTGGCCAGCAGCAGGATCAGCCGGGCATTGAGCAACTCCGATTGTTCCTGGCTCAGGCCGGTGTGGGCGTCCAGCAGTTGCTCGTAGAAGGTGTCGGCGTCCTGTAAATGGGGGGTGGTTTTCATGTTCTCCTCCTCAAGGCTGGATGCCGATCGCGCGTTCGATGGCCTGGATCAGGCCGGCGTCCACGCTTTCGCCTGTGGCGGCAATGTAGGCGTCGGGCCGCACCAGGGCCCAGGCATGGCCGAAGACATGGCAGGCGCCCTGCAGATGGCCCTGCGGGTCGATCACGAACTCACGCGCCTGCGGCCGGGTGTCCGGCCCCACCACCTGCACGCAGCGCACCGGGGCCGCACTGCCCAGATGGCGCAGACGCTGCGCTGCGGCTGCCGACATGTCACCGAAGACCAGCACCAGCAGCTGGCCACCAGCCCACTCGATCAGGTCGTTGACGCAGCCAGCGCTGTGGTCGGCCCAGCGAAAGCTCACGTTCTGCACCGACAGGCCGCCGCTGCGGTCGCAGATGCTGGAATGGGTGTAGTTGTTGGCCACGGCCATGCGGCCGGTGTTGATGAGCGCACGGGCAAAGGGGTGCTGGCGCGCCAGGCTGATGGCCGCGCTGCGGAAGGTGCGCTCCATGCCGTCGGCCGGGCGCAGGAAACGCGCCGTGCGGTTGGTCACCATGACATTCTGCGCCGCAGCCTCGTGGCGCTCGTCGTTGTAGCTGTCCAGCAGGCTCACGGGGGCCTGGCCACGCAGCACGGCCGCCAGCTTCCAGGCCAGGTTGTCGGCATCGGCCACGCCGGTGTTGCCGCCGCGCGCGCCGAAGGGGCTGACGATCTTGGCCGTGTCGCCCATGAAATACACGCTGCCGATGTGCAGCCGGTCCAGGCACTGGCTGCGGTAGGCGTAGGGGCCGACCCAGACGATCTCGGCCTCCACGTTCGGGCCGAACTGCAGTCTTAACCTCTCGCGCACCACGTCCTCACGGCTCACGACTTCGGGGTCGGCATTCGGCTCCATCTGGTAGTCGATGCGCCAGACCTCGTCGCCCATGAGGTGCTGCCAGACGGCGCGGTTGCCGTTGAAGGGCGCCTCGATCCAGGTGTGGCGCTCCTGCGGCGGACGGTGCTTGAAACGCACGTCGGCGATGCACCAGCGGTCGTCCCCGCGGCGCGAAGTCATGGTGGCCCCCGTCCAGGCATGGAAGGGCGTGTGCGAGCCGCTGGCGTCGATCACGTGCTCGGCCTCCAGCGCGTAGGGGCCGGCCGGCGTGTCCACGATCAGCGTGGCGTAGCCCGCGTGCTGCTGAAAGCCCGTCACACGCGATTTCCAGCGCAGATCCACGTGGCCCAGGCCGTAGATGCGCTCGACCAGATAGCCCTCGATATAGAACTGCTGGATGTTGATGAAAGGCGGCTGGGCCGACAGGCTGTAGCTGCTGTTCTGCCGCAGGTCGAAGGAGTAGACCTCGTCCTGGCCGGCAAAGGTGCGGCCCACGCTCCACTGGATGCCCTTGGCGGCGATGCGTTCGTACACCCCCAGGCGCTGGAAGATCTCCAGCGACTTCTGCGTGTAGCAGATGCCGCGCGAGGACGCGCCCTTGACGCCCACGGTGTTGTCCTCGTCCAGCAGCACGGCCTCCACGCCCAGCTTCGCGAGGCCGCAAGCCAGCGTCAGCCCGGTGATGCCGGCGCCGATGATGACGATCTTGTGACGCCGCACTTCACCGCTCCTCAACTCGGGGGGTTCGACAAAGGGGTATTCGGGCAGTTCGTAGCCCTTGCCCTGGGTGAACTCGTAGCCGTTCGTGTGGGCCACGTCGCGGTAGGCTGCGGTCATGCACGGCCTTTCTGCGCGGCGCGCGCGGCCACTTCGGGCCGGTCGTTCTGTTGCGGCTTGAGCGGTGCGGCCACCTTGCCGCTGGCGCGTTCCTGGCGCCAGACCTGCTTGCGCGCCGTCCACTCGTTCAGGCGGTCGTGGGCGGTGGTACTTTCCTTGAGCATCTGGAACTCATCGGCCACCTGGGCCGAGAGTTCGAGCCGGATGCCGTTGGGGTCGAAGAAGTAGATGCTCTTGAAGATGTGGTGGTCGGTCACGCCGATGACCTCGATGCCGCTGGCCTGCAGCCGCGCCTTCATGGCCTCCAGCTGCTCGATGGAGTCGAGCCTGAAGGCGATGTGGTTCACCCAGCGCGGCGTGTTGGCGCTGGGCTCGGCGGCCACGTCGTCGCCCAGGTCGAAGAAGGCGATGAAGGATCCGTCCTGCAGGCGGAAGAAGAAATGCGTGTAGGGGCAGTACTCGCCCGTGCTGGGCACGTGATCGCTCTGGATGATGTGGTACAGCGGCAGGCCCAGGATGTCTTCGTAGAAGTGCCGCGTCTCCTCCGCGTCGCGTGCGCGGTAGGCGTAGTGGTGCAGTTGCTGGATCGGTGGGGGCGGCGGCAGATGTGCGGCCGCGCGGGAGCCGTTGGTCATGCGTGTTCTCCTCGGGCGAACAATTCACTATTGCGTAATACGTTTACTTTACCGTAACCCGATGGCACACTGAAACGGGGTTGGTGCCCCGATTTGACGATGGTTATTGAGAACCAATCGCAATAGCAGCAATCAATAGGCAGCGGCAATTCAGCAAATTGAAAGTGCCAATTAGACGGATGCACAGGGCGTGAATAGGCTTGTCTCCGTCTTTGACTTGTTCAAAGCCAACCCGTGTTTTCTCAACCCACAAAGGAGATAGCCATGCCCGCACTGAAAGGTTCCAAAACGGAACAGTGCCTGAAGGACGCCTTCGCCGGCGAATCGCAGGCCAACCGCCGTTACCTGTACTTCGCAAACAAGGCCGACGTCGAAGGCCAGAACGACGTGGCAGCGCTGTTCCGCTCCACGGCCGAAGGCGAGACCGGCCACGCCCACGGCCACCTGGAGTTCCTGGAGCAGTCGGGCGACCCGGCCACCGGCATGCCCATCGGATCCACCCGCGACAACCTGAAGTCCGCTGTCGCCGGCGAAACCCACGAGTACACCGACATGTACCCGGGCATGGCCAAGACCGCCCGCTCGGAAGGCTTCGACGAAGTCGCCGACTGGTTCGAGACCCTGGCCAAGGCCGAGCGCTCGCACGCCAATCGTTATCAGAAAGCCCTGAACGAACTGGTGGACTGAGTTTGGCGGCTACTGCGCGGCCGTGATGCGTCGTTGCGGGACCCGTCGGGAAATCCTCACGTACCTCAAGTACGTTCCGGTTTCCCGCCACCCGCGCCTCGCCTGACGGCCGCTCGCTACGCCGCGAGGCGTAGCGGTTTACGAAAGAGCTTTCACTCGAAAGCGCTTTTCTAAATCCGAACAACAAAGAGGACACACCATGGCGCGCGAAGGCAACCTGGAAGCCCCGACCCGACACCCGCTGGACTGGAAGAACCCCGATTTCTACAGCGAGGAATCGACCTTCAAGGAACTCGAACGCATCTTCGACATCTGCCACGGCTGCCGCCGCTGCGTCAGCCTGTGCGGCTCCTTCCCCACCCTGTTCGACCTGGTCGATGAAAGCTCGACCGGCGAGGTCGACGGCGTGACCAAGCCCGACTACTGGAAGGTGGTCGACCAGTGCTACATGTGCGATCTGTGCTACATGACCAAGTGTCCGTACACCCCGCCGCACGAATGGAACCTGGACTTCCCGCACACCATGCTGCGCGCCAAAGCCATCAAGTTCAGGAAAGGCGAGGTCAAGACCAGCGAGAAGCTGCTGGCCTCCACCGACCTGCACGGCTCCTTTGCCGGCATCCCCATCGTCGTGCAGATCGCCAACGCCGTGACCCACACCCAGGCCGCGCGCAGCGTGATGGAAAGCGTGGCCGGCGTCGACAAGAACGCCTGGCTGCCCTCGCTCGCCACGCAGAAGTTCCGCTCCGGCGCCGCCGACAGCCAGCCCTTCCCGGTGAAGAACGGTGACAAGACGCCGGGCAAGGTGGCCATCTACTCCACCTGCTACGTCAACTACAACGAACCCGGCATCGGCCACGACCTGCTCAAGATCCTCGACCACAACGAGATCCCCTATGTGCTGGTGAGCAAGGAAAAATGCTGCGGCATGCCCAAGCTGGAGCTCGGTGACCTGGACTCGGTCAACAGCAGCAAGGAAGCCAACATCCCCGTGCTGCACCGGTACGCGCAGGAGGGGTACGCCATCCTGTCGGCCGTGCCCAGCTGCACCCTGATGTTCAAGCAGGAAATCCCGCTGATGTACCCGGACGACACCGCGGTACAGGCGGTCAAGGAAGCCATGTGGGACCCCTTCGAGTACCTCATGGCGCGCAAGCGCGACGGCCTGCTCAAGACCGAGTTCCCGCAGAAGCTGGGCAACGTGAGCTACCAGATCCCCTGCCACGGCCGTGTGCAAAACATCGGCAAGAAGACCGAAGAGATGCTCAAGATGATCCCGGACACCACGATCAACACGATCGAGCGCTGCTCGGGCCACGCCGGCACCTTCGGCGTGAAGAAGGCCACCCACCAGCAAGCCATGAAGATCGGCAAGCCCGTGTTCAAGGCCATGGCCAGCATGAAGGACGGAGCGAAGCCCGACTACATCAGCTCCGACTGCCCGCTGGGCGGCCACCACATCGCGCAGGGCTTCGAGGTCAACGGTCTGGGTGCACCCGAACTGCAGCACCCGCTGTCGCTGGTACGCAAGGCCTATGGCTTGAAATAAGGACATTGGAGATGGACATGCAACTCACCGGCAAGATCACCCCCGACAACCTCATGTCGCTGGAGGCCTACAGCAAGTGGCGCAAGGCGCACAAGGGCGAGGTCATTGCCCACCGCAAGCTGCGCAGCGTGCTGCTGGGCGAGCACATCAACCTGCAGTTCGAGTCGGAGCTGACCATCCGCTACCAGATCCAGGAGATGCTGCGCATCGAGAAGATCTTCGAGGAAGAGGGCATCCTGGACGAGATCCACGCCTACGCCCCGCTGGTGCCGGACGGCAGCAACTGGAAGGCGACGATGATGATCGAGTACCCCGACATCCACGAGCGCAAGCGCGAGCTGGCCCGCCTGATCGGGGTGGAAGACCGCATGTTCGTCGAGGTGGAAGGCCAGCCCCGCGTCTACGCCATTGCCGACGAGGACCTGGACCGCGAGAACGAGGAGAAGACCTCGGCCGTGCACTTCGTGCGCTTCGAACTCACCCCCGCCATGTGCGCCGCCGTCAAGGCCGGCGCCAGCGTCAAGGTGGGCTGCGACCACACCAACTACCCGGCGCACGTCACGGTCAGCGCCGAGACGCTGGCCTCGCTGGCTGGCGACCTGAAGTAGCCCCGCAACAGTTCAGCCTCTGAGCCGTCGAGACCCCCCGGCCTGGCGCTGCACCTTGACATCCGTCGCCACACGCTCGTTGAGCGTGCGCGCCTGTGCCGTCAGCAATGCCATCACGGCATCCAGGGTTTGCAGCTGCGCGTCGTCCAGCACCTCGACCAGCTGCGCATGGATCCTGGCCACTTCCGGAAACACCTGCCCGTACAGACGCTGCCCTTCAGGCGTCACGGCCACCCGGGCCCGCCGGGGGTCGTGCGCCAGAAGCGTGCGGCCCACCAGCCCCTTGGTAACCAGATTCCCGATGGCGCGGGACGTGCGGGCACGATCGAGCTGGCACGACAGGGCCAGGTCCGAAGGCGACATCGGCCCCATCTCCGCCAGCCAGGCCAGCAGGCGCCATTCCCGCCTCGTGATGCCATGCCGCCCTTCCAGCATCCGCACCACGGGAGCCCCGCTCAGCGCGTGCAGAGCTTGCAACCTGAAGTTGAGCAATTCGCCCAGGCGCTGCGGTGATCTAGGGTTTTCCATGACCGGAATTGATTTGATCAATTCAAAGCCCCGATCTTATGCTCGGTCGACGGAAACTCCTTTGGAGGCAACTCATGCATAAACGCGCCCTGATCCATGCCGCTCTGCTCGCCCTGCTGGGCCTGTGCAGCTCCCTGGGTTCCGCCCAGACGGGCCCCATCAAGATGATCGTCGGCTACCCGCCCGGGGCCACCTCGGACGCCCTGGCCCGCGTGGTGGCCGAAGCCATGTCCAGGCGGCTGAACCAGCCTGTGATCGTGGAAAACAGGGCCGGCGCCGGCGGCATGATCGCCAACCAGGCGGTCAAGGCGGCCGCCCCGGACGGCGCCACCCTGCTCATGACGCCGGTGGCCACGATGTCGATCTTTCCGCACAGTTACGCGGGCCAGATCAAATACGACCCCTTCAGGGATTTCGCGCCGGTGGCGCACCTGAGCAACTTCCAGATCGGCCTGGGTGTCGGCACCCATGTGCCGGCCCGCACGCTCAAGGAATACGTGGCCTGGGTCATGGCCAATCCGAATGACCGTGCTTTTTATGGATCGGCAGCCAGCGGCAGCCTGCCGCACTTTTTCGGGGTGATGTTTGCCAAGCATGCCGGCATCCCCCTGCAGCATGTCCCCTACCGCGGCACCGCCCCGTCGATGCAGGCGCTGGCCGCCGGCGAGATTGCGGCCCTGTCCACCGTCGCGGCCGACATCCAGGCCCTCGTGGATGGAAACAAGGCCCGCCTGCTGGCCGTGGCCGGCGAAAAGCGCAGCCCCAGGTTTCCCGATGTGCCCACCTTCCGCGAGCAGGGTTATGACCTGGTGGCCTCGCCCTGGTATGCGCTGTTCGCCACCGCCGGCACCCCCCCTGCCACCGTGCAGCGCCTGGCCAGGGCCGCCATGGAATCCATCGGGGACCCGGCCATCCAGAAGCGCCTGCTTGACATGGGCCTGGAGCCCACGGGTTATGGTCCGGAAAAACTCGCCGAGATCATGAAGGCGGACTATGACCGCTGGGGCCCGCCGATCCGGGACTCCGGCTTCAAGCCCGAGTAGGCGCCAGCATGGCGCAGCGCCCCAACATCATCTTCATCGTCGCCGACGACCTCGGTTATGCCGACCTGGGCTGCTACGGCGGCCGCGAGGCCGGGTTCGGCCCGGTGTCGCCCGTGCTGGACACGCTCGCGGCGCAGGGCCTGAAGTTCACCCAGGGTTATTCCAACTCGCCGGTCTGCTCGCCCACGCGCTTTGCCATGATCACGGCGCGTTACCAGTACCGCCTGCGCGGTGCGGCGGAAGAGCCCATCAGCAGCCGCAGCCGCGGCAGTACCACGCTGGGCCTGCCCGCCGGGCACCCCACCCTGCCCTCGCTGCTGCGCGCCAGCGGCTACCGCACCGCGCTGATCGGCAAGTGGCACCTGGGCTACCCGCCCACCTTCGGCCCGCTGCGCTCGGGCTATGAAGAGTTCTTCGGCCCCATGTCGGGCGGTGTGGACTACTTCACCCATTGCAGCGGCACCGGCCAGCACGACCTGTGGTTTGGCGAGGCAGAGAAGCAGGAAGAGGGCTACCTGACCGACCTGCTCTCCCGGCGCTCGGTGGACTACATCGGGCGCATGGCCCCCGGCGCGCGCAGCGGCACGCCCTTCTTCCTGAGCCTGCACTACACCGCGCCCCACTGGCCCTGGGAGACGCGCGACGACGAGGCCGTGGCGAGTGACGTGAAGGACAAGCTCTTCCACCTGCACGGGGGCAACATCCACACCTACCGCCGCATGATCCACCACATGGACGAAGGCATAGGCTGGGTGGTGGACGCGCTCAGGAAAGAAGGCCTGCTGGAGGACACACTGATCGTCTTCACCAGCGACAACGGCGGCGAGCGCTTCTCCGACAACTGGCCCCTGGTCGGCGGCAAGATGGACCTGACCGAAGGCGGCATCCGCGTCCCGTGGATTGCGCACTGGCCTGCCGTCATCCGGCCCGGCCGCACCAGCCTCCAGCATTGCATGACCATGGACTGGTCCGCCACCCTGCTGGCCGCTGCGGGGGCCGGGGCTGACCCGGCCTATGCGCTGGACGGCGTGTCCCTGCTGCCCGTGCTGCAACAGGATGGCAAGGAGTTTGCCCGCCCCTTGCACTGGCGCATGAACCACCGCAGCCAGCGCGCCTTGCGCGACGGCGACTGGAAATACCTGCGCGTGGACGGTAACGACTACCTCTTCAACATCCCGGCCGACGAGCGCGAGCGGGCCAACCTGGGCGGGCACCAGCCCGGGCGCCTGGCCGCCATGCGACAGGCCTGGGAAGACTGGAACGCCACCATGCCGCCCATCCCGGCGGATGCCACGGTCAGTCTCGGTTATTCTTCCAAGGATATGCCGCAACGCTGACCCATGCCCTCTGCCGCCACCCGCCTGCGCTCGCTCCTGCCTTTCCTGAACTGGCCCCGCCCCACGGCCGAGCTGCTGCGCAGCGAAGCCTTGGCCGGCCTGGCCGTGGGCCTGATGGTGATCCCCCAGGGCGTGGCCTACGCCGTGCTGGCGGGCATGCCACCGGTCACCGGCATCTATGCCTCCATCCTGCCGGCCCTGCTGGCGGTGCTGTTCAGCGCCTCGACCCGGCTCTCGGTCGGCCCCACGGCCCTGACCTGCCTGCTGGTGAGTGCCGGCCTCACGGGGCTGGCCCAGCCCGGCTCGGCTGAATGGGTGCAGCTGGCCATCTGGCTGGCCCTGCTCACCGGCCTGCTGCAGCTGGGGCTGGGTTTCATGCGTTTCGGCTGGCTGCTCAACCTGGTCAACGCACCGGTGCTCACGGCCTTCACCCAGGCGGCCTCCGTGCTCATCATCGCCTCGCAACTGCCCGACCTGCTGGGCCTGCATGACTGGCGCAGCCTGGGATCGGACGCGCTCCACGCCTGGCACCTGCCCTCCCTGGCTTTCGGTCTGGGCACGCTGGCACTGCTGCTGGCGGCGCGGCGCTGGCGCCCCGCCTTTCCCTCGGTGCTGCTGATCGTGCTGGCCGCAGCCGGCCTGTCCCATGGGCTGGACTTCGAGGCGGCGGGCGGCCAGGTGGTCGGCATGCTACCGGCGGGCCTGCCGGCGCTGCAGTTGCCGGCCCTGCCCAGTGCCGCCGTACTGGGCCATCTGCTGCTGCCCACCCTGGTCATCACGCTGGTGAGCTTCCTGGAAACGGCCTCCAGCGCCAAGGTCGACAACGAACGCCGCGGCACGCGCTGGAACCAGGATCAGGACCTGATCGGCCAGGGCCTGGGCAAGCTGGCCGCCGGCCTCAGCGGCGCCTTCCCGACCAGTTCCTCCTTCTCGCGCTCGGCGCTCAACCTCTACGCCGGCGCACGCACCGGCTGGGCCACGATCTTCTCGGCCGGGGTCGTGCTGCTGGCGCTGTGGCTGTTCATCCCGGTCCTGCGCCACGTACCGCAGGCCGTGCTGGCTGCCATCGTGGTGGCTGCGGTGCTGGGCCTGATCAAGCCGCGCGAGTTCACGCGCCTGTGGCGCATCGCCCGCGTGGAGGCCGTCATTGCCGGCACCACCTTCCTCATCACCCTGCTGGTCTCACCGCAGCTCTACTGGGGCGTGCTGGCCGGCGTGCTGATGTCGCTGAGTCATTTCCTCTACCAGCGCCTGCACCCGCGCATCATCGAAGTCGGCCTGCATCCCGACGGCAGCCTGCGCGATCGCCACGTCTGGAAACTGCCCCCGCTGGCGCCCGACATCTATGCCCTGCGCATGGATGCGGCGCTGGATTTTGCGGCCGCTGCCGAGTTCGAGCGCGCCATCGTCGAGTACCTGGCGGCGCACCCGCAAACCCGCCACATCTGCCTCTTCGCCCAGCCCATCAACCGCATCGACGCCACCGGCGTGGAGGCCTGGCTCAAGCTCAACGGACAGTTGCGCCAGCAGGGTGTGCTGCTGCACATCAGCGGCATGAAGCTGCCGGTGGAACGCACCCTGCTACAGGCCGGGTGGAAGCTGGCGGATCCGGCGCACCGCCTCTACCGCACCGAGGCGGAAACGGTCGCCGCGCTGCGCGCCCTGGCCTGAGAGGCTGAGAGCAAATTGCCCATGGCCGCTCAGGCCACTGGAACGCTCAGCCGAATTTCAGAAACATGCGGCTGTAAGGGCCCTTGAGCCGGCCCAGCGCCTCCTTGGCAGCCACCGCATCCTGGTTCATCGCGGCCCGGTGCAGTGTGGTCACCGAGGTCTCCAGCGCCTGCAAGGCCCCCATGAATTCGGCATTCGCCAGCAGGCTTTTCGGTGCCTCGCTGCGCAGCCGCTTGGCCAGGTAGTCCAGCACGCCCACCCGCTTCACCAGGTTCAGCAGGCCCTGCGCGCTGCTCGTCAGGGCCGCCTCCTGCTCCAGCAGATGCTCCATCTCCGCATGGTAGGCATTCATGTGGTCGCTGTAGACGATGACACCATTGCGCCGACGCAGCTCGGCCATGATGTCCCGCGCCTGTTCCAGCGTTTCGTGCGCCTGCACCAGCTTGCCCTGGCCGATCTCGCCGGCCGCCTTGTCGTAAACCTTGTTGACGGCCTGCAGGGACGCGCCGAATTCGGGGTCCTTGTCGTAGGGAATGGGGGCAGCGGCGGCGTACCGGTCCAGGATCGATTGCCAGGCCTGCCGGGCCTGGGCCATGGCCTGTTCGGACTCGGCCTGCGCCTTGCTGTTGGTACGGAACAGGGCGGCACGGTAGGGTGCGTAGGCCTGGGTGATGGCCTCCGTCACCGGGTCGGCCGCCCGGGCGCCCAGGCAGGCCAGCAGACCGAGCATCACGAAGAAATTGACAACGAGTTTCATGGCATCTCCAGATCGGGAACATCGCCGTCACAGCGGCGGCCAACCCAGTCTAGTCGGCGCTTGTCCGCCCGCCTTGACGTAAATCAATGCTGCGGTGCCACAGCGCCCAGTCAGGCCCGAGCGGCGCCTCGATCGGCAACGCCGTGCCATGCACCGGATGCTGCGCCAGCTCCAGGCGCAGCGCATGCAGCCAGAGACGCTGCACGCCCAGCAACGCCGCCAGCGCGCGATTCAGGGGCCCCTTGCCATGGGTGGCATCCCCGATGATGGGGTGGGCGATGTGCTTGAGATGGCGACGCAGCTGGTGGCGCCGGCCGCTCAGGGGCTGCAGTTCCACCAACGCGCAGCGTGTCGTGGGGAAATGGCCTTGCGGCAGCGGCAACTCGTAACGCTCCAGCGTGCGATAGCGCGTCCGGGCGTCCTGCACCTCCATGCGTGCGGCCCGTGCATCGTCCTCCATGCGTTGGAGCGGGTGATCGATCAGGCCTGATTCGGGCGGCCAGCCGCGCACCACGGCCCGGTAGGTCTTGCACACCCGGTCCGGCGCCTCGAAGGCCGGCCCCAGCACACGGGCCGTGCCGGCATCCAGCGCAAACAGCAGCACGCCGCTGGTGCCCTTGTCGAGCCGATGCGCGGGCCAGACCGGGCGACCCAGTTGGTCGCGCAGCAGCTGCAGCGCAAACAAGGTTTCACCGGCATCCAGGCCCGTGCGGTGCACCAGCAGGCCGGGCGGCTTGTCCACGGCGACCAGCTGCTCGTCCTGATAGAGAATACGCAACATGCTCTTTCTGCTCTCGCCCGCCAAATCATTGGACTATGACACGCCCGCCGGCGATGTCCCGCATACCCAGCCCCTCTTCACCCAGCAGTCGGCTGAACTCATCAAGATCCTGCGTGGCTACTCACCGCAACAGATCTCCGAACTGATGGACCTGAGCGACGCGCTCTCCGGCCTGAACGTGGCACGCTACCAGACCTGGAGCCCGAAGTTCACGGCGAAGAACGCCAAGCAGGCCGTGCTGGCTTTCAACGGCGACGTCTACGAAGGGCTGGACGCCAAAACGCTCAAGGCCCAGGACCTCGCCTGGGCGCAGGAGCATGTCTGCATCTTGAGCGGCCTGTACGGCGTGCTGCGCCCGCTGGACTGGATGCAGCCCTACCGGCTGGAGATGGGCACCCAGCTGCCCAACCCGAAGGGAAAAAACCTCTACAAGTTCTGGGGCAGCAAAATAGCCGACTACCTGAACGAGCGCCTGCAGGCCGACAAGACACCCGTGGTGGTGAACCTGGCCTCGCAGGAATACTTCAAGGCCGTGGACCCCAAGGCCTTGAAGGCGCGCGTGATCGAATGCGTGTTCGAGGACTGGAAGGGCGGCAAGTACAAGATCATCAGCTTCCTGGCCAAGCGTGCACGCGGCCTGATGGCGCGCTACGCGGCCACCCAGCACCTGAGCACGCCCAAGCAGCTGGAGAAATTCAATCTCGAAGGCTATGCTTACGAAGCGGCCGCATCCGGCCCCGATCGTCTGGTGTTCCGCCGCAAACTATGACAACACCCCTGTTGACGGCCCACTTCGTGTGGCCGCCCTCCCCCCTCAAGGGGGCAACACCAGCAGCCCGGCAAAGCCGGTTCTGCGGTGTTCCCGGCTGGGTTTGTGGAGTGCCTGTGACAGCGCGACAACCAGCATGAAAGCGTGATTCCATGAGCCAACCTGAAGACTCGCTGCTGGGCAAGGCGGCCCCCTATGTGGACCAGTACGACGCCGCGCTGCTCTTTCCCATCCCGCGCCTGCCGAAACGCCAGGAGATCGGCGTGCCGGCCACCCTGCCCTTCATGGGCGCCGACCTGTGGACGGCCTATGAGCTGAGCTGGCTCAACGCACGCGGCAAGCCGCAAGTGGCCATTGCCCAGATCACCGTGCCCTGCGAGACACCCAACATCGTCGAGAGCAAGTCCTTCAAGCTCTACCTCAACAGCTACAACAACACGAAGTTCGCTGATGCGGCCGAGGTGCAGGCGCGTATCCGCGCCGACATCAGCGAGGCTGCCTGGCGCGGCTCCGACAAGACCGGCACGGTGGGAGTGAGGATCATCGCGCCCGAACTGTTCGACCAGGAACCCATCCACGAACTCGACGGCCTGAGCCTGGACCGGCTGGATGTCGAATGCACGCACTACACGCCGGCCCCCGAACTGTTGACAGCCGCCTTCGACGAGCAGCCTGTCAGCGAGGTGCTGACCAGTTCCCTGCTCAAGAGCAACTGCCTGGTGACGGGCCAGCCCGACTGGGCCAGCGTGCAGATCGCCTACAGCGGACCGCAGATCGAGCAGGCCGGCCTGCTGCAATACCTGGTGAGTTTCCGCAACCACAACGAGTTCCACGAACAATGCGTGGAACGCATCTACATGGACCTCTGGGCGCGCTGCAAGCCGACCAAGCTCACGGTCTATGCGCGCTACACGCGCCGCGGCGGCCTGGACATCAACCCCTGGCGCACCAGCCACCCGCAGGCCCTGCCGGCCAACGTGCGGACAGCGCGGCAGTAAACGTCATCCGGAGAGCCGGGGATCAGGGGCGGCCTTGCGGCCATTGCAGGTCCAGCAGTTTCCAGCCCGCCCCTGGCGTCTTCTGCACGGCGCACTGGTACTCGGAACGGACCATGGCCGCACCAAAGCGGGCTTGGGCATGGAGTGCGCCTGAAGCCAACCAGACTTCTGGCATGCCTGCCCAGCGCGCGTCGTTAGAAGGCGTCGCTGGCCGTGAGGCGTCGGCCTTGGGCTTGCCCAGGGTCTTCAGCGCCGCCAAAGCATATTGCTGGCACGCGTAGCTGGCATAGATCGCATCGTCCTGGTCGGCCGCCTGCGCCTGCGCCAGACCACAAGCCAGGGCGAGGAGCAGGCCCCGGCCGGCCTTACTGGCCAGCATCGCGGAAAGACCGTAGCGGCGCCAGATCCGGGAACTGGCCCGCCCGCTTTTCCTTCATGGCCGTGACGGCCTCCATCACGTGCCGGTTGCTCCAGATCGCGCCCTGCAGCCAGCCCATCTGCCTGAGCGCGTCGTCCACGCCGTGGTCGCGTGCGTAGTGCAGGGCCTGCTTCGTGCCCCAGATGGCCACCGGCGGTTTGCTGGCGATGTCCTTCGCCGTTTGCAAAGCACCGGCCAGCAGGGCCTCGGGCGTGTCGAACACCTGGTTCACCAGGCCATAGCCCAGGGCCTGTACCGCCGGCATGCGCCGGCCCGTGTAGGCCAGCTCCTTGACCACGCCCAGGGGCATGAGTTTGGGCAGGCGCTGCAAGGTGCCCACGTCGGCCACCATGCCGATATTGATTTCCTGGATGCAGAAGAAGGCCTCGGCCGTGGCGTAGCGCAGGCAGCAGGCGCTGACCATGTCCACCGCGCCGCCGATGCAGCCGCCCTGGATGGCCGCGATCACCGGCATGCGCAAGGTCTCCAGTTTGGTGAAGGTGGCCTGCATGTCGGTGAGCAGGTCGAAGATGGCGGCACGGCCTTCCGCGCTCTTGTCGTCCAGCGTGATCGCACCACTGAAGGTCTCCAGCGCCATGCCGGCGCTGAAATGCTTGCCGGTGCTGCTGATCACCAGCACGCGCGCCTCGGAGCCGGCGTGCAGTTGCGTGAGCACCTGGTCGAGCTCGCGCCAGAACAGCGGGTGCATGGTGTTCATCGCCTCGGGGCGATTGAGCACCAGATGGGCAATGTGGTCGGTGATGGAAAGAGTGAAACAGTTCAGGGTGTTCATGCCCCTACTGTACCCAGCTTGTGCTCAGGCCCGGCTGGACAACCAGTCGCAACGCAGGCGTTGCGCGCGGTGCGCGTACGCACGCCAGGCCACGTAGAGCCTGGGGGCCGCGCTGCCCAGCAGACACAGCGGCCCGACCCACAACAATTCGAACAGCAGCACCGGCATCCAGCCAACCCAACCCATGAGCCAGCAGCAGAGGACGCAATCCCAGAGCTGGTATTCCAGCGGATGCTCATCCTTGTGCGCGACATGCCAGAGCCGGATACGCTTGATTTCTGCCAGGTTCAGGGGATGGTGCATGGAGGCCTCCGCTGCGGATGGCTTCACTGTAAGTTTGGCGTCAGCCCCTGTCAATACCGGCCAAGCCGGCCGGTGGATCAGAACAGGGGAAGCGTATCTGCTCCTGAATCAATAGCACCCGGCACAGCATTGGCAATCGTATCCTGCTGCTGCACCGCAACATCCTCAGCGCCCAGCCGGCGCAGCGAGCCGACGCGCACCCCCAGCAGGCGCAGGCGGCGGCTCAGGTCCACGCGCTTGAGGCACAGGCCCGCAGCTTGGCGTATGGCTTTGGCGTCCGCCGTGTGGTGCTCCAGGGTCTGGTCACGGGTGACGCTTTTGAAATCGTCGTAGCGCAGCTTGATGCCGATGGTGCGGCCTTCGTAACCCTTGCGCTGCAGGTCGGCCGCCACGCGCTCGCACAGGCTCGTGAAGATGGCCCCCAGCTCGGCCCGGTCGCGCACGGCATGCAGGTCGCGCTCAAAGGTGGTTTCGCGGCTCAGCGACACCGGTTCGCTCTCGGTCACCACGGGGCGTTCGTCACGTCCCCAGGCCGCGTCAAACAGCCAGGCGCCATAGCTCTTGCCGAAATGCTCGATCAGCCAGCCGGGCTCCCTTGCGGCCAGCTCGCCTATCGTCTGGATGCCGTGCGCCTGCAGTTTCTCGTCGGTCTTGGGGCCCACGCCGTTGATCTTGCGGCAGGGCAGCGGCCAGATCAGCGCCTGCAGGTCCTCGGGCATCACGATGGAAATGCCCCTGGGTTTGTTGAACTCGCTGGCCATCTTGGCGATGAGCTTGTTGGGCGCCACGCCGATCGAGCAGGTCAGGCCGGTGGCATCGAGAATGCTTTTCTGGATCAGGCGCGCCAGGCTGCGGCCGCCATCGCGCTGGCCGCCCGGCACCTCGGTGAAGTCGATGTAGACCTCGTCCACGCCGCGGTCCTCCATCACCGGCGCAATCTCCATGATGACTTCCTTGAAACGGCGCGAGTACTGGCGGTACTCGTCGAAGTCCACCGGCAACAGGATGGCCTGCGGGCACAATTTCGCCGCCTTCATCAGGCCCATGGCCGAGCCCACGCCGAACTGGCGCGCGGCATAGGTGGCGGTGGTGATGACACCGCGGCCCGCGTAATCCTTCAGCAGCGGAAAGGCCGCCACGGGAATTTCGGACAAGGGCACCCCGGCGTACTGCTGCAACAGGGCGTTGTCCGGCCGGCGCCGGGACCCGCCGATGACCACCGGCAGGCCCTGGAGCTGCGGGTAGCGCAGCAATTCGACCGAGGCGTAGAACGCGTCCATGTCCAGATGCGCGATGCGGCGCATCGGCTGCGGAGCGACGGAAGATGGAGCAATCACCTGGCAAGCATAGCGCGCCTACGGGGGCAGAATAGGCGCTGGAGCCCACTCGCCGTTCAGGAGACAGCATGCAAAAACGTGACTTTCTGGCCGCCCTCGGCAGCACCACTCTGGCCAGCGCCGTGCCGGCCGCGCAGGAGCGCCCCCGCCAGGCCAGCCCGACCCTGCTGACGGTCAGCGGCGCCATCGGCCGCGGCAACCGCGGCCCGCTGGACAAGGCGCTCGACCAGATGATGGTCAAGCAGCAACTGGCTTTCGACCGGGCGCATGTCTTTGATTTCGAAGCCTTGCGTGCGCTGCCGGCCGTCACCATCCGCCCGACGCTGGAGTACGACGCCAGGGTACACACCTTGCGCGGCCCGCTGCTGAGCCAGGTCGTCGAAGCCACCGGCGCCCGGATGGACAACACGCACAAGCTGGTGCTGCGCGCCATCGACGGCTACACCGTGAGCCTGGGCCTGGCCCAGGCGCGCCGTTACCGCTTCATCATCGCCACCCACCTGGACGGCCAGCCCATGCCGCTGGGCGGCCTGGGCCCGCTATGGGCCGTGTTCGACACCGACCGGCATGCCGACATCGCCGCCCGGCCGCTGGCCGAGCGTTATGCGCAATGCCCCTGGGGGCTGTACCACCTGGAAGTGCAGGCCACTCAGGCCGTCGGGTAGGTCCCCGGCAGCAGGATGCTGCGGTCCACCGTGTTGATGTCGGTGTGGCCACAGAAGGCCATGGTGATGTCGAGTTCGTTGCGGATGATCTGCAGCGCCTTGCTGACACCGGCCTCGCCCATGGCGCCCAGGCCGTAGGCCATGGCACGGCCGATGTAGGTGCCCTTGGCGCCCAGCGCACGCGCCTTGAGCACGTCCTGGCCGGAACGGATGCCGCCGTCCATGTGCACCTCGATCTGGCTGCCGACAGCCGCCACGATGGCCGGCAGGGCCTCGATGCTGCTCTGCGCGCCGTCGAGCTGGCGGCCGCCGTGGTTGGAGACGATCAGCGCGTCGGCCCCGCTGTTGACGGCGAGTTTGGCGTCCTCCACGTCCTGGATGCCCTTGAGGATGATCTTGCCGCCCCAGCGTTGCTTGATCCATTCCACATCGCCCCAGTTGAGCGCCGGGTCGAACTGCTGGGCCGTCCAGGCCGAGAGCGAACTCATGTTCTCCACGCCCTTGACGTGACCGACGATGTTGCCGAACTCGCGGCGCGGCGTACCCAGCATGCCCAGCGCCCAGCGCGGCTTGGTGGCGATGTTGATCATATTGGCGATGGTCAGCTTAGGCGGCGCCGACAGGCCGTTCTTCAGGTCCTTGTGGCGCTGGCCCAGGATCTGCAGGTCCAGCGTGATCACCAGGGCCGAGCAACGGGCGGCCTTGGCCCGCTCGATCAGGCGTTCGATGAAGTCGCGGTCCTTCATCATGTAGAGCTGGAACCAGAAGGGGTGGCCATCCGTCTCCTTGGCCACGTCCTCGATCGAGCAGATGCTCATGGTCGAGAGCGTGAAGGGAATGCCGAACTTCTTGGCCGCGCGTGCGGCCAGGATCTCGCCGTCGGCGTGCTGCATGCCCGTCAGGCCCACCGGGGCAATCGCCACGGGCATGGCCACCGGCTGGCCAATCATGGTGCTGCGCGTGGTGCGGCCTTCCATGTTGACGGCCACGCGCTGGCGCAGCTTGATCTTCTGGAAGTCGCTCTCGTTGGCGCGGTAGGTGCTCTCGGTCCAGGAGCCGCTGTCGGCGTAGTCGTAGAACATGCGCGGCACGCGCTTCTGGGCCAGGACACGCAGGTCTTCGATGTTGGTGATGACTGTCATTGTTTCTTCTCCTGAATTTCTCTCGATCTTAGGGCCTGTTCAGTCACCGAAGCAGATGCCCAGGTCCCGGCCCGTCTGCAGGGTATCGCTGTCGGGCGGCACCGCCTTCATGCGGCCGGCCACCTCCGTCAGCGGCACGTAGATGACATTGGGATGGGACAGCGCCACCATCACGCCCGAGTGCCCTTCGTCCAGCGCACGCACGGCCGCCGTGCCGAAACGCTTGGCCGCCAGGCGGTCGAAGGTGGTGGGGCTGCCGCCGCGCAGCAGGTGCCCCAGCACCACCACGCGCGCGTCCTTGCCGGTCAGCTCGGCCAGTTCAGTGGCCACCTGCTCGCCGATGCCGCCCAGGCGTTCGGCATGACCGGCTTCGGCTGTGGCCAGCAAGGCGCGCTGACCCTTGCGAGGTTGCGCGCCTTCGGCCACCACCACCAGCGAGTACAGGCGCCCGTGGGCATCGCGCTCGCGGATGATGGCCGCCACCTTCTCGATGTCGTAGGGAATCTCGGGAATCAGGATGGCGTGCGCCCCACCCGAGATGCCCGCGTGCAGGGCGATCCAGCCCGCGTAGCGCCCCATCATCTCCACCACCATCACACGCTGGTGGCTCTCGGCCGTGCTGTGCAGGCGGTCCAGGCACTCGGTGGCGAAGGAGACCGCGGTGTCGAAGCCGAAGGTGGTGTGGGTCTTGTCCAGGTCGTTGTCGATGGTCTTGGGCACGCCCACCACGCGCAGGCCGCGCCGGTGCAACTCGTTGCCGATGGTCAGCGTGCCGTCCCCGCCCGCGATGACCAGGGCATCGATGCCCTCACGCCTGAAATAGTCCAGGATCTCGCCGGAGCGGTCCACCTCGGTCAGGCTGCCGTCGGCCTGGCGCACGGGAAAGTGGAAGGGATCACCCTTGTTGGTGGTGCCCAGGATGGTGCCGCCCAGGTGGGCGATGCCGCGCACGCGATCGCGGGTCAGCACTTCCGCTCCGCCCTGGGGATAGTGCTGCGGCGCCAGGATGCCGTTGAAGCCGTCGCGGATGCCCACGCATTCCCAGCCGCGGTTGGCCGCAGCCCACACCACGGAGCTGATGACGGCGTTGAGCCCCGGGGCGTCGCCGCCCCCGGTGCTGATGGCGATGCGTCGGATAGGCTGCTTCATGCCGGGCAGTGTAGCGCCTGGCCCCCCTCCGGCCTACCCCTCATCAGCAGGAAATCCGGGGTCCGTCCATCCGGTCGGCCTGTCACCTCCGGGGCTGTCCGGGACGGCGGGCGCCGCGTCAAATGCGGTATGGTGTGACCCGATCAGAAAAATATCACGAGGAGGCAAACATGCAGTCGGAGGTACTCGTCATCGGCGGTGGACTGGCCGGGATCGTGACCGCGCTGGAATGTCTGCGCGCGGGCCGCAGCGTCACCCTGGTGGACCGCGACACGCCCGAACGCTTCGGGGGCCTCGCGCTGTGGGCGTTCGGAGGCATGGCGCTGGTCGGCACGCCACTGCAGGCGCGCATGAAGATTCCCGATACCCCGGAGATCGCCCTGCGCGACTGGCTGCGCTTCGGCGAACTGGCCGAAGACGACATCTGGCCGCGCCGCTGGGCGCAATACTACGTGGAACACTCGCGCGCCCAGGTCTACGACTGGCTGCTGGCGCATGGCCTCAAGTTCATGCCCGCCGTCAACTGGGTGGAGCGCGGCCTGCAGGGCGACGGCAACTCGCTGCCGCGCTACCACGTGGTCTGGGGCACCTCGCGCGAGCTGACCCGCCGCATGATCGCGGCGCTGCGCGAGGCCGGCGGCAGCCGCCTCACCGTGCTGCACGGACACCGTGTGGTCGCGCTGGAGCGCAGCGGCGGCGGTCTGAGTGGCGCCGTGGCCGTGGACGAGGCCAGCGGCAAAGAGCTGCACCTGGCCGCGCCCGTGGTGGTGCTGGCCATGGGCGGCATCAACGGCAGCCATGCGCAGGCCCGGGCCCACTGGCCCCAGGACCGGCCCCTGCCCGCCACCATGCTCAACGGCGCCCATCCCTTTGCCGACGGCGCGCTGCACCGGCTGGTGGCCGGCCTGGGCGCTCAGGTCACCCATGCCGGCGAGATGTGGAACTACGCCGCCGGTTTTCCCCATCCCTTCCCCCACTTCGAAGGGCACGGCCTGTCCACCATCCCCTGCAAATCGGCGCTGTGGCTCAACCACCGCGGCGAGCGCATCGGCCCCGAGCCCCTGGTCACCGGCTTCGACACCCACTGGCTCTGCCAGCGCGTGGCGACCCAGGACAAGCCCTGGACCTGGCACCTGCTGAACTGGCGCATCGCCGCCAAGGAGTTTGCGATTTCCGGCGCCGAGCACAACCAGCGCATCCGCGACCAGCAGTTCCCGCTCTTCCTCAAGGAGCTGCTGTTCGGCAACCACCGCCTCGTGCGGCAGATGGCCGCCGAGAGCCCGCACTTCCTGGTGGACGACACGCTGGCCGGCCTGGCCACGAAGATGAACGCCCTGGCGGGCACCGAGGACGTGCGGCCCGAAGTCCTGCAGGCCACGGCCGACGCCTTTGACGCCAACTTCGCCCATGGCAGCCAGCTGCACAACGACGACCAGATCCGCCGCATCCTGCATGCGCGCCAGTGGGGCCCGGACAAGCTGCGCACCTGCAAGCCCGCGCCCCTGCAGCAGCGCGGCGCCGGCCCCTACATCGCCATCCAGATGCAGCTCATCACCCGCAAGAGCCTGGGCGGCCTGCAGACCGACCTGGAGAGCCGCGTGCTCGACGCCACCGGCCAGCCCATCGCCGGCCTGTACTGCGTGGGCGAGGCGGCCGGCTTCGGCGGCGGCGGCGCCAGCGGCAAGCGTTCGCTGGAAGGCACCTTCCTGCCCGGCTGCATCCTCACTGCGCGCTCGGCGGCACGTTCCATCGCCGGCGGCCGTCCGCACTGACCCACTAAAGACACCCAGGAGACCCCCATGCCCAATGGCGCACAAGCCCTGATGAAGACCCTGGTCGACGCCGGCGTCGACGTCTGCTTCACCAACCCCGGCACCAGCGAAATGCATTTCGTGGCCGCGCTGGACAGCGAGCCGCGCATGCGCGCCGTGCTGGCCCTCTTCGAAGGCGTGGCCACCGGCGCCGCCGACGGTTATGCCCGCATGGCCGACAAACCCGCCGCCACCCTGCTGCACCTGGGCTGCGGCCTGGGCAACGGCCTGGCCAACCTGCACAACGCCCGCAAAGGCAAGGTGCCCGTCGTGAACATCGTGGGCGACCATGCCACCTACCACACGCAGTACGACGCGCAGCTGCAATCCGACATCGAGACCGTGGCGCGCAACGTGTCGCCCGGCTTCGTACGCACCGCCCAATCCACCGCGCAACTCGGCCGCGACGCGGCCGACGCCATCGCCGCGGCGCGCGGCCTGCCGGGCCAGGTGGCCACGCTGATCCTGCCGGCTGATGTGTCCTGGGGCGAAGGCGGCGTGGCCGCTCCCCCGCCGCCGCCGCCCGCGCCCGCCGCGGCCGACGAGACCACCGTGGCGGCCATTGCCCAGGCCATCACCCAGGCCCAGGCCAGCGGCGGCAAGGCGGCCCTGCTGCTGGGCGGGCGCGCCCTGCGCGAGCCCAGCCTCATGGCCGCCGCCCGCATCGCCGCGCACAGCGGCGTGAAGCTGCTGGCTGAAGTCTTCCCCACCCGGCTGGAGCGCGGCGCGGGCCTGCCGGCGGTGGAACGCATGGCCTACCTCGCGGAACTGGCTGGCGTGCAACTCGCCGACGTGCAGCACCTCATCCTGGTGGACGCCAAGGCACCCGTGTCCTTCTTCGCCTACCCTGGCAAGAAGAGCTACCTGGTGCCCGAGACCTGCACCGTGCACGAGCTGGCCTCGCCCGTGCAGGACACCACCGCCAGCCTGGACAAGCTGGCCCGTGCACTGGGCGCGCAGGACACGCAACCCGCGCTGCAGGCAGCGTTGCGCCCCGGCCGCCCGCGCGGCCGGCTCAGCGCCGAGAAGGTGTGCAAGGCCGTGGGCCACCTGCTGCCGGCCAACACCATCGTCGTCGACGAGGCGATCACCTCCGGCCTGATGCTCTCGCGCTTCACCGCCGGGGCCCCGCGCCACGACCTCATCACCCTCACCGGCGGGGCCATCGGCCAGGGCCTGCCCAACGCTGTGGGCGCGGCCATCGCCTGCCCGCAGCGGCCGGTGCTCGCGCTCATCGGCGACGGCACGGCCATGTACACCATCCAGGCGCTGTGGACCCTGGCACGCGAGAAGCTCAATGTCACCACGGTCATCTTCAACAACGCCTCCTACTCCGTGCTCAATATCGAGCTGGAACGCGTGGGCGCCGAGCGCATCGGCCCCAAGGCCCGCTCGCAACTGGACCTCCAGGGCCCGGTGCTGAACTTCGCCCAGCTGGCCCAGGGCATGGGCGTGCACGCGGTGCGCGCCACCACCGCCGAGGAGTTCACGCGCGCACTCGAAGACGCCCTGGCCTCACCCGGCCCCCACCTCATCGAGGCCGTGGTGCCGCAGGCGCTCAGTGGCGTCAAGCGCAAGGTGCTGCCCTGGCTGCTGCGCTCACTGCCCAGCCTGCCGCCGGCCGTGGCCCGGGCGCTCAAGCGCAAGATCGCGCCCTGAGCCGAAAGGCGACTCACGGTGTGGCGTGAGTCTGGCCTCGCTGGCAGCGCCAGCCGGGGCGTTCAGGCGCAGGCCTCGCCGGGCTCGTGGCCGCACGAAGGCACAGCAGCCCCGGCAGCAAGGGGAGCGCCATCCCTGAAGGTCTCGGTGCCGGTGTCGTAGCCCTTTTCCTGCAGGTAGGTCACCAGGCCGGCGTCCATGGAACTGGCGTGCCCCGGAAACCATTCGACCAGGGCCTCGATCATGCTGCCGATGTACTCGGGCTCGCCATTGAGCGCACGGCGCTCGACTTCCTGCATGACCTGCAGCACGCTGGCGTGCTGGCCGAAGTGGCAGAAGTCATCCGGGATGCCGCAGGCGCGCATCCAGCGCTCTTCCTGCGCGAAATGCTCGACGGTGTGGCGCAGCAGGTCCCGGTACACGTCCAGCTTCTGGTCCGCGGCGGCCGCCGTGGTGGCATTGACCAGGTCGACGAATTCCTGGTGCGTGTGGTCGGTGCGGTCGTCGCCCAGCACGAACTCATCGTTCCAGCTCAGGGTGTTGAGGGTGGACATCGGATGTCTTTCAGGCGTCAGTTGAGACGGGCACGATGGCGCTGGATCTGTACCTTCACCTGGACCGGCGCAGTGCCGCCCAGGGTGTGGCGCGCATTGAGCGAGCCGCGCAGCGAGAGCACGTCGTACACGTCCTTCTCGATCTTCGGGTTGAACTGCTGCAGCACGGTCAGCGGGAGTTCGGACAGGTCGCAGGCATGCGTGATGGCCGCCTTGACGGCGTGCGCCACGGTCTCGTGCGCGTCGCGGAAGGGCAGGCCTTTCTTCACCAGGTAATCGGCCAGGTCGGTGGCCGTGGCATACCCCTTGAGTGCGGCCTGTTCCATGGCGGGGGCGTTGACGGTGATGCCCCCTTCCAGTTTGCCGGTGGCGGGGTTCAACTGGCCGCCCACCATCTCGGTGAAGATGCGCAGCGTGTCCTTCAAGGTGTCCACCGTGTCGAACAGCGGCTCCTTGTCTTCCTGGTTGTCCTTGTTGTAGGCCAGGGGCTGGCCCTTCATGAGGGTGATCAGGCCCATGAGGTGGCCCACGACGCGGCCGGTCTTGCCGCGCGCGAGTTCGGGCACGTCGGGGTTCTTCTTCTGCGGCATGATGGAACTGCCAGTGGTGAAGCGATCCGCGATTTTGATGAAACCAAAGTTCTGGCTCATCCACAGGATCAGCTCCTCGCTCAGGCGGCTGATGTGCACCATGACCAGGGAGGCGGCTGCCGTGAACTCGATGGCGAAGTCACGGTCGCTCACGGCGTCCAGGCTGTTCTGGCAGACCACGGGGGACCCGTTCACATCCACCATGCCCAGGGTTTTGGCCACGCGCTCGCGGTCCAGCGGGTAACTCGTTCCCGCCAGGGCCGCGCTGCCCAGCGGCAGGCGGTTGACCCGCTTGCGCACGTCGGCCATGCGCTCGGCGTCGCGCGCAAACATTTCCACGTAAGCCAGCATGTGGTGGCCAAAGCTCACGGGCTGGGCCACCTGCAGGTGGGTGAAGCCGGGCAGGATCACCTCCACGTTCTGCTCGGCCACGGTGACCAGGGCCTTCTGCAGGTCCACCAGCAGATTGCTGATGAGGTCGATCTCGGAGCGCAGCCACAGGCGCACATCGGTAGCGACCTGGTCGTTGCGGCTGCGCCCGGTGTGCAGGCGCTTGCCGGCGTCGCCCACCAGCTGGGTCAGGCGGGCCTCGATGTTGAGGTGCACGTCTTCCAGGTCCAGCTTCCATTCGAACTTGCCGGTCTCGATCTCGGCGATGATCTGGGCCATGCCGTCACGGATGGCGGCGAGATCGGCGGCAGCGATGATGCCCTGCGCCGCCAGCATTTCGGCGTGCGCCAGGCTGCCGGTGATGTCGGCATGCCACAGGCGCTTGTCGAAAAAGACGCTGGCCGTGTAACGCTTGACCAGATCGCTCATGGGCTCGGAGAACAGCGCCGACCAGGCTTGGGATTTCTTGTCGAATTGGTTTTGGGACATGGCGGGCGGGCGTATATGAGAAAGGTGGGCAAGGCTGGCGTGATAGCCATTGTGCGACCACGGTCATTTCACCAATAATGGGGGCGGCCCCAAGGCCGCCCCCCAGCATCCATGAAAGACACCCAGATTTTATCGGCCTTCCAGGAACTGCCCCCGGAAAGCCCGGCCAGCGCCGCGCCTGCCGTACTCCTGTACGACGCCTGCCAGGTGGGCGTGGCCCTGCGCGCCGTGCTTTTCGTGGAGGCCGTGGTGGCCGTGGGCGCCATGTACGGCACCAGCACGGCGCTGGATTGGATCGTGCGCCTGGCCCTGCTGACCGGCAGCGCCCTGCCCGCCACGGTGTTCTGGCTGGTGCTGGCCTGCCTGTTCAAGCGCCCGCTGGCACGCCTGCCGCGCCCGGCCCAGTACGGCGCCGGCGTGCTGCTGGGCGCCCTGGCCGGTCTCTATGGCTGCGGCATGCTTTTGCTGGCCGGTCTGCTCAGCCCCGCCCCCTGGCTGGCCAGTGCCAGCAGCGGTGCCTTGCTGGCCGGCGTGCTGGTGGCGGTGCTGGCCCTGCGCGCGCGCGGGCGTATGCCGGCCGACACGGCAGCCCGCCTCTCCGAGCTCCAGTCGCGCATCCGGCCCCACTTCCTCTTCAACACCCTCAACAGCGCCATTGCCCTGGTGCGTGCCGAACCGGCCAAGGCCGAAGCCCTGCTGGAAGACCTGAGCGACCTGTTTCGCCACGCCTTGGTGGACCAGGGTGAATCGGTCACGCTGGCCGACGAGATCGCCCTGGCGCGGCGCTACCTGGACATCGAACAGGTGCGCTTTGGCGAGCGCCTGCAGCTCGAATGGGCGCTCGACCCGCTGGCTGACGGCGCCCGCCTGCCGCCGCTGCTGCTGCAGCCCCTGCTGGAAAACGCCGTGCGCCACGGCGTGGAGCCCAGCCCGACCGGCGCCCAGATCCGCATCTCCAGCCAGCGCCGCGGCTCCACCGTGGTGATCAAGGTGACCAACACCGTGCCGTCCGGCCCCGGCCCGCACGGCCACGGCGTGGCGCTGGACAATGTGCGCGACCGCCTGCGCCTGCTGCACGACGTGCAGTGCAGCTTCCAGACCGTGCACAAAGACGGCATCTACCAGGTACGCATGGAGGTGCCGGCATGAGTGTCACCGTACGCAGCACGGAGGTTTGCTCATGAGCCTGGGCCTGCGCACGCTCATCGTCGACGACGAGACCCTGGCCCGCAGTCGCCTGCGCACCCTGCTGGGCGACTGCAAGGCACCCGCGGCCAGCGTGGAAGGCGAGGCCGCCAACGCCACCCAGGCCATCGAACTCTTGCGCCGTCAGCCCTATGACCTGGCCTTGCTGGACATCCACATGCCCGGCGCCGACGGGTTGACGCTGGCGCAGACTCTGCGCACCCTGCCGCACCCTCCGGCGGTGGTCTTCGTGACGGCATACGCCGAACACGCCGTGCAGGCCTTCGAACTGGAGGCGGTGGACTACCTGACCAAGCCGGTGCGCCTGGAACGCCTGCAGCAGGCCCTGCAGAAGGTGGAGCGCCTGCTGCGCAGCCGGCAGGAGACCGGCACGGCAGCCCCCGAAGAAGTGCTGCTGATCCAGGAACGCGGCCGCACCGAACGCGTGCCGCTGGCCGAGGTGCTCTACTTCAAGGCCGAACTCAAGTACATCACGGTGCGCACGCCGGCCAAGACCTATATCCTGGACGGCGCCCTGAGCGAACTCGAGGAAAAATACACCGCCCAGTTCATGCGTGTCCATCGCAACGCCCTGGTGGCCCGCCGTGCCGTGCGGGCATTGGAGAAGCACTACGATCCCGAAGAGGGCGAGGGCTGGGCCGTACGCCTGAGCGGCACGGACGAACTGCTTTCGGTTTCTCGCCGGCAGCTGGCCGCCGTGCGTGAGGCCATCGCCTCCAATTGAGCCTCTGAAAAAATCAGGAGAACGTGATGATGGAATTGCTGACGGACCCCCAGGCCTGGATCGCCTTCGCCACCCTGACCCTGCTGGAGCTGGTGCTGGGCATCGACAACATCATCTTCATCTCCATCCTGGTCGACAAGCTGCCGCCCGAAAAACGCGTGCTGGCACGCCGTCTGGGCCTGTTCATGGCCATGTTCATGCGCATCGGCCTGCTGCTGGTGCTCTCCTGGATCATCGGCCTGGTGGCACCCCTGTTCACGGTGCTCAACCAGGAGATCTCGGGGCGTGATCTGATCCTGATCGCCGGTGGCCTGTTCCTGATCTGGAAGAGCACGGGCGAGATCCACCAGTCGCTCGAAGGCGAGGAAGGCCATTCCTCCGGCGCGGTGCAGGCCACTTTTACGGCCGTGATCCTGCAGATCATGGTCATCGACCTGGTGTTCTCGCTGGACTCCATCATCACCGCCGTGGGCATGGTGGACGAGTTGGCCGTCATGATCGCCGCGGTGATCGCGTCGGTTGCGTTGATGATGGTGTTTGCCGGCGCCATCGGTCGCTTCGTGTCGGACCACCCCAGCATCAAGATGCTGGCCCTGTCCTTCCTGGTCGTGGTCGGTGTGGTGTTGCTGGCCGAAGGCTTCGACCACCACGTGCCCAAGGGTTACGTCTACTTTGCCATGGCCTTCTCGGTGGGGGTGGAGATGCTCAACATTCGCATGCGCAAGCGCTCCGCCAAGCCGGTACACCTGCACACCGAGTACACGCGCGAGCCCTGAGCTGCGCGCGCCCGCTCACTGGCGGATCACGTCGGCGCCGGCGGGTGCCTTGAAGCGGAAGGTCTCGGGCGGCAGGCTCACATTGAGCTGCACCTTCGTGAAGGTCAGCAAGGAGCGCTGGCCGAAGTTGTCGACGATCTCCAGCGCCGCCAGCTCGGCCGTCTTCGCCCCGCCCTTCTCGACTTCGCGCAGGCCCACACGCACCGTCTGCACCTGACCGTCACGCGCGCGCGGCGTCGCCACCACCCACTGCAGGCCGTCGCGCTCGGGCCCGTTGGCCAGCTGGTAGTCAGCCTGCAAGGCACGCATGTCGGGCGCCGCAGCAATCAGCGCCGCGGGCGTGCTGCCCAGGGCACTGGCCTGCGAGCGCGCCGTCACCTGGTTCAGGTCGACGTCATGCAGCCACAAGGTCTGGCCGTCGGCCACGATGGTCTGGGCCAGGGGCTTGCCGTAGACGAAGCGGAAACGCCCCGGGCGCTGGAACTCGAAAGTGCCGCTGGAAGTGCGCGTGCGTGCCACCTGCCCCTCGCGCGGCGGGGCTGTCACCACCTGGCTAAATTCGGCGCGGCCGCTGGCGGCGGTCTTGAGGAAGAGTTCGAGCGCGCCCAGGCCATCGGCCTGCGCCGTCATGGCACAAGACGCTATAGAAACAATAGCAATCAATTTTTTCATGCGATTCACTCCGCGCGCGCCGGCACCAGGATGTCGCGCTGGCCGTTGGTGCTCATGGCACTGACTAGCCCCGCCTTCTCCATGTCTTCCACCAGGCGCGCGGCGCGGTTGTAGCCGATCTTCAGATGGCGCTGCACCAGCGAGATGCTGGCCTTGCGGTTCTTCAGGACGATTTCCACCGCCTGGTCGTACATGGGGTCCTTCTCGCCAGCGGGGCCTCCTTCGCCCAGGAGGCCGTCCTCGCCGTCAACCGTGCCGCCTTCGAGCACGCCTTCGATGTAGTCGGGCTCGCCCTGGCTCTTGAGGTACTTCACCACGCGGTGTACTTCCTCGTCGCTGACGAAGGCGCCGTGCACACGGATGGGCAGGCCGGTGCCGCTGGCCATGTAGAGCATGTCGCCCATGCCCAGCAGGGCCTCGGCGCCCATCTGGTCGAGGATGGTGCGGCTGTCGATCTTGCTGGACACCTGGAAGGCGATGCGGGTGGGGATGTTGGCCTTGATGAGGCCGGTGATCACGTCCACGCTGGGGCGCTGCGTGGCCAGGATCAGGTGGATGCCGGCGGCGCGGGCCTTCTGCGCCAGGCGCGCGATCAGTTCCTCGATCTTCTTGCCCACCACCATCATCAGGTCGGCCAACTCGTCGATCACGACAACAATGTGCGGCAGGCGGTCCAGCGGCTCGGGTGATTCGGGCGTGAGGCTGAAGGGGTTGTAGACGAATTCTCCCCTGGCCTTGGCCTCGTCGATCTTGTGGTTGTAGCCGGCCAGATTACGCACGCCCAGCTTGCTCATCAATTTATAGCGGCGCTCCATCTCGGCCACGCACCAGGTCAGGCCATGCGCCGCTTGCTTCATGTCCGTGACCACGGGCGCCAGCAGGTGAGGGATGCCCTCGTAGACCGACATCTCCAGCATCTTGGGGTCGATCATCAGCAGGCGCACGTCACGCGCCTCGGCCTTGTACAGCAGGCTGAGAATCATGGCGTTGATGCCAACCGACTTGCCCGAGCCGGTGGTGCCGGCCACCAGCACGTGGGGCATCTTGGCCAGGTCGGCCACCACGGGGTTGCCCACGATGTCCTTGCCCAGACCCATGGTCAGCATGGACTTGGCCTCGTTGTAGACCTGCGAACCCAGGATCTCGGACAACTTGATGGACTGGCGCTTGGCGTTGGGCAGCTCCAGCGCCATGGTGGTCTTGCCCGGGATGGTCTCGACCACACGGATGGACACCAGGCTCAAGCTGCGCGCCAGGTCCTTGGCCAGGCCCACGATCTGCGAGCCTTTCACGCCCGTGGCCGGCTCGATCTCGTAGCGCGTGATCACCGGGCCGGGCTGGGCCAGCACCACTCGCACGTCCACGCCGAAGTCCTTGAGCCGCTTTTCGATCATGCGGCTGGTCATCTCCAGCGTCTCGGGGGCCACCGTCTCCTGCCGTGTCTGCGCGCCGTCCAGCAGGTCGACCTGCGGCAGCTTGGAATCGGGCATGTCGCTGAACAGGGGCTTCTGGCGCTCCTTGGCCACGCGCGTGCTCTGCGGCACCTCCACCAGTACCGGTTCGATCAGCACGGGCGGTGCATGGTGCTCGATGATCTCCTCGCGCTCCTCCAGAACACCCTCTTCGCGTTCGCGCGCGGCCCGCTGGCCCAGGGCCAGGTCCTGCGCCATTTCGCGGCGGGCGCGACGCGATTCGATGATGTCGTGGATCCAGCCGCCGATGCGCTCGGCCACGTGGCCCCAGGAAAAACGGAACACCAGGCCCATGGCCAGCACCCACAGGCCGATGGCCAGCAGCGCCGAGCCAGTGACACCCAGCCAGCGCACGGCCAGCGGCCCCACCAGATAACCCAGCACGCCACCGGCATGGCCGGGCAGGCGCGGCTCCAAGCTGTAAAAACGGGCCCATTCGATGGCCGTGCTGGCCAGCATGAGCAGGATCAGACCGATCCAGAAACTCCAGCGGCTGACCACGAAGCGCGCCAAACGCGAGGGAGCGGGTGCAGGTTCGAGGGGCAACTCGTGGGCGCGCAGCCAGCGCGCCAGCGCGGACAGCCAGCCGCGCACGGCCGCCGCAAAACACCACCAGACCGAGAAGCCGAAGAGGTAGTAGCTGGCATCGGCCAGCCAGGCGCCGAGCTGGCCGCCGCGATTGCGCACCGGGCCGCCGTCACCGGATGTGGACCCGGCGGCATCGAGCAGGTTGTGGCTGGTCAGGGCCAGCAGCCAGTAGGCCAGCAGCACCAGGCTGACGAAAAGCAGCACTTCGCCGGCAAAACGGCCCCGCCCGCTGCGGGTGGGCGCCGCAGCGCCGGGGTCTTCGGAGTTGAGCGTGTGGAGTCGGTAGGTCATGTAGACAGGGAAAGGGCGCCTTCACGCGGGGTGAAGCGCCGCATTCAGCGCGGCTTGGAGCGTCGTTCCTTGACATGCATGGCGCCGCCCTCCAGCGGGGTCACGAAGCCCTGCTCTTCGAAGTCTTTCATGACACGGCTGACCATCTCGCGCGAGGCACCGACCATCTTGGCGATGTCCTGGCGCGATAGTTTGTCGCGGATGATCATGTCGCCCGCCGGAGCGAGCTTGGCCGCATCGAGCAGCACGTTGGCCACACGGCCATAGACGCTCATCAAGGCCAGCGAGCCGATCTTGCGATCGGCATGGCGCAGGCGCTGCACCAGGCCGCGCATGATGCCGTAGGCCATGGGCGCGCTTTCGGCCAGGCTGCGCAGGAACTCGGACCTTCCCAGCTCCAGCACGTCGGTCTGGGTCTCGGCCTCGACCGAGGCGGAGTGCACGTCGTTGTCGATCAGGCTCATCTCGCCGAAATAGTCACCTGACTGCAAAGTGGCCAGGATGACTTCGCGTCCGTTGCCGGTGTCGGTCATGAGCACGCGTGCCCGGCCCGAGAGAATGATGGACAGGGCGTCCGATTTCTCCCCCTGCTGGACGATGCGTTCGCCACGCTTGACGCGACGCTTGACCACCGCAGCAGCGAGCGCGTGGAGCTGGTCGTCCGACAGCATGGAAAACAGCGGAACCCGGCGCAACAAATCCTGATTGGTCAGCATTGACATAAGTCGATCATTCTGCGCGTGCATTGTTCAGTTCTTACAATGGCTGGGCAGGCTCCCGGAGCCCCCGGCCGCGGCACGGTACGCGGCGCCACCGATTATTGACCAAAAGATTCATTAAATAGCGAAGGTTTCCAGAATGTCGCAGAACAAACACGCCAGGGTACTGATCCTCGGTTCCGGCCCGGCCGGCTACACCGCCGCGGTCTACGCCGCGCGCGCCAACCTGAACCCCGTGCTGGTCACCGGCATGGCCCAGGGCGGCCAGCTCATGACGACCACTGAGGTCGACAACTGGCCGGCCGACACGGATGGCGTGCAGGGCCCGGAGCTGATGCAGCGCTTCCTGGCCCACGCCGAGCGTTTCAAGACCGAAATCGTCTACGACCACATCAACAAGGTCGACTTCAGCAAACGCCCCTACACCCTGACGGGCGACAGCGGCACCTATACCTGCGATTCGCTGATCATCGCCACCGGCGCCTCGGCCAAATACCTGGGCCTGCCATCCGAAACGGCCTTCATGGGACGTGGCGTCTCCGGCTGCGCCACTTGCGACGGTTTCTTCTACCGTGATCAGGTCTGCTGCGTGGTCGGAGGCGGCAACACGGCCGTGGAAGAGGCTCTGTACCTGTCGAATATCGCGTCCAAGGTCTATCTGGTGCACCGCCGTGACAAGTTCAAGGCCGAGCCCATCCTGGTCGACAAGGTCATGGACAAGGTCAAGGCCGGCAAGATCGTGCTCAAGACCTTCAAGACCCTGGACGAAGTCCTGGGCGACGCCAGCGGGGTCACCGGCATCCGCCTCAAGAGCACGATCGACGGCAGCACCGAGGAGCTGGAACTCAAGGGCGCCTTCATCGCCATTGGTCATGCCCCCAACACCGAGATCTTCCAGGGCCAGCTGGCCATGGAAAACGGCTACATCGTCACCCAGGGCGGGCTCAAGGGTTTTGCCACCCAGACCTCGGTGCCGGGCATCTTCGCCGCCGGCGACGTGCAGGACCATGTCTACCGCCAGGCCATCACCAGCGCCGGCACCGGCTGCATGGCCGCACTGGACGCCCAACGCTTCCTGGAACAGGAAGCCTGACCCCCTGCCCCAGGGGCTGCCGATTGGGCTATAATTGCAGGCTTTGCTGGACTTTGCTGTCCATCATGGGTTACCGCCACCCTACTGGCGAGGTGAGGCCCCCACTGCCCAGGTGGCGGCCGTTTGAAGAAAGCGAAGTGTCCTCATGGCACGCGTATGCGAAGTAACGGGTAAAGGCCCGATGGTCGGGAACAATGTTTCCCACGCCAACAACAAAACCAAGCGCCGGTTCCTGCCGAACCTGCAATACCGCCGTTTCTGGGTCGAGACCGAGAACCGCTGGGTCCGTCTGCGCGTTTCCAGCGCCGCCCTGCGTCTGATCGACAAGAATGGTATCGACTCCGTGCTCGCCGACCTGCGCGCACGTGGCCAAGCTTAAGGAGCTGAATCATGGCAACCAAAGGCGGACGCGAAAAGATCAAGCTGGAATCCACGGCCGGCACCGGTCACTTCTATACGACCAGCAAGAACAAGAAGACCATGCCCGAGAAAATGGCGATCATGAAATTTGATCCCAAGGCTCGCAAGCATGTGGAATACAAGGAAACCAAGCTGAAGTAATTCAGCCCGATTCCTGCCCGAAAGCCCGCCCTGTGCGGGCTTTTTTGTTTCCAAAACCCGGACAAGACCATGATGGGATGGGTGCTTAATGATTGTAATGAGAATTATTCTCATTACAATCATCTCACGCTTGCACCGCAAGCCTAGCCAACCCCGTCTGGAGAGCCCCATGTCCTGTGCCGACAACGACCTGAACCCGCCCTGCCTGGAAGCCCTGGTAGCCGGCACCTTCGCCCTGATGACCTGCTGGGCCGCCCCCGCAGCAGACGCCAGGCTGCCCAGCAGCCGCCAGCGCACGTTGATGGCACGCAAGATCGTCTCCAATCTCTTTTTCCTCAAGAACCATCCGCACGCCAGCCCCGGGCTGCGCCAGGTCATGACCCGCGCGCACGAACGCTGGGTGATGGTGATCGAATCGGCCGGCGACGCCTCGGTGGTCACCCGCGCATCGGACCCGCTGGCCGCCCTGCCGGGCGGCGGTCTGCTGCATTGAGCGGGAGCGCCACATGTGCCAGCTACAAGCCGCACCGGAGGTCCCACGCATCGGCCCCAAGGCGCTCGAACCGGCCATGACGGCACCGCTGCCCGGCAGCGGTTCACGCCGGCGCCGCCTGTGGGAGCTGGACGGCCACGCCTACTGCCCGGTCATCGGGGTCTGCCTGCCCCTGCCCCAGCTGCGCCGGCTGGCGGAGAAAACCCTGGGCAAACTGGGCCCCTACAGCGACTACGAGGTGCATTGCACCGTGGTGACCGAATGCCGGCGCCGCTCGCCGCTGTCCGAAACCCTGCACAAGGAACTGGAACATCGTTATGCGCTGGTGCTGCGGGCGGCGCAGCCCCTCAAGAGCACCGAAGCCCTGGGCGTCTGGTGGACGGACTGCCGCGCCAGCGCCGACTGGGCCGGCGCCCTGTGGGCAGCGCTGACCCACCCGCGCTGCGATGCCGAGCTGGAGCACCGCATCCTGGGCGAGGTCCACATGCTGCAGCACCAGGTCGGCATGGCGACGCGCGCCGACCTCAGCCGCCTGGAAACCCTGCATGACGAAAACGCCATCCTGGCACGCGAGCTGGCCAACGCACAGGAGCGCAGCCAGCAGCAGACCAGCCACTACAGCGCCCGGCTGGAGCAGCAACAGGCCGAAACCCTGCGCCTGCGAGCCGCGCTGGTACAGGCACAGACCCGTCTGCACCAGCAGCAGGAACAGCTCGAACAGCTGCAGGCCTGTGCTCCCGGCCTGGCGCAGCGCATGGAACGGATGCAGCTGGACCGGCAGCACGCCGAGGAACTCAAGTCCTTACAACGCCTGCTGGCGCAAGCCCGCCAGGAGGCGCAGCGGCAAGACGAGCGCGCCGGCCAGCTGCAATCCCGGCTGGCCGAGGTTTCGCTGCAGCAACGCACACCACCCCAAGAGGCCCATGCGCCGGATCTGGACCAGCGGGCCGTGTTGTGCGTGGGGGGACGCACGGCCAGCGTGCCCATCTACCGCCAGGTGATCGAGCACACCGGCGCGCGTTTCCTGCACCACGACGGCGGGACGGAAGACAACAGCAGCCTGCTGGACGCCACCCTGGCCGCCGCCGACCTGGTGATCTGCCAGAGCGGCTGCATCAGCCACAACGCCTACTGGCGTGTGAAGGATCACTGCAAACGCACCGGCAAGCAGTGTGTCTTCATCGAGACGCCGAGCCGCTCGGCGCTGGAGCGCGCGCTCAGCGAAATCGATTTGACAGGAAACTGAGGCGGGCTTGCCGCCTCAGACCACCACCGGCTCGGGTTCGAGCCGGATGCCAAAACGCTCGTAGACGCTGGTCTGGATGGCCTTGGCCAGGGTCATGACCTCGCCGCCCGTGGCGCCCTGCTCGCCGCCACCGCGGTTGACCAGCACCAGCGCCTGCTTCTCGTAGACCCCGGCCTGGCCGATGGACTTGCCCTTCCAGCCGCAGGCGTCGATCAGCCAGCCAGCCGCCAGCTTCACAGTGCCATCGTCCAGCTGGTAATGCACGATCCTGGGCTCGCGCGCAATGATGTCGGCGCACTGCTCGGGCGTCACCGTCGGGTTCTTGAAGAAGCTCCCGGCATTGCCGATGACTGCCGGATCGGGCAGCTTGGCGCGGCGGATCTCGCAGACCCAGTCGTAGATCTGGCGGGGTGTGGGGCTGTGGATACCGGTCTCGGCCATTCTGCGTTCCAGGTCCAGATAACCCAGCACCGGTTTCCAGGCCTTGGGCAGCGCCAGGCGGACCCGGGTGATGAGGGCGCGGCCCGCCAGGCCAAAACCGGGGGCGCGGCCGTCGGCCGCATGCTTGAACACCGAGTCGCGGTAAGCAAAACCGCACTGCGCGGCATCCAGCGTGAAGGCCCGCCCGGTTTCCAGGTCAATGGCGTCGAGTGAGTCGAAGCGATCCTGCAATTCCACGCCATAGGCGCCGATGTTCTGCACCGGCGCCGCGCCCACGGTACCGGGAATGAGTGCCAGGTTCTCCAGCCCGGGCCAGCCCTGCTCCAGCGTCCAGGTCACCAGCCCATGCCAGCTCTCGCCGGCGCCAGCCTCGACGATCCAGGCCCTGGGCGTCTCCTCAACCAGGCGGCGGCCCGTGATCTCCACCTTGAGCACCACCGGCTTCACGTCCCCGGTCAGCACGATGTTGCTGCCGCCGCCCAGCACGAACTTCGGGCTAGGGCCGAGTTCGGGATCGGCCAGCACGGCGCGCACGTCGGCCTCCTGCAACACCCGGACCAGGGTATGGGCCCGGGCGACGATGCTGAAGGTGTTGTACGGCTGGAGCGGGACGTTTTTCTCGACTAACATAGTCCCTCAGGGGGGGCAGTTACAGCTCCTGATTCTCTCATTTGCATCAGCCTCAGAAAAATACCGTCATGCCTTCTTTCGACACCGTCTGCGAAGCCGATATGGTCAAGGTGAAAAACGGTGTGGACAACTCCGCCAAGGAGATCGCCACCCGCTTCGACTTCAAGGGCACCTCGGCCAGCATCGAGATCAAGGACAAGGAAATCACCGTGGTCGGCGACGCCGACTTCCAGATCGAGCAGATCCTCGAAGTGCTGCGGGGCAAGCTGGCCAAACAATCCGTGGACGTGCGCTTCCTGGACATCGGCGATCTGCAGAAGATCGGCGGCGACAAGGTCAAGAAACTCGTCAAGGTGCGCAACGGCATCGAGGCCGAACTGGCCAAGAAGATCCAGCGCATGATCAAAGACAGCAAGCTCAAGGTCCAGGCCGCCATCCAGGAAGACAAGTTGCGCGTCACGGGCGCCAAACGCGATGACCTGCAGGCCGTCATGGCACTGCTGCGCAAGGAGGTCAACGACGTGCCCATCAGTTTCAACAACTTCCGCGATTGAGGCCGGCCCCATGAAAAGCCGCCTCCCCCTTCTGCTGTGCGCCCTCGCCCTGACGGGCGCAGCGCAGGCGCAGACCGTGGTGCTGTCGGGCATCCTGGGCGGCAAGGCACTGCTGGTGGTCGACGGCGGCCCCCCCCGGAGCGTGGCCGTGGGCCAGAGCCATCAGGGCGTCAAGGTCATCGGCCTGCAGGCGGGCCAGGCCGAGGTGGAAATCCGCGGTGCGCGCCAGACCCTGCGCCTGGGCGAAGGGCCGGTCAGCGCGCCCCCTGCCGAGGGCGAGGCCGGGGACCAGCGCCGCATCGTGCTGCACGCCGGCAGCAACGGCCACTTCCGCACCCCGGGGCAGATCAACGGGCGCACCGTCAATTTCATCGTCGATACCGGGGCTTCGGTGGTTTCGCTGGGCGTGACCGATGCGGATGCCATCGGGCTGCCCTACAAGTCGGGGCAGACGGTGCAGGTCAGCACCGCCAACGGCGTCACCGTGGGCTGGCGCATCATGCTGTCCAGCGTACGCTTGGGCAGCGTGGACGTCTACAACGTCGAAGCCCTGGTAACCCCGGCACCTATGCCCTACGTGCTGCTGGGCAACAGCTACCTCACGCGTTTCCAGATGACACGCACCAACGACCAGCTGGTGCTGGAGCGCCGGTATTGAAGCTGCTGGTATCCTAGGCTCCTATTCCGAACCACGCACCGTGACTGTTCAAAACGAAAACGAGTACGAAGACCTGCTGGGCCTGTGGTCGGACCTGGAGTCCGGCCTGGGCATCCTGCTGGGCAGTCCGCTGAGCGTGCAGGAGTTCGAACAGCGCGTCTGGCAGTACGACCGCTGGATGCAGGCCCTGTTGCAGCGCGACGCCGACGTCGGCATCTACCTGCTGTTCCAGCTCGCCACCAATTCTTCGGTCGGCTACAGCCCATCGCACAGTCTGGTCTGCGCCACCCTGTGCCACCTGCTCGCCGCCGAGCTCAAGCTCGATGCCAAGGAGCGCGACAGCCTGGTCCATGCCGCGCTGACCATGAACATCGCCATGACCGAGCTGCAGGACCAGCTGGCCCTGCAGACCGAGAAACTCAGCCAGCCCCAGCTCGAAGCCATCCGCCTGCACGCGCCCAAGGGCGGCCTGATGCTGGCCAACAGCCTGGGCGTGAGCGATCCGCTGTGGATCGAGGTGGTGTCCTCACACCATGACGAGTACACCGAAAAGATCGAGCTGCGCCTGCTGCCCGCCCACAAGCGGCTGATCCGCATCCTGCGGGTGGTGGACCGCTACGCCGCCATGATCTCGCCGCGCAAGTCACGGGAAGGCCGTAGCGCCACCGAGTCCGTGCGCACCATCATGACGGGCGCCAATGCCTACAACGACGAGGTCGGCCACGCCCTGGTGCGCGCCGTGGGCCTGTGTCCGCCCGGCACCTATGTGCGCCTGGAGGACAACACGCTGGCCGTCGTGATGCGCCGCAGTGTGCGCCCCAACCTGCCCCACGTGGCCGTGGTCACCGGCACCGATGGCCAGGTGCTGCCGCAGCCCCGCCTGCACCGCACCATGAGCGGCCGTCCGACCATCCAGGCGGCACTGGCCACCTCTCTGGTCCGGCTGCGCCTGAACCATCACCTGATCCTGCAACTGGGCGCGCACGCCGCCATGCAGGCCTGACCCCGCATCCGGGGTTCGCTGGCTCTCAGGTCTTCTTCTTGCCGAGCCTGGACTCGGTACCGCGTGCCAGCCGGCCGATGTTTTCGGCATGTCGATAGATCAGCAGCAGCGACATCAGGCTGACGGAAAACAGCAGTGCCCCGTCCATGTACCAGGCCAGACCATCACCGAAGATGTAGTACAGCGGTGCGAAGACAGAAGCCACCAGCGCGGCCAGCGAGGAATAGCGGAAGAAGAAGGCAATCAGGATCCAGGTGAGCAGGGTGGCCAGGCCCAGCGCCCAGTGCACGCCCACCAAAACGCCCAGCGCCGTGGCCACGCCCTTGCCCCCTTCGAAGCGGAAGAACACCGGGTACAGGTGGCCGAGGAAAGCGCCCAGGCCCACCAGCGCCACGGTGCCGGCCTCCAGCCCGTAAGGCTTGCCGTACCACTGGACCAGGGCCACCGGCAGCCAGCCCTTGGCGGCGTCGAGCAGCAGGGTGACCACGGCGGCCTTTTTCGAGCCCGAGCGCAGCACGTTGGTCGCCCCGGGGTTCTTGCTGCCGTAGGTACGTGGATCGTGCAGGCCCATGACATGGCTGACGATGACGGCAAAGGACAGCGAGCCCAGCAGATAGGCGGCCACGGTGGCCAGGGCGGGATAAGCGACAGACAGGGAATCCAAGACTCTTGCTCCTCGATCGGCCCGCGTGCAGCAAGGGCCTGTTTTTTTCGGTACAGGCCGCTATTCTGCCAGCGCAGCCGGCCTGGAAAACCCGCCCTTGCGGGACGTCTTGTCACTGTACATATGGCCGTCCGCCGCATGCAGCAGCTGGTCCAGGTCGGTGCCGGCCTCCGGATAGATCGCTACCCCGATGGAAACGCCCACCTGGAGTTGACGCCCCTCGAAGTCGATGGGTTCCTGGATGGAGCCGCGCAGCCGCTGGGCAATGGTTTCCAGCATGTCCCTGGAAATGTTCTCCAGCAGCACGATGAGCTCGTCACCACCCCAGCGCGCCACCGTGTCATGCTGGCGCACGGCCGCCAGCGCCCGGCTGGCCACGGCCATGAGCACGGCATCGCCGGCCTTGTGGCCATGCAGGTCGTTCACAGACTTGAAGTCGTCGAGGTCCAGGAACAACAGCGCGCACAGCTGCTCCGGCTGGCGCTGCTGGCGGGAAAATGCCATCAGCGCCCGGTCCTCGAAGAGCCGGCGATTGGGCAAGCCCGTCAGATCGTCGTACATGGCGCGGTACGCCATCAGGCCACGGTTACGGACCAGCATGTAGAGCATGCTGGCGACCAGCAAGCCAGCCGCCACTGAACCCGTGCGGATCAGCCAGCGCAGCCCGCGGCTGTCGTCGGCCAGGCGCGGGCGCACGGCAATGGCCCAGCGCCCCCCGGGGATCTCCATCTCCTGGACCAGCACCTCCGGCTGATCGAACAAGCCCAGCGCCCCCCAGACCGCTCCCCCTGTCAGCCCCAGGGCGTCACGGCCGCGGATCGCAAACTCGTAGCGATCGTCTTCCGATTCGGCCTGTACGGCCCGGAACAGCGAGTCGGAGTCGATCACGGTCGACAGCAAGCCCCAGTAGCGACCGTGCAGCATCAGCGGCATGCGGTACACCAGTCCCCGGCCCCCCTGCACCAGCTCCACCGGCCCGGCCAGCAAGGCCAGACCGCTCTGGGCGATCTTCTGGATCATGGGCCATTGGGTCGGCTGATCCGGGTAGTACAAGCCGATCGCCTTTTCATTACCCAGCAGGGGATAGACATAGAGCAGGCGGTAGCCAACAGCCACCCCGAAATTCCGGATGTGCCGGTTGCTGCGATGCAGGACAGCCAGGATGTCCTGGATCTCGCTGGTCTGCATGCTGCTGTTGCGCACGACCAGATAAGCCCCCAGGCCGCTGTTGAGATAGAGCAAGGCGTTGAGTTCACGCTCCAGGCGCACACGCAGGGTGGTGGCATAGGACAGCGCCTCGATATGGCGCTTGTTCAGACGATCCTGCAACTGGGAGCGCAGGACCACCTCCCCGCCCGCCACCAGCAGGCCAAACACGACGAGCCAGCTGGCCAGTGCCCAGGCACGTCGTGAGAAAAAAGCAAGACCCGGAAATCGCATGCGACAAACTCCCTTGGCTGAGCCATTCTCTCAGAGTCCGTCATGGGCGCGGCACCCCGGTTCCCGCGCCGGGGCGATGCGATCGCACAGTGGCCGGGCGCTATTCGGCCAGTGCGCACTGCACCGGTGTGGCCCCCAGCAACTGCATGCAGATCTGCGGGGCGATCCCCACGAGGTAGCCACGCCGTCCGCCGTTGATCAGGATGCGCGGCAGCGCCAGGATGGTTTCCTCGATGTAGACCGGCATCTCGCGCCGCGTACCGAAGGGCGAGGTGCCGCCCACCAGATAACCGCTGTGCCGGTTGGCCACCTCGGGCTTGCAGGGCTCCACCGACTTGGCGCCGATCTGCCGCGCCAGGTTCTTGGTCGAGACCTTGCGGTTGCCGTGCATCAGCACCACCAGCGGTTTCGCATCCTGGTCCTGCATGATCAGTGTCTTCACCACGGTGTACGGGTCCCAGCCCAGCACCTGCGCGCTGTGCTGCGCCCCGCCGTGCTCCAGGTACTCGTAGGGATGCTCGGTGTAGTCCACCTTGTGCGCCTTGAGCAGCTGGGTGGCGGGGGTTTCGGAGACGTGTTCTTTCTTGGCCATGCGTGAATTTTCTCTCAACGAAAGGGACCAGGCGGTGCCACAATTCCAGGGCATGAACTCGCCCCAAGACACACCGCCCCTGCACCACAGCAGGGCCGAGGATGCGCTGGCCCTGCTCTCGGGTACGGCGCTGATCGCGCTGGCCGTGGCGCTGTTCCAGCATGCGCAGCTGCTCAGCGGCGGCACGGCCGGCATCGCCTTCCTGCTGCACTACGGCACCGGCTGGGGCTTCGGGCCGGTGTTCTTCGTTCTCAACCTGCCCTTCTATGTGCTGGCCTGGCGCCGTCTGGACCGGGCCTTCCTGGTCAAGACCATGATTGCGGTGGCCTTGCTCTCCGTGCTGAGCGAGCTCACGCCCCACTTCATCACCTTCGAGCAGGTACAGCCGCTTTACGCGGCCCTGGTGGGCGGCGTGCTGCTGGGCGTGGGTTTTCTCATCCTGTTCCGCCACCGCGCCAGCCTGGGCGGCGTGGGCATCCTGGCCTTCTGGCTGCAGGAGACCCGGGGCTGGCGCGCCGGCCACGTGCAAATGGCCGTGGATACGCTCATACTTCTGCTGGCGCTGGCCACCACACCGTTGCTGCAGGTGGCCCTGTCCGTGGCCGGAGCCGTGGTGTTGAACCTCACGCTGGCCATCAACCACCGCGCCGGCCGCTACATGGCTAACTGAAGAAAAGCAAGGAGAGTAACGATGAATGCTGTCAATGATTCCGCCAGTGCCCTGGTACGCACCACGCTGGAAGCCGCACTCAAGCGCCAGCGCGCCGCCTACCTCGCCAGCCCGGAGCCTGACTATGAAAGCCGCAGCGCCGACCTGCGCAAGCTCGAGCGCTTCGTGCGCGAGCACCAGGACGCCATCTGTGACGCCATCAGCGCCGACTACGGCAACCGCTCGCGCCACGAGACTCTCTTGACCGAAATCATGCCGGTGCTCAAGGGCATCCACCACACGCTCAAACGGCTCAAGCGCTGGATGAAGCCGCAGCGCCGCGGCATCGACCGCATGGCTTTCGGCCTGGCCAGCAACCGCGTGATCCCGCAGCCACTGGGCGTGGTGGGTGTCATCGTGCCCTGGAACTTCCCGCTCAACCTCAGTCTGCTGCCACTGGCCGCCATCTTCGCCGCCGGCAACCGCGCCATGGTCAAGATGAGCGAAAACTCGCGCCACCTGGCGAAGCTGCTGATCAAGGAAATGCCCGACTACTTCCCCGAGGAGAAGCTGCAGTTCTTCGACGAGACCGGTGGCGTGGGCGTGGAATTTTCCAGGCTGCCTTTCGACCACCTGCTCTTCACCGGCTCGGGAACCACCGGCCGCGCCGTCATGGCCGCGGCCGCGGCCAACCTCTGCCCGGTGACGCTGGAACTGGGCGGCAAATCACCCGCCATCGTGTGCGAGGACTTCCCGCTGCGCACGGCGGCCGAGCGCCTGCTCTACGTCAAGTACCTCAACGCCGGCCAGATCTGCACCACGGTGGACCATGTCTATGTGCCGGACCGGAAAATCAAGGAATTCGTGCGCCTGGCCCAGGAGATCATGCCCAAGCGCTATCCGAAGCTGGACTCTCCGGACTACACCGCCATCATCGACGACATCGCCTACGCCCGCCTGCTGCATGCGCTGGACGATGCCAAACAGCGCGGCGCCCAGGTGATCCCGCTGATCCCCGGCAAACCCTTCGATGCCAAGCTGCGCAAGATCGCACCGCACATCGTGCTGGACGCGCCCGCCGACTGCCTGTTGATGCAGCGCGAGATCTTCGGCCCCATCCTGCCGGTGATCAGCTACGAGGACCTGGAAGACGATGTGATCAAGCGCATCAACGCCGGAGCGCGGCCACTGGCGCTTTACCCCTTCACCAACGACCAGGCCGTGCAGGCGCAGCTGCTCACACGCGTGATGTCGGGCGGTGTGTCCATCAACGATGCGCTCTTCCACGTGGGCCAGGAAGAGCTGCCCTTCGGCGGCGTCGGTGCCTCGGGCATGGGCCACTACCACGGCCATGAGGGTTTCCTGACCTTCTCCAAGCTGCGTCCTGTCTTCAAACAGGCCCGCTTCTCCACCGCCAGGCTGCTGGCGCCGCCCTACGGACCGCTGACGGACAAGCTGCTGAAGTTCCTGCTGAAGTAAGGGCCGAGGTTTTCAGTTCAGACGGCGGGGTCGCGCATCTCCTTGCGGATCGCGTCGATGGCCTTGAGCACTTCGGGGCTCAGCGTGGTGCCCCAGGCGTTGAGGTCCTCGTCCAGTTGCGCGAGGGAGGTCACACCGATGATGGTGCTGGTGACCTGCCACTTGGTGTAGCAGAAGGCCAGGGCCATCTGTGTGGGCGTGAGGCCGTGTTCGCGCGCCAGTGCGTTGTAACGACGCGCAGCCTCCAGCGCCTCGGTACGGCCCCAGCGCTGCTTGCGCACGCTCTCGAACTTGGCGATGCGGCCATCTGGCGCACCAGCCCCCAGGAAACCGCTGGTGTCGTACTTGCCGGTCAGGAGGCCGAAACCCAGGGGCGAATAGGCCAGCAGCGAGACGCCCAGGCGGTGCAGGGTTTCGTCCAGCGCGTTTTCGACCGTGCGGTTCACCAGGCAATAGGGGTTCTGCACCGTGGCCACGCGCGGCAGGCCGTGCTGCTCGGCCAGGCGCACGAACTCGTGCACACCGTAGGGTGACTCGTTCGACAGACCGATCGCCCGCACCTTGCCGGCCTTCACCAGCTTGCCCAGGGCCTCCAGCTGCTCGTGGATGGACGTGACCGTGGGGTCGTCCTTGGCCGGGTCGAAATACATCTGGCCGAACATGGGCACGTGGCGCAGCGGCCAGTGAATCTGGTAAAGATCGATGACGTCGGTCTTCAGACGTTTGAGGCTGTCGTCACAGGCCGCCAGCATCTCGGCCGGCGTCACATTGGGGCTGCCCTTGCGCACCCAATCCATGCCGCGCGAGGGGCCGGCCACCTTGGTGGCCACCACCATTTTCTGGCGTGCGCCGGGACGGCTGGCGAACCAGTTGCCGATGATCTTCTCGGTGACGTTGTAGGTCTCGGCCTTGGTGGGCACCGAGTAGATCTCCGCCGTGTCCAGGAAGTTGATGCCGCGCGCAAGCGCCTGGTCCAGGATGGCGTGGGCGGCGGCTTCGTCGACCTGCTCGCCGAAAGTCATGGTGCCCAGGCAGATGGGCGTGACGTGGAGGTCGCTGCGACCGAGTTGTACTTGGTTCATGGGGAAACAGTGCAGGTGATACAGGAAGAAAAGCGTAAACGCGGCGCGCCATCGTAGCGCGACTTGCAAAACCTAGTCGCCACCGCCCCCACAACCACCGCCGTCACCACCACCACTGTCCCCGCCCGCGCTGCTGTCCGAACCGCCAAAACCCGCGGTATCACCGGGCGCGTCGCCACCACCGTCGCTCCCGCCAAAGCTGGTCCCGCAATAGGCGTCGGAACCGCTCTGGCGATCGATCTCGCGGCAGTCCGGCACATAGTGGAAACCGCCGGGAATCGCGAATTTCCTGTCCAGCGCAAACAGCAGCGGCAGGCGGCTGGGCTGGCGCGGGTCGATGCTCTCCTCCTTGCAGGCCCAGAACCACACACGACGCAGGCCGTCGTTGCGCCGCGCATCCCGGCCCAGCACCTCGGCCGGGCTGTGGTGCAACAGTCTGCCGAAAGCCGTGCCGCACCATTGCTCGTAGCCGCGCGTGTGCAGAATGAATTCGTGCCAGGCCGCGTCCACCACACGCGAAGGCATGGCCACGAAGGCGCGGCCGCTGCGCAGATGGGCCATGAAGAACTGGCGCAAGCCGCGCAGCACCAGCTCGGCATCGCGCGGACTGATCTGGGGATAGCGTTCGCACAACTTGGCCCCCAGAAAGCGCGGCAGCGGCGCCTCGCGCACGAACTGGCGGCGCAGACTCATCTCCCAGGCGCGCAAGGCCAACAGCAGGCCCAGCCCCGGCACGAGCACGAAAAAGATGGCCGCAACCGACCTGTTCCCCAGGAAAAAAACACCCCAGGCCAATAGTGGAATGGCGGGCAGCATCAGCCACCGCGACAAGGACAGCAGCGCCACACGCCGCGCCAGCCCGGGCTTAAACCGCGCGGCGCTGGGCATGGCGTGCCTCTTCCTGCAGCCGCAGCACGCGGCGCTGCACCTTGCCCGTGGTGGTCATGGGCAGGGCATCGAGGAACTCGATCTCCTTGGGGTACTCGTAGGGCGCCAGCTTGCCCTTCACATGCCGCTGCAGGTCGATCATGAGGCGCCGCTCCCACTCGTTGCGCGAAACGGGTTCGTCGCCCCGCTCGGCCGCGGCCTCCACCGTCAGCACCACATAGGCCTTCACCAGCGCGCCGCGCTCGGCATCGGGCTTGGGCACGACGGCGGCATTGGCCACGGCCGGGTGCTTGACCAGGCAGTTCTCAATCTCCCCCGGGCCGATGCGGTAGCCCGCGGCCTTGAACATGTCATCGGCGCGGCCCTGGTACCAGAGGTAGCCGTCGGCGTCGCGCAGGGCGAGGTCACCGGTACGGCACCAGTCGCCGGTGTACTTGTCGCGCGTACCCGCCTCGTTTTTCCAATAGCCGAGGAAGAAGATCGGATCCGGATCACCATGCACGTCCAGGCGGTGGATCGCCACCTCACCAAGCGTGCCGCTGGAGCACTCGCGTCCCTGCTCGTCGATCACCGCCACCCGGTGCCCCGGATAGCCCTTGCCCATGCTGCCGGGTTTGGCCGGGTAGAAGATGGAGCAGTTGCCGACGATGTAGTTCACCTCGGTCTGGCCGAACATCTCGTTCACCGTCACGCCCAGTTCCTTGCGGCAATAGCCGAACACCGCGTCGCCCACCGCCTCGCCCGCACTCATGATGGCCTGCAGACTGAGCTTGAAGAACTTCTTCGGTTGCGGGAAGGCCTTCATCATGGCCTTGAGCGCCGTGGGGAAGAGGAAGGTGTGCGTCACCTCGTATTTCTGCAGCAACTCGAAGGCGGTCTGCGGGCTGAAGCGGCCGTTCCAGGCCACGATGGGACGGCCGAAATAAAGCGTCGGCAACAAGGCATCCATCAGCCCCCCGGTCCAGCTCCAGTCCGCTGGCGACCAGAAGACCGTCGGAACTTCGGGCTGCGGCAGGTCCGGCAAGGGCCCGCGGGCCCGCGGGTCGAAGCCGAACCAGTTCTGGCTGCAGACGAAACCGGTCAGGTTGCCGATCAGCGCGCGATGCGGGATCAGTGCGCCTTTCGGGTTGCCCGTGGTGCCGCTGGTGTAGATCAGCACGGCCGGGTCGTCGGCGCGCGTGCGCACCGGGTCGAACTCGGGCGGGTGCTCTGCCAGCAGGGCCGCGTAATCCAGATCGGCCATACCGGCCGCGCCGCCACCGGCGTCACCGCCAGCACTGGAGCCCACGCCGATCACGTGACGCAGCGCTTCGCAGTCGCCGCGGATGTTCTGGATGTTGACGATGGCTGCGTCGTCGCAGATCAGCACCGAGGCTGCGCTATCGTTCAGGCGGAACTCCAGCGCCTCGGGGCCGAAAAGCGTGGACAGCGGCATGGCCACTGCGCCCAGTTGCAGCACGGCCATATAGGCCACGGCGGTCTCGAAGCGCTGCGGCAACACGATGGCCACGCGATCGCCCCGGCCCACCCGGAGCTGGGCCAGCGCGTTGGACAGGCGGTTGGCCTGGTGCTGCAACTCGGCGTAGCTGTGGCTGCGAGGCTGCAAGCCGGGCCCGTCGGCATGGATGGCGATGCGCTGGCCGGCATCGGCCGCCCGTGCCCAGCGCCGGCAACAAACCTCGGCGATGTTGAATTCTTCCGGCACCCGCCAGCGGAACTGGCTGTGCAAAGACGCATAGTTGTCCCGGTCTTGACTGGTCGCCATGTGATGTCTCCGTATGATTGGACAAATGTACCAAGTCCGACGCCCCGCCCGCAGCGAATTTACCCCTGTCCGCAACCTCAAGTACCACGTCCTGCACTGGGGCGAGGCCGAATCCACCCTGCCTCCGCTGGTGCTGATGCACGGCTGGATGGACGTGGCGGCGTCCTACCAGTTCATGGTGGACGCTTTCAGCCCGGCCTTCGCGCAGGGCCGCACCATCATTGCAGCCGACTGGCGCGGTTTCGGGCTGACCGGGCTCGCCACCGCCGGGCCGCCCCAAGGTGGCGAGGGCCCCCTCGGGGGGCAGGGAGGACACGCAGTGCCGAGCGTGGGGGCCACATACACGGGGCACGACAACTACTGGTTTCCCGACTACCTGGCCGATCTGGACGGCCTGCTCGACCACTACGCCGGCGAGCAGCCCGTGGACCTGGTGGGCCACAGCATGGGCGGTAACGTGGTCATGCTCTATGCCGGCGTGCGCCCCCAGCGCATCCGCCGCCTGGTCAATCTGGAAGGCTTCGGCATGCCGGCCACCCAAGCAGCGCAAGCCCCCAAACGCTATGCCAAGTGGATGGACGAGCTCAAAAGCCTGCACCGCGGCGAACTGACCCTGAAAAGCTATGACGATGCCGACGGCGTGGCGCGCCGGCTCATGAAAACCAACCCGCGCCTGGGCGAAGACAAGGCGCAGTGGCTGGCGCAGCACTGGGCGCGACCCAATGCCCAGGGAAAATGGGAGATCCTGGGCGACGCCGCGCACAAGATCGTCAACGCCCAGCTTTACCGGGTGGACGAGGTGCTGGCCGCCTTTGCCGCCATCACGGCGCCCGTGCTGTCGGTGGAAGCCAGCGACAACCAGATGGAGCAGTGGTGGGAGGGCAAATATACCCTGGCCGAATTCCACGAACGCCTGAAAAGCGTGCCCCGGCTGCAGCATGCGCTGATCCAGGACGCCGGCCACATGCTGCACCACGACCAACCCGAGCAGTTGGCCAGACTCATCGAAAACTTCCTGGCCGGCTAGGGCTACTCCCGTCCCATGCACTTTCTATCGCGCGCGTTCAGCCTCGCTGGCGCCCTGCTATGGGCTGGCTCCAGCCAGGCCCAGGCGGACAACACGCCGCCCCCCGCCATCGCCGAAGCGGCCGCACCCACCCCCCTCACCCTCACGATCGCGCCCGTCGTCTACCACTGGCGTGACGACCCCGAGCACAAATATGCTTTTGTGATCTCGGTGGAACAGCATCTGGACCGTCAGCATCTGGTCGGGCTGGCCCTCTTCCGCAACTCCTTCGGCCAGCCATCGGCCTACGCCTACGCGGGCTATCACTGGCACGACTTTCTGGGCGAACCCAATCTTTCACTCAAGGTGTCGGCCGGCATCATCTACGGCTACACGGGTGAATATGCAGACAAAGTGCCTTTGAACTGGAATGGCTTTTCCCCCGGCATCATCCCGTCGCTAGGCTACAAGATCAGCGCCAAGGGCTCGGTCAACCTCATGCTGCTGGGCACGGCCGGCGTGGTCATGGGCTATAGCCACAGCTTCCAGGGGTTGGCCAGCCCATGAGCCGCCCGCCCGGCTTTGGAGAGAAGGCCTAAAATCGAGGGTTCCGGGCCATCCACACGGCCCACCGGCAGCCCGCCCCCGCAGAACACAGACAGGATTTCCCATCATGGACGCAGAACAAATCAATGCCATCGGAACCAAACTGGCCGACCTGAGCCAGCGCACGGTCGAGCTCCGGAGGTATCTTTGACTACGATGCCAAGTCCGAACGTCTGAGGACGGTCAACGCCTCGCTCGAAGACCCCACGGTCTGGAACGACCCCAAGCGCGCCCAGGAACTGGGCAGGGAAAAGAAGGCGCTGGACGACGTGGTCGTCACGCTGGACAAGCTCACCAGCGAACTCTCCGACAACTCCGAGCTCTACGAAATGAGCAAGGAAGAAGGCGACGAGGCCGGCCTCCAGACCATCTCGGCCGAAGAAGCCAAGCTCTCCGAGATCGTGGAGAAGCTGGAATTCCGCCGCATGTTCAACAACCCGGCCGACCCCCTGCCCGCCTTCCTGGACATCCAGGCCGGCGCCGGTGGCACCGAGGCCTGCGATTGGGCCAGCATGTTGCTGCGCCAGTACCTGAAGTACGCCGAGCGCAAGGGCTTCAAGGCCACGGTGGAAGAAGAAACGCCGGGTGATACCGCCGGCATCAAGAGCGCCTCCATCAAGATCGAGGGTGACTACGCCTTCGGCCTGCTGCGCACCGAAACCGGCGTGCACCGCCTGGTGCGCAAGTCGCCCTTCGACTCGTCCGGCGGCCGGCACACCAGCTTTGCCAGCGTCTTTGTCTACCCCGAGATCGACGACACCATCGAGATCGACATCAATCCGGCCGATGTGCGCACTGACACCTTCCGCGCCAGCGGCGCCGGCGGCCAGCACATCAACAAGACCGACTCGGCCGTGCGCCTCACGCACATCCCCACGGGCATCGTAGTGCAGTGCCAGGACGGCCGCAGCCAGCACAGCAACCGCGACGTGGCCTGGAAACGCCTGCGCAGCCGCCTGTACGACCACGAGATGCGCAAGCGCCAGGAAGAACAGCAGAAGCTGGAAGACAGCAAGACCGATGTGGGCTGGGGTCACCAGATCCGCAGCTACGTGCTGGACCAGAGCCGCATCAAGGACCTGCGCACCAACTACGAGACCTCGGCCACCCAGAAAGTGCTGGACGGCGACCTCGACCCCTTCATCGAAGCCTCGCTCAAGCAGGGCGTTTAAGGAATCCTCATGCGTGAAGGACAAGCCCACGTCATCCGGCGCGAAGACTACGCCGCCCCGGCCTACTGGATCGACACGGTCGACCTGAGCTTCGACCTGGACCCGGCCAAGACCCGCGTGCTCAACAGGATGACGCTGCGCCGCAACCCGGCCGTGGCGGCCCAGCCCCTGCGCCTGGACGGCGAAGAGCTGAACCTGGCGCGTGTGCTGGTCAACGGCCAGGGCACCAGCTTCAAGATGGACGGCGCCCAGCTGGTGCTGGAGAACCTGCCCGAGGGCGAGGCGCCTTTCGAGCTGGAGATCTTCACCACCTGCGCCCCGGTGAAGAACACCAAGCTCATGGGCCTGTACGTGAGCAACGACTCCTTCTTCACGCAATGTGAAGCCGAGGGCTTCCGCCGCATCACCTACTTCCTGGACCGTCCGGACGTGATGGCCAGCTACAGCGTGACCCTGCGCGCCGACAAGGCCCGCTACCCCGTGTTGCTGTCCAACGGCAACCTGGTGGAGCAGGGCGATCTGGAAGAAGGCCGCCACTTTGCCAAGTGGGTGGACCCGCACCGCAAACCCTGCTACCTGTTCGCGCTGGTGGCCGGCAAGCTGGTGGCGCGCGAGCAGCGCATCACCGCGCGCAACGGCCAGGACCACCTGCTGCAGGTCTATGTGCGTCCCGGCGACCTGGACAAGACCGAACACGCCATGAACTCGCTCATGGCCTCCGTGGCCTGGGACGAAGCGCGCTTCAAGCTGCCGCTGGACCTGGAACGCTTCATGATCGTCGCCACCAGCGACTTCAACATGGGCGCCATGGAGAACAAGGGCCTGAACATCTTCAACACGAAGTACGTTCTGGCCAACCAGGCCACCGCCACCGACGCCGACTATTCGAACATCGAGAGCGTGGTAGGCCACGAGTACTTCCACAACTGGACCGGCAATCGCGTCACCTGCCGCGACTGGTTCCAGTTGAGCCTCAAGGAAGGCCTGACCGTCTTCCGCGACCAGGAGTTCAGCCAGGACCTGGCGGGCGACCTGTCGGCGCGCGCCGTCAAGCGCATCGAGGACGTGCGCGTGCTGCGCACCGCCCAGTTCCCCGAAGACGCCGGCCCCATGGCCCACCCGGTGCGGCCCGACAGCTACATCGAAATCAACAACTTCTACACCGTCACCGTCTACGAGAAGGGTGCCGAAGTCGTGCGCATGCAGCAGACGCTGACCTCGCGCGAAGGTTTTGCCAAGGGCATGGCCCTGTACTTCCAGCGCCATGACGGCCAGGCCGTGACCTGCGACGATTTCGCCCAGGCCATCGCTGACGCCAACCCCGGCTCCGAACTGGCTCGCCTGCTGCCCCAGTTCAAGCGCTGGTACAGCCAGGCCGGCACACCGCGCCTGGGCGCCAGCGCCCAGTACGACGCCACCAGCCGCAGCTACACGCTGACGCTCAGCCAATCCTGCTCCCCCACCCCGGGCCAGGCGGTGAAAGAGCCTTTCGTCATCCCGGTCAGCTTGGGCCTGGTCACCGCCGACGGCCGCGCGCTGCCCCTGCAACTCGAAGGCGAGGCCGAACCCGGCCCCAGCTCACGCACCATCGTGCTGACCGAAGCCTCGCAGACGCTGCGCTTCATCAACGTCGATGCCGAGCCCGTGCCCTCGCTGCTGCGCGGTTTCAGCGCCCCCGTGGTGCTGGCCTACGACTACAGCGACGAGCAGCTGCTGGCCCTGCTGGCCCACGACACCGACCCCTTCAACCGCTGGGAAGCCGGCCAGCGCCTGGCCGTCAAGCGCGCGCTGGCCTTCATCCGTGGCCACGCCCAGCCCGGCGAAGCCAAGGTGCTGGATGCCGCCTACATCGACGCCATGCGCCAGGTGCTGCGCCACCCCACGCTGGACGCCGCGTTCAAGGAACTGGTGCTCACCCTGCCCGCCGAGACCTATATGGCCGAGCAGCTGGACGTGGTAGACCCGCAGCGCGTGCATGCCGTGCGCGAGTCCATGCGCCAGCAGCTGGCGCTAGAGCTGCGCCACGACTGGGCCTGGGCCTATGAGGAACACCACGACACGGGCGCCTACCGTCCGGACGCCGGCTCCTCCGGCCGCCGCGCCCTCACCGGCCTGGCGCTCACCATGCTGTGTCTTGCCGCCCGCGAAACCGGTGACGTGCTCTGGCCCGGCAAGACCTACCAGCGCTTCAAGGACGCTGGCAACATGACCGACCGCTTCAACGCGCTGGGCGCCCTGGTCAACAGCGGGCATGAACTCGCCGGCCAGGCGCTGGAGCGCTTCCACGCCCTGTTCAAAGACGAGGCCCTGGTGCTGGACAAGTGGTTCGCGCTGCAGGCCGGCAACTGCGACCGCGGCGGCCAGGTGCTGCCGGCCGTGCGCCAGTTGATGACACACCCGGACTTCAACCTGCGCAACCCGAACCGCGCGCGCAGCCTGATCTTCAGCTACTGCAGCGCCAACCCCGGCGCCTTCCACCGCGCCGACGCGGCCGGTTATGTCTACTGGAGCGAACGCGTGCTGGAGCTCGACGGCATCAACCCTCAGGTCGCCGCCCGCCTGGCGCGCGCGCTGGACCGCTGGAAGAAGCTCGCCGAACCCTACCGCCACGCAGCACGCGAGGCCATCGCCCGCGTGGCCGCCAAGCCCGACCTGAGCAACGACGTGCGCGAGGTCGTGACCCGCGCGCTCGCTGACTGAACCCCAAGAGGACATCCCCATGAGTTCCAAGATCTCCCTCACCCGCTACCTGGTCGAGCAGCAGCGCAGCCACGGCCACATCCCCTCCGAGTTGCGCCTGCTGCTCGAAGTGGTGGCGCGCGCCTGCAAGAGCATCAGCCAGGCCGTCAACAAGGGCGCCCTGGGTGGCGTGCTGGGCAGTGCCGGCAGCGAGAACGTGCAAGGCGAAGTGCAGAAGAAGCTCGACATCATCGCCAACGAGGTGCTGATCGAGGCCAATGAATGGGGCGGCCACCTGGCGGCCATGGCCTCGGAAGAGATGGACAGCATCTACGCCGTGCCCAACCGCTACCCCAAGGGCGAATACCTGCTGCTGTTCGATCCCCTGGACGGCTCCAGCAACATCGACGTCAACGTCAGCATCGGCACCATTTTCTCGGTGCTCAAGAAAGGCAACGACGACCCCACGGCGATCGAGCCGGTCAACGAGCACGATTTCCTGCAAGCCGGCAAGCAGCAGGTGGCCGCCGGCTACTGCGTCTACGGCCCGCAGACCACGCTGGTGCTCACCGTGGGTGACGGCGTGGCCATGTTCACGCTGGACCGCGAGCAGGGCTCCTTCGTGCTGACGCAAGAGGACGTGAAGATCCCGGAAGACACCAGGGAATTCGCGATCAACATGAGCAATATGCGCCACTGGGACGAACCGGTGAAACGCTACATCGACGAATGCCTGCTGGGCCAGACGGGCCCCAGGGCCAAGGACTTCAACATGCGCTGGATCGCCAGCATGGTGGCCGACGTGCACCGCATCCTGACCCGCGGCGGCGTCTTCATGTACCCCTGGGACAAGCGCGAGCCCAACAAGCCCGGCAAGCTGCGCCTGATGTACGAGGCCAACCCCATGAGCTGGCTCGTCGAGCAGGCCGGCGGCGCCGCCACCAACGGCCGCCAGCGCATCCTGGACATCCAGCCCACCAGCCTGCACGAGCGCGTCAGCGTGATCCTGGGCTCGAAGAACGAGGTGGAGCGCGTCACGAGCTACCACAAGGCCAAGGTATAATTTTGGCTTTGCCGGTGTAGCTCAGTCGGTAGAGCAGCTCATTCGTAATGAGAAGGTCGGGTGTTCGATTCATCTCTCCGGCACCAAACAGAAAACCCGCCAGTCGCAGGACTGGCGGGTTTTTCTTTGTGCCTGCTGGAACCCGCCACACCCGACAACAAAACCTCAGTCCCGGCAGAACTTGTACTGCTAGCGTGACTTTTGACGCACTGTTGACGGGAAAAGAAGTGACCGGCAGTTGACCTGTCCGGTGTGCGCAGCAGAATGGGCTTGCTCTGCCCCTCAAGCGGGATGAAGCGTAATCAAGCCATGCCACAAACCGTCAACCCATCCACCGAAGACGCCGCGAAAGAAATCGAAGCGATGGCTCGCGCTGCAGCCTTGCTGCTGGACATTGGCGATCTGAAAAGTTCGGAAAACGTGGGCCGTCTGCTCCTGGCGATTGAACAGCGCGCGGCCGAACTCGCCCGGAGTGCCGGCGCCTGAGTCCCCTGCAAAGCCGGACACCCGCAAGAAAAAAGCCGCTGCATTTTCATGCAACGGCTTTTTTGATTTTTGGCGGAGTGGACGGGACTCGAACCCGCGACCCCCGGCGTGACAGGCCGGTATTCTAACCAACTGAACTACCACTCCACGTGGAGCAACGTTCGTCTGCTTGCAGTTGCAAGCAGACCAAGTGCTGCAAAACTTGGCGACCCTACGGGGATTCGAACCCCGGTACTCACCGTGAAAGGGTGATGTCCTAGGCCTCTAGACGATAGGGTCAAAACCTGGACTGTTTCCGACTCGACGTGAAATTGGTGGAGGTAAACGGGATCGAACCGATGACCTCTTGCATGCCATGCAAGCGCTCTCCCAGCTGAGCTATACCCCCATTTCGCTTCGATGATTTTTCAAGACCATCGCGTCGAGCCTCGAATTATAGACTGAAATTCAGGCCCTTTGCAAACGGGCCTGAACTTTTTCGCGGGGCAACAGCTCCAGCACGGCGTCCAGCGAGGGGGTCTGGGGCGTGCCCAGCACCAGCACGCGCACCGGCATGGCCAACTGCGGCATTTTGAGGCCCGCGGCGGTGAGCACTTCCTTGATGGCCGCAGCAATAGATGCCTTGTCCCAGGCACAGGCGGCCAGCTTGTCCTTGAGCTGCACCAACGCCGGCTTCACCGCATCCGTCACGTGCTGGCTGAGGTCTTCGGCCTTCGGGCTCACGTCGCCATAGAAGGCCTGGGCCCAGTCGGCCAGGGCCACGGTAGTGTCGCAGCGGTCCTTGAACAGGCCGCAGATGCGCGGCAGGCGTTCATCGGCGGCGATGCCGCGTTTCTTCAGTTGCTCGGCCACCAGTGGCGCCAGGGTCTCATCGGCCATGGCCTTCATGTGCTGGGCGTTGACCCAACGCAGCTTGGCTTCGTCGAACTGCGCGGCGCTGCGGCCCAGGTGGTCCAGGTCGAACCACTCCAGGAACTGCACGCGGCTGAAGATCTCGTCGTCGCCGTGGCTCCAGCCCAGGCGCGCGAGGTAATTCACCATGGCGTCGGGCAGGTAGCCCTCGTCGCGGTACTGGGTGACGGGCTTGGCGCCGTTGCGCTTGCTCATCTTCTCGCCCTGCTCGTTGAGCACGGTGGGCAAGTGGGCGTAGACCGGCGGTTCCTTGCCCAGCGCCTGGAAGATGTTGATCTGGCGCGGCGTGTTGTTGACGTGGTCGTCGCCGCGGATCACGTGCGTGATGGCCATGTCGATGTCGTCCACCACCACGCAGAAGTTGTAGGTGGGCGTGCCGTCGGGGCGCGCGATCACCAGATCGTCGAGCTCATCGTTGCTGATCTCGATGCGGCCCTTGACCTTGTCGTCCCACACCACGGCGCCACCCTGCGGGTTCTTGAAGCGCAGCACGGGTTTCACACCTTCGGGCACCGGCGGCAGGGCCTTGCCCGGCTCGGGGCGCCAGGTGCCGTCGTAACGCGGCTTGAGCTTGTTGGCCATCTGGCGCTCGCGCAGGGCGTCGAGTTCTTCCACGCTCATATAGCAGGGGTAGACATGGCCGGCGGCCTGCAGCTCAGCCAGCACCGCCTTGTAACGCTCCATGCGCTGCATCTGGTAGAACGGGCCTTCGTCATACGTCAGGCCCAGCCAGGCCATGCCTTCGATGATGACGTCCACTGCGGCCTGGGTGGAGCGGTCCAGGTCGGTGTCCTCGATGCGCAGGATGAAATCGCCGCCCGTGGCTCGCGCGAACGCCCAAGGATAAAGGGCCGAGCGGATATTGCCGAGGTGGATGAAACCCGTCGGCGACGGGGCAAAGCGGGTACGAACGCGTTGGGTCACGGAATCAGTTCAGTTCAAAAATCAGGACAGGGTATTCAGGCCACGTGCCAGGTCATCCTGCACGTCCTGCGGATGCTCCAGGCCCACGGCCACGCGGATCAGGCCCTGGACGATGCCAGCCGCCTGACGCTGGGCCTCGGACAACTTGCCGTGCGAGGTGCTGGCCGGGTGCGTGAGCAGGGTCTTGGTGTCGCCCAGGTTGGTGCAGAGCGAGAGCGTCTGCAGCGAGTCCAGCACATGGAAGGCACGCACGCGCGCCTGCTCGGGGCTGGTCGCCTTCACATCGAAGGACAGCACGGCGCCGCCCAGGCCGGACATCTGCTGCATGGCCAGCGCGTGCTGGGGATGGTCGGCCAGCGCGGGGTAATGCACGCGTGCCACCGCCGGGTGCTGCTGCAGCCAGAGGGCCAGTTCATGCGTGAGCGCGCTCTGGGCGCGCATGCGCAGGTCCAGCGTCTCCAGGCCCTTGAGCACCACCCAGGCGTTGAAGGGCGAGAGCACCATGCCGCTGTTCTTCTGCACCGGCAGGAATTTCTCCAGCACCATCTTCTCGCTGGCGCACAGGGCACCCGCCATGACGCGGCCCTGGCCGTCGAGGTACTTGGTGCCGGAGTGCATCACGATGTCGGCGCCCATGTCGACGGGACGCTGCAGTGCGGGCGTGGCAAAGCAGTTGTCCACAGCGAGCAGGGCCCCGGCGTTGTGCGCCACATCGGCCAGCGCGGCGATGTCGCAGACCTCGGTCAGCGGGTTGGTCGGCGTCTCGGCAAACAGCAGGCGCGTGTTGGGGCGCACCGCTTGTTTCCAGGCCGCCAGATCAGTCTGCGGCACGGCGGTGGACTCCACGCCGAAGCGGGCGAACTCGGAGCCGATCAGCTTGATGGTCGAGCCGAACAGGGACTGGGAATAGACCACGTGGTCGCCCGCCTTGAGCAGGCTGAAACACATCAGCATGATGGCGGACATGCCGGAGGAGGTGGCCATGCAGGCCTCGGTCCCCTCCAGGGCCGCCAACCTCTGTTCGAAGCTGGTCACCGTGGGGTTGCCGGAGCGGCCGTAGGTGTAGCCCTCTTCTTCGCCGGCAAAACGGCGAGCGGAAATCTCCGCGCTGGGCTGAACATAACCACTGGTCAGGTACAGGGCTTCGGAGTTCTCCCCGTACTGGCTGCGCTCGACCGCAGCGCGCACCGCCAGCGTCTGCAGGCGCAAACCTTCGGGCCGGGATTTTTCCTTAGGGGTTTTGCTGCTCATGCGCTCATTCCCCCTGATGGTTGGGCAGCGCCAGGCGCGAAGTGTCGGCCTCGTCCTCGCCACCCTTGACGCGAGCCGAGTTCATGCGCTCGATGTCTGCCAGCTCGATGTCGCCGGTCACGTAGACGCCGTCGAAGCACGAGGCATCGAAGCCGTTGATCTTGGTGTTGAGCTTGCCGATGGCGTGTTTCATCGCATCGACGTCCTGGTAGATCAGCGCATCGGCGCCGATGATCTGGCGCACTTCTTCCACGGTGCGGCCGTGCGCCACCAGCTCTTCGACCGTGGGCATGTCGATGCCATAGACGTTGGGAAAACGCACCGGCGGCGCGGCACTGGCCATGTAGACCTTGTTGGCACCCGCCTCGCGCGCCATCTGCACGATCTCGCGGCTGGTGGTGCCGCGCACGATGGAGTCGTCCACCAGCAGCACGTTGCGGCCCTTGAACTCGCTGCCGATCACGTTGAGCTTCTGGCGCACGCTCTTCTTGCGCACGGCCTGGCCGGGCATGATGAAGGTGCGGCCCACGTAGCGGTTCTTCACGAAGCCCTCGCGGTAGGGCAGGCCCAGCAACTGGGCCAGCTGCATGGCGCTGGGGCGGCTGGATTCGGGGATGGGAATGACCACGTCGATCTCGCTGGGCGGGACGGTGGAGACCACGCGCTTGGCCAGGGTCTCGCCCAGGTTCAGGCGTGCCTGGTAGACCGAGATGCCGTCCATGACCGAGTCGGGGCGGGCCAGGTAGACGTATTCGAAGATACAGGGGTGCAGACGCGGCACGTCGGCGCATTGCAGGGCGCTGACGCGACCTTCCAGATCGACGAAAACGGCCTCGCCCGGGGCGATATCGCGTTCGAACACATGGCCCGTCCCCTCCAGCACCACGGACTCGCTGGCCAGCATGACGGTGCCGTCCGGGCTGCGGCCCATGCACAGCGGACGGATGCCATAGGGGTCGCGGAAAGCCAGCACGCCGTGGCCGGCAATCAGCGCGATGACGGCATAGGAGCCGCGCAGGCGCTTGTGCATCTGGCGCACGGCGACGAACACGTCGCCCACGCGCAGCGGCTTGCCGCGGGTGGCCTTGTCCATCTCGTCGGCCAGCACATTGAGCAGTACCTCGGAGTCGCTCTCGGTGTTGAGGTGGCGGTGATCGGTGTTGAACAGCTCGGCCTTGAGCGCCTGCGCATTGGTCAGGTTGCCGTTGTGGACCAGCACGATGCCGAAGGGTGCGTTGACGTAGAAGGGCTGCGCCTCTTCCTCGCTGTAGGCGTTGCCGGCCGTCGGGTAGCGTGCCTGGCCCAGGCCGCAGTTGCCCGGCAGCGCGCGCATATTGCGCGTGCGAAACACGTCCTTCACCATGCCCTTGGCCTTGTGCATGAAGAACTTGCGATCCTGCTGCGTCACGATGCCGGCCGCATCCTGCCCGCGGTGCTGCAACAGCAGCAGCGAGTCATAGATCAGCTGGTTGACGGGTGCGTTGCTGACAACGCCGACGATTCCACACATAGTTTCACTTCCAGTCGGGTGCACACGGCCTGTCCGTGCGCTGCCCGGTCAATTCAGGGCAAATACTTTCCCACACTCTGCGGCAGCACCGGCTTGAGCAGCTTGAGCGCTTCCACCGATATACGCGCCGCCTTGGCCTCACGCCACCAGGTCTGACTCTTCAAGGGCGACATCAGCACCAGCACGGTCAGCGCCAGCAGCAGGATGAGCCCGCGCAACAGACCGAACACGCCGCCCATCACGCGATCCACCGGGCGCAGACCGGCCTGCTCGATCAGTTTGGGGATGCCCCACACGATCAAACCGCCGATGAACACGGACACCACGAAAACCAGCACAAAACCGATGATCTGGACCAGGGCCTCCGAGTTGCTGTCGATCGGCAACTGGCGACCAACGTCGGCGCCCAGCCACTGGGCCAGCACAAAGGCCAGCAACCAGTTCAGCACCGACATCACCTCGTAGACAAAACCTCGCCAGACGCCCAGGCCGATCGAGGCGAGCAGGGCCACGATGAAAATCCAGTCGAGTGCGGACATGGCCATGTCCTTACAGGCTCAGCACCGTGCCAGGCAGGTCGAGTTTCTTGAGTTTCTCCGCAGCGCGCTCGGCCTCGGCCTTGCTGGCAAAGGGCCCGGCCCGCACACGGATGCGTTTGCCGTCCTTGGTTTCCACGGCCTGGGTGTAGTTCTTGAGACCAGCACGCTCGATCTTGCTGCGCGCGTCGCGCGCGCGGTTTTCGTCAGCGAAGGAGCCGACCTGCACCACGTAGCGTGTTTCGGTGGCGGCCTTGGTGTCGGCTTTTTTGATCTCCGCCTTGGCTTCGGACTTGGGGGCCTTGGATTCGGGCCTGGTCTCGGCTTTTGCTGCCGGAGCCGGCTTGGCTGCTGGCTTGGCCACCGGCGGAGGGGCCTCGGTGACGAGGCCCGAGGCGGCGGCCGAGGGTACCGGCGCGGCTTCGGACACGGCAGCCGGCGCCGGCGCAGCGGGCGTCGTCAGCGGTAGCACCTTGTTCTTGTCGGGGATCTCGATCGGCAGGTCCACCGCCACGGGGCGCGGTTGCTTGTCCACCAGCAGGGGAAAACCGATGACCCCGATGAGCACCAGGATGGCCGAACCGATCAGCCGGTTCTTGGCGCGCCGGCGCAGCACCTCCACGCTCTCGGGCTGCGCGGCAGGGGCCGTCTGATCGTCGCCACCCTTGCGGAACTTGAAAAAGGCCATGGTGCTGCGGGTTCAGGGTTTGAGATGCTGGGCTTGAAGGCGCGGCACGCCTTCCTTCAGAACGCCACCGACCGTGTAGAACGATCCGAAGACCACGATTCTATCAGCGGGGTCTGCCTGGTGAAGAGCCGCACCCAGGGCCAACAGGGGGTCGGCAAAGAGCGCGGACGTCCCGGCTACGCGCGGGTTCAGCGCCTGGCACCTGGCCTGCAGATCGGCCGCACCGGCGGCCCGCGGCGTGGGCAGATCGGTGAAATACCAACGGTCCACCAGGGGCATGATGCGCGCGAGCATGGGCGCCAGGTCCTTGTCGGCCATGGCACCGAAAACGGCATGGGTCGTCGGGAAATAGCCCATGGCGTCCAGGTTGGCCGTCAGCGCCGCCACCGAGTGCGGGTTGTGCGCCACGTCGAGCACCAGGGTGGGCTGGCCCGGGATGATCTGGAAACGCCCGGGCAGCTCCACGAAGGCCAGGCCATTGCGCACGGCCTGGGCCGTCACGGGCAGCTTCTCGCGCAGCGCCGTGAGTGCGGCCAGCACACCCGAGGCATTGACCAGCTGGTTGGCACCGCGCAGCGCCGGGTAGGCCAGGCCGCTGTAGCGGCGGTCCCGGCCGGCCCAGCCCCACTGCTGCTTGTCACCCGAGTAGTTGAAGTCACGGCCGAAACGCCAGAGTTCGGCGTCGATGGCGGCGGCATGGTCGATCACGCTTTGCGGCGGGATCGGATCGCTCACCACCACCGGGCGCCCGGTGCGCATGATGCCGGCCTTCTCGCGACCGATGCTCTCGCGGTCAGGGCCCAGCAGCTCCATGTGGTCCAGGTCGATGCTGGTGATGATGGCGCAGTCAGCGTCGAGGATGTTCACCGCGTCCAGGCGCCCACCCAGTCCCACCTCCAGGATGGCCACGTCCACGCCAGCGCGCGCCATGCAGTCCAGGATGGCCAGGGTGGTGAATTCAAAATAACTCAGCGAAATCTCGTCTCCGCCAGCCGTTCGGGCCTGCTCGACGCGCGCGAAGCCGGGCAGCAGTTCGTCGGCCTTCACCATCTCCCCCCGCAGGCGCAGGCGCTCCTCGAAATGCACCAGGTGCGGCGAGGTGTAGACGCCGGTGCGGTAACCAGCCTGGCCGAGAATGGACTCCAGCATGGCGCAGGTGGAGCCCTTGCCATTGGTACCGGCCACGGTGATGATGGTGCAGTCGAATTGCAGGCCCATGCGCTGGGCCACGGCCTTGACGCGGTCCAGGCCCATGTCGATGGTTTTGGGATGCAGGCGCTCGCAGTGGGCCAGCCAGTCGGAAAGTGTGTTCAAGCTCGACATATCCGACAATTGTCCCCCATGAAGCATTCCATCACGCTCTACGGCATCCCCAACTGCGACACGGTCAAGAAGGCGCGCGCCTGGCTGGCGGAACAGCAGGTGGAGGTGCAGTTCCACGATTTCAAGAAACTGGGCGTGCCCGAGGACCAGCTGGACCACTGGCTGGCCACGGCCGGCTGGGAAAAGCTGCTGAACCGCCAGGGCACAACCTGGCGCAAGCTGGATGCGGCCACCCAGGCCGCCGTCACCGACGCCCGCAGCGCCCGCGCCCTGATGCTGGCCCAGGCCAGCGTGATCAAACGCCCCGTCGTTGAATGGAACGCCCAGGATGTGACGGTCGGTTTCACCCCCGCCGACTGGCAAGCCCGGCTGAAATAAGGCCTGCCTTAAAATGCCGGGTTCGCCCCTGAAAACAGAGCACCACACCATGACCCAGCAATACAACGGCGTGACCGTCGCCACCCAGGCCAATGTCTATTTCGACGGCAAGTGCGTCAGCCACAGCATCACCCTGGCCGACGGCACCAAGAAATCGGTCGGCGTGGTCCTGCCCGCCACCCTGACCTTCAACACCGGCGCGCCCGAGATCATGGAATGCGTGGCCGGCAGTTGCGAGTACAAGCTCAAGGGCACCGACGCCTGGGTCAAGTCGGCCGCGGGCCAGAAGTTCAGCGTGCCGGGTAACTCGAGTTTCGACATCCGTGTGACGGAACCGTACCACTACATCTGCCACTTCGGATAAATCCATGGCCACCATCCTGCAAAACCTCCCCATCGGCCAGAAGGTCGGCATCGCCTTCTCCGGCGGCCTGGACACCAGTGCCGCCCTGCTGTGGATGAAGCTCAAGGGCGCCGAGCCCTATGCCTACACCGCCAACCTGGGCCAGCCCGACGAACCCGATTACGACGCCATTCCGCGCAAGGCCATGGAATACGGCGCCAAGCTGGCGCGCCTGATCGACTGCCGCCGCCAGCTGGCGCACGAAGGCATTGCCGCGCTGCAGTCCGGCGCCTTCCACATCACCACCGCCGGCGCCACCTACTTCAACACCACACCGCTAGGCCGCGCCGTCACGGGCACCATGCTGGTGGCCGCGATGAAGGAAGACGACGTCAACATCTGGGGCGACGGCTCGACCTTCAAGGGCAACGACATCGAGCGCTTCTACCGCTACGGCCTGCTGACCAACCCCTCGCTCAAGATCTACAAGCCCTGGCTGGACCAGCTCTTCATCGACGAGTTGGGCGGCCGCGCCGAAATGAGCGCCTTCATGACGCAGCACGGCTTCGGCTACAAGATGAGCGCCGAGAAGGCCTACAGCACCGACTCCAACATGCTGGGCGCCACCCATGAGGCGAAAGACCTGGAGCACCTGAACTCCGGCATGAAGATCGTGAACCCCATCATGGGGGTCGCCTTCTGGAAGGACGACGTCGTCGTCAAGCGCGAGGAAGTGTCCGTGCGCTTCGAGGAAGGCCAGCCGGTCGCCCTGAACGGCGTGCAGTTCAGCGACCCGGTGGAACTGATCCTGGAAGCCAACCGCATCGGCGGGCGCCACGGCTTAGGGATGAGCGACCAGATCGAGAACCGCATCATCGAGGCCAAGAGCCGCGGCATCTACGAGGCCCCCGGCCTGGCGCTGCTCCACATCGCCTACGAGCGCCTGGTGACCGGCATCCACAACGAGGACACCATCGAGCAGTACCGCGACAACGGCCGCAAGCTGGGCCGCCTGCTCTACCAGGGCCGCTGGTTCGACCCGCAGGCCATCATGCTGCGCGAAGCCGCCCAGCGCTGGATTGCCCACGCCGTCACAGGCGAGGTCACCCTCGAGCTGCGCCGCGGCAACGACTACTCCATCCTCAACACGGTCAGCCCCAACCTCACCTACGCGCCTGAGCGCCTGAGCATGGAAAAGGTGGAAGACGCGCCCTTCAGCCCGCTGGACCGCATTGGCCAGCTGACCATGCGCAACCTGGACATCACGGACACGCGGGCCAAGCTGGGGATCTACTCCGGGACCGGCTTGCTTTCCGCAGGGGTGGGGGCTGAGTTGCTGTCGATCGGCAAGAGCAAGAAGTGAGCACGCGCGCCGAGGTCTACCGCGACAAAGCCATCGTGGTGACCTCGGTGGCACGCGAGAATGGAACCTTCGGCTGGGAATACACCATCGACGGCGCGGACCCGCACACCTCGGACCGGCGCGGCCTGCCATCGGAGGCTGTCGCATTGGCCGAAGGCCTGAACACCGCCTTGGCGCAGATCGACGACGACGCCTTCCGCGAGTTCCGCACATCCTGAGCAAGCCACCTGCGGGTGGCTTTTTTCATGCTCAGCCCACCCCAAAGAAAAAGCCCGCACAAGGCGGGCTTCGTCAGGAAGAGCAGAACCGGGGATTAAGCCCGCGCCATCCGCAGCTTCATCGAGAACTCCTGCAGCGCGGCAATACCGCTTTCCTCAGCACGATGACACCAGGCCTGCAGGTTGGCGATCAGTTGCTCGCGCGAGAGCGAGGTGTTCAGCCAGAGCTGGCGCAGTTCTTCGCGCATGGTGACCATCTTGTCCAGCACCGGCGAAGCGGCACGGGCCTTGGCCAGTTCGGGGGCCACGGTGGCGGGCACCTTGTCTTCGTCGCGGTGCAGCCAGCGGCTGGCTGCCTTGATGACGGCGGTGTCGGCGCTGCGGGCCTTGAGGGAGGCGACTTCCTGCTGGAAGGCGCGCTGCATGCCGGCGGCGTAGCCGGCCATGATCTCGTAGCGGTTGGCGATCAGGGCCTCGAGTGTCTTGTCGTCAGCCACGGGCTTGATATCACCGAAAGCCAGCTTCGGAGCCGTTTTCTTGACCTTGGCCAGACCCATGGCGCTCAGGATGCTGATGTAAAGCCAGCCGATGTCGAACTCGTAGGGCTTCACGGACAGCTTGGCCGAGGTCGGGTAGGTGTGGTGGTTGTTGTGCAACTCCTCACCACCGATGATGATGCCCCAGGGCGAAATGTTGGTGCTGGCGTCAGGTGCCTCGAAGTTGCGATAACCCCAGTAGTGACCGATGCCGTTGATGATGCCGGCGGCGGTGATCGGGATCCAGGCCATCTGCAGGGCCCACACGGCGGCACCGGCGGCGCCGAACAGCGCGAGGTTGATGATCAGCATCACGCCTACGCCCTGCCAGGAGTAGCGGGTGTAGAGGTTGCGCTCGATCCAGTCGTCCGGGGTGCCGTGGCCGTAGCGGGCCATGGTTTCCTGGTTCTTGGCTTCGGCGCGATACAGCTCCGAACCTTCGAAGAAGACTTTCTTGATGCCATAGACCTGCGGGCTATGCGGGTCTTCGGCCTGCTCGCACTTGGCGTGGTGCTTGCGGTGGATGGCAGCCCATTCCTTGGTCACCATGCCCGTGGTCAGCCACAGCCAGAAACGGAAGAAGTGCGAGGGAATGGCGTGCAGATCCAGCGCGCGGTGCGCCTGGTGGCGGTGCAGGAAGATGGTGACGCTGGCAATCGTGACGTGGGTCAAGGCCAGGGCGACCAGGGCAATCTGCCACCAGCTCAGATCCAACAGGCCGTGCGCCAGCCAGTCGATGGCCGCGTTCAGCACAGCCCAGTCAGGTAAGAACATAGAAGTCTCTCAACGTAGTGAATAGGAATAAGCCCAGCCTTAAATAAGCGGCCGGGCCTGTGGCATGGATTCTAAGGGTTCCACCCTGTTTTGACCATAGCCGGACAGTTTTAGGCGGAAAACCTTAATTCAAGTCAAATGCCTACTTTTTTTGCCAAATTGCAGCGAAGAAGCCGTCTGTTTGATGCAGATGAGGCCAAAGCCGCAGGTATTTCTGGTCATTTTCGCCGCCATGGCACAGGCGGTCGGCTCCCTGGACCTTGAGTTGGACCAGCAGTTCGCCGGCGTCCAGAGGCTGAAAGTCCGGATGAGCAGTGGAGAAGGCCTCGGCGATGGCCTCGTTTTCCTGGGGCAGCACACTGCAGGTGGCGTAGACCAGACGGCCGCCGGACTTGAGCAGACGCGCCGCGCTGCCCAGGATGGCAGCCTGCTTGACCGTCATTTCCTCCACTGCCTGCAGGCTCTGGCGCCATTTCAGATCGGGGTTGCGGCGCAGGGTGCCCAGGCCGGAACAGGGGGCATCGACCAGCACGCGGTCGATCTTGCCGGCCAGGCGCTTGATGCGCTCGTCGCGCTCATGGGCAATGGCCGCCGGGTGGACATTGGACAGGCCACTGCGCGCCAGCCGGGGTTTGAGCGCCTCGAGCCGGTGGCCCGAGGTGTCGAAGGCATACAACCGGCCCGTGCTGCGCATGGCCGCACCGATGGCCAGGGTCTTGCCACCGGCGCCGGCGCAGAAGTCCACCACCATCTCGCCACGATGGGCATCGAGCAGCAGGGCCAGCAGCTGCGAGCCCTCGTCCTGCACCTCGATGGCACCGCGCGTGAAGGCGTCCAGCTTGTTCAGGGCCGGCTTGCCCTCGATACGCAAGCCCCAGGGCGAAAACGGAGTGGGTACCGACTTGATGCCGGCAGCCTGTAATTCCTTTTGCACGGCCTCCCGCTTGGCCAATTGGGTGTTCACACGCAGGTCCAGGCCAGCCCCCAGGTTGAGGCTTTCGACCAGGGGCCAGAAACCTGCGCCCAGCTGGTCTTTCAGCGGCTGTACCAGCCACTCAGGCAGGTTGTGGCGGTGCAGATCCATCAATTCCGTCGGTTTGACTTGGTCGCAATAGTCCAGCCACTGCTTTTCCTGCTCGGTCAGCACGCTCTTGATGAAGTCGCGCGGGCCGTAGAAGCCGAGGATGGCCAGGCGCCGTTCCCTGGGCCCGCTGCCCGAGAGCGCCAGCTTTTCGAAGAGCAGCTTCTTGCGCAGCACGGTGTAGACGGTCTCGGCCAGGGTGGCGCGTTCGCGCGGGCCCAGGCCACGGTGCTCGCGGAAAAAGCGCGAGACGATGGCATCGGCCGGGTGGTCGAATTTGAGGGTGAGCCGGACCAGTTCGGTACAGACGTCCAGCAGGGCTTGGGGGTGCATATCTTGTTGTTTGGGTCTTGGTCTAGGATTGTCCCATGCGCCGCTGGGCCGCTCCCAAGGCGCATACCGCAGCGCAAAGCGCGAAGGCAAGCAAATGCAAGACGAAAAACTCCCCCCGCTGATCGAAACCCAGCCCGGTCTGTACCGGCATTACAAGAACCTGATGTACGAAGTGCTGGGCACCGTACGCCACAGCGAGACGCTGGAGCCCATGACCCTGTACCGCGCGCTTTACGGCGAGCGCGGCTTGTGGGTGCGGCCGGCGGCCATGTTCAATGAGGAAGTGGTGATCGAGGGCGTACGCCAGCCGCGCTTTGCCTGGGTAGGAGAAAGCTCCCCGGCGAAAATCTGATGCTACATTTTTCGTAGCAAATCAGCAACGGCACGCGGGTAGATCAGGTGCTCCTGCGTCAGCACGCGGGCGGCCAGGGTGTGCTCATCGTCCTGCGGCAGCACCGGCACCACGGCCTGGGTCAGGATGGGACCGTGGTCCAGCTCGGCGGTCACCTGGTGCACGGTGGCGCCGGCGAACTTGCACCCGGCCTCGATGGCGCGGCGGTGCGTGTGCAGGCCCGTGAAGGCCGGCAGCAATGAAGGATGGATGTTGAGCAGGCGCCCGGCGTAATGCCCGACAAAACCCGGCGTCAGGATGCGCATGAAACCGGCCAGCACCACCAGCGCAGGCTGGTGGGCGTCGATGGCGGCCATCATCGCGGCGTCGAAAGCCTCGCGGCTGTCGTAGGCCTTGTGGTCGAGCACGGCGGTGGCGATGCCGCGTTCGCGGGCAAAGACCAGACCCTTGGCATCGGCCTTGTTGCTCAGTACCGCGGCGACGCGAGCCCCATACCTGTCTTGCCAGTGCTCCCGCTCGGCGGCCTGGACGATGGCCGCCATATTGGAGCCGCCACCTGAGATCAAAATGACGATGTTCTTCATACCGGCACGAATTATGACCCCGAGCACACCCGCACCGACCCAACCATCGACTCTGAGCGCTGTGGAGGCGCGTGTGCTGGGCACCCTGATGGAAAAGGCCCGCACCGTGCCGGACAGCTATCCGCTCACGCTCAACTCGCTGCTGCTAGGCTGCAACCAGAAGACCAGCCGCGAGCCGCTGATGGAACTGGATGAGGCGCAGGTCGTCGCCGCGCTGGACACCTTGAAACCCCTCGGGCTGGTGCGCGAAGTCAGCGGCGGCCGCACGGCGCGTTATGAGCACAATTTCCAGCGCGCCATCGGCGTGCCGGAGCAATCGGCTGTGCTGCTGGGCCTGCTGCTGCTGCGCGGCCCGCAAACTGCAGGCGAGTTGCGGCTCAATACCGAGCGCTGGTACAAGTTTGCCGACATCTCCTCCGTGGAAGGTTTCCTGGAGGAACTGCAAGACCGCCCGGCCGAAAAAGGCGGCCCCTTGGTCATCAAGCTGGCCAGGACACCAGGCACGCGTGAGCAACGCTGGGCGCACTTGCTGTGCGGCCCGGTTGACGAGACGCAAGCCGGCGCCATGCCGGCACCCCGCTCCTCAGGTGGCGACGCCACCGGTAACACCGTGGAGCGGCTGGAGCAACTCGAAGCAGAGGTCGCGCAGCTGCGTGCGACCGTACAAAGACTGTGCGCAGAACTCGGCATGTCACCACCTGGACAGCCGTAAGCGAACGACCGTGCTAAAACCTCAAAAGTTTCAGACTGACTCCCCTTTTGGAGACCCCCCATGGATTTGGCATTCACCCCTGAAGAACAGACATTCCGCGAGGAGATCCGCGCCTGGGTGCGCGCGAACCTCCCGGTCGACATCTCGCACAAGGTGCACAACGCCCTGCAGCTGACCCGCGACGACCACCAGCGCTGGGCCAAGATCCTGGGCAAAAAGGGCTGGCTGGGCTGGGGCTGGCCCAAGCAGTTTGGCGGCCCGGGCTGGAACGCCATCCAGAAACACCTCTTCGAAGAAGAAAACGCGCTGGCCGGTGCGCCGCGTGTCATTCCCTTCGGCCCCGTGATGGTGGCCCCGGTCATCATGGCCTTTGGCAGCCCCGAACAGCAAAAACGTTTCCTGCCCGGCATCGCCAGCGGCGAAGTCTGGTGGAGCCAGGGTTACAGCGAGCCGGGCTCCGGCTCCGACCTGGCCTCCGTGAAGACCCGCGCCGAACGCAAGGGTGACAAATACATCGTCAACGGCCAGAAGACGTGGACCACCCTGGGCCAGTACGGCGAGTGGATCTTCTGCCTGGTGCGCACCAGCAACGAAGGCAAGCCGCAGACCGGCATCTCCTTCCTGCTGATCGACATGAAAACCCCCGGCGTGACCGTGCGTCCCATCAAGTTGCTCGACGGCGAGTGCGAGGTCAACGAGGTCTTCTTCGACAACGTCGAGGTGCCGGCCGAGAACCTGATCGGCGAGGAGAACAAGGGCTGGACCTACGCCAAGCACCTGCTGAGCCACGAACGCACCAATATCGCCGACGTGAACCGCGCCAAACGCGAACTGGAGCGCCTCAAACGCATCGCCAAGGCCGAGGGTGTCTACGAGGACGTGCGCTTCCGCGACGAGATCGCCAAGCTGGAGGTGGACGTGGTGGCGCTGGAGATGCTGGTGCTGCGTGTGCTCTCGGCCGAGAAGTCCGGCAAGAACTCGCTGGACATCGCCGGTCTGCTCAAAATCCGCGGCAGCGAGATCCAGCAGCGCTACGCCGAACTCATGATGCTGGCCGCCGGCCCCTACGCCCTGCCCCTGATCCGCGAAGCCATGGAAGCCGGCTGGCAGGGTGACTACCCTGGCGGCGTGCTGGCCAACGCACCGCTGGCTTCGACCTACTTCAATATGCGCAAGACCACCATCTACGGTGGCTCGAACGAAGTGCAACGCAACATCGTGGCTCAGACGATTCTCGGCTGAGCACAAGGAGATAAAAAATGGATTTTGACTTCAGTGATGACCAAACACAGTTACGCGACGCCGTGCACAAATGGGTGGAGAAGGGCTACGGCTTCGAACGCCGTCGCGGCATCGAGGCTGGCAAGGAAGGGGTAGGCGGCTTTTCGCGCGACGCCTTCAACGCACTCGCCGAACTCGGCCTCAGCGGCCTCTACATCCCCGAAGACGAGGGTGGCTTGGGCATGGGCCCCATCGAGGGCATGGTGGTCATGGAAGAACTGGGCCGCGGCATCGTGCTGGAACCGCTGGCGCAAAGCCTGATCGCTGGTGCCGTGCTGTCCGGTTATGCCGGCGCTGAACTCAAGGGCAGTTGGTTGCCGCGCATTTCCAGTGGCGAGGCCCTCGTGGTGCTGGCCCAGCAGGAGCGCAAGGCACGCTACCGCCTCGATGTGTGCGCAGCCACGGCGGCGCAGGCCGGCAGTGGCTGGACCGTGACGGGCAGCAAGAGCATGGTGCCGGCGGGTGACCAGGCCGATGCCTGGCTGGTACCTGCCATGGCGGGCGGCAAGCTGGCCCTGTTCCTGGTGGAGCGCACGGCCCAGGGCGTGAGCACCCGCGGCTACGGCACGCAGGATGGCGGCCGCGCCGCCGACGTGGTGCTGGACAAGGCCCCGGCACAACTGGTGACTACGGATGGCCTGACGGCGCTGGAGCATGCCGTGGACATCGGCATCGCGTCCCTCTGCGCCGAAGCCGTGGGTGTGATGGATGTCACCCTGGCCGCCACGCTCGAATACATGAACACGCGCAAACAGTTCGGCGTCGCCATCGCCAGCTTTCAGGCCCTGCGCCACCGCGCCGCCGACATGAAGATGCAGTTGGAGCTGGCCCGCTCCATGAGCTACTACGCCAGCTTGAAGCTCAACGCCCCGGCCGACGAACGGCGCCGTGCCATGGCACGCGCCAAGGTCCAGTTGGGCCAGTCCATGCGCTTCGTCGGCCAGCAGGCCGTGCAGCTGCACGGCGGCATCGGCGTGACAGACGAGCTCATCGTGAGCCACTACTTCAAGAAGCTCACGCAGCTGGAAATGACTTACGGCGACAGCCTGCACCAGCTGGGCGAGGTGTCGGCCCGCATGCAGGAAACGGCCGGCGTCTTTGCCTGAAACATCTGAACCTCCAAGACAGAAGGCCCGCTTTGTGCGGGCCTTCTGCTTTGGGCACACGGGCCAGGTCGGCTCAGAGCCCTTGCAAGGCGGCGCCCAGGGCCTTGAGGTCCAGCGGCTTGACCAAGTAGCCACCAGCCCCGGCCTCACGATAGCGGGCCCAATCGGCCGCCAGGTCCTTGTTGCTGAGCAGAATCACGGGGATAGGCGCCTGCCCGCGGGCCTGGCGCCCGCGCAGGCCAGCCAGTGTCGCCATGCCGTCGTGCCCCGGCATGTTCAGGTCCAGCAAGAGCAGGTCAAAAGGCAGTCGCTCCAGCATGTCCAGGGCAATCTGGCCGTTGTTGGCCAGGGCACCGGAATGCCCCAGTTCACGCAGCAGACGCGCGGCCATGCGCAGCTGGTTCGGGTCGTCGTCGGCCACCAGGACCCGCAAGACACGGTGAGGCTGCATGGCGGGCGATGTCTGTTGCACAGAGCCGCCCGGTAGCGCGCGCCTAGTTGATCAGCAGGCGCGAGGAGCGCGGCACGTGCGCCATGAGGAACTCCATCTGGTCGGCCAGGATGCGCCGGTTGCGCAGGATGAAGTCTTCCCAGAGGCTGGGAATGTAGGGTGCGTAGAGCAGGGGCATGCCGGCCTGCTCGGGCGTGCGGCTGCTCTTGCGGTGGTTGCAGGCGCGGCAGGCGGTGACCACGTTCATCCAGTGGTCCTGGCCGTCCTGCGCAAAGGGGATGATGTGCTCGCGGGTGAGCTCGGTCTCGTGGTGGTCTTCGCCGCAGTAGGCGCAGACGTTGCGGTCGCGCGTGAAGAGCTTGCTATTGGTGAGGCTGGGGCGCAGGTCGAAAGGGTTGATGCTGGGCACCCCCTTGGTGCCGATGATGCTGTTGACGGTGATGACAGACTGCTCACCGGTGATGGCGTTGTGGCCACCATGGAACACCGCGATCTCGCCGCCCGCCTCCCAGCGCACTTCGTCGGCGGCGTAGTGCAACACCGCTTCCTCAAGCGAAATCCAGGATTGGGGCAGCCCCTGGGCCGACAGCTTCAAGACCTTCAAAACACGCCTCCTGACCGGTTGAAACAACCATCCAAACGAAACGCTTGCGTCTGCGGCGACTCCTCGGGAAAGGCCGCCTCGCCATTCAGACACAATATACCCTGATTTGATGACCATTTGGCGGCTTTGCTTTTGCTTACAGCCTGGCCCGCTATCAAAAAGATACCAACCAACCAGTCCATGAAGGTTTTTCGCGGCTTCCATCACCCCGGCATCGCCCCGGCCTGCGCGCTGACCATCGGCAACTTCGATGGCGTGCACCGCGGGCACCAGGCCATGCTGGCCCTGCTGCGCGGCGAGGCGGCGCAGCGCGGCGTGCCCAGCTGCGCCATGACCTTCGAACCGCACCCGCGCGACTACTTTGCCGGCGCCACGGGCAACGCCGCCCTGGCGCCGGCACGTATCGCCACCCTGCGCGACAAGCTGGCCGACCTGCAGCGCTGCGGCATCGACCAGGTGATCGTGCTGCCCTTCGACGCCCGCCTGGCCTCGCTGAGTCCCCAGGCCTTCATCGACGACGTGCTGGTGCGCGGCCTGGGCACACGCTACGTGCTGGTGGGCGACGACTTCCGCTTCGGCGCCAAGCGCGCTGGCGACTACGCCCTGCTGGATGCCGCTGGCACCCAGAAAGGCTTCGACGTGGCGCGCATGAACAGCTATGAGGTGCATGGCCTGCGCGTCTCCAGCTCGGCCGTGCGCGCTGCCCTGGCCGAGGGCCGCATGGACGACGCGGCCCGTCTGCTGGGCCACCCGTACCACATCTCCGGCCATGTGCTGCACGGCCGCAAGCTGGGGCGCGAGCTGGGCTTCAAGACCCTGAACCTGCGCTTCAGCCACTGGAAACCGGCCGCCAGCGGCATCTTTGCCGTGCTGGTCCATGGCCTGACCGAGCCGCCGCCGGGCCGCCCCGAGGCGGCGAGCGCCCCCTCGGGGGGCAGCGAGGACACGTCAGTGCCGAGCGTGGGGGCCTATGGTCAGCCCCTGCGCGGGGTGGCCAACCTGGGGGTCCGTCCCTCGCTGGACCCGACCGACGTGAACGGCGGGCGGGTGCTGCTGGAGACCCATAGTCTGGACTGGCCGGCCCACCTGGGCGCCGAGGGGGCCTACGGTAAAATCATCCGCGTGGAACTGCTGCACAAACTGCACGACGAACTGAAATACGACGGTCTGGATGCCCTCACGCAAGGCATAACCCGGGACTGCGATGCTGCGCGTGCCTGGTTCGCCCGGCGAATTTGACGGGGCACTACCGGCGCACCTTGCCCCGCGCCAGCTCAAGCCTCCTCTCGCCCGCCCCTCTGGGCCGCCACGTCTCTCGAAAAGTTTGTCATGACTGAAAAAGTTGATTACCGCGCCACGCTGAACCTGCCCGACACCGCCTTCCCCATGCGCGGCGACCTGCCCAAGCGCGAGCCGGGTTGGGTCCAGGCCTGGGAAGACCAGGGCCTGTACAAGAAGCTGCGCGACGTGCGCCACGGCAAGCCGAAGTTCATCCTGCACGATGGCCCCCCCTATGCCAACGGCTCCATCCACATCGGCCACGCCGTCAACAAGGTCCTCAAGGACATGATCGTCAAGGCGCGCCAGCTCAAGGGCCTGGATGCGCAATACATCCCGGGCTGGGACTGCCACGGCCTGCCGATCGAGAACGCCATCGAGAAACTGCATGGCCGCAACCTGCCGCGCGACGAGATGCAGGCCAAAAGCCGTGCTTTTGCCACCGAGCAGATCGCCGGCCAGATGGCCGACTTCAAGCGCCTGGGCGTGCTGGGCCAGTGGGACAACCCCTACAAGACGATGAATTTCGTCAACGAGGCGGCCGAGATCCGCGCCTTCAAGCGTGTGATGGAGCGCGGTTTTGTCTACCGCGGGCTCAAGCCCGTCTACTGGTGCTTCGACTGCGGATCCTCCCTGGCCGAGTTCGAGATCGAGTACCAGGACAAGAAGAGCAGCACGCTGGACGTGGGCTTCGAATGCGCCGAGCCCGAGAAACTGGCCGCCGCCTTCGGCCTGGGCAAGCTGGAGCAACCGGCTTTTGCCGTGATCTGGACCACCACCGCCTGGACCATCCCCGCCAACCAGGCGCTTAACCTGAACCCCGAGCTCGAGTACGCGCTGGTGCAAACCGAACGCGGCCTGCTGGTACTGGCCGCCGTGCTGGTCGACAAATGCATGGAGCGTTTCAAGCTGACCGGCAAGGTGCTGGCCACCACCCTGGGCAAGAAGCTCGACCTGATCAACTTCAAGCATCCCCTGTACGACGTGGATGCCGGCTACCGCCGCTTCAGCCCCATCTACCTGGCCGACTACGCCACCGCCGAAGACGGCACCGGTATCGTGCACTCCGCGCCGGCCTACGGCGTGGACGACTTCAACAGCTGTGTGGCCCACGGCCTGAAGTACGACGACATCCTGAACCCCGTGCAGGGCAACGGCGCCTACGCCGCGGACTTCCCGCTCTTCGGCGGCCTGCACATCTGGAAGGCCGTGCCGGTCGTACTCGATGCGCTGAAGAACGCCGGGCGCCTGTTCGCCACCCAGGACATCACGCACAGCTACCCGCACTGCTGGCGTCACAAGACACCCGTGATCTACCGCGCCGCAGCCCAGTGGTTCGTGCGTATGGACGAAGGCACGGGCATCTTCACCAAGGACAAGGCGCCGCAGACCCTGCGCCAGCTAGCCCTGGCCGCCATCGACGAGACGAAGTTCTACCCTGAGAACGGCCGTACCCGCCTGCGCGACATGATCGCCAACCGGCCCGACTGGTGCATCTCGCGCCAGCGCAGCTGGGGCGTGCCCCTGCCCTTCCTGCTGGACGTGGACAACGGCGAGCCGCACCCGCGCACACCCGAGATCATCGACCTCGCAGCCGAGGTCGTCGAGCAAGGCGGCATCGAGGCCTGGAGCAAGCTCAGCACCGCCGAGATCCTGCAGCGCATCGGCGACCAGAGCAAGGCCGCGCAGTGGAGCAAGAGCAGCGACATCCTGGAGGTGTGGTTCGATTCCGGCACCACCCACACCACCGTGCTCAAGACCTCGCATCCGCACAGCGGCCACGAGAGCGGCCCGGAAGCCGACCTCTACCTGGAAGGCCATGACCAGCACCGCGGCTGGTTCCACAGCTCCCTGCTCACGGCCTGCGCCATGTACGGCCGCGCGCCCTACCGCGGCCTGCTGACCCACGGCTTCACCGTGGACGGCCAGGGCCGCAAGATGAGCAAAAGCGTGGGCAACGTCGTGGCCCCGCAGCAGGTCAGCGAGAAGATGGGCGCCGAGATCATCCGCCTGTGGTGCGCCGCCACCGACTACTCGGGTGACCTGGGCATCGACGACAAGATCCTGGCCCGCGTGGTGGACACCTACCGCCGCATCCGCAACACGCTCAAGTTCCTGCTGGCCAATGTCAGCGACTTCGATCCGGAGAAAGACGCGGTGCCGCTGGACCAGATGCTGGAGATCGACCGCTACGCGCTGAGCCGCGCCGCCGAACTGCAGGCCGAGATCCTGGCGCACTACGAGGTCTATGAGTTCCACCCGGTGGTGGCCAAGCTGCAGGTCTATTGCAGCGAAGACCTGGGCGCCTTCTACCTGGACGTGCTCAAGGACCGCCTGTACACCACGGCGCCCAAGTCCCTGGCCCGCCGCAGCGCCCAGACCGCGCTGCACCAGATCACCCAGGCCATGCTGCGCTGGATGGCGCCTTTCCTGAGCTTCACGGCCGAGGAGGCCTGGAAGGTGGCCGGCTCTTCGGAATCGATCTTCATGGAGACCTATGTCGACCTGGGCCAGCCCGATGCTGCATTGCTGGCCAAGTGGGCCGACATCCAGCAAGTTCGAAACATCGTCAACAAGAAGATCGAGGAAAAGCGCGCTGATGGACAAATCGGCTCCTCGCTCCAGGCCAACGTATCCATCAAGTGCGGCGATCCCACGTATGCCGAGCTGATGGCATTGGCAGAGGACCTGAAGTTCGTGCTCATCACGTCAAAAGCTGCGCTTGAGCACGTCGAAGGCAGCGGCCTGACCGTGGAGGTCACGCCCTCCAAGGACCAGAAATGCGAGCGCTGCTGGCACTACCGTGACGACGTCGGCGCTGACGCCGCACATCCCACGCTGTGCGGCCGCTGCACCAGCAACCTCTATGGCACCGGCGAAAGCCGGAAGATCGCCTGATGGGGCGCGCCATCAAATCGGCCGGCCTGCTGCAGTGGCTGGGCCTGGCCTTGCTGATCCTGGTGGTGGACCAGATCACCAAGGTGCTGATCCTGGCCTATTACCACCCGGGCGAGGTCACCGTGCTGACCGACTGGCTCAACATCGTGCGCGTGCACAACCGCGGCGCGGCGTTCTCCTTCCTCGCCGGCGCCGACGGCTGGCAACGCTGGTTCTTCGTTGGCATCGGCGTGGCCGCCACGGGTTTCATCCTCTACCTGCTGCGCGCCCATGCCGGCCAGCGCCTGTTCTGCTTCGCCCTGACCTGCATCATGGGCGGCGCCATCGGCAATGTGCTGGACCGCCTGCTGCACGGTTATGTGGTGGACATGGTGGACTTCCACATCGGCCGCTGGCACTTCCCGGCCTTCAACGTGGCCGACAGCGCCATCACCCTGGGCGTGATCTTCCTGCTGATCGACGAGATCCTGCGGGTACGGCGCGCCCGCGCCTGAGCCCATCAGCCTGACCCACCGACCATGAACACGATGTCTACGGTCCACGGTGTCAGGCGCAGCAATCTGGGCCGCCTCAACGAGATCGCCGGCGTGCTGGTGCGCCACGGCCTGGGCGAACTGGTGCGCCGCTGGGGCATGGCCGACGTGCTGGAGAAGGCCGGCCACCGCCTGCACTGGGACCACGCGGCCGACCTGGCCCACCTCTCACCCCCCGTTCAGCTGCGCAAGGCCCTGGAGGAACTGGGCCCCACCTTCGTGAAACTCGGCCAGATCCTGGCCGGCCGGGCCGACATGTTCGGACCCGAGTGGATCACCGAATTCGAGAAACTGCACAGCCATGTGCCGGCCCTGCCGCTGAACGCGCTGCGTGCGCAGTTGCGCGAAGACCTGGGCGACGAACCCGAGGCCGTGTTCGCCCGCTTCGACCCCGAACCGCTGGCGGCCGCCTCCATCGCCCAGGTGCACCGCGCCCAGCTCAAGGACGGCAGCGAGGTCATCGTCAAGATCCGCCGCCCCGGCATCCGCGAAGTGATCGAGGCCGACCTGCGCCTGCTCGACCGCCTGGCCGCCCTGGCCGAAATCGAACTGCCCGCGCTCGCGCCCTACCGCCCGCGCCAGCTGCTGCGCGAGTTCGGCCGCTCGCTGCAGCGCGAACTGGACCTGGCCAGTGAATGCCGCCATGCCGAGCGCCTGGCCCGCAACATGGCGGCCTTGCCCTTTGTGCAGATCCCCCGCATCCACTGGGCCTGGACCCGCGAGCGCGTCAACGTGCAGGATTACGTGGAGGGCATCGCCGGCCACGACCTGGACCAGCTCGACGCCACCGGACTGGACCGCCAGTTGCTGGCCCGGCGTGGTGCCCAGGCCGTGCTCAAGATGATCGTGGAAGACGGTTTCTTCCACGCCGACCCGCATCCGGGCAACGTCTTCTACCTGCCGGACAATCGGCTGGCTTTCATCGATTTCGGCATGGTGGGCCATCTCTCCATGCGCCGGCGCCAGCAACTGCTCAAGCTGCTGCTGGGCTTGGTGCAGCGCGAGCCGCAAACGGTGGTGGACGTGCTGCTGGACTGGACACGCGACGGCCTGACCGTGCCGGTGGAACGGCTGGAAAGCGATATCGAGGCCTTCCTCGACCAATACCACGGCATCCCGCTGGCCGAGCTGAGCCTGGGCCGCATGCTGGTGGACGTGACGGCCATCCTGCGCGAGAACCATCTGGCCCTGCCCGCCGACCTGGCCCTGCTGATCAAGGCCTTCATCACGCTGGAGGGCCTGGGCCGCGGCCTGGACCCGAACTTCAACATGGCCGGCGAGGCCCTGCCCCTGCTGCAGCAGGTAATACGCGCGCGCTACCGGCCCAGGGCGATGGCGGGGCGCGTCTGGGGTTCCTGGCTACGCCTGCTGGAAGTGGCCGAGCAACTGCCGCAAGACCTCTCGCGCCTGCTGCGCAAGGCTCGCCAGGGACGCATGGGACTGGACATCGAGAGCCGCTCGCTGCGCCACGTGGGCAAGCAGCTCGACCGCGCGGCCAACCGGCTCTCGCTGGCGCTGATCATTGCGGCACTCATCATCGGCTCCTCCATCGTCATGACGGTGGGCGGCGGCCCGACCCTGCTGGGCCTGCCGGCCTTCGGTCTGCTGGGCTTCCTGGGCGCGGGCATCGGTGCGCTCTGGCTGGGCCGGGCCATCTGGCGCAGCCATCGGCATGAGGACGACGAACTTTAGTCCTTCTTCACCGGCGTTTTCCCCCATCCAAAAATAAGGCCCCAGTTTCCGGGCCAGTTGCCGAAATCAGTGCAGGAGCGGTCTTTTCTGCGGGGAAGACCGTGCTTGGGCCGTGGGCCCGGGGAATCTGCAACTGACTTGGAGCTACAGGACCTGTCATGGGGATGGTGATCAACACCGGCATCATGTCGCTGACGGCCCAGAGAAATCTGGGAAGCAGTCAGTCGGCCTTTGCCACCTCCATACAACGCTTGTCGAGCGGGCTGCGCATCAACAGCGCCCGCGACGACGCGGCGGGCCTGGCCATTTCCGAACGCTTCACCAGCCAGATCCGCGGCCAGAACCAGGCCATCCGCAACGCCAACGACGGCATCTCCATGCTGCAGACGGCCGAGGGCGCGGCCTCCACCATCACCGGCAACCTGCAACGCATCCGCGAGCTGGCGGTGCAGTCGGCCAACGCCACCAATTCGGCCTCGGACCGGCAGTCCCTGCAGCAGGAGGTGAACCAGCTGGCCGCCGAGATCGACCGCATCGGCCGGACCACCGAATTCAACACACTCAAGGTCTTCGACCAGAACCGCAACAAGGTGACCGGCCTGAGCAACACCGACCAGGACGCCGTCATCGAAGGCCTGCAGGGCGGCTGGCTGGAAGTGGCCGAGAACATGATCGACCAGGCCTACGGCATCATGGGCAAGGGCAACGCCATCAGCATCGAGCTCACCACCTTCACCGATGCCGCCGGCAACACGGCCGCGCGGGTCGTATCGTCCGTGGGTGCCAGCGGGCCCGGCACGAACATCAGGATGCAGGTCGACATGGCGGACTTCGTGCCGCCCAATCTGCCCAACGGCGGCAATGCTCCCTTCTACAACGACCGCATCATCGCGCACGAGATGGTGCACGCCGTCATGGCCACCGGCGCCAGCTGGGGCGAACTGGCCAACGACGGCACGGCCACCTGGTTCCTCGAAGGCGCGGCCGAGTTCATCCACGGCGCCGAGGAGCGGGTGCAGGCCGACGGGGTCGCCGCCACGCTGGCCGACAACATCAGCGCCTGGGGCGGTGGCAGCGTCGACTATTCGTCGGCCTATGTGGCCATCCGCTACCTGCACGAGAAAATCCAGGCGGCCGGCGGCAACGGCGTGCAGGACATGCTGGCCTACCTGCACAACACCGCCGGCCAGACCCTGAACGACGCCTTCGTGAATGCCAGCGGCGGCGCTTACGCCAGCCAGGCGGCCTTCGTGGCCGACTTCAATGCGAGCAAGGCCGGTTTCGTGGCCAGCTTTGACTTCAGCAATACCGATACCGGGGCCATCGGCGGCGCCGATGTCGACAACGGCACGACCCAGACCGCCAAGAGCGTGGTCCAGGACTTCGGCAACCGCAGCGGCACCGATGTCCTCTCCGGCTTCACCGAGACCTGGGAAGACCTGGGCAAGGCCGGTGGCACCGGCAACATCCTGAGCTTCCAGGTCGGTGCAAATGCGGGCCAGACCATCGATACCGCCATCGGCGGCATGAACCTGGGATCGCTGGGCCTGATGGATGTGGATGTCACGTCGGTGGACAACGCGAACCTGGCCATGCGCCACATCGACAAGGCGCTGGACTATGTCAGCGGCACGCGCGCCAAGCTGGGGGCGCAGATGTCGCGCTTCGACACCACCGTCAAGAACCTGCAGCTCAGCAGCGAGAACATGTCGGCCAGCCGCTCACGCGTGATGGACGCCGACTTCGCCAAGGAGACGGCCGCCCTGTCGCGCGCCCAGATCCTGCAGAACGCCGGCACGGCCATGGTGGCGCAGGCCAACCAGATGCCGCGCATGGTGCTGACGCTGCTGCGCTGAGGCAGCAGCGCCCCCGTTCACAGCGTCAGGATGGTGCTGCCCGTGGTTTTGCGGGCTTCCAGGTCGCGGTGCGCCTGCTGCACCTGCTCCAGCGGGTAGCGCTGCGCGATGTTGATCTTCACCTTGCCGCTGCCCACCATGGCGAACAGGTCGTCGGCCATGGCCTGCGTGCTCTCGCGCGTGGCGATGTGGGTGAAGAGGGTCTGGCGCGTCACATAAATCGAACCCTTGGCGGCCAGGCTGCCCGGCGCAAAGGGCGGCACCACACCCGAGGAGTTGCCGAAGCTGGCCATCAGGCCGAAGGGGCGCAGGCAGTCCAGCGACTTGTCCCAGGTGTCCTTGCCCACCGAGTCGTACACCACCTTCACGCCCTTGCCACCGGTGATCTCCTTCACGCGCGCCTGGAAGTCCTCGGTCGCGTAGTTGATCACGTGCGCCGCGCCGTTGGCGCGGGCGAGTTCGCACTTGGCGTCCGAACCGGCGGTGCCGATCAGCTGCAGACCCAGGGCCCGGGCCCACTGGCAGGCGATCAGGCCCACGCCGCCGGCGGCCGCATGGAACAGGATGTGATCGCCGGGCTGCAGCCCTTCGACCGGGCGTGTCTTGTTGAGCAGGTACTGCACGGTCAGGCCCTTGAGCATCATGGCCGCGCCCGTCTCGAAGTCGATGTTATCGGGCAGCTTGCAGACGCACTTGGCCGGCATCACGCGCAGTTCGCAATAGGCGCCGGGCGGCTGGCTGGCATAGGCGGCGCGGTCGCCCACCTTCAGGTGCGTCACGCCCTCGCCCACCGCCTCGACGATGCCCGAGGCTTCCATGCCCAGCTGCAGCGGCATGGGCAGCTGGTAGACGCCGGTGCGCTGGTAGACGTCAAGGAAGTTCAGGCCGCAGGCCTTGTGGCGGATGCGGATCTCGCCGGGGCCGGGTTCCCCCACCGTCACCTCGGCGATCTTCATTTCTTCGGGGCCGCCGTGCTGGGCAATGCGCACGGCGCGGGATTTGAACTGGCTCATGGGCTGTCTCCTTGTGTTGCGCAAAATTCTACGTGAGCATACGAGTGCCCGCCGGCAGCAGGGCCTTGTGGCCTGGGCGACAGCGCCCCGGCCGAGGGCTTGCTACAGTGCCAACCCATGCACACCCGCCTCAGCCCCTCCACCGCCCTGCTCCTGACCCTGCCGCCCCTGATGTGGGCCGGCAACGCCGTGGTGGGCCGCATGGTGGGCGAACTCGTGCCGCCCATGATGCTCAACCTGCTGCGCTGGGCGCTGGCCGGCCTGATCCTGCTGCCCATGGCGGCCTGGATCCTGAAGCGCGACAGCGGGATGTGGCCCCACTGGCGGCGATTCTCCATGCTGGGCCTGCTCAGCGTGGGCGCCTACAACGCGCTGCAGTACCTGGCGCTCAAGACCTCCTCGCCCATCAACGTCACCCTGGTGGCCGCCAGCATGCCAATCTGGATGCAGCTGATCGGCCGCCTGTTCTTCGATGCGCCCGTATCGCGGCGCCAGCTGCTGGGCGCCCTGCTCTCGATCAGCGGCGTGCTGCTGGTGCTCAGCCGCGGCCAGCTCGACACCCTGCTGCAGGTCCAGCTGCTGCCGGGCGACATCTACATCCTGATCGCGTCCATCTGCTGGGCTTTCTACAGCTGGATGCTGGCGCGCCCGGGGGGCGAGCCGGCCACCATCCGCGGCGACTGGGCAGCTTTCCTGCTGGCGCAGATCGTCTTTGGCCTGGCCTGGTCGGCCCTCTTTGCCGCTGGCGAATGGGCCGTGGTGGACCAGCGCATCACCTGGGGCTGGCCGCTGGTCGCGGCCCTGGTCTTCGTGGCCGTGGGACCGGCCTTGCTGGCCTACCGCGCCTGGGGCATCGGCGTGCAGCGCGCCGGCCCCACGGTCGCCAGCTTCTTCGGCAACCTCACACCCCTGCTCGCGGCGCTGATGTCCGCCGCCCTGCTGGGCGAGTTGCCGCAGCTCTACCACGGCGCCGCCTTCGTGCTCATCGTCTGCGGCATCGTGGTGTCATCCGCGCGGCGCTAGCCCGGGACGCATCGAACGCTTGGGTCAAAACCAGGGCACCCGCGGAACTGGCTTCGCCAGGCCGCTGGGTGCGCCCCCCTCCCGCCGCAGGCGAGAGAGGGGGGAGCGGTGCAGCCGCTCAGGGGGTGATCACTTAATACGTGCCCGGATAGGCCCCACCGTCAGCCAGCACGTTCTGGCCGTTGATGTACCCCCCGTACTGGCTGCACAGGAAGGCACAGATGGCGCCGAATTCCTCGGGCGTGCCGAAGCGCTGGGCCGGGATGGTCATGCGACGCGCGTTGGCAATGTCTTCGATGGGCTTGCCGGTCTTCTGCGCTGCACCTTGCATGGTGTGCTTGAGGCGGTCGGTGTCGAAGGCGCCGGGCAGCAGGTTGTTGATGGTCACGCCCTTGGCCGCGATCTTGGCGTTGCGCGCCACGCCGGCGACGAAACCGGTCAGGCCGCTGCGCGCGCCGTTGGACAGACCCAGGATGTCGATGGGCGCCTTCACCGCGCTGGAGGTGATGTTGACGATGCGGCCGTAACCGCGCGCGGCCATGCCGTCCACCGTGGCCTTGATGAGTTCGATGGGCGTGAGCATGTTGGCGTCCACCGCCTTGATCCAGGCTTCGCGGTCCCAGTCGCGGAAATCACCGGGCGGCGGGCCGCCGGCATTGGTGACGACGATGTCGAAGTCCTTGCGTTGGGCGAAGATGGCCTCGCGCCCGGCCACGGTGGTGATGTCCACCGGCACGGCAATGACCTGGACGCCCGGGGCCTCGGCCTTGAGGCTGGCAGCCGCAGCATTCAAGGCCTCGGCGCCGCGCGCCACGATCACCACGTTCACGCCTTCACGCGCCAGCACCTGCGCACAGCCGTAGCCCAGCCCCTTGCTGGCGCCACCGACCAGCGCCCATTTGCCTTTGATTCCGAGATCCATGATGCTTTCCTGTGAGTAAAAGTCGAATGAAAGAAATGATACGTGGACTGTCGAATCCCCGCCGCGGCCAGGCCTTCAGTCGGCGGGCAGGCGCGCCGCCCGGCTGAAGACGAAGATGCCGGCCAGCACCAGCGCGGTACCCGCCACCACCCAGCCCGTGAAGGGCTCGCCCAGCAGCAGCACGCCCATGAGGATGGTGGACATGGGCCCCACCATGCCGGCCTGCGCCGCTGCACCCGCACCGATGCGTTCCACCGCCATCATGACCAGCAGCACCGGCACCGCCGTGCAGGCCGTGGCGTTGAGCAGGGAGAGCCAGAGCACCTCGGGTGCTACCTGGGCGGCCGACAGGGGGCGCAGCAGCAGAAACTGCAGGATGCAGAACAGGCAGGCCGCGCTGGTGGCCAGGCCCACGAGGCGCAGCGAACCCAGGCGCTGCACGAGCTCCCCGCTGTAGCTGAGGTAGAGCGCATAACTCACGGCACTCAGGAAGACCAGCAGCGTGCCCCAGGCCACGTCGGCCCCGGCCAGCGTGACCTCACGCCCGAAAACCAGCATGACGCCCGCGTAGCTGATCAGCACGCCACCCAGCTGCGCGCGGCTGACGCGCCGGCCGTAGAACAGCAGGCCGATCAGCAGCACGATGGTGGGGGTGAGGTACAGAACCAGACGCTCGAGCGAAGCGGTGATGTAGGCCAGCCCCGCAAAGTCCAGGAAGCTGGCCAGGTAATAACCGCAGAAGCCCAGGCCCAGCACGCCCAACCAGTCGCGCCGTGTGAGCGCGGCATGACCGCGGCTGGCCCACCAGGCCATGACCGCAAACAGCGGCAGTGCAAACAACATGCGGTACATGATGAGCGTGACCGCATCCACCCCGTAACGGTAGGCCAGCTTGACGATGATGGCCTTGCCGCTGAAGGCGATGGCACCCGCCATCGCCAGCATCAGACCGGTTGCTATGTTTTTGCTAGCGTTCTGTGCCGGCACGTTGGAAAACTCAGAAACCGGCCGCCTGGCCGTCGCGGCGCGCGTCGCTGGCGGCCACGTAACCCTGCACCTTGGGGTCGCCGGCGCGCCAGATGAACTGGCCGGCGCCGAAGTCCTGGTAGGAGTCGTTGATGACCTCCATGCGGTGGCCACGTGCCGACAGGCCCTGCACGGTGGCCGGGTTCATGCTGGCCTCGACGTTGATCTCCAGCCCGGCGTTGTAGCGCCAGCGCGGCGCGTCGCAGGCGGTCTGCGGGTTCTGCCCGTAGTCCAGCATGCGTACCAGGGTCTGCAGATGGCCCTGGGGCTGCATATTGCCGCCCATCACGCCAAAGCTCATCACGGGCTGGCCGTCTTTCGTCAGGAAGGCCGGGATGATGGTGTGGATGGGGCGCTTGCCCGGTGCCACCAGGTTGGCCGTGTTCAGGCCATTGGCGTCCACGTTGAAGCCGTGGCCGCGGTTCTGCAGGCTGATGCCGAAGGTCGGCTCCACGCAACCCGAGCCGAAGCCCATGAAGTTGCTCTGGATGAAGCTGATCATCATGCCGTTCTCGTCGGCCGCCGTCAGGTAGATGGTGCCGCCCTTGACCGGATTGCCGGCCTTGAAGTCTTGCGCCTTTTTCATGTCGATGAGTTTGGCGCGGCTGGCCAAGTAGGCGTCGTCCAGCATCTGCTCCGGCGTCACCTGCATGGCCGAGGGCTCGGCCACGTAGCGGTAGACATCGGCGAAGGCCAGCTTCATGGCCTCGATCTGCAGGTGCTGCGAATCGACGCTGTCCACGGGCAGCGAGCCCAGGTCGAACTTGTCCAGGATGCCCAGCGCCATCTGCGCGGCAATGCCCTGGCCGTTGGGCGGGATCTCGTGCAAGGTGTAGCCGCGGTAGTTCTTGGCCAGGGGCTGCACCCACTCGGGCTGGTAGGCGGCCAGGTCGTTGGCCTTCAGGACGCCGCCGCACTCGGCAGCGAATTTCGCCAGCGCCTGGGCGATCTCGCCGCGGTAATAGGCCTCGCCCTTGGTCTGGGCAATCAGGCGCAGCGCGCGCGCGGCGGCCTTGAACTGGAACAGCTCGCCCACCTGCGGCGCACGGCCCCAGGGCAGGAAACTCTGGGCAAACCCCGGCTGGTTCTGCAGCTCGGGCGTGGCAGCCGCCCATTTCTGCTGCACCACCACAGGCAGCAGATAACCGCGCTCGGCGATCTCGATGGCTGGCTCCAGCAGGTCGGCAAAGGGCAGCTTGCCGAAGCGCTCGCTCAAGGCCACCCAGGCCGACACGGCGCCCGGCACGGTGACGGAATCAATGCCGCGCTTCGGCGGCGTCTTGGCGCCGTCGCCGTACTTGCGCTTGAAATACTCGGGTGTCCAGCCCTGCGGCGCGCGGCCCGAGGCATTGAGGCCGTGCAGTTCCTTGCCGTCCCACAGGATGGCAAAGGCATCGCTGCCCAGGCCGTTGCTGACCGGTTCGGTCAGGGTGATGGTGGCCGCCGCGGCAATGGCCGCGTCCACCGCATTGCCGCCCTTTTGCAGCATGCGCAGACCGGCCTGCGCGGCCAGCGGGTGCGAGGTGGAAACGACATTGCGCGCAAAGACCGGCAGGCGCGTGCTGGTGTAGGGGTTGCTGTAGTTGAAGTTCATGACGTCAGGGTCCTGTTCTGCTCCGCTCATTCACCTGAACACACGGGCTTTTTCGAGAACGCTGCAGAACCGGCTTCGCCGGGCCGCTGGCGTTGTCCCCCTCCGGGGGAAGGCGCCCTCAGGGGCGACACAGGGGGGGTTCATTAATCCGCAGTGATTTTTCGTTCGGTGATGACCTTTTTCCATTTGGCCGACTCCGCCTTCACCACGGCAGCAAAGGCCTGCGGCGTACCGCCGGTGGTTTCGGCGCCCAGGCGGGCAAAGCGCTCCTTCAGGTCAGGCTCCGCCAGCGCGGCGTTCACCGCCTGGTTCACGCGGCTCACGATCTCGGGCGGCAGGCCGCGCGGGCCATAGACACCGAACCAGGTGACGGACTCGAAACCCGGCAGCAGCTCGGACACCGCCGGCAGCTCGGGCGCCAGCGTGCTGCGCTTGGGGCTGGTCACGGCCAGGGCGCGCAGCTTGCCGTCGCGTACATGGGGCATGCCCGAGACCACGGAGTCGAACAGCACGTCGACCTTGCCACTGATCAGATCGGCAATCGACAGGCCGGTACCGCGGTAGGGAATGTGCACGAGGAAGGTACCGGACTGGGCCTTGAATATCTCGGTGGAGAGGTTGGAGATGGTGCCGTTGCCGCTGGAAGCGTAATTCAGGCGCCCCGGGTTCTTGCGCGCATGTTCGATGAACTCGCGCAGGTTTTTCGCCGGCGAAGTCATGGGCACCAGGATCACCTGCGGCGAGCTGGCCACGTAGACGATGGGCGTGAAGTCGGCCTCGGCGTTGTAGGGGATCCGGGGGTTGATGGCCGGGCCGATGCTGTGCGTGCTGGAGGTGGTGAGCAGCAGGGTGTAGCCGTCGGCCGGGGCCTGGGCTGCGGCCAGCGCACCGATGGTGCCGCCGGCGCCGGGCTTGTTGTCCACCACGATGGACTGGCCCAGCTTCCTGGCCAGCTCCTGGGAGAGCGCACGCGAGAGGATGTCGGTGGCGCCGCCAGCGGGGAAAGGCACGACCAGGCGCACCGGCTTGGCCGGCCAAGTCTGGGCCGAGACCGACAGGCTCAGGCCGACGGCCAGCAGGCCGAGCAGGGTTTTGAATTTCATCTGGGTCACTCCTCTGAATGGGGTTCCGAAAAGGCAAGAACGGCACCCAGGGGTGCCGTTCTTGCCGGGGAAGGGCAGGAATTCACTCCTCGACGAAAGCTTCCTCGCGCTTGGACTTGATCGAGGGCAGCAGCACGATGATGAGCAACAGCAGGGCCATGCCCAGCAGCGTGGCCGAGAGCGGGCGCGTGACCAGCACGCTCCAGTCACCGCGTGACAGCAGCAGCGCGCGACGCAGGTTCTCTTCCATCATCGGGCCCAGGATGAGGCCCAGCAGCAGCGGTGCGGGCTCGACCCCCAGCTTGATGAAGCCGTAGCCGATGACACCGAAGATGGCCACCATCCAGACGTCCCAGGTGTTGTTGTTCGTGGAGTACACGCCGATGGCGCAGAACAGCACGATGGCCGGGAACAGCCAGCGGTAGGGCACGGACAGCAGCTTGATCCAGATGCCGATCAGCGGCAGGTTCAGGACGATCAGCATCAGGTTGCCGATCCACATGGAGGCAATCAGGCCCCAGAACAGCTCGGGGTTGCTGGTCATCACCTGCGGGCCGGGCTGGATATTGTGGATGGTCATGGCACCGACCATCAGCGCCATCACCGGGTTGGGCGGAATGCCCAGCGTCAGCAGCGGGATGAAAGAGGTCTGCGAACCGGCGTTGTTGGCCGACTCGGGTGCGGCCACGCCGCGGATATTGCCCTGGCCGAAAGGCACCTCGCCCGGCTTGAGCCTGGTCTTCTTCTCGATCGAGTAAGCCGCAAAGGCCGACAGCAGCGCGCCGCCACCGGGCAGGATGCCCAGCATGGAGCCCAGGGCCGTGCCGCGCAGCACCGCCGGGATCATGCGCTTGAAGTCTTCCTTGGACGGGTAGATGTGGGTGACGTTGCCGGTGAACACCTCACGCTTGTCTTCCGGGTGCGAAAGGTTCTGGATGATCTCGCCGTAACCGAACACGCCCATGGCAATCACGATGAAGCCGATGCCGTCGGTCAGCTCAGGGATGTCGAAGGAGTAGCGTGCCACGCCCGAGTTCACGTCGGTACCGACCAGGCCCAGCAGCAGGCCCAGGATGATCATGGCAATCGCCTTGAGCAGCGAGCCCGAGGCCAGCACCACGGCGCCGATCAGGCCCAGCACCATCAGCGAGAAGTATTCGGCCGGGCCGAACTTGAAGGCGACTTCCGTCAGCGGCGCAGCGAAGGCGGCCAGGATCAGGGTGCCCACGCAACCGGCGAAGAAGGAACCCATGCCGGCCGCGGCCAGCGCGGGGCCCGCTCGGCCCTTGCGCGCCATCTGGTAACCATCGATCACGGTCACCACCGAGGACGATTCACCCGGCAGGTTGACCAGGATGGCGGTGGTGGAACCACCGTACTGGGCGCCGTAGTAAATGCCGGCCAGCATGATCAGCGCAGCCACCGGCGGCAGGGCATAGGTGGCCGGCAGCAGCATGGCGATGGTGGCGATCGGACCCACGCCCGGCAGCACGCCGATCAGCGTGCCCAGCAGCACACCGATGAAGCAATACAGCAAATTCTGGAAGGTAAAGGCGACGCCGAAACCCAGCGCGAGGTTGTTGAAAAGATCGAATTCCATGTTCTTGTTCTCCTCAACCCGTGATGAAAGCAGGCCAGACCTGGAACTGCAGGTTGAGCAGTTTCACGAACGCACCGTAGCTGATGACAGCCAGGATGGCGGACAGGACCAGCACCTCACGCAGCTTGAACTTCTCGCCCGCCAGGCTGGCCAGGATGGTCAGGCCGAAAATGGCGGCGATCAGGCCCATGGCGGGGATACCGAACTTGGGAAGGCCGCCAAGCAGGATGCCGAACAGCACGTTGGCACCGATGATGTAGCCCAGCGGACGCCAGGCCATGCTGCCCAGCTTGTCGCCGGTTTCCGTCCTGGTCACGACGCCCTTGAACATGATCAGCCCGCCCAGGATGGCGAGGATGATGCCCAGCATCAGCGGGAAGTAGCCGGGGCCCATGCGGGCGCCGGTGCCGATGTTGTAGGTGGTTGCCCCGATGGCAAATGCACCACCCACGATGGTGAACATCAGGCCGGAGTAAAAATCTTTTTCACTCTTGATGAATCTCACGAACTTGTCTCCTACGGGCCATGCCCGAAACACACGGGATTCTGCCCCGGAATAACACTCATGCCGGATGTGGATTACACCTATGCCTCCCCCGGTAGTGCAGGGTGAGCCAGCAGGGAATACCCTAGGTTGAGGACCGATGTGCGCCGCAGCGCGGTGCACAGGTCAGGTTCAGGTCAGCGGCGGCGTGGCGCCCAGTACCTCGTCAATCACCGTCAGCCCCTCGGCAACACGCAAGGCACCGGCCAGGCGCAGCGGGCGCATGCCGTCGGCCACGGCCTGGCGCTTGAGGGCGTCGATGTTGGGCTCCTTGCTGACCTTGTCCTTGAAGGCTTCGCTGATGACCAGCAACTCGTACAGGCCCATGCGCCCCTGGAAACCCGTCATGCGGCAGTCCACGCAGCCCACCGGCTTGAAAGGCTTGTAGCCACCGCTGATGTTCCAGGGCTTGACCATCTCGGCCAGGTGCTCCTTGGTGGCCGCCTCGTCGCGCACCTTGCACTGCGCGCACAGGGTGCGCACCAGGCGCTGCGCCAGCACGCCCAGTACGGTGGCGTTGAGCAGGTAGGGCGGGATGCCCAGCTCCATCAGGCGCGTGATGGCCGAGGGCGCGTCGTTGGTGTGCAGCGTGGAGAAGACCAGGTGGCCGGTCAGCGCGGCCTGCACCGCCATCTCGGCGGTTTCCAGATCGCGGATTTCGCCCACCATGATGATGTCCGGGTCCTGCCGCATCAGGGCACGCAGGCCCTCGGGAAAGCCGAAGTCCAGCTGCGGCTGCACCTGGGTCTGGTTGAAGGCCGGCTCGATCATTTCGATCGGGTCTTCCACCGTACTCACGTTGACCTCCTCCGTCGCCACGCGCTTCAGGGTGGAGTACAGCGTGGTGGTCTTGCCCGAGCCCGTGGGCCCGGTGACGAGGATGATGCCGTGCGGGCGCTTGACCAGCGACTCCCAACGCTGCGCGTCGTGCGGGCTGAAGCCCAGCTCGGCCAAGTCCTTGACCGTGGTGTCCGGGTCGAAGATACGCATCACCATCTTCTCGCCGAAGGCCGTGGGCAGGGTGGAGATACGCATTTCCACCTCGTCGCCGCCGGGGTTGCGCGTCTTGATGCGGCCGTCCTGCGGGCGGCGTTTCTCGATCACGTCCATGCGGCCCAGCAGCTTGATGCGGGCCGTCATGGCGGTGAGCACGCCCATGGGCATCTGGTACACGGGGTGCAGCACACCGTCGATGCGGAAGCGGATCACGCCCTGCTCGCGCCGCGGCTCGAGGTGGATGTCGCTGGCACGCTGGTCGAAGGCGTATTGCCACAGCCAGTCCACCACCTGCACCACGCTCTGGTCGTTGGCGTCGAGCTGCTTGTTGCTCTTGCCCAGCTCCACCAGCTGCTCGAAGCTGGCGCCCGTGTTGCCGCTGCCGGACTTCATGGCCGAGCGCACCGACTTGGCCAGGGCAAAGAACTCGGCCGTGTAGCGTGTGATCTCGCCCGGGCTGGCGATCACCCGGCGCACGCTGCGGCGTGTCTGGCGCTCTACCTCGCCCACCCAGTCGGTGATGTAGGGCTCGGCCGTGGCCACCACCACTTCATTGGGCAGCACCTGCACCGGCAGCACGCGGTGACGCTCGGCGTAGGCCGCGCTCATGGTGTCGGCCACCTTGCCCACGTCCACCTTGAGCGGATCGATGCGCAGGTACTCCAGCCCGGCGCGACCGGCCAGCCACTGCGTGAGGCTTTCCACGTCCAGCGGCTTGTGGTCGACGGCACGACGGATGGACACGCTGGCCAGACGCAGCAACGGGTGCTGGGCGCTCTCGGCCTGCGAGCAGCGCGCGATGGTGCGCTGCGCCTCGTCATCGGCAATCACGCCGTCGGCCAGCAGCCACTCGACCAGGCGGCGCCAGTCCACCGGCCCCACGTGCTCGGACTTGGACAGGCTCTTGAGTTTGGGCTGGGCGCTCATGGGTTCAGAGTTCTACGATGGGTTTGAAGCCGCGCAGCCACTTGGGCGCCGGCAGGCCCCACTGAGTCTGGATGATTTCGGCCCGCTCGGCAAGCTCGGCGCGCTTGGGGCGCGAAGGCGTGCGCTGGGCCAGCACCACGGTGTTGCCTTCGCGCGTCGCCTTGAAGGCCCAGACCGCCTCGCGGCCGAAGGCGGCGGCGATCTTGTCGACGCTCTTGGCAAAGCTGGAAGAGCGCCCAAAGAGGTTGACCGTCATGCAGCCGTCTTCCGTCAGCAGGCGGCGGCAATGGGCATAGAACTCGGCACTGTCGAGCACAGGTGCGGCGGCCTCGTGGTCGTACAGGTCCACCTGCAGCGCGTCCACCATGCCGAACCACTCGGCTTTCTGGATTTCCTTGGCCGCATCGGCCAGGATCACCTGCATGCGGGTCGTGTCCGCCGGCAGCTTGAACCAGCCGCGGCAGGCGGCCAGCACCTGCGGGTTGAGTTCGATGGCCGTGGTCTTCATGCGCAAGACCTTGGCGCAGAACTTGGTCAGCGAACCCGCGCCCAGGCCCAGTTGCACGGCCTGGCGCTTCGTCACGGTGTCCGGCTCCACGAACAGCGTCCAGGCCATCATGCGCTGGATGTATTCGTGCACCAGGCGCGTCGGGTCCCGGGTGTCCATGGAGCCCTGGATCCAGATCGAATCCAGGTGGAGATGACGGATGGGGCCCTCGTCGGAGAACTGGACTTCGGGGAGGGTGGGTTGCTTCTTGGTCAAGGTGAGGGGATTATCGCTGTCGTCTCTTCCTGCTTCTTTGTTGGAGGTGTTCTTCTGCGAAGCACCTTTCTTCCCCCCACTCATCCCCCCGCCCTTCTCTACCCCCGCCGGGGTAGAGAAGGGGGCCTGGATTTGGCGATTGGTGTTCTGGCTACGCTTCTACGGCGCGGGACGTCGCCACCGTGTGTGGAAAGCCGGCATTTCAGGCCTGCGGTCGTAGTCAAAGGGTGCTGATCTTTGCGCCCCGAACGGCGGCCGCTCGCAGCCTGCCGTGAACGAGTCAAGATTGCGCCGCGCTTCTACTGTCTCGTTACTGGCCGGCGCAGCCGCCAGCCGTGGCGTGCAGTTTCGGCCGAGTTCTCTACGACCGCGTGCCTGCGGTCGAGGCGAACCAACCCGCACCGCGACCTCACGCGCCGTAGAAGCGTAGCCGGCACGCCCAGGTCAAATCAGGGCTCCCTTCTCTACCCCGGCGGGGGTACTGAGCAACGGCGCTGCCGTTGCGTACCCATGGGTAGGGCAATGCCCCGCACGCGCGACCGCGCGTGCTCGGGGCGGGGGGATAAGTGGGGGGGGCAGATCAGCCTCGCAGAGAAAAACCCTTGCTCAACGAGGAATCACAACAACCCCGCCTGCACCACAGCCTCCCGCCAGGCGCTCAGCTTGCGATCAAAACTCCAGCTCGCATTGGCCGGGCTGGTGGAAGGCAGCTTGATCAATGGAAAGTGCTCAACACCCAGACTGCTGCGCACCAGCTTCGCATGCTTGTAACTCTCGCCGCCGTTGTGCACGATCAACTGCAGCTGCGGACATTGCGCCTTGATCGCAGCAAAGTCGTTCACCTCGGCGTTACGGATGGCCGTGTCCAGGCTGCCCTCGCGTTCGCAGTTGGCGTACACGTCCCAGACGCCCAGGCCGTGTGCCAGCAACCAGACGCAACGCTGTTCGTACTCATCTGGTCCGGGCAAAGGATGCTGCGGCCACAGGGCCTGCAGAATCTTCCAGAAATGGTTTTGCGGGTGCCCGTAGTACTGCTGCTGCCGCAGCGATGCCGCCCCCGGGAAACTGCCCAGGATGAGCAGGCGGGTCTTCGGGCCGACGATGGGCGGCAGACCCTCAAGCCGCAGCCGTTGCTGCGCCGGATCGGCAGACGCCGTCAAATGAGGAAAACGCTTTACCATGCGGGGCGGTTTTTTATCAGAACCGTGATAAACATATCCAGGGAGCCGTATGTTTGATTCCCTTCAGCAATGGAGCAGTCAGCGTCGCTGGCTGACCGGCATCGCCGCCATCGTACTGGTGGGCCTGTTCGCCTGGGGAACCTTGCACCCGGACCATCGACCCGATGCCAGCTGGATCAGCTCGGCCACACGCGAGGATCTCGGCAAGACCGGGTTCACTGCAATCCAGGGCATTCACTCGGCGGCATTCGAGATCGTTGAATCGTCCAACGGCCATAGCACCACATGGAACACCCGGCAACGGCTTCTGGCACGGGACCCGCTGCTGACCGAAAGATGGGTGGACCGCAGGACCAACGGATTCCGGCAGCAGGTCAGTGGGCTGTATATCGGCCCCTTGGCCGTCGTCCGGCACCGCCGTCAATGGTTGCCCATCTTCGGGGATCTGCTGCCCTACCATTTCTGGCAGTCCTCGCACATGACCAGCTTCTCCATCGAAAAGCTGGAGAACTTCCCATCCCGCACGGGCGGTGTGCTGATCGCCAGAATCAGTTACGAAGACCGCCATGCTACAGGCGAGATTGCCCGGACGGAATGGATACGCCTGCGCTGCGATGTGCGAGACGTGATCCAAGCCTCGTCCATCGCCCCCGGGCTCACCGGTACGGCTGCAAAACTGGCTTGCACTGAAGTCGTCGAGGAAATCATGGCACTGGCTCGTAAAGACCAGACCCGGTCCAGCGCGCAGACTAGCGACAGCTACACCCACTGGTACGTCCTGGACCGGTCGTGGTCCATTCCTATCGAAGGCGAATACACCATCGAGATACCGGGTCTGCGCAGCCTGAGCATGTGGAAAGCCAGGTTAGTGGCTTTCGATTGACGGTTCAGACATCGACAGCGCCACCCGGGCGTTCTCGCCCGTCTGCCGTGCCAGCGAAGCCGGATCCAGTCTGCGCAGCCGTGCCAACTCCAGCGCGATTTGCGGCAACTCCCCCGGCTCGTTGCGCCCCTGCGCCTCACCCGCCGCACGCTGCTCCGCCGTCCGGTACAACCAGTGCGGCGGCATGTCGGGGGCATCGGTCTCCAGCACGATGGCCTCCAGCGGCAGTTCGGCCGCCAGCCGGCGCAGGTTCTGCGCGCGCTCGTAGGTCAGCGCCCCGCCGAAACCCAGCTTGAGACCCAGGTCGATAAAGGCCTGCGCCTGCTGCAGGCTGCCGTTGAAGGCATGGGCGATGCCACTCCAGCGGTGCCCGCCCTGTCCCACGGCACGCAGGCCCTTGAGCAGCATGTCGGCCGAGCGGCGCACGTGCAGGATCACGGGCAAACCGTGCTTGCGGGCCAGCTTGAGCTGCTCCACGTAAAAGTGTTCCTGCCGCGCGCGCAGCGGCTCTTTACAAAGCTCGGGCACGAAGTAGTCCAGCCCGATCTCGCCCACGGCCACCAGGTGCGGGTCGTCGCGATGCTCGGCCAGGGCGGTGTCCAGGCGGGCCAGGTCCTCGTCCTGCGCCTGTTTCACGTACAGCGGATGGATGCCCAGGGCGTAGCTGTCGCCGAATTCGTGGGCCAGGCGGCGCACGTCGGCGAAATGAGCCACCTGAACGGCCGGCAGCACGCAGTGAACCACGCCCCGTTCCCGTGCGCGGGCTCGCACGGCGGCCACGTCGGCGACGAATTCAGGGGCGTCGAGGTGGCAATGGGTGTCGATCCATCCAGTCATGAACGGATGATGCCGTAAACAGGGTGCGCCCCGGGCCGGTACGCATGCAAAAAACGGCCAGCCGTGCTACCGTTGCGCCAATGCCGCCGTGTCGGTGGCTCAGCCCGGGGGTACGCATGCGCCAGCCTGCCCTGTACAGCCGTTCGCCGCGTGGCCCCGCCGCCGCGCCGGCTCCGGTCATGCCTGCCGCGGACGACCCCACCCCCGATTCCCCCCGCCCCTGGCGCGAGCGCCTGCCGCGCTGGCAGGAGCAGCACTGGCGCTGGCTGGCCCTGGCCGCCCTGCTGGCCCTGTTGGCACAAACCCTCTTTCCCGCTGCCCAGCAACGCCGCCTGACCCAGAAGGACATCGACGCGGCCGTGCTCAAGACGCTGGAGACGGCCAACCTGCCCTCACCGGCGGCCCGTGCCGCCGCCGCTGTGGCACCTTCGGTGGTGCGCGTCGCCGGTTTTGTCACGGACAAGGACGGCGAAGAAAAGGAACACGGCCTGGGCAGCGGCGTGGTCATCGTGGACAGCGGCGTCATCCTGACCAATCTGCACGTGGTAGCCGGGGCCAACCGCATCGAGCTGACCTTCCACGACGGCACGCGCTCGGGCGCCCACATGACGGGCGCGCAGATCCACAACGACCTGGCCGTGCTGCAGGCCCAGAAGCTGCCCGACGACCTGCACGCCGCCACCCTGCGCTCTACCGCCGATCTGCAGCCCGGTGACGGCGTGGTGGCGGTGGGTTTTCCCTTCGGCATCGGGCCTTCGGTCTCCAGCGGCGTGGTCTCGGGTCTCAAGCGCAGCTTCCGCTCGCACGAGGGCAAGCAGCAGATCGGCAACCTGATCCAGTTCGACGCGGCGGCCAACCCCGGCAATTCGGGTGGCCCCCTGGTCACGATGGACGGCGAGGTGGTGGGCATCGTCACCGCCATCCTCAATCCCTCCGAACAGCGCACCTTCATCGGCATCGGCTTTGCCGTGCCCATCGAAAACGCGGCCTCGGCCGTCGGCATGCATCCCTTCTGAACAGACCCCTGGAAAGGCCCCTCATGGACAAGAGTTCCTCAAGCGCCGCCGAGACCTCCCGCCTCATGGAACAGATCCTCTACGAGGTCAAGCGCGTGGTGGTCGGGCAGGACCGTTTCCTGGAGCGCGTCATGGTGGCCTTGCTGGCCCAGGGCCATTTGCTGGTCGAAGGCGTGCCCGGTCTGGCCAAGACCTTGACCATCAAGACCCTGGCCCAGGTGGTGCAGGGCCAGTTTCGCCGCATCCAGTTCACGCCGGACCTGGTGCCCGCCGACCTGGTGGGCACGCGCATCTACAACCAGAAAAGCGGCGAGTTCAGCACGGCGCTGGGCCCGGTCTTCGCCAACCTGCTGCTGGCCGACGAAATCAACCGCGCGCCGGCCAAGGTGCAGAGCGCGTTGCTGGAGGTGATGCAGGAACACCAGGTGACCATTGCCGGCACCAGCTACCCGGTCCCCGCACCCTTTGTGGTCATGGCCACGCAGAACCCCATCGAGACCGAAGGCACCTACCCCCTGCCCGAGGCACAGGTGGACCGTTTCATGTTCAAGGTGAAGGTGGACTACCCCAGCGAGGAAGAAGAATTCGTCATCGTGCAGCGCGTCACCGGCGCAGCGGTGGCCGTGAGCGCCGTCAGCACCACGGACCAGTTGGCCACGCTGCAGCGCCACTGCCGCGAGGTCTACGTGGACCCGGCCCTGGTGCAGTACGCAGTCAAGCTCGTGGCCGCCACGCGGGAGCCCGTGCGCGCCGGCCTCAAGGACCTCACGCGGTATCTGAGCTACGGCGCCAGCCCGCGCGCCACCATCAGCCTGATCGAAGGCGCGCGCGCCCTGGCCCTGCTGCGCGGGCGCAGCTACGCCCTGCCCGAGGACCTGGGCGACCTGGCCCCCGACGTGCTGCGACATCGCCTGGTGCTGTCCTACGAAGCCCTGTCCGAAGGGCTGGACGCCGATGCCTTGATCAGCAAGTTCATGGCCCACGTACCCCTGCCCGCCAAGGTGCTCGAACACGAACCCATGGCAGCTTGAACATGCCCACCGCCGCCCACCCCGCCCCCGAATCCGCCGAGCAGGCCCTGCGCCGGCTCGAGTGGACGGTGTTGCGCCGCCTGGACGGCCTGCTGCAGGGCGACTACCGCACGCTGCTGCGCGGCGCCGGCCTGGACCTGGCCGACCTGCGTGAATACCAGCCCGGCGACGACGTGCGCCACATCGACTGGAACGTCACCGCGCGCCTGCAGCTACCGCACGTGCGTGTCTACACCGAAGACCGCGAGATGAGCGCCTGGTTCCTGCTGGACCTCAGCCCCTCGGTGGATTTCGGCTCGGGCGAGCGGGCCAAGCGCGAGGTGCTGGCCGATTTCGTGGCCGTGCTGGCGCGCCTGCTCACGCGTCATGGCAACCGCGTGGGCGCCGTGCTCTACAACGGCGGCATCCAGGCCGTGCTGCCGCCGGGCAGCGGCCGGCGGCATGTGCTGCAACTGCTGCAAAAACTCCAGGGCGACGCACCCCAAACCGGAAACTACCCCGGCGTCACGCGCCTGCAGGACCTGCTGCAACACAGCGCCGGCTTGATGCGCCGGCGCAGCACGGTCTTCGTGCTCTCGGACTTCATCAGCGAGGCCGGCTGGGAACAGGCGCTGGCGCGCCTGGCCCTGCGCCACGAGGTGCTGGCCGTGCGCCTGTACGACCCGCTGGAACAGGAGCTGCCCGACCTGGGCCTGCTGCCCATGCGCGACGCCGAGACCGGCGAGCAGCTGCTGGTGGACACGCATGACCCGGCCTTTCGCGCGCGCTTCGCGCAGCTGGCCGCACAGCAGGAAGAAGTCCTCAGACAAACACTGGCGCGTGCCGGCGTGGACACGCTGGAGCTGGCCACCGAAGACGATCTGGTGTCCACCCTGTTGCGCTTTGCCGAGCTGCGCCGCCAGCGCAGCCGCGCGCGCTCAGCCCCGCCACCGGCCCACCTGCGGCTGGTGCGCAGCACCCCCGCGGAGGTGTCGCCATGAACTTTCTCTGGCCCAACATGCTGCTCCTGCTGCTGCTCGTGCCGCTGCTGGTGCTGCTCTACCTGTGGCTGCTGCGGCGCAAGCACAAGCTGGCGCTGCGCTACGCCAGCCTGGGCCTGGTCAGGCAAGCGCTGGGCCAGCAATCCAACTGGCGGCGCCATGTGCCGCCGGCCCTGCTGCTGCTGGCCATCACCGCCCTGCTGCTGGCCGCGGCACGGCCGCTGGCGGTGATCGTGCTGCCCACGCAGCAGGAAACCATCATGCTGGCCATGGACGTCTCGGGCAGCATGCGCGCGGCCGATGTGTTGCCCAACCGGCTGGTCGCCTCGCAGAACGCGGCCAAGGCCTTCCTGACCGAGTTGCCGCGCAACGTGAAGGTGGGCGTGGTGGCCTTTGCCGGCTCGGCCCAGGTGGCGCAGATCCCCACGCACAACCGCGAGGACCTGGTCTCGGCCATCGACCGCTTCCAGCTGCAGCGCGGCACGGCCATCGGCAACGGCATCGTGCTCTCGCTGGCCACGCTGTTCCCGGATGCCGGCATCGACATCGGCAACCTGACCTACGGGCGTGACCGCTGGCGCGGCGTTTCCATCGACCAGCCGGCGCCGGCCGTCAAGGAGTTCACCCCGGTGGCGCCGGGCTCCTACGGCTCGGCCGCCATCATCCTGCTGACCGACGGCCAGCGCACCACCGGCATCGACTCCATGGAAGCGGCCAAGATGGCCGCCGAACGCGGCGTGCGCATCTACACCGTGGGCGTGGGCACAGTGGACGGCGAGACCATCGGTTTCGAAGGCTGGTCCATGCACGTGCGGCTGGACGAGGAAACCCTCAAGGCCATTGCCCACCGCACCCAGGGCGAGTACTTCCATGCCGCCACGGCCGAGGACCTGAAGAAGGTCTACCAGACGCTGAGTTCGCGCCTGAGCGTGGAGAAGAAGGAAACCGAAGTCTCGGCCCTGCTGGCCCTGCTGGCCGCGGTGCTGATGCTGGCCGGCGCCGGCCTGTCGATGCTCTGGTACCACCGCGTCGCCTGAGGCCGCTACGGACATTTGATGTCCGTCAATACCGGTGCATTCCGGCGCCGAATTCATTGGTATTCCGCGCGAGCACTTCCTATGCTGGTCCTGTGGCGGTTCTGCGCACCAAGGGCGCATGCGCTGCATTCCACTGTCCAAGGAGCGATACATGAAGTACAGGCATTTTCTGATGACGCTGACGGCGCTGGCCGCCCTCAGTGCCGCTGCCCCGCTGGTGCAGGCCCAGCCCGCGCGCAGCGAATCCCCGCGTGAAAGCTACGGTCCCGGCATGATGGGCGGCTACGGCGGCCCCGGACAGGGCCCGTATGGCCCGGGCATGATGCGCGGCCAGGGCCAGGCCTATGGCTACGGGCCCGGCATGATGGGTGGCGGGATGATGAGCGGCATGATGGGCGGCATGGGTCTGGGCCCCCTGCAGGCGCTGGACCTGAACGAGCAACAGCAGACCCGCATCAACCAGATCCGGGACGAAACCCGGCGCAAGAACTGGGACACCATGGGCAAGCTCATGGACGAACAGGCCCGGTTGCGCGACCTTATGGCCGCCGAGAAACGCGACCCAGCCGCCATCGGCAAGCAGTCCATGAAATTGGCCGACCTGCGGCGCCAGCTGCTGGAAGCCTCGATCGAGTCCCACAACCGCATCGAAGCCCTGCTCAGCAAGGAGCAGCGGGACCAGTTGCGCAGCTACCGCCGCGGCTGGATGATGGGCGGCGAAGACTGAGCCCAGTCCTTGAAACACAAGGGAGCACCATCATGATGTCTGGCAACTGGGGCTACGGCGGCCCGGGGTTTTTCGGCATGGGTTTCGGCATGCTGCTGTTCTGGGCGCTGCTGGTCGTGGGCGTCATCGTGCTGCTGCGCTGGCTGGCCACGGGACCAGACCGGCGCGCACCGCCCGCCGAAGGCACCACTGCGCTGGAGATCCTGGCGCAGCGTTACGCCCGCGGCGAAATCGATCGCGCAGAGTTCGAACAGAAACGCCGTGACCTGGGCGCGCTCTGACGCGCCCCCGACCCTAGACCAACCGTCCCTGCTCCAGCCGCAGTTGGCGCTGGCAGCGAGCCGCCAGCGTCTCGTCGTGCGTGACGACGATGAAGGCCGTGCCCTGCTCACGCGCGAGCCTGAGCATGAGTTCGAACACGCCCTCGGCGGTACCGCGGTCCAGGTTGCCCGTGGGTTCGTCGGCCAGCACGCAGGCGGGCTGGGTGACCAGGGCGCGCGCAATCGCCACACGCTGGCGCTCGCCGCCCGAGAGTTCGGCCGGGCGGTGGTGCAGACGTTCCTTCAGCCCCACGGCGGTGAGCATGCGAGCGGCGGTCTCACCTGCCTGGGCGCGGTCCATACGGCGTATCCACAGCGGCATGGCCACGTTGTCTAGCGCGCTGAACTCGGGCAGCAGGTGGTGGAACTGGTAGACGAAACCCAGGTGCCGGTTGCGCAACTGGCCCTGCACCGCCTGCGAAAGCGTGGAGAAATCCTGGCCCATGAGCTGCACACGGCCGCTGCTGGGCGCGTCGAGCCCGCCCAGCAGGTGCAGCAGCGTGCTCTTGCCCGAACCCGAAGCACCGACCACGGCCAGGATCTCGCCGGCGTGCACCTGCAGGTCCACGCCGCGCAGCACGTGCACGTCCAGGCGACCTTCGGTGTAGCGCTTGTCCAGGCCCTGGGCCTGCAGCACGATCTTGTTGTTATTCATAACGCAGCGCCTCCGCCGGGTTCACGCGGCTGGCACGCCAGCTCGGATAGATGGTGGCGACGAAAGCCAACACCAGCGAAATCACGCCGATGGGCACGATGTCGCTGCTCTGCGGTTCGCTGGGCATGCGGCTGATCAGGTAGATGTCCTTGGGCAGGAAGCTGGCCTGCAGCAGGCTCTCCAGCGCGGGCACGATGACGTCGATATTGAAGGCCACCCCCAGGCCCAGCAGCAGGCCGGACAGCGTGCCGATCACGCCCACCATGGCGCCCTGCACCACGAAGACGCCCATGATGCTGGCCGGGCTGGCGCCCAGGGTGCGCAGGATGGCGATGTCGGCGCGTTTGTCGGTCACGGTCATCACCAGCGTGCTCACCAGGTTGAAGGCGGCCACCGCGACGATGAGCGTGAGGATGATGAACATCATGCGTTTTTCGAGCTGCACGGCTGCGAACCAGTTGCGGTTCTGACGCGTCCAGTCGCGGATCAGCAGCTCGCCGCTGAGCGTGCCGGCCAGCTGTGCGCCCACCTCGCGCGCCTGGTGCAGGTCCTTGAGCTTGAGGCGGATGCCCGTGGGCCCTTCCAGTCGGAAGATGCGCGCCGCGTCGTCCACGTGCAGCATCACCAGGCCGGCGTCGTATTCGTAGTGGCCGGAATCGAAGGTGCCGACCACCGTCATCTGTTTCAGGCGCGGCACCACGCCGGCCGGGGTGACCTGGCCGCTGGGCGCGACCAGGGTCACCTTGTCACCCTGCTGCACGCCGAGCTGGCGCGCCAGGTCGCGCCCCAGCACCACACCGAACTCGCCCGGCACCAGCCGCGCCAGTGCGCCGTTCTTCAGGCCAGCGGCCAGGTCGGTCACCTCGCCTTCAAGGGCCGGGTCGATGCCACGCACGATGGCGCCTTTCATGTCCTCACCCCGCGCCAGCAGGGCCTGCGTGCCGATGAAGGGTGCGGCGCCGATGACCTGCGGATTGGCCCTGACCTCGGCCAGCGTCTTCGCCACGTCGGGCAGGGCCGTGCCGTAGGGCGAGAAGATCTCGATGTGCGAGACCACGCCCAGCATGCGGTCGCGCACTTCCTTCTGGAAGCCGTTCATCACGCTGAGCACGATGATGAGCGCCGCCACGCCCAGCGCGATGCCCAGCATGGACACGCCCGAGATGAAAGAGATGAAGCCATTGCGCCGGGTGGCGCGGCCGGCGCGGGTGTAGCGCCAGCCCAGCAGCAGTTCGTAGGGGATTTGCATGTTGTGGGGATTATCTGGGTTTCTGTTCTTGGGCTTTTTCTTTCGTACTTCCTTTTCTTCCCCCCCCTATCCCCCCAGCCCCCTTCCCACCCCCGCCGGGGCGGGAAGGGGGAGCCTGATTTGGTTAGTTCGCGCCGGCTACGCTTCTACGGATCGGGGCGTCGCCACCGCTGCTTCGGGCCGAGACTTCGGTGAGGCGGTCGAAGTAAATGGGGCGGGAGCTGCCCAGCAACGGCGGTGGTCGTTTCGACTTACCGCTTTCGAGCCCGCCTCGCCGTCACTGTCTCGTCGCTGGCGCGTAGCCGCCAGCCAGAGCCGTGCTGGCCCAGCGCCGTTGACTACGACCGGTTCCAAGAAATGCGCGCACCCAAGCCCTGGCCGCGACCTCACCACCGTAGAAGCGTAGACGGCGCGACGAAATCAAATCGGGCTCCCCTTTCCACCCCGGCGGGGGTGGAAAGGGGCGGGGGGGGATAGGGGGGGACTACAAAAGCGCCGCTAGGCAAAACCGCAAGAAGAAAGAAACCGACAATACCCCCATGCACCTCCTGATCCCCCACGCCCTGAGCGACGACGAGGCCGCACGCACGCCCCTGCGCGAACTGCAACTCCCGCAGCTGCAAAAACTGCTGCAGCAACTGGCGCCGCAGACCCCGCTGCAGTTGCCGGAACACAGCCCGCTCGCTGCCCACGAACAGCTGCTCGCCGCCGCACGCGGCCTGGATCCCCAGGCACCCGCCTGGGCCGCGCTGCGCGCACACGAGCTGCAGTTGCCCGGCGCGGGCACCGGGGCCTGGGGCTACCTGACCCCCGTGCACTGGGAAGTGGGCCAGGCCCGCGTGAGCCTGCGCGATCCGCAGGAGCTGGACCTGCGTGAGGACGAATCGCGTGCGCTGCTGGCGGCCATGTCTCCTTTTTTTGCCGAGGACGGCCTCACCCTGCACTACGAGCAGCCGCTGCGCTGGCTGGCCCAGGGCGAAGCGCTGCGCGGATTGCTCAGTGCCGCGCCGGAACGCGTGATCGGCCGCAACGTGGAGCCCTGGCTACCAAGCTCACCTCTGCTGCGCCGCCTGCAGAACGAGATGCAGATGCTGCTCTACACGCACGCCGTGACCGATGCGCGTGCCGAACGCCGGGCCCTGGCCGTCAACTCCTTCTGGCTCAGCGGCTGCGGCGCGCTGGCTGCGGTGCCTGCCCCAGCGCAAAACCTCACCGTGCTCGATGCGCTGGTGCAGCCCGCCCTGCGCGGCGACTGGGCCGCCTGGGCAGGCGCCTGGCACGCGCTGGACGCGCAGCTCGCGCCGCTGGCAGCCGCGCTGGACGCGGGCCAGGACGTCACGCTCACGCTCTGCAGCGAACTGCAGGCACGTCGTTACACACCCGCGCCCCGCAGCGTCTGGACCCGCCTTGTGCAGCGTTTCAAGCCGCAGCAGCCCTCTGACATACTCGTCGTCACATGAAAATCGTCACCCGCGACATTCCCCCGCGCGCCGCCTGGACGCTGGAACAGGCCGGCGTGCACCCGCTGCTGGCCCGCCTGTACGCCGCGCGCGGCGTGACCAGCAAGGAGGAGCTGGACGACGGGCTGGCCCGCCTGTTGCCGCTCACCCTGCTCAAGGGCGCGGCCGAAGCCGCCGTCCTGCTGGCCGACGCTATTCGCCAGAACAAGAAACTCTGCATCGTGGCCGACTACGACTGCGATGGCGCCACGGCCTGCGCCGTGGGTGTGCGCGGCCTGCGCATGCTGGGCGCGCAGCAGGTGAGTTACCTGGTGCCCGACCGCGTGGTTGATGGTTATGGCCTGACCCCGCCCATCTCCCGGCGTGTGAAAGACAGCGGCGCCGATGTGCTGATCACCGTGGACAACGGCATTGCCAGCGTGGAGGGCGTGGCCCTGGCGCGCGAACTGGGCCTGCAGGTGCTGGTGACGGACCACCACCTGCCCGGACCCGCCCTGCCCGAGGCCGAGGTCATCGTCAATCCCAACCAGCCGGGCTGCAGCTTCGAGAGCAAATCCATCGCCGGTGTGGGCGTGATGTTCTACGTGCTGCTGGCGCTGCGCGCCGAGTTGCGCCAGCGCGGCGTCTTCACGGCCGAAAACCAGCCCAAGCTGGACACGCTGCTGCCGCTGGTGGCCCTGGGCACCGTGGCCGACGTGGTCAGGCTCGACCCCAACAACCGCCGCCTGGTGGCGCAGGGCCTGCGGCGCGTGCGCGCCGGCAGCCTGCCACCGGGCCTGGCTGCGTTGTTCGAGGTGGCCGGGCGCAAGGCCGCCGTGGCCACCACTTTCGACTTCGGTTTTGCCCTGGGCCCGCGCATCAACGCGGCCGGCCGCCTGGCCGACATGACCCTGGGCATCGAGTGCCTGCTGACTGACGACCCCGCGCGCGGCGCCGAACTGGCCAGGACCCTGGACGGCATCAACCGCGAACGCCGCGAGATCGAGGGCGAGATGCGCGAGCAGGCCATGGACATCGTCGAATCGCTCTACGACCCAGAGGAAGAGCCGCCGCCGGCCATCTGCGTCTTCGACCCCGACTTTCACGAGGGCGTGGTGGGCATCGTGGCTTCGCGCCTGAAGGACAAGCTGCACCGCCCCAGCTTCGTCTTCGCCGCCAGCCAGGCGCCGGGCAAAGAACACGAGCTCAAGGGCTCGGGCCGCTCCATCCCCGGCTTCCATCTGCGCGACGCGCTGGACCTGGTGGCCAAGCGTTACCCCGGCGTGCTGCTGCGCTTCGGCGGCCACGCCATGGCGGCCGGCTGCACCATCGCCGAAGAGCATCTGGACCGCTTCGAGCAGGGCCTGGCCGAGGTGGCGCAGGAATGGCTGGACGCCGCCACGCTGACACGCCGGCTGGAGACCGACGGCGCGCTGCCGGTGGAGTACCGCCGTGCCGACATGGTGGACACGCTGCAGCGCGAGGTCTGGGGCCAGGGTTTTGCGCCGCCTACCTTCAGCGAAGAAGTGGAAGTGATTTCGCAGCGCCTGGTCGGCGAGAAGCACCTGGCGCTCAAACTCAAGCACCAGGGCCAGCCGGTGGACGGCATCTGGTTCGGTCACACCGACCCGCTGCCTGCGCGCGTGCTGCTGGCCTTCCGGCTCGACGCCGACGAGTGGCAGGGCCTGCGGCGCGTGCGCTTCCTGGTCGAGGGCGCCCAGCTCTGAACTGAACCGGGCTCAGGCCACTTCGATGCGGTTGCGCCCTTCTTCCTTGGCCTTGTAGAGCGCCTTGTCGGCGCGCGCCAGCAGGTTATCGATCTGGTCCTCGTCGGGCCGGTTGGTCGCCACGCCGATGCTCACCGTGATGGGCGGCAGGCCGTCGCGCGCTTCGGCCACATGGGCCAGGATGCGCTCGGCCACGGTGACGGCCTCTTCCTGGCTGGTCTCCGGCAACAGCAGCACGAATTCCTCGCCGCCGAAACGCGCCAGCTGGTCGGGCCGACGCAGCAGCGAGGCGATGCGCGCCACCAGATCGACCAGCACACGGTCACCCATCTGGTGGCCATGGGTGTCGTTGATGGCCTTGAAGTGATCGACGTCCAGCAGCAGCAGAGCCATGCTGCGCCCATGACGGCGGCAACGCGCCAGCTCCTGCTCGCAGGCATCGAGGAAGACGCGTCGCGTCAGCACATTGGTCAGCGCGTCGTGCGAGGCCATGTGTTCGAACTCATCGCGCAACCGATCACCCGCCATGAGGATGAGACCCATGCCCAGGGCCAGGAGCATGATGGCATTGGAGCCCACGTAGAGGCTCTGCACCCGTGTAGGCGTCAGCAGGCCCTCTTCGGCCAGCGGCATCCAGGCCGAAAAGAAGCGCAGCAGCAGCACCGTGGCATGGATCAGCAGGACCACGACCGTGAACCGCGTGGAGAAATTCTCGGGGCCCTGGCGCCAGATCGCCCAGGCCATGGACAGGAAGATGCAGGCCCACACCAGACAGACCAGGATCAGGCGGGCGTTGTAATTCGGCTCGACCAGGGCATACCAGTACAGGGGAGGTGCGATCAGCACCAGCAGGACGATCCAGCGCGCCCACGCGGGGCGCCGACCGAAGAACTGCTCGATACCTGCGTGATAGCAGACCATGCCGGTCAGCAAGACCAGGTTGGCCACCACGATGGTGATGAAATCGGGCAGGAAACCGCGCCCGGCAAACAGGATAGAGGACAGGAAGACCCAGCCGTGTGCGGTCGCCCACAAGCCGAGTCCACGGATGCTGCGTGGATAGCTCAGGCGCAGGAAGAACATCACGCCGCCCAGCAACAGGCCCATGATGCCGCTCATGATGATCAGGGAGCGCAGATCGAGCGAAGCCATGTGAAGATCAATCGGAAAGGTAGGCGAAACCCCGGATGCCGGTTGAGACAACGCATCGAGGTTCGGTGGGAAACCGCATGCGGCCATTGTGCCAGCACCGCTGTGACCAGCAGGGAAACGGCCCAGCACCTAAAATGCTCTTCGTGAGCTCCATCCTCAACGCCGACCTGCATTGCCATTCCGTCGTCTCCGACGGCACCCTCACGCCCGAGGAACTGGCAGCGCGGGCGCACGCCAACGGCGTGGAGCTGTGGGCGCTGACCGACCACGACGAGATCGGCGGCCAGCAGCGCGCCCTGGCGGCCGCCCGCGCCCAAGGCCTGCCCTATCTGACGGGCACCGAGATTTCCATCACCTTCGCCGGGCACACGGTACACATCGTCGGTCTGGGCTTCGACGCCGAAGATCCACGCATGCAACAGGGTCTGCGCCAGACGCGCGGCGGGCGCGGCGAGCGTGCCCGCGAAATGTCGGACAGCCTGGCGGCGGTGGGTATTCACGGCGCCTACGAAGGGGCGCTGAAATACGCCGGCAATCCCGAGCTGATCTCGCGCACCCACTTCGCACGCTATCTGGTCGAAGCCGGCGTCTGCCGTGAGACCAACGAAGTCTTCCGCAAGTACCTGACCGAAGGCAAGCCCGGCTTCGTGCCGCACCGCTGGGCCACGCTGCGCGACGCCGTCAACTGGATAGGGGACGCCGGCGGCATGGCCGTGATCGCCCACCCGGCGCGCTACGGCTTCACCCCCACCGAGGAATACGCGCTGTTCTCCGAATTCAAGGCCCATGGCGGGCGCGGCGTCGAAGTGGTCACCGGCAGCCACAGCGCGGCCGAGTACGTGAAATACGCCGAGATGGCGCGCGAATTCGGCTTGGCCGCCTCGCGCGGCAGCGACTTCCACAGCCCCGACGAATCACACACCGACCTGGGCGCCCTGCCCTTCCTGCCCGGCCAGCTCACACCGGTGTGGGAGCTTCTGGCAGATCGTATCCAGCAATGAAACATCCTCACACCCTGAGCGGCATGCTATTCGCGCTTGCCGCCCTGGCCTGCTTTGCCACGCTGGACACCTCGGCCAAGGTCGTCTCTCTCACCCTGCCTGTGCTGCTGGGCCTGTGGTTCCGCTACATCTTCCAGGCTGTGCTGACCACGGCTGTCATGCTGCCGCAGCGCGGGCGTGCCATCTTCCATACGCGGCACCTTGGCCTGCATGTCCTGCGTGGGGCCCTGCTCGCAACCACCAGCCTGCTGACCTTCCTGAGCGTGGCCTACATGCCCGTGGGCGAATTCACGGCCATCGCCATGATCGCGCCGCTGGTGGTCACGCTGCTGGCGGCCACTTTGCTGGGCGAACATGTCTCGCGCTTGCGCTGGGTCCTCGTGGCGGGTGGCTTCGTGGGCACACTCGTCATCATCCGGCCCGGTGGCGACCTCTTCGGCTGGCACGTCCTGCTGCCGCTGGCCCAGGTGGCCACCCACTCGACCTTCCAGATCCTGACCGGCAAGATGGTGAAGACCGAGGACGGCGTGACCATGCATTTCTACACCGGCTGGGTCGGCGCCATCCTGGCCTCGCTGGCCCTGCCCTTCATCTGGGTCACGCCGCAGACGCTCCCCGAATGGACCGCCCTCTTCCTCATGGGACTCATGGGAACCATCGGTCACTTCGTGCTCATCCTGGCCTACCGGCGTGCGCCGGCCGCCACGCTGATGCCGCTGATGTACGTGCAGATCGCCTTTGCCATGTTCGCAGGCTGGGTCGTCTTCGGCCACATGGCCGACGGCTGGTCCCTGCTGGGCATGATCCTGATCGCCGGCTGTGGCGCCGCCAGCGCCTGGCTGGCCCTGCGGGAAAGCCGCATGAAACTCGAACCGATGGAAGTGTGAACCAGCACGCAAACGCATGGCCCAGTACTTCGACGTCCACCCCGAGAACCCCCAGATCCGCCTGCTCAAGCAGGCCGCGGCCCTGCTGGAAAAAGGCGGCGTGGTGGCCGTGCCCACCGACTCCAGCTACGCCCTGGTCTGCCACCTGGACGACAAGGCCGCGGCCGACAAGATGCGCAGCATCCGCCAGGTGGACGACAAGCACCACCTGACCCTGTTGTGCCGTGACCTGGCCGAGCTGGCCAGCTATGCGCGTGTGGACAACCGGCAGTACCGCCTGCTGAAAGCCGCCACGCCCGGCCCCTGGACCTTCATCCTGGAAGCCACCAAGGAAGTGCCGCGTCGCGTGAGCCACCCCTCGCGCAAGACCATCGGCCTGCGCGTGCCCGAACACCGGGTGCTGCACGAACTGCTGGCCCTGCACAGCGGCGGCCCGCTGCTGGCCACCACGCTGATCCCGGCCGGCGAAACCGACCCGCTGAACGACGCGCAGGAGATCCGCGAGCGCTATGAACACCAGCTGGCCGCGGTGATCGACGCCGGCGCCTGCCCGCACGAGCCCACCACGGTGATCGACCTCAGCGGCGCAGAGCCCGAGGTGCTGCGCCGCGGCCGCGGCGACCCCGCCGAGCTGGGCCTCTGACACCGCCACTCCCGCCGCCGGTCCCAGCCGCACCCAGCACTCTGAGACAATTGCCCCCGTGGAACCCGCCAACCTGATTCAAACCGTCCTCATCTACGCCCTGCCGGTGCTGTTCGCCATCACCGTGCACGAGGCCGCCCACGGTTATGCCGCGCGCCATTTCGGCGACAACACCGCCGCCATGATGGGACGCATCACACTCAACCCGATCAAGCACATCGACCCGGTGGGCACCATCCTGATGCCGCTGCTGTTGTACTTCGCCACCAGCGGCGCTTTCCTCTTCGGCTATGCCAAGCCGGTGCCGGTGCGCTTCGACCTGCTGAAGAGCCCCAAACGCGACATGATCTGGGTGGCCCTGGCCGGCCCGGGCGCCAACCTGCTGCAGGCCCTGCTCTGGGGCGCGCTGATGTACCTGCTGGTGGCCGCCGGCGTGCAGGAGCGCTTCTTCCTGGAGATGGGCCGCGCCGGCGTGCTGGTCAACGTGGTGATGTTCGCCTTCAACCTCTTCCCGCTGCCGCCGCTGGACGGCGGGCGCATCCTGGTGGGCCTGCTGCCCTGGCGCTACGCGGCCGCGCTCTCGCGCATAGAACCCTGGGGCTTTTTCATCGTGATGGCCCTGGTGCTGACCGGCATCGTCAGCACGCTGTGGATGCAGCCCGTCATGGGCCTGACCTACGGCCTGCTGGATATCCTGCTCACGCCCCTGTCCCTCCTTCTTCACTGACACCACGCCATGAGCACTGTCCGCGTCCTGACCGGCATCACCACCTCGGGCACCCCGCACCTGGGCAACTACGTCGGCGCCATCCGCCCCGCCATCGCGGCCAGCCGCGCGGCCGGGGTGCAGAGCTTCTATTTCCTGGCCGACTACCACGCGCTCATCAAGGTGGACGAACCCGCGCGCATCCAGCGTTCCACCCTGGAGATCGCCGCCAGCTGGATCGCCTGCGGCCTGGACCCCGAGCGCGTGACGTTCTACCGCCAGTCCGACGTGCCCGAGATCCCCGAGCTCACCTGGTTCCTCACCTGCGTCTGCGGCAAGGGCCTGCTCAACCGCGCCCATGCCTACAAGGCCTCGGTGGACAAGAACAACGCCGCCGGCGTGGACCCGGATTCGGACGTGACCGCCGGCCTCTTCATGTACCCGGTGCTGATGGCGGCCGACATCCTGATGTTCAACGCCCACCGCGTTCCCGTGGGGCGCGACCAGATCCAGCACATCGAGATGGCGCGCGACATCGCCGCCAGCTTCAACCACCTGTATGGCGAGCACTTTGTCTTGCCCGAGGCGCAGATCGAGGAAAGCGTGGCCACATTGCCCGGCCTGGACGGCCGCAAGATGAGCAAGAGCTACGACAACACCATCCCGCTCTTCGCCCCGCGCGAACAGTTGAAAAAGCTCATTGCCGGCATCAAGACCGATTCGCGCGCACCCGGCGAGCCCAAGGACACCGAAGGTTCGGCCCTGTTCCAGATCTACCAGGCCTTTGCCACGCCCGCCGAGACCACCCAGTTGCGGCAGGCCTATGCCGACGGCATCGCCTGGGCCGAGGCGAAGAACATCCTGTTCGAGCGCATCGACCACGAGATCGCGCCCAAACGCGAAGCCTACGAATCGCTGATGCGCCACCCCGAGCGCCTGGAAGAGATGCTGAAAGCCGGCGCCGCCAAGGCCCGCGCCATCGCCACGCCCTTCACCACCAAGCTGCGCCACGCTGTCGGCCTGCGCGACCTGCGTGCCCAGGCGGGCGAGAAAAAGGACAAGGCGGCCAAGGCCGCACTGCCCAGCTTCAAGCAATACCGCGAAAGCGACGGCCAGTTCTATTTCAAGTTCGTCGACGCCCAGGGCAGGCTGCTGCTGCAGAGTGAGGGTTTTGCCAGCCCCAAGGAGGCCGGGCAGGCGGTCAAACGGCTGCAGGAGCTGACAGAACCCCTGGCCTCCGTGCTCCAAGAGATACCAGTGAAACAACTGGTTACCACCCAGGAGCTCGAGTCTGCGCTACAACAGCTGCTGGCCGCCCGGGACTGATCCCCGCCCCGCGACCGCTACCCCCTGAGCTGTGCGGGTACGGTTCTTGCAAACTGCGGCTACCCCAGCTCAGAGGAGTGCCGTACCCATGACTTTCGCCCGTACCGTTGTCACGCGCAAGCAAACTGCCCTGTCGGACCACCGCCAGACCTTCGAGGAACTGTGCGCCTGGATCGAAGCCCATCTGGATGAGCCCATCGGCTGGCAGGAGCTCATGGGCAGGAGCGGCCTGGACCATCAGACGCTCAACGCGCTCTTCTTCAAGTTCCTGAGCACCACGCCCATGGCCTGGATCCGCAAGCGCCGCGGGCTCGGTCAGGCGGCAGCACTGCCCCGCCAGGCCCCCTCGCACCGCCTGCTGCGTACCGCCGCAGCCCAGGCCTGAAGGCTTGGCCCCCGGGCGCCAATGAGCCTCTGGCACGCTGCTACAATACGCGCTTCCACAAAGCCGGAGAGGTGGCAGAGTGGTCGAATGTACCTGACTCGAAATCAGGCGTAGTGGCAACACTACCGTGGGTTCGAATCCCACCCTCTCCGCCAAAAAGCCAACCCCGCTCATGCGGGGTTTGTTTTTTGCGGCGTCGATCGACCCAACCGGCGTTGACCTAATCGAGCTTGGCGCCCGAGTCCTTGATGACTTTGGCCCACTTGAGGGTCTCGGCCTGCATCAGCTGCGCCAGCTGTTCCGGCGTGCTGGTCAGCGGCTCCAGGGCGGCAGCGGCAAAACGCTCGCTGGTTTCGGGCAGGCGCAGCACGGCGGTGATCTCGGCATTCAGTCGTGCCACCACAGCCGGCGGTGTGCCCGCCGGGGCCAGCACGGCAAACCAGCCGTTGGCCTCGAAGCCCGGCACGCCGCTTTCTGCCAGCGTGGGCATCTCCGGGGCGAGCGACGAGCGCTCCTTGCTCAGCACGCCAATCACCTTGATGCGGCCGCTCTTGAGTTGCGGCCGGATGGACGCGATATCGGCGATGGCCAGCTGGGTATCCCCCGACATGACGGCCATCACCGCAGGGGCGCTGCCGCGGTAGGGAACATGCAGGATGAAGCTGCCGGTGGTGGCCTTGAGCAGCTCACCCGACAGGTGCATGGCCGTGCCATTGCCGCCCGACGCGTAACTGAGCTTGCCGACCTGGGTTCGGGCCAGGCTGATGACGTCTTTCACATTGCTGGCCGGCAAGGCCGCGTTGGCCACCAGCACAAAGGGGCTGGTGCCAAACAGGGTGATGGGAGCAAAGTCACGCGCCGGGTTGTAGGGCAGGTTGGCGTAGAGCGTGGGATTGGCGGTCAGGCCGCCGGCCGACGCCAGCACGATGGTGTAGCCATCGGCCGGTGACTTGGCCACCAGGTCCAGGCCCAGACCCCCGCCCGCCCCTGGCTTGTTGTCCACCACCACGGGCTGGCCCAGGCGCTCGGCCAGCCTGGGGGCAACGATGCGGGCCGCCGCATCGCTGCTGCCCCCGGCCGGGAAGGTGACGACCAGGCGGATGGGTTTGGCCGGCCAGGCGGCTTGTGCCCAGGCCGTACCGGTGGCACAGGCCAGGCCCAGCGCGGACAAGCCCAGTACGCACAGGCCACGACGCAGCGGATTCAGTCGGGATTTCATGGTTTTCTCGCTCCTGGGTTACAGCTTGAAAATGGTCTCGGCATTGGTCTGGAAGAACATCTTCTTGTGTTCGTCACTCAGTGCCAACTGGTCCATGGCGATCACCTCGTCGGCCACGTACTGGTAAGGATAGTCCATGGCGTACATCACGCGGTCGTGCCCCATCTGCTCCTGCACGAAGCGGATGGCCGGCTCCCAGGGCATGCCGCTGGTGGTGTAGTAGAAATTCTCGCGCAGGTAGTCGCTGGGCTTTTTCCTCAGCGGCCGCACACCCTCGCTGCGGTTGGAGCGCACGATGCCGGCGTGCATGAAATCCATGCGGTAGAGCCAGTAGGGCAGGCCTTCACCCAGGTGCCCCAGCACGAACTTGAGCCTGGGGAAGCGGTCGAACACGCCGCTGACGATGAGGCGCATCACATGCAGGCCCGTCTCGGCCGCAAAGCCGTAGATGGCGGCGTCCAGACAGCGCGACAGGAAGGGCTCCACCATCTGCGGCGACGGCGTGTTGGGGTGGAGGTACACCGGCACGTCGAGCGCCTCGGCAGCGGCAAAGATGTCCCAGAACTTCTCGTCGTCCAGGTATTCGCCCTGGGTGTGGGAGTTGATCACCGCGCCCTTGAGACCCAGCTGCTGCACGGCGCGCTCCAGCTCCTTCGCGGCGGCCTGAGGTGCCTGCGGTGCCACCGCGGCGAGCCCGGCAAACCGCGTGGGATGCTGGCGTATCGTGGCGGCCAGGTGGTCATTGGTCGAGATGGCCAGCGCCGTGGCGGTGGGTGCGTCAAAAATCTGCACCCCGGGCGAGGTCAGCAGCAGCAGCTGCATGTCGATCCCACAAGCGTCCATGTCGGCGAGGCGACGCGCGCCGGTGTCCTGGATGCGTTCATACAGGTCACGTGCCCGCGGCGACTGGCTCTGCCCGAAAAACCCCCACAGGCTGTAGAAACCCGGGTCTTTCAGCGTGCGGCTCTCCAGGACCTTGCCGTACATCCGGATCATTTCGGGTGTCGCCCAGCCTTCTTCGGTAGCGATGCGTTTGTAGGGGCGGGGGGTGCTCAATTGCGTGTCTCCTGTGTCGATCTGGAGACGATTGGAGGGCAGATCGATTGGTTTGTAAATCGAAACTTTCAGAATCATTTATGATTTTTACGAATGAATCAAGAAACCCCTGCGCACACCTTCTCGCCAACGCTGCGGCAATTGCGCGCCTTCCTGTCGGTGTACCGCCTGCGCAAGCTCAGGGCGGCGGCCGATCAGCTGTTCGTGACCCAGTCGGCCATCAGCGTGCTGATCCGCCAGCTCGAAGACGGCTTGCAGACCCGTCTGTTCGACCGCACCACGCGCTCCCTGGCGTCCACCCATGCAGCGCACGAGGTCGCCGTGATGGCCGAGCGCATCCTGCGCGACGTGGACGCCCTGAGCACGACCTTTGGCGACCTCAGCGGCCTGCGCCGCGGCCGCGTGAGCCTGACCATCACGCCCACCCTGGCCGGCATGCTGCTGCCCGACGCGATACGCGCCTTCAGCCAGCAACACCCCGAAGTGCAGGTGGTGGTGGATGACTGTGCGCCCGAACAGTTTTCATCGCGCGTGCTGGGCGAGCATGTGGACTTCGGCATCGGCACCCCCGAGCGCGCCGGTGGCGAACTGGAACTGCAAACCCTGATGCGCGACCAGCTCTGCCTGGTCTGTCCGCCCGACCATGTGCTGGCGGCCGTGAAGACCTTGCGCTGGAGCCACCTGGAAGGCCACCGCGTGATCGCCGGACGTCCCGGCTACGGCGTGCGGCAGCTGGTGGATGTGGCGGCCGCGCAGGCCGGGGTCACGCTGCAGGTGGTGAACGAGGTCTCCTTCCTGTCCACCGGCCTGTGGATGGCGGCCAGCGGCATGGCGCCCTGCATCATGCCCTCGGCTTATGCCAGCTATTCGCACTACCGGGAACTGGTGGTCAAGACCCTGCACGCACCCAAGGTCTCGCGCGACCTCTATGTCGTGACCAAAAAAGGGCGGTCCCTGCCCGCCGCCTGCCAGGTCTTCCTGGACACCCTGCGCACGACCCTGGCGCCGGGCGGCTCCAGGAAGCGCCGCATCGCCTGAGATCACGGTGACGCTGCCCGAAGGCGCCCGCATCGTCAAGGCCACGGGCTTCTTCGCGAACTGAATCCAGCCTGACCACCCGCGTGGCAGGGTTACGCCGCCGGCCTCAGAATGGGCACATGAAAGTCATGCGCCCCTTTCTTGGACTGGCCCTGGCCAGCCTGGCCACAGCCCTGCTGCAGCACCCCTGAAGGCAGGAGCGCCCATGGACTCCGACAGTTTCAACCGAGAATTGCAGCGTGAAGGTTACGGGACCATCACCACCGTCACGCGCGAGCCCGATGGTTTTCTCGACACCCACACCCACCCCTTCGAGGCGAAGGCCCTGATCCTCAGCGGCGAGATCACTCTCGTCTGCCAGGGGCAGGAGCGCCTGTACCGGCCCGGCGAGGTGTTCCACCTCGCGCAGGCCGAGCCGCACACCGAACGTTACGGCCCGGCCGGCGTGACTTACCTGGTCGGGCGTAAATAAGCTAGCCCTGCTGCGACAGCACCGAGGCCGACACACGCACGCCCGGCGCCGTGCCCACATAGGCCTGCTGCACCACCCCGGCCACCATGTCGGCCGTCACGGCCGACAGCGTCCAGCCCAGATGACCGTGGCCCGTGTTGTAGAACACATTGGCAGACCGGCCGCGGCCCACGCGCGGCATCATGTCCGGCATCATGGGGCGCAGGCCGGCCCAGGGCACCACGCTGCGCGTGCTCACGCCGGGGAAACACTGCTGCACCCAGTCGATCAGCGGGCGGATGCGGTCGGCACGGATGTCCTTGTTGTAGCCGTTGAACTCCGCCGTGCCGGCGACGCGGAAGCGGTCCAGGCCCAGGCGGCTGGTGACGAGTTTGGTCTCGTCATCGAGCAGGCTCACGGTGGGCGCTGCCGCCTGGCTCTGCGCGTCGGGCAGGTTGACGGTGATGGAATAACCCTTGACCGGGTAGACGTTGACGCGGTCGCCCAGCTGCGCCGCGAAGGCACGGCTGAGCACGCCGGCACAGACCACCACACCATCGAAGCGGTGGGTCTGCGGCAGGCCATCCACGCAGGCGGTGACGCTGGCGCTGCGCCCGTCGCTGCTGAGTTGCTGCACGTCCTGCCCATAGAGCGTGCGCACGCCCAGGCGCTCGGCCGCAGCAGCCAGGCCCACCGTGAACTTGTGGATGTCGCCGGTAGCGTCGCTCTCGGTGTAGTAGCCCCCGTAGTAGTCCCCTGCCAGCCTGGGCTCGATGGCGCGCATCTCCTCGGGCGTCACCGCGCGCCGCGGCAAGCCGCCGGCCGCCAGCAGCTTCGAGACCTCGCCCGCGTGGTCGAACCCCTTCCTGTCGCGGTAGATGTGCAGGATGCCCTGGCGCTTGAGGTCGAAGTCCACGCCCTCGGCCTCGGCCCAGGCAAACAGGTGCTCGCGCGCCGCCACGGCCAGCTGCGCGGTGGCGATGGTGTTCTTGCGGTAGTTCGGGATGCTGGCGATGAACTCGGCAAACCAGCTCAGCTTGTGCCAGCTGGGCTTGGGGTTCACCAGCAACGGTGCATCGCTCCTGAGCATCCACTTGAGGCCCTTGAGGATGGTGGAGGGGTGGTTCCAGACCTCGGCATTGGAGGCGGAGAGCTGGCCGCCGTTGGCGAACGATGTTTCCATCGCCGCGTAGCGGTGCTTCTCGAACAGGGTGACGGCAAAGCCGCGTTTGGCCAGGGCATAGGCCGTGGTGACGCCGGTAATACCGGCGCCAATGATGGCGATCGACTTCATGAGATCAGGCTCCAAACGTCATGGGGGTGGGGTGCGCGGCACACCATGTGCCATGCACGCCCCCTCTGTTTGGTACCTGAGAGATTCACGCGGCCGTATCGGCTGCGCTTGCTCCTGCGGTGTGCCAGATGACGAATCCTGGCAACTCTTCAGAGTTCGAGAGATCTGATCGGTCCTTTTGCCTGAGAGTTTCCGGGGCGGTTGCTCCTTCGGCGCTGCAAGCCGCACAAAGCGCTGCAGTCTCTCCCGATCTGATCGAGCCACGGGTGTGACCTGACCTGATTCTAATGCAGCCCGGACGCCTTGGGAAATAGTTAGGGACTCTCTGCATAACTCCCGTCATGCGCGTTCGAGTCCAAAACGGGATGATTTGACCGCCAACACCACGCAGCGTGTGCTGCAGCACACGAAAGGGGTTTGGTGGGCAAAGGGCCCGTTTTGGTTCGAACCCGAAGGGGCGTGGTTTTGCGGGCGATCCGCAGCGTTGCAAAACCAGGCAAGCCGTCCAGGCTTGCCTTGGGTTTTGCGCCTTGCGGCTCATCCCGCAAAATCCACGCCGCGCGCGACGCGAGTTATGCAGAGAGTCCCTAGGCCATCCAGTCCTGCGAGACGATGCTGTCGCGCCCCATGCGCTTGGCCTGCTCCAGCGCTGCCGCGCACAGGTCCACCAGCGCCTCGGGGCCGGCCTCGCCCGCCGGCGTGTACGCGGCCACGCCGATGCTGACGGTAACGATGCCACCCTCGCCGCCGCTGTGCGGCATGGCCAGGGTGTTGATCAGCATGCGCACGCGCGCGGCCACCACACGCGCACCCACCTCGTGCACTGCCGGCAGCAGGATGGCGAACTCGTCGTCGCCATAACGCGCCACCATGTCGGCCGGGCGGAACACCGCGCGGCCCAGGGCAGCAGCGATCTTCTTCAGGCGGTCCGGCCCCATGGTCGCCACGTGCGTGTCGACGTAGGCGCGGAAGTGATCGATGTCGATGAGCAGCAGGGACAGCGGCGTTTGCTCGCGCCGGGCGCGGCCCCATTCCAGCGCCAGCCGCTCGTCGAAGCTGGCCCGGCTCAACACACCGGTCAACTCGTCCGGGCTGCCGGCGGCAGGCAAGGCTTGCGCCATGTCCCGCTGGTTCTGATCGCTGGGCTTGGCGGACATGGCGTGAATGGAAGCCAGGCTTCAGCGCGCCTGCCGCAGCTGCCTGAGATCGGCCACGATCTCGGCCGAATGCTTGTCGCTGTCGACCGAGCGGTAGATGCGGGCGATGCGGCCCTGCGGGTCGATGACGAAGGTCTGGCGTTTGGCGAACTTCACCACCTTCCAGTCCGACAGCGCGCCGTAGCGCGTCGCCACCTCGCCCTGCGCATCGGCCAGCAGCGGAAAGGGCAGCTTGTACTTCTGAGCGAAAGCCGCGTGCGAGGCACTGCTGTCCACGCTGATGCCCACCACTTCGGCGCCCAGCTCCTGCAGCAGCAGCCAGTCGTCGCGGAAATTGCAGGCCTCGGTGGTGCAGCCCGGCGTGTCGTTCTTGGGATAGAAATAAAGCACCAGCCACTTGCCGCGCCAGTCGGCGAGCTTGCGGGTCTGGCCCTGCTGGTCGGGCAACGCGAAATCCGGTGCGTTCTGGCCGGGCTCCAGCGCGGCGGCCAACGCTGCGCCACTCCCCAGCACCAGGCTGGCGGGCAGCAGGCACAGGGCGCGGCGCAGGCGGGAGGTCACGGCCGCAGCTCCTTGAGGCCGCCCATATAGGGTTGCAGCGCGGCGGGAATCTCCACGCTGCCGTCGGCGCGCTGGTAGTTCTCGAGTACCGCCACCAAGGTGCGGCCCACGGCCAGGCCGGAGCCGTTGAGGGTGTGCAGCAGCTCGTTCTTGCCCTGGGCGTTCTTGAAACGCGCCTGCAGGCGGCGGGCCTGGAAAGCCTCGCAGTTGGAGACCGAGCTGATCTCGCGGTAGGTGTTCTGCGCCGGCAGCCAGACTTCCAGGTCATAGGTCTTGGCCGCGCCGAAGCCCATGTCGCCGGTGCACAGCGACATCACGCGGTAGGGCAGGCCCAACTTTTGCAGGATGGCTTCGGCGTGGCGCGTCATCTCCTCCAGCGCCTCGTAGCTTTTATCGGGGTGCACGATCTGCACCATCTCGACCTTGTCGAACTGGTGCTGGCGGATCATGCCGCGCGTGTCGCGGCCATAGCTGCCAGCCTCGGAACGGAAGCAGGGGGTGTGGGCGGTGAGCTTGAGGGGCAGATCACCTTCGGCCACGATCTCGTCGCGCACGAAGTTGGTCAGCGTCACTTCGCTGGTGGGGATCAGGTAGAGCGCCACGTCTTCGGCCGCGCCCTCCTGGCCGCCCTTCTTGGCAGCAAAGAGGTCTTCCTCGAACTTCGGCAGCTGGCCGGTGCCACGCAGGGTGTCGGCGTTGACGATGTAGGGCGTGTAGCACTCGGTGTAGCCGTGCTCCTGGGTTTGCGTGTCCAGCATGAACTGCGCCAGCGCGCGGTGCAGGCGGGCGATGCCGCCCTTCATGACCGTGAAGCGCGACCCGGTGAGCTTGGTGCCGGTGTCGAAATCCAGGCCCAGCGGCTCGCCCACGTCCACGTGGTCCTTGACCGTGAAGTCGTATTTCTTCGGCGTACCCCAGGTCCGGGCCACCACATTGCCATGTTCGTCGCTGCCCACCGGCACGCTCTCGTGCGGCAGGTTGGGCACGGCCAGCAGCAGGGCCGCCATCTCGCCCTGCAACTGCTCCAGCCGCGCGGCCGAGCTGTCCAACTCACCCTTGAGGGCATTGACCTCGGCCTTGGCCGCTTCGGCCTCGTCTTTTTTGCCCTGGCCCATGAGCGCACCGATCTGCTTGCTCAGGGTGTTGCGTTTGTTCTGCAGTTCCTCGGTGCGGGTCTGCAGGGTCTTGCGCTCGGCTTCCAGGGTACGGAAGGCGTCGGCGTCCAGGAAGGGCTGCGGGTTCTTGCGCGTCTGCAGACGGGCGAGCACGCCGTCCAGGTCTTTGCGGAGCAGGGTGAGGTCTAGCATTTGGGTATTGTAGTTTTCGTTTTCTTGTCTTTGGTTTCTTCTCATTTCGCTGCTTTTTCGCTGCGCGGGCTTTTGTAGTCCCCCCCTATCCCCCCCGCCCCTTCCCACCCCCGCCGGGGCGGGAAGGGGAGCCTGGATTTTGTTACTTCGCGCCGGCTACGCTTTTACGGGGGTGAGGTCGCGGTCAGGGCTTGGGCGCCGGCATTTCTCGGAGACGGTCGTAGTCAACGGCACGGGGCAATAGCGGCTCTGGCTGGCGGCTGCGCGCCAGCGACGAGACAAGGCAGTCGTGGAGCGGGGTTCTGGACTCGAAGGCGGTAGGTCGGAACGACCACCGCCGTTGGCAAGCAGTTTCTACCCCATTTACTACGACCGCCTCTCTGAAGTCTCGGCCCGAAGTGGCGGTGGCGACGGTTCGTTCCGTAGAAGCGTAGCCGGATTCCAAAGGTCAAATCGGGCTCCCCCTTCCCGCCCCGGCGGGGGTGGGAAGGGGGCTGGGGGGATAGGGGGGGATTACAAAAGCGCCGCCAGGCAAAACCGCCGAGACAAGAAAGAGGAAAGTCAGACTTCCTGCTTCAACCCCTTAGGCAACGGAAACTTGATCGTCTCCTCAATTCCATCCATCTTCCTCACCGCCACCGCCCCCAAAGCCCGAATGCGCTCAATCACCTGCTGCACCAGGATCTCAGGCGCCGAAGCGCCGGCCGTCAGGCCCACACGGCCCCGGCCTTCGAACCATTCGGGCTTCAGTTCGTCGGCGCTGTCGACCATATAGGCCTCGGTGCCCAGCTTCCTGGCCACCTCGCGCAGGCGGTTGCTGTTGGAGCTGGTGGGGCTGCCCACCACGATGACCACGTCCACCTGCGGGCTCAGCAGCTTGACGGCGTCCTGCCGGTTCTGGGTGGCGTAGCAGATGTCCTGCTGCTTGGGTTCGCGCACCTGCGGAAACCGGGCCTTCACCGCCGCCATGATGCTGGCCGCATCGTCCACGCTCAGGGTGGTCTGCGTCACCACGGCCAGCCTGGCCGTCTGCACCGGCTGCACACGCGCCACATCGGCCTCGTCCTCCACCAGGTGGATGCCGGAATCGAGCTGGCCCACGGTGCCTTCCACCTCGGGGTGGCCCTTGTGGCCGATCATGATGAACTCGTAGCCTTCCTTGTGCAGCTTGGCCACCTCCACATGCACCTTGGTCACCAGCGGACAGGTGGCGTCGAAGATCTGGAAGCCGCGCGCTTCGGCCTCGCGCTGCACGGCCTTGCTCACGCCGTGGGCCGAGAACACCAGGGTGGCGCCGGGCGGCACGTCGCTCAGCTCCTCGATGAAGATCGCGCCCTTGGCCTTGAGGTCGTTCACCACATAGGTGTTGTGCACGATCTCGTGGCGCACGTAGATCGGGCGGCCGAACTTCTGCAGGGCGCGCTCGACGATCTCGATGGCGCGGTCCACGCCGGCACAAAACCCGCGCGGTTCGGCCAGGAGAATCTCAGCCTGCGTACTCATGGTCATAACACCCCGATCAGTTGCACTTCGAAGCTCACCGGCTGGCCCGCCAGCGGGTGGTTGAAGTCGAACAATACAGCCTCCTCGCCCAGCTGGCGCACCACGCCGCCGAATTGTCCCTTGCGGTCGGGCGTGGGGAACTGCACCACGTCACCCACCGCGTATTGCTCGTTGGGGTCACCCAGCTCGCGCAGTTCCTTGCGCGAGAGCCACTGCTGCATGTCGGGGTTGCGCTCGCCATAAGCGCCCGGCGGCAGCTGCAGCGTGGTGTGCGCGCCCTCCTCCAGGCCCAGCAGTGCCTGCTCCACGCCCGGGGCCAGTTCGCCCGTGCCCAGGGTCAGCGTGGCCGGCTTGCCACCAAAGGTATTGATGATGTCGCCGGCCGGCCCCGAGAGGCGGTAGTGCAGCGTGAGGAAGGAGCCGGGCTGGACCCGGGCAGGGGTGGTGGTCATGGAAGTCCCGATAAACTGGGCTCCATTGTAAAAAGACCTGCGTTTGACATCTGTCATGCCCCTCAAAGACCTTCCCCCCGACGCGCGACCGCGCGAAAAGCTGCTGGCCCGCGGCCCGGGGGCGCTGTCGGATGCCGAATTGCTGGCCCTGCTGCTGCGGACCGGCCTGCCGGGCAAGGGCGTGCTGCAGCTGGCGCAGGAGTTGCTGGACGTCAAGACCGGCTTCGGCGGCATGGCTGGCCTGCTGCACGCCACGGCCGACGACCTGAAACGCATCAAGGGCCTGGGCCCGGCCAAACGCGCCGAGCTGGTGGCCGTGCTGGAACTGGCCCGCCGCGCCCTGGCCGAGCAGTTGCGCGAGCGCGCCGCGCTGGACACACCCCAGGCCGTCAAGGACTATCTGCAACTGCACCTGGCCAACAAGAAACACGAATGTTTTGCCGTGCTCTTCCTGGACAACCAGCACAAGCTGCTGGCGCTGGAAGAGCTGTTTCGCGGCACCCTGGCGCAGACCAGCGTCTACCCGCGCGAAGTGGTGCTGCGCGCCCTGCACCACCACGCCGCCGCCGTGGTGCTGGCCCACAACCACCCCAGCGGCACGGTCCAGCCCTCACGCGCGGACGAGGCGCTCACGCAAGCCCTCAAGGCCGCGCTGGCCCTCGTGGACGTGCGTGTGCTGGACCACATGATCGTGGCGCCGGGCCTGGCACTGTCCATGGCCGAGAAAGGCCTGATCTGATGGTCAAGATCAATTCATTGGCCGACCTCAAGCAGGTCAAGAAAGCCATCGAAACGCAAGCCAAGCTGGAAGCCGAGCGCAAGGCCGAAGCGGCCAAGCGAGCCAAGCAGGCCACCGCCGACAAGGATCTCTTCCAGCAGGCCGCCGGTAAGGTGCAGCCCCTGGCCCAGCCCGCCAAGGCCCAGCTCAAGAGCGCCCAACCCCCGGCCCGGCCCCTGCAGCACCAGCTCGACGAGCAGGCCGCGCTGCAGGAAACCCTGAGCGACGAATTCGACATCAGCACCCTGCTGGAGACCGACGAACACCTGAGCTACCGCCGTCCCGGCATCGGCCCCGACGTCACGCGCAAGCTGCGCCGCGGTGAATGGGCCATCCAGCGCCAGCTCGACCTGCACGGCCTGCGCACCGAAGATGCGCGCGAAGCCCTGGGCCAGTTCATCCGCGAAGCGCACCAGCAGGGCATACGCTGCGTGCGCGTGGTCCACGGCAAGGGCCTGGGTTCACCGGGCAAGACGCCCGTACTGAAGGGCCGGGTGCAAAGCTGGCTGGCGCAGAAGAAGGAAGTGCTGGCTTTTGTGCAGGCGCGGCCGGCGGAGGGGGGTGCGGGGGCGCTGGTTGTTCTGCTGCAGCCGGCGGGCTAACTTGAGCTTTGCATAATCGCTATGGCCCTAGATCACTACGTATCACAGGTTCATCTGCGAAATTTCTACTCGCAAGTGCTAGGCAATCGAATGTTCGCCATTCGAAAGAGCGACCTCAAAGCTTTCAGCCCTGACGCCCACTCCGTTTGTCGTATCGAAGATGGAAGCACAAATGAATACCTGCAAGAACCTCGAGTCATTGAGGAGTTTCTGAAGGGCGTCGAACCCAAATACAACGAAGCAATTGATCGTCTAACTAAATCAACCTTCGACTCGACCGCGCTATACGCACTTTCTGGCTTCATCGCCTATGTGCTCAGTTGCTCCCCAGCGGGAATGCGGCTGCAATCCAGTCCTCTTCAGAAAATCGTTGAAGTAACCGGACAGCATATTGATAAAGAGGGAGGATTTGGCGTCCCGCCACCGGAGTTAGGTGGAAAAACTTTTTCTGAACTTATTGAACAAGGTGCTCTTCAAGTAAAAATCGATCCCAAATATCCGCAAGCAATAGGTATATCTCAAATACTTGCATCCGCATCAACACTCGGAAATTTTTATTGGGAAGTTCTTATTAATGAGTTCCCTGATAGCCCATTCTTCACTAGCGATTTTCCAATCGCAATCGAAGAAACGCCTGACCTACGCATCATTAATCGGATCGTTCCATTAACGCCAAGTCTGGCAGTCAGACTTCGGCCCAATCTGGACGCAGTGGATACGCCAATTGACTTTCACTATGCCTTATTTCGAAGACGCGTTATCAAAGCCTCCAGAAAAGAAGTCATGGCAGTAAATCGGCAAATCGTCCGATGCGCAGAGAAAGTCGTATTCTTCAGCCAAGATCTACCGTGGATTGCGGCGTTTGTTAAGAAGAACGCAAACTTCAATCTTGAGACAAAAACTGAACGCATACCTCATGGCAATGGCACACTTCTCTGGTCAAGGCTAGCGCTAAAGAAGATTCAAGAAGAGACTTGAATTTAACGACTTTGCTCTTCTTCCGAATAAACAGCGCTGGGAATGACCAGAGACCATCGAAGGTACGCATTTCTTACCCTGGTGTGTTTCTCATCCAGTCCGCCGTCCCGAAGAAGGACTCGCGCAGTTTGCCGCGCAACTCTTCATCGATGCCCACCTCCCCCATGGCCTGGTCCATGCAGGCCAGCCACTGGTCGCGTTCGACCAGGCCGATCTTGAAGGGCATGTGGCGCGCGCGCAGACGCGGGTGGCCGAAGCGTTCGACGTAGTAATTGGGGCCGCCGAGCCAGCCGGTCAGGAACCAGGCCAGTTTCTGCCGCGCATCCGTCAGCTCGCTGCCATGGGCGGCACGCAGTTCCTTGTAGCCCGGCTCCAGGTCCATGAGGTCGTAGAAACGTTCGACCAGGGCGTGGACCTTGTCTTCGCCGCCGATCCATTCGAAAGGGGTGGCGGGCTTGGTGTTCTCTGCGGATGTCATGCCCGGATTATCCCAGCCGAGTCGGAACGCGAAAACGCTACTATTTCGATAGCAATCAAGTCGCCGCCTGCCGCAAGGTCTGGACCACCGGGCGGCGCAGCACGCTGCGCAGGCCCCACCAGCCGGCCAGCCAGGCCAGCAGCGCGCCGCTGACAGCACCGACGGGCAGCAGCCACCAGGTGACGGTCCACTCGAAATTGAAGGCATACCGCGCCAGCGCCCAGCCCACCCCGGCCGAGACCACGGCGGCCAAAGCACCGGCCAGCGCGCCCACGCCCGCGAGTTCGGCGCGCTGCACCTGGCGCAGCAGGCCGCTGCCCGCACCCACGGCGCGCATGATGGCGTATTCGCGCGCGCGCTCCTCGCGCGTGGCGGTGACGGCGGCAAACAGCACCACCAGGCCGGCGGCCAGCGTGAAGCCGAAGAGGAACTCCACCGCGCGGCTGACCTGCTCCAGCACACGCTGCACCTGGGCCAAGGTAGCGCTCAGGTCCACCACGGTGATGTTGGGAAACTGGCGCACCAGGGCGCTGTCGAAGCCTGCTTTTTCCGGCGCGCGCAGCGCGGCCAGGTAGGTAACGGGCAGCTCCGGCATGCGGCTCACCGGATACAGCGCGAAGAAGTTGGCACGCATGGAACCCCAGTCCACCTTGCGCAGCGAGGTGATGGTGCTCTCCTGCTGCAGACCGGCAATGTCGAAACGCAACTTGTCGCCGAGCTTGAGGTTCAGCGTCTTGGCAATGCCTTCTTCCATGCTGATGCCGTTTGCATCCTCCGCCGTCCAGCGGCCGGCCACGATGGGGTTGTGGCCCGGCGGCTGCGCGCTGTGCGAGAGGTTGAATTCACGCTCGACCAGGCGCTGGGCCCGGTCGTCCTCGTAGTCCTGCGCCTGCACGGGGCGGTCGTTGATGGCCACCAGGCGGCCGCGGATCATGGGGAACCAGTCGTAGCCGCTCACGCCCGCCTCGCGCAACTGGCGCTGGAAGGCCTCGGCCTGGTCGGGCTGGATGTTGATGACAAAACGGTTGGGCGCATCGGCCGGCGTGGCCTGGCGCCAGCTGCGGATCAGGTCGGTGCGCAACAGCACCAGCAGCAAGAGCGCCAGCAGGCCCACGGCCAGGCTGCTGACCTGCAGCACGGCGTAGATGGGCCGGGCCGAGAGCTGGCGCGTGGCCAGCACCAGCCAGCGCGGCGCAGTGTTCTCGCGCACCACACGGCGCAGCAGCAGCACGGCACCCCAGCTGGCCAGCGCAAAGATGGCCACGGCACCACCAAAGCCCCCCACGGTGATCAGGCCCAGCTTCAGGTCGCTGCTGGCGGCCAGCAGCAAGACGGCAAAACCCAGTACCCCCAGGCCCAGCACGCCGATCGACATGGGGCGCAGCGTGCCCAGGTCACGCCGGATCACGCGCAACGCCGGCACCTGGGCCAGCTGCAGCACGGGCGGCAGGCCGAAGGCCAGCATGAGCGTGAGGCCCATGCCCAGGCCAAAAAAGACGGGCCACAGGCCGGGCGCGGGCAGGGCCGTGTCCACCAGGCCGGCCAGCAGCAGCACGAAGACATGGTGCACGGCCCAGCCCAGGGCCACGCCCAGCACGCCACCCGCCAGGCCCACGAGCAGGAACTCCAGCGCATGGCTGCGCGCGATGGTGGCTTGGGACAGGCCCAGCACGCGCAACATGGCGCAGTCGTCCAGATGCTGGTTGGCAAAGGAACGCGCGGCCAGGCCCACGGCCACCGCGCTCAGCAGCGCGGCCAGCAGGGCCACCAGGTTGAGGAATTTCTCGGCGCGCTCCAGGGTCTGCGCCATCTCGGGACGACCACCCTGCAGGGCCTCGATGCGCACGCCGCGCAACTGCTCGCGCTCGACCGCCTCGTTGGCGCGCTTGACGAAGGCGTTGACCACCTTGTCCTCGCCGGCCACGGCCAGGCGGTAGACCAGGCGGCTGGCAGGCTGCACCAGCTGCGTGGCGGCCAGGTCGGCCTGGTGGATCAGCGCACGTGGCGCGAAGTTGATGAAACCGGCGCCACGATCAGGCTCCACACCGATCAGGCGGGTGATGCGCAGGGCCGATTCACCGAGCAGCAGCTTGTCGCCCACCTTCAGGTCCAGGGCATCGAGCAGGGCCGGATCGGCCCAGACCTCACCCGGTGCCGGGATGTCGCGCGTAGCCGCCGCCGGCGTGCCCGCTTCCGTGCTGACGGTGAGCTTGCCGCGCAGCGGGTAACCCGCCTCCACTGCCTTGAGCGAGACCAGGCGCGTGGCGCCGCCTTGCTTTTCATCGGCACGCGCCATGGTCGGGAAGCTCAGCGAACCCGAGACCTGCAGCCCGCTTTGTTTGGCCAGCGCCAGCAGAGACGCCGGCGTGGGGTTGTCGCTGACGATGACCGCGTCGCCGCCCAGCAGCTGGCGCGCATCACGCTGCATGCCGCCCTTGAGCCGGTCGGCAAAAAAGCCCACGGCGGTCAATGCCGCCACGGCCAGCGTCACGGCCAGGATCAGCAGGCGCAGTTGGCCGGCACGCAGGTCGCGCCAGAGGGTTTTCCAGGCGAGTTGCCAGAAGGTGATGTTCATATCTAAGAGCTTAGGGGATTTTCGTGCCCTGTCGGCGATGCGGGGCTATTCCTCGCCCTGCACTGAGAGCGAAACTGCCTTGCCGCCAGATGCGCTTGGCCACGCCGAGGATTTCAGATATAAAACAAGCACTTATATGCACAGGGTAGGCGCAGACCATGGACATCCGGCCTTGTTGTTCCGAACTTTTTCGGACGATATCTAATTAGCCTTCATGAAACCCGGCGATCCGAAGCGGTCGACGGCGCACGGCTTTTGGACGTTCGCCGCGGATTACTATCGCGCAGCCGAAGTTGTGCGAAACGCCAAAGGTCGTGAACTTTCTATGCCAGCGCGTCAGCTGTACGGTCAATCGCTGGAGTTGGCGCTAAAGGCTTTTTTGTTGAAGCGCGGAGTACCCCTTGACGAAGTCCGTGACCTCTCTCACCGTCTCAATGACATTGTTTCACGTGCACGCCAACGGCGGCTCGGAACTGAGGTCAAGCTAAACGCGCGGGACATCGCTTTGATCGCCTTGCTGAATCAGAACTACTCTGCTCATCGATTCCGGTACATAGAGTCCGGGACAACGCGCGTTCCTGAGCTCTCAGCGCTGGCGGTGCTGACCGAAAGAATTGTTGGGGGCCTGGAGCTGTATTGCACCGGCCATGTCTGGGGTAGGTACCGGCATGCGGGCTAACAAACCCGTCGACATGGACGCACGAGTGCATCCATGCGCGTTGCGCACGCGTTTCTTTTGCGCCGGACAAGTCTGACGTTACCCACAAACTCCACGCATGCGAAGGCTCCTCGCACCTCTTCTTCCGTTGCTACTCACTCAATTGGTCATCGCTGGCGAGAGTCAGTGCTATGGCACGGTCAGTAATGGACGCATCGAAAACAGCGTCAAACTCCCAGCCAGTGGCGCCAATTTCATGTCATACAGCGGAGTCGCTGCTGCAGCCGGTCGAACACACGTGCACTCCAAGGTTGCCGAAGTCATTACGGCCGCATATAGCGCACTCCACGCGGCGAATCCTTCAACTGTCTATGTATACGGCGAAACCGGCTGGCCCTCGGGAGGTCGCTTTCGTCCGCACCGGACCCACCAGAATGGCCTGTCGGTCGATTTCTTTGTCCCCGTGCGCAATGCCGCTGCAGTTTCCGTTCCGTTCCCAACCAGCACCCTTACTCGCTTCGGCTACGACGTCGAGTTCGACAGTTCCGCCAAGTACGGCGAATACACCATCGACTTCATCGCAACCGCAGAACACCTGTACCACCTGCATCAAGCTGCCAAGGCTCAAGGTGTGGGCATCGCACTGGTCATCTTCGACACGCAATACCTCCCCAAGCTGTTCGCTACGCCACGCGGCGCTTACTTGCAGCAGAATCTGCCTTTCATGAAGGGCAAGCCCTGGGTGCGGCATGACGAGCACTACCACGTTGATTTCTCTGTCCCCTGCAAGCCGAAGGCAGGCTAGGCACTGATACGACACCTCAGCTTCTTCCACCCATACAACAAGGACGCGCCATGGCGCGTCCTTGTTTGGCTGTTCTGTCTTGGGTTGTTGGTTCCTGGCTGTTGGATTCCCCATGCCGTGTGGCAGGGCTGAGCAGCGCAGCAGCGGGCGGATCAGGGCGGGCGTTGTTTGAGCGCAGCGAGTTTAGCCCGACCCCGCTCGATGCGAGCAGCGCAAGGAACCCCGCAGGGGCCCTGACTTCGGCTCGCCTTCTCTTTGCCTACTTTCTCTTGGCGACGCAAGAGAAAGTAGGTGCGCTGCCGGGCGCACATCCCGGCAAGCCACGCAAGAAACAACCCAAGGCAAAAGAATCTAAGCAGCCGCGCGCAGCTTGGGCCCTGCAAGTTCAGGCTGCAGTACCAACCGTGCCGGGGCCGTATAGCAGTAGAAATGCCTGCCAGTAGCCCGCCCAATCGCACAAAGCCCCACGCGCTCAGCCACAGCATGCCCCATCTGCGTAATCCCGCTGCGGGAAACGACGATAGGCACCCCCATCTGCGCCGACTTGATCACCATCTCGCTGGTCAGGCGACCCGTGGTGTAGAACACCTTGTCCGCCCCCGCCATGGCAGCAGGCTCCTGCAGCCACATCCAGCCGGCGATGGTGTCGATGGCGTTGTGGCGGCCTACGTCTTCGACGAAGAGCAGCATCTCCTCGCCGCGGAACAGGGCGCAGCCGTGCACCGAGCCGGCCGACTTGTAGGTGCTTTCCTGCAGGCGGATGGCGTTGACGATGCCGTAGAGCTGGGCCTGGGTAAGCCTGGCTTCGGGCAGCTGGATCTGGTCCACCTCGTCCATCATGTCGCCGAACACGCTGCCCTGACCGCAGCCGGTGGTGACGACGCGCTTGGACGTGCGTTCCTCGATGTCGGTGATGCCCGCGCGGGTCTTGACGGCGGCGGCGCCGACGTCCCAGTCCACGGTGATGGACTCGATCTCTTCCACCGAGCGCACCAGGCGCTGGTTGCGCAGGAAACCCAGCACGAGCAGTTCGGGATGGCCGCCCAGGGTCATGAGTGTGACCAGCTCGCGCTTGTCGACGTAGACGGTGAGCGCCCGCTCGGCGGGGATGGACAAGGGCGTGGCCTCGCCGTGCTCGTTGACGGCCGTGACTTCACGCGTCAGAGGCGCCTGGGCCCGGGTGAGATGTGGCAGGGACATGAGTGGCAGCGTACAACAAAACGGGCCGGGCTTTGCAGCCCGGCCCGTGAGACCGCAATCCGTGCGGGGATCAGGATTTCTTGGCTTTTGCAGCAGCCGGCGCAGGCGCGGCGGCAGGTGCCGCAGCCGTGGCGGGCTTGTAGACGAAGGGGCCGGGGTCGGCACAAGGTGCGGTGACCACGGGCTTGGCGTCCTTGCTGGCCTTGCCCGACTTGCGGTACTGGGCAGCCACCTTGTCCTGCGACTTGCACAGCTTGTAGCCGTCGACCTTGCCAGCGTGGGCGGTCTTGGCGGCAGCTTCGGCCGCCTTGGCCTTGGCTTCGTCGTTCGGAGCGGGCAGCTTGGCCAAGGCGGAGACGCTCAGGGCGCAAGCAGCGATGAATACGGCGATGGATTTCATGTGAGCCTCTTTTCTTGGTGATCAGGCTTTGACGGGAGCACCGGGCGCGGCCGGCTGGGTGCGCTGGGCCGGGATCTTGCCGGCCTTGATGTCGTCGTACCAGAGCTCGTGGTGTTCTTTGGCCCAGGTCTCGTCGACGTAACCGGTTTTCATAGCGGTGTAGGCGCCGGCCATGCCGAGCGTGCCCATGTAGATGTGGCCGATGAACATGGCCATCATCAGCACCGTGGCCACGGCGTGGACCATGTGGGCTATCTGCATGTCGCCACGCAGGTAGTCCAGACCCGGCACCAGCTTGTCCAGCACCAGGCCGGAGGCCACCACGATCAGGCCCAGCACGAACACGCCGCCCCAGAACAGCACTTTCTCGCCGGCATTGAAACGGTGCGAAGCCACTTCGTGCCCGGACAGCAGGCCGCCGCCCTTGACCAGCCAGGTGATGTCTTCCTTGCGTGGCAGGTTGTCCTTGACGAAGGTGAGGATGACCACCACCAGCGAGACGGCAAACACCGGGCCGGCGAAGTTGTGCAGGTTCTTCAGCACATAGGTCAGCCAGCCGAACAGGGTACCGCCGATGACCGGGTGCAGGAAGTACTTGCCGAAGGCCATGACGAGGCCGGAGATCGCCAGGATGGAGAAGGCGATGGCGTTGGCCCAGTGCGCCGAGCGCTCGAAGGCGGTGAAGCGCTCGATCTTGCGGCCGGTCTCGGCGCCGTGCAGCTGCAGGGTGCCCTTGCGCCAGTAGAAGATGCCCACCGCGCCCAGCGCGATCAGGACCAGGGCGCCGCCGTAGGGAATGATCCACTGGTTGCGCACCTGGCGCCAGGCTTCACCGGCGTTGGTGAGCATGGAGCCCGGGTACTGCACGAAGGGCTGGATCAGGTTGCCGGCTTCGGGCGCTTCGGTCCTGGGCAGGCTGCTGTAGCCCGTCACCCCGCCGCCGACCGCGCGCCACACGGGCGCGTTGTTGCCGGGCTGCACCTGGGCGCGCTCGGCATTGGTCTGCGTCGCGTAACCCGGCTCCTCGCTGGCGTCGGGCTTCACGTCGAAGATGTTCTGGCCCTTGATGCCACCGGCGGGGGCCGGTGCCGCCTTGGCAGGCGGTGCATCAAGCTTGAGTTTGTCCTGCTGGGCGTGGACCGGTGCGGCCCAGCCCAGGGCCATGAACATGGCCAGGGCAAGCACTTTTTTCATGAGGCGTCCGATCTTCAGTTGACCCGGTTGTACTCGTTCTGGCCGTACTGGCCACGTGCCTTCAGCTTGGACTCCCAGCTGGCCTTGTCGCCGGACTTCCAGCCCGGTTCGACATAGGCCTTGCCGGTGCCCGTGTGCGGCGCCGCATCCTGCTTGGCACCACCGATGCCCTGGGGCGACTCGCCGCAGGCGGCCAGCAGGAACGCAGCGGAAACGATGATCAGTGCTTTTTTCATGACTTGGCTCCTGCGGGTGCCGGCTGGCCGGCCTGGCGCGAGCCGTAGGCGGTGCCCCAGCCCCAGACTTCGGCGCCCTTGCCGCGTTGCAGCACGCGGGTGCGGAAGATGTCGGCCACCATGTCGCCGTCACCGGCAAGCAGGGCCTTGGTCGAGCACATTTCGGCACAGGCCGGCAGCTTGCCTTCGGCCAGGCGGTTGCGCCCGTATTTCTCGAACTCGGACTGGCTGCCGTTGGCCTCGGGGCCGCCGGCGCAGAAGGTGCACTTGTCCATCTTGCCGCGCACGCCGAAGGTGCCCTGCGAGGGAAACTGCGGCGCGCCGAAGGGGCAGGCGTAGGAGCAGTAGCCGCAGCCGATGCAGATGTCCTTGTCGTGCAGCACCACGCCCTCATCGGTGCGGTAGAAGCAGTTGACCGGGCAGACCGCCATGCAGGGTGCGTCGCTGCAGTGCATGCAGGCCACCGAGATGGACTTCTCGCCGGGCACGCCGTCGTTGAGGGTGACCACGCGGCGGCGGTTCACACCCCAGGGGACTTCGTGTTCGTTCTTGCAGGCGGTGACGCAGCCGTTGCACTCGATGCAGCGCTCGGCGTCACAAACAAATTTCATTCGTGCCATGACGTTACTCCTCAGGCTTTCTCGATGTTGCAGATCGTGGTCTTGGTTTCCTGCATCATGGTCACGCTGTCATAACCATATGTAGTCGCCGTGTTGACCGCCTCGCCGCGCACGATGGGCGCCGCACCCTTGGGGTAGTAGGCCAGCATGTCCGCGCCCTGCCAGCGACCGGAGAAGTGGAAGGGCATCCAGACGGTGTCGGGTCCGACGCGCTCGGTCACCAGGGCCTGCACGTTGAGCTTGGCACCGGTCGGGCTGTGCAGCCAGACACGCTCGCCGTTGCGGATACCGCGCTCGCTCGCCGTCTTCGGGTTGATTTCCACGAAGGCTTCCTGCTGCAGTTCGGCCAGCCAGGGGTTGGAACGGGTTTCCTCGCCACCGCCCTCGTACTCGACCAGACGGCCGGAGGACATGATGAGCGGGAACTTCTCGTGCAGCTTGTCGGCGATGTTCTTGGTCTGCAGCGTCTTGTACAGCGTCGGCAGGCGCCAGAACGCCTTCTTGTCGTCGTGCGTCGGGTACTTGGCCATGAGCTCGGGCTTGGTACCGTAGAGCGGCTCGCGGTGCTGCGGCACCGGATCGGGGAAGTTCCAGACCAGGGCGCGTGCCTTGGCGTTGCCGAAGGGGTGGCAGCCGTGGTTCTGCATGAACACGCGGATCATGCCGCCCGAGGAGTCGGTCTTCCAGTTCTTGCCCTCGGCGGCCTTGGCTTCGGCCTCGGTGAGCTCACCCCACCAGCCCAGCTTCTTGAGCAGCACGTGGTCGAGTTCCGGATAACCGGTGGTGATGTCGGCGCCCTTGGAGTAGGAGCCGTCTTCGGCCAGCAGGTTCTTGCCTTCGCGCTCCACGCCGAAGTTGGCGCGGAAGTTGCCACCGCCGTCCATGACGTGCTTGGAGGTGTCGTACAGATTGGGCGAACCCGGATGCTTGAGCGCGGGCGTGCCGTAGCAGGGCCAGGGCAGGCCGAAGTAGTCACCCGACATGTCGTAGCCGGTTTCCTTGTCGACCACCTTGCCCTTGCACTTGAGCGTCTTCACGTCGAAGGCGTTCATGTTGCGCATGTGGGCCTTGAGCCGCTCCGGGCTCTGGCCGGTGTAACCGATGGTCCAGACACCGCGGTTGATTTCGCGCAGGATGTCCTCGGGCATGGGCTCGTCCATGCCCTTGACCTTCTGCATCTTGTAGTTCTTGGACAGCTCCTTGGCGAAACCGAGCTTCTCGGCGAACTGATGCATGATCATGTGGTCGCTGCGGCTCTCCCACAGCGGCTCGATGACCTTCTCGCGCCACTGGATGGAGCGGTTGGAGGCGGTGGCCGAACCGCTGGTCTCGAACTGGGTGGCGGCCGGCAGCAGATAGACCGCGCGGTTGGGGTTGAGGTCTTCAGCCTTGCCGGGCATGGCGGCCATGGCGGCCGTGGCCGACGGGTAGGGGTCCACCACCACCAGCAGGTCCAGCTTGTCCATGGCACGCTTCATCTCCAGACCGCGGGTCTGGGAGTTGGGCGCATGGCCCCAGTAGAAGACGCCGCGCAGGTTGGAGTCCTGGTCGATCAGCTCGTTCTTCTCGAGCACGCCGTCGATCCAGCGCGACACGGTGATGCCGGGCTTGGTCATCATGGCGGGCGTGGCGAACTGCTTCTTGATCCACTCGAAGTCCACGCCCCAGACATTGGCGAAGTGTTTCCAGGAACCTTCGACGATGCCGTAATAACCCGGCAGCGAATCCGGGTTGGGGCCGACGTCGGTCGCGCCCTGCACGTTGTCGTGGCCGCGGAAGATATTGGTGCCGCCGCCGGACTTGCCGACGTTGCCCAAGGCCAGCTGCAGAATGCAGGAGGCGCGCACCATGGCGTTGCCGATGGTGTGCTGGGTCTGGCCCATGCACCAGACAATGGTGCCAGGGCGGCTCTCATGCAGCATCCTGGCGACCTTGGCCATCTGGGCCTCGCCCACGCCGCAGGCCTCTTCGACCGCGGCCGGGGTCCACTTGGCCAGCACGTCCTTCTTGACGTCTTCCATGCCATAGACACGGTCGTTGATGTATTTCTTGTCTTCCCAGCCGTTCTTGAAGATGTGGTGCAGCAGGCCGAACAGGAAGGGGATGTCGGAGCCGGAGCGGATGCGCACGAATTCGTCGGCCTTGGCCGCCGTGCGCGTGAAGCGCGGGTCAACCACGATCATCTTGCAGCCGGTTTCCTTGGCGTGCAGCATGTGCAGCAGGCTGACCGGGTGGGCTTCTGCGGCATTCGACCCGATGTACAGGGCGACCTTGCTGTTCTGCATGTCGTTGTACGAGTTGGTCATGGCGCCGTAGCCCCAGGTGTTCGCCACGCCAGCCACCGTGGTGGAGTGGCAGATGCGCGCCTGGTGGTCACAGTTGTTGGTGCCCCAGAAGCTGACGAACTTGCGCATCAGGTAGGCCTGCTCGTTGCTGTGCTTGGACGAGCCGACGAAGTAGACGCTGTCCGGGCCGCTGGCCTTGCGCAGCTCCATCATGCGGGCGGTGATCTCGTTGAGGGCCGTGTCCCAGCTGATGCGCTCGTACTTGCCGTTCACGAGCTTCATGGGGTAACGCAGGCGGTACTCGCCGTGGCCGTGCTCGCGGATCGAGGCGCCCTTGGCGCAATGGGCGCCCAGGTTGATGGGGGAGTCGAACACCGGCTCCTGGCGCGTCCACACGCCGTTTTCCACCACGGCGTCAATGGCGCAGCCCACCGAGCAGTGCGTGCAGACGGTGCGCTTGACTTCGATCTTGCCGTCACCGACGGCGACGCTGCTGGCGGCGTTCGCCTTTTTCACCAGCGTGAGCTGCGAGGCGGCCAGGCCGACGCCCAGGCCCAGGCCCGAGCGGCGCAGGAAGGCGCGGCGATCCATGGTGGGCAGGGCTTGCGACAGGCCGCGTCGCAGGCTGTGCACGAAGGGCGAACGAGCGGTGGTCTCGGTCGCCGGGGATTTCTTGGTGAGCAACATGTCTCTCTCCAGCTTTGATTAGAGGCGGGTGGTCTGGTAGTAGTGCTTGACGTGTTCGGACAGGTGGTAACCACCGCCCTTGGCAGGAGCCGCCTTGGGTTCGGGGGCAGCCTGCTCGACCGGCTTGGCGGCCGGCATCAGGCTGGCCACGGCGGCCACGGCACCGGCGGTGCCTGCACCCGCAAAAAGGGTGCGTCGTGACAATTTCCCTTGGGATTGACTCATGCTGGGTCTCCTGAAAGGTTCCACTTAGGAACAGAACTACATAACTGAACTCGCTGGAATTTAGCAACGCCACGGCATTTCAGCAAGCGAGGTCTCCCTTGGTACAAGCCGACCATGACCACGATGCGCACGAGGAAAATTTTTTAATTCATAGCTCACTGATATAGCCACACCCTCCTGGCGCCCGGACGAACTTGCAGCACACCGCATGAATCAAGGGCTTGTGTCATTGCTGCACCGCCACAATCATCTGATGGCACGACAAGCTGACGACAGCTTTGCGACAACTTGTCGCGAGTCAAATCTCGCAGATAAGAATGGTTCGCAAACCTGCCGCGGCGCGCGCTGTTGTTAGCGCATCAAAACCTCTATACCCGATCAAAACACTCGGATGCGGTCGATAGAATCGCGCAACTTCTATCGCCTCGCCGTGACCACAACGCCCCCCACTACCGACGCAAACAAGCTGGCCGATGGCTGGCCCTACTGGTCCATCCTGGTCGTCGACGACGAGCCGGGCATGCGCAACTTCCTGGTCAAGACGCTGGCGCCGCGCTGCCAGACCGTGATGGAAGCCGGCAGTGCGGAAGAAGGCGCCGAGCTGTTGCGCAGCAACCACGTCGACCTCATCATCCTGGACATCGCCCTGCCCGGGCGCAATGGCGTGGCCTGGCTCAAGGAACTGCGCGAGCACGGCTACACCGGCCAGGTCATCCTGATCACGGCCTTTGCCGACCTGGACACCGCCATCGAGGCGCTGCGCGCCGGCGCCTCGGACTTCATCCTCAAGCCCTTTCGTGTGCCGCAGATCCTCAACGCGGTGCGCCGTTGTTACGAGAGTGCCCGGCTGGCGCGCGAGAACTTCGTGCTGCGCCACGCCCTGTCACGCAGCCAGTTCGCCGACAACGGCCTGGTCGGGCATACGCCGCAGATGACCGAACTCTCCGCCTCCGTGCGCCGCATCGCCACGGTGAACAGCACCGTGCTGCTGCAGGGCGAATCGGGCACGGGCAAGGAGCTGGTGGCGCGTGCCCTGCATGCACTCAGCCCGCGGGCACAAGGGCCGTTCGTTCCGGTGAATTGCGCCTCGGTCTCGCCCGAGCATATGGAGAGCGAACTCTTCGGCCATGCCAAGGGCGCCTTTGCCGGCGCCACGCGCGCGCGCGACGGCCTGTTTTATTACGCCCAGGGCGGCACGCTCTTCCTCGACGAAGTGGCCGAGTTGCCGCTGCCGCTGCAGGCCACGCTGCTGCGTGCGCTGGAAGACCTGAAGATCCGCCCGGTCGGCAGCCAACAGCTGGTGACGATGAACGTGCGCATCATCGCCGCCACCAACCGCTCGCTGCAGCAGGCCGTGGCCGAAGGGCGCTTCCGCAAGGACCTGTACTACCGCCTGCAGGTGGTGGAACTGGCGCTGCCGCCCCTGCGCGAGCACAAGGAAGACATCCCCGACCTGGTGCAGCACTTCATCGCCCGGCTCGCCCCCGTGCTGGGCGCCGCGCCGCTGCAGATCACGCCGGCCGAGATGGACTACCTGATGCAGTACGACTGGCCCGGCAATGTGCGCGAGCTGCGCAACCTGATCGAGCGCTCGCTGATCCTGGGCACGCTCAATGTCTCGGCGCTCTACACCATGGGCCAGCGCTCCGCGGCCGCGCCCGCCGACAGCGGCGCCGAGCGCGGCGTGACCGACCTGCACACGCTGGAGCAGCAGCACATCCGCGCGGTGCTCGATTCGGTGCACGGCGACAAGACGCAGGCCGCGCAGCTGCTGGGCATCTCGCGCCGCACGCTGGAGCGGCGTTGCGCCGAATGGGCCCTGTCGTGAGCTTCCCCGCCAGCCTGCCGGCCGCGCTGGCGCCGCGCTGGCTCACGCATTCCATCCGCAACAAGCTGCTGGCCATGGCGCTGCTGCCGCTGCTGGTGGTGCTGCCCCTGCTGGTGGGCGCGCTGCTGATCTGGGGCAATGCCGCCTACGACCGCCTGCTCATCACCAAGGTGCGCAGCGACCTGGCGGTGGCACGCGGCTACTTCGAGCAGGTGCTGTCCGAGGTGGGCTCCGGCACGCACGCGGTGGCAGCCTCGCATGCGCTCTACCAGCCCTTGCAACGGCGCGACCTGCCGGCCGTGCAGGCCCTGCTGGCACGCGAGAGCCGGCGCCTGGGTTTCGACTTCATCAACCTCTACCAGCTCGACGGCCGGCTCATCACGGCCGACTGGCTGCCCTCGGCCGTCCCGTCCACCGAGATGCGCGCACCAGCGCATGGCGCGGGGGCGATCCACGCCCGCGTCAGCACCGACCAGGCCCACCTGGCGCGGCTGGAGCCGGGCGAACTGCTGGCGCTGGCCCCGCACCTGGCACCGCGCATCCACATCCCGCTGATCCCGACACGCAGCGCCATCCCCACCACCCGCAGCGTGGAAGACCGCGCCCTGGTGATGCTGGCCACCACCCCCGTGCGCGGCGCCGACGGCAATATCGTGGCCCTGCTGCGCGGCGGCGTGCTGCTGAACCAGAACCTGCCCTTCATCGACCACATCAACCGCATCGTCTACCCCGACGGCTCGCTGCCCTTCGGCAGCCACGGCACGGCCACGCTGTTCATGGACGACGTGCGCATCACCACCAATGTGCGCCTGTTCCAGGACGAGCGCGCCATCGGCACACGCGTTTCGCAGGCCGTGCGCGAGGCCGTGCTCACGCATGGCGAAACCTGGCTGGACCGCGCCTTCGTCGTCAACGACTGGTACGTCTCGGCCTACGAACCGCTGCTGGACGCCGCCGGCGAGCGCACGGGCATGCTCTACGTGGGTTACCTGGAAGAACCCTTCCGCTACGTGAAGTACGGCATGCTGGCGCTGATCGTGGGCATCTTCCTGGTGGTGATGGTGCTGGCCGCGCTGTTTTCGCTGCGCTGGGCACGCAGCATCTTCCGCCCGCTGGAGCAGATGAACCAGACCATGCAGCGTGTGGAAGACGGCGACACCGGCGCACGCGTGGGCCTGGTCACCGCACGCGACGAGATCGGCGCGCTGGCCGGCCACCTGGACGAGCTGCTGGACGTGATCGACGAGAAGACCCGCACCCTGCAGCGCTGGGCCGAGGAGCTCGACGCCAAGGTGGTCGAGCGCACGCAGGAACTGGCGCAGAGCAATGCCTCGCTGCAGCAGGCGCAGCAGCAGCTGGTCAAGTCCGAGAAACTCGCCGCCATCGGCCAGCTCACGGCCAGTGTGGCGCACGAGATCAACAACCCCATCGCCGTGATCCAGGGCAACCTGGACCTGATGCGCGAGACCCTGGGGACGCAGGCCACCCCGGTCAAGGCTGAACTCAGCTTGCTGGACCAGCAGGTCGAACGCATGCGCCTGATCGTCACGCAGCTGCTGCAGTACGCGCGGCCCACCGAATACGCGGGCTACGTGGAAGCGGTGGACGTGAACCAGACGCTGGAGAACTCGCTGGTGCTGGTGGCCCACCTGCTGGCCCGCACCCGCATCGAGGTGGAGCGCGACCTGCTGGCCACGGCGCGCGCCGGCGTGAACCGCCAGGAACTGCAGCAGGTGGTGATCAACCTGATGATCAACGCCATCCAGGCCATGCCCGAAGGCGGGCGCCTGCGCCTGCGCACGCGCAACCGCGAGGACGGCAAGACCGGCGTGCTGCTGGAGATCAGCGACAGCGGGCCGGGTTTGAGCGAGCGCGTCAAGGAACGCCTGTTCCGCCCCTTCTTCACCACCAAGAACGACGGCAACGGCCTGGGCCTGTGGATCAGCGTGGGCCTGGTGGAACGCTACGGCGGCAGCATCGAAGGACTGAACCGCCATGAACTGGGTGAAGACGTGACAGGCGCGACCTTCCGCGTCTGGCTGCTGACGGAGCCGCTGGTGCCACAAGAGCCCAGCAGCGGCCCGATGGAAGCGCGGCGGGCCTGAGTCTGGACGTATGGGCCGGCTTTACGCCAGCATGTCAAAGCCCTGCATTTCTACACTGAGGAAGGCGCGCGTGAAACCGGCCAGTGCCGCGTAGAAACGCGCCGAGGGGTTGCCCTCGATCGCATCGCACATGGGGTTGACCCAGGGCTGCAGATGCGCCGCAAAAAACTCACGCTGTTTCGTCAGGTTGGCCACGGCCACGTCGTCGCCAGCGATCAGGTAGCGCATCACCTCGCAGAGGTAGGCGATGTGGTCCTCGGTCTCGGGCATGGTCTCGTCGCGTGCCAGGCCCAGGGCGGCCAGGTCATCGCGCAGCTTGGCCAGGGGCTTCTCGTTGAGGAAGCCGCTCAGGTAGTGCGAGCCGAAGAGGTAGATCTCGGGCTTGCCGACGCCGCCGAAGAGGGCGTTGTACTCGGACGTGACGGTCGCCAGATCCAGGTCGCGCGCCGCACTCACCAGGCCGCGCCAGGGTTCTTCCAGGAAACCGCCCTCGGCCGGCGCTTCGGTGGCGGCCACACGCAATTGCTCCAGCAGCTCGGCGCCCGGGGGGGCGTAATAGAGCGCGGCCAGCAGGCCATAGACCTCGGCGCGTGCGGTTTCCTCGTCGAGCGTGCCGCCCTGGGCCAGCAGGGCGTCGTTGGATTCGGCTTGGGTGCTCATCAGCGGCTCCACCTTCACAAGTCTGTGATTTTCGATTCGTTCGGATTGCTGTAGATGTCGATCACGCGGCAGTCGCCGCACATCTTCAGCCGCTCCAGCGCTTCGCCCTGGAACATGGAATGACCGGCCAGCTTGCCCAGCATGCCTTCGATGGCCTTGAGCGTGCCGAAAGGCTTGCCGCAGCGCACGCAGGCGTAGGGTTGCATCTCGTTGATCACCACGGCTTCCTTGCGTTGCGGCGTCAGACGCAGCTGCGGAATGAGCGACAGCGCCTGTTCCGGGCAGGTCTTGACGCACAAGCCGCATTGCACGCAGTTTTTCTCGATGAACTTGAGCTGCGGCGCGTTCGGGTTGTCCTGCAGTGCGCTGGCCGGGCAGGCGTTCACGCAGCTCAGGCACATGGTGCAGCTGTCCTTGTTGATGGCCAACGCGCCCAGGGGCGAACCCTGGGCCGGCAAGGCGATCAGCTCGGGCTTGGGTTCGGCCAGCGTAGCGTGCGTCAGCAGATGGTCCAGCGCCAGTTCCAGCGTAGCGCGCTTGTCGGCCTGCACCGCAAAGCCGGCGGGCTTGGCCACGCCCTGTGCGGCCGCAAGCTGCAGGTCGGCGTCCAGCGCGGCCAGGTCACGCGCATCGCGCGCGTGCAGGATGCGGAAGTGTTCGCCCTTGTAGCCCAGGCCGGTGAGGATGGCCTGCGCCACGTCCATCTGGGCGCGCACGGCCTCCAGGTACTGGGGCGCTTCCTCCCCCGTCATCAGCACCCAGACATTCGTCGCACCGTAGGCCACGGCCGAGAGCCAGACATCCAGGCCCAGCGAGGCGGTGTGCCAGACCGGCACGGGGATCACACGCGCGGGCACGCCCAGCATATCCGGGTCCACGCGGGCGGCGCGGCCCAGGTCGCCGATCATCCTGGTCCCCGCCTGCTGGCTGTGCAGCAGCAGCGCGGGCTGCTTGCCGCTGGCACGCAGATAGGTGGAAAGCAGGGTCTTGAGCTTCACGCCCTGCTCGCCAGCACGCGGGTAGGCGAAGGTGAGCGCGCCGCTGGGGCAGACCGTGGTGCAGGCACCGCAACCCACGCAGAGGTTGGGGTTGACCTTGATCTGCTGGCGTTCGTAGTCCGAGCTCACGGCCGAAGCCGAGCAGACGTCGATGCAGGCATTGCAGCCCACCTTCTCGTTGCGGCTGTGCGCGCAGAGTTTTTGTTTGTAGACAAAGAACTTGGGTTTCTCGAACTCGCCGACCAGGCCGCGCAAGTCGATGAGGGTGCGCTGGTTCTGGCCGTCCCATTGAAAATAACCCTGGGGCTTGGCGTGCTGGGTGAAGGCCGGGGTACTGCGCAGGTCCAGCACCAGGTCGTAGGTCTCGCTGTCGGCCTGCGGCTCGCGGGTGAAGTCGATGGCCCCGGCCACGCCGCAGGCCTTGACGCAGGCGCGGTGCGATTTGCACAGGGTGCTATCAATTTGATAGTCGAAGCCGATCGCACCTTCCGGACAGGCGTCGACACAGGCATTGCAGCGCGTGCACAGGTCGAGGTCGATGGGGTTGTTGCGCTGCCACTTGAGCTCGAAGGCGCCCAGCCAGCCGGTGAGCATCTCGATCTTGCCGGCCATCACGGGGTAACGGCGCTCCTGCAAACCGCCGTCCGTGCCAGGGCCGGTGCTGAAGATGCTGACGTCCAGGCTGTCGGCCAGCAGCTCGGCCGCGCGCTCCGCGGCGTCCAGCGGACCGATGATGAGCAGACGCCCGGCGCTCTTGTAGGTGACGGTGGGCACGGGCTCGGGATCGGGCAGGCGGGCGGCGGCCAGCAGGGCGGCCATCTTCGGGCCGGCCTTGGCCGCGTCCTTGCTCCAGCCCCCGGTCTCGCGGATGTTGACGAAGCGGATCGGTACCGCCTGCGCGCCCGCTGTCTGCTCGGCGATCTCGCCGAAGAGGCGGGCTTCCTGCGTGCAGGCCACCACCACGTCCTCGCCTTTACCCAGCGCCTGCTGGAAGGCGCCGGCCTCGCGCCGGCACAGGGTGCTGTGCAGCGTCAGGTTTTCATTGAGGACCGCGCCCAGACCCTTGGGGTCCAGCGGCATGGTCTTGTTGCAGTCGCAAATCAGGGTCGACATGGTCTTGGTCGTTCAGGTGGGCCGTGGCGGCAGGAGGCGGCAAACCGGGGTTTGCTGCCACCGTGGGTGGATTATCAGTTTGCGCAGCGGGCGCCGGGCTAGGGGTCAGCCCTGCCCCGGGCTGCTTGTCTTTCTCTCCCTCGTCATCGAAGAGGTTCAGGAATTTCGCACTGGCCATCTGGCGCAGCATGGATTCCGGCAGCGGGTCGGGGATGGAGTAGTCGTCGATGTAGACGTCCATGCGGTCCATCACATTGAAGTGCGGATCGGTAAAGAGCTGCTTCATGGCCGCGTTCCTGACCTCGGGGTCCACGTCGGCGGCGACGAAACGTTTGAAGTCGGACTGCGGCGTCAGCGCCTGCGCATCCTGCAGCGTGGGCGGCGGCGGTGGCGGCTCGACCACGGGCGCGGCCTGCGGTGCAGTTGCCACGGGCTCGCTGCGCGCGGAAACCGGCGGCACCGGCGATGCGACGGGCACGACCGGCTCTGCCATGGGCTTGCCCTCGCGCACCGCCTGCTTGCGTTGCGCCCAGCGGCCCAGGAAACCGTCAGCCATGCTCGCCCCCGCCGAATTTCTTCTCCGTGCTCACTGAGGCCGGGTTGCCGAAGCGGTCGGTCAGCGGCTTGAAGCTGTCAGGCCGCTTGCGCTTCTTGGGCTCGATCTTGTAGTGCTCGTCGGCAAAGGCCTGGAACCAGGCCACCACATCGGGCGGCGCCGGCACCTGCTCCACCGTCTCCTGCGCGTCGAGCCAGCGGCCGGCGTCGTGGTAACTCACCGACACGGCGGCGGGGCGGGGAATCGGCTCGTCGGACACCGTGGCTTCTTCGTCCATGCGCCAGAGCACGAACCAGCAAGGTGCCGGCGTGGTCGCGTTGAGGTAATAGCCCTCCGCATCGTCGCGGAAGAGTTCCACCGTGAAGTTCGGGTGCAGCCACTGCTCGCCGTTCTCATCCTGGCGCAGCCGGCGCGGTTCGGTACCGAAAGCGGGCTCGTTCATCACCACGTCCGCCAGTTCCCAACGCCAGGTCTGCCAGCGGCTCATGGGGCCGTCGATGCGCACCTTGCGCATGATGACGGCGACTTGAAGAGTAGGCTGTTTCGTGTTCATGACAGCCGCCACTGTAGCGGATAGGAAAGACCCTGCATAAGAGTCCATTGCGACAATTTGTCGCACGCCCTTCATCAGCACCGGGAAGAAAAAAGGCCTTGCGGCATGCCGCAAGGCCTTTGTCTGATCCCGTTGGCGGCGGTCAGCCCAGCATGGCCTGCGCCGCCCCGAAGCCCTGGGTCTTGGCCGGCGTGCCGCCGCGGCGGATGGCCACCGCGCAGTACTTGAACTCCGGGATCTTGCCGAACGGATCCAGCGCGGCGTTGGTGATCAGGTTGGCCGCCGCTTCGTAGTAGGCGAAGGGGATGAACACGGCGCCGCGCGGCGTGCCGTCGTCACGGCGCAGGTGGATGGCCACCTGGCCGCGGCGCGAGGCCACGGTCACCACGTCGCCGGGCGCCAGGCCCAGTTCGCTCATGTCGTCACCGCACATGGAAGCGGTGGCGATGGGCTCGATGGCGTCGAGCACACCCGAACGGCGCGTCATGCTGCCGGTATGCCAGTGTTCGAGCTGACGGCCCGTGATGAGCACGAAGGGGAACTCGGCATCGGGGCGTTCGTTGGCCGGGATGATGTCGGCCGGCACCAGCTTGACCTTGCCGTCCTTGGTGTCGAACTTGTCGATGAAGACGGTGGGCTGGCCCGGGTCTTCAGCGCTCAGGCAGGGATAGGTCACGCTGGATTCCTTCTCCAGGCGCTCCCAGGTGATACCCGAGATGACGGCATGCATGGCCTGGCGCATTTCCTCGTACACCGCAGCCACACCAGCGTGCTCACCAGGGTAGTTCCAGTTCAGGCCCATGCGCTTGGCGATCTGCTGGATGATCCAGAGGTCGGGCTTGGCCTCACCGGGCGGCGTGACGGCCTGCTTGCCCATCTGCACCATCCGGTCGGTGTTGCTGACCGTGCCAGTCTTCTCGGGCCAGGCGGTGGCGGGCAGGATCACGTCGGCCAGCCAGGCGGTCTCGGTCATGAAGATGTCCTGCACCACCAGGTGCTTGAGCTCGGCCAGCGCGTGGCGGGCATGGTTCAGGTCCGGGTCGCTCATGGCGGGGTTCTCGCCCTCCACGTACATGCCATGGATCTTGTGCGGATCGCTGTCGTCGACCAGGGCCTTGTGCATGATCTCCACCACGGTGTAGCCGGGGCGGTTGTCGAGCTTGGTGTTCCAGAACTTCTCGAACCACTGGTGCACTTCCTGGTTGTCCACGCGCTGGTAGTTCGGGAACATCATGGGGATCAGGCCGGCATCGCTGGCGCCCTGCACGTTGTTCTGGCCGCGCAGCGGATGCAGGCCGGAACCGGGCTTGCCGATCTGGCCGGTCACCGCGCACAAGGCGATCAGGCAACGCGCGTTGTCGGTGCCGTGCACGTGCTGGCTCACGCCCATGCCCCACAGGATCATGGAGGCCTTGGAGGTGGCGAACTCGCGCGCCACTTCACGCAGCTTCTGCGCGGGAATGCCGCAGATGGGCTCCATCGCTTCGGGGCTGTAGCCCTTGACGTTGGCCTTGAGGGCCTCGAAGTTGCTGGCGCGCTTCTTCACGAAGTCCTTGTCCACCAGGCCCTCTTCGATCACCGTGTAGATCATGGCGTTGAGCATGGCCACGTCGGTGTCGGGCTTGAACTGCAGGGTGCGCCAGGCGTGTTTGCCGATGTCGGTGATGCGCGGGTCGGCCAGCACGATCTTGGCGCCGGCCTTGGCGGCGTTTTTCATCCAGGTGGCGGCCACCGGGTGGTTGGCCGTGGGGTTGGAGCCGATCACGAAGATGAGACCGGAGTGCTCCACGTCATTGACCTGGTTGGACACGGCACCGGAGCCCACGCCTTCGAGCAGCGCGGCCACGCTGGAGGCGTGGCACAGGCGCGTGCAGTGGTCGACGTTGTTGCTGCCGAAGCCGGTGCGCACCAGCTTCTGGAAGAGGTAGGCCTCTTCGTTGCTGCCCTTGGCCGAGCCGAAACCCGCCAGGGCCTTGAGGCCATACTTGTCGCGCAGGACCTTGAGGCCGCCACCGGCCAGGTCCAGCGCCTCGTCCCACGTGGCTTCGCGGAACATGGTACCGATGATGGACGGGTCCTCGCTCATCTGGCGGTTCAGTTCGTCGATGGCTTCCGGGTCCTTGGGCACACCGGCCTTGCGGATCAGCGGCTTGGTCAGGCGCTGCGGGTTGTGCGCGTAGTCGAAGCCGAAACGGCCCTTGACGCACAGGCGGTTGTGGTTGGCCGGACCGTCGCGTCCGTCGACGCTGATGATCTTGTTGTCCTTGACGTTGTAGGTGATCAGGCAACCGACACCGCAGAAGGGGCAGACCGAGTCGACCTTCTTGTCAACCTGTTGCGAACCGATGCGGGTCTTGGGCATGAGGGCGCCCGTGGGGCAGGCCTGCACGCACTCGCCGCAGGCCACGCAGGTGCTGTCGCCCATGGGGTCGTTCAGGTCGAACACGATTTCGCTGTGGCTGCCGCGCATCGCGTAGCCGATCACGTCGTTGACCTGCTCCTCGCGGCAGGCGCGCACGCAGCGGTTGCACTGGATGCAGGCGTCGAGGTTCACGGCCATGGCCGGGTGCGAGATGTCGGCCACGGGCTGCTCGCGGCGCAGGGCCTTGAGCGCGGGGCGCACGGTCACGCCCACCTGATCGGCCCATTGAGACAACTCACCATGTTGCAGTTTCTCGTCCTGCTCGTCCCACTTGTAGCCGGTGTCTGGCATGTCGGACAGCAGCATTTCCAGCACCATCTTCTGGCTCTTGACGGCGCGTTCACTCTGGCTCTGCACTTCCATGCCGGCGGTGGCGCTGCGGCAGCAGCTGGGGGCCAGGGTGCGCTCGCCCTTGACCTCGACCACGCAGGCGCGGCAGTTGCCGTCCGGGCGCATGCCTTCCTTGTAACAAAGGTGGGGGATCTCCATGCCCATGCGCTTGGCAACGGTCAGGATGGTTTCACCGGCGTAGGCCTGAGCCTTTTTGCCGTCGAGCGTGAACTCGACGACCTGGGGGGTGACTTCGTTGAGCTTGGCAGGTGCATTCATGATGCGAGCTCCTGGGGAAAGTATTTCTGGACACAGCGGATGGGGTTGGGTGCGGCCTGGCCCAGGCCGCAAATCGAGGCGTCGGCCATGACCTGGCACAGGTCTTCCAGCGTCTCGTTGTCCCACTGCTTGGCTTCCATGAGCTTGACGGCCTTGGCCGTGCCCACGCGGCAGGGTGTGCACTGGCCACAGCTCTCGTCGGCGAAGAAGCGCATCATGTTCACGGCGGCTTCGCGCGCCGTGTCCTTCTGGCTCAGCACGATGACGGCGGCCGAACCGATGAAACAGCCGTAGGGCTGCAGGGTGTCGAAGTCCAGCGGGATGTCGCCCATGCTGGCCGGCAGAATGCCGCCCGAGGCGCCACCCGGCAGGTAGGCGTAGAGCTCATGGCCCTCTGCCATGCCGCCGCAATACTGGTCCACCAGTTCACGGATGGTGATGCCGGCCGGCGCCAGCTTGACGCCCGGGTGCTTGACCCGGCCGCTGACGCTGAAACTGCGCAGGCCCTTGCGGCCGTTGGCGCCAAAGCCGGAGAACCAGCTCGGGCCCTTCTGCACGATGTCGCGCACCCAGTAGAGCGTCTCGAAGTTGTGCTCCAGCGTGGGCCGGCCGAAGAGGCCGACCTGGGCAATGTAGGGTGGGCGCATGCGGGGCTCGCCGCGCTTGCCTTCGATCGACTCGATCATCGCGGACTCTTCACCGCAGATGTAGGCGCCGGCTCCGCGGCGCAGCTCGATCAGCGGCAGCGGGCAGGGCGGGTTGGCCTGCAGGGCGGCCAGCTCGGCCTCCAGCAGGGCACGCGCGCCGTGGTATTCGTCACGCAGGTAGATGTAGCAGGCGCCCACGCCCACGGCATAGGCCGCGACCAGCAGGCCCTCGAGGAAACGGTGCGGATCGCGTTCCAGATAGGTGCGGTCCTTGAAGGTGCCGGGCTCGCCTTCGTCGATGTTCACGGCCATCAGCTTGGGCGCGGGCTGGTCGCGCACGATGCGCCACTTGCGCCCGGCCGGAAAACCGGCGCCGCCCAGGCCGCGCAAGCCCGAGTCTTCCATGGCCTTGATGACGGCCTCCACGTCCTGCTTGCCACTGAGCAATGCGGCCGCCAGCTGGTAGCCGCCCTTGGCCTTGTAGGCCTCGTAGCCGACGAAATCGGGCGAAACCTGCTGTTGCGTAGGCGCGGGGGAAATGGATTTGAGCGCCAGGGCCGCCGGGTCGAAAGCCGCTTTGCCGCTGGACTTCGGGTGCGTGCTGGCACCGGCCTTCACGGCCTTGGCCACGCTCTCGGGCGTGGCGCGCAGCACCGGGTTCTGGTGCACCACGGCCACCGGAGCCTGCTCGCAGCGGCCCACGCAGGGCGCGTGCAGCACGCGCACATCACCGCCCAGGGTGGACTGCAGCTTGCTCATGAGGCTCTGGGCGCCATGCATCTCGCAGCTCAGGCCGTCGCAGACGCGCACGGTCAGGCCGGGGGCCTTCTCGTCGCCCTTGACCACCTCGAAGTGGTGATAGAAGGTGGCCACTTCAAAGACCTCGGCCATGGGAATGTTCATTTCCTTGGCCAGCGCCACCAGGTGCCGGTCGTGCAGGCAGCGGTAGGCGTCGTTGAGCTTGTGCAGGTGCTCGATCAGCAGGTCACGGCGGTGGCCGTTGGCCGGCCTGGCGCCGATCAGGGTGATGACTTCGGCCAGGGACTTGTCGTCGGCCTGGCGGCCCTTGAGCTTGCTCTTGCGGCGGATGCGTTCACGCAGGTCGTCGACGGTGGCGACGGCCACGGCCTGGACTTCGCCTTTGCGGCCTGGATGGTTCATGGGTATGTCCCTCGATTCATAACTATGCGCGCAGTGTCCGCCCGGCCCCACCCCGGGTCAAATTGCATGGAAACATGTTGTCATTCAAAAACTAAATGTTGCATAGCAGCAAATGACGTAGCTGGTGATCAGAAGTCGCCCCATGGCGACCGCCCGGACGACTTCAGGCGTGCAACAAACCGCTGTGCGCGGCCGCATGACGCAGCCAGGCCGCGTCCTGCGCCAGGGTCAGGGCGGCTTCCAGCGGGCGCGAATGTCGTTCCGCCGTCTGGAACATGAAGCCGATGGAAGTACGCACTTCGGGGTTGCTCAGAGGCTGCGCCTCCAGTTCACGGTAGGCGCGCACCGCCCCCACCAGCGCGCCGGGCATGACGGCGCAGACCGAGCCGCCCACGGCGCTGAGCGCCAGGGTCAGCAGGGAATTGGTTTCCAGCACCGGCTGGACCCTGACGCCGGCCTCGGCGAAGGCGCCGTCCACGATGTGGCGGTTGTACATCTCGGAGGTCATCAGGCACAGGGGCAGCGCGGCCGCCTCCTGCCAGGGCATGGGTGAGCCAAAACGCATGCCCTGTGCGTCCGGCTCCGGCGGCTGGGCGGCCTTGCGCACCAGGAAATAGTGCTCGGTGTACTGCAGCAGGGTCTGCAGCGCGCCGGCACCGGGGCGCACGCGCTCGATGAAACCCAGGCCCAGGTCCAGTGTGAGCTCCTCCAGCCCCTCCTCGATCTCCTGCGAGCTCATGGAGCGCACCACGGGCCGGATGCCCGGGTGGCGCGCCTGCAGCATGGCGGCAAAACGCGCCGCCACCGGTTCGGCCGAAGGCACGACGCCGATGCCCAGGCGCCCCTGCGGCTGGCCGCCCACGCTGCTGAGGTCCTGCTTGAGCAGCGTTTCCTCGCGCAGCATGCGGCGCGCGCTCTCCAGCAGGCGCTCACCCTCGGGCGTGAAGCCGACGAAGGTACGGCCGCGCTTGACGATGGAGGAGCCGAATTCTTCTTCCAGCGCGCGCAGCGCGTTGGACAGTGCTGGCTGCGTGACGAAGCAGGACTGGGCCGCACGGGCGAAATGCTTGTGCTCGTCGAGGGCGACGAGGTAACGCATGGAGACGAGCAGGTTCATCGGACCGCCATCTTGCCAGAACGTGAACTTGTGCACACGCAGGCCAGGGTCCTAGGGGAAAACACCAAAGGAGAAATTCAATTGATTCATTCAAATAACTATATTCAATAACTAAATAAGAGCCTCGTGGCCATGGGCGGCCCCGTGCAAGGCAGGGAGGACTCTTCAGGAAACCCCTATGTTTCGACCTTTCGTACTGACAATAGGATTGATGATGGGCGGCATGGCCGCTGCGGGAGACCGCGGCGTCACGCCCACAGAAATACGCCTGGGAGCCTCCGCCGTGCTGAGCGGTCCGCTCGGTCCGCAGACGCTGGAATTCGGCGAAGGTTCGCGGCTGTACTTCGACGCGGTCAATGCGGCGGGCGGCGTGCACGGTCGCAAGATCGTCTACAGCACGCTGGATGACGGCTTCGATGTGAAACGCGCCGTCGAAAACACCCGCAAGCTGATCGACGAACAGGGCGTGTTCATGATCTACAACAACACGGGCACAGCCCAGACCGGGGCCATCCTGCCCCTGGCGGAAGAAAGCCGCACGATCATCTTCGGCCCCGTCACCGGCGCCACGGCCTTTCGCAACAAGGTCAACCCCTACCTCGTCCATGTGAGGGCGAGTTATGCCGACGAGGCACGCCGCATCGTGTCGCATCTGCAGGAGACGGGCATCAGCCGCGTCACCGTGGTGTACCAGGACGACGGCCTGGGCAAGACCCTGCTGGCCGAACTGCAGCAGGCTGCCGCCGCCGCCAAAATCAGCTTCAATGCCGAGGTCAAGCTCGACCCCAAGGCCCCGGACTATCCGGCCGCCGCCGCCACCACCGAGCGCGCTCAGCCCCAGGCCGTGCTGTTGGGCGTCGCGGGCGGCACGATGACGAATTACATCAAGGCAACCTTGCAGACCAGCCTGCGCCCGACCTTCTACGGTTTCTCGGTCGCCAACGTGGACTCGATCCGGCGCGACCTGAAAGAGCAGGCGCGCGGCATCGTGCTGGCGCAGGTCATGCCGCCTCTGCGCAACACCACCATCCCGGTGGTGGCCGAGTACCACCGGGCCGTGCGCGAGAAAAATCCGTCGGCGGCCCCATCGGCGTTCCAGCTCGAGGGCTTTGTCCACGCCAAGCTGCTCGTCGAGGGTCTGCGCCGCGCGGGGCGCAATCTGAGCACGGCGACGTTCATCAAGGCCATGGAGGACGCCGGCGAGATCAGCTTCGGCCGTTTTTCGGCCAAATACTCGCCCAGCTCCCACAATGGCTCGTCCTACGTCGAACTGGCGATCGTGGACAGCACGGGGCAGTTGCGCTACTGAGCATCGCCCGCTGAGTGGCGCGCTCAAGATGTTTCTTGCCTAGCTTTTGTAACCCCCCACTCATCCCCCCGCCCCTTGCACGCGCGGTCGCGCGTGCGGGGCATTGCCCTACCCAAGGGATACGCAACGGCAGCGCCGTTGCTCCGTACCCCCGCCGGGGTAGAGAAGGGGGCCCGGATTTGGTGGTTAGCGTCTTGGATACGCTTCTATGAAGCGGGGCGTCACCACCATGGCTGGTGAGCCGAGATTTCCTGCTTGTGGTCGTAGTAAAAGGAGTCACGTCTGCACGCCAACGACGGCGGCCGCGGTGCGGCCTGCCGTTAACGAGAAAAACGCGGCAGCGTGGTTGGTATCCGTCTCGTTGCTGGCCGGCGCAGCCGCCCAGCCGTGGCGTACCGGTCCGTGCGCGCGCTCTACGACCGTGGGCATGCAGTCTCGGCCAGCGAGGACGCGCGCGACCTCACGGTCTGTAGAAGCGTAGCCGGCGCGACAAAACCAAATCCAGGCTCCCCTCTCTACCCCGGCGGGGGTAGAGAGGGGCGGGGGGGGAGAGTGGGGGAAAAGAAGGTGCCCCGACAGGGAAAGCCGCAAAAAGAAAATTCTCTCGCAGCGCGAAGCACCAAAGCAACCAAACCGTTCAAGTCTCTTTCGAAATCTTGATACTCGGAAACTTGTTCGAGAAGTCCCTGTTCTTGGCGGCAATCGCCAGGGCCACCTGCCGCGCCACAGCCTTGTAGATGCCAGCCACCTCACCGTCCGGATCGGCCACCACGGTGGGCTTGCCGTTGTCGGCCTGCACGCGGATCTGCATGTTCAGCGGCAGCGCACCCAGGTAGGCCATGCCGTATTCGGCCGCCATCTTCTTGCCACCGTCCACGCCGAAGATGTGTTCGGTATGGCCGCAGTTGCTGCAGATGTGCACCGCCATGTTCTCGACCAGGCCGAGGATGGGCACGCCCACTTTCTCGAACATCTTGATGCCCTTCTTGGCATCGATCAGCGCGATGTCCTGCGGGGTGGTGACGATCACGGCGCCCGTCATGGGCACGCGCTGCGAGAGCGTGAGCTGGATGTCGCCGGTGCCGGGGGGCATGTCGACGATCAGGTAGTCCAGGTCCTTCCAGTTGGTCTGGCGCAGCAGTTGCTCCAGCGCCTGGGTGGCCATGGGGCCGCGCCAGATCATGGCCTCGTCCTGCGCCACCAGGAAACCGATGGACATGACCTGCACGCCGTAGTTCTCCAGCGGCTCCATGGTCTGGCCGTCCTCGCTCTCGGGGCGGCCGTCGATGCCCATCATCATGGGCTGGCTGGGGCCGTAGATGTCGGCGTCCAGGATGCCCACGCTGGCGCCTTCGGCCGCCAGGGCCAGCGCCAGGTTGACGGCCGTGGTGCTCTTGCCCACGCCGCCCTTGCCCGAGGCCACGGCCACGATGTTCTTGACCTTGGGCAGCAGCGCCACGCCGCGCTGCACGGCGTGTGCCACGATCTTGACGTTGATGTTGACCGAGACGTTGTTGACGCCAGCCACGCCCTTGGCAGCGGCGATCAGCGCCTTGCGGAAACCGGGGATCTGGCTCTTGGCCGGGTAACCCAGCTCGATGTCGAAGGCAACGTCGCCATCCTGCACAGTCAGGTTCTTGACGGCCTTGCTGGAAACGAAATCCTTGCCCGTGTTCGGGTCCACCACGGTCTTGAGGGCCTCAAGCACCGTCTGTTCTGTCACTGCCATTTGTGTAGTACTCCTGAAGTGCACATAGTCTAGCTGTGGCATGGATAACCTCGCCGCCGCGGGCAAATTGCACACCCCCGGGGTTTCCCGCACTGCCAAAGGAGTACTCACAGCGCCCAGGCACCACATAATCACGCATGGCAAGCACGGTCATCCCCGACACGAACCCGCCCCGCATCGGTCTGCTGCTGACCGGCGGCGGCGCGCGCGCCGCCTACCAGGTGGGCGTGCTGCAGGCGCTGGCCAAACTGCGCCGCGCCCGTGTTCCCGACGCCTCCCCCTCCAGCCCCTTCTCCATCATCACCGGCACCTCGGCCGGCGCCATCAACGCGGCCTCGCTGGCCTGTGGCGCCGACGACTTCGACCTGGCGGTGCAGCGCATCGTCTCGGTCTGGGAAAACTTCGAGGCCAGCCAGGTCTACGAGGCCGACCTGCTGAGCGTGCTGCGCAGCGGCGCGCGCTGGATGAGCCTGCTCTCCCTGGGCTGGCTGATCGCACGCTGGCGCCGCATCAAGCCGCGCTCGCTGCTGGACAACTCGCCCCTGGAAGAACTGCTGCGCACCATGGTGCCGCTGGAACGCCTGCCCAACCTGATCGCGCAGGGCCACCTGCAGGCGCTGGCCATCACCGCGTCGAGCTACAGCTCGGGCCACCACGTCACCTTCTTCGAAGGCGGCGATGAACTGCAACCCTGGGTGCGCTCGCAGCGCCTGGCGGTGCGCGACCGCATCACGCACGAGCACCTGCTGGCCTCCTCGGCCATCCCCTTCGTCTTCCCTGCCAAGGCCCTGCCCATCAATGGCGGCACCGAATACTTCGGCGACGGCTCCATGCGCCAGACCGCGCCGGTGGCCCCAGCCATCCACCTGGGGTCCGAGCGCATCCTGGTGGTGGGTGCCGGCCGCATGAGCGAGCCGCGCGACACCCTCAAGACCAGCGCACCCGGCACCTACCCTTCGCTGGCGCAGATCGCCGGCCACGCCATGTCCAGCATCTTCCTGGACGCGCTGGCGGTGGACATCGAGCGCATCCGGCGCATCAACCAGACGCTGGGCCTGATCCCGCGCGAGGCGCGCCAGGCCAGCGCCCTCAAGCCGGTGGAACTGCTGGTGATCTCGCCCTCCGAGCGGCTGGACCAGATCGCCGCCAAACATGCCGACGCACTGCCGCATGCCGTGCGCAGCCTGCTGGGCGGGCTGGGGGTGTCCTCGAAGAAGGCCGACATCAAGGGCGGCGCCCTGACCAGCTACCTGTTGTTCGAAGCCGCCTACACGCGCGAGCTGATGGCCCTGGGCCACGCCGACACCCTGCGCCAGGAAGACGAGGTCTGCCGTTTCTTCGGCTGGGACCTGGCGCCGGCCGAACCCCGCGTCGAGCGCCGGCGCGACCCGCTGCGCGTCTGAATCCGCGGTCCGCAGTGCGGGCCGACTAAAATCACGGGTTCCCTCCGAAAGACGGCCCCATGACCCGCAAGCTCTTCGTCACCACCGCCCTGCCCTACGCCAACGGCAACTTCCACATCGGCCACATCATGGAGTACATCCAGGCCGATATCTGGGTGCGGATGCAGCGCATGCTGGGCCACGAGGTGAACTTCGTCGGGGCCGACGACACCCACGGCGCGCCCATCATGATTGCCGCCGAGAAGGCCGGCAAGACGCCGCAACAGTTCGTGGCCGACATCGCCGCCGGCCGCAAGCCCTACCTGGACGGTTTCCACATCGCCTTCGACAACTGGAGCTCGACCGACAGCCCGGAAAACCACCAGCTGGCGCAGCAGATCTACCTGGACCTCAAGGCCAACGGCCTGATCGCCAGCCAGGTGGTCGAGCAGTTCTTCGACCCCGAGAAGAACATGTTCCTGCCGGACCGTTTCATCAAAGGCGAGTGCCCCAAGTGCGGCGCCAAGGACCAGTACGGCGACAACTGCGAGGTCTGCGGCGCCGTCTACGCGCCCACCGACCTGAAGAACCCCTACTCGGCCCTGTCGGGCGCCAAGCCGGTGCTCAAAAGCTCCGAGCACTTCTTCTTCAAGCTGTCCGACCCGCGCTGCGTGGCCTTCCTCGAAGAGTGGACGCAGGACGGCCGCCTGCAGCCCGAGGTGGCCAACAAGGTCCGCGAGTGGTTCACCGTGCGTACCAACCCGGATGGCAGCAAGAGCGAAGGCCTGGGCGACTGGGACATCTCGCGCGATGCGCCCTACTTCGGCATCGAGATCCCCGGCGCGCCGGGTAAATATTTCTACGTGTGGCTGGACGCGCCCGTGGGCTACCTTGCCTCGCTCAAGAACCTGCTGGACCGGCGCGGCCAGAATTACGGGGCCTACATGGCCGACCCGAAGCTGGAGCAGATCCACTTCATCGGCAAGGACATCGTGACCTTCCACACCCTGTTCTGGCCCGCCATGCTGAAGTTCAGCGGTCGCAAGACACCGGACAAGGTCTTCGTGCACGGCTTCCTGACCGTGAACAACGGCGAGAAGATGAGCAAGAGCCGCGGCACCGGCCTGGACCCGCTCAAGTACCTGGCCCTGGGCATGAACCCGGAGTGGCTGCGTTATTACCTGGCCGCCAAACTGAGCGGCCGCAACGAAGACATCGACTTCAACGCCGACGACTTCATGGCGCGCGCCAACAGCGACCTGGTGGGCAAGTACATCAACATCGCCTCGCGCGCGGCCGGTTTCCTGAGCAAGCGTTTCGGCGGCAAGCTGGGCAGCGACATCTCGGGTGACGGTGATGCCCTGCTGCAGCACCTGCGCGATGGCGCTGCCAACCTGGCCGAGCTGTATGCCGAACGCGAGTACGGCAAGGCCCTGCGCGAGATCATGCTGCTGGCCGACCGCGTCAACGCCTACGTGGACCAGAACAAACCCTGGGAACTGGCCAAGCAGGAGGGCATGGACAGCCACCTGCACGACGTCTGCACCGTCTGCATCGAAGCCTTCCGCCTGCTCACCATCTACCTCAAGCCGGTGCTGCCGGCGCTGGCCACGCAGGTCGAGGCCTTCCTCCAGGTCCAGCCCCTGATGTGGAGCGACGCGTCGCGCACGCTGGGCGCCGGCCACGTCATCGGCGAGTACAAGCACCTGATGCAGCGTGTGGACATCAAGCAGTTGGAAGCGCTCTTTGAAGCCCCCGCTGCACCCGAGCCCGAGAAAGTGTTGCCCGGCGGGGAAGAGCTCGCACCGACGATCAGCATCGACGACTTCGCCAAGATCGACCTGCGCATCGCCAAGATCGTCAACTGCGAGCCGGTCGAAGGCTCCACCAAGCTGCTGCGCCTGACGCTGGACGTCGGCGAAGGCAAGACACGCAACGTCTTCTCCGGCATCGCCAGCGCCTACAAACCCGAAGAGCTGGTGGGCAAGCTCACCGTGATGGTGGCCAACCTGGCCCCGCGCAAGATGAAGTTCGGCGTATCGGAAGGCATGGTGCTCGCCGCCAGCCACGCCGACGAGAAAGCCGAACCCGGCATCTACGTACTCAACCCCTGGCCAGGTGCGCAGCCGGGCATGCGGGTGCGCTGAGACGCTGCGTTCGCTCCACTGTCATTGACACGACGGTTATCTCCGCACGTCATCAGTGATACCGTGCACCCGTCGGTTTGGTGACTTCAGGCAAAAGGTAAGACCTGCCCCTGAATTCCCACTGCCAGTGTCTAGGGTTCACTTCTTGCTCCAATCTGGCTTCATGCTCGGGTCATATTTATGAATGCAACCACTACTTGCCTTGTATAGAGGGTCGATTTGGCGGCCGGATTGCAAGTAATAGGTGCTGTCGCGTTGGTCTCGGTCTTTGGCTGAGTAACGCTCTTTTCGGGTCTCATCCAGTCGAGGAATGCTGGCCATTAAGTTGGCCGGTAAGTTATATAGCCAAGGTTCAATCTTTTCCGGCCACACCCAATGCCTTCCTGTGATATCGGGCACAAGTTGCACGTAGTAGGGGGTGACGCAGTAATAGCTGTTGGCCGTAGCCCATCCGTGGTCTGCAGCAGGCGCGACAAGAACAGGTTGTCGCGCGGGGGAAATCGCTATCCACGCGATGTGCGCGCTGCCGGTATAGGTGTACTCTTTCCCAGAGTAGTTGAAGCGAATGGTCTGCTCGCCTGTCGGCAGCATCGACATATCAAACGGATTACCAAATCCGCCCTTGTAGACCCAGGGCATGCTGCGCTTGACCCAGATGGTTTCCCCGGTATTCAGAGGAACCTCTTCTTCCCAAGTGACCATGCGAGAGCAGCCGCCGAGCAAAACGGCAGCGAGCACCCATGCCGACCAGAGAGTCAAACTCTTGATGAATATTTGCAGCTTCATTTCTCCCTCCCTGGCCTCCGAGCCACCTTGCTCACCGGCGACAGAAGATACCAACAACGCAAGCCGTTGACGCAAAACTTGCGAAGAAACCGTAGCGAGCAGCCCTCAGGCAAGGCGGACGGAGCGCAGGAACCGGAACGTACTTCCTGTACGTGAGGATTCCGAGCACCGCCCAACGCAGCATCAGGGCTGCGCAGTAGGTTTATTCGCAAGTTTCAGGCGGGGCAGGGCGCGACGATGTAATGCGCCCGCCCGCTGCTCTTGACCCGGTACAGCGCCTCGTCGGCGCAGCGCACCAGGCTCTCGGGCACCAGGTCCTGCACGGCCACCACGGTGGCCACGCCGATGCTGCAGGTCAGGTACTCCGCCACGGGTGAATCCTCGTGCGGGATGCGGGCCTTGGCGATTTCGTCCATGCAGCGCTGAGCCACCATCATGGCCGCGTCACCATCGGCACCCGGCAGCAGCAGGGCGAACTCCTCGCCGCCGTAGCGCGCCACCAGTTCACCCGAGCGCTGGGCGCAGTCGTAGAGGATGCCGGCCACCTGGCGCAGGCAGGCGTCGCCGGCCAGATGCCCGTAGCGGTCGTTGTAGCGCTTGAAGTGGTCGATGTCGATCAGCAGCAGCGAGATCGGTTGCAGGCTGCGCATGCTGCGCTGCCATTCGGCATAGAGGTGCTGGTCGAACTGGCGGCGGTTGGCCAGGCCGGTCAGGCCGTCGGTGGCCGAGAGCAGCTCCAGCTGCTGGTTGCTGCGCTCCAGCGCCATGCTCTTTTGCACCAGCTCGGTCACGTCCAGCCGGGCCATCACCAGGCAGCCCGAGGGCGTGCTGACTTCGTAGAGGTGCATCCAGCGCCCGTCGGGACGCGGGCGCAAGAGCGGCCGGTTGAGCTGTCCGCGGCCGTCCAGGCGCTCGCGCAGCCAGTCTTCCTCGCGGCCCAGGGCTTCGGGGATGGCGCCGTGCACCAGCGCGCGACGCATCATGGATTCGAAAGTCTGGCCGATCAGTTCGCCGCCGTAGCGGTAGGGCGCCATCTCGGCCGCCGACTGGTTGAACAGCACCAGCCGGTCATGCTGGTCATAGATGGCCACGCCCAGGGGCAGGGCCTCGATGGCTTCCTGCAGGCACTGGTGGCTCATTTCCAGGGATTGGCGCTCGTATTCGTCGTTGAGCACATGGCGCACGACCGCGCGGCCCAGCACCAGCAAGCCCAGCAGCAGCACCCCGCCCAGCACGGCCGCCAGGGTGGTCGGCAGGCCGGAGGGAGCCAGCAGGACCAGGCTGCCGGTCAGGCCGAGCGCCGCCAGCAGCACGAGCACGCCCAGCACCGTCAGCCAGCGATGGCTTTTCATGCCTACGAAATCTGCCAGATGCATCAACGGAGAACCTGATGGAATGGAGGAGTCGAGCGGGCCTGCCTGAGCATGCAGAAAAAAGGGGGCACACCGGCGATCCTCTTGCCGGTGTGCCCCTTTTGCCTGATGGCTGTGACAGCAGCACCTGAACTTTAGGCAAGCCGCCGTGGCCTGCCTATCCCCCAAAAGGGTCATAGGGCAACACATTGCATATCGCCAGGCGAAAAGTGCGTACCGCTAAACTGGACGCATGCCCAGTCCCCGGACCCCGTCCCACCCCCACTGGTGGACCGACGTTCACCGCTCCCCCGCCGTCAACCTGCGCCTGGGCATCTGCCTGAGCTTCATCGCCGGCGCCACGAACGCCGGCGGTTTCCTGGCCATCGGCCACTACACCTCGCACATGACGGGGCTGCTGTCCGCCGTGGCCGACCACCTGGTGCTGGGCCAGTTCGCCCTGGTGGCGGCCAGCCTGGCGGCCATCGCCGCCTTCGTGGGCGGCGCCATGACCACCGCCCTGATGGTCAACTGGGGCCTGCGCCGCCAGTTGCGCAGCGCCTTTGCCCGGCCGCTAGCCCTGGAAACCAGCCTGCTGCTGGTGTTCGGCCTCTTCGGTGCAGCCATCAACCTGCACGCCGAGCTGTTCGCGCCGCTGACCGTGCTGCTGCTCTGTTACATCATGGGCCTGCAGAACGCCGTGATCACCAAGGTCTCCAACGCCGAAATCCGCACCACCCACGTGACGGGCCTGGTGACCGACATCGGCATCGAGCTGGGCAAGCTGATCTATTTCAACCGCTCGCCCGCCCCGGGCAAGGTGGTGGCCAACCGGCGCAAGCTGCGCATCCATCTTTCGCTGATCGCCGCCTTCTTTGCCGGCGGCGTGCTGGGCGCGCTGGGCTTCAAGCTCTGGGGCTACATCACCACCGTGCCACTGGCCATGTTGCTGGGCCTGCTGGTCTCGGGCCCGCTACTGTATGACCTGCGCAACGGTCGGCTGGCGCCGCCCGCGACACCCGACTGAGAAAGAGGCGAGGGCCGGCAGGCCAGGCGTACACTGATTCGCCATGCCCGCTGCCGAATCCGCCCGCACACTGGCCGCTTTCCGCCCCAAGCTGCTGGACACGCTGCCCGGCTACACACGGTCCCATTTCAGCCGGGACCTGGGCGCCGGCCTCACGGTCGGTGTGGTGGCCCTGCCGCTGGCCATGGCCTTTGCCATCGCCTCCGGCCTCAAACCCGAGGCGGGCCTGTTCACCGCCATCATTGCCGGCTTCCTGATCTCCGCCCTGGGGGGCAGCCGCGTGCAGATCGGCGGACCGGCCGGCGCCTTCATCGTCATCGTCTACGGCATCCTGGAGCGCTACGGCCTGGCCAACCTGATCATCGCCACCGCCATGTCGGGCGTGCTGCTCTTCCTCATGGGCCTGTTCCGCCTGGGCACGCTGATCCGTTTCATCCCCATCGCCGTGGTGATCGGCTTCACCAACGGCATCGCCGTGCTCATCATGCTGTCCCAGGTCAAGGACTTCCTGGGCCTGGAGCTGGCCAGCATGCCGGCCAGCTTCTTCGCCATGCTGGAGGCCCTGGGCCGTGCGCTGCACACCGTGAACCCGGCGGCCCTGGCCCTGGCGCTGGGCACGCTGGCCCTGCTCATCGCCTGGCAGCAGGCCATGCCGCGCCTGGGCCCGCAAAAGCTGCCTTTCTCGGGCAAGCTCAGCGTCGTCCCCGGCACCATCGTGGCGCTGGCGGCAGCCACCGCAGCCAGCCTGCTGCTGGACCTGCCGGTGGAGACCATCGGCAGCAAGTTCGGCGGCATCCCGGCCGCGCTGCCGGCCTTCGTCTGGCCCGAATTCAGCTGGAGCACCGTGCGCTTCCTGCTGATGCCGGCGCTCACGCTGGCCCTGCTGGGCGCCATCGAATCCCTGCTGTGCGCACGCATCGCCGACGGCCTGACCGAAGACCGCCACGACCCCAACCAGGAACTGATGGCCCAGGGCATCGCCAACTTCGTCACGCCCTTCTTCGGCGGCATGCCCGCCACTGGCACCATTGCGCGCACCGTCACCAACGCCAAGAGCGGTGCCTTCAGCCCGGTGGCGGGCATGGTGCACGCGCTGACCCTGCTGGCGGTCGTGCTGGTGGCCGCTCCGCTGGCCCAGCACATTCCGCTGGCGGCCCTGGCCGCCATCCTGGTCTACGTGGCCTGGAACATGGGCGAATGGCGCGAATTCGTGCAGCTGCGCCAGTACCGCCTGCCCTACCGCATCACCCTGCTGGCCGTCTTCGGCCTGACCGTCATCGTCGACCTGACGGTGGCGGTGGAGGTGGGCCTGATCGCCGCCTGCCTGACCTTCATCTACCGCATCTCCAGCCTGACCCGTGCCGAAGCCGTCAGCGCCCAGGACCAGCCTGGGCTGGCCGGCCAGGACGGCCAGGTGAGGGCCTGGCGACTCTACGGCGCGCTGTTCTTCGGCGCCGTCAAGCTGGTGGAGGACATGGAGCAGCAGCTGCCCGCCCGCGCCCTGGTGCTGGACCTCAAGAACCTGATCTACGTGGATTCCTCGGGCGCCGACACCCTGATGGACCTGGCACGTAGCTGCCAGAAACACGGCGTGCGCCTGATCCTCTGCGGCCTGCAGCACCAGCCGCTGGACATCGCCCGGCGCAGCGGCCTGCTGGCAGCGCTGCCGGCAAGCGACGTCTGCCCGGATCTGGCCGGCGGGCTGGCCGCCGCCACCGCGCCGGCGTCCTGAATACCGGCCCGGGTTCGGCCCCGGAGCCAGGGGCTAAAATGCCCGGTTCCTGTTGCGATCCGGTCCCTCCAGAAGGTATAGCCCATGCATCTCTTCCGCCGCCCTGACTACCAGTCCGACGCCACCCAGTTCATCAACCAGCTCAAGACCGAGAAGCCCGACCTGGAAACCCGCCAGCGCCAGGGCCGCGAACTGCTGTGGGACCAGTCCGTGGACCGCCAGGCCTGGGAGGGCTACCAGTCCGCCCGCGTGCAGCAGCAGCCCTACGTCTACCAGACCAGCGGCACCAAGTGATCGCCGGGCCACGCCCGCCACAAAGCAGTAGGGCCTGTTCACACTCATTTCACAAGATGCGTTGCGGATCAAAAAAGTCATGCGGTAGGCGCGTGGACGCCGCCGGAGTAATCTCCGGCAAGTCCGCGCAACACCCCGCATGGCTTTTTTGGCCGCAACCCGGAGGGAACATGGTTAAAACCGCGCCACTCGTTGTTGCACTCCTAGCCCAGGCGGTTAGCCTGGGCGTCGTCGCGCGCCTAGATTGGCGCGGTTTTAACCATGTTCGCACTTGCGAAATGAGTGTGAACAGGCCCTAGATGAGCGATCCCCACGACAGCGCCGGCCTGCAAGCCGCCGAGGCCCCGCACGCCGCGGCCATGCCCCAGGTGGTGGACCACGTGGCCGTGGCACGCCTGTACGGCGAGCCGCTGTTCACGATGCCGCAGGATCTCTACATCCCGCCGGATGCGCTGGAGGTCTTTCTCGAAGCCTTCGAAGGCCCGCTGGACCTGCTGCTCTACCTGATCCGCAAGCAGAACTTCAACATCCTCGACATCCCGATGGCGGCAGTCACGCGCCAGTACCTGACGTATGTGGACCAGGTCCGCGACCGCAACCTGGAGCTGGCGGCCGAGTACCTGCTGATGGCCGCCATGCTGATCGAGATCAAGTCACGCATGCTGCTGCCGCCCAAGAAGGCGGCGGAAGGCGAAGAGGCCGAGGACCCGCGCGCCGAGCTGGTGCGCCGCCTGCTGGAATACGAGCAGATCAAGATCGCCGCCGCGCAACTGGGCAACCTGCCGCAGTACGGGCGCGACTTCCTCAAGGCGCAGGTCTATATCGAGCAGTCGCTGCAGCCGCGCTTTCCCGAAGTGCACGTGGTGGACCTGCAGGAAGCCTGGGCCGACATCCTCAAACGCGCCAGGCTCGTGCAGCACCACAAGATCACGCGCGAGGAGCTCTCGGTGCGCGAGCACATGAGCATCGTGCTGCGCCAGCTGCAGGGCCAGAAGTTCGTCGAGTTCGAGAACCTGTTCGACCCCGCCAAGGGCGTGCCCGTGCTGGTGGTGACCTTCATCGCCCTGCTGGAGCTGGCCAAGGAAAGCCTGATCGACATCACCCAGGCCGAGGTCTTCGCCCCCATCTACGTGCGGCTGGCGTATTCGCCGGCCTGACCCCCTCCTACTCCTTTGAACACCCGTGTCGCCGGCATCCCACTCCTTTGACGTCCTCATCGTCGGCAGCGGCCTGGCGGGCCTGAGCGCCGCCCTGCACCTGGCGACCACCCACCGCGTGGCGGTGATCACCAAACGCGAACTCAACGACGGCTCCAGCCGCTGGGCCCAAGGTGGCATCGCCGCCGTCATGGGCGAGGACGATACGCTGGCATCGCACGTGCAGGACACCCTGGTGGCCGGCGCCGGCCTGTGCGACCCGGTGGCCACGCGCTTCGTCGTGGAAAACGCCCCCGAAAGCATCCGCTGGCTGCAAGGCCTGGGGGTGCCCTTCTCGCAGGAGCACGGCCACCTGCACCTCACGCGCGAGGGCGGCCACAGCGAACGCCGCATCGTGCACGTGACCGATGCCACCGGCGCGGCCGTGCAGGACACACTGATGGCCAGGGTGCGGGCCACCCCGAACATCACCCTGTTCGAGCACCACATGCTGGTGGACCTGATCACCGCGCCCAAGCTTGGCCTCCCCGGCCAGCGCTGCCTGGGCCTGTACGCACTCAACGAAGCCACCGACGTGGTGGACACCTTCAGCGCGCCGCACACCATCCTGGCCACGGGCGGCGCCGGCAAGGTCTACGTCTACACCACCAACCCCGACACCGCCACCGGCGACGGCATTGCCGCGGCCTGGCGCGCCGGCTGCCGCGTGGGCAATATGGAATTCATCCAGTTCCATCCCACCTGCCTGTACCACCCGCAGGCCAAGTCCTTCCTCATCAGCGAGGCGGTGCGCGGCGAGGGCGGCAAGCTGCTGCTGCCGGCATCGGCCGGAGGCACCCGCTTCATGCCCGCGCACGATGCGCGCGAAGAACTGGCCCCACGCGACGTGGTGGCCCGCGCCATCGACTTCGAGATGAAAAAGCACGGCCTGGACTGCGTCTACCTCGACATCTCGCACCAGCCCAAGGCCTTCCTGCTGGAACATTTCCCCAACATCTACGCACGCTGCCTGGCGCTGGGCATCGACATGGCCACGCAGCCCATCCCCGTGGTGCCGGCCGCGCACTACACCTGCGGCGGTGTGGTGACCGACCTGGACGGCCGCACCGACCTGCCCGGCCTGTACGCCGTGGGCGAGACCGCCTACACCGGCCTGCACGGCGCCAACCGCCTGGCCAGCAACTCCCTGGTGGAGTGCATGGTCTACGCGCGTGCCGCTGCCCAGGCCATCAGCCAGGAAAAACCCGCCGCCGTGCCCGCCCTGCCGGCCTGGGACGACAGCCGCGTGACCGATGCCGACGAGGCCGTGGTCATCTCGCACAACTGGGACGAGCTGCGCCGTTTCATGTGGGACTACGTGGGCATCGTGCGCACCAACAAGCGCCTGGAGCGCGCGGCCCACCGCATCGAGCTGCTGCGCTCGGAGATCCAGGAGTACTACGCCAGCTTCCACGTCACGCGCGACCTGCTGGAGCTGCGCAACCTCGTGCAGGTTGCCGACCTGATCGTGCGCAGCGCACAATCGCGCCATGAGAGCCGCGGCCTGCATTTCAGCCGCGATTACCCGCAGACCGACGCCACTGCACAACCCACCATCCTGGTCCCGCCGGCCCACTGAACAGCCGCGAGGAGAAAGACGCCATGCAACGCACCCTGCTCAAATCCAAGATCCACCGCGCCACCGTCACCGACTGCGAGCTGCACTACGAAGGCTCCTGCGCCATCGACGAGAACCTGCTGGAAGCCGCCAACATGATGGAGAACGAACAGGTTCACATCTGGAACATCAACAACGGCGAGCGTTTCATCACCTACGCCATCCGCGGCGAACGCGGCTCGGGCATCATCTCCGTCAACGGCTCGGCCGCACGCCGCGCCGCCGTGGGCGACCTGCTCATCATCGCGGCCTTCGCCCAGGTGCCGGAAGCGCAGTGCAAGGGCTTCGAGCCCAAACTGGTCTTCGTCGATGACAAGAACCGCATCAAGGAACAACGCAGCCACATCCCGGTGCAGGAAGCCTCCCATGTACCGGTGCACGCCGAGCACCACGGCGGCGACAGCGCCTGAACCCGAGCACCGACATGACGACCGTGACCGAACAAACCATCACCCTGCACCGCCCCAAGGCGGCGCCCGCTGCCGCCCCCAAGGCTGAACGCTGGAGCGTGGACGCCATCGAGGCCCTGTTCAAGCTGCCCTTCCCCGAACTGCTCTACCGCGCCCAGACCGTGCACCGCGAGCACTTCGACCCGACCCAGATCGAGTTCGCCACCTTGTTGTCCGTCAAGACCGGCGGCTGCTCCGAAGACTGCGGCTACTGCCCGCAATCGGCCAAGTACGACACCGACGTGAAAGCCTCCAAGCTCATGGAGCTGGAAGAAGTGCTGTTTGCCGCCCAGCGCGCCAAGGACGCCGGCGCCACCCGCTTCTGCATGGGCGCGGCCTGGCGCGAGCCCAAGGATCGCGACATCGAGAAGGTCGCCGAACTCGTGCGCGGCGTGAAGGACCTAGGGCTGGAAACCTGCGCCACCCTGGGCATGTTGAACGAAGGCCACGCCGAGCAGCTGGCCGAGGCCGGGCTGGACTTCTACAACCACAACCTCGACACCGCACCGGATTTCTACGGCGACATCATCACCACCCGCGTCTACCAGGACCGCCTGGACACGCTGGCGCGTGTGCGCGGCGCCGGTGTCAAGGTTTGCTCCGGCGGCATCGTCGGCATGGGCGAAACGCATCGCCAGCGCGCCGGCCTGATCGCCGAGCTGGCCAATCTGGCCCCCTACCCCGAATCCGTGCCCATCAACAACCTGGTGCGCGTGGAAGGCACGCCCCTGGCCGACCAGGCACCGCTCGACCCCTTCGAGTTCGTGCGCACCATCGCCGTGGCCCGCATCACCATGCCCAAGGCGCGCGTGCGCCTGTCGGCCGGCCGCCAGCAGATGGGCGAGGCCATCCAGGCGCTTTGTTTCCTGGCCGGCGCCAACTCCATCTTCTACGGCGACAAGCTGCTGACCACCGGCAACCCCGACACCGAAGCCGACGTGCAGCTGCTGCAGCGCCTGGGCATGGGCCCGGCCCAGCAGCCGCCCGGCAAGACCTGATTCCAGGGCAGCAGGCCCTAACGACAAGGAGACCACCGTGAGCGACCCGACCTCCACCCCCGGCAGCGGCGCCTCGCCTTACGGCACCCTGCCACCGGCCAGCGCGCCGGCCACGCGCAAGCCCGTCAGCCTGCCGCGCCTGCAGGAGCTGCACGCGCGTGGCGAGAAGATCACCATGCTCACCGCCTACGACGCCACCTTCGCGGCCACGGCCGACGCGGCCGGCGTGGAATGCATCCTGATCGGCGATTCGCTGGGCATGGTCTGCCAGGGTCTGAGCAGCACCGTGGGCGTCTCGCTGGAGACCATGCGCTACCACGTGGAGAGCGTCACGCGCGGCGTGCGCCGTGTGCAGGGCACGGCCTGGATCATCGGCGACATGCCCTATGGCACTTTCCATGAATCGAAGGAACAGGCCTTTCGCAACGCCGCCGTGCTCATGCAGGCCGGCGCCCACATGGTCAAGATCGAAGGCGGCGGCTGGACGGCCGAGATCGTGCGCTTCCTGGTCGAGCGCGGCATCCCCGTCTGCGCCCATCTGGGCCTGACACCGCAAACCGTGCACGCCCTGGGCGGCTACCGCGTGCAGGGCCGTGGCGACGAAGCTGCCGCCACGCTCAAGCGCCACGCGCTCGAATTGCAAGATGCCGGCGCCACCCTGCTGGTGCTGGAGATGGTGCCCGCCGCCCTTTCCGCCGACATCACGAAGGCCATGCCCCACTGCGCCACCATCGGCATCGGCGCCGGCGTGGACTGCGCCGGCCAGGTGCTGGTGCTGCACGACATGCTGGGCATGAACCTGGGCAAGATGGCCAAGTTCGTGCACAACTTCATGGCCGACGCCGGCAGCGTGCGCGGCGCCATGGAGGCTTATGTGAAGGCCGTGAAAGAAGGTTCGTTCCCCGTGAACGCCCAGCACGCCTGGTGAAGACGCAGCGATGAAAGTCATCCACACCATCACTGAGCTGCGCGCGCACCTCGCCAACTACAAGCGCCCGGCCTTCGTGCCCACCATGGGCAATCTGCATGAGGGCCACATCGCCCTCGTGAAACAGGCCAAGCCGCTGGGCGACGTCACGGTGGTGAGCATCTTCGTCAACCGCCTGCAGTTCCTGCCGCACGAGGACTTCGGCACCTATCCGCGCACGCTGGAAGCCGATTGCGCCAAGCTGGAGGCCGCCGGCTGCGACGTGGTCTTCGCGCCCAGCGAGGCCGAGCTCTACCCCGAGCCACAGGGCTACAAGGTAATGCCGCCCGCGGAACTCGCCGACATCCTGGAAGGGCACTTCCGCCCCGGCTTCTTCACCGGCGTGTGCACCGTGGTGCTCAAGCTCTTCAACTGCGTGCAGCCGCGCGTGGCCCTCTTCGGCGCCAAGGACTACCAGCAGCAGATGGTGATCCGTCGTATGGTGGCCCAGCTGGCCCTGCCCATCGAGATCGTCACCGGCGCCACCCTGCGCGCCGAGGACGGCCTGGCCCTGTCCTCACGCAACGGCTACCTGAGCGCATCGGAACGTGCCGAAGCCGTGCAGCTCTCGCGCACGCTCAAGGGCATGATCGTCGCGCTGCAGAACGGCGAACACAACATCGCCGCCATCGAGCAGCACGCCATGCACACCCTGGCCCACCGCGGCTGGAAACCCGACTACATGACCGTGCGGCGACGCCACGACCTGCAGCCGCCCCAGGCCGGTGACTTCGGCGCCGACTCGCTCGTCGTGCTCGGCGCAGCCCGCCTCGGCACCACCCGCTTGATTGACAACATCGAGGTGTAAGCCTCGATGTTGCGTCGCAGGCTGACAATTGCCCGCAGGGCTTGTTAGGCCGAAGACACCATTCACCGGGCCCATGACTGGCGCCCGCGTCAACGTGAAATTTTCACGGCCTGTCTCCATGGGCTGACACCGCGGCTGGACAGCACTCGCCTTCGCCTCCAGAATCTGCTGGCATCAACAAGGAGGCAGACATCATGGCCCTCATGTCCTGGAATGACGAACTGACGCTGGGAATCGCATCCATCGACGCGCAGCACCGCGAACTGCTGGACCGCATCAACCTCCTGCACGACCAACTCGGCCATCCCAAGGCTGCCGGCGACATCCTTGAAGACCTGGTGGACGCCACCATGAACCACTTCATTGCCGAGGAAGACCTGCTCAAGCGCCATGGTTATGCCGATGCGGACGGACATACGCAAGCGCACAGCGCCTACAGCAGCGCGCTCGTCCAGCTCCTGGACCAGCTCCAGGCCGGTACCGCGACCTTCAATCAGGCCAGCGTGTCGGCGTTGATGGCCGGGCTGACCCGGCACATCCAGGCGGACGACAAAGCCTGCGTCGCCTTCCTCAAGTCCAAGGGCGAGAAATAGAGAACGGCCTGGCCCGTCATCTCCAGCGTCGAGCCGCCCTTGGCCCGGCGCCGCCCATCCGATAAGCTTGGTCCGTCGCATCCATTGCGCAGGAGCCCTACATGCACATCGGCGTTCCCAAGGAAATCAAGAACCACGAATACCGCGTCGGCCTGACGCCGGCCAGCGTGCGGGAGTTGTGCGCGCATGGGCACCAGGTCCTGGTGCAAAGCGGCGCCGGGACAGCCATCGGCCTGGCCGATGAGGACTACCGCGCCGCCGGCGCCACGCTGCTGCCCGATGCGGCCAGCGTGTACGCGCAGGCCGAGCTGATCGTCAAGGTCAAGGAGCCGCAGCCTTCAGAACTGGCTCTGCTGCGCCCGGGCCAGATCCTCTACACCTACCTGCACCTGGCGCCGGACCCGGCGCTGACTGCCGCCCTGCTCAAGACCGGCGCCGTCTGCATCGCCTACGAAACCATCACCGGCCCCGGCCACACCCTGCCGCTGCTGGCGCCCATGAGCGAGGTGGCCGGGCGCATGGCGGTGCAGGTGGGCGCGCATCACCTGGAGAAATCACAAGGCGGCATGGGCGTGCTGCTAGGCGGTGTGCCGGGTGTGGCGGCCGCGCACGTAGTCATTCTTGGGGCCGGCACCGTGGGCGCCAACGCCGTGCAGATCGCGGTGGGCATGGGCGCGCGCGTCACCGTGCTCAACCGCGGCGTGGACAAGCTGCGTGCGCTGGACCACCGCTACGGCAACCGCATCCACACGCTGCTGGCCAGCGCGCACCACATCGAGCAGGCCGTGCTGGACGCCGACCTCGTCATTGGCAGCGCCCTGGTGGCCGGTGCCTCCGCGCCGAAGCTGGTGAGCCGGGCGCTGGTGAGCCGCATGAAAAAGGGGGCGGTGGTCGTGGACGTGGCGATCGACCAGGGCGGCTGCTTCGAAACCTCCCGCCCCACCACGCACGCCGAGCCGACCTACCTGGTGGACGGCGTGGTGCACTACTGCGTGGCCAATATGCCGGGCAATGTGGCGCGCACCTCCACCTTCGCGCTCAACAATGCCACGCTGCCGCACGCGCTGGCGCTGGCGGATCAGGGCTGGCAGCAGGCCATGCGCGCGGACCCGCACCTGCGCCACGGCCTGAACCTGGCGCGGGGACAGGTCACGCACGCCGCCGTGGCCCAGGCGCTGGGCCTGCCTTGCGTGCCTGCGGATCAGCTGCTGGTGGGCTAGGGCCTGTTCACACTAATTTCTCAAGATGCGTTGCGGATCAAAAAAGTCATGCGGTAGGCGCGTGGACGCCGCCGGGGTAGGCCCCCGGCAAGTCCGCGCAACACCCCGCATGGCTTTTTTGGCCGCAACCCGGAGGGAACGAGGCAAAAACGGCACCACTCGTTGTTGTACTCCTCACCCAGACGGCCAGTCTGGGCTTCGTCGTACGCCTAGATTGGCGCCGTTTTTGCCTCGTTCGCACTTGAGAAATTAGTGTGAACAGGCCCTAGGCCGCTCCCGCCGGCCGTCGCCGGGGGCGCCGCCCGGGGCAGGTGCCGTGCGCCACGAAGATGGTGCCCAGGACCAGCGTGTCCACCTCCAGCTGCACGCCGCGCTCCTGCAGCGGCATCCACGGCGCCTGCAATCCCTCGTAGTGCGTGACCGACTGCGCCATGTACAGCCCGACCAGCGCGTTCCAGGGCGCCAGCCCGGGCGCGGTCCATTTGAGTCCGGTCACCGCGATGCGCGCGCCAGGACGCAGGTGACGCAACAGGTGGTCCAGCGCCGCCGGGCTTTGCAGGATGTCGTGCGTGAAGTGCAGCAGCACCGCATCGGCCTGCTGCGGCAGCAGCGCGGTTTCGGCGGCGGCGCACTGCAGCGCCACGTTACCCCAGCCCGCGCGCTGCACGCGCAGGCGCGCGAGCGCCAGCATCTCCTGGCTCTGGTCCACGGCCACCACGCGCCCGCCCGGTCCCACCGCCGCGCGCAGCAGCGGCAGGCTCATGCCCGTGCCACAGCCCAGATCCAGCACGCACTCGCCCGGGCGCAGCTGCAGGTGGTCCACCGCCATGCGACGGATGAATTCGTAGGGGGCGAGTTGCAGCTCGTAGCTGCTGGCGCGCCAGCCATACAGCGCGCGGGCCGCCGCATGGTCATCCTCGGGCTGCACCCCGGATCGGGTCTCCTTGCGCATCGCCGTCTCCTCGCGGATGGGAATGCCGGCCGCCGTGGCCCGCACCTGCGGCGCAGGGTACTCCTTTTGTGCCGGCCCAGGCTGACACCCGAGCGCGCCGAGGGGACTCTCGGCCCCAGGCCAGGGCCAGCAGCCTCAAGCCGAAACGACCCCGCCGGGCACAGTGGGAAGGCCTAACGCAGGAACTCGCGCACCGGCACCAGTGTGGCCGCCGGTTCTTCCTCCTGCGGCACGTGGCCTAGTTGCTCGAACATCACCAGCTTCGAGCCGCTGATGTCGGCCGCAAAACGCTGCGCATAAGCCGGCGGGATCAGCCGGTCCTGCCCGCCCCAGAGGATGAGCGTGGGCAGCTTGAGCTGCCTGATGTCCTGCTCGCGCCCGGTATCGCGCTGCGACAGACGCTTGCGCAGTGCGGCCCGGTTGCCTTCGCGCCGGGCGATGTCGGTGTAAAGCGCCACCAGCTCGGGAGTGACGCGCGAGGGATCGCCGTAGACGTTGCGCACCGACTTTTCGATCAGGCCCGGCGGCAGCACGTTGGCCATCAGGCTGCGCAAGCCCGGTGTGCCGGCCACGCGAAACCCCAGGGGGATGGAAACGGACTCGATGCGGTAACCCGCCGCGTCCACCAGGATCAAACGGTCCACGCGCTGCGGCAGCGCATGCGCCACGGCCCAGGCCACCTCGCCCCCCAGGGAATTGCCAGCGATCACAAAACGCTGCACACCCAGCTGGTCCATCAGCGCGGTGACAAAACGCACGTAGACGTCCATGGAATAGTCATTGGCCGCGTTCGGGCCGGTCAAGCCGAAACCCGGCAGGTCGAAGCGGATCACACGGCGCGTTTTCCTGAGCTCGCTCGTCCACCCTTCCCAGGTGTGCAGGCTGGCCGCGGTGCCGTGCACCAGCACGATGGGCAGCGGGTCGGCGCGCGGGCCTTCGTCGCGCACATGCACCTGCAGGCCATCCACATCGATGAACTGCGAGGGTGGCGTGGCCCAGCGGGCCTTGATCTGCTCCACCGGAATGTCGGGCGCCCAGGACCAGGCGATGAAAGCGCCCACCAGCAGGGCGAAGGCCAGGACGATGTAAGCCAGGATGCGCAGGATGATTTTCATGGAGAGTGTCAAGGTAGTGAGCTTGGGGCAGTCTAGCCCCCGCGCCCTGCTGTCAAGCACCGGACAGGTTCTTGAAAATATGCCGCGCCAGCGCCCGCCAGAAATCCGCCCCCGAGTGCTCGCTGGCCAGGCGCGACACATCCCCATACCCCTTGTGCAGGATGACGGCGATGATCAGCACCAGCAGCCCGATGGCCACGATCTGCAACACGGTCTTGAAGATCGCGTCAGCGCGTGTGCTCATGGGGCCACCCGCGCGCCGTGTTCGGCCAGCAGCTCGCGCAGCACCGAGCGGTGGCAGTGCGCCTCGTCCTCGCAATAACAGCCCACGGAGAAATGGCTCTGCTGCGAGAGCGCGGCCAGCAGGCTCAGCGCGTGGCTGGCCTCGGGCGTGCCCATCTCCTTGCGGTAGCGCTGGGTGAAAGCCTTCCACTGCGCGGGTGTCTCGGCCTCCTGCCCCAGCTTCATGGTCTCCACGCTGGGCGCCAGGTTGGGAAACCAGACGTCGTACCAGTTCTGGCGCGCGAACTCGGTCTTGGGCACACCCCGCGGCGGGCGGCGCACCGTGCCGATGCGGGTGCCTTCCTCGGGCAGGCGCGGGCTGCCGAGGCGGACGATGTGGATGGTCATGGTCTCCGCTCCTCTTGCCCTTCTTTGCCCAAGATGCTACTTGAGGCCCTCGGCCGACTCATACCCCTTTTTGGTGATCTCGTAGACCTCCCCACGTTCACCACGGGCGAGCAGCAGCCCCTGCTTGACCAGTTCCTCCAGGGCGGCTTCCCACGTCGCCAGCTGGCGATGCTCCTTGCTCGTCAGCAGGCTCTTGTCATTGGTGTGGAGATCAACGCTGGCGCCATAACGCTCGAACAGCACCAGCCCGGCCCGGTCCAGCGCAGCCTCCCTGAGCAGGAGCCTGGCCTCGGGCGATAGCGCCCCCCCCGGGGTCGCAACCGCCGGCGTGGCCATCGCCATCCCCGTGGACACCCGGAACATGGCGCCGCCAAAACCAAGCACCCCCAGAAAAAGCAGGACAAAAATCCCGACCCGGACTTTCTCGGAAGCCCGGGCGAAGAAGAAATAGGCGAGCAGGGACAAGGAGACCGACAGCAGCGCCAGGATGCCGAGTTGGCTTTGTGCTGCCGCGCTGATGATCCCTGGAAGACTTTCGATGAGCTTGTCCATGGCACTCCCCGCTGACCTCTCGAACCGCAGAGCGTCAAGCACACCCAAAAACTTGCGCAGTCACCCTGGGCATGCGTGTTGCCGGTTCCGATGGCGAGGGTGATTGTGCGCGCTTCACCTGGCGCGTACAAGTGCCTGACTACAGCAGCATGCCCGGGGCGATCTGCCCTATGGCCTTGCGGCTGTCACTTTCAGCTGCGCCAGAAGATGAGCATGCACCGCACCCGCCTTCAGATGCCGGTACAGCACGAGCCCCAGCGGCGCCAGCTGCTCTTCAGTCCAGGCACTCGGTGCTTCAAGATAGATGTAGCCTCCCGGCGCCACGGCACGCGCGGCGGCCTGCAGGGCCGGCTCGAACAGGTTCGCGTCAAAGGGCGGGTCGAGGAAGACCAGGTCGGCACTGGCGGCGGGCCATTGCCTGAGCGCGGCGATGCCCTCGCCGCGCTGCACCTGCACGGCAGCCGCCTGCAGCTGCTCCTTGCTCTTGCGGAGTTGCGCCACCAGGGCGCTGTCCTGCTCTACCAGCGTCACCTCTTTCGCGCCGCGCGAGGCGGCTTCGAAACCGAGGGCGCCGGTGCCGGCGAAGACGTCCACGCAGGACCAGCCCGTGAGGTCCTGCCCCAGCCAGTTGAAGAGGGTCTCGCGCACGCGGTCGGGTGTGGGGCGCAGGCCGGGTTGGTCGGCCACGGGCAGCTTGCTGCGTTTCCACTGGCCGCCGATGATGCGCACCTCGCCCGCGGGGCGGGCCAAGGTCTTGGTCGCGGGCTTCGCGGCGGCTTTTTTCACCGGTGCCTTATTTGCCATCACGACCTCCCACCACCACGGTGACCATGCGCTCGGGCTGCAGCTTGCGCGCGAAGGCAGCCCGGATATCGGCCACCGTGACCTTGGCCACCTGCTGGGTCCAGGTGTCCAGGTAATCGAGCGGCAGATTGTGGGCGGCGATGTTGGCCACGTTGTCCAGCAGCTTGCGGTTGTTGTCGATGCGCAGGGCGAAGCCGCCCACCAGGTTGCCCTTGGCGGCCTTCAGCTCGGCTTCGGTGGGGCCGTCGGCGACAAAACGGCGCAGCACCTCGCGTGCCACCTGCACGGTCTGGGCGGCCTGGTCGGGCCGGGTCTGCAGGCCGATGGTGAAGGCGCCGGCGTGCAGGCCGGGGGCGAAGTAGCTGTAGACGCTGTAGCTCAGGCCGCGCTTTTCGCGCACCTCTTCCGTGAGGCGCGAGACAAAACCTCCGCCGCCCAGGATGTAGTTGCCAACGGTCAGGGTGAAGAAATCCGGGTCGTCGCGTTTGAAGCCGGGCTGGCCGATCAGCACATGGGCCTGCGCAGAATCGAAGGGAATGTGCTTTTCCACGGCAGCGCTCAGCGGCTGCACCTCGGCCACCGGCGGCAGTGCGGCACAGGCAGCCGCGGGCAGACGCGCGAGCAGCTGCGTGACCAGCGTTTCGGCCTGCGCGCGCGTGACAGCGCCCACGATGCTGACCCTGGCGCGGCAGGGCTGGAGGTAACGCGCGTGCCAGGCCTGCATGTCGGCCACGCTGATGCGTGCCAGGGTCTGCTCGTTCGTGTCATTGCCATAGGGATGGCTGCCGTACACGGCCTGGTTGAAGGTGCGGCCGGCGATGGTGGCCGGGCGGGTGTTGGCTTCGCGCAATGCGGCCACCGTGCGCTCGCGCTCGCGCGTCCAGACGGCTTCGGGGTAAGCAGGTTCGGCCAGCTGGCGTGCCGCCAGGGCGGCGGCGCGGGCCAGCAGGTCGGGGTAGGTCAGCGAGCGCAGGGAGAAGCTCACGCGGTCGCCGCCATCGCTGCCGCCGAACGACGCGCCCAGATCGGCCCAGGCTTCGCCGAGTGCGTTCTCGTCCAACGCAGGATCGTTTCCTTGCGCGCGGATGCCCCTGCTCATCAAGCCCACGCTCGCCCCCGCCAGGCCGGCCTGGGCCGCCGGGTCGCGGCGGCCGCCGGCGTCGAACTCGATGCGCACGTCCACCATGGGCACGGTGGGGCTCTCCACCAGCCAGACGCCGACGCCGCTGGCCTGGGTCCAGTGCTGGATGGGGATGCCGGCCTGGGCCAGACTGGCCAGACCGAAGAGCAAGGCACAAGCTACATTTTTGATAGCAATCATCTTGACTTTCATGACCGCCCCTTAGTGGCGGCTGCCGGCGGCGGGCTGGCGGCGCGGGCGGTTCGGATCGGGGGGCTGCGGCAGCAGGTGCGCCACGGTGAGCTGGTCCTCACCAAAATAACGCGCGGCCACGGATTGCACCTGGGCCGCGGTGACACCGCGCAGGCGCGCCAGCAGCTGGTCGTTGGTGTCCAGCGGCAGGCCCAGCACCCAGTAGGTGCCGATCTCGCGAGCCTGGTTGAAGAGCGAGTCGCGTTTGTAGACCTCGCTGGCGATCCATTGGGTCTTCACGCGCTCCAGCTCGGCGGCGCTGATGCCTTCGCGGGCCACGCGCGCCACCTGCTCGCGCAGTGCGGCTTCGACCTGGGTGGCGGTCTTGCCCGGGGCGGGCACGCCATCGAGCACGAACATCTGCGGGCCACGGCCCAGCAAGCCGTTGCTGGCGCCCGCGCTGTCGGCCAGGCGGTCGCTACCCTGGGTAAGGGCACGCTCCAGGCGCGCGCCGCTGTAACCGTCGAGCACGGCAGCCAGCACGGTCAGGGCCAGGGCATCGTCGTTGGCCGGGTCGGCCTGGCTGAGCGAACGCAGGCCCGGCACCTTGAAGGCCAGGCTCACATAGGCCTGCTCGGCCGGCGCCTTCACCTCCACGCGGCGCAGGCCGGCCTGCAGCGGTTCGGTGCGCGGCTTGCGCGTGGGCACGACGCGCGGCGCGATGCGACCGTAATGTTTTTCGGCCAGTCGCTTGACCTGGGCGGGGTCCACGTCGCCCACCACCACCACCACGGCATTGGCCGGCACGTACCATTTCCTGTAGAACTCGCGTGCGTCGTCGGGCGTCATGCTGTCGAGATCACTCATCCAGCCCACGATGGGGCGGCGGTAGGGCGAGGCCGTGTAGGCCGTGGCGTTGAGCGTTTCATACAGCAGGGAACGCGGGTTGTCTTCGGTGCGCATGCGGCGCTCTTCCTTGACCACCTCGATTTCCTTCTTGAACTCGGCATCGGCCCAGCGGTTGTTGGCAAAGCGGTCGGCCTCCAGTTTCATCACGTCTTCCAGGCGAGCGGCCGGGATCTGCTGGAAATAACCGGTGTAGTCCGTGCTGGTGAAAGCGTTCTCGCGCCCGCCCAGCGCCGCCACACGGCGCGAGAACTCGCCGGCCTTGAGCGTGCGCGTGCCCTTGAACAGCATGTGCTCCAGCACGTGGGCCACGCCGCTGCTGCCGTCCACCTCGTCCATGGAGCCCACACGCAACCAGACCATGTGCACGGCCGTGGGGGCGCGCCGGTCGGGCTGCACGATGAGCGTCATGCCGTTTTCCAGGGTGTATTGCTGTGCGCGGGGCTGGCTGTACACCGGAGCGGCCAGGACGGCCAGGGTGAGCCAAAAGAGGCGTAGGAGGTGTTTCATAGAATGGTGTGATTCTATGAACCCAAGATATGTTCAGTTTTTTCAAGAAAAAAGCCCCTGCTGAAGCCACTGCCAGCCCCACGGAGCCAGCACGCCAGGGCTGGCTGGGCAAGCTGCGGGCGGGCCTGCGCAAGACCGGCACCAGCATCAGCACCGTCTTCACGGGCACACAGATCGACGACGCGCTCTACGAACAGCTGGAGGAAGCCCTGTTGATGGCGGACGCCGGCGTGGCGGCCACGCAGTTCCTGCTGGGCGACCTCAAGCGCCGCGTGAAAGAGAGCAAGACCACCGAACCGGCGGCCGTGAAGGGCCTGCTGGTCGATGCGCTGGCCGACTTGCTGGCCCCGCTGGAAAAGCCCCTGGCCATCGGCGCGCACCAGCCCACGGTGATCATGGTGGCCGGCGTCAACGGCGCGGGCAAGACCACCTCCATCGGCAAGCTCACGCACCACCTCTCCAACGACGGTGCCACGGTGCTGCTGGCGGCGGCCGACACCTTCCGCGCCGCCGCGCGCGAACAGCTCATGGTCTGGGCCGAGCGCAACACGGTGGAGATCGTGCACCAGGCCGGCGGCGACCCGGCCTCGGTCTGTTTCGATGCGGTGAGCGCCGGCAAGGCGCGCGGCAAGGACGTGGTGCTGGTGGACACGGCCGGGCGCCTGCCCACGCAGCTGCACCTGATGGAAGAGCTGCGCAAGATCAAACGCGTGGTGCAGAAAGCCGACGCGACCGCACCACACGAGGTGCTGCTGGTGATCGATGGCAACACTGGGCAGAACGCGCTGGCCCAGGTGCGCGCCTTCGACGAGACCCTGGGCCTGACCGGGCTGATCGTCACCAAGCTTGACGGCACGGCCAAGGGTGGCGTGCTCGCAGCAATTGCACGCGAGCGGCCCATCCCGGTGTATTTCATCGGCGTGGGCGAGCAGCTCGACGAGCTGGAAACCTTCAAGGCGCGCGAATTCGCGCAGGCGCTGCTGGATTAGGACACACGACAGGGCGGCACCTGCAACAAGAACCACGAAAAGCGACATCTTGAAGCCCGCCGCATCACATCAGCGCGAACAGGAAATTGCCGCGAGCACGCTCTCCTGGCAGCCCACGCAGGCTTTCCTGCGCCACGCCATCATCACCATCCTGGTCGGCTCGGCCTGTTATGTGGCCGTCGTCATCGGCTTCACGCCCGAGCACATCGCGCGGGCCTATGGCCCCATCGCGCTGGCGGTCCTGGCGCTGATTGCTGCCGGGTTGATCCGGCGGGGGCGGGCCCATGCTGCCATCGTGCTGCTCGTCTCCGGCATCTGGCTGATCATCCTGGGCATCGCCATCACGCGTGGTGGCGTCAAGGTGCCCATCTACTACGCCCATCCCCTGCTCATCTTCCTGCTGGGCTGGCTGGTCAGCGCGCGGGCCGCGCTGATCACCACGGCACTGACCGCGCTCAGCACCATCGGCCTGGTCGTCGCCGATGCGCAGAGCTGGCTGCCCGTGGTGGTGCCCGCCCCGCCGGCACTGCACGGCATCGTGCAGATCTTCATCTTCGTGCAGGCGGCAGCCATGGTGATCTACCTGGTGCAGGCCTACCGCCGGCAGCTCGATGCGGTGCAGCACTACAGCGAGGACATGGCACGCGCCAACGCCGTGCTCAAGCAGTCCGAGCTCAAGTTCGCCACCGCCTTCACCTCCAGCCCCGTGGCCGGGTCCATCGCCACGCTCAGCGAAGGCCGCATCATCGAAGTCAACGACAACTTCGCGCGCGACTTCGGCTGGAGCCGGGCCGAGATGCAGGGCAGGACAGCCGTGGAAATGGGTTTATGGCCCGACGTCCAGCGACGCCAGCAGTGGGCCGAGATGCTGAACCGCCATGGCCGCACCGTGAACTACGAAACAGTCTGGCGACATCGCAACGGCGATCTGCGGGACATCAGCATTTCGGGCGAGATCATCGAGCTCGATGGCATGCCCTGCATCCTGGCCTACACCACCGACATCACGGAACGCAAGGCCGCCGAGGAGCAGATCCAGCGCCTGGCCTTCTTCGATCCGCTCACCCATCTGCCCAACCGCCGCCTGCTGATGGACCGGCTTGAGCAGGCCATCGCCTCCTGCACACGCCACCAGCGCCTGGGCGCCCTGCTCTTCATCGACCTGGACAACTTCAAGACCCTCAACGACACCCATGGCCACGACAAGGGCGACCTGCTGCTCCAGCAGGTGGGCGCGCGCCTGGTCGAGGGCGTGCGCGAGGGCGACACCGTGGCCCGCCTGGGCGGGGACGAGTTCGTGGTGATGCTGGAAGACCTCAGCGGCAACGCCATGGAGGCGGCCACCCAGGCCGAAACGGTGGGCCGCAAGATCATGTCCGCGCTCAATGAGAGCTACGACATCCGGCCGCTCAGCGTCCAGAGCACACCCAGCATGGGCATCACGCTGTTCGGCATGCAGCACGAGAACATCGAGGAACCCATCAAGCGCGCCGACCTCGCCATGTACCAGGCCAAATCGGCCGGCCGCAACACCATCCGCTTCTATGACCCGCGCATGCAGGCCATGGTGGTCGCGCGCTCCGCGCTGGAGCGCGACCTGCGCCTGGCCCTGCAGCTGGAGCAGTTCGTGCTGCACTACCAGCCCCAGGTGCAGCGCGGCGGCCTGGTCACGGGTGTGGAAGCGCTGCTGCGCTGGCATCAGCCCGAGCGCGGGCTGGTGCCGCCGGGCGAGTTCATCCCGCTGGCGGAGGAAACCGGCCTCATCGTCCCGCTGGGTGAGCGCATCCTGGACATGGCTTGCCGGCAGCTGGCGCAGTGGGCTGGCCAGCCGGGCATGGGCCACCTGACGCTCTCGGTCAACGTGAGCCCGCGGCAATTCCAGCAGGACAACTTCGTGCAGCAGGTCCTGGACGCGCTGGCACGCACCAGCGCACCGGCACAACGTCTCAAGCTCGAAATCACCGAGAACCTGCTGATCGCCAATGTGGACGAGGTGATCGCGAAGATGACGCTGCTCAAGGCGCGCGGCGTCGGCTTCTCGCTGGACGACTTCGGCACCGGTTATTCCTCGCTGTCCTACCTCAAGCGCCTGCCGCTGGACCAGCTCAAGATCGACCAGGGTTTCGTGCGCGACATCCTGGTCGATGCGAATGGCGCGGCCATCGCACACATGGTGATCGTGCTGGCCGAAAGCCTGGGACTGGAAGTGATGGCCGAAGGGGTGGAGACGATCGAACAGCAGCAGGCCCTGCAGGCCCAGGGCTGCCACGCCTACCAGGGTTATCTGTACAGCCGCCCGCTGCCGCTGCAGGACTTCGAGCAGCTGACGCAGCAACCGGGCTGGCCGGTCATCACCCCCGCGGAGATGTCTGCTTAACGCACCACCAGGCGCCCGGGCGCCTCGCCCGTGATCTCGCCGATCTCGGCCGCGGCCTCGAAGCCATGCTGGCGGAAGATGGCCAGCACCTGCGCCACCGCCTCAGGCGCGCAGCTCACCAGCAGGCCGCCGCTGGTCTGCGGGTCGGTCAGCAGGGCCTGGTCCACCTCCGCGAAACCGGGCGGCAGCGTGACCGAGCTGCCGTAGCCGGCCCAGTTGCGACCCGAGGCGCCGGTGACCATGCCCTGGGTGGCCAGCTCGCGCACACCGCCCAGCAGCGGCACGCGCGCCCAGTCGATCTTGACCGTGCAGTTGGCGCCGCGCGCCAGCTCCAGGCCGTGGCCGGCCAGGCCGAAGCCGGTGACATCGGTCAGGGCATGCACACCGGCCAGCTCGGCCAGTTCGGGGCCCGGGGTGTTGAGCTGGGTGGTGGTGGCGATCATCTGCGCGTAACCGGCAGCGTCCAGCTTTTCTTTCTTGAGTGCGGCCGAGAGCACGCCCACGCCCAACGGCTTGCCCAGGATGAGGCGGTCGCCCACGCGGGCATCGGCATTGCGCTTGACGCGTTTCGGATGCACCAGGCCCATGGCCACCAGGCCGTAGATGGGCTCCACCGAATCGATGGTGTGGCCGCCGGCAATCGGGATGCCCGCAGCCTTGCACACGGCCTGGCCGCCGGCCAGGATCTTGCCGATGGTGTCGGTGGAGAGCACGCTGATGGGCATCCCCACCAAGGCCAGGGCCATGATGGGCTTGCCGCCCATGGCGTACACATCCGAGATGGCGTTGGTGGCGGCGATGCGGCCAAAGTCGTAGGGGTCGTCGACGATGGGCATGAAGAAGTCGGTGGTGGCGATCAGGGCCTGCTCGTCGTTGATCTTGTAGACGGCCGCGTCGTCCGCGGTCTCGATGCCCACCAGCAGTTCGGCCGGCACCGGCATGCCGCTGCCGCTCTTGAGGATTTCGGAGAGCACGCCGGGGGCGATCTTGCAGCCGCAACCGCCGCCGTGCGAAAGCGAAGTCAGGCGGGGTTCGGACTTGGGGAGGGTCATGTTGTTCATGTGAGATCCTGGAGCAGCGCCAGCAGGGCCGCACGTTCGGCAGCCGGCGCAAACAGCGGCGCGCGAAGGCGACATTTTGCCTGCAAGGCCGAAAGCATGCTCGACGCCTGCCCCATGTCCGCACGGCAGGCCTGCAGCAGTTGCGCGAGCGCGGCCGCATCACCCCAGGGGAAATAGCCGGGGTAGTCCGGGCCCAGCATGCCCACGTTGCCGGGGATGCGCGAGGCCAGCACCGGCGTACCGCTGCAGATGGCTTCCATCAGCACATGCGCGCCACCTTCCATGCGGCTGGCGTGGATCAGCAGGTGGGCGCGCTGGATATGCCGGCGGGTGGCTTCGTGCGCCAGGCCGCCAAGCCAGCGGTAATGGGGACAGGCGGCCATGGTGGCGCGCGCCTGGGCGCCCAGTGCCGGATCGAGCGCCTCGCCGATGTGGTCGATGTGGATGTCGTGCCGCTCGCGCAGCAGGCGCGCCGCCTCGAACAGGGTCTGCGGCGACTTCTCCTCGCGCAGATGGCCCACCATGACGGCGCGCAGGTGGCGACCGGTCTTCTCCAGCGGTCGGCGCGCCGTGGTGGACTGGAAGATCACACGCGTCTTGCCGCGGTACCCGGCAGGCAAGGCCTGCGGCCCCTGATCCTGCAGCACGACCAGCCGCTGCGCCAGCGCCAGCGAGCGCCGCGCGGATTCGTCTTCATGGATGTCGCGGTAGAGGTCGGTGCCCGTCAGCACCACGGCCAGGCCACGACCCGGCTGCGCCTGTGCCCAGGCCGCGATGGACGCCGCACTGCGCCGCGCGTGCAGCGCCAGCAGGGCCACGGCCTCGGGGTGGTCCCCGGCCTGCCAGGTCTTGACGATCTGCACGCGGTAAGGCCCAGCCAGCAGGCGCGACCAGCGCCAGGCGGTCTGCCAGTTGCCATTGTTGGCATCGGCCAGCGCCGGGCTGACGATCAGGACCAGCGGCCCACCCATTTCAGGCCTGAGCCCAGTACATGGCAAACCAGCCGCGCTCATCCGTCCAGGCCTGCACGCGTGCAAAGCCGGCCGCGGCCAGCAGGGCCTGGAAATCGGCCAGAGCGTACTTGCAGGAGTTCTCGGTGTGGATGCGCTCTCCCCGCGCAAAACGGCGTTCGCCGCCGGGCCAGCGCACGGTGAGTTCGCGCCGGGCCTGCAGGTGCATCTCGATGCGCGAGGCCGTCTCGCTGAAAAAAGCCACGTGCGACCAGTCGTGCACGGCAAAGTCGCTGCCCAGCACGCGGTTGATGTGCAGCAGCAGGTTCTTGTTGAAGGCGGCCGTCACGCCCAGCGCATCGTCGTAGGCGGCTTGCAGCACATCCGTCGGCTTGAGCAGGTCCACCCCGATCAGCAGGCCGCCGCCCTGCGCCGCCGCGCGCACCTGGCGCAGGAAGACCAGCGCCTCCTCGGGCGTGAAGTTGCCGATGCTGGAGCCCGGATAGAACAGCAGGCGCGGGCCCTCGCCCACCTCCTGCGGCAGCGTCAGCTGCGACGAAAAATCCAGCCCCACGCCCAGCATGTCCAGCGTGGGGAACTGGCGCTGCAGGCACTGCAAGGCGTTGTTCAGATAGTCCACCGAGATGTCCACCGCCACGTAACGCGCCGGCTGCAGCAGGCCAAACAGGCGTGCCGCCTTCTCGCAGTTGCCGGCGCCCAGGTCCACCAGCGTGGCGCCCTTGGGCACTTCCCGGGCGATCGCGGCGCCGTGCGTGAGCAGCAGGGCGGCTTCGGTGCGCGTGGGGTAGTACTCGGGCAACTCGGTGATGGCGTCGAACAGGCGCGAGCCCAGCGGGTCGTAGAGGTATTTGGGCGAGGTCCGTGCCGGCGCGGCCAGCAGGCCCCCGGCCAGTTCCTGGCGCAGCGCCGCGCGGTCTTCGTGGTAGAGCTGGATGAAACGCGGCTGGCGCAGCCCGGTGGGTGACATGCGGCCAATATAGCAGTGCAGGCCTTGACAGGCGTCCCGGCATTGTGGTTTCCACGGCTGGCGGCCCCGGTGATCCTGGCGCACAATGCCCGGTCAAGCTGTTTACACTAGTCATCGAAGTGTAGACAATTCGAGCCTGGTGGACCGGAACCACGCCCTGCATCCATAAAAGGAGACCCTCATGAAACGTCGTACCCTGCTGAGCGCCAGCCCCCTGCTGCTGGCCCCAGGCCTGCTGCACGCACAAAGCTACCCGAACAAGCCCATTCGTTACATCGTGCCGGTAGCCGCCGGCGGCGGCAGCGACATGGTGGGCCGCACCGTGACCGAACGCTGGGGCAAGGCGCTGGGCCAGACTTTCGTGGTCGACAACCAGGGCGGCGGCGGTGGTGTCATCGCCAGCCAGAACACGGCCAAGGCCGCGCCCGACGGCTACACCCTGATGCAGGGCTACGTGGCCACGCACGGCACCAGCCCGGCCACGCGCAAGCTGCCCTACGACCCCATCAAGGACTTCACGCCCATCGGCATGATCGGCGGCACGCCCAATGTGCTGGTGGTCAATGCGGCCATTCCCGCCAGGGACGTCAAGGAGTTCGTGGCCTACCTGCGCGCCAACATGGGCAAGGTCAGCTACGGTTCGGCCGGCGCGGGCTCGCTCACGCACCTGACCATGGAGCTGTTCAAGCAGCAGATCAATTCCTTCATGGTGCACATCCCCTACCGCGGCGTAGCCCCGGCCTTCACCGACCTGATCGGCGGCCAGACCCAGGCCATGTTCCCCGGGTTGGCGGCTGCGCTGCCGCACATCCGCTCGGGCCGCGTGCGCGCCCTGGCCGTGACCGGTGCGCAGCGCCATCCGCAGCTCAAGGACACGCCGACGCTGGACGAACTGGGCTACAAGGGCTTCGACGCCATGCAGTGGTACGGCGTGGTGGGCCCGGCCAACATGCCGGCGGCCATCGTCAAGCAGCTCAACGACACGCTGGGCGCCGTGCTCAAGGCACCGGACATGCGCGAGAAGCTCTCGATCGAGGCCATCGAACCCATGCCCATGAGCGCCGAGGCCTTCGGCAAGTTCATGCGCGAGGACATCGCCCGCTGGACCCGGCTCGCGCGCGATCGCGGCATCCAGCTCGACAGCTAGACTTTCACCCGACCGCGACCCTGCAGCCGCCGGGTCGCTCCTTTTTTAATAGCAACCGAAGATTTCCCATGGCCCGCAATACCCAGGTCACCGCCGACCACAACGCTCCCGCCGTCACCCAGACCCTTGCCCGTTTTGTGGCCAGCCATCCCTCGCGCGGCTGGAGCGACGCGGTGGACCACGAAGCCCACCGCACCTTCATGAACTGGCTGGGCTGCGCCGTGGGCGCTGCGCAGCACGAGTCGGCGCACGCCGCGCTGGCCGCGGTCAACATGCTGCAGCCCGCCGCACAGGCCAGCGTGCTGGGCCGCGCCGACAAGGTGGACATGGCCAGCGCCGCGCTGGTCAACGGCATCACCTCGCACACCTTCGACTTCGACGACACCCACCTCAAGACCATCATCCACCCGGCCGGCCCCGTGGCCTCGGCCGTGCTGGCGCTCGCTGAACACAAAGGCCTCTCCGGCCGCGCCGTGATCGACGCGCTGGTGCTGGGCATCGACGTCTCCTGCCGCGTGGGCAACACCATGTACCCCGAGCACTACGACCGCGGCTGGCACATCACCGGCTCCACCGGCACGCTGGGCGCGGCCGCCGGCTGCGCGCGCCTGCTGGGCCTGGACGAGCACAAGACCGCCATGGCGCTGGGCATCGCTGCCTCGCAGCCCGTGGGCATGCGCGAGCAGTTCGGCACCATGACCAAGCCCTTCCACCCCGGTGGCGCGGCGCGCGCCGGCCTGATGTCCGCGCTGCTGGCCAGCCAGGGTTTCACATCCAGCCCCAAGGCGCTGGAAGCGCCGCGCGGCATGATCCAGACCATCTCCACCAAGTACGCCTGGAACGAGATCACGGACGAACTCGGCCAGCGCTTCGAGATCTCCTTCAACAGCTACAAGCCCTTTGCCTGCGGCATCGTGATCCACCCCAGCATCGACGCCTGCTCGCAACTGCGCGCGCAGGGCGTGAAGGCAGACGACGTGGAGCGCATCGAACTCAAGGTGCACTCGCTGGTGCTGGAGCTCACGGGCAAGAAGGAACCGGCCGACGGCCTGCAGGGCAAGTTCAGCGTCTACCACGGCTGCGCCTGTGGCCTGATCTTCGGCAAGGCCGGTGAAGACCAGTACGCCGACGACATCGTCAACCGCCCCGACATGGTGGCCCTGCGCCGCAAGGTGGTGGCCACGGTGGACGACAGCATCGACGAGGCCAGCGCCGACGTGACCGCGGTGCTGAAAGACGGCCGCCGTGTGCACGTGTTCGTGAAGCACGCCATCGGCTCGCTGGAAAACCCCATGACCGACGCCATGCTGGAGGGCAAGTTCCACGACCTGTCCGACCCGGTGATCGGCAAGGGCAAGACCGGTGATCTGATCGCCGCCTGCTGGAAGCTGGGCAGCATCAGCGACGTACGCCAGCTCACCGCGCTGGCCCGACCTTGATCTGTGTCAATACCGGGCCCCGCCCGGTTTGACAACCCCAGGTGGTATGCCTATAAGACAGACTTGCACACTGCAGGTCTGTCACGCATGCCCCTGATCGAAGCGAGCGCCATCTCCAAAATCTACCGCTCCGGCGATGTCGAGTTCTACGCACTGCGCGATATCACACTGGCCATCGACCAGCGCGAATTCGTGGCCTTCGTCGGCCCCTCCGGCAGCGGCAAGTCCACCCTGCTCAACCTGATCGGCTGTCTCGACCACCCCAGCAGCGGCCGGCTGACGGTCATGGGCACGGACGTGGCGGCGCTGGACCGCAACTCGGCCGCCCACTTCCGCGGCGAGCACCTGGGTTTCGTGTTCCAGGAGTTCAATCTGGTGCCCGTGCTGTCGGCCTACGAGAACGTCGAGTACCCGCTGCTGATGGTGCGCGGCTGGGCGCCCGCCAAGCGGCACGCGCAGGTCATGAAGCTGCTGGATGCCGTGGGCATGGCGGCGCAGGCCCACAAGCGGCCCGACCAGCTCTCCGGCGGCCAGAAGCAGCGCGTCGCTGTGGCGCGCGCGCTGGTGTCCGAACCCAAGCTGGTGCTGGCCGACGAACCCACGGCCAACCTCGACCACGAAACCGCCCACAAGGTGATCGCCCTCATGAAACAGATGCGCGACGACTACGGCACCACTTTCGTCTTCTCCACCCACGATCCCAAGATCATGCAGGCCGCCGAACGCACCCTGATGCTGGAAGATGGCCGCCTGGTGAAGGAGGTGCACGCATGATTGCCGTTCTACGCCTGTCGGCGCGCAACCTGATGCGCTACCACCGCCGCACCCTGCTGACCGCGGGCCTGATCACGCTGGGCGTGATGGCCATGCTGCTCTTCGTCTCGGCGGCCGGCTCCTTCAAGCAGGTCATGATCGGCCAGATCACCGACAGCCTGCTGGGCCACATGGAGGTGCACCGCCGGGGTTATGTGGCCTCGGTGGACAACCTGCCGCTCAACCTCAACCTCTCGCCGCAGCTGATCAGCAAGGTGAAGGCCGAGCTCGACGCCGAGCCCGCCATCGCCGCCTATTCGGTGCGCCTGAAGCTGGGCGCCATGTTCAGCAACTTCAACGAGACCACCAGCATCCGCCTCAACGGCATCGACCCCGTGGCCGAGGACGCCGCGGCGCCGGGCCTGCGCACCCGCATCATCGAAGGCGGCCGCGACGGCCCCCTGCTGGCACCTGGCGAGCTGCTGATCCCCGAGCTGCTGGCGCGCGGCATGAAGGTCAAGATCGGCGACTCGGTGGTGCTGGTGGCGACCAACCGCGAAGGTTCGGTCAACGGCAAGAACTTCAAGGTGCGCGGCGTGCTCGAACCCGTGACCGGACCGGGCGGACGCGACGCCTACCTGCACACGGACGACGCGCGCGAACTGCTGCGCATGGACGAGGCCGAGGCCATGGAAATCGTCATCCGGCTCAAGGACCTCGGCAAGCTCGACAAGGTGATGGCGTCACTGGGCGGGCGGCTGGAGCAGCTGACCAACCCGCAGGGCCGGCCCGTGCTGGAGCTGCACGACTGGAAGGGACTCTCGCCCTTTGCCAACATCGCCAGCATGATCGACCTCATGACCCTGTTCATCCGCGTCATGCTGGTGGCCATCGTGCTGACCAGCGTCATGAACGTGATGCTGATGGCCGTGTACGAGCGCATCCGCGAGATCGGCACGCTGGCGGCCATCGGCACGCCGCCGCGCCGCATCCTCGGCCTGTACGTGGGCGAGGGCCTGCTGCTGGGCCTGCTGGGCGCCATCGTCGGCGTCGCGCTGAGCGCCGCCGTGGTGGCCGTGCTGAACCTCTACCCCCTGCAGTTCCCCTTCGGCCGGCAGATGATCACCCTGCACCCCACGCTCTCGGCCATCGAGATGCTCTCCGTCGCCCTGCTGGTGGTGGGCATGGCGGTCATCGCCAGCCTGCAGCCGGCCTGGCGCGCCTCGCGCATGGACCCGATCCAGGCGCTGCGCCACGTTTGAAAGACACCACCCCATGAAACAGAAGCTCACCCTGGCCCTGGCCAGCCTCTGCCTGCCCACCGCCGTGCTGGCCCTGGACGGCAAGGCCCTGCTTGAAAAAGTCGACCGCAACCTCGAACCCGAGGCCTACGAGATGACGCGCAAGCTCATCAACGAGGAACCCGACGGCAAGCGCAAGGAGTTCATCCTCTACTCGGTCAAGAAGGGGCGCGACAAGGTGGCCGCCCTGTTCCTGGCCCCCGCCAGCGACAAGGGCCGCAGCACCCTGCGCCAGGGCGACAATATGTGGCTCTACATCCCCAACGTGGGCAAGCCGGTGCGCATCACCAGCCTGCAGTCGGTGACCGGCGGCGTCTTCAACAACGCCGACATCCTGCGCGTGGACTATTCCGAGGAATACGACGTGACCAGCGCCAGCGAAGAGGGCGCCAACTACCTGCTCGACCTCAAGGCCAAGACCGGCGCGGTAGCCTACGACCGCCTGAAACTCACGGTGGACAAGAAGACCGTGCTGCCCACCCGCATCGAGGCTTATGCCGCCAGCGGCATGCTGGTGAAGACCCTGCACTTCAAGGACATCAAGGACTTCGGCGGCGGCATCCGCCGCCCGGCCACGGTGGAAACCGACAGCCCGCTGTACAAGGGCTACAAGTCCGTCATGCTCTATGCGGCCGTGAAGAAACGCAACGTGGCCGACGAAGTCTTCACGCTGAACTTCATGTCGCGCCTGGACGAGTTGCGCAAGTGAACCGCAAGGCCGCAGCGGCCTGCCTGCTGGCCGCCGCCGTGGCGGGTGTGCACGCAGCCGACTACAGTTTCGATCTCTCGGAAGTCGAACGCTCCCCGCTGGAGTGGAGCGGCTTTGTCGAGGCCAAGGCCGAACATTTCAATCTGCGGCCCGGCAGCGCCCTCTACCCGCTGAACTTTCCCGGCACGCTCCCGCGCAGCGAGCTGGACCGCCAGAGTGCCGCTTATGAACTCGCCGGCAAATACCAGCGCGACACCCTCACGCTGTACGGCCGGCTGGCCGGCACCGCAGCGCATGACGCACTGGCGACGAACAGCAACTCCACCTGGCTCGAAGCCGGTTTGCGCCTGAGCCCGTCCACCGGCCTGTCCTTCGATGCCGGCAAGCAGCTGCAGCGCTGGGGCAAGGGCTACGCCTGGAACCCGGTAGGTTTCTTCGAGCGACCCAAGGACCCGAGCGATCCCACGCTGTCGCGTGAAGGTTATGTGATGGCCAGCGCCGACTGGGTCAAGAGCCTGCCCGGCACATTGGCAACGGTGGGTTTCATGCCGGTGCTGATGCCGGTCAATCGCGACCTTAACAGCGACTACGGCACGCCGGACAAGCTCAATGCCGGCGCCAAGCTCTACCTGCTGTGGGCCGACACCGACATCGACCTGCTGTGGGCCGGCGAAGGCAGCCGCCCCGAGCGCATCGGCCTGGATTTCTCGCGCAACCTGGGCAGCCAGCTGGAAGTGCACGGTGAATGGGCGCGCACCCTCAGCGCCACGCAGCGCTTGGTGAACCCCGACGGCAGCGTCGGCACGCGGAGCGGCCATGCCGACAGCTGGCTGCTGGGCCTGCGCTACCTGAGCGAAAGCGAAATCACCTGGATCCTGGAGTTCTACCGCAATGGCCAGGGTTATGCGCAGGATGAGTTCCGTGCTTTCTACCAGCTGGTCAACAACGCCTACGCCCCCGGCGGCACGCCTGCCGAACAGACGCTGGCACGCTCATTGGCGCAATCGGGCTATGCGCGCCCCACGGCGGGCAGCCACTATGCCTATCTGCGCGTCAGCGCCAAAGACCCCTTCGACTGGCTGTACGTCACACCGGCGCTGTCCCTCATTGCCAACACCAACGACCGCAGCTGGCAGGCCGCCCCCGAACTCAGCTACACCGGCTGGCAGAACGTCGAACTGCGCGTGCGCGCCATCCTGCTGCACGGCGATGCCGGCACCGAATTCGGCGAGAAAGCCACGGCGCGACGCCTCGAACTGCTCGCGCGGCTGTATTTCTGAAACCTGAGCCTGGTACTGCGACCCGGCTCACGCAGCCGGTGGAGTCGGGGTCAGCCCCCGAGCGCTGCGATCGAATACGCCAAGTTCTCGCGGGCCCGGCTTTCGAGTTCTTCACGCATCGAGGGCGTGTTGTAGATCGGCTGGCGCGCGAGGAACTCCTTGAGGATCTCGCGGCGCTTGCGCCGGAACAGAAAACCCGGCACCCATGCGTACTCGGCACGCACCTGCTCCTCGTATTCGAGGAAGCGGGGCCGGGGTGCCCCCAGGATGGACAGGTCGATATCGACCAGCAGCTGCTGGTCCACGCCGACAGGCAGTGCCGCATGGCAGGTGGCCATGATGTGCCCGGCAATGCGGTCGATGGCTGCAGCAGAGACGCCTGCCGCCTGCAGCTCGGCCTGCGCCCACGCCGCACTGCGGGCCTCGTTGTCCTTGCCCTTCACGTCGTACACCGCGTCGTGGAACCAGAGCGCCATCTCCACTTCCGCCGGCTGCTCTGCCAGTGGACGGTACCGGTCGAACAGCACGAGGCATTCACCGAGATGCTGCAGCGTGTGGTAGCTGCGCTGCGGCTCGGCCCAGGCGGCGAGCAAACGCTGCATCAATGCATCGCCTTCACCGGCGGCACCCAGCGCCTGCCAGCAGCGGGCCCAGGACATTTGCAACAGGCCGGGATCTGACGGTTCTTGCATATCGTCCATCTCCAAGCCTGCGGCTCACTGTGCACGCCGCTGCTCGCGCAGCATGTAGAGGTACAGCCCCTCCACCTTCTCGCGCGCCCAGGGGGTCTTGCGCAGGAAGGTGAGGCTGGACTTGATGCTGGGATCCACTTGAAAGCAGCGCACCGGGATGCGCTCGGCCAGGCCGGGCCAGCCGTAATGCGCCACCAGCGCCGTGACGATGGCCTCCAGCGTCAGGCCGTGCAGCGGGTTGCGCGGCTGGGCGGGGGGCGGCGTGGACACGGGCGGCCCGTCCGGGTTCAGGTCGCAGCGGCGGCGGCCTGGGCGCGCCGCTTGCAGGCCAGCGCCGACTTGAGGACGTCGCGCTCGTGCACACCATACATGTCGGCGAACTCGCGTGCGCTCTTGCCGCTGGCCTCGAAGGCCTTGTTCAGGGCCTCCTGGCGGGCGATCCTCGCCGCGCTTTCGCTCAGCGCTTCGTCCAGCACGGCGGCGATCGCCTCATCCGCGGGCTGCACGCGTTCCAGATAGTCCTGGCGGCTCAGGCCCGAAGCTTCGAAGGCGGCCGACAGCTGGGTGCGCAGCTTCGGGGACAGATCGTCCTGGGTGCGGGCCTGGCGACGGCGATGCAGCTCCACCACGGCCTGGTACACATGCTCGGGCGCCACCTCCTCCACGATCGCGCCGTCCAGGTCATGCCGCGCCTTGCCCGAGGCCACGCATTGCAGGTAACGCGTGGAGCGCGCATGCACGGCTAGCGCGGCCTTGAGGCTGTCGCGCTGGAACACGTCGGGGTGCCGGGCCAGCAGGTCCTGGAAGATGCCGCGCTTGAGCGGCAGGAACTCGGCCCCGAAGAGATGGGGGTAGTAGGTGTACAGCTTATCCAGCACAGGCATCGCCGACTGCTTGCGCTCGGCCAGCTTGGCCTTGCCCTCGGGTTTGGTGGCGGGGGAGGCAGGCGCGTCGGGCGTTTCGGCCGGGACTTCGGTAGACAGGGAGGGGCTGGTCGTCATGGGTTTCGAATTTTGAGCAAGCCCCGATTGTCGGTCACCCGGCCCTACCCTGCGCGCCAGACCGGACACACCGCTTGCTAGACTCACTGCCTATGACCTGGCACGCCTCGCTGCAACTCGATGTCACCCGCGACGGCGCGCGCAGCGTGGCGCACTACCGCCACGAAGGCCCGCTGCGCATCCTGCAAAGCCTCTACCCCGAAGGCGACAGCATCTGCCACAACGTGCTGGTCCACCCGCCCGGTGGCCTGGTGGGAGGTGACACGCTGGACATCCGGCTCACGGTCGGCCCCGGTGCACACGGCCTGGTCACCACCCCCGGCGCCACGCGCTTCTACCGCAGCAGCGGTGAGGTCGCGCGCCAGCTGGTGCACGCGCGCCTGGAAGCCGGTGCGCGCCTGGAATGGCTGCCGCTGGAAGCACTGGCCTACAACCTGTGCCGCGCCGAGAACCGGGCCGTTTTCGAACTGGCCCCGGGCGCCGAACTCATGGGCTGGGACGTGACGGCCCTGGGCCTGCCGACGGCGGACCTGCCTTTCACCGAGGGCACGTTCGCGCAACATCTGGAAGTGCCCGGCGTCTGGCTGGAGCAGGGCCGCATCGCCGCCAGCGACGCACGCCTGATGGACGGCCCGCTGGGCCTGGCCGGCCAGCGCTGCATGGCCACGCTGTTTTTCGTGGCGGGTGAGCCCATCGCACGCGCGCGGCGCGAAGCCGCACTGGACCTGGTGCGCGAACTGATCGACGCGCATGCCCTGCGCGCCACCGCCGGCGCCACCAGCCCGCACCCCCAGGTGCTGGTGGTGCGTGTGCTGGCGCCGCTGGTGGAGCCGGCCATGGGACTTCTCAAGAGCCTGCGTGCCGCCTGGCGCCAGCAGCTCTGGCAGCTGGACGCCGTGCCGCCGCGCATCTGGGCGATGTAAAAACTAGACCCGTCCGGCCTGCGCGAAGGCGGTACCCAGAAACTCCACCATGGCGCGCACCTTGTGCGAGAGATGGTGCCGGCTGGGATAGACCACGCTGACATCCATCTCCGGCCCCGCGTACTGCGGCAGGATTTCCACCAGACGGCCGGCCTTCAGGTCCTCGCCTACCAGGAAGCTGGGCTGGAACACGATGCCCTGGTCGGCCAGCGCTGCGGCGCGGCAGGTGTCGCCGCTGTTGCTGCGCAGGCGTGGGCGAACCTCGATGCTGCGCGCACCACCCGGCCCCGTGAAATGCCAGTGTTCACCGGTAGCCAGGTAGGTGTAGCTGATCACGTCGTGGTCGGCGATGTCCTCCAGCGTCTGGATCGGCGCCGCCTGCTGCAGATAACGCGGCGAGGCGCACAGCACCAGGCGCGTACCGCTGATGCGCCGTGCGATCAGCGAGGAACTGGCCAGCTGGCCGATGCGCACGGCCAGGTCGTAGCCTTCCTCGATCAGGTCCACCACGCGGTCGTTGAGGTTCACCTCCAGCTCCACACGCGGGTGGATGCGCAGGAACTCACCCCACAGCGGCGCCAGGTGACGGATGCCGAAGGTCAGCGGCGCGCTGATCTTGAGCAGGCCCTGCGCCTGCACGGCCGAGGCGCTGACGGCGGCATTGGCGTCGTGCAACTCACCCAGGATCTGCACACAGCGCTGCAGGTACTCGGCCCCGGCGTCGCTCAGCGAGAGGCGGCGCGTGCTGCGTTGCATCAGCCGCACGCCCAGGCGCGCCTCCAGCTCGCTGACATGGCGCGAGACCATGGCCTTGGACAGGCCCAGCCTGTCGGCCGCCTTCACGAAGCTGCCCAGCTGCGCCACCGCCACGAAGGATTCGATCTCTTTGAACTGGTCCATGCCGCTTGTTTGGGGTGATTTTGCCCGGATTGTTTCATTTATTGAATCAATGAGTCAATCAAAAGGCTATTTATCAAACAGGAGCAGGCCAATACAGTACATCCAGCGCTGCAAATTGCGGCGCAGACAGGAAACCCCATGAACCAGCCCCAGGCCCTCATCCTCCAGCAGCCCAGCCCCAAGGCGACGCAGCTCATCCTGCTGTTCCACGGCGTGGGCTCGAACGCCCAGTCCCTGGCCGGGCTGGGACAGGCTTATGCCCAGGCCTTCCCGCAGGCCATGGTGGTGGCGGTGGACGCGCCCCATGCCAGCGAACTCGCCCCCGGCGGCTGGCAATGGTTTTCCGTGGCCGGTGTGACGGAAGAGAACCGCGTGGAACGCGTGGACGCCGCCCTGCCCGCTTTTGAATTTGCCGTGCGCCACTGGCAGGAACGCTCGGGCGTGGGCACCGCAGGCACCGCCCTGGTGGGCTTCTCGCAGGGCGCCATCATGGCGCTGGCCTCGGCGCTGCGCCCCGAACCGGTGGCCGCGCGTGTGGTGGCCATCAGCGGGCGCTTTGCGCGCCTGCCCGAACAAGCCCTGCACGAAGGCAGCACCGTGCACCTGCTGCACGGCAAGGCCGATACGGTCATGCCCTACAGCCACGCCATCGAGGGTGCCATGCGCCTGAAGGCGATGGGCACGGACTTCACGGCCGACGTGCTGCCCTTCATCGGCCACGAGCTGCACCCCGATCTGGTGGAACTGGCGGTGGAGAAACTGCAGCAGCACGTGCCGGCACGGCTTTGGCTGCAAGCCGGTGAGGACAACACAGGAAAGGACAACACATGAACACCCTGCCCAGCCTTTTTGTCTCGCACGGCGCCCCACTCTTCGCCGTCGACGCCGGCAGCACCGGCCCGGCCCTGCGCGCCTGGGCCCAGGCGCACGACAAGCCCAGCGCCATCGTGGTGATGTCGCCGCACTGGATGGCGCGCACGCCCACGGTGATGGGCACGCCCGCGCCGCAGACCTGGCACGACTTTGGCGGTTTCCCGCCCGAGCTCTACCAGCTGCAATACCCCGCCCCGGGCCAGCCTGCGCTGGCGCAGGAGGTGGTGGCGCTGCTGCAGGCCGCCGGCATCGAGGCCGGCCTGGACAGCCGCCGCCCCTTCGACCACGGCACCTGGGTGCCGCTGCTGCACATGTACCCAGAGGCCGACATCCCCGTGCTGCAGCTCGCCCTGCCCGCCAGCGCGGGACCGGCCCAGGTCTACGCCCTCGGCCGCGCGCTGCGCCCCCTGCGCGAGCGCGGCGTGCTGCTTTTGGGCACGGGCAGCATGACCCACAACCTCGGCGAGTTCTTCGGCGGCCAGACCGAGGCCGCGCCCTACGTCATCGAATTCAGCCGCTGGGTGGAAGACAAGGTCGCGCAGGGCGACACCGCAGCCCTGCTGGACTACCGCCAGCAGGCCCCGCACGCCCAGCGCGCCCACCCGACGGAAGACCACTTCCTGCCGCTGTTCTTCGCGCTGGGCGCCGCGGCCGATGGCGCACGGCCCGACTACCTCAGCCGCGAGGTGATGTACGGCATGCTGGCCATGGATGCGTTTGCAATGGAAGCGGTCTGAAACCTAGCCGATCGATGTACGCGCTCCGCTCAGAATCCGCCATCAACCTCATAGCAGCCGCCGGGCTGGCGCAGCATGCCACGGCCGAGTGTGTTGCGGCAATCCGGCGGGAACTCGATCTTGTCCCCGCCACAGCGGGCCGATGGCGAAGCCGGCGGGCCACTTCCGACCGGCGGTGACTTGCAGCAGAACAGCCCCGCCGAATCACACACCGCCGATGACGTCGTCGGGAAAGACGCTGGATCGCATTGGGGGGTAGCGATCCAGAGCAGGCCCGGAAGCAAGGGCGCCGGCTGGCACACCAAGGCCGTCGCCGGCTGGGTGCGCGCCTTGAACGTTGCCGTGGCTTGCACTGGCGCCATGCCGTCCAGCGTGAACTGGCAGGCCTGTCCGGCACAGTTGCCGCTCCAGCTATCGAACCGGGTCGTGTTCTGGTCGTTGGAGCCCGGATTGAGCGTCACCTGGCCGCGGCCGAAGTCGTGCTTGCATTGCGTCATGGGTCGCCCCTGTGCACTCGTGCCGCAGGCAATGCCTGGCGGATTGCTGGTCACGTGGCCATTGCCGGTGACTGCAACGGAAACCGTGAACACCTTGCGCTGCGCCAGGCGCACGATCATGGGATCGCTGTCGGTCACATTGGTGCTCAGGCTCTTGTTCACGACTTCAACGTTGAAGTTCGCCGGGTCCATCAGCGAAAGCGGTGCGCGCAGATGCACCGTGTACAGCGGCGGGGTCGCAGACGCATTCACATTGAGTACCTGGAAATATCCCAGCTCGCTCGACACGGATGCCGGTGCACTGGTTTGCGGCAGCGGCGTGAAAATACCGCCAGGCTCGCGCAGGCCCACGCTGAAGGTGCTGCCTATCGGCGCACTGAACCAGACCTTCATCACACGTCCCCGCGTCGGCAACACCTCCATGGGCGGCGAGCTGCTGTAAGAGGTCCAGCCACCGGTATCGTTGAGAATCTCCAGCAAGCTGTAGACCGGTTTCCCGAGCTGTCCGCTACGGGGCACGCTCGGACAGCCTGTGAGCAGCGCCAGCGCGGCACCGGCCGCCACCAGCATGCGCGCACTGCTCATGCTGGCAGCACGTAGCCATGTCGTTTTCATATTCATCTCTCCTGGGTTGTTGCCACGCTTCAGGGTGGCGGGCGGGCGTCATCGCGGAAGGGTCGGGTGCCGATCACCATGCTATCGATGGAGGCCGGGTTGGTCGCGTTGCCTCCTCTCAGAGGCGCGATATCGATCAGCGGTGAATAAGTGCCCTGCAGGCCCGGCAGCCATTGCTGCGGGGTGGAGACGACGCGGGCGGTCCACATGGCCCCCAGTCGGTCGTTCCACAGGGTGTAGACCAGCTCGGTCTGCTGCGGCTGCCCGACCTGCGGGCACAGGCCGGCAGCGATACGGAAGGGGAAACCGGCGCCGCTGGGGTGCGCCCCATTGAGCGTCAGCACATCATCGGCCGGGCGCCATGAGCCGCCACCGGCCGAGAAACGCACCGCATGCCAGAGGCGTGTGCTGCTCCCGGATTGGGCCACGAAGAACACGTGCAAGGCCCGTGGGCGGGCCACGACGGCAACGTCAATGATGTTGCCAAAGCCTCCGCCCAGCGCCTGGCCCACGTCGCCCCAGGTCGAAACCGTGCGGAAGCGATTGAAGGCGAAACCGGTGCCGGCGTTGGCCCGCACCTCCCCGAAATTGTTCGCCATGCTGTGGTGGAGCACACCATTGCGGATAGCCACCATATGCAGTTCGCGCGTGCTCACGTCGTCCTCGAACTGCGTCATCGCGCATTGCACCGTGCCGTCGCGCACCGGCATGCCAGGGCGGTCCGTGATGCGCGGCGCCGGCGGATTGGCCGGGCCGCGCAGCGGGCCGGGCGCATTGGGCACGAAGCGGTCGTCGCCGCTCAGCAGGTCCTGAACGAAATCGATGGTGGGGGCCCCGGGCGTGCCGGTGGCCGGATTGCTCGCCGTCGCCTCGATCAGCCAGGTCGTGCGCACTGCTTCGTCCTGGGATCGTTCGCCGGCACAGCCAAACACTTGCGGGGTGGCCAGACCCACAGGCATCAGCTGGGGCACCGTCATGCCGCCCACCGGGGGACTGTCCTGCTCGGTGCCGCGCTGCGCGGAGAACACCCTGGAGGTCGGAGACCATCTGCCCGTCGCATCCTGGGTGTTGAGGGACCAGGCGCTGGCACTGAAAGGCCCCGTATTGCCGCGCCGGGCGGGGTGCGCCTGTGCCCGGTAAACCACGGAACCGGCCGTGTTGTGCGACCAGGCTTCGCTGAACCCGTACACATCAGGCGTGAATCCTACGGCGGTATTGCCTCGGGGTCCCGCGATGATGCGAAAGCGTGTGAAGCCGTGGTTGCTGTTGGGATTCGTGCGCTCGGAGACCAGCACGCGACTGTCCGGGGGGTTGACGGAGAAGATCACGGCATGCATGGTGCACATCGGCGCCACAGGCACGGTGGCGCGCCCTCCCGGTGTCGAACCGCAGCCAGTGAGCAGGATCATGCCCAGGGCGCCAAAGCCCTGAACCAACATGGAAGCGGTCTGTTTCATGCTCACGGTGGACTCCTGTGCAAGGGCCGATGCGAGGAAGAAGGCCTGGGGCTCGCTGTCAGCCAGCCCCAGGCCTCCTGCATGAACAGGATGCTAGGGAGTCGTCATGGTGGGCGCCATCCCATGAACAGGGGATGGGTTGATCGGCATTGAGGGCACTTCGTGCGCGCGCTCAATGCATGGTTTGTCACCTGTCCGTCATGTGCGACGGATCGAAACGCTGTTGTGCGCTCAGCCCAGATACTTGAATAGGCCGTAGGCCGCGAGCACACCCGCGAGCACCAGCATCAGGGTCTTGACCAGACGGGTGGGCACCAGTGCGCCGATGACACTGGCGATGAGGATGGCGGCGAAGATGTAGGTCGTTTTCATGCTGCGATGTTAAGGCCTCGCCGGGCGCGCTGGATCGCCACGAACACTGATGCCCCCTAAGATGGCGGCATGTTGCCGCTTCAGCATCAGGAATCTCCTGGACACGCATCCCGCAGGTGCCATCGCGCGGCCCCTCTGCTGTACGCGCTCGTCAGCTGCTGTCTGCTCCTGGGCGCCTGCAGCACGCCACGGCTGGACGTCCCGCGTCCGGTGTCGTCGGCCTGGCCCGCGCCGGCAGCCACGCCCCTGGGCCAGGCCTATGCGGCCCAGCTGGCCAAGCATGAAGGCCAGTCCGGCCTGCACGCCCTGTCCAGCGGCATGGACGCGCTGGGCGCGCGCGCGGCCCTGGCCGAGGCCGCGCAGCACACGCTGGACCTGCAGTACTACATCCTGCGCAAGGACACGACCACGCAGCTGCTGATCGCCAGGGTGTTGCGCGCGGCGCAGCGGGGCGTGCGCGTGCGCCTGCTGGTCGACGACCTGGACGCCGCCGGCAAGGACCTGGACCTGGCCGCGCTCGCTGGTTTTGCCAACGTCGAGGTGCGCGTCTTCAACCCCTTCTCGAGTCGCGGTTCGTTCGGGGTGTCGCAGCTGCTCGAATTCATCGGCAACGGGCAGCGGCTCAACCGCCGCATGCACAACAAGCTCTGGGTGGCCGACAACGCGATGGCCGTGATCGGCGGGCGCAACCTCGGCGACGAATACTTCGACGCCAGCGGCCAGCTCAACTTCAGCGACCTCGACATGCTGGTGGCCGGCCCGGCGGTGACCGAGATCTCGCGCGGCTTCGACGCCTACTGGAACAGCGAGTGGGCGGTGCCGATCCAGGCCTTCGTCGCCCAGGCGCCGCCGGCCGAAGCACTGGCCCGCTTCGAGCAGGACCTGCAGGCCCGGGTGGCGGGATTCCGCGACACCGGCTACGCACAGGCGCTGCGCGAAGGCGGCATCGGCTCCAACCTGCGTTCGGGGCGCATCCCCCTCATCATGGCGCCGGCCCTGGTCTTCGCCGACCCACCGCACAAGGTGCTTGCGGGGAGCGGGGCCTCCGGCACCAACCCGGTCTTCGCCGAGCGCATCCGCCCCCTGGTGACCCAGGCCCGCCGCGAGTTGATCCTCATCTCGCCCTACTTCATCCCCAGCGACCAGGGCATGCTGGCGTTTCAGAATCTGGTGCAGCGTGGTGTACGCGTGCGCGTGCTGACCAACTCCCTGGCCTCGGCCGACGTGGTCCCGCTGGCGCACGCCGGCTACGCCCGTCACCGCGAACGCCTGCTCGCCGCCGGCGTGGAACTCCACGAGATGCGTCCCGAGCAACTGGAGACCCTGCGCAACCGGCTGGGCGGCACCTCCGCCGCCTACCTGCACACCAAGGCCATCGTGATCGACCGGCAGCACGTGGTGGTGGGGTCCATGAACCTTGACCCGCGATCGCGCCTGTCCAACACCGAGGTCGGCTTGCTGGCCGAGAGCCGCGAACTCGCTGCCGTCATCGGCCAGCTGTTCGACGACGCCGTGCGTCCGGCGCGCGCGTTCCGCGTCAGCCTGGTGGACACAGAAGGAGAAGGGCTGCCCCGGCAGCTGCGCTGGACGACCGAGGAGCAGGGCGCCCCCGTGCGCTACGAAACGGAACCGCTGGTCGGTTTCTGGCGCCGCCTGTTTTCACGCCTGCTGGGCATGGTGGCGCCGGAAGATTTGCTGTAGAGCAGCAGCGCCGCCAGGTCTCGCCAGACTCAGCCCTGCACCTCGAACAGCGTGCCCAGGCCGCCGGCGTGGTGCTCCAGCACATGGCAGTGGATCAGCCAGTGGCCCGGGTTGTCGGCGACGAAAGCCACCTCTACCCGGTCGCCTGGGGCCAGCAGCACCGTGTCGCGCCAGGGGCGCTCGGCCAGGGCCTGGCCGTTGCGCGACAGCACGCGGAAGTGGTGGCCGTGCAAATGCATGGGGTGCCACCAGGCCGTGTTGTTCTCGAAACCCAGGCGCACGCTGCCGCCCCGCGGCACGCGGAACTCGGCCGCATGTTCGGCGTGCGCCCTGTCGTGGCTCATGTGGGCCTGGCCGTTGATCGTCCAGGCCGGAGTCGCTTCGCGCGCACCGCCCTGCAGGCGCAGGCGACGCGCCTCGCGATCGGCGGTGGACTCCTGCGGCCAGCCATCGCGGCTCATGGCGCCGCCGCCCAGCTGCAGGGTGTGCACCAGCGCCTGGGCCAGATCCGGCTCGGGCAGGGGCTCGCGCTGTGCGGGCAGGGGCGCCGGGCGCGCGGCGCTCTCCTTGCCCTTCACCTCCAGCGTGGCCAGCGTGCGTTCGCCACGGCCAAAACTGTCCTTGAGTTGGAAGCGGCCGGCGCGTGCGGCGTCGATGATGAAATCCGTGCGCATGCCCGGGCCCAGCAGCAGCTCGCCGTCCCAGGGCACGGCTGCGGCAGCAGGCATACCGTCGCGCGCGATCAGCCAGGCCGGCAGACCGGCAAGGCTGAGCGCAAAGATGCGCGCATTGGCCGCGTTGACCAGGCGCAGGCGGATGCGCTGGCCGCTCTGCAGCGCCTGCACCAGGTCCACCTGCCCGTTCACCGTGAGCTGCTGGCCCAGGCGGCCGGCATGCGCCACGTCGTGGAAGTTGTAGAAGTTCTCGGCGATGCGGCCCTGCGCATCGAGCCGCCAGTCGTCCAGCAGCCAGACCAGGTCCAGGTCCACCGGCGGCGGCGCATCGTCCTCCACGATCAGCGCACCGGCCAGGCCGCGGTCCACCTGCTCGGGCGTGCCCAGGTGCGGGTGGTACCAGTAGGTGCCGGCGTCGGGCAGAGCGAAGCGGTAGGGGAAACGCTGACCCGGCGCCACCGGGTCCTGCGTGAGGCCGGGCACGCCGTCCATGGCATTGGGCAGGCGGATGCCGTGCCAGTGGATGGTGCTGGGGTCGGGCAGCTGGTTGTGCAGCGTCAGGTCCAGCAGCGCGCCGCGCTTGAAACGCAGCACCGGGCCGGGCACCTGGCCTTCGTAGGCCCAGACCGGCAGCGCGGGCTGGCCGGCGGCGGCCAGGGTGGCAGGGGCGGCGCTCAGGGTGCGGGGTGCAGCGGCCGAGGCCAAGTGCGGCAGCGCCAGCGCGGGGGCACAGGCCAGGGTCTGAAGTAGTTCACGTCGCTTCATCGCTGTTTGCTCCTGACTCCAGACAGTAACTTACTTTCCATGAAGTCTCGACAAGTACTGCAGATCTTTTTCCACCGGGTGCTCAAACAGTCTGGGCCAAGTGGAGAAACAGATGATTAACGCTGGAGGTAAGCGAACGCCACATGCAATCCGCGATCGTAGTGCTAGGTTCGGTTTGAAAAGCTGAACCGATAATTTTCAAAAAAACGGAATGACTCATCGCCAACGTCTTTTAGATTGACTTCGATATCACCGCTCAATGGCTGTACTTCGGTTTTCCCGTCTGCCCAGGCATCAACAACATCAACTTTTTCGCCTTTTTCAACAAGTGACCTGATCAAGGCAATTACTTGATGTGTAGCCAATATGTCGGAGCTCTCCTCGGGAAACCAATCTTCTGGTTTGCCAAAGCCTAATTCAACGCTGGTTACATACAAATGCCGGAAGCCGCAACTGCAACCGGCTTGAGACCCAATGAACCACTTGTTTGCAAATCCCAGATATGTTTCCTCCGGAAGACCCGGCAACTCTTTCGAAATTCGCACGAGATCGTTGTTACCGAATGACAGATTTTCGAGCGAAGTGGTGCTGAGCAGCGTCATGTAGCACATAGAACCTAAAGCCTGGAGAGAGCAGGAGCCGAAGACGCCCCTTGTGGACGGTGGCGGAATTGAAAGCGGACATCGAACGAGGACTCGCAATCCTGCACACCCGCGGAATGCGTCTTCAGGCTCAACCTTGGCGTACCAGCCTACCTCTAACGGAAGACAGGTTGATCACCGCCTCCATGCCAGCGGTAAAACGCAGGAAGTCCGCTTCAACTCCATCGGAAAAAATCACCCCGGTCTCCGGCATACGCGATCGAATACGCAACGGTTCGTCCTCGCCAAATGTGCCATAGACCAAACTGGTCTGGGTCGTGCGCATCGGAAACGGCTCGCGGACCGCGAACACCAGGCGATCCGTGTCCCAGTCCAGAGGCGTATAGCTGGGTTTGATAGCCCGTCCACCCACCGCGCTGGTGATAGCCATCGAACCGCTGACGACGCTCTTCATCCAGGCGGTCGATCCCAGACCCGTGGAAACGATCAGTCCCGAGGATGAGTGAAACTCCGTGCGTCCGCGGTAGGTCAGCTCGTACAGTGCCGAGGTGTGGCTGCGCGGACCGATGAACAGATCGTTGACTGCCCGTATGGACTGGCCATCCGATAACGATGCCTCTGCCATCGTCACCTCAGCCAACGGCAGGCGATCGGCCGCAACTGCGGGCAGAACATCGCCCAGCTGCTTCGGTTCAAACGCAAGCAGGACGCCATCCCAGCGGCTCAGCTCCGGATTGACACCGATGAGCGGCTGCCCATCGAGGTACTTCATTGTGTTGGCCACCAGTCCGTCCTGGCCAAGGGCCACCACAATGTCATCACGGCCGAAGACATAGTTCGGCAGCATGGAGCGCTCTATCGCCTGGTAGCGGCCCCAGCTATCCAGTGACTTCAGCACGTTCTTCAAACTGGCTTCATATGCCTCGTGTTCCGCCACGTAGTCCCCAAAATCCGCACCCAGATGCTCGACGTAGAAGCGGGCCTGAGACAGGGTGTTGTGCCGAGCGACCAGCTCGCTCAGTCGGGTCTTGCGGGTGATGAGGACGACTTTGCGATCGGCCGCACCGCTCACGATGACTCCTTGACCCCAACCCGGCGCGGGGCGCCAGTCGTGCCACCTGGCGCGCTCATCAGCGAGTTGAGCAGATCGGGAGAGACATTAAGCTGCCCAATGCGCTCGGCGTTCTGGGCCAGCGCGCCAAAGGCCTGCGCAATCAGCTGGCCCGGCTGCATACCCACCGCCGCCAGCGCCTGCACAACTCTCGGATCGGACTTTTCCAGCGCGGCCATGACCGCAGCGACGCGATGCGCCTCGGCTTCGGCCAGCTTGCGGGTGTTGTCAGACTGGTTATCCACGAGGTCACGCCGGTTGCGCTCCAGTTCGATGTCGGAACCCATCTGCTCTTTGCGCAACTGGTTCTCGTGCCGCATGGCAGCGCCCTTGGCTTCCAGCTGCGTCTCCTGGATTTGCCTGCGCTTTTGCTCCACGGCAATCTCGGTGTCGAGTTCGTTCTGCCGGATCGAGCGCTCGTTCTGCACCGCGGCCATGCGGCGCAGGTAGATGGCGTCGTCGGCCGCCTTGAGGTTTGATTCACGGGCTTCGGCCTCCAGGGCCCGTGCGATGTCGGGCGTCGGCTTGATGGCCACGATCGAGACCCCGAGGATCTCCAGCCCGAGGGCAGCGATCTCTGGGCGACCCGCGAGCTGTTGCTGCACCGTGGCGGCTATCGCTGCCGAGGCCTTGAGGGCATCCTTGAGTGCCAGCGCCTGGATGGCCTGCTGGATGATCACCTTGGCCTGCATCGCGACGCGCTCACCCAATTGCTTGGGGTCTTCGGATGCATAGGTTTTGCCATCGGCCCGCAAGGAGTAGTCCAGCATGGAGGCGGTCACCTTCGGTTGCTTGACGCGGTAGCTGAGCTGCCCCTGCACGGTGACCTCCTGGAAGTCGCTGGTCACCAGTCCCAGCATGAAACCGAACTCCTGGCTTCCCACCGGAACGGCAACCAGGGTGCTGGTAGGGCCGTAATAGAAGAACGACAGACCAGCACCCTCCCGCACGATCTGGCCCTTGCGGTACTGGATCAGGTGCACGGTGGGCTGAGCCTTGATGAACTGGATTCCGAACATGATGACCTCCTGTTTATGAGTTTTGCTTGATGCTGCCGTGGTTTACAGCGGGGGAGCATAGCCGTTGATACGGTTCAAGCCTTCGACAGCCAGTGCTCGTATTCCGTCAAAACTGCCGTCGCGCAGCAGTACTCCGTTTCTGAACACCGGTTGCAACAAATCGCCGCCCACGGTTTCGTCAGCTTGCCGGCTCACGGTGCTAATCCGGCCGTCGTGCTCGATCAGCGCGAAGTGTCCCTTCTTGGACGCCTTGGTGCTGTCGCCGACCGGCTGCTTGTAGACATCCCGCCATTGCCCCTGGACCTGCATGGCCGAGCACTTCATGGCAAAACGCTGGGTGTCGCGGTTGATCTGCTGCAGCAGACCGCCGCCCATGCCGAAGGCGATGTTGTCCGCTGCGAACCCGTTGTGATACAGGGTCGACAGGCAGTTACGCAGCGAGTCCAGATTGATGCCGTCGCCTTGGATGATGCGCACGTGCTGGAGAACGCGGTAACCCTTGCTGTTGGTCGTGGTCCCGAAGCGTTCGGCCAGGATCTGGGCGACACGCAGCACGACCTCGGTCGGGTTGCCCGAGTCCGGGCGGATGACAACCGTGGCACCGGAATCCACAACGGCCTGACGCAACTCGCCGCCCCAGATCTTGTCGCAGGCGTTGTAGATGTCGTAGCTGTCGGAAACGACCGCCAGGATGGAGCCGGGCTTCGCGAACTGGCGCAGCATATTGCGGTAGGCATCGGCCTCGCCCTCGCGGCCCCAGCTGGTGATAGTGCTGTGCTCGGCCGCGGGGATGGAGAAGCCGGCCATCTGAGCGCCGTAGTAGCGCCGTGCCGCCTGCAGCGCAATCACCGTGTCGGTTCCTAGAAAATTGACCAAGTGAGCCATGCCGCCCAGGGCGGCGCTCTCCAGACTGGACACACCCCTGGCACCGAAGTCATGCAGCTTGAAGCCGATCTGTCCCGCTACATCGTCGGAAGTCGCTTGCAAATAACGACTAATCGTGACCTTTGCTGCGGCGGACAGGGTGGCCACGGTGGTCGGATACCAAACGGCGCGCAACAACTCTGTCTCCAGATAGCTCGGCAGCCAGTAGAAGTCGGGGTCGGTGTTTTCGATGGTCACCATCGGGTTGCCGGTGGGCACCACCAATCCTTCCGGCACAGCGCGGATCTCCACCGGCAGGAGGCCGCCATGGCGTTCCACCAATAGGTTCCAGCCTTCGCGGTTGAACGGTTCACCATGGGCAGCGTAGATCGCTGCAGCTTCCTCGACATCGTCTCGACTGACAGGCCGGCTCAGGTATTCCTTGAGATAGGCCTGCAAACCGAAGAACACGGTGGCGGGAAATGCTCCGCCCCGCGATTCGATGTAGCTGTGCACCCGGCTGGCGCCCGGCGGGTATTGCAGCCAGTGCGAGGCCTTGTACGAGTCGGTACGCAGCAGGAGATTGACTCCCAGAGAGTCGGCAGTTTTCATAGTGAAGCTCCTTCACTTAAAGCCCCGTCAACCAGGGCCGTTACAAAAAGTCTAGGCGTACTGCGCGCCCAGACCACCCAAAAAATGGTTGGCTATGAAATAGTGATCCTCATAAATCTGCTCCTGCATCCGCAGGAATTCACCGATGGGAACCCAGCGCGCCTCGGCCGCATCGTCGGCACCGCGCACATCTGAGAGCCCGGTCCACTGGTTGTGCGCCAGCTCAAAATGGAAGACATGCGTGATGGTCCTTCCGCGTTGCGACCGAGCAGGCGAATCGAACACATGCTGGCCCTGGATGCTTCCCTTGAGCACGGGCGCGGGTACTTTGAGACGTGTTTCTTCGCGCAGTTCGCGAATCGCCGCGTCTACGAGGAGCTCCTCGTGTCCAACGAATCCGCCCGGCAGTGCCCAGGTTCCTTTGCCCGGGCTGTACTTGCGCTGAACCAGCAGGATGTAGCCGGCCTCGACCACCACGGCATCGACCGTGGTGTAGATGGGCGGGAAATCGCTTCCCGCATACCGGTACTTGGCCTGGTAGTCCTTCAGAAATGCCAGCTCTTCGGCCAGGGCCTGATAGTGGATTGTTCCCGCAAAGGTCGAAAGAAAGGCGGCCGTGCTGTCGGGCAGGACGTCGGCGGCAAGCTGCCCTCTGTTTTCCGGGTCGAAGTACAAATGCCGGATATCCGTGGCATTCATGCTCTCGACGTTGTCGGTGGCAACAAACTGCCACTTGGGGAAGAGCTTGAGATAGTAGCTCGACGAGTCCTTGAGATGACCCACGATCGCGACGCTGGCGCTTTGTAGTGATGCACCATCGGACGCGATCAGGCGGTCCACGCCGCCTTGCACACCGGCGATCCAGATCGAATCGTTGTAGGGCGAGTCAGGTACGCCGATGACGCTGGTGCGCCCCTGCTCTGAATTGCGCAGGGCGCCACGGATCATGCGCTCGCGCTCTTCGAACGTGAACGGATTTTTGACGCTACGGTGCTGCTTGTCGCTGCCGACGACGATGATGACGCGCTCAGCGCTTCTCAGCGCCTGCTCGACCAGACGCTGATGCCCAAAGTGAAATGGCTGGAAACGTCCGATCAGGACGGCATATTGAAACTTGCGGTTCATTTGGGAATCCCCCAAAAAATAGAGCCGATCAACTCAACTCGTTGACATCAATATACCAACATTTTTTCTGGTCTGCAAGTTGTCGCGAATGCGGTGACCTCTGTCATTCGTTGATTTCAGGACCTATGCATAGGCTGCCAACAGATTGCACGCTCCAATCTCCGCCTCCGGTGCGCAGTCAAAGAGTTGCTCTTGCCCGCAAGCAATCATCGAAGACAATCACAGCAACACTTCATCTGGCCCTCCTGTGAGACCGCCCAGTCCAGCCCCTTTCAGCCCACCGAACACCATGTCCACCTTCCCGCCCTGCCCCCAATGCCATTCCGAATACACCTACGAAGACGGCGACAACTTCGTCTGCCCCGAATGTGCGCATGAATGGCCCCAGGTGGCTGCGGCCGCTGTCGTGGAACAGCGGGTCTGGAAGGATGCACACGGCAACGTGCTGCAGGACGGGGACACGGTGACGCTGATCAAGGACCTCAAGCTCAAGGGCTCCTCCACGGTGGTGAAGGTGGGCACCAAGGTGAAGAACATCCGGCTCGTGGACGGCGACCACGATATCGACTGCAAGATCGACGGCATCGGTGCGATGCAGCTGAAGTCCGAATTCGTCAAGAAGGCCTGAGAGGCTGAGAGTCTTGCGCGCAGACGCGGACTGTCTCCGGCTTGACTGCCCTGCGCACACAGCGCGCGCGATCGTGCTTTCCGCACACAATGGCCCGCTGTCGTCACTGGCCCCGCAGGCCGTGCTTCGTTATGATGGGTCAGCCCATCAGCCTAGGGAAGTACCCACCGCATGACGCTGGACCTCATCTACAGCACCGCGCTCCTGCTCGCTTTGTCGGCGCTGTACGAGTTCAATATCCGCGTCTGGGGCGACCGGGTGGGCGCGGCCCGGGTCTGCTCCGGCCTGATCTTCGGCGCCATCTGCATCTTCGGCATGCTGCACCCGACCAATCTGGCGCCCGGCGTGATCTTCGACGCCCGTTCGGTCATCCTGGGCGTGGCCGGCATCTTCGGCGGCCCGGTGGTCGCCGTCATCGCCGGCCTGATGACCGGTGCCTACCGCCTGTGGCTGGGCGGCGCCGGTGCCCCGGTGGGCGCGGCCGTCATCACCACCTCGGTGCTCTTCGGCCTGGCCATGCGTGTCGCCCTGCGCCACGGCTGGGCCCATCCCAAACTGCTCGATTTCCTGATGTTCGGCGTGCTGCTGCACATCGCCGCCCTGGGCTGGTTCCTGCTGCTGCCCACCCAGCACCTGCAAAAGCTGCTGGACACGCTGGCCCTGCCCTATCTTTTCGTGCTGGCCCCCAGCACGGCCCTGCTGGCCCTGCTGCTGCACGACCTGCAGGAACAGCGGCAGTCCAAGCAGGCGCTGGCACGCAGCGAAGCCCTGCGCCGCGCCATCACCCGGGCCTCGCCTGACCTGCTCTTCGTGCTGGACGAGGAAGGCCGTTACCTGGAGGTGGTCTCGCCCGAGGAGCGGCTGCTCTACGCGCCGATTTCGGAAACCATAGGCAAACGCATGGATGAGGTCCTGCCCGCCTCCGAGGCCAAGCGTTTCCACGATTTCCTGCACCAGACGCTGAAGGCCGGCACGCCGCAGAAGATCGAATACGAGCTCGACACCCAGGGCGGGCGGCACGTGTTCGAAGGGCGGGCCCAGATGCTGGACGTGCGAGTGGATGGCAAGCGCGCCGTGGTCTTCGTGGCCCGCGACATCACCGAGCGCGCCAAGGCCGAGCAGGAGCGGCGCGTGGCCGCCGTGGCCTTCGAATCACGCCAGGCCATGCTGGTGAGCGACGCCGGCTCGGTCATCCTGCAGGCCAACCAGGCCTTCCTGGACCTGCTGGGCTACAGCCGTGAGGAGTTGATCGGCCGCAAGACCAGTTCGCTGCGCTCGAGCCGGCACGACGCCGCCTTCTATGAAACCATGTGGGACAGCATCCGCAAGACGGGCAAGTGGGAAGGCGAGATCTGGGACCAGCGCAAGGGCGGCGAGCTCGTCCCCCTGTGGACCACGATCACCGCGGTGCGCAACGAGCACGGCGACGTGACGCACTATGTGGCGGCCATGAGCGACATCTCCGAGCGCAAGCTGCAGGAAGAGCAGATCCGCAGCATCGCCTTCTACGACCCGCTCACCGCCCTGCCCAACCGGCGCCTGCTGCTCGAGCGCCTGCAGCGTGCCCTGACGCTGACGCGCCGCAACGGCCAGCACGGCGCGCTGCTGTTCCTGGACGTGGACAACTTCAAGAGGATCAACGACGAGCACGGCCACCACGCGGGCGACCTGCTGCTGCAGGAGATCGCCAGCCGGCTGGGCCGCGTGGTACGCGAGGCCGACACGGTGGCGCGCATCGGGGGCGACGAGTTCGTGATCGTGCTGGAACACCTCAACGAGGAGCCCGCGCTGGCCCGCACCGAGGCCCGCCAGATCGCGGCCAAGGCCCTGCTCGCCATGGCCAAACCTTATGACCTGCAAGGCCTGGCCTACCACGCCAGCGGCAGCATCGGCATCGCCATGTTCAACGCCACGGAAGTCGACCTGGACATGCTGATGCGCCAGGCCGACGAGGCCATGTACCAGGCCAAGCACGCGGGCAAGAACACCGTGCACATGCACGGGGGCTAAAGCTCAGGCGCCGACTTCCTGCGCGGTGAGCGTGTAGTCCGTGCGGTAGAGCGCGCAAACGACGCCTTGGGCACCCCGCGCCTCCAGCTGTGTCTTGCCGAGTTCGGACTCCGCCAGGGTTTCCAGGCTGTCCTGGCTATAGCCCGTGACGAGCAGGGCCCAGTCCACACCGGCGTCGGCCCCGCGGATGCGTTGCTCGTTCGTCATCTGCGCTGCGAGCGCGCCCTCCAGCAGGTGCACACTGCCCAGGCCCGGGCGTGCCGGCAGTTGCGGCAGCAGGTCCCGCAGGAGCCAGTCGCGCAAGGCTTCTTTCTGGTCTGCGGCGGGTGCGAAACGCAGCAGCAGGCCGACATGCCCCATGCCCAGGCCGTGCGAGCCGATGACGGAACACAGGCCCCGCGTCATGCCGCGGTAGTGCGGCATCATCTTCGAGGTCCAGGGGCTCGGGTGGTTCAGGCGCTGCAGATAGGCATCGGAAGACAGCGTCGCGAGTTGCGCCACTTCATACATCACGCAGTACCTGGGCTGCCCCTGCAGCGCCACCCAGCGTGTGCCCCGCAGGAACCCCGGAATGGACAGGCGCTCGGGCAGATGCTCGTGTGTGTGCCAGTCGTCGTGCTCGGAGATCGCCTCGGGGGCGATGTCGAAGGACAGCAGCATGGCGGCTAAACCGAGCAGGGGCATACGCGTGACTCCGTGAAAAGGTGAATTCACTTCACAATGGATCAGGCATCGTTGCCCGGGGCCTGCGATTCGTATTCAATGCCCCCGATGTATGGGACCATGTAGTTGTAGATGGCACACCCGATGGCGACCATCACGTAACCAAACACCAGATAAAAGACCGGGAACAGCACAAACATGAACATCGGCGGCCCCATGCCTTCCGGCGTCATCATGCCCGCAAACAGCATGAAGGGCACCACAAAGACCAGCGAACCGAGTGCCATGAGCACGGCAAAGACCTTGGCGTTCTGGTGCGGGGAAAACCTGGCGATTTGTTGTTTCATGGGGTGGCGCCTCCCTGCGCCAGTTTCATATCGACCGTGAACCGATGGGTGTACGCAGCGCAACTGGAGCGGAACTCGCCAGACTGCGCCTGCCGTGCGGATTCTAGGGAGGTCTGGCGCCAGCGCCTATCCCCCAAAAGGGTCAGTGCAGGCTGGAGGAAATCCGATCACTGCATGGAATGCAGGCCGATCCGGTTGCCCTCGGTGTCGATCAGCAGGGCCATGAAACCATAGGGGCCGAGAGAGGTTTTCCCCTGCTGCAGCTGGCCGCCGTGCTGCACCGCGCGGGCCGCTTCGACGGCGCAGTCCGTGCAGCTGAAATAGACCAGGGTGCTGTTGCCGCCGGCCGCGACACCCGGCATCTTGACCAGGGTGCCGGAGGCGCCATAGGTGTTCTGCTCCATGGGGAAGGCCCACATCTCGATGACCGAGCCTGGATCTGGGCTCTCCAGGCGCGTGAGCGCCACGCCCAGCACGCCTTCATAAAAGGCCTTGGCGCGTGCCATATCTTCAACGTAAATCTCGAACCAGCCGATGGGATTGCTCATGATGGACTCCTTTGCGCTTGAAAAAAAGGGTTGCCGTCTGGATGCCGCTCAATGCAGGGAGGCGCTGCCGCCACCCAGGGCCAGCGCGCGCTCCAGCAACAGGGCGCGTTCGCGCTGGTTGTGGGTAAGCGTGGCCGCACGTTCGAACTCGGCCTTCGCCTCGATAGTTCGGCCCAGGCGGGCCAGCAGGTCGCCGCGCACGCTGGGCAGCCACTGATAGCTCTGCAGGGCCTTGTCGTCGCACAGGGTGTCGACGATGGCCAGGCCCGCCTCGGGCCCGTGCGCCATGGCCACGGCGACGGCGCGGTTGAGCTCCACCACGGGTGAAGGCGCGGCCTGGGCCAGGGCGTCGTAGAGCGCGGCGATGCGCGGCCAGTCGGTGTCGGTCGCCAGCGCGGCGCGCGCATGGCAGGCGGCGATGGCAGCCTGCAGGGCATAAGGCCCCAGGGCTTGCCCCTGTTGCGCGCTTTGGGCCTCGGCCCGCGCCAGCGCGGCCAGGCCGCGGCTGATCAGCAGGTGGTCCCACTGCGTGCGGTCCTGGTCCAGCAGCAGCACGGGGCGGCCCTGCGCGTCGGTGCGTGCTTTCGTGCGCGAAGCCTGCAGTTCCATGAGGGCCAGCAGGCCCTGCACCTCGGGTTCCTGCTGCGCCAGTTCGGCCAGCATGCGGCCCAGGCGCAGGGCTTCGTCTACCAGCGCGGGGCGCATCCAGTCCTCGCCGGCCGTGGCGGTGTAGCCCTCGTTGAACACGAGGTAGACCACCTCCAGCACCGAGGCCAGGCGCTCGCCCAGCGCGGCGCCGCGCGGCAGCTCGTAGGGCACCCGCGCTTCCTGCAGGATGCGCTTGGCACGCACGATGCGCTGCGCCAGCGTGGCTTCGCTCACCAGGAAGGCGCGCGCGATCTCGTGCGTGCTCAGGCCCGCGATCAGCTTGAGCGTGAGCGCGGCGCGCATCTCGGGCTTGAGCACCGGGTGGCAGGCGGTAAAGATCAGGCGCAGCAGGTCGTCGCCGATCTCGTCCTGCCGCGCGGCATCGAGCGCGTCGACGAAGTCGGGCACCACCAGCGCCTCGCGCGCCTCCAGGTCCAGGCCGATCTGCTCCAGGGCGCTGTCCTGCACCTTGTGGCGGCGCAGCAGGTCGAGTGCGCGATGCTTGGCGGTGGTCATGAGCCAGGCGCCGGGGTTTTGCGGCACGCCGTCACGAGGCCAGTGCTCCAGCGCCGCCACCAGGGCGTCCTGCGCGGCCTCTTCGGCCTGGCCGATGTCGCGCAACATACGCGCCATGACCGCCACGATGCGCGCGGACTCGATGCGCCAGACGGCGGCAATGGCATCGTGGGTGGCGGAATGCATGCCGTGGAATTACGTTGTTGCTGCGGGGAAGGCCGCCATGTCCATATAGGCCAGTTCCCAGATGTGGCCGTCCGGGTCTTCGAAGCCGTGCTGGTACATGAAGCCGTGGTCCACCGCCGTGCGCGGCACCGTGCCGCCGGCGGCCCAGGCTTTTTTCACCTGCGTGTCCACCTCGTCACGACTCTGGCACGAGAGGCAGATCAGCACCTCGGTGCTCTTGCGCGCATCGGCCAGGGGCTTGTTCGTGAAGGTCTGGCAGAAGGGTTCGGTGAGCAGCATGACGTAGATGTCCTCGCTGATGACCATGCAGGCACCCTGCTCATTGGTGAACTGCGGGTTGAAGCTGTAGCCCAAAGCGGCGAAGAAGGCCTTGGAACGCGGCAGATCGCGCACGGGCAGGTTGATGTAGATCTGTTGTTTCATGGTGATTTCCTTTCCTGTGCCTGGGGTCAGCCGCGTTCGGCGAGTTGCTGGAGACTGGCCAGCCCGGCCTCGAAATCGCGGCCGATCATGGCGTCCATATTGATGAAGATCCCCATGAGCTTGGCGATGAAGGGGCTGGCGCCCTCCATGGCCCAGGTCACCTCGGTCCCCTGGCCGCGCGGCACCAGCGTGAACGTGATCTGGTTGTGCGCCTGCATGGGCGCGCTCATGTCCAGCCGCATGCCGACCTGGTTGGGCGCGCTGGCCGTGATCTCCAGGCTGCCCTCGCCCACGTCGCTATTGCCCTTGAAGGTGTAGCGTGCGCCGGGGCCGGCGGCCGGGCCGCTGTAGCTGCCCTGCATGGCGGGGTCTTTCTTGTCGTAGGGGTTCCAGGTGTTGAAGGCGCGCATGTCGTTGATCAGCGCGTGCAGCTTGTCGGTCGGCGCCTGGATCAGCAGGCTACGCCGCAGGGTGAAGGTGTCGGGCCGCGTGGCGGCAAAAACGAGCAGGCCGGCGATGGCCAGCACGACGACGATGAGGATGTTCCTGATCATGATGCTGGCTCCTTTCAGCGGCTCACACTGGCAAAGTCTTCCATCTCGTAGAGACGGCGCACCTCGATCTCGGCGCTGATGCCCTCGCCCACGGGGTTGGGGAAACGCCGCGTCCACTCCAGCGCCTCTTCGCGCGAGCGCACCTGGATCAGGGTGTAGCCGGCGATCAGCTCCTTGCTTTCGGTGAAAGGCCCGTCGATGACCTGGCGGTCCTTGGCACCGTAGCGAATGCGCCAACCCTGCGAGCTGGGCGCCAGGCCCGAGGCGTCGAGCAGCACGCCGGCACGGGCCAGCTCCTCATGGAATGTGCCCATGACGGCCATGAGTTCGGCCATATTGGGTGGAAATGCGCCAGCCTCGGACGTGGGCGTGGCTTTGACGATGATCATGTATCGCATGTCTGCGCTCCTTCATGTGAACTGCCACCGGAAAATTCCGGCTGACAACCCCACGACGAACGAGGACAGGCGAAATCGACAGTTTCGAACCGGGGAAAACCCGAGCCCGTCGAAATCAGTCCTCGTAACAGGGCCCGACGCCGCGCACTTCCACGGTGCACCACTCGGCGGCCGGGCACTGCTGGGCGATGGCCACGGCCTCGGCCCGGGTCTTGCAATCGATCAGGAAAAAGCCACCCACCATTTCCTTGGCTTCGGCAAAGGGGCCGTCGGTGAGCTGGGCGCGGCCTTCGCGCACCTGCACGCGCACGGCGCGCTCCTGCGAGGCCAGCGACTCCACCGCCAGCAGCTGGCCGCGGGCGCGCAGGTCCTCGGAAAACTTGACCATGCGGCCATAGACTTCACGGCCTTCGGCCTCGGTACGCGTGCGGCGCTGGCCGGTGGGCTCGACCATCAACAGCATGTAGGGCATGAGGGCTAACTCCCGGATGTCGGATGGAGACGGGTGTCTCGGATGCGCGCCATCATAGCCTCGGCGCGCTGCACCTGCTTCAGCCGAACAGGGCCTGCATGTCGATGGACGAACGCTGCCCGAGCGCGGCCGCATCCGTGCCCAGCCAGGCCAGGGCGCGTTCGCGGCCCTGCTGCTGCAGCAGCTGCAGGAAGGGGCCATGCGGCAGCAGCTTGCTGTCGCTGCGGCCCAGGCTTTCGAGCTCGCTGGTGTCGATCATGTGAAAGCGCATGTCCAGCAGGCGCTGCTCCAGCCGGCCCTGGCCGAAACGCGCGGCGGCAGCGAACTGGGTGGCGTGGGCGAACATGCGCATCTCGCGCAGGAGGTTGGCGCTGAAGCCCAGTTCGGCAATGCGGGTCTCGATCTCGGGGACCGTGGCGGGCGTGCCTTCGCGGTGCAGCGGGTTGAGCAGCACCAGCAGCACGTCACGCGCCTCGCACTCGTAAAACAGCGGGAATACCGCCGGGTTGGCGGTGTAACCGCCGTCCCAGTAGGCCTCGCCGTCGATCACCACGGTGCGGTGCAGCTTGGGCAGGCAGGCCGAGGCCAGCATCACGTCCACGTCGAGTTCGTTCTCACGGAACACGCGCAGCTTGCCGGTGCTCACCTGCGTGGTGCCGATGAAAAGCTTGAAGGGGCTGCGCGCGCGCAACTGCGCAAAGTCGACCTGCTCGGTCAGCAGGTCGCGCAGGGGGTTGAGGTCGAAGGGGTTGAGCTGCGTGGGCGAGAACTGGCCGGCCCAGCTGGACAGCAGCTTGCCTGCGGGGGAGAAAGCGATGGAGTCGCCCTTGCGCCGGGTCATCAGGCCCCAGGGCATCTGGCGGCCGAGCTCGGTCCAGAATTTCGCGAGCGCCTCTCGTGCACCTTCGCGGCCGCCCTGCAGCCAGCCGTGCGCGAAGACCACGGCGTTCATGGCGCCGGCGCTGCTGCCGCTCAGGCCTTCGAATTCGATGCGGGGGTCTTCCAGCAGCGCGTCCAGCACGCCCCAGGTGAAGGCGCCATGCGCGCCACCGCCCTGCAGGGCCAGGTTGAGCCGCGTCGGGGTCGGGGCGCGTGCGCCCGACAGGGCGCGTTTCCATTGGGCCAGCAGGCCGGGGGTCCCGCTGTCTGCGCTGTGTGTTTCGCTTGCGGCCAAGTCAGCTCCTTGTGGGGGCAGGACGTCCTGCGACATCGTCTGATCGGGTTAACCCTAGGCCATCATAGAACGAGGTGACACCGCATGCCGGAGGTTCACCGGCCAGCACTACGCCAGCGACGCGATTAGTCTGCACTGCCTATTGTTTGGCGTTGACGACTGAGTGTGAGCGCCAGCCATCGTCCCAATGACGTAGGCAAGCCGACTCTGAACAGGAACAGCCCCCACCGGATGAGCCGCCATGCCTGGCGGTCCGCAACCCGTGGCTGGCAGATCTGCGCCTTTGGAGGTCAAAAATTTCATTACTTGAAATAATGACGACCGCCTATCCGATTTTTACGACTAATTCGATTAAATCGATTGACACGATTTAATCGAATTCATATGCTCACTCCCCATCAGATCTTGCAACCCCAACCCCATTCCAGGAATAGCGACCATGAGCTTGAACACCAGTGCCGCCGGACAGAACCGGCAAGGCGCCATCGGCACCAACCCGACCATCAGCGAGTTTCTGGCTTTCAAGCTGGGCCAGGAGGAATACGGCATCGACATCCTGCGCGTGCAGGAAATCCGGTCTTTCGAGCAGCCCACGCGCATGGCGAATGCACCGGCCTTCGTCAAGGGCGTGATCAACCTGCGTGGCGTGATCGTGCCCATCATCGACATGCGGCTGAAGTTCAACCTGGAACAGGTCAACTACGACAGCTTCACCGTGGTCATCGTGCTCAACATCGGCGCGCAGGTCGTAGGCATGGTGGTGGACGCCGTCTCGGACGTGATCGCGCTGACGCCCGAGCAGCAGCGCCCGGTGCCGGAGTTTGCAGGGGCCATCGACAGCAACCATGTGCTGGCCATCGGCTCGATCCAGGACCGCATGCTGATCCTGCTGGACATCGAGAAGCTCATGAGCAGCGCCGACATGGGCCTGGTCACGCAGTCGGTCCAGTAATCCAGAAAAGAGACGCCCATGAACAAGCTGAAAATCTCCACCCGCCTGATGATCCTGATCGGCCTGATGTCGGCCATCCTGGTCGGCATCGGCCTGCTGGGCCTGTTCGGCATCGGCCAGTCCAACGCCGGGCTCAAGACGGTTTATGAAGACCGTACGGTCCCGCTGGGGCAGGTCGCCGACATCGAGCGGATGCTGCTGCGCAACCGGCTGGCCATTGCCGTTTCGCTCGTGACCCCGACGCCAGACACCATCAACCCCAACACGGCCGAGGTCGAAGCCAATATTGCGGCCATCGGCAAGACCTGGGAAGCCTATATGGCGACCACCCTGACGCCGGAGGAAGCCATCCTGGCCAAGAAATTCGCCGAGGATCGCACCCGCTTCGTCCAGGAGGGCCTGCGCCCGGCCGTGACCGCCCTGCGTGCCAACGATATCGCCGGCGCCAACAGGATCGTGACCGACAAGGTCCGCCCGCTGTACCAGCCCGTGGGGGAAGGCATCGTGGCCCTGAAAAAGCTGCAGCTCGACGTCGCCCAGGAAGAATTCAAAGCTGCCGAATCGCGCTACGCGATGATCCGCGTGGTATCGATCACCGCCATCGCCGCCGGCGTGCTGTTTGCCGTGCTCTTCGGCATGGCGCTGATCCGCGGCATTTCCCGCTCCCTGCAAAACGCCGTGGATATCTCCGAGGCCGTCGCCCAGGGTGACCTGACGCGGCCCGTGGACACCAGCGGCAGGGACGAAGTTGCCAAGGTGCTGCAGGCCCTGGCCGCCATGCAGCACAAGCTGGGGCAGATCGTCAGCACCGTGCGCCAGGGCAGCGAGAGCGTGGCCTCGGCCAGCACGCAGATTGCCCAGGGCAACCAGGATCTCTCGGGCCGCACCGAGAGCCAGGCCAGCGCGCTGGAAGAGACCGCCGCCTCGATGGAGGAGCTGGGCTCCACCGTC
>CAUPLI010000003.1:0-430851 GCA_963512175.1 uncultured Hylemonella sp. | reverse complement strand
TTTGGTATCCGGTTCCCCACCGCCGTGTGCGGAGGCGAGTAGCGCAGGGAGCGGCGGAAAAAGAAGCGCAGATGTTTGAGCGCAGCGAGTTTCTGCGCTTCCCGCCGATCCCGAGCAACGCAGCGTGCCCGTAGCGCAGCGGAGGGACGACGCACCCGGCTCGCCTTCTCTTTGCTTACTTTCTCTTGGCGAAGCAAGAGAAAGTGAGTGCGCTGCCGGGCGCATATCCCGGCAATACAGAGAATGCCTGGGTATCAGAGGGCGCGATTCAAGTCCACGTCCAGTCCGGCCTGTTTCATCGCACGGGCCAGCAGCAGGCGCCACAGGCCGGCGTCGTCCATGGGCACACTCGCGACCCCGTCCCAGGGCAGGGGTTTGGCCGCAGGGCCTGGCACCAGAAAAAAGACCCGATCCTTACCCACGGTTCCCATCAGGAAGCCGAGCTCCATCAACAGCCCGGGTGACAGGGCCTTGAGTCCGCCGGCAGCCGCATCCAGGGCGTTGGCCGGCAGGAGGACGATGGCGTATTGAAGATCGGCCAGATGCTCCAGTCGATTGAAGAAGGCACCGCCGCTCGGGTTCGAGAGCTCTGGCAGGAAGGCGGGCTGCAATCCCAGCTGCTTGACGAGGCTGAGCGTGGCATCGCGGAGCTGTGCATCGTGGCTGACGACCGTGACTCGGATGTTCATAGGGGATGCTGAGATGGCGGGGCGGGTTTCGACCGCGGGCTGTGGCGCCGGTGCCTTGATGGGCACGGCTGACTCGGGAGCAGGCTTAGGCATGGACACAGGTTTCGGTGCAGGTGCAGGCGATGGGGCAGGCGATGGGGCAGGCGATGGGGCAGGCGTGGGCGTGGGCGTGACGGAAGCCGGAGCGGGTGCAGGCACAGGTGCAGGCACAGGTGCAGGTGCAGGTGCAGGTGCAGGTGCAGGTGCAGGTGCAGGTGGCTGTTGCCGAGCACGCTCCGTCAGCAGGACTTTCACGCGTTTCAGGTTGACCATGGTCTTTTCCAGGCCTTCCTGGATCGCCTGCTGCAATTCTTCGGTGGAATAGCGTCCGCCGAAATCCGAGGGCAGCGTTGCATCGAATGCTTCGATCTCGAATCTCTTGTAGTCCGGCGTGTTGTTTCCCAAGACCTCGGTCAGGGCATCGTTGATGCTTTTTTTCAGGCTTTCAAGACTCGGGTCCCAGCGATCGTTGATGCGGGATGCGTCGAACGCGCGCAGTTCCTTGATGCGCCAGTCGATGGTGTCCTGGGGGCTGACGACACCGGCCTTTTTTGCATTGCCGGATGTTCGCGGGTTGGGAGGCGAGGTGGCCACGTTGGAGTCTCCTTAAGACCAGACCATGCAGACTTACCGGCGCTTGGAGCCGCCCAGTATGCTCCCCAGCACTCCCCGGATGATCTGCCGCCCGACTTCACGGCCGATGGAGCTGGCCGCGCTCTTGATCAGCTGTTCTCCGGCGCTGGCACGGGTTCGCTTGGCGCCACCACCCAGGATGCCGCCCAGGCTGTCGAGCAGACCGCCGCCGCCGGATTTTTCCGCGGCAGCGGCATCGCCTTCAGCTTTTTCCTGGGCCTGCTTTTGCTGGGTGCGGCTGGCCAGATGTTCGAAGGCCGATTCGCGGTCCAGCGTTTTCTCATAGACGCCGGCCACCACCGAGTTGGCCAGCAGGGCTTGGCGCTGTTCGGGTGTGACCGGGCCGATCTGGCTGCCCGGGGGCAGCACGTAGACACGCTCGGTCAGGCTGGGGCGGCCTTTTTCGTCCAGCAGGCTGATCAGGGCCTCGCCCACACCCAGTTCGGTGATGGCAGCGGCGATGTCCAGGCCGGGCTTGGGGCGCATGGTCTCGGCAGCGGACTTGACGGCTTTCTGGTCGCGCGGCGTGAAGGCGCGCAGCGCATGCTGCACGCGGTTGCCCAGCTGGCCCAGCACGGTGTCGGGGATGTCCAGCGGGTTCTGCGTGACGAAATAGACCCCCACGCCCTTGGATCGCACCAGGCGCACCACGAGCTCGATGCGCTCCAGCAGGGCCTTGGGCGAGTCGTTGAAGAGCAGGTGGGCCTCGTCGAAGAAGAAGACCAGCTTGGGCTTGTCCAGGTCGCCGACCTCGGGCAATTGCTCGAACAGCTCGGACAGCAGCCACAGCAGGAAGGTGGCGTACAGGCGCGGCGAGTTCATGAGCTTGTCGGCCGCCAGCACGTTGACCACGCCGTGGCCCTTGCCGTCGGTCTGCATGAAGTCGGCGATGTTGAGCATGGGCTCGCCGAAGAACTTGTCGCCACCCTGGCTTTCGATCTGCAGCAGGCCGCGCTGGATGGCACCGATGCTGGCCGCGCTGATGTTGCCGTACTGGGTGGTGAACTGCGAGGCGTTATCGCCCACGTGCTGGCACATGGCGCGCAGGTCTTTCAGGTCCAGCAGCAGCAGGCCCTGGTCGTCGGCGATCTTGAAGACCAGCTGCAGCACGCCTTCCTGGGTTTCGTTCAGGTTCAGCATGCGGCCCAGCAGCAGGGGCCCCAGGTCGCTGACGGTGGCGCGCACCGGGTGGCCCTGGGTGCCGAACACGTCCCACAGCGTGGTGGGGCAGGCCTGGGAGGAGGGCGTGGGCAGGCCGCGCTCGGCGATGACCTTGGCCAGTTTCTCGCCGATCTTGCCGGCCTGGGAAATGCCGGTCAGGTCGCCCTTGATGTCGGCCAGGAAGACCGGCACGCCGATGCGCGAGAAGCCTTCGGCCAGGGTTTGCAGGGTGATGGTCTTGCCGGTGCCGGTGGCGCCGGTGATCAGGCCGTGGCGGTTGGCCTTGTCGGGGCGCAGGAAACAATGCACGTCGCCGTGCTGCGCAATCAGGATGGGTTCAGCCATGGAAGTCCCTAAAAGTACAATTCACTCCCTATAGGTTAACGAAATTTGAAGGACACCCCGTGGCTGGACACAGTAAATGGGCCAATATCCAACACCGCAAGGGGCGGCAGGACGAAAAGCGCGGCAAGATCTGGACCCGCATCGTCCGTGAAATCACGGTGGCGGCCCGTGCCGGTGGCGGTGACCCGGCGGCCAACCCGCGCTTGCGCCTGGCCATCGACAAGGCCAGGGCGGCCAATATGCCGGCCGACCGCGTCAAGTACAACATCGACAAGGCCACCGGCAACCAGGAAGGCGTGAGCTACGAGGAAATCCGCTACGAGGGTTACGGCATCGGCGGCGCGGCCATCATCGTCGACACGATGACCGACAACCGCGTGCGCACCGTGGCCGAGGTGCGCCACGCTTTCAGCAAGCAGGGCGGCAATATGGGCACCGAAGGTTCGGTGGCCTTCCAGTTCAGGCACTGCGGCCAGCTGATCTTCGCCCCGGGCACCTCCGAGGACAAGGTCATGGAAGTGGCGCTGGAGGCCGGCGCCGAAGACGTGGTGTCGGATGACGACGGCGCTATCGAGGTGCTGACCACGCCCCATGATTTCGAGGCCGTGAAGAACGCGCTGGAGGCCGCCGGCCTCAAGGCCGAGGTGGCCGGCGTGACCATGCGCCCCGAGAACACGATTGACCTCAGCGGCGATGACGCCGCGAAGATGCAAAGGCTCCTGGACGTGCTGGAAGACCTGGACGATGTGCAAGAGGTCTATCACAACGCAGGAATGTGACTCCCCCCAGGCTGCGCGCACTGCGTGTCGCTACGCCACCCCCTCAAGGGGCGGACACCAGTGGCCCGGCAAAGCCGGTTCCACGGTGTCCCCTGGGTTGATTGGTTTGTACGCCCGTGACCGGGCTGAAGGCGAATAAGGTTTGATATGAAAGTCTTAGTGATAGGTGGCGGCGGCCGGGAACACGCGCTGGCCTGGAAACTGGCCCAGTCGCCCAAGGTGCAGACGATCTACGTGGCGCCGGGCAATGGCGGCACCGCGCGTGACAAGCGCCTGGAAAACGTGCCCATCACCGACGTGCAGGAATTGCGCGCCTGGGCCCAGCAGGAGAAGATCGGTTTGACGGTGGTCGGCCCCGAGGCCCCGCTGGCCGCTGGCGTGGTGGACGAGTTCCGCGCGCACGGCCTGCGTGTCTTCGGCCCCACGAAAGCGGCGGCGCAGCTGGAAAGTTCCAAGGCTTTCTCCAAGGCCTTCATGAAGCGCCATGGCATTCCCACGGCCGAGTACGACACCTTCTCCGACCCGGTGGCAGCCCACGCCTACGTGGAGAAGATGGGCGCACCCATCGTGGTCAAGGCCGATGGCCTGGCGGCAGGCAAGGGCGTGGTGGTGGCCATGACGGCGGCCGAGGCGCACGAGGCCATCGACTTCATGCTGCTGGACAACAAGCTGGGCGTCAGCCACAACGCGGGTGGGGCGCGCGTGGTGATCGAGGAATTCCTCCAGGGCGAAGAAGCCAGCTTCATCGTGCTGTGCGACGGCAAGAACGTGGTGGCGCTGGCCACCAGCCAGGACCACAAGCGCCTGCTCGATGCCGACCAGGGCCCCAATACCGGTGGCATGGGCGCCTATTCGCCCGCGCCCGTGGTCACGCCCGAGGTGCATGCGCGTGCCATGCGCGAAATCATCCTGCCGACCATCCGCGGCATGGAAAAGGACGGCATTCCCTACACCGGCTTCCTCTACGCCGGCCTGATGATCGATGGCAGTGGTGTCCCCAAAACGCTGGAGTTCAACTGCCGCATGGGCGACCCCGAGACCCAGCCCATCATGATGCGCCTCAAGACCGACCTGGTGGACGTCATGCTCGCCGCGACCGATGGCAAGCTGGACCAGGTCGAGCTGGACTGGGACCGCCGTATCGCGCTGGGCGTGGTGATGGCCGCGCACGGCTACCCCATGAACCCGCGCAAGGGCGACGTCATCACCGGTCTGCCGGTTGATACGGAGGAAGGCGTTGTTTTCCACGCCGGCACGACCATGAAGGACGGCCAAGTGCTGGTGACCGGCGGCCGCGTGCTCTGCGTGACGGCACTGGGCGACACGACCAGGCAGGCGCAGCAGCGCGCGTATGAACTGCTGCAAGGCATCCGGTTCGACGGCATGCAGTACCGCCGCGACATCGGCTACCGTGCCATCAAGGGCTGACCTTCGTCTGATGCGCGTCAACGACTATCCTCCGCCGCATCCGGTGCAGTTCCGGGGCAGCGCGCTGGCGCGCTGGCTGCTGCACCGCATGGGGTGGACGGTCCATTTCGACGGGCTGCCGGGCCTGCAGGGTGTGCTGGCGGTCTATCCGCACACCAGCAATTGGGACTTCGTGGTGCTGGTGATCGTCAAGTGGGCGGTGGGTATCCCGGTGCGCTTCTGGGGCAAGGACAGCCTGTTTCGTGTCCCCGTGTTCGGCCGCTGGCTGCGCTACATCGGGGGCGTTCCGGTCGAACGCACCTCTGCCAAAGGGGTGGTCGCCGACACCGCGGCCCGGATCCAGGCCGCAGGCGAGCGGGGCGAATATTTCTGGCTGGCGCTCGCACCCGAGGGTACGCGCAAGCTGATTCCCGGCTGGCGCAGCGGCTTCTATCGTACGACGGTGCAGGCCGCGGTACCGCTGGGACTGGTCAAGGTCAACTATGCCCTGCGCGAGGTGACGGTGCTCGACTTCCTGCGCCTGAGCGGGGACGAGGCCGTCGATTTCAGGCGCATTGCCGCCAGCCTGGAAGGAGCCGTGGGCTGCCGGCCGGGCAATGCCGCACCGATCCGCCTGCTCGACGCGAACGTGCCGCGCGAAGAAACCATCGTGAAATGAACATGAATACCAGCCCCAACGTGGACACCGTGCGCGACTACCTGCAGGGCCTGCAGCAGCGCATCACCGACACCATCGCCGGCATCGATGGCGGCAGCTTCCTGGCCGATGCCTGGCAGAAGGAGCCGGGTGAGCCCTTGCAGGGCCAGGGCTTGACCAAGATCCTGGAAAACGGCCGGGTGTTCGAACGCGCCGGTTGCGGCTTTTCTCACGTGTTGGGCCCCAAGCTGCCGCCTTCGGCCACCCAGCATCGCCCGGAGCTGGCCGGCGCGCCTTTCGAGGCCATGGGCGTGTCACTGGTCTTCCACCCGCGCAACCCCTACGTGCCCACCGTGCACATGAACGTGCGCATGCTGGCCGCCAAGGGCAAGGATGGCCAGGACGTCTGCTGGTTTGGCGGCGGCATGGACCTGACGCCTTATTACGGCTTCGAGGAAGACGCGGTGCATTTCCATACGGTCTGCCGCGATGCGCTGAAGCCTTTTGGTGAGGACAAGTACCCGCGTTTCAAGACCTGGTGCGATGAATACTTCTTCCTCAAGCATCGCAATGAGCAGCGCGGCGTCGGCGGCGTGTTCTTCGACGACTTCTCGGAACTGGGCTTCGAGGGCAGTTTCACCATGCTGCGTGCCGTGGGCGACGCCTTCCTGCCGGCCTACTTGCCCATCGTGCAGCGAAGACTGCACCTTGACCACGGCGAGCGCGAACGCGCCTTCCAGCTCTACCGCCGGGGCCGTTACGTCGAATTCAACCTGGTCTGGGACCGGGGCACGCATTTCGGCCTGCAGTCCGGTGGCCGTACCGAATCCATCCTCTTGTCCATGCCGCCGCTGGTGAGCTGGGCTTACCAGCAGCAGCCTGCAGAGGGGACACCCGAGGCCGAGCTCTACACCCGCTTTTTGCCGCGGCGCGACTGGGTTTGAACGTGTCACTTCAAAAAATCGGCATGTTCGGCGGCGCCTTCGACCCGCCGCATCTGGCGCACCGCGCCCTGGCCCAGGCCGCGATCGAACAGCTCCAGCTGGATGCGTTAAGGGTCCTGCCCACCGGCCAGGCCTGGCACAAGAGCCGGCCGCTTACCGCAGCCTCGCACCGCCTGGCCATGAGCCGGCTGGCTTTCGAGGGCCTGTCCCAGGTGCGGCTGGACGACCGGGAAATCCGTCGCGCCGGCCCGTCCTATACCCTGGACACCCTGCGCGAGCTGCATGCCGAAGATCCGCAAGCCGAGCTCTACCTGGTCATGGGCAAGGACCAGGCCGACGTGCTGCCGACCTGGCGCCATTGGGAGGAGATTGTCCGTCTTGCTATAATTTGTGTAGCTGACCGGGATCTGTTGACCGGCCAGGAAACCCGTTTTGTCCCGCCGCCCGAGATGGCGGGCCGTTTCTGCAAGCTGCAGATGCCGGCCATGGACATCAGCGCCACCGGCATCCGCGCCCGCGTCGCCAGCCGGCAGGGCATCGCCCCACTGGTCAGCCCCGCCGTTGCGCGCTATATTGAAGACAATCACCTCTACCAAAGCACTTGATGACCACCGAAACCGCCGCCAAAAAAGACATCCAGAAACTCCAGCGTGCCATCATCGATGGCCTGGAGGACGTGAAGGCCCAGGACATCCAGGTGTTCAATACCGAGAAGCTCTCGGCGCTGTTCGAGCGTGTGATGGTGGCCTCGGGCACCTCCAACCGCCAGACCAAGGCCTTGGCCGCCAGCGTGCGCGATGCCGTGCGTGATGCCGGTTTTGCCAAGCCGCGCATGGAAGGTGAAGAAAACGGCGAGTGGATCATCGTGGACTGCGGTGCGGCCGTGGTGCACATCATGCAGCCGGCCATCCGCCAGTACTACCACCTGGAAGACCTCTGGGGCGAGACCCCGGTGCGCCTGAAGTTCGGTGCCGACAAGCCGGCGGCCAAGGTGGCCGACAAGGCACCCGCCAAGGCCGCCGCCCCCGCCAAGACCGGCAGCCTGCGCCGCGCCAGTGCCGCCAAGCAGGGCGTGGCCGAGGCCTATCCCTCGCGCGCCCAGCTGAAGAAGGCCGAGGAGAAGAAGGCGGCCGACCGCAAGAAGGCAGCCGGCAAGCCGGTGGCCAGGAAAACGGCAGCCGCCAAGGCCTCGGCCGGCAAGCCCACGGCCAAGGCACCGCTCAAGACGGTCAAGGTGAATGCGACCAAGGCGCCGGCCAAGAAGACGGCGGCCAAGACCGCTGCCAAGCCGGCCAGCAGGACGCCCAAGGCCCCGGCGAAGAAGACGGCGACTCGCAAGGCCCGGTGAAGCTGCTGATCGTCGCGGTCGGCCAGCGCGTGCCCGACTGGGCGCAGACGGCCTGGGACGACTACGCCAAGCGTTTCCCGCCGGAGTTGCGGGTGGAACTCAAGGCCGTCAAGACCGAACCGCGCGGCTCCAGGACCGTGGAGCAACTGATGGCGGCCGAACGCAAGCGCATCGAAGAAGCGATTCCCAAGGGCACCCGCATCGTCGCATTGGACGAGCGCGGTACCACGCTCACCACCATGGCCCTGGCGGCCAAGCTCAAGGACTGGCAGTTGGGAGGTGACGACGTGGCCTTGGTCATCGGCGGTCCCGACGGGCTGGAGCCGGCCTTCCGCCAGGGCGCGCACGAACGCATCCGCCTCTCGGACCTGACCCTGCCGCACGCCATGGTGCGTGTGCTGCTGGTCGAGCAGCTTTACCGCGCCTGGTCCATCAACGCCAACCATCCCTACCACCGCGAATGAAGCCGGATTTCATCTACCTCGCGTCCCAGAGTCCGCGTCGCCGCCAGTTGCTGGAACAGCTGGGTGTGCGCCATGAGTTGCTGCTACCCGATGCCGACGAAGACGCCGAGGCCATTGAGGCCGTGTTGCCCGGTGAGGCGCCGGCCGCTTATGTGCAGCGCGTCACCCAGCTCAAGCTGGACGCGGCGCTGGCACGCCTGAAGCGTCGGGGCCTGCCGGCGGCTCCGGTCCTCTGTTCGGACACTACCGTGGCCCTGGGGCGCACCATCTACGGCAAGCCCGCCGATGAGGCCGAGGCGCGCCGCATGTTGGGCGAGCTGGCCGGCCGCAGCCACCGGGTGCTGACCGCCGTGGTCATCGGGACGCCGCGCCGCCGGACGCAGATCCTGAGCACTTCGCGCGTCACCTTTGCCGCCATGAGCCGCCAGCAGGTCGCTGCCTATGTCGCCAGCGGTGAGCCTATGGGCAAGGCGGGTGCCTATGCGGTGCAGGGCAGGGTGGCCGCGTACATTACACATATTTCCGGAAGCTATTCAGGCATCGTGGGCTTACCCATGTTCGAGACGGCTGAACTGCTCCGGGCTTACGGCTTCAAGATTTAAAAGAACTCAAAGGCCATGCAGGAAGATATTCTGATCAACTGGTCGCCGCAGGAAACCCGTGTGGCCGTGGTGGAAAACGCGGCCGTGCAGGAACTGCACGTGGAGCGCGCCAGCGAGCGCGGCCTGGTGGGCAATATCTACCTGGGCAAGGTCTCGCGCGTGTTGCCCGGCATGCAGTCGGCCTTCATCGACATTGGCCTGGAGCGGGCAGCCTTTCTGCACGTGGCGGACGTCTGGCATCCGCCGGCCGAAGGCGAGTCGCTCAGCGCCTCGCGCGCCTCGCAGCCCCAGGTGCCGATCGAGAAACAGGTGTTTGAAGGCCAGGCGCTGATGGTGCAGGTCATCAAGGACCCCATCGGCACCAAGGGCGCGCGCCTGTCCACCCAGGTCAGCATCGCTGGCCGCCTGCTGGTTTTCCTGCCGCAGGACGACCATATTGGCGTGTCGCAGAAGATCCCGCTGGCGCAGCGCGACGAGTTGCGTCAACGCCTGCAGGCGCTGGTGGGAGAGCAGGGCGGCGGCTTCATCCTGCGCACCAATGGCGAGGATTCCAGCGATGCCGAGTTGGGCGAGGACATCGCCTACCTGCGGAAAACCTGGGCCCGCATCAAGGACGCCTCCACCCGCCTGCCCCCGAAATCCCTGCTGCACCTGGACCTGAACCTGCTGCAGCGCGTGCTGCGCGACCTGGTCAGCGAGCACACGGTGACCATCAAGGTCGATTCTCGCGAGCAATACGAGGCCTTGCGCGCCTTCGGCATGGAGTTCATGCCGGCTGCGGTGGGCAAGCTGCAGCACTACAAGGGCGAACGACCGATCTTCGACTTGTTCGGCATCGACGAGGAGATCGCCAAGGCCCTGGGCCGGCGTGTCGAGCTCAAGTCAGGTGGTTACCTGATCGTGGACCAGACCGAGGCCTTGACCACGGTCGACGTCAACACCGGTGGTTTTGTCGGTGCGCGCAATTTCGACGACACCATCTTCAAGACCAATCTGGAGGCCGCGCAGGCCATTGCGCGCCAGCTGCGCCTGCGCAACCTGGGTGGCATCATCATTGCCGACTTCATCGACATGACACGTGAGGACCACCGCGAGGCGGTGCTGGCCGAGTTCCGCAAGCAGCTCGCGCGCGATCGCGTCAAGACCATGCTGGGTGGCTTTTCCCAGTTGGGCCTGCTGGAGATGACGCGCAAGCGCACACGCGAATCGCTGGCCCACATGCTGTGCGAGCCCTGTCCGAGTTGCGAGGGCAAGGGCATCGTCAAGACGGCTCGCAGCGTGGCCTACGACATCCTGCGCGAGATCCTGCGCGAGGCGCGCCAGTTCAATCCGCGCGAATTCCGGGTGGTGGCTGCGCCGCAGGTGATCGAGCTGCTGCTGGACGAGGAAAGCCAGCACATGGCGGGCCTGAGCGACTTCATCGGCAAGCCGATCTCCCTGCAGAGCGAAGCGGCCATGGGGCAGGAGCAGTACGACATCGTCCTGCTCTGAACCGGGGTCTTCGAATCATGCGCATTGCCGTCATCAACCGCGTATTTTCCCGATCTGCCGGTGGTGCCGAGAGCTATTCGGTGGCCATCACGCAGCAGCTTGCAGCGCGGCACGAGATCCATGTCTTTGCGCAGGAGACGGACCAGCCGGTGGCCGGTGTGACCTACCACCGCGTGTTCTGCCTGAGCCAGAAGCCGCGCTGGGTCAACCAGCTGCTCTTTGCCATCGCCACCTGGTGGCGCACCCGCAAGGGTTTCGATGTGGTGCACTCGCACGAGAACACCTGGCATGGCCAGGTGCAGACCGTGCACGTGCGGCCGCTGCGCCACAACCTGCTGCACGGACGCCGTGGCCTGCGCCGCGTGCTGCGCTGGCTCAAGGTGGCGATCAGCCCGCGCCTGATCACCTATGTCTGGCTGGAGGGCGCAAGGTTCAGGCGCAGGCCCGGCCGGGCCATCGTGGCGACCTCCAAGGCACTCAGGCTCGAATGCGAGCAGGCCTATCCGGCCAGTCGCAAGCGGCTGTCGGTGATCACGCCCGGCACCTATCTGCGGCAGGACACCATCACGCGGATCATGGCGCGCCGGCAACTCGATCTGCCGCCCGAGGTCCCCCTGCTGCTGTTCGTGGCCAACGACTACAAGCGCAAGGGGCTCGATGCGCTGCTGCAGGCACTCGTCAAGCTGCCAGCCGACGTGCATCTGGCCGTGGCCGGGAATCCGGCACCCATTGCACACTACCGGCAGCAGGCTGAAAAGCTGGGCGTGGCGACCCGGGTGCATTTCCTCGGCTCGCTCGACGATCTCGTCCCGGCCTATCGTGCCGCCGACTGCCTCGCCCACCCGACGCTGGAAGACAGCTTTGCCATGGTGGTACTCGAAGCCATGGCGCACGGCCTGCCGGTGGTGGTCAGTGGCCCGGTGCATTGCGGCATCTCGCGCGAGCTGCAGGACTGTCATGAGGCGCTGCTGCTGCACGACCCTCGCGATGCCCAGGCCCTGGCGCGCCTGCTGCGCTCCGTGCTCGACCAGCCCGAGATGGCCGACCAGCTGCGCCACCATGGCCTGGAGTTCGCACGGGCGCATACTTGGGAAAGCGCCGCCCTACAATACGAAGCGCTTTACCAGCAAGCCGCTGCCTTATCCTGATGACAGAACCGACCCGGCAACGCTGGCTCATCCTGGCCCATGCCTTCAATATGGACGGCCGGGCCGCCAGCCAGACCATCACCGACAAGCTCCCGCATCTGCGCCGCGCCGGCATCGAGGTGGTGGTGCTCAGTGGCGTGTCGGGCACCCGGGACAAGGTCGTCGAACACCATCAGCTCTGGCCCGCGGGCCCGGCCGGCCTGCGCTTCGAATTGCGCCATGTGCTGCGCCGGCGCTTTGAAAACCGCGTCGTCTACCGCATCCTGATGACCCTGGCCTCGCTCGTGCTGCTGCCCGGACTCATCCTCGAAAAGCTGCTGCGCCCGGTGGAAAGTTCCTGGTCCTGGTGGCTCAGTGCCTATGTGAAGGGCAGGGTGCTGGCCCGCCAGCAGCCTTTCGATCTGATCTATTCCACGGGCGGCGCCTTTGCGGCGCACCTGGCCGGCCGCGCCCTGAAAAAGGCGACGGGTACACCGTGGCTGGCCGAGGTGCACGACCCTTTCATCACACCAGGCAACACGCCGCACACGGCCCAGCAGAAGATGCAGGCGCGGGTGGAAGGGCTGATCTGCCGCGAGGCCGATGTGGCCATCTGGTTCACTGAACAAGCCCTGGCCAGCGCGCGGGCCCGCCACCCCGAGCTGGGTGAGCGCGGCAAGATGCTGCTGCCCGGCATCGACCCGCCGTTCCGGGCCCTGCCACCCTACCAGCCGGGCTCGAAATTCATCGTGGGCCATTTTGGTTCGCTCTCGGCTACACGGAACCTCGTGCCCTTCATCGAGGCGCTAGAGGCTTTGCAGGTACGTCGTCCGGACCTGGTGACCGCGACCGAACTGCACGTCACGGGCGGCCCGCTGGATGCCGTTTCGGCGGCGAAGATCGCGCAGTCGCCGGTGCGCGCCTGCGTGCGCCATCTGGGTCGCATCGAAGCCGATCCCGCCACGGGGCAAAGCGGCCGCGCGCAGATCCTGCGCCGCATGCGTGGTGTGGACGTGCTGCTGCTGCTGCACGGCGAGGAGCCGATCTGCGAGGAGTACATCCCCTCCAAGCTCTACGAATACCTGTGGATGCAGCGCCCCATCCTGGCCACGGTGCATCGCAATCCGCAGATGGTGGCCATGCTGCGCGAGGAAGGCCATGTGGCCGTGCAGACGGGCGGGGCGGGACAGGATGCGGCGTCTGCCAGCCATGAGCTCGCGCTGGCGCTGGAACAGATATACGAGCGCTGGCGCAGCCCCGGGCTGCCCGACAGCGGACGCAGCAGCCCCTACACCACGCAGGCCGCCGTGAACCGATTGCTGGACTGGGCTGCGCCACTTGCCAGGAGGCCTGCTTGAGTTCACCTCTGATTTCCCTGGTGGTCCTGGGTTTTCGAAACTTCGATGTGACCACGCGTGCCTGCCTGGACTCCCTGGTTCCCTGGCTCGACGATCCCGAAATAGAAGTCCTGGTCGTCGACAACGGTTCGCCCGACGATTCGGCGCAGAAGACGGCCGCCTGGTGTGCGGCCCATCCGCAGGTCACATGCCTGCTGAGCGAGAGCAACCGCGGTTTTGCCGGCGGCATGAACTGGGGCGCAGGGCAGGCGCGCGGCCGTTGGCTGCTGCTGGTCAACAACGACACGATCTTTCCCGCGCGCACGCTCGACGCCCTGAAGCAGGTGGTGCGCGAGGCACCCGCCGATGTGGCCATGCTCGGGCCGGTGACGAATGCGGCCGGCAACGGGCAACGCCTGTGGAAACCCGGTGCTACGCACGAGGACTGGCTGCAGGTCGGCCAGTGGCTGAACGAAAACCCGACGCACCAGCTGATGCCGGCCTACCGCTGCGACTTCTTCTGCATTGCCATCCGGCGCGATGCCTGGGACCGCCTCGGCGGCCTCGACCTCGATTTCGGCCTGGGCTATTACGAGGATTTCGACTTCAGCCTGCGCCTGGCCAAGGCCGGTTACCGGCAGATGATCACCGAGGATGTGTTCATCCTGCATGTGGGCAGTGCGACGTTCAAGGCCAGCCCCGCGGCGCGGGCTCTAATCAAGCGCAACAAGAAGCTTTTGAAATCGAAACATGCCGACGCGCGCTTCGAACACACGCGCCTGGGCAATCTGGCGGTTCTGGCGGCCTACAAGCGCCTGGAGACTGCCGGTGCCTGGACTTCCGTTCTGGAAGCCAGGAGACAGTTGCGTCTCGGCGCCCTGACCGGTGACGCGCCGCGCAGTATTCTGAAAAGATGGTTATGGAAAAACAAAGTCGAACGCACGCTTTAAAGGCGTGCTTGTCCGATTCGGCTAGATCCTGCCGAGCAGGCGTTTGAGCCGGCGTGCGAGCCGTGAACCCAGGGAACCGGCCTCGCGCGGCCAGTCCATCTGGCGGTCCCAGGCCGATTGGTGGATGACACCGCAGTACAGGCTCGCCAGGTCTTCGGTCTTGACCCCTGCACGACGATCCTTGTCGAGTTGCCAGGCGTAGTGGTAAACCTTAAACAGGGGCTGGCACGGGATCAGCGGGATCGCCTGGTAGCGTAGCAATGCTTCGCCGTACCAGTTCAGATCGATGGGCTCCAGCAGGATGGCATCGAGGAAACTCATGTTCCGTGGCGTGAGGAATTCCCGGTCCAGGCTTTCCCATACCGCCTTGTGCCAGATCGGCGGATTGGGGCCAAAACTGTAGCAACGACCGGCCCGACCGAACAGCTGCTTGAACTTCTCGGCCTCCTGCATGAAGTCGCGCACCACATGGGATCGGCCGGTGGTGATCGCAAGGTCCAGAATTTCATGTCCTTCGTCGATGACGGTATAGGGCATGCCGTTGTCGAGAACGAAGTCGCGCTTGTGGAAGGGACGGATGAACATCGAGTCCGAGTCGATGCAGGCATAGGCATCGCTCACGCCGAGACGCCAGAACTCCGACTTGATGACCTGCTGGGACAGGCCTCCCCGCAGGGCAGCGAGCTTCTGTTTGTCGATTTTCGGATTCTGTCCGACGATCTGCTCGTCCTCGACCAGTTCGACCGACAGGCCGGAGAGGAATTCCTGGAACAGTGGCATGTCCTGTCTCGGACAGGAAACGTAGAAGGGTATGCCATCCGCGTTGAAGCGCTGCACGGATTCGGCGAGTCGGCGCGTGCGTTTGACATCGGTGCTGAAACTCTTGCAATACAACGCAATGCTGGTGCTCATGATGATTCCCGCTGGCCTGTACTCGGTGGTGTGTCGGTCGGATCAGAGCTTGAGGATGAAGCCGGCGAGTGCGGCCGTGCCCAGCCGGTTCTGTTCTGCGATCGCTGTCTCATAGGTCTTGAGGCTTTCTGCGCCGAAAGACGACAAGTCGTGTGTGACGACATAGGAACGGGGATCCAGCAGCGCGATCCCTGCCTTGTGCTGTTCGCTTGCCAGGAAATCGTCGATGGTTCCCTCGAAGTGCACGCGCTGGACGGTCAGGCCGCATTTCTGGGCGAACAGTGTCATGGACTTGACGCTGAAGATGTAGATGTGGCGAGGTGCATCCAGCGACCACCAGTACTTGCCATACTGTTCCGAGATTTCCGAACCGGAGACGGGAAGCCGCACGAGAATTTCCCCGCCGGGTTTCAGAAACTTCGAAACCCTGATCAGGTCGTCCGCCGGCGTGGGGGAGTGCTCCAGCGCGTGGTTGAACATGATGAGGTCGAAGGTCTGACCGGCAAAACGCTGCCCCAGTTCACCGATGGACGCCTTGAAGACCCGGGCGCCATTGCGATAGACGATATCCTGCGGGACAAAGGGGTCAATGCCGACCACCTGGCGGATACCCATGTCGGCCAGCTCATGCAACAGCTCTCCGGTGCCGCTGCCGATCTCGAGGATGGACATGTCCCGGCGCAGCCTGGTGTGACGCGACAGGTGGTTGACCGGGCAAGGCCTGGCCCCTGCCAGCAGTCTGCCCAGCACGCCCGTGCCGAAATAATAGAACTCGTTGCGCAGGCGGCGCTTGAGCTGACGCAGGCGTGCCGAGAAGTTCTCCGGCTCTTTGTACTGGAACGAGTAATAGGACTTCGGGTAGTACTTGCCGTAGTCGTCCAGCTTTTCCGGCTGATAGGTGGAGCCGCAGTCCTCGCAGTGCACGTAGCGGAAAGGGCCATCGTGGCCATGCATCATCTCCATGGGATGCAGATCGGAGAGTCTGCTGGAGCCGCAAATCTCGCAGGCTGTCCCCGCCGGGGTGAGCGATGGATGGTTGGGGGTGCTCATGGGTGTGGTGGTGTCGCGGGGTCAGCCGCGCCGGTCTTCGTAGGTCGTGCCGATTTTCAGGGCGAAGTGCAGCAGATGCGTCGCCTGTGCCACGAGCACCCGGCGCAGCGTCATCGGGTCGTCGCCCGCATGCATGCGCCCGCGCCGTGTCGTGGTAGCCGTGACGTAGCCAGCCTCCCGGGCCATCCGGCTGTGCTCGGCACCGAAGCGGCCATAGGGATAGCAGAAGTGCCGTACTTCGCAACCCAGGGTGTTTTCCAGTTCGCGCTTGGAGCCGGCGATCTCCTCGCGTGCCTGGTCGGCACTGGCCTGGTTCAGGTCGGCATGCGTGCGGGTGTGGGAGCCGATGTCCATGCCGCCGGCCAGCCAGGCCCGCCAGTCAGCCTCGGTCATCAGCGGTTTTTCGGCCACCAAGCCCTGGTCCCAGCTGTTCGTGCCGCCGATCTTGCTGCTCACGGCATAGCAGGTGGCCGTGAAGCCGTGCTTGCGCAGGACGGGCAGGGCGTGATGCAGATTGTTCTGGTAGCCATCGTCGAAGGTGATGCCCACGACCCGGCCCTGTTTTTCGCCCTTGAGGTAGGGCTCCAGATCGCGCATCGAGAGGCCGCGGTAACCCAGCAGCTTCAGCAGCAGCATCTGCCTTGCAAACGCGCCGGGCGAGACCACCAGCCCGCGCAGCGGAGTGCCGCTGGGCGGCGGCACGTCGATCTGGTGGTACATGAGGATGGGGATGTTCATGTCTGTACGCGTATCAGGTTGGCGTAATAGCCGCTGGCGGCCAACAGCTCGGCGTGGGTGCCGCTTTCGACGATGCGGCCCTGGTCCAGCACGAGGATGCGATCGGCATGCTCGATGGTGCTCAGGCGGTGGGCGATGACCAGTGTCGTGCGGTCTTTCATCAAGACCGCCAATGCGGCCTGGACCTGTCGCTCGCTCTCGGTATCCAGTGCCGAGGTGGCTTCGTCCAGGATCAGGATGGGTGCATTCTTCAGCAGGGCACGCGCAATGGCGATGCGCTGGCGCTGTCCGCCCGAGAGGCGGGCGCCGTTCTCGCCGATCATGGTGTCCAGGCCATCGGGCAGCTGTTCGATGAACTCCCAGGCGTGGGCGGCGCGCGCGGCCCGGATCACGTCGTCCCGGCTGTGGGTGCCCAGCGTGCCGTAGGCGATGTTGGCTTCCACCGTGTCGTTGAACAGGACCACGTCCTGGCTGACGAGGGCGATGTTCTGGCGCAGGCTCAACAAGGTGAGGTCCTGGATGTCGACCCCGTCCACCAGTATCCTGCCGCTGCTGACATGGTAGAAGCGGGGAATCAGCGCGCTGATGGTGGTCTTGCCACCTCCCGAAGCGCCGACCAGGGCGACGGTCTGGCCGGCCGCCACGGTGAAGCTGATGTCGTTCAGGGCCAGACGTTCTGCTCCCGGATAGCTGAAGCGCACGCCTTCAAAGGTGATGTCTCCACGGGCATGTCCCAGCGATCGATGGCCGCCGTCGGATTCTTCCGGCATGTCGAGCAGGTCAAAGACGCTTTCGGCGGCAGCCAATCCCTTTTGCAGGGTGGTGCTGATGGTCGTCAGCTGCTTGAGGGGGGAGATCAGCAGCAGCATCGCCGTGATGAAGGACACAAAACCGCCGGCAGAGGCGCCGGCCTTGCCGGTGGTCTGGCTCAAGGCAAGGTAGGTGATGACAGCCACGGCGATCGCGGCCGCGATATGGGTGATGGGGGTGGTGGCCGAGGCGGGAATGGCTTCGCGCATCTGGGCGCGCCGGAACTGCTCGGTGGCATCCTCGAATCGCCGCGCCTGATGGGTCTGCCCGCCGAAAATCTTCACAACCTTGTGCGCTTTGGTTGATTCCTCGATGGTGTGGGAGATCAGACGCATCGATTGCAGGCTTTTCTGGCTGGCCGCGCGCATGCGCTTGCCGAAGGACTTCACCGTCAAGGCGATGACGGGGCCGATCGTCAGCGTGATCAGCGTCAGTTTCCAGTCGAGGTAGAGCAGATAAGCCAGCAGGGCCAGGGCCGTGAGCGATTCCCGCACCATGGTGACCAGGGCGCTGGTGGCCGCTTCAGATACATGGCTCACGTCGTACACCAGGCGCGAGATCAGCTGGCCCGCCGAGTGCTGGTCGAAATGCTGCGTGGGCAGGGTGATCAGCTTGGCAAACATGGCGCGCCGCAGGTCGGTCACCACCCGGCTCGAAATCCACATCATCAGGTAGCCGGTGAAGTAGACGAACAGGCTGCGCACCAGGAAGAGCAGGACGATCCCCGTCGGAATCAGCCAGACCATGCGCGCATCATCCGTTTGAAAGCCCCGGTCGAGCAGGTATTTCATGATGGCCGGGAAGACCGGCTCGGTGGCCGCCGTGGCGACCATGCCGACCACCGCCAGTGCGAAGGCTTTCCAGTACGGCCGCACATAGCCCAGCAGCCGAAGGTACAGGGTCCGGTTGGTCGGGGGCATCAGGTTTTGCCTGTCGAGGACTTGGGCGCCTTCCAGGCTTCGCCCTTCTGCATCTCCAGCGCTTTCACGTAGCGGTAGAAGGTGCCCTCGAAGTTGCCCAGCGCGATCATGAAGCCGGCCCAGCCATCCAGGAAGCCGAGCTTGAAGATGTAGTGCTTCACGAAAGACCAGATGCCATGCGCCAGCGCCGAGCCCATGGAGATCCGCTTGTGCACGATCTTCTCGGCGCCCAGGCTGGAGTAGCGGTTGGCCTTGTGCATGACTTCGGCCATGTTCTTGAAAGGGAACTGCCAGATGGCGTTCTTCAACGTGCCGATGGGCTTGTCGCTGTGCAGCACATAGCCTTCGTGCACGGGCTTGAGGTCGTAGCTCATCCTGCCCTTGCGGAAGAGCTGCGGCTGGCGAAAGTTGGGGTACCAGCCCGAGTGCCTGATCCAGCGGCCCATGAAGTAGTTGCTGCGCGGCACGCGCCAGACGTCCAGCGAGTTCGGGTCGTCGGCAATCGCCCGCACCTCAGCCGCCGCCTCGGGCGTGCAGCGTTCGTCGGCATCGACGCTGAAGATCCATTCATGTGTGCAGGCCGCGATGGCCTGGTTGCGCAGGTCGCCGAAGCCCTTGAACACCACCTGCACGACCCGCGCGCCCATGCGGGTGGCAATGTCCTGCGTGCCGTCCGTGCTGTTGGAGTCGACCACGATGATCTCGTCTGCCCATTGCACGCTCTCGATCGTGGCCGCGACCTTTTCGGCCTCGTTGTAGGCGATGATGTAGACGGAGATTTTGCTCATCGGGGGGTGGTAGTATTCGGCGGCCCGCCAGCGTAGCGCGGACCTGTATCAGCCGTGTAGTCTAGTTCAAAATGAACCCCTCCGAGTCCGTTTCTGTGGTCGTCACCACCTACAACCGCAGCGATGCGTTGCTGGCGGTGCTGGCCGGGCTGGCAAGGCAGACCGACCGGAATTTCGAGGTGATCGTGGCCGACGACGGCTCGCGTGAGGAGCACCGCCGGGCCATCCTCGATTCAGCCGTGGCGCGTGAACTGCGCCTGACGCACGTCTGGCATCCCGACGTCGGCTTCACCGCCTCGAAGGTGCGCAACCGCGGTGTGGCGGCGGCAAGCGGGCCGTACCTCATCTTCATGGACGGCGACTGCGTGCCCGAGGTGGATTTCATCGCCCGTCACAAGCAGCTGGCCGCTCCCGGTCATTTCGTCAACGGCAGCCGCGTGCTGCTGTCGCCCGAACTCACGCAGGCTGTGGTGAGCGGTTCAGAGCAGATCTGCGGCCGTAGTCGCCTGTACTGGCTGGGCCAGCGCCTGCGTGGCCATGCCAGCAAGCTTACCCACCTGTTGCGCCTGCCCGACTGGCAAGGACGCGTCCACCCCGAGTTCTACTGGAAGGGCATCCGCAGCTGCAATATGGGCGTCTGGCGCAGTGACTACGAGCGCATCGACGGCTTCGACGAATCCTTCATCGGCTGGGGCCACGAGGACGCCGATTTCGTGCTGCGCCTGCACCACGCCGGCGTGGTGCGCAAGAACGGCTTCTGCGCCACCGAGGTTTTCCACCTCTGGCACAGGGAGGCAGCTCGCGGGCAGGAGTCGCAGAACGCCCGCACGGTACGCGGGCGGGCGCAGTCGGACATCGTGCGTGCGGCCTCGGGTTATGCTCAGGCCCGTCCAGATGACGATGTTGTCATGACGAGGCTGGGATAATGCAGAAAATGATGAGACGATACCTGCTGACTTTGATGACGCTGCTGGCCGCCTGGCCGGCCTATGCCCAGTTCCGGGTCGAAGTGTCCGGCGTGGGCCTGACGCAGCTGCCGATTGCCTTCGCCCCTTTCCGCGGCGAGGACGCCGCGCCGCAGAAGATCAGCGCCATCGTGCAGGCCGATCTGGAGCGTAGCGGCCAGTTCCGCAGCGTGCCGGCACGTTCGGGGGCGCTGGACGAGAACGCCAAGCCTGATCTGGTGCCGTGGCGCCAGAGCGGTGCCGACTCCCTGGTCGCAGGGAGCATCTCGCGCCTGGCCGACGGCCGTTATGACGTGCGCTTCCGCCTCTGGGACGTGGTGGCCGGGCGAGACCTGGGGGGGCAGAGTTACGCCATCAACCAGGCCGATCTGCGCCTGGCCGCGCATCGCATTGCCGACTTCGTCTATGAGAAGCTGACCGGCGACAAGGGCATCTTTTCCACCCGCATCGCCTACGTCACCAAGGCAGACCAGCGCTACAGCCTGTGGGTGGCCGATGCGGACGGCGAGGGCGCGCAGCCCGCCCTGACCAGCCCCGAACCCATCATTTCCCCGAGCTGGTCACCCGAGGGGCGGCAGCTGGCCTACGTGTCCTTCGAGTCGCGCAAACCGGTGGTCTACATCCACGACGTGGCCAGCGGCAAGCGCCGTCTGGTGGCCAACTTCCGCGGATCCAACAGCGCACCGGCCTGGTCGCCCGACGGGCGCAGCCTGGCCGTCACGCTGAGCCGTGACGGCGGTTCGCAGCTCTATACGCTGGACGTCACGACCGCGGGCAGCGAGCCGCGTCGCCTGACCCAGTCCTCCAGCATCGACACCGAACCCATCTATTCGCACGATGGCAAGTTCATCTATTTCGTCAGCGACCGGGGTGGCAGTCCGCAGATCTATCGCATGCCGGCAGCGGGCGGCAACCCGGAGCGCGTGACGTTTACCGGCACTTACAACATTTCCCCCTCTCTGAGCGCCGACGGCCGCTGGCTGGCTTATATTTCCCGGGTGAGTGGCGCCTTCAAGCTCCATGTGATGGAGTTGTCCACCAGCAACGTCACGGCCCTGACCGAAACCAGTGCGGACGAGAACCCGAGTTTTGCCCCCAATGGCCGTCTGCTCCTCTATGCCACCCGGCAGCAGGAACGCGAAGCCCTGATGACCACCACGCTGGATGGGAAAATCAAGGCACGCCTGGCCGGACAGGGCGGAGACATCCGTGAGCCCGACTGGGGCCCATTCCAGAAATCACCCAACTGATTCCATATCGATACCACAGGAGTAAAAAACATGTCGATGAAAAAACTTGCACTGCTCGGCGCAGTGACCCTGCTCATGGCCGGCTGCTCATCGGTCAACCTGGACAATCCGCCGGTCGATGACCGCTCCAGCGGTGCCGGGACCGGTTCCAGCACGACGGTGGCGCAGACCTCGGTCACACCGGTCGATGACGGCAAGTCCGCTCAGGCTGCGATCGCCAACGTCCCGCGCCTGGTCTACTTCGACTACGACAGCTATGTCATCAAGCCCGAGTTCCAGGCGCTGATCGACACCCATGCCCGCCATATCAAGGCCGACCGCAGCCGCAAGGTCGTGATCGAAGGCCACACCGACGAGCGCGGTGGCCGCGAGTACAACCTGGCCCTGGGCCAGCGCCGTGCCGAGGCCGTGCGCCGCTCGCTGGGCCTGCTCGGCGTGGCCGACAGCCAGGTCGAGGCCGTGAGCTTCGGCAAGGAAAAGCCGGCCGTACAGGGCACGGGCGAAGCCGCCTGGTCCAAGAACCGCCGTGCCGAGATCAGCTACCGCTGATCGGGTGCCGGAGTTGCAGCGATGAACACGCACACCCGCCTGGCAGCCCTGCTGCTGTGTGTCTGTGGCGTCACCGTGGCGCAGGCCGGCCTCTTCGACGACGAGGAGGCCCGCCGCGCCATCCTGGATCTGCGCCAGCGCGTGGACAGCGTGCGGCAGGATTCCGAAACGCGTTCAGCCGAGCAGGCCACCCGCAGCACGGAAGAAAATGCCCTGCTGCGCCGCAGCCTGCTGGAGTTGCAGACCCAGATCGAGACCCTGCGTACCGACATGGCACGTCTGGTCGGGCAGAACGAACAGCTCACGCGCGATGTGGCTGAACTGCAGCGCCAGCAGAAGGATCTGCTGGGCGGCTTCGACGAGCGCCTGCGCAAGTTCGAGCCTGCCAAGGTCACGGTAGATGGTCGCGAGTTCCTGGCCGAACAGGCCGAGAAGCGTGACTACGATGCTGCCCTCGGCGTGTTCCGCAAGGGCGACTTTGCTGGCGCGCAGAACGCCTTCGTCGATCTGCTCAAGCGCTATCCGACCAGCGGTTACGCTCCCTCGTCCTTCTTCTGGCTGGGCAATGCCCAATACGCCACGCGCGACTATCAGGTCGCCATCCAGAATTTCCGCAACCTGCTGACCCAGGCTCCGGATCATCTGCGGGCGCCCGAGGCCGTGCTGTCCATCGCCAACTGCCAGGTCGAGCTCAAGGACATCAAGGCCGCGCGCAAGACCCTGGAAGACCTGATCAAGGCTTACCCCCAGTCCGAGGCCGCCGCCGCGGCCAAGCAGCGCCTGCCGCGTCTCAAGTAGGGTTGCGCGTCCTGGCTTTAGAATCCGGGACATGCAATCCGCCGACATCTCGGCGCTCAACACCCTGGTGTTGAGCGCTTCTTTTCTTCTTTCCCTGCTTTTCGGTGCACTCGTTCAGCGTACCCATTTCTGCACCATGGGCGCCGTCAGCGACGTGGTCAATATGGGGGACTGGACGCGCATGCGCCAGTGGGTCCTGGCCATCGGTGTGGCCATGGCCGGCTTTGCCCTGCTCGCCTATGCGGGCCTGATCGATCCGGCCAAGACCCTGCACGGGGGCAAACGCTGGCTCTGGCTGTCGGCGATCGTCGGTGGCCTGCTCTTCGGCTTCGGCATGGTGCTGTCTTCGGGCTGCGGCAGCAAGACCCTGGTGCGGGTCGGGTCCGGCAACCTCAAATCCCTGGTGGTCCTGCTGGTCATGGGTATGACGGGTTTCGCCACCATGAAGGGCATCACTGCGGTATGGCGCGTGGCCACCGTGGACCAGGTGGGTGTGGACTTTGCCGTCACGGCCAATCTGCCGCATCTGGCCGCCACGGCCCTGGGCCTCACGCCCACCCTGGCCACCTTGCTGCTGGGCCTGGGCCTGGGCGCGGCGCTGATCGTCTGGGCCCTGCGTGGCAAGGAGTTCCTGCGCGCGGACAACCTGCTGGCTGGCCTGGGTGTCGGGGGCATCATCGTCGCCATGTGGTGGGTCAGCGGCTACCTCGGCCATGTGGCCGAGCATCCGCAAACCCTGGACGAGGTCTATCTGGCCACCAACTCGGGCCGCGCCGAAGCCATGAGCTTCGTGGCCCCCGTTTCCTATGCGCTGGATTGGCTGCTGTTCTACAGTGACACGAGCAAGGTGCTCACGCTGGGCATCGTCTCGGTCTTCGGCGTCATGGCCGGCTCCGCCCTCATGGCCCTGTGGACCCGCAGCTTCCGCTGGGAGGGCTTCGGCAGCACCGAGGACGTGGCCAACCATCTGGTGGGCGCCGTGCTCATGGGCGTGGGTGGGGTCACCGCCATGGGCTGTACCATCGGCCAGGGCCTGACGGGCCTGTCCACCCTGGGCCTCAACAGCCTGGTGGCTTTTGTGGCCATCGTGGCCGGCTCGGTCGTCGGCTTCAAGTACCAGGTGTGGCGCCTGGAGCGCATGGCCTGACGTGTCGTCTGCTGTCATGGATGCTGAACGCCGCTTTGGCGGTCTGACCCGCCTCTACGGCGTGGCCGGCGCCCAGCGTATCCGTGCGGCCCACGTGGCCGTGGTGGGGGTCGGCGGTGTCGGCTCCTGGGCCGTGGAAGCCCTGGCGCGCAGTGGTGTGGGGCATCTGACCCTGATCGACCTCGACCACGTAGCCGAATCCAATATCAACCGCCAGATCCATGCCCTGGAAACCACGCTGGGCCAGGCCAAGGTGCTGGCCATGCGCGATCGCATCGCGCAGATCAATCCGGCTTGCCAGGTGCAATGCATCGAGGAGTTCGTGGAGCCCGGCAACTGGCCCGCCATCCTGCCTTCAGGTGTGGATGCTGTCATCGATGCCTGCGACCAGGTGCGCGCCAAGACCGCCATGGCGGCCTGGGCCCTCAAGAACAAGCTCGTTTTCATCACGGTAGGTGCTGCCGGCGGCAAGCGCCGGGCGCACGAGGTGGACATCGAGGACTTGGGCCGTGTCACGCACGACCCGTTGCTGGCGCAGTTGCGCTACCGCCTGCGCAAAGAGCATGGCGCAGCCCGTGAGGGGCGCAAGATCGGTGTGGCCTGCGTGTTCAGCCGCGAGGCCGTCAGCGGCCCCGATGCCTCCTGTGCCGTCGAGGGCGACGGCACGCTCAACTGCAGCGGTTACGGCTCTCTGGTGGCTGTCACCGCCACCTTCGGCCAGTGCGCAGCCGGCTGGGTGCTGGATGAAATCGTGAAGCGCGCTTGAAGATCGCAGAAAAATGACGCTATAATTGAAGGCTTGTCGGGGTTAGCGTAAGCGTCCCGCTCTGGGGGACGTTAGCTCAGTTGGTAGAGCAGCGGACTTTTAATCCGTTGGTCGCAGGTTCGAATCCCGCACGTCCTACCAAGTACAATTTGTTGAACCGAATATTCCTCGATAGCTCAGTCGGTAGAGCGCCGGACTGTTAATCCGTAGGTCCCTGGTTCGAGCCCAGGTCGAGGAGCCAGATCAAAAAGGCCTTGCAGCAATGCAAGGCCTTTTTTGTTGTTGCGCGGTGTTTTGAGACACAAAGAAAAAGGGATCTGATCTTGCGATCAGATCCCTTTTGATCTGGTGGGTCCTGAGTGACTCGAACACTCGACCTACGGATTAAGAGTCCGCTGCTCTACCAACTGAGCTAAGAACCCAGACCTCAATTATTGCATAAAAATCAGTCCCGTCCAGGCGGCGCAGGGGACAAAATGCGTTTTTCCGTCGTCGGCATCATGCAGGAGAAACGACCATGTCCCAAGCAATCATCATCACCCTGGCAGTGCTCATGCTGGTCGGTTGTGGCGCCGAAACGGCGACCACGGCTGCTACCGTAGGGGCGGCCAAGAAGCAGGAGCTCGAGCAGGGCCAGAAGACCATGCAGCAGGTGCAGCAGAAGGTCGGCGAGTCCATGCAGCAGATGCAGCAAAGCCCGCAGCGCGCAGCCGACTAAGGCCGGTTCGGACTAATCGCCCAGGCTGCCGCTCAGTTCCAGCCAGCGTTCTTCGAGCTGGTCCAGTTCATCCTGCAGGGCTCCCAGGCGCTTGCCGAGTTCATTGATCTCATCCATGCCAGGTTGACCGGAGAGCCGTTCTTCAAGCGCGGCTTTCTCCTGCATCAGTTCGGCGATGCGGGCCTCGCACAGTTCGAATTCCTTGCGCAGCTGACGGGTACGGTTGTCTTCGCGCCGCGGGCGGGCCGGCTCAGGCGCTGCCACTGCGGGCGGCGGTGCGCTTGCCGCTGCGGAGGCGGCGGCATTGGCTTCCTTGAGGGCCTCGCGCTGGCGCTTGGCTTCATCCAGCAAGTAGCGCTGGTAGTCGTCGAGGTCGCCGTCGAAGGGGCTGATGCCGCCGCGTGAAACCAGCCAGAATTCGTCGCACACCGCACGCAGCAGGGCGCGGTCGTGGCTGACCAGCATCACGGTGCCCTCGAATTCGTTCAGCGCCATGCCCAGCGCCTCACGCGTGGCCAGGTCCAGGTGGTTGGTCGGCTCGTCCAGCAGCAGCAGGTTGGGGCGCTGCCAGACCAGCATGCACAGAACCAGGCGGGCCTTCTCGCCGCCGCTCATGGTGCCCACGGTCTGCTTGACCTGGTCGCCCGTGAAATTGAAGCTGCCCAGGAAGCTGCGCAGGTCCTGCTCGCGGGTGGCCTGGCCGCTGAGTGCACCGCGGGCCGTGGTGTCCTTGACCAGCCAGATCATGTGTTCCAGCGGTGTGTCCTGCGGGCGCAGCACGTCGAGCTCCTGCTGGGCGAAGTAGCCGATGGACAGGCCCTTGCCTTCGATGATCTCGCCCGCCAGGGGCGCCAGGTCGCGCGCGATGGTCTTGACCACGGTGGACTTGCCCTGGCCGTTGGCGCCCAGGATGCCGATGCGCTGCCCCGCCAGCACCGATTTGCTGACGTTCTTCACGATCACCGTGGGTGGCGTGCCGGCCGGTGCACCTTCGGGCGGCGGGTAGCCGAAGTCGATCCCCTGCATGGACAGCATGGGGTTGGGCAGGTTGGCCGGTTCCTTGAACTCGAAGGTGAACTCGGCCTCGGCCAGCAGGGGGCCGATCTTCTCCATACGGTCCAGCGCCTTGACCCGGCTCTGGGCCTGCTTGGCCTTGCTGGCCTGGGCCTTGAAGCGGTCGATGAACTTCTTCAGGTGGGCGATTTTCTCCTGCTGCTTGGCGTAGGACGCCTGCTGCAGTTCCATCTTCTCGGCCCGCATGTCCTCGAACTTGGTGTAGTTGCCGCCGTAACGGTTGAGCTTGGCGGTTTCGATGTGCACTGTCACGTTGGTCACGGCATCGAGAAACTCGCGGTCATGGCTGATGACCAGCATGGTGCCGGTGTAACGCTGCAGCCAGGCTTCCAGCCAGACCAGGGCATCGAGGTCCAGGTGGTTGGTGGGTTCGTCCAGCAGCAACAGGTCGGAGGGGCACATCAGCGCGCGCGCCAGCTGCAGGCGCATGCGCCAGCCGCCGGAAAAGCTGTTGACGGGCTTGTCGAGTTCTGTGGTGCGAAAGCCCAGGCCCAGGATCAGCGCCTGAGCACGGGACGAGGCGTCGTGCGCGCCGGCGTCGTGCAGCTCCATATAGGCGTGCCCCATGCGCTCGCCGTCATCGGTGGCCTCGGCGGCCAGCACCTCGGCCTGCGCTGCGGCCAGGCGCGTGTCGCCGGCGATCACGAAGTCGGTCGCGCTCTCGGCTGTCTCGGGCATATCCTGGGCCACCTGGGCCAGGCGCCACTGGGCCGGGATGCTGCAGTCGCCGCTGTCCTCGTGCAGGGTGCCGTTGAGCAGGGCAAACAGCGTGGACTTGCCGGCGCCGTTGCGGCCGACCAGGCCGACTTTTTCACCGGGGTTGACGGTGACGGAAGCAGCATCCAGCAACACCCTGGCGCCGCGGCGCAGGGTGACATTCTTCAAGGTGATCATTTTTTCAGCAGCGCTTCGCGCGTTATCAGCAGGACTTGTTCGTCGCCTGCACTTGTTTCCAGCCAGGCAGCTTCCAGGCGCGGGAAGGCCGCCTCGAAGTGCTCGCGCTCATTGCCGATCTCCAGGACTAGCACGGCGTGTTCGGTCATCTGCGCCGGGGCCTCGGCCAGCAGGCGGCGGATGAAGTCCATGCCGTCAGCGCCTCCGGCCAGGGCCAGTTCGGGTTCGGCCTGGTACTCGGCGGGCAGGGCGGCCATGCTCTGCGCATTGACGTAGGGGGGGTTGCACAGGATCAGGTCGTAGGGGCCGTGTACGCCGGCCAGTCCGTCGGACTGCAGTAGCGTGACGCGGTCCTGCAACTGGTGCTTGTCCACATTGATGCGGGCCACGGCCAGGGCGTCGGCCGAGAGATCAGCGCCGTCCACGCTCACCTCGGGCCAGGCCAGGGCGGCCAGCACGGCCAGGCTGCCGTTGCCGGTGCACAGATCCAGCACACGTTTCGTGTGCGCGCCCAACCAGGCGTCGATGTTGCCGTTGGCCAGCAGTTCGGCGATGAAACTGCGCGGCACGATGGTGCGCTCGTCCACGTAAAAGGGCACACCCTGCAGCCAAGCCTCGCGGGTCAGGTAGGCGGCTGGCTTGCGCGTGGTGATGCGTTCCTGAAACAGGGTGGTGACCTTGGCCTGCTCATCCAGGCTGACCAGACGATCCGCCACCGCGTCGAGTTCGTCGAGCGGCAGGCCCAACTGCCACAGCACCAGCCAGGCGGCTTCGTCAAACGCATTACTGGTGCCATGACCATAGGCCACGCCGGCGGCGGTGAGCTGCTGGGCGCCGGCCTCGATCAGTTCGATCACGGTCGGTAATTTCATGCTGGCAGGGTTCATTGCGCCAGCTTTTCCAGCACGCGCCGGTAGATGTTTTTCAGCGGCTCGATGTCGGCCACCGGCACGCATTCGTCGATCTTGTGGATGGTGGCGTTGGTCGGCCCCAGTTCGATGACCTGCGGGCAGATCTGGGCGATGAAACGGCCGTCGCTGGTGCCGCCGCTGGTGGAGAGTTCGGTCTCGATGCCGGTCTCGGCGTGGATGGCTGCACGCACGGCGTTGACCAGCGTACCCGGGGTGGTCAGGAAGGGCAGCCCGCCGATGGTCCACGTGAGGTCGTACTCCAACTCGTGCTTATTCAGTACGGTAGTGAGACGCTGCTGCAGGCTTTGCGGTGTGGATTCGGTGCAGAAGCGGAAATTGAAATCCACCACCACGCTGCCGGGGATCACGTTGCTGGCACCCGTGCCGCCATGGATATTGCTGACCTGCCAGGTGGTAGGAGGGAAGAAATCGTTGCCCCGGTCCCACTCGATGGATGTCAGTTCGGCCAGTGCCGGCGCGAACTGATGGATGGGATTCCTGGCCAGGTGCGGGTAGGCGATGTGGCCCTGCACGCCCTTGACCGTGAGCTTGCCGCTCATGGTGCCCCGGCGGCCGTTCTTGATCATGTCGCCGGTGCGCCGTACCGAGGTCGGCTCGCCGACGATGCAGTAGTCCAGCTTTTCGCCGCGCGCTTTCAGGGCTTCGCAGACCACCACCGTGCCGTCCACGGCCGGGCCTTCCTCATCGCTGGTCAGCAGCAGGGCGATGTTGAGCGGGGCCTGGGCGTGTGAAGCAAGGAACTCCTCCACCGCGACCACGAAGGCGGCGATCGATGCCTTCATGTCGCTGCTGCCACGGCCGTAGAGCTTGCCGTCGCGGTGCGTGGGCGTGAACGGGTCCTGGCTCCATTGGGCGACCGGGCCGGTGGGCACCACGTCGGTGTGGCCGGCAAAGACCAGGAGCGGGGCGCCGGGCTGGGCCACGCGTTTGGCCCACAGGTTGCTGACGCGGAAGTCAGCCGGGCCGCTGACAATGGACTCGCAGGCAAAGCCCAGCGGCTGGAGGCGTTCGGCCAGCAGGGCCTGGCAGCCGGCGTCGTCGGGTGTGACGGAGGGGCGCGCGATCAGTTGCTCGGTCAGTTGCAGGGTACGGGACATCATGGTGCCCCCACGCTTGCCATTGCATGTGCTGCGCCGGACGTGCCGCCGCAAGACGCGACGGCTCTTCGTCCCGTCCCAGCCTGCGCAGGCAGGCTGGGAGCCGCGGGACTCAGCCCCACGGGGGCGCGAGTCTGTTTGAAGCGGTTCTGCGCTGCACTCATCAATGCTTCACGTCCAGCGTGATCTCGGTGAAGGACGGTTCGTCGTCCTGGTGCTCATCGGCCTGGGCCTGGGCCGGCTTCTGGAAGTCGTTTTGCAGGCGCCACATGAGGTTGGTCGGCGAATCGGAATTGGCCAGGCCTTCCTTGCGGTCGATTACGCCGTCCGTGATGAGGCGCGCGATGTCCTGCTCGAAGTTCTGCGAGCCTTCGGCCATGGCTTTTTCCATCGCCTCCTTGATGCTGGAGAAGTCGCCCTTCTCGATCAGGTCCGAGATCAGCTTGGTGTTGAGCATGATCTCCACCGCCGGGGTGCGGCTGCCCGTGGTGGTGCGCAGCAGGCGCTGCGAGACGATGGCCTTGAGCGCGCTGGAGAGGTCCCCCAGCATGGTCTGGCGCACTTCCACCGGGTAGAAGCTCAGGATGCGGTTGAGTGCCTGGTAGCTGTTGTTGGCGTGCATGGTGGCCAGGCAGAGGTGACCGGACTGGGCATAGGCGATGGCCGCAGACATCGTCTCGCGGTCGCGGATCTCGCCGATCATGATCACGTCGGGTGCCTGGCGCAGCGCGTTCTGCAGGGCCGTGCCCAGGTTCTTGGTGTCGGCGCCGATCTCGCGCTGGTTGACCACGGAACGCTTGTTCTTGAACAGGTACTCGATCGGGTCCTCGATCGTCAGGATGTGGCCCGAGGCGTTCTCGTTGCGGTAGTCGATCATGGCCGCCAGCGTGGTGCTCTTGCCCATGCCGGTGGCGCCCACCATCAGGATCAGGCCGCGCTTTTCCATGATTAGGTCGCCCAGGATGGGGGGCAAGGAGAGCGAGCCCAGCGAGGGAATCTCGCCCGAGACGAAGCGGATCACCGCGGCGATCGAGCCGCGCTGGCGCATGGCGCTCAGGCGGAAACGCCCCACGCCGGCCAGCGGGAAGCCCATATTGAGTTCGCTGTAGGCGTCGAGCTCGGCCAGGCGTTCCTCCGGGATGATCTCGGCCAGCAGATTGCGCGGCGCATCCGGCGGCAAGGGCTGGTTGTTGATCGGCACGCACTGCCCGTTGATGCGGATGAGCGCCGGCGAGTGGGCCGAAAGATAGATGTCCGAGGCTTTCTTCTCGGACATCAGTCGCAGGATCCGTTCCATCATGCCCATCGTGCTGCTCATGTCTGCTCTCCCGGTATCGTGTGTCGAGGTCGTTCGCTGCAAGCGTGATCAGTCGCGCAGCAGGTCGTTCAGGCTGGTCTTGGAACGGGTCTGGGCGTCCACGCGCTTGACGATCACGGCGCAATACAGGCTGTATTTGCCGTCGGCGCTGGGCAGGTTGCCCGACACCACCACCGAACCGGCCGGCACGCGGCCGTAGTGGACTTCGCCGGTGGCGCGGTCATAGATCTTGGTGCTCTGGCCGATGTACACGCCCATGGAGATGACCGAGTTTTCCTCGACGACCACGCCCTCGACGATTTCCGAGCGCGCGCCGATGAAGCAGTTGTCCTCGATGATGGTCGGGCCGGCCTGCACGGGCTCCAGCACACCGCCGATGCCGACGCCGCCCGAGAGGTGCACGTTCTTGCCGATCTGGGCACAGGAACCGACCGTGGCCCAGGTGTCCACCATGGTGTTTTCGTCCACGTAGGCGCCGATGTTCACGTAGCTGGGCATCAGGATGGCGCCCTTGGCAATGAAGCTGCCGCGGCGCGCCACGGCCGGCGGCACCACACGCACGCCGGTGGCGGCCATTTCTTCGGCCGAGAGGTGGGCGAACTTGGTCTGCACCTTGTCGTAGAAACCCAGGTCGCCGGCCTTGATGACCTCGTTGTCCTTGAGACGGAAGGACAGCAGCACGGCCTTCTTGATCCACTGGTGCACCGTCCACTTGCCCACAGACTCGCGCGTGGCCACGCGCAGGCGGCCCTTGTTCATCTCGGAGATGACGTGTTCGACGGCGTCAGCCACTTCCTTGGGCGCGGACTTCACGGAGATGTTGGCGCGGTTTTCCCAGGCGGCTTCGATGATCTGTTGCAGTTGTTGGCTCATGTGTAGGACTCGGATTTTCAGTTTCTGGATTTGACAAATTGAATGATGCGTTCGGCCGCTTCCGCGCATTCGGCGGTTTCGGCCACCAGCGCCATGCGCACGCGCCCGGCGCCGGGGTTGAAACCGCGGGCCTCGCGCGCCAGATAGCTGCCGGGCAAAACAGTCACATTGTAAAGAGCGTAGAGATCGCGGGCGAAATCGGTGTCGCTGCCCTTCACGCCGGCCCAGAGGTAGAAGGCCGCGTCGGGCAGGGCCACGTCCAGTACGGCGCTCAGCATGGGTGTGACCTGGGCAAACTTGGCGCGGTAGAGGTTGCGGTTCTCGATGACGTGCTGCTCGTCGTTCCAGGCCGCAATGCTGGCGGCCTGTACCACGTGGCTCATGGCGCTGCCGTGGTAGGTGCGGTAGAGCAGGAAGGCCTTCATGATGGCCGCATCGCCGGCCACGAAGCCGCTGCGCATGCCCGGCACATTGCTGCGTTTGGAGAGGCTGGTCAATGCGATCAGGTTCCTGAAGTCGCTGCGACCCAGTTTCACGGCCGCTTCCAGCCCGCCCAGTGGCGGCTCGTCGCGGAAGTAGATCTCGCTGTAACACTCGTCGGAGGCGATGACGAAGCCGTAGCGGTCGCTCAACTCGAACAGCTTTTTCCATTCGGCCAGCGGCATCACGGCACCGGTCGGGTTGCCGGGCGAGCAGGTGAAGATCAGCTGGGTGCGGGCCCAGACCTCGGCGGGCACGCTGTCCCAGTCGACGGCGAAGTTGCGCGCCGGGTCGCTGGGCACGTAATACGGCTGGGCGCCAGCCAGCAGGGCGGCGCCTTCGTAGATTTGATAGAAGGGGTTGGGGCACAGGACCAGGGCGCCGGGCTGGCTGCCATCGACCACGGTCTGCGTCAGCGCGAACAGCGCCTCGCGCGAGCCATTGACCGGCAGGATCTGGCTGGCCGGGTTGACCGTGACGCCATAACGGCGCTGCAGCCAGCCGGCCATGGCCTCCCTGAGTGCCGGCTCGCCGGCGGTCGGGGGGTAGCCGGTCAGGCCGGTATCGAGTGCGTCGGTCAGGGCGCGCTTGATGAAGTCGGGGGTGGCGTGCTTGGGCTCGCCGATGCCCAGGCTGATGGGACGATAGGCCGGGTTGGGGGTGATGCCGGCAAAAAGCTGCCGCAGCCGTTCGAAAGGGTAGGGCTGCAGTCGTTGGAGCAGGGGGTTCATGAGGGGGAATTATCCCGGAACTCCCCGATACCGCAGGGACAGGGTGCAGCACGGCCGCACCCGCATCCTCGCCTCATCGACGTTTTTTGGGTGCGCTCAGCAGTTTCTGCGTCAGCAGGTCGATGGACAGCACCAGGGCAATACCGATGGCCATGACCATCACCACTTCGGGCAGGTCGGTCGCCACGATGACCCCGAAGCCCCGGGGCAGGGCCTGGCGGTCTGCCGTGGTGCAGACGAAATCGGCCGCCGCCATGCCGGTGTAGTGCATGGCGCAGACGGCCACCGCCATGATCACGGCCGCCAGCAGGCGCAAGGCCAGGGGCTTGGTGTTGAAGGCTAGCCAGAGGGCCGCGGTGGCCGCCACGACGGCGATCAGGATGGAGGCGGCCACCAGCAGGAAGGACCAGTTGATGTAGCCGCCAAAGCGCATGCCGTACATGCCCAGGTAGTGCATGACGGCCACGCCCAGTCCCAGGGCGGCGCCGGCCGTCAGCAGGCGGGTCTTGTTCGCCGGATCGCGGGCCACATACGTCAGGCCGAAACCGGTGGCCAGGCAGACGACCAGCAGGGACAGCAGGGTTTCGATCATGGAGTAGCCCACGCGCAGATCCATCTTCAGTGCGGCCATGCCGATGAAATGCATGGTCCAGACGCCGATGCCGCCCAGTGCCAGCGTGGCGGCCAGCAGGTCAAAACGGTTGATCCTGCCGCCCGGGCCAATGACCCGGCGGGCGGACGTCAGGGCGACGAAGGAGCCGACGAAGGCGATGAGGAAGGAGAGCGCGACGTAAGTGCTGTCGTAGCTGGAGAGAACTTCTGGGTTCATGGGGATCCCTGGATGCGAAGGGATCGAATCTAAGGGATCACATGGCAAGGGCAGTGAGGAGGAACCCATACACCCATGAAAAACAAGGGCATCACTGCCCGCTTCGACCTGACGTCAGCTTGGCGAGGTCTTGGTCAGGTAGTGCAGCACCAGCTTGTCCTGCTGATTCAGGCCGTGGAAGGCCATGCCGGTGAAGTGGCTCTCGCCGTCCGGGGCCTTGTGGGCGTGGCAGACCGTGGCCTTGAGCGCGAGGGTGGTGGGCTCGCCTTCGACCACGGCCCCGATGCTGAGGTCGATGGTCTTGCCCACAGCCGTGGTGATGGTGGGCGTGCTGATCATGGCGCCCTGCATGCTGATGTCCAGCAACTGGCCGTCCAGCTTGAGTCCGCCCAGCTGAACCGTGACGGGCCAGCTCGTTTTGGTGCGCATGGACTGGCGTACCTGCCGCGCATCGACCTGGGTCGGGTAGGCCAGCAGGGCGTACACGAAGGGCTTCTCGTAGGTCTGCAGCACCTTGCTGATGAAGGAAAACTCATACTGGCCGGTAAAGCCGCGCACGATGCAGACATCGCCCTCGGTCAGGCCGGTGTCCTCGCCCTCCGGACCTTGGGGCCCCACCATCACGCCCCGGTTCTCGATGGCGCCGAAGAGCTGTCCTTCCTTCTTGCTGGCGCCTTCCACCAGCCGGCGAACCTGCAGCGCGATGCCCGGGCGCAGGCCAAGCTCCTTGAGGGAGATCTGCAGCACGTTGTTCTGAGGGGTTTCGCTGGCGGCCTGATTCATGATGGAGGAGTTTCTATGAGGGGCAGGTCAAAAAGCGTGAATCTACACGGTCCGTCAGGTGGCCGCCATGACGCAGTACATGGCAATGTGTACAAATGCAACCGAGTCGGGTTTTCCCGTAGCACAAATCCCGCTGGGAGCGCACGATTTTCGTGCGGGCCGGGACGGTATGATTTCAGGCTGTTCCCGCCATCAGACTGTTCTCACCGTGCGTCTCACCTCCATCAAGCTTTCCGGGTTCAAGTCCTTCGCCGAGCCGACCAACTTCATGCTGCCCGGGCAGCTGGTCGGCGTGGTCGGCCCCAACGGCTGCGGCAAGTCCAACATCATGGACGCCGTGCGCTGGGTGCTGGGCGAGAGCCGCGCCAGCGAGCTGCGCGGCGAGTCCATGCAGGACGTGATCTTCAACGGCACCACCACCCGCAAGCCGGCCAGCCGTTCCAGCGTGGAGCTGGTGTTCGACAACGCCGACCACCGTGCCGGCGGCCAGTGGAGCCAGTACGCCGAGATCGCCGTCAAGCGCGTGCTCACGCGCGACGGCACCAGCAGCTACTACATCAACAACCAGCCCGTGCGCCGGCGCGACGTGCAGGACGTGTTCCTCGGCACGGGCCTGGGCCCGCGCGCCTACGCCATCATCGGCCAGGGCACCATCAGCCGCATCATCGAATCCAAGCCGGAAGAACTGCGCCTCTTCCTCGAAGAGGCCGCCGGTGTCTCCAAGTACAAGGAACGCCGCCGCGAGACCGAGAACCGGCTCTCGGACACGCGTGAGAACCTGACCCGGGTCGAGGACATCCTGCGCGAGCTCAACGCCAATCTGGAAAAGCTCGAACGCCAGGCCGAAGTCGCGCAGAAGTACAACACCCTGCAGGCCGACGCCACGCTCAAGCAGCAGCAGCTCTGGTACCTGCGGCGCTCCGAGGCCGAGGCCGACCAGACGAAGATCAAGCAAGAGGGCGAGAAGGCCGTCATCGAACTCGAATCGCGCGTGGCCGACCTGCGCCACATCGAGGCCGACCTCGAAACCATCCGCCAGGCGCATTACGCCGCCGGCGATCAGGTCAACCAGGCCCAGGGCCTGCTCTACGAGGCCAGCACCGAAGTGGGGCGGCTGGAGGCCGAGATCCGTTTCGTGGTCGAGGGTCGCCAGCGTGTCGAGGAGCGCCTGCTCACCCTGAAGGAGCAGACCGCCCAGTGGGCCACGCGTAAGCAGGACGCCCAGGCCGAGATCGAAAGCCTGGCCGAGCTGGCCCTGGTGGGGGAAGAGAAGACCACCGAGCTGGCCGCCCAGCTGGAAGAACAGGCCCAGGCCCTGCCTGATATGGAAGAGGCGCTGCGCCAGGCCCAGAGCCGCGCCAACGAGCAGCGCGGTAGCGTGACTCAGGTGCAGCAGCAGATTCAGGTGCTGGCCGCCGAGCAGCGCAGCATCGAGGAGCAGTCGCGCCAGCTGAACCAGCGTCGCGAACGCCTGGACACCGACCGCAAGGCCCTGGCCGCGCCCGACGAGGCCCGCCTGCAGGCCTTGCAGGCCCAGCTTGCCCAGGCCAGCGAAGCCGCCGCCGTGGCCGATGCCCGCCTGCACGAGTTGCAGGACAGCGTGCCGCAACTCGACGAGGCGCGCCGCACCCAGCAGGACAGCGTCAACACCGAATCGGCCCGCCAGGCCGACCTGTCGGCGCGCATGGAGGCGCTCAAGGCCCTGCAGGAGAAGGTCAAGACCGACGGCAAGCTGCAGCCCTGGCTGGCCAAACATGGCCTGGCCGATCTGCAGGCCCTGTGGACCAGATTGCACATCGAGCAGGGCTGGGAAAGCGCGCTGGAAGCTGCGCTGCGCGAACGCATGGGCGCGCTGGAAGTCAGCCGCATCGACATGGTCAAGGCTTTCGGCAATGACGCGCCGCCGGCCAAGCTGGCTTTCTACAGTGCGCCGCAGGCCGGTGCGCCTGAAAAATCTGGCGGCCTGCCGCGTCTTGCCGACCTGCTGCGCGTGAACGACGCCGGCCTCAAGGCCGTGCTGGTGGATTGGTTGCAGGGCTGCTACGTGGCGCAGAGCTTCGAGGAAGCCCTGGCCCAGCGGACCCAGTTGCAGCCGGGCGAGACGCTCTACGTGAAGAGCGGCCACGCTGTCACCGCGCACAGCGTGAGCTTCTACGCGCAGGATTCCGAACAGGCCGGCCTGCTGGCCCGCGCCCAGGAAATCGAGAACCTGGAAAAGCAGCTGCGTGCCCAGTCGCTCATCAACGAAGAGGCCCGCAGCGCCCTGGTGCGCGCCGAGGCCGCCTATGCCGACGCGTCCCAGCGCCTGGTCACCGCGCGCCGCGAGGCCAGCGAGACCCAGAGCCGCGCGCACGAACTGCAGGTCGAGACCCTGCGCCTCACGCAGCTGGCCGAGCAGACCCGCGCGCGCAGCGAGCAGATCGCCGGCGACCTGGCCGAAGTCGATGCCCTGCTGGAAGAACTGCAGGAACGTCGTGTGGCTGCCGAAGGCCGTTTCGAGGAACTGGACATGCAGCTGGCCGACAGCCAGGAGCGCCATGCCCAGCTCGACGAACGCGTGCTGGAGGCCGAGCGCAAACTCAACGCCTGCCGCGAGCAGCAGCGCAGCCTGGAGCGCCAGGCCCAGGAAGCCACCTTCTCCCTGCGCACCCTGGACGCCCGCAAGGCCGAGCTGGCCCGCGCCATCGACACCGCCGAGCAGCAGGCTGCCACCATCACGGCCGATGAACAGCGCGCCCGCGACGAACTGGCCCGTCTGACCGATGCCGCCGCCCAGGCCGGTCTGCAGAACGCGCTGGCGCTCAAGCTCGAACGTGAGCAGGCCCTGGGCGCCAAGCGCAGCGAATACGACGACCTGACCGCCAAGCTGCGCGCCAGCGACGAGCGCCGCATCAAGCTGGAGCGCGAACTCGACCCGCTGCGCCAGCGCATCCAGGACATGCAGCTCAAGGAGCAGGCCGCACGCCTGGGTTTCGAGCAGTACGCCCAGCTGCTGGCCGATGCCCAGGCCGACCTGGAAGCCGTGGCCCAGTCCATCGAGCAAGGCAATGTGCGCCTCACGGGCCTGCAGGGCGAAATCGATCGCCTGAACCGCGAGATCGCGGCCCTGGGGGCGGTCAACCTGGCGGCCCTGGAAGAACTGGCCAGCGCGAGCGAACGCAAGCATTTCCTGGATGCGCAGTCGGCCGACCTGAACCTGGCGATGAACACGCTGGAAGATGCCATCCGCAAGATCGACGGCGAAACGCGCGAACTGCTGGCCGGCACCTTCAAGACCGTCAACGAGCACTTCGGCAAGATGTTCCCCGAGCTCTTCGGTGGCGGTCAGGCCCGACTCATCATGACCGGCGACGAGATCCTGGACGCCGGTGTGCAGGTCATGGCCCAGCCGCCGGGCAAGAAGAACCAGACCATCCACCTGCTCTCGGGCGGCGAGAAGGCGCTGACCGCCATCGCCCTGGTGTTCGCCATCTTCCAGCTCAACCCCGCACCGTTCTGTCTGCTGGACGAGGTGGACGCGCCGCTGGACGACGCCAACACCGAGCGCTACGCCAAGCTGGTGAGCAGCATGAGCAAGGGCACCCAGTTCCTCTTCATCAGCCACAACAAGATCGCCATGGAAATGGCCGAGCAGTTGATCGGCGTGACCATGCAGGAGCAGGGCGTCTCGCGCATCGTGGCGGTGGACATGGAATCCGCCGTGTCCATGGCCGAGGCGGCCTGACGCAAGCCGGAGCCTGGTACCGATGAGCACCGCACGGCCGCCAGCAGGTGCTCGCACCGCAGTGCGCAGCACGGAGGTTTGTCTATGAGCAAACTGCAAATCGGACTGGCGATCGCTGGCGTCCTGTTGCTGGCCGCCCTGGTGGTCCATGGCGCCTGGACGGCGCGGCGCAACCAGCCCCGCCTGGCCGAGCCCGAAGCCGCCCCCGTCGAGCCGCAGGGGCTGGACGGGCTCTCGCTCGATCCGGTTGCGCCCGCTGCCGCCGGCAGCGCCGATGAGGACGGGCTCCTGCTGCCGACGATGCAGGACAGGAAAGCCCAGCTGGACCCGCTGATCGACGTCAGTGCGACCATCGAGCTCGAACATCCGGTCAGCGGCGAAGCCCTGCTGCAGCACATGCCGGCCACGCGCCGCGTGGGCAGCAAGCCTTATGCCATTGAAGGCCTGGACCAGGCGACAGGGGCTTGGGAGCCGCCTCAGCCCGGCCGGCGTTATGGCGCCCTGCAGGCAGGTGTGCAGCTGGCCAACCGCGCCGGAGCGCTCAACGAGATCGAGTATTCCGAATTCGTCATGAAGACCCAGGCCCTGGCCGACGCCGTGGGCGGCACCCCCGAATTCCCCGACATGCTGGACGCCGTGGCGCGTGCGCGCGAGCTCGATGCCTTCGCCAGCGAGCACGATGCCCAGCTCAGCGTCACCCTGCGGGCCCGCCACACGGCCTGGAGCGCCGGTTATGTGCAACAGAACGCGGCACGGCTGGGCTTCGTGGCCGGCGTGCTGCCCGGGCGCATGGTGCTGCCAGCCAGCGTCGGCGGCCAGCCGCCCGTGCTGGGCCTGCACTACGACGCGCAGGCCGCCCAGGCCGAAGACCCGGCCCAGACCGCGATCCGCGAGATGACGCTGAGCCTGGACGTGGCCCAGGTGGCACGCTCCGAGCAGCCGTATGTGCGTCTGCGCGAGACCGCCACGCGCCTGGCCGAGGTGATGGACGGCCAGATCACCGACGACAACGGCCAGCCCCTGAGTACCGACGCCATGGACCTGATCGGTTCCGAGCTCGAGAACCTCTACGACAAGCTCGACGAGCGCGAACTGTCAGCCGGCTCGCTGCTGGCGCGCCGCCTGTTCTCCTGATTTTTTCACCCTGGATTCGATGAGCACGTCCGACCTGTTCGACGCGGCGCCCGCTGGCGGCCCTGACTTGCAGCGTGTGCAGGAACTGCATCGCCTGCTGCACCATCACGCGTATCGCTACTACGTTCTGGATGCGCCCGAAATTCCGGATGCCGAGTACGACCGCCTGTTCCGTGAACTGCAGGCCCTGGAGGCCGCGTTTCCCGAGCTGCTGACATCCGACTCGCCGACCCAGCGCGTGGGTGGCAAGACGCTGGACCACTTCGCCAGCGTGCGCCATGCCGTGCCCATGCTCAGCATCCGCACCGAGACCGACACCGAGGCCAGCGGGGCGCAGAACTTCGACGCACGCGTGCGCCGTGAGCTGGCCCTGGCCGAGACCGACCCGCCCATCGAGTACGCGGCCGAACCCAAGTTCGACGGCCTGGCCCTCAATCTGCGCTACGAGCAGGGTGTGCTGGTGCAGGCCGCCACGCGCGGCGACGGCGAGGTGGGCGAAGACGTGACGCAGAACATCCGAACCATCGGTCAGATTCCGCTGCGGCTGCCAGCAGGCGTGCCCCCCGTGCTGGAAGTGCGTGGCGAGGTCTATCTGCGCCGCGATGACTTCGAAACCCTGAATGAGAGACAGCGTGAGAAAGGCGAGAAGACCTTCGTCAATCCGCGCAATGCCGCCGCGGGCGCCGTGCGCCAGCTCGACCCATCCATCGCCGCGCAGCGCCCGCTGAGCTTTTTCGCCTACGGCCTGGGCGAGGTGACGCCAGGCACCGTCGCTTTCCAGAGCCACTACGAGTGGCTGCAGGGGCTCAAGGCCTGGGGCTTCCCGGTCTGCGAGCATGTCGCCCTGGCACGGGGCGCGGAAGAACTGGTGGCCTATCACCAGCGCATCGGCGCGCTGCGCGACAGCCTGCCTTATGACATCGACGGCGTGGTCTACAAGGTCAACCGCCTGGCGCTGCAGGAGCAGATGGGGTTCGTGACGCGCGAGCCGCGCTGGGCGGTGGCGCACAAGTATCCGGCGCAGGAGATGCTGACCACGGTGTTAGCCATCGAGGTGCAGGTGGGCCGCACCGGCAAGCTCACGCCAGTGGCCAAGCTGGCACCGGTTTTCGTGGGCGGTGTCACGGTGACCAATGCCACCCTGCACAATGAAGACGAGGCCCGGCGCAAGGACGTGCGCGTGGGCGATACCGTCATCGTGCGCCGCGCCGGCGACGTCATCCCCGAAGTGGTGTCCGTGCTACCCGAGAAGCGCCAGCCCGGGGCCGAAGTGTTCACCATGCCGCGTGTCTGCCCGGTCTGCGGGTCAGCCGCTGTGCGCGAGGAGGACGAAGCCGACTACCGCTGCACCGGTGGCCTGTTCTGCAGCGCCCAGCGCAAGCAGGCCATCCTGCACTTTGCGCAGCGCCGCGCGGTCGAGGTCGAAGGCTTGGGCGAGAAGCTGGTGGACCAATTGGTCGACGGCGGCGTGGTCAAGACCCTGCCGGATCTCTACCGCCTGGGTCTGGTGGCGCTGGCCAGCCTGGAGCGCATGGCCGACAAGTCGGCGCAGAACATCGTCGACGCGCTGGAAACATCCAAGCAGACCACCTTGCCGCGTTTCATCTTCGGCCTCGGTATTCGCCATGTGGGTGAGGCCACGGCCAAGGCCCTGGCACGGCATTTCGGCCAGCTCGACGCCATCATGGATGCCAGCGAGGAAGCTTTGCTGCAGGTGCCCGATGTCGGCCCCGTGGTGGCCCAGAGCATCCACACCTTCTTCGAACAGCCGCACAACCGCGAGGTGGTGGAGCAGTTGCGCGCCTGCGGCCTGCGCTGGGAAGAAGGCGAGCCCAGCCCGGCGGCCCAGCTGCCCCTGGCCGGCAAGACCTTCGTGCTGACCGGCAGCTTGCCCACGCTGAGTCGCGAGGAAGCCAAGGAGATGCTGGAAGCCGCCGGCGCCAAGGTGGCCGGCTCGGTCAGCAAGAAGACCGATTACGTGGTGGCGGGCGAGGAAGCGGGCAGCAAGCTGGACAAGGCACGCGAGCTGGGCATCACGGTGCTGGACGAGGCCGGGCTGCGCGCACTGCTGCCGGGCTAGGCTGGCCTGCTTGGCAGGCCGAACGAACGCAGGAACAGCCCCGGGTTTTCACCTCGTCTTCTTTTGCCGATAGCCACAAACTGCGCTACGCTGCGTCTACACCAGACGACCGGCTGCAGGGCAGGGGTTGTCCGGGTTCACCATTCATCTGGACAGCATCGCATGAAGAATCTGTTTGTGAACTGGCAATTCAAGCGCATCGGAGCCCGTCTGGGCGCCGGTTTCGGCATCCTCCTGGCGCTCATGGTGCTGATGCTGGTGGCGGCCGTGCTGCAGCTCTGGCGCATCCAGTCCCACAACGCCGACAACGAGCGCCATACTGAGAGGCTGGTGCTGGTCCAGGAGTGGTCGGCCCTGGTGCGTACCAATCTGGACCGGGCCGTGACCGCCACCCGCCTCGATGCAGCCATCGGGGACGACGATGCGGTGCGCGGCCGCATGGAAGGCGTGCTGAGCCAGCTCAATGCCGAGATGGCATCGACGGCCGCAGCCACCGTGGAGCTGCAGAAGAAGGTGGTCGCCATTTCGGACGAGCCGGCCGTGGCCGCGCTGATCACGCGGGTCAACGAGGCGCGCAACCGGTTCGTGGCGCTGCGCACGAACATCCGTGACGACATCCAGATGGGCGAAGGCGGCAAACGCGTGGAGGCCGAACTGCTGCCGCTGGCGCAGTCCATGCTCAAGACCCTGGACGAACTGACGGTCCACCTGAAGGCGGCCAGCACCACGGCCACGCATGAACTGGCGGACAACGTGCGTCAGGCGCAAGTGCTGCTGCTCGTCATCTGTGCCATCGCCCTGGCCGCCGGCGTGCTGATTGCCTGGCTGACCACGCGTGCCATCACCCGGCCCATGCGCGATGCGGTGCAGATCGCCGACATGATTGCCCAGGGCGATCTCACGCACAGCTTCCAGAGCACGCGCGAGGATGAGATCGGATCCATGCTGCGCCGCCTGTCCCTGATGCAGCAGAAGCTGCGCCAGGCCTTTACCGACATCAGCGAGGCCACGACCCAGATCAGCCACGCCAGCGGGGAGGTGGCCAGCGGCAACGCCGACCTGGCGCAGCGCACCGAACAGGCCGCCAGCAGCCTGCAGGAGACGGCGTCTTCCATGGAGCAGCTCACTGGCACAGTGCAGCACTCGGCCGAGTCGGCGCGTACGGCCACCGAACTGGCCACCACGTCGACCGAGGTGGCGCAGCGCGGGGGCGCAGTGGTGGCGCAGGTGGTGGCCACTATGGACGAGATCAACCACAGCTCCAGCCAGATCGCCAGCATCATCAGCGTGATCGACGGCATCGCCTTCCAGACCAATATCCTGGCGCTCAATGCGGCGGTGGAAGCGGCGCGTGCCGGCGAGCAGGGCCGCGGTTTTGCCGTGGTGGCCTCCGAGGTGCGCAGCCTGGCCCAGCGCTCGGCCGAAGCGGCGCGCGAGATCAAGACGCTGATCGACGCGAGCGTGGGCAAGGTCGGGGCCGGTGCGCGGCTGGTGCACGATGCCGGCAACACCATGAATGACATCGTGAGCAGTGTGCAGCGCGTGACCGACATGATCGCCGGCATCAGCGCGGCGTCTGCCGAGCAGAATCAGGGCATCACCAAGATGAACCAGGCCGTGGGTCAGCTCGACGAGATGACGCAGCAGAACGCCGCGCTGGTGGAGCAGTCCACCGCCGCGGCCGAGAGCCTCAAGGACCAGGCGCAGCGTCTGGCCGGCATCGTGGCGGCGTTCCGGCTGCGTTAGAAACCGGCCGATGGTTTGTCATCGCCGAGTCGTTCCGGTCGGCGCCACAGCCACAGCAGCGTGGCCACCATGCAGGCGATGGCCAGCAGCGGTACCCAGAGCGGCCGCACGCCATACAGCATGTAGAGCGCACTGGCGCCCATGAACATCGTGGCGATCCACTTGGCGCGCCGGCTGACCACGCCGCCGCGACGCCAGTCGCGGATCATCGGGCCAAAGGAGGTGTGGTTTTCCAGCCAGGCCAGCAGGCGTGGCGAGCCGCGCGCCGCGGCCCAGGCGGACAGCAGGATGAAGGGGGTTGTGGGCAGCACGGGCAGGAAGGCGCCAATGATTCCCAGCAGCAGGAACAGCAGGGCCAGGCCGAGGTAGAGCCAGCGCACCAGAGGCAGGCGGCGAGGAACAGGGGGTGGTGGCAAGGGCATGCAGCCATTGTGCCGTGGCCTTATGCTTGCAGTTTCCATTCCTGCTGCCACCATGACCGCCCGTGACATCCTCAAGATGGGTGACCCGCGCCTGCTGCGCGTGGCCCAGCCCGTGACCGATTTCGACAGCGATGCCCTGCACCTGCTGATCACCGATTTGATCGATACCATGGTGGCGGCCAACGGCGCCGGCCTGGCCGCACCGCAGATCGGCGTGGACCTGCAGCTGGTGATCTTCGGCAGCGGGGAGTTCAACCCGCGCTACCCCGATGCGCCCGTGGTGCCGCGCACCGTGTTGTGCAATCCGGTGATTACGCCCCTCGGTGAGGCAGAAGAACTGGGCTGGGAGGGCTGTCTATCGGTGCCCGGGCTGCGCGGCGTGGTCCCGCGCTACGCAAGAATCCGCTATACCGGCTTCGACCAGTACGGGGATCCGGTCGACCGCACGGTGGAGGGTTTTCACGCGCGCGTGGTGCAGCACGAGTGCGACCACCTGATCGGCAAGCTCTACCCCATGCGGATGCGCGACTTCACGCAGTTTGGTTTTACAGAGGTACTGTTCCCCGGGCTGGACGCGAGCCAGGATGATTAGGGCCTGTTCACACTCATTTCTCAAGTGCGAACAGGCCCTAAGCGGGCCGGCGCAGGTGAGGCACCGGCCCGAGTGTCAGATCACAGCGGCTTGATCTGCACCTTGCGCCACTTGATCGGGCCGCCGAGTGCCCCCTTGACGCCGGCACCGTATTGCAAGGCGAATGGGCCGCTGGGGAACTTGCCGTTGCGGATGCTGACGGTCTGCACGCCGTTGAACTTGACGGTCAACTGCTCGCCCCGAGCCTCGATCTCAAAGGTGTTCCACTTGCCGCCGGCCTTGTGGACGATGGGCACGGGGACCGCGGCGAAGTCGACGATCGCGCCAGTGGCGTAGGTCGGGTCGGGTCGGATGTCCCAGATGTTGACTTCGTAGGAGCTGTCGGCGCCGATCTTGGCCGGGTTGGCGGCACGGATGAAGATGCCGCTGTTGGTGTCGGTGGCGGCCCAGAACTCGGCGTAGATCACGAAGTCCTTGTAGGAATTTTTCGAGACCAGGTAACTGGTCTTGCCCTGGTCGGCCACGATGGCACCGCCTTCGGCTCGCCAGTTGGCGTCGCCCAGTCGGTTCCAGTTTTCCAGGCCCTTGTCGCCATCGATCAGCGTGATCCAGCCGGCGCCGTTAAGCGGGTTGGCGCAGCCGGTCAGGCCCAGTACCAGGCTGAGCAAGCCAAGTCTCAATACGGACGAACGTTTCATGGGAGTCTCCTCGATTGTTGTGTTGGCAGCGGATGGCTGCAGACACACTATCGCACGACCCGGGGGAGATCTGTCAAGCGGGCTCAGGAGGCCAGCACGTCCAGCAACTCGGTCTCGATGGCGATCTGGGCGCGGTTGTTCTGCAGCGCGTCGCCGCTGATCAGGAAGGTGTCGTCCACACGTTCGCCCAGGGTGTTCACTTTGGCCAGCTGCAGGTTGATGCGGTGGCGGGCCAGCACACGCGCCACCTTGTAGAGCAGGCCGGTCTGGTCGCTGGCCGAGATGCTGAGCAGCCAGCGCTGCGCCTTCTCGTCGGGCTTGAGCGAGACGCGCGGCGTGACGGGGAAGCTCTTGACGCGGCGCGACAGCCGCCCGCGGCTGGGTTCGGGCAGCGGGGCAGCTTCGGCGATGGCGCGGGCCAGCTCGGACTCGACCATGCTGGTCATTTCGCGGTAATGGTCCTGCAGGCCGGGCGTGACGACCTGGAAGGTATCGAGCGCGTAGCCGTTGCGCGCCGTGTGGATGCGGGCGTCCAGGATGCTGAAGCTGCCCTGATCGAAATAACCGCAGATGCGGGCGAAGAGGTCGGGCTGGTCCGGGGTGTAGACCAGCACCTGCAGGCCTTCGCCCGCGGGCGAGCGGCGCGCACGCACGATGGGCTGGTCGGTGCCCACGAAGCGGGAGATGTGGCGGGTGTGCCAGGCGATGTCGTCGGCATCGTGGCGCATGAAATAGCTCACGTCCAGCGTGTCCCAGAGCTTCTTGTGCGCATCAAACGGCAGGCTGTGCAGGGCCAGCTTGACCAGCGCCTCGCGCTTGTGCGCCTCGACCTCGGCGTCGGGCGAGGGCGCATGGCCCCCCAGGGCGCGCAGGGTGTAGCGGTAGAGGTCTTCGAGCAGCTTGCCCTTCCAGGCGTTCCAGACCTTGGGGCTGGTGCCGCGGATGTCGGCCACGGTGAGCAGGTACAGGGCGGTGAGGTAGCGCTCGTTGCCGACCTGTCTGGCAAAGGCGGCGATGACGTCGGGGTCGCTCAGGTCGGACTTCTGCGCGATGCGGCTCATGGACAGGTGCTCGCGCACCAGGAACTCGATCAGGCGCGCGTCTTCGCGGCTGATGCCGTGCTGGCTGGCAAAGCGCCGCACTTCCGTGGCGCCCAGGTCGGAGTGGTCGCCGCCGCGGCCCTTGGCGATGTCGTGGAAGAGCGCGGCCGCGTAGAGGATCCAGGGCTGGTCCCAGCCGGCGCCCAGCTGCGAACAGAAGGGGTACTCGTGCGCGTGCTCGGCCATGAAAAAGCGCCGCACATTGCGCAGCACCATGAGGATGTGCTGGTCCACCGTGTAGACGTGGAACAGGTCGTGCTGCATCTGGCCCACGATGCGCCGGAAGATCCAGAGGTAGCGCCCCAGCACCGAGGTCTGGTTCATCAGGCGCATGGCGTGTGTGATGCCGTGCGGCTGCTGCAGGATGTCCATGAAAGTCCGCCGGTTCACCGGGTCCTGGCGGAATTTGGCCGTCATCAGGCCGCGTGCGTTGTACAGCGCGCGCAGGGTGCGCGCCGACAGGCCCTTGGCGCCTTCGGTGGTCTGGTAGATCAGGAAGGTTTCCAGGATGGCGTGGGGTTGCCGCTGGTAGAGGTCGTCGCTGACGACTTCGATCAGGCCGCCCTTGTCCAGGAAACGCTCGTTGATGGGGCGCGGCGCCTGGGTGCGCGGGTTGAGCCGCTCCTCGATGTTGAGCAGCAGGATCTGGTTGAGCTGGGTCACGGCCTTGGCAGCCCAGTAGTAGTGGCGCATCAGCGATTCGCTGGCGCGCACCTTGGTCTTGACCTCGGCCGTGTCCGAGCTGTAGCCGAAAGTGTTCGCTACCGCGGTCTGCAGGTCGAACACCAGTCGGTCTTCGCGCCGGCCGGCAATCAGGTGCAGGCGCAGGCGGATGAGCTCCAGCATGGCCTCGTTGCGCTTGAGCTGGCGCACCTCGAAGGGCGTGGCCAGGCCGGTGCGGGCCAGCTCGTCCCAGGACTTGCCGTAGCCGGCGGCCTGCGCCACCCAGAGGATGATCTGCAGGTCGCGCAGGCCACCGGGGGATTCCTTGCAGTTGGGCTCCAGCGCGTAGGGGGTGTCCTCGAACTTGTTGTGGCGCTGCTGCATCTCCAGCGTCTTGGCGACGAAGAAGGCGCGCGCGTCCAGCGCCTGGCGAAAGCGCCAGCGGAAATCCTTGAACAGGGTGGCGTTGCCGCAGATCAGGCGCGACTCCAGCAGCGCCGTCTGCACCGTCACGTCCTTGGCCGCCTCGGCCAGGCATTCGTCGATGGTGCGCACGCTGGAGCCGATTTCCAGGCCGGCGTCCCAGCAACTGCTGATGAAGGTCTCGATGCGCTGGCGCAGGGCCTCGTCCGTGTCCGGTGATTGCCCGGCGGGCAGCAGCAGCAGGACGTCGATGTCCGAATGCGGGAACAGTTCGCCGCGCCCGAAGCCGCCAACGGCCACCAGGGCCGGGCTGGGGCCGAAACCGGCCTGCTTCGCAAGCGTCTTGAGGGTGTCGTCGGCCAGGCGTGCCAGCTGGCGCAGGGCCGCGTGCACGCCGCGTGTGGAGCGGCCGCTGTTGCTGACGTTGAGCAGCAGATCGGCCTTGCGGGCGCGGTACTGCTCACGGAGGGTCTGAGGGGTCGCTGTCATGGCGACGCTGGTGATAGCAGGAATCAAGCCAGGGCTGTTGCTTTCACAAAAGCCGGCGTGGGCGGGCTGCCGGCCGACAGCGTCAGCACCTCGTAGCCGGTGGGCGTGACCAGCACGGTGTGTTCCCACTGGGCCGAGAGCGAGTGGTCCTTGGTGACGATGGTCCAGCCATCACCCAGTTCCTTGATCTCGCGCTTGCCGGCGTTGATCATGGGCTCGATGGTGAAGGTCATGCCAGGTTTCAGTTCGTCCAGGGTGCCGGGCTTGCCGTAGTGCAGGACCTGAGGCTCCTCATGGAAAACCTGGCCGATGCCGTGGCCGCAGAACTCGCGCACCACGGAAAAACCGTTGCTCTCGGCAAATTTCTGGATGGCCCAGCCGATGTCGCCCAGGCGGGCGCCGGGTTTGACCTGTTCGATGCCGTGCCACATGGCTTCGTAGGTGAAGGAGCACAGGCGCTTGGCGGCGATGGAGGCGTCGCCGACGATGAACATGCGGCTGGTGTCGCCAAACCAGCCATCCTTGATGACGGTGACGTCGATGTTGACGATGTCGCCCTTCTTGAGCACCTTGTCGCCGGGGATGCCGTGGCAGACCACATGGTTGATCGAAGTGCACAGCGAGGCCGGGAAGGGCGGGTAGCCGGGCGGCTGGTAGCCCAGGGTGGCGGAGGTCGTGCCCTGGGCTTTCATGCATTCGGCCGCCAGGCGGTCGATTTCGCCGGTGGTGACGCCGGGTTTCACGTGGGGGGTCAGGTAGTCCAGCACTTCGGCCGCCAGCCGGCAGGCCAGGCGCATGCCGGCGATGCCGGCTTCGTCTTTGTAGGTGATCGTCATGGGGCGGAATTATCCCATCGGCGGCGGTTTCATGCCGGTTACGGCCTGATCCGGGCTGGGGTGGAAGTAAAATTTGACCTTTCCCCCGGACCTCCCTCCCTCTAGGCCACCCCCGTGACCCTGCACATCTCCTCTTTCGAAGGCGGCAGCGCCCTCAGCCCCTTTCGCATCCAGCAGCTCCTGCCGCGCTTGCTGGGCATCCACGACAAGATCAGCGGCATCGCCGCACGTTACGTACACCTGGTGGCCTGTGATGCCGAGCCGACGGCCGCCCTCAAGCAGCAGCTGGCCGCCCTGCTGACCTACGGCGATCCCTACGCCGGCCCGGCCGAGGGCCCGCTGGTGGTGGTGGCGCCGCGCCTGGGCACGGTCTCGCCCTGGGCCTCCAAGGCCACCGACATCGCCCACAACTGCGGCCTGGCCGTGCACCGTGTGGAGCGGGTGGTCGAATACCGCCTCACGCTCAAGCCCGGCCTGCTGGGCAAGGCGGCGTTGACGCCCGAGCAGCTGGGCCAGGTCGCCGCCTTGTTGCACGACCGCATGACCGAAAGCGCCGTGGCCACGCGTGCAGAGGCCTGCGCCCTGTTCACCGAACTGCACCCGGCCCCCATGGAGCACGTGGACGTCCTGGGTGGCGGCCGCGCCGCGCTGGAACAGGCCAATGTGCAGTTCGGCCTGGCCCTGGCCGAAGACGAGATCGAGTACCTGGTCCAGGCCTTCCGCGACCTGAAACGCAACCCGACCGACGTCGAACTCATGATGTTCGCCCAGGCCAACAGCGAACACTGTCGCCACAAGATCTTCAACGCCGACTTCAGCATCGATGGTGTGCGCCAGCAACGCAGCATGTTCGGCATGATCCGCAACACCCATCAGCTCAGCCCGCAGCACACGGTGGTGGCCTATTCGGACAATGCCTCCATCATGGAAGGCAACAAGGTCGAGCGTTTCGTGGCCCGCATGGGGCAGACGAATCAGGCCGGTGTGGCGCCGGGTTACCAGAAGACCGAAGCCGTGAACCACGTGCTGATGAAGGTCGAGACGCACAACCACCCGACCGCCATTTCTCCCTTCCCCGGCGCCTCCACCGGTGCCGGTGGCGAGATCCGTGACGAGGGCGCCACCGGCCGTGGCTCGAAACCCAAGGCCGGCCTGACCGGTTTCACGGTCTCCAAGCTCTGGGGTGGCTGGTCGGATGAAAAGGGTGGCAAACCCGAGCACATCGCCAGCCCCTTGCAGATCATGACCGAGGGCCCCCTGGGTGGCGCGGCTTTCAACAACGAATTCGGTCGCCCCAATCTGGCGGGATATTTCCGCGAGTACGAGCAGGCCGTGGCCAGCAACGTGGACACGGTGCAGCGCGCGTACCACAAGCCCATCATGATCGCCGGCGGTGTGGGTGTCATCGATGCGGACCAGACCCAGAAGATCCTGTTCCCGGCCGGCACCCTGCTGATCCAGCTGGGCGGCCCGGGCATGCGCATCGGCATGGGCGGCGGCGCGGCCAGCTCCATGGCCACCGGCGCCAACGCGGCCGAGCTGGACTTCGATTCGGTGCAGCGCGGCAATCCCGAGATCGAACGCCGCGCGCAGGAGGTCATCAACCACTGCTGGTCGCAAGGCGACAAAAACCCCATCCTGGCTATCCACGACGTGGGCGCCGGCGGTCTGTCCAACGCCTTCCCCGAACTGAGCAATGATGCCGGCCGCGGTGCGCGCTTCGACCTGCGTGCCGTGCCGCTCGAAGAATCAGGCCTGGCCCCCAAGGAAATCTGGTGCAACGAGAGCCAGGAACGTTACGTGATGGCCATCGCGCCCGAATCGCTGGAACAGTTCAAGTCTTTCTGCGAACGCGAGCGTTGCCCCTTTGCCGTGGTCGGCGTGGCTACCGAGGAGCGCCAGCTGGTGCTGGCCGATGCGGGAGCCGAAAGCCCGGTCGACATGCCCATGAACGTGCTGCTGGGCAAGCCGCCCAAGATGCACCGCGACGTCAAGACCATCGCACGCAGCTTCAAGCCGCTGGACCTCACGGGTGTGGAGCTGCAGAAGGCCGTGATCGACGTGCTGAGCCACCCCACCGTGGCCTCCAAGCGTTTCCTCATCACCATCGGCGATCGCACCGTGGGCGGCCTCACGCACCGCGACCAGATGGTCGGTCCCTGGCAGGTGCCCGTGGCCGATGTGGCCGTGACCCTGTCCGACTACGCCGGTTTCAAGGGCGAGGCCATGAGCATGGGCGAGCGCACGCCGCTGGCCGCGCTCGATGCCCCGGCTTCAGGCCGCATGGCCGTGGCGGAGGCCATCACCAATCTGCTGGCCGCACCCATCGAACTGTCGCGCGTCAAGCTCTCGGCCAACTGGATGGCCGCCTGCGGCGAGCCTGGTGAAGACGCCGCGCTCTACGCCACCGTGCAGGCCGTGGGCATGGAGCTGTGTCCGGCGCTGGGCATCTCCATCCCCGTGGGCAAGGACAGCCTGTCCATGCGCACGCAGTGGCAGGACGGAAACGACAAGAAGAAGGTCACCTCGCCGGTTTCGCTGATCGTCAGTGCCTTCGCCACGCTGAGCGATGTGCGCGGCACGCTGACGCCGCAACTCGACAACACGGCCGACACCTCGCTGCTGCTGGTCGATCTGGGCAAGGGCCGCAATCGCATGGCCGGTTCCATCCTGGCGCAGACGCTCAACCAGTCTGGCGACACCGTGCCCGACCTGGACGACCCGCAGGACCTGATCAACCTGGTCCAGGCCGTCAACGCCCTGCGTGCCCAGGGCAAGCTGCTGGCCTACCACGACCGCAGCGACGGCGGCCTGCTGGCCGCGGCCGCCGAGATGGCCTTTGCCGGCCACGTGGGCGTGGCGCTGAACGTGGACCTGCTCGTGACGGAAGGCGAGAACGCGGACCATGGCGACGCCAAGAACTGGGCAGCCCAGGTCAGCGCGCGCCGCGAGGAACTGACCCTCAAGGCCCTGTTCAACGAGGAACTGGGCGTGCTGCTGCAGGTGAAGAGCGAAGACCGCGACGCGGTGATCCAGGTGCTGCGCGAACACGGCCTGTCCAGACACAGCCACGTGATCGGCAAGACCCGGCCGGCCGGTGGCCCGGTTACTGCGGGCGTGGGCGAGCTGCAGGTCTGGCGCGATGCCAAGGCTGTCTTCAGCGCCAAGCTTTCTGATTTGCACCAGGTCTGGGACAGCGTGAGCTGGAAGATCAACCAGCAGCGCGACAACACGGCCTGTGCCGACCAGGAGCACGCCGCCGCCGGTGCGCCCAACGACCCGGGCCTGCACGTGCACCTGAGCTTCGATCCGGTGCAAGGTCTCGCACCAGCACTGCTCAAGAGTCGCCCGAAAGTGGCCGTGCTGCGCGAGCAGGGCGTGAACTCGCACATCGAGATGGCCTATGCCTTCACCGAGGCCGGCTTCGAGGCCTACGACGTGCACATGACCGACCTGCAGAACGGCCGCGCCAACCTCAAGGACTTCAAGGGTGTGGTGGCCTGTGGCGGCTTCAGCTACGGCGACACCCTGGGCGCCGGCATCGGCTGGGCGCGCTCCATCACCTTCAACCCCGTGCTGTCCGGGCAGTTCCAGGCCTTCTTCGCACGCACCGATACCTTCGGCCTGGGCGTATGCAACGGTTGCCAGATGTTCGCCGAGCTGGCCGACATCATCCCCGGTGCGCAGGACTGGCCGCGCTTCACCACCAACCGCAGCGAACGCTTCGAGGCCCGCCTGTCCCTGGTGGAAGTTCTGGAGTCGCCCAGCCTGTTCCTGCAGGGCATGGCGGGCAGCCGCCTGCCGATCGCCGTGGCGCACGGCGAGGGTTATGCCAACTTCGCCTACCGCGGCAATGCGGCCCAGGCCATCGCGGCCATGCGCTTCGTGGACAACAGCGGCGCGGCCACCGAGGCCTACCCCTGCAACCCGAACGGCAGCGCCGGCGGTCTGACCGCGGTGACCACGGCTGACGGCCGTTTCACGGCCATGATGCCGCACCCCGAGCGGGTCTTCCGCAACATCCAGATGAGCTGGACCAGCGGTGACCCCAGTGCCCTGAGCCCCTGGATGCAGATCTGGCGCAACGCGCGCAAGTGGATCGGCTGAAACCGCCCAGGTTTCGACCCATGAAACATCGATCACAGACGCGCATCTTTGTGTTCGGGTTTCTGGGCCTGGTGCTGCTGCTGGCGTATCAGCTCAAGGTCAGCTACGAGACTTCGTTGCGACGTGCCGCAGACGATGCCGACAACCTGGTGCAGACCATCGACGGTCAACTGGGGGCGGCCCTGCGGCGTATCGATGCAAGCTTGCACGATATTGCGACCAGGTTGCCATCCGCGGCACTGCAGGGTGATGCCGTCGACCGGCATCGTGATCAGGTCGGCCGGATCCTGCTGCCCCACAAGGAAAAATTTCCGGAATTGCAGGACCTCTTCATCTGGGATCGCAATGGCCAGCTGCTTTACGACAGCATGCTTCCCCTGCCATCCCGGCAGACGGGCAGCATTGCGCTGCGACCCGCCTTTCAGTACCTCAAGAGCCACCCCGAGGCAAGCATCGCCTTCTCAGAACTGGTGCGCGGCAATGTCTCGGGCAGGCTGACGGTCGCCACCTATGTGCCGATACGCGATGTCAGGGGCCGGCTGGTCGGCGTTGCAACGGCATCGCTCAACCTCACGTACTTCGAGGAGATTTTCCAGGGACTGCAGCTCAGCCCGGGCAGCGTGGTGTTCGTCCGCAGCAGCGTCGATCACAAGCTGGTCATCCGCTACCCCTGGATCGAAAGCGAATTCAACAAGCCCATCAGGAATCCGATCCAGGCGCGCATTGACGCGGGCGAGCTTGCCGGCCGTGCCGCTTTCCAGGCGGTCACGGATGGCAAGCATCGCCTTTATGGCTTCCGGAAGATATCGCACTACCCCTTTTATGTCGTGATCGGCATGTCCGAGCGGGGGGCTTTGCAGAACTGGTACCGCAGTGCGACCTATGTGGTCGTGATCATCCTGTTGATGGCGCTGGTGCTGGGCCTGTCTCTCAAACGCCTGAGCATGATCGAGGTGCAGCGTGAGGCAGCCCGCAAGGATGCCGACGAAGCGCTGGAGCTGCTGCGCGAGGCGATCAACAGTGTCTCGGCAGGCATGATCATCTACGACGAGTTCGACCGCCTGGTGATGTGCAACAAAGCCCTGATGGAGATTTTCCATCCGGTGGCTGACCTGCTGCGTCCGGGTGCCACCTTCGAGGAGATCACCCGGGTGGGATTGGAGCGCGGGCTTTATCCCGAGGCTGTCGGCAAGGAAGCGGCGTGGCTCGCGATGCGGGTGCGACAGCATCTGGCGGCCGATGGGCAGCTGCATGAGCTCGAACTCGAAGATGGACGCTGGCTGCAGTTCAGCGAGCACCGCACACCCAAGGGGTATATCGTCGGCAGCCGCATCGACATCACCGAGCGCAAGCGGCTGGAAACCGAACTGCGCGAGCAGGCCAGCACCGATGCCCTGACCGGCCTGCCCAACCGCCGGCATTTCCTGCAGAGGCTGGAGGATGAACTGGAGCGGGTGCGGCGGCGGACCACACGCGAAGCCTGCGTGCTGATGCTGGACCTGGACCATTTCAAGCGCATCAACGACCAGTACGGTCATGCGGCCGGTGACAGCCTCCTACGCCATTTCGCCAATCTCTTGCGCCACGAACTGCGTGCCTCCGATACCGCCGGACGCATGGGTGGCGAGGAATTCGCCGTCATCCTGCCCGGCAGCGGTCTGCAGGCGGCGCAAGGCTTCGCCCAGCGCATCTGCGACAAGCTCATCCAGCATCCCATGAGTTTCGGGCGCGATGAAGTCGGCATGACGGTCAGCATCGGCATCGCGGCCATCACCGCCGACGACCTGTCGGCCGATGCCGTGCTCTCCCGCGCCGACCGGGCCCTTTACCAAGCCAAGGACAAGGGCCGCAACCGGGTCCAGCTGGCCGACCAGACCTGATACGGAGGCGGGTGTCGGGCTTGCGAGCTTGACAGCCCCGGGGGGGACCCCCAATACTCCGAGTGAGCATCGCCGAGCTGCATAACCGGGTCCCTTGGGCCCGTGGAAAGGGTGTCCGATGAATTCATTCAATCCGTTGGCGCAGAACAGTGCCGTCAACGGCCTCATCACCGCCATCTCGCGCAATACCGAGGATGGCGTTCTGTCCCGTCATCTGGGCGCGCAGTCCTGGTACATCGTGGCCGATCACCTGCACCCGTACCAGTACGAGCGTGGTCACCTGCTGATTTCGCAGGGTGCGCAGGACCGCAACCTCTATTTCCTGGAATCGGGCAATCTCAAGGTCGACGTAAAGACCACCGCCGGCCTGATGCAACTCGCCATACTCGGGCCCGGTACCGTGGTGGGCGAGGGCAGCTTCTTCTCGCGCCTGCCGCGCAGCGCCTCGGTGGTGGCTTACAGCAGCTGCAAGGTCTGGGCCATGAGCCCGGAGGATTTCGAGGCCCTGGGCAAGAAGCATCCGAACGTGGCGCTTTCACTCGCCATGGCCTTGGGTGCCATCGTGGCTTCGCGCATGGTTGACGTTAGCAAGCGCATCACCGTCACCTGAAGCAACGGGCCCCCGGGCCTTCAAGGCTTCGGGCGGCCGTGCGCTGCTCAACTACGCTCAGGCAGCCCAGGCTGCCATCAACCGTGCTGCGGCCTGTTCGGGGTCGGCTTCAGCCGTGACGGCGCGCACCACGGCCAGCGAGCCCACGCCCGTGGCCTTGATGTCGGCAAACCGGCCGGCGTCGATGCCACCGATGGCCACGCCCGGATAGTTGCGCATCAGACGGACATAGGCGCCCAGCCGGCCCGGCCCCTGCGGCGCCGTGGCCATGCGCTTGAGCGTGGTCGGGTAGACCGCGCCCATGGCGATGTAGCTCGGGCTCAACTGGTCGGCGCGCACCATCTCGGCGTAGCCGTGGCTGGAAAGCCCCAGGCGCAGGCCGGCGCCAAGGATGGCACCGAAATCGGCGATCTCCATGTCCTCCTGGCCCAGGTGCACGCCGTAGGCGCCCGCCGCAATGGTCTCGCGCCAGTGGTCGTTGATGAAGAGCAGGGCCTGGGTGCCACGTACCGCCTCCACCGATGCCTGCACCTCGCGCCGCACGGCGGCTGCATCGTCGGATTTGAAACGCAGCTGCACCGTGGGCACGCCGGCGCGCGCCATGCGGCCTACCCACTGGGCGTCGGGCAGCACGGCGTACAGGCCCAGGGCCTTGGGGCAGGGTGGGAAGGCATCAGGGCGTGGCCAGGGGCGCAGGCCGAAGTCGCTGGGCTCGTCGGGCCAGGCCTGCGGGTCTAAACGTCCCGTGCGCTGCACCTGGGCCTGCCAGGCCAGCGCCACGCATTCGGCATCGATCTCGATGAAACCCAGGGCCAGGCAGGCCTGCTTGGCGCTGCGGTAGACCACATCGTCGCGCGTGTAGTTCGGCGCGGGCTGGCCCACGGCGGGGAGGGCGAGGTCTTGGTGCGCGGCGACGATGGCCTGCGCTTCGGGAGTCAGTTGTGTCATGCGTGATGCCAGAAAGGCGTGCCCAGCACGGGCGTGGAAGGTTGGGCCGCATCCTGCTCGCTCATGGCGCCCGATCGCCAGGCGTCGCGCCCGGCCTGGGTGGCGGCGGCAAAGGCGCCGGCCATGGCCACCGGGTCCTGGGCCAGGGCGACGGCGGTGTTGAGCAGCACGCCATCAAAGCCCCATTCCATGACAGTGCAGGCATGGGAGGGACGGCCCAGGCCCGCGTCCACGATCATGGGCACGGCCAGGCGTTCGCGCAGCACGCGCATGGCGTAGGGGTTGATGGGGCCCTTGCCGGTGCCGATGGGCGCAGCCCAGGGCATGACGGCCTGGCAGCCCACGTCCACCAGGCGCTGGCACAGCACCAGGTCCTCGGTGGTGTAGGGCAGCACCTTGAAGCCCTCCTTGATCAGGTGCTCGGCCGCCTGCACCAGGTTGAGCGTGTCGGGCTGCAGGGTGTAGTCGTCACCGATCACCTCCAGTTTGATCCACGGTGTCTCGAACACTTCGCGTGCCATCTGGGCGGTGGTGATGGCCTCCTGCACGCTGTGGCAGCCGGCGGTGTTGGGCAGCACCGGCACCTTGAGCGCCTTGAGCAGTTCCCAGAACTGATTCGCGCTTTCATGCGGTACGGCGCCCTGGCGGCGCAGCGAGGCCGTCAGCATGGCCGGCTTCGCGAGCTTGACGGCGGCTTCGAGCACGGCCGGCGAGGGGTAGCGCGAGGTACCCAGCAGCAGGCGGCTGTGGAAGGTTTCGCCGTAGAGGACGAGGGGATCGTTATTGCTCATGATTTATCCGCCGGTGACGGGAGAGATGATTTCGACGCGGTCGCCGTCTTGCAGCGGCTGTTGCGAGTACTGGGTCTTGGGCACGAACTGGGTGTTGACGGCGGCCGCAAAGGGCGGCTTGGCCTCGATGGCCGTGATGGCATCGAGCAGCGTGGCGCCCGCGGCCAGCACGTGTTCTTGTTTGTTGATGATGACTTTCATGCCACGGTTTCCATGCGCAGGTCCAGCGAAGCCGCGAGTGTAGTGGTCTGCGCCTGCACATACTCCAGCACCACATCCAGCAGGGCCGGCGAGATCATGAAGCCGTGGCGGTACAGGCCGTTGATCTGCAGGCAACGCGGGCCGAGGTGGCGGATGGCCGGCAGGTTGTCGGGCAGGGTGGGGCGGCACTGGGTGGCGATCTCCAGGATGCGCGCCTCGGCAAATCCCGGGTGCACGGCGTAGGCCGCGCTCAGCAATTCCAGTGTGGAGCGCACGCTGGGCGGCGAGAGGTCATTGCTCTCGATCTCGGTGGCGCCGATCACGAAGAGGTGGTCTTGCTTGGGCGCGATGTAGATCGGGTAACGCGGGTGGATCAGGCGCGTCGGGCGGCTCAGGTGCACCTCAGGGGCGTGGATGCGGGCCACCTCGCCGCGTACGCCGCGCAGCTGGCCCCACTCGGCGTTGGCCCCCAGGCCACGGCAGTCGAACAGCCAGTCCGCTTGTCCCTTCGTACCTGGCTGGAAGTCTTGCGGCGCGCGCGGGCTGTCCAAGTGCAACTCCACCTTCAAAGCCTGCAATTCGTGCAGCAGCGCGGCCAGCAGCTGGCGGTTGTCGAGCTGGCCTTCACCGGGCAGGTAGAGGCCCTGGGCAAAGCGGTTTTCCAGGCTGGGTTCGAGCTGCTTGACGCCGGCGGCGTCCAGCGCTTGCACCTTGGGCAGGGCCAGATTCTTTTCGTTTGTGGCCTGCAATTGGCCCGCGAAGCGACGCGCCTCGGCCGCGTCCTGGCGGTGCCAGAGGATCAGCGTGCCCGTCCGCTGAAAGAACACAGGCTGCGAGAGCTGCGCCAGCAATTGTGGCCAGCGCGTGAGTGCATGGCGGCCCATCTCGACCACGCTGGCTTCGGTGATGGCTGATTCGGCCAGCGGCGCCAGCATGGCGGCGGCAATCCTCGCCGGCGAGGTCTGGGCATCGGCACCGCCGGCCTCGTAGACCGTGACACGATGGCCGGCACGCGCCAGTTGCCAGGCCAGCAGGCGACCCATGAGGCCGGCGCCGAGCACCACGGAGGATGGACCCTGGTTCATGGTGGTCATGTCAATTGAACTGATAATGCGCGCCATGACCACGATCACGACGAACGAAAAACACTACCCGCGCGTGCTGTCCATCGCGGGTTCGGACAGCGGCGGCGGTGCCGGCATCCAGGCCGATCTGAAGACCTTCAGCGCCCTGGGTTGTTACGGCATGACGGCCATCACCGCCCTGACGGCGCAGAACACGCAGGGCGTGCGCGCTATCTTTGGTGTGCCGCCCGAGTTCCTGGCCGCGCAGATCGACGCGGTGATCGAGGACATCGGCGCTGATGCCGTGAAGATCGGCATGCTGCACGCGCCGGGCATCGTACGTGTGGTGGCGCAGGCCATCCGAAAACACAAGTTGCAGCACGTCGTGCTGGACCCCGTGATGGTGGCCACCAGCGGCGACCGCCTGATCGCCGAGGAGACCGTGGCCGTGCTGGTGAAGGAGCTGTTCCCGCTGGCCACCGTGATCACGCCCAACCTCGACGAGGCCGAGCTGCTGCTGGGTCACAAGATCGCCGGCATCGCGGGACTCGAACCCGCGGCAAAAGAGCTGCTGGCCCTGGGCGCACCCAACGTGCTGCTCAAGGGCGGGCACCTGCAAGGCGACGAGGTGGTGGACCTGCTGCTGCAACCGGGACACGCGCCGGTGCGCCTGGCTTCGGCGCGCATCGCGAGCCAGAACGTGCACGGCACGGGTTGCACTCTGTCCTCGGCCATCGCCGCGCACCTGGCTCTGGGCCATGCGCTGGAAGAGGCCGTGCGCCTGGCGCGCGCCTACATCCTGGGCGCCATCGCCGCCGGGGCGGATGTGCGTACCGGGCACGGCCATGGCCCGCTCAACCACGGCCATGCGCCGGTGGCGATGCGGGTCCTGGCAGGACCACGCTGACTTTTTCACGCGTTTCATATCGAATCAGCAGGGGGCGGGGCCGGTGCCGGTGGTCGTGGACCTGGCGTCTGGCCTGCTTCCCTGCGTGAGCATTACCTCAATCAGGTTCAAAGGGACTTTCTCAGTCGACGCGGCAAGCACCGCGGCAACACCCCTAGCGGATGCACTCCTAAGAGCACAGGCCCTATTTTAGTCCCGGGCGCAGGCAAAGAAAAAGCCCGCTGGACAGCGGGCTTCGTCTCTTTTGGGCTTTCTTGACCGTGGTCAGTCGAACACCGGCGATTCCACGCCCAGAACCTTGTGCAGCTTGGGGCTGGTGGTCGTGTACTGCAGGTGCACCTTCTTCTCGGGGAAGATGATGGGCATGGCGCCGAAGGCGGCCAGGGCGCATTCATGGAAACCCGAGAGGATGAGCTTCTTCTTGCCGGGGTAGGTGTTGATGTCGCCCACGGCAAAGATGCCGGGCACGCTGGTGGAGAACTTCTCGGTGTCCACCACGAGCTGCTTGCGCTCGATCTGCAGGCCCCATTCGGCGATCGGGCCGAGCTTCGGGCTAAGGCCGAAGAAGACCAGCAGCACGTCCAGCGGCACCACGCGCGTGACGCCGTCGCCGCCCGTGACCTTGATGGCGCTGAGCTTGCCGTCCGTCTCGTCGAAACCCGTGACCTGGCCGACGATGAACTGCATCTCGTAGGCCTCGCACAGCTCGCGCATCTTGGCCACGCTGGCCGGCGCGGCCTTGAAGCCGTCGCGGCGGTGCAGCAGGATCACGCTCTCGGCCTTGTTCGGGCCCTCATTGGTGAAGTTCAGCGTCCAGTCCAGGGCGGAGTCACCGCCGCCTACAACAACCAGGTTCTTGCCGGCGAAGTCGGCCGGGTTCTTCACGCGGTAGTGCAGCTGCGTGCCTTCGAACTTGTCCAGGCCGTCCACCTTGAGCGTGCGCGGCTGGAAGGCGCCCACGCCGGCGGCGATGAAGATGGTCTTGGTCAGGAACTGCGTGCCCCTGCTGGTCTCGACGAAGAAACGGCCGTCGTCCTGCTTGCGTACCACGGTGACTTCCTGGCCCAGGTGGAAGGTCGCGCCGAAGGGCTCGATCTGCTTGAGCAGGGAGTCCGTCAGTTCCTTGCCGGTGCACACGGGCACGGCCGGGATGTCGTAGATCGGCTTGTCGGGGTAGAGCTCCATGGGCTGGCCGCCGGGGTAGGCGAGCGAGTCGATCACATGGGCCTTGATTTCGAGCAGGCCGAGCTCGAAGACCTGGAACAGGCCGACAGGGCCGGCGCCGACGATCACGGCATCGGTTTCGATCGGGCCTTCATGGGCCTGGGCGGTCTGGATCACGGCGGGACTGAGTTTGGGTTCCATCGGTAAAAGGAGGTTTAGCGTGCAAGCTCTTTCAGCTTGCCGGTCTTGTCTTTCCACTCGTCTGCGTCAGGCAGGGCGGGCTTGCGTTTGGTGATGCTCTTCCAGGTCGGCAGCTTGGCCAGATCGGCGTTGAGCTTGGTCATGTGCTGCTGGTCGGCCGGCACGTCCTCTTCGGCGTAGATGGCGTTGACCGGGCACTCGGGGATGCAGACCGCGCAGTCGATGCACTCGTCCGGATCGATGGTCAGGAAGTTCGGGCCTTCGCGGAAGCAGTCGACGGGGCAGACATCAACACAGTCGGTGTATTTGCAGCGGATGCAGGATTCGGTGACGACGTGGGTCATTTGTAGTTCTGGCGGCTGGGTGGAAACCCTTGATTTTATTGGCTTTTGAAGTTCCCGGGGATTCTCGCCCTTGTCAGGCAGAGGGTTGTTGAGATGGATCAAGCCCCCAGGGGTGTCAATTCACCAGAATCGCCCCCGAGGTCTTGTGGCTGGCCGTGTCCACCAGGATCAGCGACCCCAGGCTGCGGGAGCGGCCAAAGGACAGGGCCGGAATCGCCTCCTGCAGGGCCAGTTCGATGTGGCCGATGGCATTGGGCTCCAACTGGGTGGCGTCTTCCTCGGCCAGGGTATTGATGTCCAGGCGGTGCACGATGCGCTTGACCCGGGCCTTGACCCAGCGGTGCCCGTGCAAGGCCCAGTAGACCCGCCCGGCCACCAGGGGCTCGTCGTCCATCCAGGCCACGGTGGCCAGCAGTTCGCGCGAGGTCTGGTCCTGGCCCTCGGCCAGCAGCCAGTCGCCGCGCGAGACGTCGAGTTCGCGGTCCAGCACGATGCCGGCGCTGTGCCCGGCGGCCACGCTGCCAGGCTGGCGCACATGGTTCAAGACCTGGGCCACGGTGGCACTCTGTCCGCTGGGGAAGATGCGCACGGTGTCGCCGGCCTTCGCGCCGCCAGCGGCCACGCGGCCCCAGAAAACGCGGCGGCCCTGCGAGGTGTCGCTGGACGAGGAGAACTTCTCCACCCACTGCACCGGGAAGGCCAGGGGCAGGGCCGTGTCGGCAGCCGTCACCGGCAGCTGTTCCAGGATGTCCAGCAGGGTCGGGCCCTGGTAGCCGCACCAACCAGTTTGCTCGGGCGCGTCGACCACGTTCCAGCCCTGCAGGGCCGAGACCGGCACGGTGGCGCGCACGTCCAGGCCGGCGCTTTGCGCGAAAGCTTGCAGGGCGGCGCCGATGTGGCGGAAGGCCAGCGCGGCGTCGTCCACCGCGTCCAGCTTGTTGACGGCGAAGACGATGGAGGGCACGCGCAGCAGCTGCAGCAGCAGGCTGTGGCGGCGCGTCTGCGGCAGCAGGGCCAGGGCCGGGTTGCGCCAGTCCAGTTTGGTGGCGTCCACCAGCACCACGGCCGCGTCGGCACTCGATGCGGCCGTGACCATGTTGCGGGTGTACTGCTCATGGCCCGGTGCATCGCCGATGATGAACTTGCGCGTCTCGGTGCTGAAGTAACGGTAGGCCACGTCGATGGTGATGCCCTGCTCGCGCTCGGCGCTCAGGCCGTCGGTCAGCAAAGCCAGGTCCGTCTGGCCCTGGCGTTGCACGCCGGCCAGGTGGTCCTGCAGCACGGCGCGGGTGTCGACCAGCAGGCGGCCGATCAGCGTGCTTTTGCCGTCGTCGACCGAGCCGCAGGTGATGAATTTGAGGGCTTCCATCAGATGGCCTCCTGCCGGGCCGCCCCAAAGGAGGCCAAGGCCCCCTCAGGGGGCAGCGAATACACGAAGTGATGAGCGTGGGGGAACATTAGAAGTAACCATCCTTTTTACGTTTCTCCATGGACGCATCAGAAGTCTGGTCGTCCATGCGCGTGGCGCCACGTTCGCTGACCTCGGCGGCCAGGGTTTCGATCACGATCTCGCCGGCCGTGGCAGCGGTGCTGGCCACCGGGCAGGTGCAAGTGATGTCGCCCACGGTGCGGAAACGCACGTCGCGCACCACGATCTGCTCGCCCTCGCGCGGCGGGGTCAGCGGCGTGACCGGTACCAGCATGCCGCGGCGGTCCACCACCTCACGCTTGTGTGTGTAGTAGATCGAGGGCAGGGCGATGTTCTCGCGCTCGATGTACTGCCAGACGTCGAGCTCGGTCCAGTTGCTGATGGGGAACACGCGGAAGTGCTCGCCCGGGGCCAGGCGGGTGTTGAACAGGGTCCAGAGCTCGGGGCGCTGGGCCTTCGGAGCCCACTGACCGAAGCTGTCGCGGTGCGAGAAGATGCGTTCCTTGGCGCGGGCCTTCTCTTCGTCGCGGCGGGCGCCGCCGATCAGCGCGTCAAAGCGGAATTCCTCGATGGCTTCGAGCAAGGTCACCGACTGGTGCACGTTGCGGCTCTCGCCCGGGTGGGCCAGGCGCACGGTGCCGCGTTGCATGGAGTCTTCCACGCTGCGCACGATGAGCTCGGCGCCCAGCTCCGTCGCACGCTGATCCCGGAAGGCCGTCACTTCGGGGAAGTTGTGGCCGGTGTCGATCATCAGCAGCGGGTAGGGCAGGCGGCCGCTACCGGAGGGGCCTTCCTTGCCCCCGAAGGCCTTCTCGGCGCACTTGAGCAGCACCAGCGAGTCCTTGCCGCCCGAGAACAGCAGGGTGGGGCGCTCAAAAGTGGCCGCCACCTCGCGCAGGATGAAGATGGTCTCTTCCTCGAGCGCGTCGAGGTGGGCGTTGCTCAGGTGATGCACGTTGGGGTTCAGTAGTTCGTGTTCGGTGCGGGCGTTCATGTCGACGCTCCTTGTTTCAGGGGTTCCTGGACATGCAAGCCGCATTCCTTGGCGGCCTCAGCCTCCCACCACCAGCGCCCTGCGCGGAAGTCTTCGCCCAGGGAAATGGCGCGGGTGCAAGGCTCGCAGCCGATGCTGGGGTAGAACTGGTCGTGCAGCTGGTTGTAGGCCACGCTGTTCTGCTTGATGTAGTGCCAGACGTCGCCCCAGGTCCACTCGGCCAGGGGGTTGAACTTCAGGCGGTGCGCATTGCTGTCGTCGATGAAGGGCACCTCGGCGCGCGCGCCGGACTGCTCACGGCGCAGGCCCGTGACCCAGGCGCGTTTGTCGGCCAGGGCGCGCTCCAGCGGCTCCATCTTGCGGATGTGGCAGCAGGCCTTGCGCAGTTCGATGCTGCGGTACATGGCGTCCTTGCCTTCGCGCTGCACGAAAGTCACCACGGCCTCGGTCTGCGGCTGGAAGATTTCCACCGGCGCATGCGAGCTGGCTTTGAGCTGGTGCATCAGTTCCAGGGTCTGCGTGTGCAGGCGGCCGGTGTCGAGCACGAAGATGCCGATGTTGAGCTGCAGGCTGTTGACCAGATGGGCCAGCACCATGTCCTCGGCGCCCAGGCTGCAGGCCAGGCTGACCAGGGAGGGGCCGCCGGGCATGACGGGCGCGTAGTCGCGCGCGGCCTGCTCCAGCAGTTCCTGTGTGCGGGCCAGTTTGGCGCTGTAGTCGCTGCTGGCGCGGGCGTTGAGTTCGGTGGCTTTCATGCGGTGCTTTCGGATCAGGCGGCCTGAACGAAACGCGGGCGGGGCAACACGGCGTCGCCCTGGTAGTGGCTCTTGAAGCGCGCCAGCTGGCGCTCGGCCACGGCCAGGTCCTGGTCGGCCCGCAGCACGGCTGCGCTGAAGCCATTGCGGACCAGCAGGGGCAGCTGGTCGACCAGCACGTCGCCGGTGGCCCGGATCTCGCCCTGGTAACCCAGGCGGCGGCGCAGCAGAAAGGCCTGGCTGTGCGCGCGGCCGTCGGTGAAGCTGGGAAAGTGCAGGTCGATGCGGGTCAGACCTTCCAGCGACAGGGTGCGCGGGTCGGCGTCATTGGCCAGGACCAGCGTTTGCAGTTCCTGCGGCTCGGTCGGCGCGGTATCGGCGTGGATCAGTTTCATCAGGTGCACTCCTTCAGGCCGTGGCGGTGGCTTCGTGGTCGCTGTCATGGCGGGCCTGCTGGCCGGCCTGCTTGAACGGTTCGCTGCCGACGCGGCGCAGGGTGTCGATGAAGTTCTCACCGTCCTGGCGCTGGGCGCAGTAGGTGTCGATCAGGGCCTCGATCACGTCCGGCACCTCGTGCGCCGAGAAGGAGGGGCCGATGACCTTGCCCGGCACCGATTCGCCCGACAGCAGCTTGCCGTCGGAGCCGCCCACCGTGACCTGGTACCACTCCTTGCCATCCTTGTCCACGCCCAGGATGCCGATGTGGCCGCTGTGATGGTGGCCGCAGGAGTTGATGCAGCCGCTGATGTGCAGGTCGATCTCGCCCAGGTCGTGCAGTTCGTCCAGATCCTGGTAGCGCGCCGTGATGGCTTCGGCCAGGGGCAGGGAGCGGGCATTGGCCAGGTCGCAGAAATCGCCGCCGGGGCAGGCGATCATGTCGGTCAGCAGGCCGATATTGGGTTTGGCCAGGCCCAGATGGCGCGCTTCGCGCCAGAGTTCGGCCAGCTGGTCGCAGCGCACCCAGGGCAGCAGCAGGTTCTGCTGGTGCGTCACGCGCACCTCGCCGCCGCTGTAGCGCTCGGCCAGCTCGGCCACGGCGTCGAGTTGCGCCGCCGTGGCGTCGCCCGGGGCCTGGCCCAGGCGCTTGAAGGACAGGGTGACGGCGCGCAGATCGGGGTTCTTGTGCGCGCTGACGTTGCGCTGCAGCCAGCGGCCGAACTCGATGTCGTCCTCGGCAGCTGCGCGCAGGATCTGGGCGATCTTGGCGTCCGCGCTCTTGCGGTCGCAAGTCAGCGTGGGCGGCACGAAGGAGCTGCCGACGCGTTCGAACTCGGCGGCGGTGATGGTATGCGGCGCGCCGTCGCGCTCCACGATCTGGCGGTATTCCTCTTCCACCTCGTCGATGTAACGCTGGCCCTCGGCCTTCACCAGGATCTTGATGCGCGCCTTGTACTTGTTGTCGCGGCGGCCCCAGCGGTTGTAGACCCGCACCACGGCTTCCAGGTAGTTGAGGATCTGGTCGCAGGGCAGGAATTCGCGGATGGTGGTGCCGATGACCGGGGTGCGGCCCATGCCGCCGCCCACCAGCACCTTGAAGCCCAGGGTGCCGGCCTCGTTGCGCAGCAGCTGCAGGCCCACGTCGTGCCAGGCGATGGCCGCGCGGTCTTCACGCGCGCCGGTGATGGCGATCTTGAACTTGCGCGGCAGGAAGGCGAACTCGGGGTGCAGCGTGCTCCACTGGCGCAGGATCTCGGCGAAGGGGCGCGGGTCGGCCACCTCGTCCACGGCGATGCCGGCCAGCGCGTCGCTGGTGATGTTGCGGATGCAGTTGCCGCTGGTCTGGATGCCGTGCATGCCTACCGAGGCCAGCAGGTCCATGACGTCGGCGCTCTTGTCGATCGGGATCCAGTTGAACTGCACGTTCTGGCGCGTCGTGAAGTGGGCGTAGCCCGTGCTCAGCTTGCTGCCGATGGCCTTGCCGTCGCGCAGCTGGATGTCGCCCAGCTTGTTCTGCGCCGCCACGGCGCCCTGGAAGATCTCGTTGCCGGGCTGGTCGTAGTCACGCGCAATCTTCGCCAGCACACGCACCTGGGCGCTGGAGAGTTCGCCATAGGGCACGGCCACGCGCAGCATGGGCGCGTGGCGCTGCACGTACCAGCCGTTCTGCAGGCGCAGCGGGCGGAATTCCTCCTCGCTGAGCTGGCCGGCGAGGCGGCGTTGCAGCTGGTCGCGGTACTGCTCGGCTCGCAGGCGCACGAACTGGCGGTCGAAGTCGGTGTATTGGTACATGTTCTTGTGTGTGACAGGCGAGAAATCAGATGGCGATGAGCTTGAGGCCGGCCCAGGCCAGCAGCACGGACAGGGCGGAGCGCACCACGCGCTCGTTGATGCGGTGCATCAGGTGCGTGCCCAGCCAGATGCCGGGCAGGGAGCCGGCCAGCAGCAGGGTCAGCAGGCTCCAGTCCACCGAACCCAGCGAGGCGTGGCCCAGACCGGCGACCAGGGTCAGCGGCACGGCATAGGCGATGTCGGCGGCCACGATGCGCGGCAGCGGCAGCAGGGGGTAGACGATCAGCAACACGCTGACACCGATGGCGCCGGCGCCCACCGAGGTCAGCGTCACCAGCGTGCCCACCAGGGCACCCAGCAGCAGCGGCAGGCTCCAGTGGCGCGGCGTGGCGGCGGCGGTTTCCTGCCCGGCGACCAGGGTGGCCGGCAGGGCCTTGCCGCGCACGGCCTTGTAGAGGGTGGCGGCGGCGGTCAGCAGCAGGGCGGCGCCCAGGGTGCTGGTCATCAGGCTCTGGACGGCCGGGTTGGCCGGGCCGACCCGGTGCAGGACATAAAGCGTGATCAGGGCGGCCGGGATGCTGCCGGCCGACAGGTTGCCCACGATGCGCCAGTCGATCACGCGGGCGCGCGCCAGGCGCACGGTGCCGCCCAGCTTGGTGAAGGCGGCGAACAGCAGGTCGGTGCCGACGGCCAGGTGCGGCTTGACGCCAAAGAAGAAGATCAGGATGGGCGTCATGAGCGAACCGCCGCCCACGCCCGTCAGGCCGACGACCAGCCCGACAATAAACCCCGCAAAAATGAACGCCACGTCATGCATGGACGCGACTGTAGAAGCGGGGCTTCAGATTCCAAACTACATTTTTCTTGGATTCCTATAAGAATCAGTAATAAGGACTGATGCTGCAGGTCTTAATCTGGCCGGGAAGACAGCCAGTTGCGCCCCAGGGTGCTTTCGAACAGGGCCAGACAGGCTGGTGCATCGACCTGCAGGGCAGCCTGGATACGGGGGATCTGCTCTTCCCAGCCCGGCTGGGGGTAGGGGATGTGCTCGCGCCGGTCCATGATGGTCTGGCCCTCGGCCAGGCCTTCGGTGGCCACGCGCACGCGGCCGGCCTGGGTCGCGAACAGCGCCGGCTGCACCAGATACATCAGGGCCAGCACGTCGTGGCCGTAGCAGCCCGGCAGCGCGGCCAAATCGGGTTCGATGCGGCCGTAGAAGGCGGCATAAAAACGCACGGCGTGCAGCAGCGCGTCCGTGGCGGGGTGGCGCTGCCGGGCGGCGAGACGCTCGAACAGGGCCAGCGGCATGCGCACGCGGTGCGTCACATCCAGCCCGACCAGGGTGAGCCGGAAGCCGGCCGTGAGGACGATATCGGCCGCATGCGGGTCGTGCCAGATATTGGACTCGGCCACCGGCGACACATTGCCGGGCTCGCTGATGCTGCCCCCCATCACGATGACCTGCTTCAGCAGCTCGGGCAGATGCGGCTCCAGGCGCAGGGCCTGCGCCAGGTTGCCCAGCGGGCCGACGGCCACCAGGCTGATTTCACCGGGGTGGGCTCGGGCCTGCTCGACGATGTAGCGCGCGGCCGAGCGCTCATCCGGCCCGCGGGGCAGGGCGGCGCGCAGCGGCAGGTTGCCCAGGCCGTCGGCGCCGTGGATCTCCGCGTCGGGCTCCAGGGGCGCCTTGCGCAGGGGCGTGGCCACGCCGGAGCAGACCGGCAACTGGCGGCCGGCGAGGGCGCACAGGTACAGCGCGTTGTGCGTGGCCTGCGTCACGGTGACGTTGCCGAAGGTGGTGGTGATGCCCAGCAGCTCGACGTCCGGGTGCGCCAGCGCGAAATACAGCGCCATGGCGTCGTCGACGCCCGGGTCGCAGTCGAGGATGAGCGGGTGGCTGGCGTTCATGCGATGCCGCAGTAAGCGCGCAGGGCGGCGTCCTGTTCGGGCACGGCGGGTTTCTGCCGGGCCAGGAACAGTTCCACCTCCACGGCGGTGGGAATCCCGCTTTGCGCGCCCGGCTTCAGGCACTTCAGTGCGCCGGCCGCGCTGGCGTGGCGCATCGCATCGCCCATGGCATGCCCCTGGGCCAGCCGCGCCACCAGAACACCGCAAAAAGCGTCGCCGGCACCCGTGCTGTCCACCGGTGTGATGGGGAAAGCCGCTTGCGTGCTCAGCGCCCCGTTGACCTTGGCGCAGCAGCCACGGGAACCCAGCGTGACCACCACGCAAGGCACTGCAAGGCGCTGCAGCTGTTCGGCAATGCTGCCCTGCGAACCTGCCAGCGCGGCCAGTTCGCCTTCGTTGACCAGCAGGATGTCCACCAACTGCAGCAACTCTGGCGGGAGCGGCCGGGCCGGTGCCACATTGAGCACGACCTTGACACCATGGTCATGGGCGGCACGCGCATAGGCCAGCACCGTGTCCATGGGGATTTCCAGCTGCAGCATCAGGTGGCTGTAGCCGTCCAGTGCGGGCAGGTGTTCCGGGCGCAGGTGGCTGTTGGCGCCGGGCGCGACCGTGATGGCGTTTTCGCCATGCTCGTCCACGCAGATGAAGGCGGTGCCGGTGGCCGCGTCCGTCACCAGCACGCGGTGCAGATGCACGCCGGCCTCGCTCAGGGAGTTTTCGATTGGCAGGGCCTGGGCGTCATGGCCCAGGGCCAGCAGCATGTGGGTGGTATGGCCGCCGGCCTTGCGGCAGGCCACGGCCTGGTTGGCCCCCTTGCCACCGGGCCAGGTCTTGAAGTCATGGCCCAGCACCGTTTCACCCGGGGCGGGGATGTGCGGTGCGCGCACCACGTAATCGAGATTGGCGGAACCAGCGACAAGAATCATGGCCGCATTGTCGGGCTAAATATCCTCGTTGTGGGGGGCTGGCCGCCGCCGCGCATGCAGCGCACGCGCCAGACTGGCTTCCACGGGCCAGGGCTCGGCGCCCAGGCGGGCGGCCAGCAGTTCGGCGCAGAGCATGGCGAAGCTCAGGCCGCGTGAACCCATGGCGGCGCTGATCCACAGCGTGGGCTGGGGGCCGTCTTCGAGCGGGCCGACCAGGGGCAGGCGGTCGGCGCTGACGCAGCGGGTGCCACCCCAGCCGCGCGCGGCAGCGGGGGCGAAGGAGGGGGCCAGTGCCTGGGCTGCGGTGGGCAGCAGGGTGCGCAGCTTGTCGAGATTGGTGCGGTGGTGTTCGCTGGCCGTGGCCGGTGGCTGCGTCGCGTCCTCATACGTGGCGCCGGCATACCAGGCCAGCCCGTCTTCGGTGGGCACGGCCGGGATCAGGCTGCCCAGGCCGTTGACGGGGACAGGCGGCAGGGAGGCTTCATCACCCGGCTGGCGCAGGCCGCTGCTCATCACACCGCGCATTTCCTGCAGGTCAGGCAGTTGGGCATCCAGGCCCAGCGGGGCCAGCAGGTGCCGCGCATCGGCCGCATTGGCCAGCACCACGTGGCTGGCGCTGGTCAGCAGCTTGCCTTCGCGGTCCAGCAATTGCCATGACGCACCGACGCGTTGCAGCCGCTCCACCTTGGTGTTGCCCCGGAAGGTCACGCCGCGCTGCTTCAACCAGGCCTGCACCAGGCGCGCGGGTTTGATCCAGGCGGCCTGTGCGTGCCACAGCGCGGGCACCGTCGCCATGCCGGTGCGCCAGGGCTCGGTACCCGTGGGGGCCAAGTGTGTGATTTGCTGACCCTCGACGGGCCAATGGGCCGGCAGGCCGGTGTTGCCGTCCAGGCGCTGCTCCAGCACGCCGCTGGCGGCCCAGTCCTGCCCGGCCTGCAGCAGGCGTTGGGCTTCGGTGCGCATGAGGCGCAGGCCGGCGCGGGTGAGGCGCGAACGGGGGCTGTCGTCCACCGAGACATGGGGCACGAGCAGGCCGGCGGGCAGGCCCGAGGCGCCGGCGGCTGGTTCGGGCGCAGCGTCCAGCACCTGGACCAACCAGCCGCGCCGGGCCAGTGCCGCCGCCACGCTGGCGCCGGCCAGGCCAGCGCCGATCACGACGCAAGTGCCGGGTGTGGCCGCCTCGGTGCGTTGGGTTTCGCGGCTGGTCTTGAGTTCCCAGGGCGGGTCGTAGCGCAGGTGACCTGGCTCCAGCACGAAGCCGCTTTCGGGCAGCAGCTTGTGCAGCTCAGGCGTCAGTTTTTCAAAGACCAGCTGCGTGCCGCGCCGGCAGCAGCGCGCCAGGGCCTTGAGGCTCCAGCGGTCCCAGGGCTGGGTGCTGTCGAGGAAAACGGCATCGGCTTCAAACTGCTGTTCGCGCAGCAGCGTCTGCAGTTCACCGATGCAAAGTGTCAGCTGCAGCCGGCCCTCTGCGAGGGACAGGCGGTGCATGCCAGGCAGCAGACCGGTCCACTGGGCCAGCAGTTCATCGGCCAGGGCGGCTTGTTCCGGCGTGGCCGCAGCACCTAGCGCCTCGGCCGAGGGCGGTGAGGCGGTGAGCGCGACGAGGTGCAGCACACGGGGGCGCTGCGTTTCATCCCGCCAGGCTTGCCATAGCGCAAACAGGCGTGCGGGATCGAAACGCGTGTCGAGCACGCGCCAGGCCGGCTGGCCGGCCGCTGGCGGCGGCAGCAAAGTGCGCGCCGCTTCGTTCACGGTGGGAGAGTGAATCGTTCAGGCGCTGGGCGGGACATAACCCGCCGCAGCGTCTGCGCCGCTGCCGAAGAAGTGGTTTTCCATCTGGCGGGCCAGGTACTGGCGGGCGCGGGCATCGGCCAGGTTCAGGCGGTTCTCGTTGACCAGCATGGTCTGGTGCTTGAGCCAGGCGGCCCAGGCTTCCTTGCTGACGCTTTCCCAGATGCGCTTGCCCAGTTCGCCCGGGTAGGGCGGGAAGTCCAGGCCCTCGGCTTCCTTGCCGAGCTTGATGCAGTTGACCATGCGTGCCATATGCAGCTTCTTTCAGTGTTCAGATGTTTAGGTAATTAGCAACTGAAATCTTATTGGTTCCAGTTTCCGGCATGTCTCTCCAGAATTCTTTTCACCGCAACTCAATTGTTTTGAAAAGGAAAGAAACATGACGCAACGTCGCGACTTTATCAAGCTTTCATTGGCCTTCGCCCTGGCAGGGGCGGCCCTGAGCAGTCTGGCCCAGCCGGCCGCCACATTGCTGAACGTGTCCTACGACCCGACACGCGAGCTCTACGTCGAGGTCAACGCCGCTTTCGGCAAGCACTGGAAGGCCAGGACCGGCCAGGACGTGACCATCAAGCAGTCGCACGGCGGCTCCGGCAAGCAGGCCCGCTCGGTCATTGACGGGCTCGACGCCGATGTGGTGACGCTGGCCCTGGCCGGTGACGTGGACGCCCTGGTCAAGAACGGCGGCTGGATCCCCAAGGACTGGCAAAAGCGCCTGCCGCTGAACTCCTCGCCGTACACCTCGACCATCGTGCTGGTGGTGCGCCAGGGCAACCCGAAGAACATCAAGGACTGGGACGACCTGGTCAAGCCCGGCGTGAGCGTGATCACGCCCAACCCCAAGACCTCGGGCGGCGCGCGCTGGAACTACCTGGCTGCCTATGAGTACGCCAAGCGCAAGTACGGCGGCGAGCCCCAGGCCAGGGAGTTCATCGCCAGGCTCTACAGCAACGTGCCCGTGCTCGACACCGGCGCCCGCGGTTCCTCGGTGACCTTCGCCCAGCGCAACCAAGGCGACGTCTTTATCTCCTGGGAGAACGAGGCCTATCTCCTGGAGAAGGAATTCGGCAACAAGGTGGACTTCGTCTACCCGAGCCTGAGCATCCTGGCCGAGCCGCCGGTGACCGTGGTGGACAGGAACGTGGACCGCAAGGGCACGCGCAAGCTGGCCGAGGCCTATCTGCAGTTCCTCTACACCGAGGAAGCGCAGGACATCATCGGCAGGAACTTCTACCGTCCGACCTCGGCCCAGGCCCAGGCCAGGTACGCCAGGCAACTGCCCAAGCTCAAGCTGTTCACGATCGATCAGGCCTTCGGCGGCTGGGACCAGGCGAGCAAGGAGCACTTCGCCGACGGCGGGGTGTTCGACCAGATCTACAGCCGCAAGTGAGGCGGACCGGGGCCAATGATCAGGAAGTAATAAGCAAAGAAGAATTGATTCGTTTGAGATTCGCGCCCCGGTCCCCAGAATCCAGAGACCGACAAGGAAGACCGCTCATGACCCGATTGATCATCGTTCCCGGCTGGCGCGATTCGCCGCCCGGCCACTGGCAAAGCCTCTGGGCCGGGCAGTGGCCCGGCGCGGTGCGTGTGCGGCAGGACGACTGGGAGCATCCGCGCCGTGCCGCCTGGGTACGTTCCCTGGCCGCCACCATCCTGGCCCAGGACGGGCCGGTGGTCATCGCCGCCCACAGCCTGGGCTGCATCACCACCACGCACCTGCCGCCCGCAGCGGTGCAACGCATCCAGGGCGCCCTGCTGGTGGCGCCGGCCGATCCCGAGCGGCGCAGTGTGCTGGCCGACTTTGCGCCCGTGCCGTATCAGCCGCTGCCTTACCGCAGCATCCTGGTGGCCAGCAGCAACGACCCTTATTGCCCGATTCGCCTGGCCGGCGCTTATGCGCGCGGCTGGGGCAGCGAGTTCGTGCGCCTGCAAAACGCAGGCCACATCAATCTCGAATCTGGCCATGGGCCGTGGCCACTGGGCCTGGCCCTGCTGCAGTCGCTGTTTGCCGACGCCAGGCTCGGACACCTACAACCCACTCTTGAAATCGCATGAAGAAAAATATCCGCCATCTGCTGACTGTTCTGGCCGTCACCGCCAGCTCCCTGGCTTCGGCCCAGAGCCTGCTCAATGTGTCCTACGACGTGGCGCGCGAGTTCTACAAGGACTACAACACGGCCTTCGCCGCGCACTACAAGAAGAGCACGGGCAAGGACCTCAAGATCGACCAGTCGCACGCCGGCTCCAGCGCCCAGGCGCGCGCCGTGGCCGACGGCCTGGAGGCCGACGTGGTGACCTTCAACACCACCACCGACATCGACTTCCTGGCCTCCAGGGGCGTCGTGGCGGCCGACTGGGCCAGGCGCTTGCCCCACGGCGCATCGCCTACCACCTCCACCATGCTGTTCCTGGTGCGCAACGGCAACCCCAAGGCCATCAAGGACTGGGACGACCTCATCAAGCCCGGCGTGCAGGTCGTGGTGGTCAACCCCAAGACCGGCGGCAACGGCCGCATGGCCTACCTGGCCGCCTGGGGCTATGTGCGCAGCAAGGGCGGCAGCGATGCCGACGCCGCCGCGTTCGTGGGCAAGCTCTACAAGAACGTGCCGGTGCTGGCGCGCGGCGGGCGTGATGCCACGGGCATCTTCCTGCAGCGCAATATCGGCGACGTGCTGGTGACCTTCGAGTCCGAGGTGGTGTCGGTGGACCGCGAGTTCGGCGCCGGCAAGGTCGACGCCGTGCATCCCAGTGCGAGCATCGTGGCCGAAAACCCGGTGGCCATCGTCGAGCGCACCGTGCAGAAGAAGGGCACGGCAGCCGAGGCCAAGGCCTACCTTGATTTCCTCTACTCCGAAGCAGGCCAGGAGATCGCGGCGAAGCATGGCATCCGCCCGCGTTCGGAAGCGGTGCTGAAGAAATACGCCAGCACCTTCAAGCCGATCAAGTTCTTCACCGTAGGCGACTATTTCGGTTCACTGGCCGACGCGCAGAAGGTGCACTTCAACGACGGCGGCAAGTTCGACCAGCTCTACACCGTCAAGTAAATGACTGCTGCATCCATTGCCAGCCCGCTGCCGGTCGCCGCCGTGCCCCGGCGTGCCCAGCGGCGCGTGCTGCCCGGCTTCAACATCACGCTGGGCTACACGGTTCTTTATCTGAGCCTGATCGTGCTGATCCCGCTCTCGGCCCTGGTCTTCAAGACCTTCACGCTGAGCTGGGACCCCTTCTGGGCCGCGGTCTCCTCACCCCGTGTGCTGGCCTCCTACCGCCTGACCTTCGGCGCCTCGCTGATCGCCGCGCTGGTCAACGTGGTCTTCGGCCTGCTGGTGGCCTGGGTGCTGGTGCGCTACCGCTTCCCGGGCAAGAAGATCGTCGACGCGCTGGTGGACCTGCCGTTTGCGCTGCCCACGGCCGTGGCGGGCATCGCGCTCACGGCCCTGCTGGCCGGCAATGGCTGGGTGGGCCAGGTCTTCGAACCCTGGGGCATCCAGCTCGCCTTCAACCCCAATGGCGTGGTGATCGCGCTGATCTTCATCGGCCTGCCTTTCGTGGTGCGCACGGTGCAGCCGGTGCTCGAAGACGTGGAGAAGGAGCTGGAGGAGGCCGCCACCAGCCTGGGCGCCACACGCTGGCAGACCTTCCGCTACGTGATCTTCCCCTCCATCGCGCCGGCCCTGCTCACGGGTTTTGCCATGGCCTTCGCCCGCGCCATCGGTGAATACGGCTCGGTCATCTTCATCGCCGGCAACATGCCCATGGTGTCGGAGATCACGCCGCTCATCATCATCGGCAAGCTGGAGCAATACGACTACGCCGGTGCCACCGCCGTGGCCCTGGTGCTGCTGGTGATCTCTTTCATCCTGCTGCTGCTCATCAACGGCCTGCAGGCCTGGCAACGTAAACGCTCCGGAGGCGGCGCATGAGCAATCAGACCGTCCGCCATGCCCGCGCCGGCACCACCGAGCCGGCCTGGGTCCGCATCACGCTGATCGCTGTGGCGCTGGCCTTCATGTTCCTGTTCCTGGTGCTGCCGCTGGCGGCGGTGTTCACCGAGGCCCTGCGCAAGGGCTGGGCGGCCTATTGGGAAGCGCTCAAGGAACCCGATGCCTGGGCCGCCATCCGCCTCACGCTCATCACCGCGGCCATCGCCGTGCCGCTGAACCTGGTCTTCGGCGTGGCCGCGGCCTGGGCTATCGCCAAGTACGAGTTCCGCGGCAAGGCCTTCCTCACCACGCTGGTGGACCTGCCGTTTTCGGTCTCGCCCGTGGTGGCCGGCCTGATCTATGTGCTGGTCTTCGGCGCGCAGGGCTGGCTGGGCCCCTGGCTGCAGGCGCACGACATCCGGATCGTGTTCGCCGTGCCCGGCATCGTGCTGGCCACCGTCTTCGTGACCTTTCCCTTCATCGCGCGCGAACTCATTCCGCTGATGCAGGCCCAGGGCAACGAGGAGGAGCAGGCCGCCATCGTGCTGGGCGCCACCGGCTGGCAGACCTTCTGGTACGTGACCCTGCCGAATATCAAGTGGGGTCTGATCTACGGCGTCATCCTGTGCAATGCGCGCGCCATGGGCGAGTTCGGCGCGGTGTCCGTGGTCTCGGGCCACATCCGCGGCCAGACCAACACCATGCCGCTGCACGTGGAGGTGCTCTACAACGAGTACCAGTCCGTCGCCGCCTTTGCCGTGGCCTCGCTGCTGGCCCTGCTGGCGCTGGTCACCCTGGTGATCAAGTCGGTCGTCGAGTGGCGCCACGAGCGCGAGCTCAAGGCCGCCGTCGAATTGCCGCCCGAGCGGCCGTCCTCTCTCGCTGTGCCCGTGCCGGCCCGTTGAAAGTGCATCATGAGCATTGAAATCCGCAACATCAACAAGCAGTTCGGCGACTTCCACGCCCTGCGCCAGGTCAACCTCGACATCCAGTCCGGCGAGCTCGTCGCGCTGCTGGGCCCCTCGGGTTGCGGCAAGACCACGCTGCTGCGCATCATCGCCGGGCTGGAGACGCCGGACCAGGGCACTATCCTGTTCAGCGGCGAAGACACCACCGAAGTGCACGTGCGCGAACGTAACGTGGGCTTCGTGTTCCAGCACTACGCGCTGTTCCGCCACATGACAGTGTTCGACAACGTGGCCTTCGGCCTGCGCATGAAACCGCGCGCCCTGCGCCCCAGCGAAGCACAGATCAAGGCCAAGGTGCACGAGCTGCTGAGCCTGGTGCAGCTGGACTGGCTGGCCGACCGCTACCCCTCGCAGCTATCGGGCGGGCAGCGCCAGCGCATTGCCCTGGCGCGCGCGCTGGCCGTGGAGCCCAAGGTGCTGCTGCTGGACGAACCCTTCGGCGCGCTGGACGCCAAGGTGCGCAAGGAGCTGCGCCGCTGGCTGCGCCGCCTGCACGACGAACTGCACGTGACCAGCATCTTCGTGACCCACGACCAGGAAGAGGCGCTGGAGGTGGCCGACCGCGTGGTGCTCATGAACCACGGCCATATCGAGCAGATCGGCACGCCCCAGCAGGTCTGGGACCATCCGGCCAGCCCCTTCGTCTACGGTTTCCTGGGCGACGTGAACCTGTTCCACGGCCGGGTGGAGCAGGGCGAGGTGGTGATCGGGGAGGGCCAGCAGGGCCTGCGCCTGGACTCGCCCGAACATCGTGGCGCCGACGACGGCAAGGCCTTTGCCTACGTGCGCCCGCACGACTTCGAGGTGCAGCGCTACGCCACCGGTGCCACCGGCATCGCGGCGCGCCTGAGCCGGGCCATCGTGGTCGGCCCGATCGCCAGGCTGGAACTTATTCCCGAAGACACGACTCAATCAGGGGACAATGCGGTCATCGAGGCGCAGCTTCCTGCGTCACAATACCGCGAACTCGGTCTGACAGAGGGCGAATTGCTGGTGCTGACACCCCGCAAGGCCCGTGTTTTCGTGGAAGGAACCCCTGATCTTGCGCAAGCTGCTTGAACTCTCCCCCCGGCGCATCTACGCGCTGGTCTGCGCCATCTGCGTGGCGCTGCTGGCTTTTGGCCTCTACCTGCAGCACGTGGTGGGCCTGGAGCCCTGCCCCATGTGCATCGTGCAGCGCTACACCATGGTGCTGATCGCCGTGGTCGCGGCCATCGGCGCGGCCGTTTCCGGCCGCCGCACCCATGTGGCGCTGGCGGGGCTGCTGGCCATCCTGGCGGTGTTCGGTGCCTTCGTCGCCGCGCGCCAGAGCTGGCTGCAGTGGTACCCGCCCGAGATCGCCACCTGCGGGCGCGACTTCTACGGCATGATCGAAAACTTTCCCCTGCAGCGCGCCATTCCCATGATCTTCAAGGGCTCGGGCGATTGCACGGCCATCGACTGGACCTTCCTGGGCGGATCCATCGCCAACTGGTCCTTCCTGTGGTTCGCGGCCTTTGCCCTGGTCGGCCTGGCGCTGCTGTGGCGCCGTCCTGTTCGCTGAATCCGGTCTTTTCTCGCCTTTTCTAGCTTTCCCCACCGTTGCTGCCACGCCATAATGGTCTGGCCATGGATGGCCGTGCCCGGTGTGGGCTTGGTGCTGAGGATCTACCTGCATGAACAACTTGAAAATTTCCACCCGACTGCTGGTGCTGCTGGCGGTCCTGTCGGCCTTGCTGATCGTCATCGGGGCGATCGGCCTCTTTGGCATCAACAGGTCTAATGCCGCTCTCCATACGGTGTACGAGGACCGCACGGTACCGGCCGCCCAGCTGGCGCAGATCGATTCCATGATGCAGCAGAACCGCATGCTGGCGCTGATCACGCTGATGGCCCCGGGGGCCGAGGCGGTCAAGCTCAACAGTGCCAAGATCGAAGGCAACATCGCAGCCATCACCAAGCTCTGGGAGGCCTACATGGCCACGGCCCAGACGGAGGAAGAGGCCAAGCTGGCCAAGGAATTTGCCACGGTGCGTGGTCGTTATGTGGCCGAAGGTCTCAGGCCGTCGATTGTGGCCATGCGCGCCGACGACATCCCGCAGTTGGCCTCCCTGGTGCAGGACGTTTTGCCGGTGCTCTACGAGAAGGCCAACACCGCGTCCCAGACCCTGATCAAGATGCAACTGGACGTGGCCAAGCAGGAGTACGAAGCGGCCGAGTCGCGCTACCAGACGATCTTCGCGGTCTCCATTGCCGCCATCGCAATCGGTGTGGTGTTCGCCTGGGTGCTGGGCCTGGCCCTGATCCGTGGCATCTCGCGTTCCCTGGGGTACGCCGTCAACCTGTCCGAGGCCGTGGCCCAGGGGGACCTGAGCCTGCAGGTGCAGGCCGCCGGTCAGGATGAAGTGGCCCGTGTGCTGCAGTCGCTCACAGCCATGCAGAGCAACCTGGCGCAGATCGTGAGCCGGGTGCGCTCGGGCTCGGAGTCGGTGTCCACGGCCAGCGCCGAGATTGCCCAGGGCAACCAGGACCTGAGTGCGCGTACCGAGAGCCAGGCCAGTGCACTGGAAGAAACGGCTGCCTCGATGGAAGAGCTCTCTTCCACGGTGAAACAGAACGCCGACAACGCCAAACAGGCCAACCAGCTGGCCCAGAGTGCCTCCACGGTGGCGGTGCAGGGCGGTGAAGTCGTGGCCCAGGTGGTCGACACCATGAAAGGCATCAACGACAGCTCACGGAAGATCGCCGACATCATCAGCGTCATCGACGGCATCGCCTTCCAGACCAACATCCTGGCGCTCAATGCCGCGGTGGAAGCCGCGCGCGCGGGCGAGCAGGGCCGTGGTTTTGCCGTGGTGGCCAGCGAAGTGCGCAGCCTGGCGGGCCGCAGTGCCGAGGCGGCGAAAGAGATCAAGACACTCATCACCGACAGCGTGGAGCGCGTGGGACAGGGCACGACCCTGGTGGACCAGGCGGGTGCCACCATGCAGGAGGTGGTGGCGAGCATCCGTCGGGTAACCGACATCATGGGCGAGATCAGCGCGGCCAGCTCCGAGCAGAGCCAGGGTGTGGCGCAGATCGGCGAGGCCGTGACCAATATGGACCAGGCCACGCAGCAGAACGCGGCGCTGGTGGAGGAGATGGCCGCGGCCGCGTCCAGCCTCAGGAGCCAGGCGCAGGAACTGGTGCAGACCGTGGCGGTGTTCAAGCTGGCCTGAACCCATCCGAATGGCTCCCTTTCGTGACGGCACCTTCGGGTGCCGTTTTCACGTCCCTAGCCTGTATGCTTTATGGCAACTTGAATGAAAGAGTCATCCGTGGGAAACAAACTCGACACCAGCGCCAAAGGCGTCTACCTCATCACCGTCACGCCTTTCACCGACAGCGGTGCGCTGGACCTCGCCAGCACCGACCGCATGGTGGACTTCTGCCTGGAAAAAGGTGTCACCGGTCTGACCGTGCTGGGCATCATGGGCGAGGCGCCCAAGCTCACCATGGAAGAGTCGCGCACCTTCGTCAAACAGGTGCTGGCCCGCGTGGCCGGCCGCGTGCCCGTGGTGGTGGGGGCCTCGGCGCCGGGCTTCGCGCCGATGAAAGAGCTCACGCAAAGCGTCATGGCCCTGGGCGCGGCCGGTGTCATGGTGGCGCCGCCGTCCACGGTGCGTACCGACGACCAGATCACCGCCTATTTCGACATGGTCAACGAGACCCTGGGTGCCGATGTGCCCTGGGTGCTGCAGGACCACCCGGTGGCCACCGGCGTGTTGATGTCCACCGGCGTCATCCTGAAGATCCTGAAGAACTCGCCTAACTGCGTGATGCTCAAGCACGAGGACAGCCCCGGCCTGGCCAAGCTCTCGGCCATCCGCGCGGCCAGCGACAAGGGCGAACTCCAGCGCGTCTCCATCCTCACCGGCAACGGTGGCGGCCTCTTCCTGCCCGAGGAGCTCACGCGTGGTGCCGACGGCGCCATGACCGGTTTTGCCTACCCCGAGATGATGGTGGACGTGTGCGCCGCGCACGCGGCCGGCAACATCGAGCACGCGCACGACCTGTTCGACGCCTACTTGCCGCTGGCCCGCTACGAGCAGCAGGCCAACATCGGCCTGGCCGTGCGCAAGCACATCCTGGCCCAGCGCGGCGTCATCGCATCGGCGGCGGTGCGCAAGCCGGGCCCCAAGCTGTCGGGGCAGGACATCGCGGACATCGCCCGCCTGACGGCGCGTCAGGACAAGCGCCTGGCCGAACTCGGCTGAGAAGGCGCATTGACCGTGAACGTCTCGCTGCACAGGGGCTACCTGCCGGGTTGCATCGGCCGGGTCACCGAGCTGCATGCGGACTATTACGCGCAGCAGTCCGGTTTTGGTGTCCATTTCGAGAGCAAGGTGGCAAGCGAGCTGGCGGCGTTCTGCGAACGTCATGAGGCGACGCGCGATGGCCTGTGGCTGGTGCTGCTCGACGGCCGCATCGAAGGGTCCATCGCCATCGACGGCCTGCACGCCGACGATGATGGCGCGCACCTGCGCTGGTTCATCACCTCGGACCGACTGCGCGGCTCGGGCGCCGGCACGCGCTTGCTGGTCGAAGCACTGGCCTTCTGCGATGCGTGTCACTATGGGCGGACTTATCTCTGGACCTTCGAGGGCCTGCACGCCGCGCGCCATCTCTACGAGAAACACGGCTTTCGCCTGGTGCAGCAGCAGGCCGGCCGGCAGTGGGGTACCGAAGTGCTCGAACAGCGCTTCGAGCGCCTGGCTCCCCGGCCGGCGTGAAGGATGTCGCCCTCGCTGTTCAGCACACTGGACGGCTAGGGATTACCCGCGTTTCATGAGTGTCAGGCCACGGATGCTGCCTGCCACTGCGCAGTATTTGGTGCTTTCGCGACTTCAGTGCCTGCCCGGTATTCCTTGGCCGTTGCAATTGGCGTACCATGAAATCGGTTTCGGACTGAATCATGAATGCCATCAACGCTCAGGTCGTTTTTCGTGACGAGCCGGCGCCCGCCGATGCGCTGACCGAGCCCTGGCGCATCCTGGTGGTGGATGACGACCACGAGGTTCACCAGGCCACCCGCTTTGCCCTCGACAAGCTCCAGGTCGCCGCCCGCCCGCTGGAGTTGCTGCACGCGCATTCGAGCGCCGAGGCCCTGCGCATGCTGGCCGTGGAGCCGGACATTGCCGTGGTGCTGCTTGATGTGGTGATGGAGACACCCACCGCCGGCCTGGACATCATTGCCAGGATCCGGGGCGAACTTGGCTTGAACTGCACCCGCATCATCCTGCGCACCGGCCAGCCCGGCTACGCGCCGGAGATCGAGACCATCCGCAAATACGAAATCAACGACTACAAGGCCAAGAGCGAGCTGACCCAGGCCAAGCTCTATGCGGCGCTGTCGGTGGCCTTGCGCACCTACGCCCAGCTGTGCCAGGAGGCGCGTGCGCGCGAGGACCTGGAGAAGATCATCGACAGCGGCCGCCGCCTCAAATCCTACGCGGCCCAGAGCACGCCAGGTGCAGCCGATCTGCTGTTGATGCTGGCGGCCTACTTCGGCGCAGCCCCCGACGGCTTCATCGCCGAGCGGCAGAAGGGCGCGCGCAGCCTGGTCCTGCTGGCGGCAGCGGGGCGTTACCCTGACGATGCCGCCGGCTCCCGGCCGTCGGCCCATGCCGGCCCCGACATCCAGGCGGTGCTCGAGCGCTGCCTGAGCGAACACCGTAGCCTGGCCGCGGAGGGGGGCATGGCCTTGCATCTGCGTTCCGGCGAAACGAGTGACATGGTTGCCTGGCTGCACCTGGCGCCGCAGCAGATGCAGGCCGTGGACATGCGCATGCTCGACGTCTTCTGCGCCCACATGGCCGTCGAGTGGCAGAACCTGCAGCTGCTGGAGCGCTTGCACCGCGCGGCCTACACGGATACCCTGACCGGCCTGCACAACCGCGCGGCCCTGGTGGAAAAGCTGGAGGCCTGCCGCGGTGATGCCAATTGCAATGCACGCACCGCCCTGGCCCTGATCGACATCGACCAGTTCTCCGGCATCAACGACATGTTTGGCCATGTTTATGGCGACCGGCTGCTGCAACTGGCCGCGCAGCGCCTGCGCCATGCGCTGCCGCCGCCCTGCGAGCTGGCCCGTGTCAGCAACGATACCTTCGCGGTCTGGGCCGACGAAAGCCTCGTGCAGCCCGAGCTGCTGCGCCGCCATTTCTCGCCGGCCTTCGTCTTCGATGAGATCGAACATACGGTCAGCGTGTCGATCGGCGTGGTGCGCCTGCAGGAGGCACAGGGCGTCACCGGCGCCGACCTGCTCAAGGAAGCCTGGATCGCCCTCAAGCGCGCCAAGATGAATGGCCACGGGCAGGACGCCTGGTACACCATGTCCTCGGCGCGCGAGACTCGCGAACACACGCGCCTGCTGCACGCCTTGCGCACCGCCTTCCAGCGCGAGCGCCTCTTCCTCATGTTCCAGCCGCAGGTGGCGCTGGACAGCGGCCGCGTCATCGGTGCCGAGGCCCTGCTGCGCTGGAAGGCCGACGATGGCCGTTTCATACCGCCGGACCGTTTCCTGCCCATCGCCGAGAGCTCCGGCCTGATCGTCGACCTCGGCTCCTGGGTGCTGCGCAGTGCACTGCGCGCGCTGCAGAAGATGGAAGCGCAGGGACACCAGGGCCTGCGCATGTCGGTCAACGTCTCGGCCCACCAGTTCTCGCACCCCCGTTTCATGGCCGACCTGCAGGACGCCCTGGCGCAGGAGCGGGTGCCGGTCGGCCAACTGGAGCTGGAGATCACCGAGTCGGTGGCCATCGTGGGAACGGAGAAGGTCGAGGAGCTGCTCAAGTGCATCCGCCAGCTCGGCATCACGATCGCCATCGACGATTTCGGCACCGGCTACTCATCACTGGCCTATCTGGACCGCCTGCCGGTGGACCGCATCAAGATCGACCGCTCCTTCGTGCAGGTGCTCAACACGCAGACCCGTGGTGCCCGCATTGCGGAACTGGTGATCCCCCTGGGCCAGCAGCTCGGCCTGACCGTGCTGGCCGAGGGTGTGGAAACCCGCGAGCAGGCCGATTTCCTGCGCAGCCTGGGCTGCCATGAAGCGCAGGGCTACTGGTATGCCAAGCCCATGCCGCTGGAAGAGCTGCTGCCCTGGCTGCAGGCGCATGCCGGCGGCCAGGGGACTGCCTGACCATCATGAGACCTCGCATCGTCTGGCTGGTCCTGGTCGTGTGCCTGTTGCTGGGTGCCTGCAAACCCCAGGAACCCCTGAAGGTGGGCTACCTGGCCGGCCTGACCGGCAGCGTGGCGGATCTTGGCGACGCCGGTTATGCGGGTGTGCAGCTTGCCGTCACGGAAATCAATGCCGCGGGAGGCGTGGGCGGGCGCCAGATCGAACTGCTGGTACGTGACGACGGACAGGACCCTGAAAAGGCGCGGGGCGCCGTGCGGGACCTCGCGGCGCAGGGGGTTGTCGCCATCATCGGCCCGATGACCACGGCCATGGCGTATGCCGCCCTGCCTGTCGCCGAAGAGGTCGGGTTGGTGCTGATCAGTCCGTCAGCCACGGGCAGCAGCCTGTCCGGTCGCGATGACGCCTTGCTGATGGTCTTGTCCTCCACCCGGCACACGGCGCGCCAGAGCGCGGATTACAACTACGGACTGGGGTACCTGCGCATCGCGGCGATCTACGACACGCGCAACCAGGCCTATGCCGACGACTGGCTGCAGGGCTTTCGCTACTCCCTGCAGGCGCGTGGCGGGCGGCTGGTAGGAGCCATCCCTTTCACCTCGGGGCAGGACGCCAGTTACCTGGAGGCGGTCAACCAGCTCCAGGGCATGAGCGTGGACGCGATCATGTACGTGGCCAATGCCGTGGACACCGTGCGCCTGGTCCAGGCGGTGCGTGCCCAGGGCTGGCGCGAGCCCTCCATCGGCGTTTCCTGGTCGGCGACCGAGCAGCTGCTGGAGATGGGCGGGCGCACCGTGGAGGAAATGTCCACGCTGCAACTCTTCAATCGCGATGACCCGTCGCCGCTCTACCAGGCGTTCCGTGCCAGCTACCGCACGCGCTTCAAGTCCGAGCCCGGGTTTGCCAGCATCGCCGCCTACGATGCCACCCAGGCGCTGGCCCAGGCCCTGCAGCGCCAGGGCAGCGGCCAGACGCTCAAGCAGGCGCTGCTGGCCAGCGGCCCCTACCTGGGCAGGCAGGACGAATGGTCCTTCGACAAGAACGGGGATGTGCTGCGCAAGTCCTCCATCGCCGTCGTGCGCCGTGGGCGTTTCGTGGTGGTCGACGAGTAACGGAGACGCATGCGATCCATCAGCCTGCGTACTTCACTGGTCCTGCTGCTCGCGGCCGCCACGGTGCTGACCTTCCTGGTGGTCGGTACCTCCATCCTGATGGTGCGCCTGCCCCAGGTGGAGCAGCGCAGCCGCACGCTGGCCCAGCTGGCCGCGGAGAACGTGCAGCGCCTGCTGGACCGTTTCATGGAAGGCGTGGAGGGCCAGCTCCAGCCCCTGGCCGTGCTGGCGGTCCGGGGTGATGCGGCTTCCCTGCAGGCCTACCTGGACGCGCTCGTCGCCGAGGGCTCGGTCTTCGATGCCGTTTCCCTGCTGGACGAGGAGGGCAAGGTGCTGGCCACGGGGCACGCCGGCGGCAGCGACAAGCGCTTCAGGAAGAACCTGGAGGGCATGGACTTTGCCGGCAACAGCCTGTTCCAGGCGCTTCAGGCGCAGCGGCGCGACAGCCCGCAGTCCCGGCAACCGGTCTGGAGCGACCGGTACCTCTCGGTGCTGTCGGGCCAGATCATCGTCGGGGTTGCGTTGCACGCAGGCCGGCGGACCGTGGTGGGCGAGATGCCGCCCGAGCGCCTGCTGCGGCTCATCTCGGGCGTGCAGCCCAGCGACGAGGGCGCCGTGGTGGTCATCGACCGGCGGGGCCGCGGGCTGGCTGCGACCAATCCCGGCTTCCAGCGGCCCTTTCATGACTACAGCGACTCCTCCACCTTCAAGGCCGCGCTCAAGGGCGAGGCGCTGCCGAACTACGAGGACATCAACGGCCAGCGCTTCCTGGTCGGCGGCACCCGGACCGAGAAACTGGGCTGGGTGATCGCCTCGGGCGTGCCGGCCGGCATGTCCAACTACAGCTACCGGGCCACCCTGCTGCTGGTGCTGGGGGGCTTCGCGGGCGCCATGCTCATCAGCCTGGCGCTCGCACCGCTGTGGGCGGCGCGCATGTCGCAGCCGTTCCGCCTGCTGGCGGAGCGGGCCCACCGGATCGCACGCGGTGATTTCTCGCGCGCGGACGCAGGCGTCGGGTTGATCCGGGAGTTCGGCCTGCTCAGCCAGGATCTGGACGGCATGGCCGACGCCATCCTCAAGCGCGAAGCCGCCATGCAACGCGGTGAGCAGCGCATGAAGGCCACGCTGGAGTCGACCCCGGCGGTGGCCATCCAGTGGTTCGACATCGAAGGCCGGGTCCTCTACTGGAACCAGGCATCGACCGAACTCTACGGTTTCAATGCACAGGAGGCCATGAGCGCCCGGCTGGGCGATCAGCCGCTGATGTTCGGCGATGTGGCGGGCGTGGAAGGTTTCCTGGCGGCGCTGCGCGACATCGAACGCACGGGCCTGGCCGTGGGTCCGGTCGAGTACGAGCTCCGGCACAAGGACGGCCATTCCATCCACGTCCTGGCCTCCACCTTCAGCATCCCGGGCGAGACGGACCAGCCGGTTTTCGTCTGCATGGACATCGACATCACCCAGCGCAAGCAGGCCGAAGAGGCCTTGCGCAACAACGAGCTCAAGCTGGAGACCATCTTCAACGCCTCGCCCGCACCCATGTCAGTGTCCGACATGCGCCGCGGCTATCGCATCGTGACGGTCAACCGTTCATGGGAGCAGCTCTTCCATCGGACGCGCGAGCAGGTGCTGGGCCTGAACGGTGCCGATATCGACCTCTGGGCAAACGATGCGGAACGTCAAAAATTCCTGGAGATCCTGGAGCGCCAGGGTGGGGTCCAGGATTTCGAGGCCCGGTGCGTCGACAGCCGGGGCCGATCCATCCTGTGCCAGATCTCCGCGCTCATCACCGAGATCGGGAGCGAACGGCTGTTGCTGATGATGACGGTGGACATCACCGACCGGCGTCGCATCGAACTCGAGATCAACCAGCTGAATGTCGAGCTGGAACAGCGCGTCGAGCAGCGTACGGAAGAGTTGCGCCTGGCCAACCTGAAGCTCACGGAGACGATCGACACGCTCACTTTCGCCCAGGCCCAGCTCGTGGAGGCGGAGAAACTGGCGGCGCTGGGCAATCTGGTGGCCGGCGTGGCCCACGAACTCAACACGCCCATCGGCAACGGCCTGATGGCTGTTTCCACCCTGGATGAGCGCCTCGGGGATTTCCGCAGGATTGTGAAAGAGGGGCTGACCTACTCCGACCTGCAGCGCTTCACCGAGGCGGTGGAGATGGCCTGCTCCATCAGCATGCGCAACCTCCAGCGCGCGGCCACCCTGGTCAGCAGCTTCAAGCAGGTGGCGGTGGACCAGACCAGTTCACAGCGCCGCCGCTTCGAGCTGCTGGAGGTGGTCGACGAAGTCCTGCTGACCCTGCAGCCCACGCTGAGGAAGACGCCCTGGCGCGTCGAGGTCCGTGTGCCGCAGGGCCTGGCCCTGGACAGCTACCCGGGCGCGCTGGGCCAGGTGCTGACCAACCTGATCGCCAACGCCGTGGCACATGCCTTCGACGACCGTGCCTCGGGCACGATCACCATCACCGGTGCGGCCGTGTCGGATACGGAAATCCTGTTCAGCATCGGAGACGACGGCCAGGGCATCCCCGAAGCGCTGCAGAAGAAAATCTTCGAACCCTTCTTCACCACCAAGATGGGGCAGGGCGGGACTGGCCTGGGCCTGCACATCGTATTCAACGCCGTGACCCGCGTGCTGGGCGGGCAGATCAGCCTGCGCAGCACGCTGCACCAGGGCTCGGTGTTCGAAGTGCGGATTCCGCGCGTGGCGCCCAGCACCGAGGTGCCGGAGCCTAGGGCCTATTCACACTAATTTCTCAAGTGCGAACGGGGCGCCAACGGCGCCAATCTAGGCGCGCGCCGCCGCCCAGGCTGCCCGCCTGGGCTAGGAGTGCAACAACGAGTGGCGCCGTTGGCGCCCCGTTCCCTACGGGTTGCGACCAAAAAGGCCATGCGGGGTGTTGCGCGGACTTGCCGGGGGGTAACCCCGGCGGCGTCCACGCGCCTACCGCATGGCCTTTTTGATCCGCAACGCATCTTGAGAAATTAGTGTGAACAGGCCCTAGAGTTTCTTGACCAGCACCTGGGACTTGCGGTCCCAGTTGTACTTGCGCTTGCGGGCCTCGGGCAGCCAGTCCGGGTCCACGTTCTGGAAACCGCGTTTGATGAACCAGTGCATGGTGCGCGTGGTCAGCACGAAGATGCTGTCCAGGCCCATGGCCTTGGCGCGCTGCTCGATGCGCTTGAGCACTTTCTCTCCGTCGCCCTGGCCCTGGGATTCGGGCGAGACGGTCAGCGCCGCCATCTCGGCGGTCTTGGCTTCCGGGTAGGGATAGAGCGCCGCGCAGGCGAAGATCACGCCGTCGTGTTCGACGATGGTGTAGTTGCCGATGTCGCGTTCGATCTCGGTGCGGTCCCGCTTGACCAGCGTGCCGTCCTTCTCGAAGGGCTCGATCAGCTGCAGGATGCCGCCCACGTCGTCGGCCGTGGCCTCGCGCAGTTCCTCCAGCTTCTCGTCCACCACCATGGTGCCGATGCCGTCGTGCACATAGACCTCCAGCAGCAGCGCGCCGTCCACCGCGAAGGGGATGATGTGGCTGCGCTCCACGCCGCCCTTGCAGGCCTTCACGCAGTGCTGCAGGTAGAAGGCCGTGTCGGTGGGCTGGGCCGGGTTGGGCAGCTGGGCCAGCAGCAGCTCGGCGGCGGCCAGCGGCAGCTCGGTGTCGATCGGGTTGTCCTCGGACTCGGGCTCCTTGGCGTGGATGCGGATGCCCGGCACCTCGCTCACGAAGATCAGCTTGTCGGCGTGCAGGGCCATGGCCACCGAGGTGGCCACCTCTTCCATGGTCAGGTTGAAGGCCTCGCCCGTGGGCGAGAAACCGAAAGGCGAGAGCAGCACCATGGCGCCCATGTCCAGCGTGCGGTTGATGCCGGCCACGTCCACCTTGCGCACCAGGCCCGAATGCTGGAAGTCCACCCCGTCGACGATGCCCACCGGGCGCGCCGTGATGAAGTTGCCCGAGAGCACGCGCACCGTGGCGCCGGCCATGGGCGTGTTGGGCAGGCCCTGGCTGAAGGCGGCCTCGATCTCGTAGCGCAGCTGGCCCGCGGCCTCCTGCGCGCAGTCCAGCGCCACCTCGTCGGTGATGCGCATGCCGTGCGAGTATTTGGCCGTATGGCCCTTGGCCTTGAGCTGCTCGTTCACCTGCGGGCGGAAACCGTGCACCAGCACGATCCGCACCCCCATGCTCTGGATCAGCGCCAGGTCCTGCGCCAGGTGCTGCAGCTTGCCGGCGGCGATGGCCTCACCACAGACGCCCACCACAAAGGTCTTGCCGCGGTGCATGTGGATGTAGGGCGCCACCGAGCGGAACCAGGGCACGAAGGTGAAATTGAAGACGGCGGACATGCTTGTGGGTGAAAAACGGCTCTGTGGCAGGGATAATCGCCCATTCTCCATGAAGTTGGTGCCTTGAGTTCCTCCCCCCTGAAAATCGAGTTCCCCGAGTCGCTGCCGGTGTCGGCCAAACGCGACGAAATCGCGGCCGCCCTGCAGGCGCACCAGGTCATCATCGTCTGCGGCGAGACCGGTTCGGGCAAGACCACGCAGCTGCCCAAGATCGCCTTGGCCATGGGGCGCGGCAAGCTCAACTACCCGGCAGGCCAGCGCGCCCGCCTGATCGGCCACACCCAGCCGCGCCGTATCGCCGCGAGTTCGGTGGCCAAGCGCATCGCCGAAGAACTCAAGACGCCGTTGGGCGAGGTGGTGGGTTACAAGGTGCGCTTCCAGGACCGCCTGTCCAAGGACGCCTCGGTCAAGCTCATGACCGACGGCATCCTGCTGGCCGAAACGCAGACTGACCCGCTGCTGCAGGCCTACGACACCATCATCATCGACGAGGCGCACGAACGCAGCCTCAACATCGACTTCCTGCTGGGTTACCTGCGCCAGATCCTGCCGCGTCGCCCGGACCTCAAGATCGTCGTCACCTCGGCCACCATCGACGCCGACCGCTTCGCCCAGCACTTCGCCAGTTCGAAAGGCCCGGCGCCGGTCATCATGGTCTCGGGTCGCACCTTCCCGGTGGAGCAGCGCTGGCGGCCGTTCGAGGAAAGCCGCGAGTACGACCTCAACGACGCCATCGCGGATGGGGTCGATGAGCTCTGGCAAGGCAACGCTGCCGGCGACATCCTGGTCTTCCTGCCCGGCGAGCGAGAGATCCGCGAGGCCGCCGACCACCTGCGCAAGCACCTCAGCCACAACGCCATCACGCGCAATGCCGAAGTGCTTCCCCTGTTCGCGCGCCTGAGCCAGGCCGAGCAGGACCGTGTGTTCGACAGCCACAGCGGCCGGCGCATCGTGCTGGCCACCAACGTGGCCGAAACCTCGCTCACCGTGCCCGGCATCCGCTACGTGATCGACGCCGGCACGGCCCGCGTCAAGCGCTACAGTTTCCGTAGCAAGGTGGAGCAGCTGATGGTGGAGCCGGTCAGCCAGGCCGCCGCCAACCAGCGCGCCGGCCGTTGCGGCCGCGTGGCCAACGGCATCTGCATCCGCCTGTACGACGAGAAGGACTTTGCCGGGCGCGAGCGTTTCACCACGCCCGAAATCCTGCGCAGCTCGCTGGCCGGCGTCATCCTGCGCATGAAGTCCCTGCACCTCGGTGTGGTGGAAGACTTCCCCTTCCTGGAAATGCCCTCGGGCAGGGCCATTGCCGATGGCTACCAGCTGCTGGCCGAGCTCGGCGCCGTGGACGAAGCCAACGAGCTCACGCCCATGGGCCGCGAACTCGCCAAGCTGCCGCTGGACCCGCGTGTGGGCCGCATGATCCTGGAGGCCAAGGCCCGTGGTGCGCTGGAGGAAGTGCTGATCATCGCGTCGGCGCTTTCCGTGCAGGACGTGCGCGACCGTCCCATGGAGATGCAGACCCAGGCCGACCAGGCCCACGCCAAGTTCGACGACGAGAAGAGCGAGTTCACGGGCTACCTCAAGCTCTGGAAGTGGATCAACGATGCGCGCGGTGGTCATGGCGAGCACAAGCTCAGCAACCGCCAGTACGAACAACTGCTGCGCCAGAACTTCGTCAACATCCGCCGGGTGCGCGAATGGCGCGACATCCACAGCCAGCTGCTGACCGTGGTGACAGAGCACAAGTGGCAGATCAATACGGCACCGGCCGGCTATGAGCAGCTGCACCTGTCCATGCTGGCCGGTCTGCTGGGCAATGTGGGCTGCAAGCTGGAAGAAGAGGCCAGCGCCGGTGAATACCTGGGCGCACGTGGCATCAAGTTCCACCGCCACCCGGGCGCGCACCTGAGCAAACGGCCGGGCCGCTGGATCGTGGTGGCCGAACTCGTGGAGACCACGCGCCTGTTCGGCCGCGGCATCGCCAATATCGAACCCGGCTGGATCGAGCAGGTGGCCGGCCACCTGCTCAAGAAACAGCTGCTGGACCCGCACTGGGAAAAAAAGGCGGCCGAGGTGGTGGCCCTGGAGCGCGCCACGCTCTACGGCATCGTGGTCTACAGCGGGCGGCGCATCAACTACGGCCGTGTAGACCCCGTGGCCGCGCGCGAGATATTCATCCGCGAAGGCATCGTGGGTGGCGAGTGGGAAACCAAGCTGCCTTTCATCGCCGCCAACGAAAAGCTGATCCGCCAGGTGGAGGAGCTGGAGCACAAATCACGCCGGCAGGACGTGCTGGTGGACGACGAGCTCATCTACGCCTATTACGACCAGCAACTGCCGGCCCACATCTGCAGCGGTTTTGAGTGCGAGCGCTGGTACCGCGAAGAAAGCAAAAAGAACCCGGACCTGCTGCGCCTCACGCGCGAAGAGCTCATGCGCCACGAGGCCGCGGGCATCACCACCAACGCCTTCCCCAAGACCTTGCGCTTAGGGGGGGTCGATTGCGCCGTCAGCTACCTGCACGAACCCGGCGACCCGCGCGACGGCCTCACCGTGAGCGTGCCGCTGTTCGTGCTCAACCAGGTCAACGAAGACCGCTGCGAGTGGCTGGTGCCCGGCATGCTCAAGGACAAGATCCAGGCCCTGCTCAAGAGCCTGCCGCAGCGCCCGCGCAGCCGTTTCGTGCCGCTGCCGGAATCAGCCGCCAAGCTCGCGGAGACCATGGGCACGCCCGAGGCCTTCGGCCGCGGCGGCCTGACCGACGCGCTGCTCAAGCAGGTGCGCGACATCACCAGCCTGGACGTCAAGCGCGCGGACTTCAAGCTCGACATGCTGAGCCCCCACCTCTTCATGAACTTCCGCGTGGTGGACGAACACGGCCGCCAGATGGGCACGGGGCGCAACCTGGGCGCGCTCAAGGCCGAACTCGGCGCGCAGGCACGCGGCGCTTTCCAGGCCCTGGCCGGACTCAAGCTGGCCGCACAGCCCGCGCCCGAGGTGAACAGCGCATCGGCGCCCGTATCGGGCAAACCCGCTGCCGGTGAGAAGAGCAGCAAGCCCGCCGCGCCCACCGTACCTGCGGACCAGCGCTACACCGCCTGGACCTTTGGCGAACTGCCCGAGCTCATGGAAATCCGCAAGGGCGGGCAGACGCTGATCGGCTTCCCGGCCCTGATCGACCTGGGCGAGGCCGTGGGCATCGAGGTCTTCGACGAACCCGAGGTGGCAGCCGCCAAACACCGCGGCGGCCTGCGCCGCCTGTTCGCCCTGCAGATCAAGGACGCGCTCAAGTACCTGGAAAAGAACATCCCCGAGCTGCAGAAGATGGCCGTGGCCTATATGCCCCTGGGCACCACGGAAGAGCTGCGCGCCCAGATCATCGACGTGGCGCTGGAGCGCGCGTTTCTGCTGGACCCGCTGCCGGCTGACGAGTTCGATTTCAAGAAGCGGCTGGAGGAGGGTCGGGGCCGCCTGACCCTGATCGCCAACGAGGTGGCGCGCCTGGCCGGCGTTATCCTGATCGAATACGCCGCCGCCGCGCGCAAGATCAAGGACACCAAGAACGCGCCGGATGCGACAGCCGATTGCGCGCAGCAGCTGCAGCGTCTGTGCCCCAAACGTTTCATCGCCCAGACACCCTGGCCGCAGCTGCAGCACTTCGCCCGTTACCTCAAGGCCATCACGGCGCGCCTGGACAAGTACCGCGCCGACCCGGCCCGCGACGCGACCCGCCTGGCCGAACTGCGTCCGCAGGAACAGCGTTACTGGCGCCTGGTGGCCGAACGCAAGGGCGTGATGGACGAGCGCCTGCAGGAATTCCGCTGGTTGCTGGAAGAACTGCGCGTGAGCTTCTTCGCGCAGGAGTTGCGTACACCGCAGCCGGTGAGCATCAAGCGGCTGGACAAGGCATGGCAGCAGTTAAATAGCTGATGCCCGTCCCGGGCGCGACGGCAGAAAGTAAGCCCACGTACTAAACTGCCAGCATGCGCGTCAAGGGGCCCCACCCACTCAAACCACACCGCAGCCCCTGGCGGCGGCGCATGGACCTGACGCGGCATCGTGCGGGCCGGCTGGACCCAACGGTGCAGGGCCTGCTCTGGTCCGTGGCAGCAGGTTTGTGTTTTGTGCTGCTCAACACCATGACGCGTTACCTCACCACGCAGATCCCGCCGCTGCAGTCGCAGTTCCTGCGTTACCTCTGCGGGGTCATCGTGCTGCTGCCCCTGGTCTGGCGCAGCGGTTATGCGGCCTGGAAACCGCGGCACGTCGGCGGGCAGTTCGTACGTGGTTTCGTCCACACCACGGGCCTGGCCATCTGGTTCACGGCCATTCCGCACATCTCGCTGGCCGACACCACGGCCATCGGCTTCACCACGCCCATCTTCATCATGCTGGGCGCCTGGATCTTCCTGCGCGAGCCCATGCGCTGGGAGCGCTGGCTGGCCGCGCTGCTGGGTTTCGGCGGCGTGCTCATCGTGGTGGGCCCCGGCCTCACGGCCAGCGGCGGTTATTACAGCCTGGTCATGCTGTCCTCGGCGCCCATGTTCGCCGCCTCCTTCCTGATCAGCAAGGCGCTCACGCGCTACGAGTCGGCGGGGGTCATCGTGCTCTGGCAATCCATCACCGTCACCTTGCTGAGCCTGCCGCTGGCCGTGCTCCACTGGCAGCCCGTCTCGGCGGTGCAGTGGGCCGGTTACCTGCTCTGCGGCCTGCTGGGCAGCGGCGCGCACTACCTGCTGATGCGCTCCTACGCCGTGGCCGAGATCTCGGCCACCCAGTCGGTGAAGTTCCTCGACCTGGTCTGGGCCGCGCTGCTGGGCTGGCTGGTGTTTGCCGACGTGCCCACCAGCCACTCGCTGATCGGTGGCCTCATCATTGCGGGCGCCACGCTGTGGATCGCGCGGCGCGAAGCGCGCCGGGGTACCTGAGCGCTTGACAGGGGAAGGCGGCCCCAGATAAATTGGGCCGCATCCGGCCATCCCGCCGGTCGCTGCACCAGGAGCGCCCATGGACCGTCGCCAGTTCGTCGAGACCTGTTCCACCAGCGTGGCCTGCCTCACGGCGGCCGTGGCCCTGCCGGCCTTCGGCGCCGACGCCAAACCCAAAGCCTACGCCCGCGTGCTGCTCACCGATGAGTTCGGCGACCCTTTCAAGGCCAGCCAACTCAAGCCCCAGACCAACTACGTCTTCCATTACCCCTTCGAGGCCACGCCGGTTTTCCTGCTGAACCTGGGCAAACCCGCGCAGCCGCAGCCGCTGAGCACCAAGACCAAGGACAGTTACGTCTGGCCTGGCGGCGTGGGGCCGCAACGCAACCTCGTGGCCTTCAGCGCCATCTGCGCGCACCAGTTGGTCTACCCCACGCAGCAGGTGAGTTTCATCAGCTTTCGCAAGAGCAAGGCCAAGAAGGGCGTGGCCGACAACCTGATCCACTGCTGCGCCGAACACAGCCAGTACGACCCGGCCCAGGGCGCGCGTGTACTCAACGGCCCGGCCGAGCAGCCCCTGTGCGCCGTGCTGCTGGAGCATGACGCCAAGGCCGACACGCTCACGGCCTACGCCACGCTGGGCGGCGAACTGTTCGACGACTTCTTCCGCAAGTACGAGTTCAAGCTGAGCCTGGACGTGGGGCCCAAGGCGAAGAACGCGGTGGCCGGCAAGGCGGCGGTGCGGGAGCTGGAGAAGTTTTGTCGGAATCCGATTCAGTGCTGATCGGATTTACTCAATCAAAGCGAGGACCGCGAGACAGTGAAAATTCAGCGAGAAATCGCACCTTCTCCCATATTCTTTGAGAAGAAAAGTGCGCTTCAGAGCAGGTGCGTTAGGCAATCTTGAGTTGTACGACTGTCCGGCGGAGTTCTTCCGCCATGCGGGAGAGTTCGCGCACCTGCGCTGCGGTGGTGCGGGTCCCTTCACCAGTCTGTTCCGTCACAGCGAAGATGTACTGGATGCTGTCGGCCACCGTTGTCGCCATCGCGGCTTCGCGGGAGGTGGTGACGGAAATCTGGTCAATTAGCTCTGCGAGGCGGCGGGACACGCGGTCAATCTCGGATAGCGCGGTGCCGGCGTTATCGGATAGTTGAACTCTTTCCAGCGCTCGCCGCGTGGAATACTCCATAGAGATCGCGGCATCGTTCGTGTCGGTCTGAATCCCCTTCACTAACGTGGCAATCTGTCTCGTCGCGTCTGCCGAACGTTCGGTTAGGCGCCGCACTTCTTCTGCCACCATCGAGAAGCCACGACCGGCTTCGCTTGCAGATGCGGCCTGGATTGCGGCGTTGAGGGCCAATATGTTGGTCTGCTCAGTAATGTTCGAGATCAGCTTAACCATTTCACCGATTTCTTGCGAAGATTCATCCATGCGCTTGATACGCATAGACGTCTCTTGCATCGAGTCTCTGACAGTGCCTATACCGTCTTTGGTGTTCCTGAAATATTGAGACTCAGCGCCCGAGTGCCACAACGAAAGCGGCGTTTCTTGGAAGGAGCTATGCGTAGAGAACTCGTCAGCCGGGGATTTTTTCTCTATGCGAGTTTTTGAAGAAATGGCGCGATAGGCAGAAGTAAAAAAAGCCAAAAATGGTAGCCAGAACAGTCGCCATCCATCCCTAAATCCAGCGGCGAATTCGTCCACCAAACTTGACATTAATGAGCGATCGGCAGCGGCGCCTGCTGATTCTGAGGCTAGCCCGTCTGGATTGAGTACGCGACGAGGACTCATGGTTGTGCCATTTCACGACGATATGCCTTGCTAACGCGAGCCCAAGCGCGTACCGCTTCACCGAGAACAAGCTCTATCGCACCAATTGACAATGTCACGACAAAGAATCCCAACTCGGCATACAGAAGTCCACCCTCCAGTTTTTTGATGACCGCCCCAAGATCGGCAAGGCCCATGAAAACCAGTGATTTGACCAATCCCACCGGGATCAATAACACAATAGTAAGAAGTACCAGTCCGAGGGAGACCGCCAACGCGTGTCCAACAAATCGAACAATCGGCGCCGCACTTTCAAAGGCAACCTGTTTGACGGTCGCTTGAGTAGATCCCGACCCAGCTTCTGTATTCATCTACTCTCCTACATGCTTTTAAACATTGTCTAGCGAAAACGCTTGCTGGGCAACTTTGCGCAGGTCAAAGCAGTTGCCGTATGAGGTTGATCGAGGAAGGAGTGCCGTACCTCTTCCCAGTATGGGTCAATAGATCCAAGGCACAAACCGTTTGGTCTGCTCCCGATAGTGCACATACCCCGGATGCTGTGCCAGCATCCAGCGTTCTTCCAGCGTGGACTTGAACCACAGCACCAGCGAGAGCGCCCACCAGGCCAGCCAGGCTACCTCGCTGCCGGCCGTCCAAGCCAGGGCCCAGGTGCCGAGCAGGAAGGCGGTGTACATGGGGTGGCGGATCCAGGCATAAGGGCCGCTGGTGACCAGCGTGCCGCCCACGCGCGGGCGAGGGTGGATGTTGAAGTTGCCCAGCCGGTTGGCGCGCAGGGTCCAGCCGAACAGCAGCAGGGCCGCCGCGGCCGCGGCCCAGGCGACCAGCGGGACGGCCCCGTGCTCCGCGACGGGCCAGGCCATCAGGGCCAGCACGGCCAGCAGGCCGAACTGCAGGAGCACCAGCCCCGAACCGAGCCATACGCGTTGACGTTCGTTCATGTTCAAGCTCCCTATTTGGCCAGGCACTCCAGCGCCGTGGTCAGTTTTCATGCCAGGCAGGCAGTTTAAGCCTGCTGCGCGGCAGAGACGCTGGGGTTTTGCTGTCGGCCGTCGTTACAAATATTTTTTCAGGCCCCTGCATCCATAGGCCGATTCGCTCCGTTCTGAAGGTGGGACGCAATGGTGCGATCCCACAACCCAACCTTTCAGGACGAGGACATCATGAAAAAAAGCTCTCTTTTTGCCGCCTTTGCGTTTTCCGTTTTGCTCGCCGGTGCCGCTCAGGCGCAGCCGGTCATGCGGGACGGTGTGCTGGCGGACGCGGCAGGCCGCACGGTCTACATCTTCGACAAGGACAGCGTGGGCAAGAGCAACTGCAGTGGCGGCTGCCTGGTGAATTGGCCGGCCTTCGTCGCCAAGCCCGGTGCGGCTGCCAAGGGCGAGTTCGGCCTGATCGACGCCAACGGCGCACGCCAATGGACGGTGAACGGCAAGCCGCTCTACTACTTCGCGGGGGACAGCAAGGCCGGTGACCGCAATGGCAACGGCATGGGCGGTGTGTGGCACGTGATTTCCGAGAAGTCGGTGGCCGCGCCCCAAATGGCGTATTGAGAACGCCGGGGGACGTGGCTGCCGAGCATACGGGTCGGGTATGCTTTCAGCGCCACGTCACCCTGGAGATAAGCCCTGATGGACGACCGTGATGAAGTTGCTTCGCTGCTGGCGCGTGTTGCGCTGCGCGATGCCCGGGCGTTTGAAGCCCTCTACCGTCTGGTGGCCAGCCGGCTGATGGCGGTGGCCTTGCGCGTGACGCAGGAGCGCGCCACGGCCGAGGATGTGCTGCAGGAGGTGTTCGTCACGGTCTGGAACCAATCCACGGCGGCAGCACCCGGGCAACAGCTGACGCTGGCCTGGCTGTGCGTGGTCACCCGCCACCGGGCGATCGACCTGCTGCGCAAACGCAAACCCGAGTTGCCCTTGCACTGGCATGACGAGAACGGCGACGAGCAGATGCACGACCTGCAGGATGAAAGCGGCTCCCCCATGGATCAGCTGCTGGCGCATGAAGACGGCGCGCAACTGGGGCATTGCATGGACACCCTGGAGCCCGAACCCAGGCGGGCGCTGCTGCTGGCTTTTTACGATGGCTTGACCCATCCCGAGATCGCCCTGCGCATGCAGCGGCCCCTGGGGACCGTCAAGGCCTGGACACGGCGCAGTCTGATGCGACTCAAGGGCTGCATGGAGGCACTGGCATGAACTGGTACCGGAATCCATCGGCCATCGAGCAGCTGGCTGCGGCCTATGTGGCTGGCACCCTGCGCGGCAGGGCGCGCCAGCGCTTCGAGGCCGTCATGCGGCGCCAGCCCGCGCTGGTGGCCGCGGTGAACGACTGGACGGAACGCCTGGCGCCGCTGCACCGTGCCTTGCCGGCCCAGGCGCCCGGCACGGAGTTGTGGAGCCGCATCGCGAAGGCCACCGCCACCGCCCCGGCGGCCGGGGCCCCTTCCTGGTGGCGTCGTTTGCTGGCCCCGGCACCCGCGGGGGCCTTGGCGCTGGGGCTGTTGATGGGCATGCTGGTGCCGGTCCTGTGGCAGGCCCACGGCGACTACCAGCGTGACATGGAGTTGCCGGCCAGTTATGTGGGCGTGCTGGCTACGGCGCAGGGGCAGCCGGGCCTGATCATCTCCAGCTTGCGCAAAGGCAAGGTGGTCGACATCAAGCAGGTGACGCCGGTGGCCGTGCCGCCGGGGCAGACGCTGTACCTGTGGCGCATCGACAAGGCGGGCGCGGTCGCTGCGGTGGGACCGCTGCCTGACGGCAAGTTCACGCACCTGGCGCTGAACGACACCGCCGAGCAGGTGTTTTTCCCGGCGGTGGAGCTGGCCGTGTCGCTGGAGCCTTTGGGGGCGCAACCCAATGCGCCCACACAGCCCTTTGTGTACCGCGGGCTGTGCGGCAAGCTCTGGCGTTGAGCCCGGTGGGCGACCGGCTTTACAGGCGGGCGAGCCGCTCCAGCGCGGTGTTCAGCGTCTCGTCCTTCTTGGCAAAACAGAAGCGCACGACCTTCTGGTCGAAGCCGTTGCCGTAGAAGGCCGAGAGCGGGATGGCGGCCACGCCGATTTCGGTGGTGAGCCACTTGCAGAAATCCGCTTCGTTCAGGTCGCTCACGGCGGAAATATCCACGCACTGGAAATAGGTGCCCTGGCCGGGCAGCATCTTGAAGCGCGTCTTCTTCAGGCCTTCGCGGAACAGGTCGCGCTTGCGCTGGTAGAAGGCGGGCAGTTCCAGATAGGGCTTGGGGTCGGCCATGTAGGCGGCCAGGCCGTGCTGCACCGGGGTGTTGACGGTGAAGACGTTGAACTGGTGCACCTTGCGGAACTCGGCGGAGAGCGGCGCGGGCGCGGCCACGTAACCCACCTTCCAGCCCGTGACGTGGTAGGTCTTGCCGAAGCTGCTGACGATGAAGCTGCGTGCAGCCAGTGCGGGAAAGCGCGCTGCGCTCTCATGCTGCTTGCCGTCGAACACCATGTGCTCGTAGACCTCGTCGCTGATGACGAGGATGTCCGTCGGGTCCAGCAGTTCCTGGAGCTGCAGCATTTCCTCTTTCGTCCACACCATGCCGCTGGGGTTGTGCGGGCTGTTGATGAGGATGGCGCGCGTTTTCGGCGTGATGGCGGCGGCGATCTTGCTGAAATCGGGGCGGAAGGTGCCGGGGGTGAGCGGCACGCGCACCACCACGCCGCCGGCCAGTTCGATATTGGGCACGTAGCTGTCGTAGCAGGGCTCCAGCACGATGACCTCATCACCCGGGTGCACGATGGCCAGGATGATGGTCAGGATGGCCTGGGTGGCGCCGGCGGTGATGGTGATCTCGGTGTTGGCGTCATACGTGTGGCCGTAGATCGCCTGGTTCTTTTTGGCGATGGCCTCGCGCAGCGCGGGCACGCCCGTCATGGGCGGGTACTGGTTCAGGCCGCTTTTCATGGCCTGGGTCACCGCGTCCACCAGGCGCGGGTCGCCTTCGAAATCCGGGAAACCCTGGCCCAGGTTGACGGCGCCTTTTTCCGTGGCCAGGGCGGACATGACGGTGAAGATGGTGGTGCCTACATTGGGCAGGCGGCTCTTGAGGGCGGGTGTTCTGATGGTCATGTGGAAAGGATACTCAAAGCTCGTAATCGGTGTGTTCGCCGCGCATGACACGCGCCACCAGATCGCGCTGCAGGCGGTCGCTGAGCAGCTCGGCGAATTCGTAGACGAAGTTGCGCAGGTAGGCACCGCGCTTGAAGGCCACGCGCGTCACGTTCTTGCCAAAGAGCGTGCCCAGCGGGCGGACCACCAGTTCGTCGCCCGTGCCCTGGGCCGGCAGGTTGCGCACGGCCATCTCGGCCACCAGGCCCAGGCCCATGCCGAGCTTGACGTAGGTGGTGATCACGTCGGAGTCGATGGCTTCGAGCACGATGCGCGGCTCCAGCTTGCGCTGGGCAAAGGCCTGGTCGATGCGCGTGCGGCCGGTGAAGGTGGGGTGGTAGGTGATCAAGGGCTCGGTCGCCAGGTCTTCCAGGCTCAGCCGCTCCTTGCTGGCCAGCGCATGGTTGGCGGGCAGCACCAGCACGTGTTCCCATTCGTAGCAGGGCAGGGTGACGAGTTCGTCGTAATTGGCCAGCGACTCGGTGGCGATGCCGATCTCGGCGATTTCGTCGATCAGCATGCGCGCCACCTGGTCCGGGTTGCCCTGGTGCAGCGAGAGGTTGACCTTGGGCCAGGCCGCGCGCAACCTGGCCACGGGCTCGGGCAGTACGTAACGCGCCTGGGTGTGGGTGGTGGCGATGGAAAGGGTGCCGCTGTCCTGCGCGCTGTACTGTTCGCCGATGCGGCGCAGGTTGCCCACCTCGCGCATGATGAGCTCGATGCTCTTGAGCACCTGCTGGCCCGGCTCGGTGATGCGTTTGAGGCGTTTGCCGTGGCGGGCAAAGATGTCGATGCCCAGCTCTTCTTCCAGCTCGATGATGGCCTTGGACACGCCCGGCTGCGAGGTGTGCAGCGCCTTGGCCGCCTCGGTCAGGTTCAGGTTGTGGCGTGCCGCCTCCTGGACAAAGCGGAACTGGTGCAGGTTCATGGTGAAATCCAGCTAAGACTGGCGTTTATTATGCCCCGAGCGTCTAAGTACTGCGATCCACTCCATGTGGAATCAGCGCATCCGGCGGGCGGGCCGTGCAGCCATGTGGGGGGCGCATTGGCAGGGTTTCGCAGTTTGTGATGCGCTCAGGCCGGCGGTATATTGGCCGGGAGTCTTCAAGCAAAACAGGCGCTTGGCGCTTTCATCCAGAGAGGAAGAGCATGGCTACCAGCCAGCGGTGTCAGAGTTGCGGCATGCCTTTGAAGGCAGACCCGAAGGGCGGCGGCAGCGAGGCGGACGGGAGCCTCAGTACCGAGTATTGCAGCCTCTGCTACGTGAACGGGAAGTTTCACCAGCCGGACATGACCGTGGACGAGATGCGCGCGCTCATCATCCAGAAGCTCCAGGAGAAGGGCTATCCGCGTTTCATCGCGCGATTCTTCACCCTGGGCCTCGATCGCCTGAAGCGCTGGCGGTGATTCCCGCCCAAGCTGGCTGATCCTCCCCATGCAAGACTGCACGGTCCCCGCGCTTTCCGGCTTCGCCAAGTTGAGCTACGGCCTGGTGCTGCCGGTCCTCGTGCTTTTCCTGTGCCAGGTGGCGCTGCTCCTGTCCCTGAGCGGATCGGGCAGCTGGGACGGGATGGGCCTTGTGCTGGCCACGCTGTTCATCCTCCCCGGCATGCTGCTGGCCAACTGCTGGGTCTTGCCCTGGCGCTGGACGACACGCGGCCAGCTCTTCGCCGCAGGGCTGGCCCTGCCAGCCGTGCTGGTGCTCGCCGAGTTTCTCTGGCTGCATGGGGGGCCTGTCAGGCGCCTCATCAACGCAGCCTTTGTGGCCCCCTTCCTGTGGGTCTGGCTTTTTTTCCTGCTGCTATTTGTGCCGTTGATCGCCTCGCTGGTGTATGCCGCGCGGCGCCGTTCACGGCCTGCGGGACGCGATACCGGAGACACGCCATGCTGAAAACCTACCGCGGCAGTTGCCACTGCGGGGCCGTCCAGTTCGAGGCCGATCTGGACCTGACAGAAAGCACGTACCGCTGCAACTGTTCGATCTGCCGTCGCACGCGTTTCTGGCCGGCCGTGGCGCGCGAGGACGGTTTCCGCCTGTTGGCCGGCGAAGACGAACTCACGAAGTACCTCTTCAACACGCGCAAGGGCGAGCACTACTTCTGCCGGCACTGCGGCGTACGCGCTTTCGGCATCGGGACCGAGACGCCCATCGGCAAGATGTATGGCGTCAATCTCGGTTGCCTGACGGACGTGAGCGACGAAGAGCTCTCACGCCTGCCCATCACCTACGTGGATGGCCTGCATGACCGGTGGCAGAGCGCACCGGCTTTCTTCGCGCATCTCTAGCGTTTATTGCACGAAGCGGTTGCCGCGCGAGAGGATGGTCAGCTCCACCCAGGTGCTGCCGTGGCGCTGGTTGGGGCCGAAGGTGAGCGTGTAGCCGTGCAGGTCCTGCCGGCCCAGCGTGCCCATGGCCTGCAGCACGCTTTCGCGCGTGGGCTGGGGGCCGGCTTTCTTCAGGGCCGTCACCAGCACCTTGGCTGCGATGCAGGATTCCAGCGAGGTGTAGTTGAGCCGGGCGCCGTTGAGGGCCTTGAGCGCCTCGGCGCATTCCTTCACCAGCGGCATGGAGATCTGGTTGGAGGCGCGGGGCGAGGGGATGATCTGCGAGACCACGGTGCCGCGTGCCAGGTTGCCCACCGATTCGATCAGCTCGTCGGGGTTGACGAAGGACAGCGCCGCCACGGGGACCGGGATGCCCTTGTCGTTGGCGATCTTCAGGTAGTCGCCGACCACGCTGAACTGCGTGGTGGCCAGCACGTAATGAGGCCCGTCTTTCGTGAGGGATTCGACGGCGGCCGCATCGAGCGCCGCGCCGCGCTTGACGGCCACGCCGCGCGGTTTTTCCGCGCCGGCGTCGGCAAAGACACCGGCCACGGCCTCGTAGTTGCTGCGGCCCACCTCGTCGTCGTAGTAGAGCACCACGGTCTTGCTCGCCCCGACGCCGCGCTTGGACTCCATGATCTTGAGGGTCTCGTCCTTGTAGGAGGCGCGGATGGTGTAGACGTTGGGGTGGCCGCGCAGGCTCAGCGAGCCGCTGAAGGGGGCGAAGAACAGCATGTTGTTCTGCGTCACCAGGGGCAGGGCGTCTACGCTGTTGGTGGCCGAGTTGTAGCCGAAGAGCACCATGGCGTTGTGCTGGCCCAGCAGTTGCTGGGTGTTTTCGGCGGCGCGCTGGCGGTTGTTGGCGTTGTCCAGCGTCACGAGCTGGATCTTGCGGCCCCCCAGCTGGTTGCCGGCGTTGACCTTGGCGAAAATGGCCTGTGCGCCGTCGCGCATGTCGCGCCCGATGTCGGCATTGGAGCCGCTGAGCGGCACGGACTGGCCGATCACGATGTCCTGGCTCCAGGCGGCCGGGGCGATGGCCAGGGTCAGCAGGACCGTGGAAAGCAGCTTACTCATCTTGTCTCCTTCGTTGTCTGAACGCGGGGATGTCATGAGGCTGCCTCTGGCGGGCGGCTCCCAACTCAGCCCATTCTAGGGAGACAGGCGCGCCTTGCGCTTATGGAATGCCTGCGTTGTGCTTATGGGTTCAGCCGCCTTGCCAGGGTTTTTCTCGGTACCAGGCCACGCTGGCCAGCCGCAGCATGGGCCGGTCGCCCGAGGTGTCGCCATAGGCGTGCAGCACGGGCGGCGCTGCGCCGAACTCGGCGGCCAGCCAGGCCTGCAGGCGGCGCACCTTTTCCTCGCCGTGGCAGTTGGGCGTGGCCATGCGGCCGGTGTAGCGGCCGTCCAGCACTTCCATTTCCGTGCAGAGTACGGCGTCCACGCCCAGGCTGGCGCCGGCCAGATGCATGTAGAGGCTGGTGGAGGCGCTGACGATAAGGCAGCGGTGGCCCAACTGCTGGTGTTGCACCAGCTGGTGCATGGCCCAGGGCCGCCACTGCAGGGGCAGATACTCCCGCACGAAAGCCTGGGCGCAGCGCTGCACCTCGGCTTGCGTGCGGCCGGCCAGGCTGGCCTGCAGCAGCACCGCCTTGGCGCGGTGGTTGCTGGTCAGGCGCAGGGCGTAGGCGATCAGCCAGGGGCTGCAGATGAAGAGCACCCACAGCAGGGTGGGCGTGCCCAGCAGGCGGCGCAGGAAGGGCAGCAGGGTGTCGCGCCAGGTCAGGGTGCCGTCGAAGTCGAAGGCCGCGACGACGATCCCTGGCGCTGCGTCGCTCACGGTTTCGGACATGACAGCTGGCCGCAGTAGCGCACGCAGTAGGGGCAGCCCGTCATGGGCAGCCAGGCGGGGATCTGGTAGTAGCGCCTGAAGACCTCGCCCAGCACGCCCTGGCGGTAGGCCTCGAAATTGAAGTTGCGGCCTTCGACGTAGTGGAAGGTGATGCCGCTTTGCACCACGGTGTGGGCCTGCACGCTGTCGAAATAGGGCGTGAAGTCGCCCATCACCGGCGGGTCCGACAGCAGCACGCGGATGGTCTTGCCCTGGTAGACGGAATAGTCGACGAGCAGGTCGTCCTGGCGCGCGTGGAACTTGCCGGGGCCGAAGACGGGCACGTACTGGCCGCTCACGTAGCCGTAGACGGCGGCGGGCGAATAACCGTCGGCCATGAGCACGGAATCCGGCGTGCGGACCTGGGCCAGCAGCTCGGGGGTCTTGAAGGCGCGCACGATGGCGAAGTAGCGCGGCTTGCCTTCCCATTGCTCCACATGGGTCAGCGCGATGCCGCCCAGGGGCAGCACGTGCAGGGCCGTGAAGGCGGCCAGGCCCAGGGCGCAGCGGCGCAGCGCGGCCTGCGGCAGCGCGAAGGCCAGCAGCACGAAGACGAAGGGGTAGAAGGACAGCACCCAGTGCAGGCCCACGACTTTCTTGAGGGAGAGCAGCGCGAAGAACAGCAGGGGCACCACGATGAGCACGCTGACCAGGGGCAGCTGGCGTGCCGTGGCCGCGAGCACGCCGCGGTGTTTGAGACCCAGCCAGAGCACGACTGGCGTGAGCAGGTAGGCCAGCATGCCGAGGTAGGTCAGCGGCTTGCGCAGTTCGAAGACGGCGTCTTCGTTGCGGTTGATGGCGTTGAACATGATGTTGGGCCAGCCATGGCTCATGTTCCACAGAAGATTGATGAGGGGGCCCGGCAGCGCGCACAGCACCAGCAGCAGCAGGGCGGGCCAGCGGTCGCGGCGGAAGGCGGCGAAATAGACCAGGTAGGCCAGGCCCAGCACCACCGAGAAATACTTGGAGAGGAAGGCGCAGCCGATGAAGAGGCCCGAGAGTGCGTAGAGCGCCCAGGCGCGGCCGTCCATCTGCGCGCGCCGCTCGGCGCGCAGCAGCATGGCCACCGAGAGCACCGACCAGAACAGCAGCGGGGTGTCGGTGGTGATCAGCGCGTTGAGCCAGTTGATCGGCGCCAGCCAGAACAGCAGCACGGCCCAGGCAGCGCGCTCGCGGTTCAGCGGCTTGAAGGCCCACCAGAGCAGGCCGCCCAGGGCCAGGGGCAAGAGCACCACCGGCAGGCGGATGGCCCAGGTGGCTTCGCCGAAGAGCGTGCGCATGAGCCAGATCAGCCAGCCCACCATGGGCGGGTGGTCGTAGTAACCCCAGTCGGGGTAGACGCCCCACCAGTAGAAGAAGGCTTCGTCGCCCGTGATGGGCAGGGCGGCGGCGATCCACAGGCGCACGGCCAGCGCGGCCAGTGCGGTGACGAGCAGCCAGCGCGGCAGGTTGAAGGAGGGGGCGGTGGGAGAGGCGGACATCAGCGCAGGGAAATATCGCGGGAGACGGCCGCACTATATAGGAGGGCCAGCGCGCCGATGGCCACCGCCAGCCAGAGCGTGAGCAGGCGCACCAGCACGGTGATGGCGATGGCCGTGGCCAGTGCGCTGCCTTGCAGCACCAGCAGGCCGGTCAGCAGGGCTTCGGTGCCGCCCAGGCCGGCCGGCAGCAACGAGAGCGCGCCGCCCACCATGGCCAGGGCGTAGAAGCCGGTGGCCAGCAGCGGAGCTATGGTCAGCCCAAGTTCACGACAGATCAGCCAGGTGGCCAGGCCCTGTGCAGCCCAGGCCACGAGCGTGAGGCCCAGCCAGGTCCAGGGGCGACGCGCCAGGCAGTGCCAGGCGCCCTGCAGCCAGGGCAGGCGCTGCAACAGTGCCTGGCGGTAGCGGTAGAGCACGGCGACGAGCAGCAGGCCGATGACGAGGGCTGCGGCGATGAATGGCAGCTGCCAGGCCGCCGCGCCGGGCAGCTGCGACAACCACCACAGGCCGGGCAGGGTGAGCAGCAGCAGGCACACCAAGTCGGCCACGCGCTCGGCGCCGAAGATGGCCAGGCTGTCGGCCGCGCCCAGCGGCTGGCGCAGCAGCAGGCCGCGGGCGGCTTCGCCCACGTTGCCGGGCGTGGGCGTGAAGGTGTAGCCGGCCAGATACAGGCGCAGGCCCTGGAGGAGCGGCAGCGGGCGGCCGTAGTGCGCCATCCACAGGCGCCAGCGCTGGCCACGCAGGAGGTAGTTGAGCACGCACAGGGCGGCGGCCAGCGCGCCGGCCGGCGACCACAGCACGGAGAGCCGGGCGCCGCTGGCGCTGTCGCCGCTGAGCAGCAGCACCAGGGCATAGACGGTGGCGGCGCCACCGATGATCAGCAGCAGGGACTTGAGCGGCAGTTTCAAGCTTGTGGCCTGTCAGACCCTAACGCCAGAACCGCGAGCCCAGGAAGATCAGCAGCCAGGCGATGCCGGCGGCCAGGATCCAGGGGTCACGCAGGATGTCGCGCGAGACGTCCTCGCCGCGGCCGCGGTGTACCTGGTAGGCATAACGCAGCAGGCCGAAGATCACCACCGGCACGGTGTAGGTCAGGCGCTCGCCGTGCTGCTGCAGGGCCTCGATGCTGGTGGCGTAGAGGCCGTAGGTGATGACGGTGGCCGTCATGGTGGCGGCGATGTAGGTGTCGAGCAACGCCGGTGGGTAGTGCTCCAGCACGGCGCGCTGCTGCTCGGGTTCGTGGAAGGTCTCGGCCTTGCGCTTGGAGAAGCCCAGGAAGAGCGCGACGAAGAGGCCGGTGAGCAGCAGCCAGCGCGAAGGCGGGATGCCCACGGCCACGGTGCCGGCCAGCAGGCGCAGCATGAAACCGCTGGCGATGATGGAGACATCCACTACCGGCACGTGCTTGAGGCGCCAGCTGTAAGCCAGGTTGAGCACGACGTAGAGCGCCAGGATGAGCAGCAGCGTTCGGCTGCCCCAGGCCAGGCTCAGGCCGGCAAGCAGCAGCACGGCGGCGAGGATCAGCGCCTGGCGCGGGCTGACAGCACCGCTGGCCAGCGGGCGCAGGCGCTTGGACGGATGCTGGGCATCGGTGGCGCGGTCACGCCAGTCGTTGAGGATGTAGACCAGGCTGGAGAAGCAGCAGAAGGCCAGGAAGGCGTAAAGCACGCGCGAGACCAGCGGGCCGTTGTGCCAGGCCTGGCTGAACAGCAGGCCGGCGAAGACGAAGACGTTCTTGAGCCACTGGTGCGGGCGCATCAGGCGGATCAGGGGGGGCAGGGCAGCCATGGGTTCACACCTTTCCGGGCGGTTGCCCGTATTTGTAGAGGTAACTCAGCACCGTCCAGACCAGCCCGCTGGCAAGCAGCGTGATGGGCAGGGCCCAGAGCGCATCACTGAGCCAGTGCGCCCCGACCGACATGCGTGCCACGCCCACCAGCGAGCCGGCGACCAGGCCGGCGGCGATCCAGCGCCAGCGGCGGCGCGGGTCGAGCAGCATGAGCGAGACGAAGAAGAAGCCGCAGGCCACGTGGCCGCTGGTGAAGGCGCAGTTGTCGGTGCACTGCCGGGCCTGCGTCAGGGCAGGGGTGAACTGGCGGTCGCCGCCGAACTGGACCACGTCGAAGGGGCGTGCGCGCAGGGTGTGCTCCTTGACCGCCCAGGTGGAGAAGCCGGGGCCCAGCAGCAGGGAGATGCCGACGAAGGCCAGGGCGATGCCGGCGCGGCGCGAGCGCCGCAGCAGGCTGACGACGATCCAGGCGGCGATGCAGAACATGGCCAGGCCGCGGAAGATGTCGGGCGTGTATTCATTCACCCATTCGACCCACAGCCACTGTGCAGGATCGACGGGCGGCTTGTCCTGCAGGAAGTAGCCGGCCACGGCGATGTCCAGTTGCGGCCAGAGCACGGGCAGCAGGCCGACGGCGAGCGAGGCGCCCAGCACGAGCAGGAAGACGGTACGGTTGCGGAGGGCGGGACGGGTCATGCGGGGGCGATTGTACGGAGCCGATGGCGCACGTGGGTGCTTCAGGTGTCAGCCAGGACGATCTGCGCCAGCATGTCGACCACGCGCGCATCCTCGCCGATCGACGGGCGCAGTTCGAAGCTCACCTGCGGGTACAGGCGCCGCAGCTCGGCCACCAGCAGGGGCAGGTCTTCGCGTGCATGACGGCCGACGCCGAGGAACATGGGCACGATGGTGATGGCCATGACGCCCTGCGCCACCATCCCGGCGGCGCAGGCGGGCAGGTCGGGCGCCATGAGCTCCAGGTAGGCGCAGCGCACGATGGCGGCGGATTCGAGCGTTGCGGCGCGCGCGGCCACGGCTTCCATGGGCGCGCGCCACTGCGGGTCGCGCGAGCCGTGCGCGAAAAGGATGATGCCGCGTGACGGCGCCGGGTCTTGCATGGAGGTCACCTTCTGAGCACCAGCCAGCCGAAGGCGGTGAGGGAGATCAGCATGTAGATCATGCCGGGGGCGGCGGCCGTGAGCCAGGGGATCCAGTGCTGCAGCTCGCCGATGTAGCCGAACACGTTGTTGAGGAAGAAGAAGCTGATGCCGGCCATCACGCCGCCGAAGACGTAGAGGGAGATGCCTTCGTTGCGGAAGTGCAGGTAGGCAAAGGGCAGGGCCAGCATGACCATCACCAGGCAGCTCAGCGGGTAGAACACCTTTTTCCAGAACTCGATCTCGTAGCGCTCGGCGGTCTGCGCGTTTTCCTTGAGGTGACGGATGTACTGGAACAGATCGATGGTGCTCATGCGCTCGGGCCGCAGCACGGCGGCCGAGACCATCTCGCTGGAGATGCCGGTGGGCCAGCGGAACACCGGCACGCGGGTGCGTTCGACCCGGCTGAGGGCCAGGCCGGGCGCGTTGAACTCGGTGCGCTCGGCATTTTCGAGCTGCCAGGCGTCGTCGGGCATGAAGCGCGCCAGCGGCGCGTGCGTCATCGAGACCAGGGCATTCTGGTTGTCGAATTCGAAGATGCGCACATTGCGCATGTCGCCGTCGGAGTTCAGTGAGCCGACGTTGACGGCAAACTGGGCATAGGGCTCGCGCTCGCGCAGCCAGGCACCGGTCTGGCCCACGCTGAGCTTGCCTTCATAGCGCGCCTTGAGCAGTTGGGCCGTGCGGTCGGCCCAGGGGGCCAGGTAGTCGCCGATGACGAAGGTCAGCAGGGCGAAGGTGAAGCCGGCGATGAGCAGCATGCGCAGCGCGCGCCAGGGGCCCAGCCCGCTGGTGCGCAGGATGGTGAATTCCGAGCTCTGCGCCAGCCGAGTCATGACGTAGATGGTGCCGATCAGCACGGTGATGGGCAGCAGTTCGTAGAGATGGTTGGGCACCAGCAGGGCCACGTAGGTGGCGGCCTGCGGCACCTGGTAGCCGGCGGACAGGCCCGGGCGGCCGATGGCGGGCAGCTGGTCGACGAAATCGAAGAAGGCGAAGAGCGCCAGGAAGCCCAGCGTGACGAAGACCACGGCCATGAACATCTCGGCGTGGATGAGGCGGCGGATGGTGTTCATGAGGTTGCCGCCTTGCGCAGAGGCAGGCGCAGGCGCCAGCCCCAGTTGTACTGGCGCTTGGCCAGCCAGAGCAGGCCGGCGGCCAGCATGCCGCCGTGCAACAGCAGGTTGTAGGCCAGGAAGCCGATCTTGCCGGAGGCGATCCAGGTCTGCCCCAGGGTCAGCAGGTTCAGATAGACCTGAAACAGCAGCAGCGAAAACATCAGGTTGCCCGAGCGCCCCACGCGCGGGTTCACGCGGGTGGCGGCCAGCGCGAGCACGGACAGGTTGAGTGCGGCCAGCACGAAACCCAGGCGCATGGAGATCTCGCCCAGGTAGGCCAGGGAGGTCGGGTTGCGGATCAGCTCCAGCGTGGAGATGTTGCCCAGCGGGACATCGATCTTGCCGCCCAGCGGATCCTGCGCCACGCGGAGTTTGTAACGCTCGAACTCGCCGATCTTCACGTCGGCCTTGCCCAGGGTGCTCTCCAGGCGCTGGCCGTTTTCCAGCACCAGGAAACGGTCGTTGCCGATGAGTTCAGTGTGGCCACTGCGCGCCGAGGTCACCGTCTCCTTGCCGTTTTCGGTGGTGGCGACGAAGACGTTCTTCGCGCTGAATTCATTGAGCAGGCTTTTCTCGATGAAGAAGACGCGGGTGCCGCCGGCCGATTCCTGGAACTGGCCGGGCTGCACGCGTTCCAGGTCGCCGCGGCTTTCGTACTGGGCTCGCATGGTCTCGACCTGCTGGTTGGACCAGGGCAGCACGAACATGGCCAGGGTGGCGATGGCCAGCAGGATGGGCCAGGCAAAACGCAGCAGCGGGCGCAGCAGGTTGAACAGGCCCATGCCGCTGGAGAACCAGATGACCATCTCGCTGTCGGTGTACAGGCGCGAGAGCGTCATGACGATGGCGACGAACAGCCCCATGGTCATGATGTTGGGCAGGAAGGACAGCAGCGTGTAGCCCATGACCAGCATCACGTCCGACGGATTGAAGCTGCCGCGCGAGGCCATGCCCAGTGTGCGGATCAGCGTCATCGTCATGACGACGGTGACCAGAACAATCAGCGTGGCGCCGAAGCTGCGCGCCAGCTCCTTGCGGATGGAGGAATCGAATAACATTGCTCGTCAGGAAAACGCCATTATGAACTTCGAACTCAAGTCCCTGGACCTCGCCGGCACATCCGCGCAGGTCTGTGATGCCCTCATCCTCCTGGTTCCCGCCGGTTTCAAGCCGGGCCGGGACCCCTTCGCGGCCCTCGTGGGCCAGGCCCTCAAGGCCGGCGACCTCGATACCAAGGCCGGCAAGCTGCTGGCCCTGTACCGCCCGGCCCAGGCCAAGGCCAGCCGCGTGCTGCTGGTGGGCGCCGGCGACGGGACGCCGCGCCAGGTCAGGCTGGCCGTCCATGCCGCGCTCGGGGCGCTGCGCTCCGGCACCCCGGCCGTGAAGAAGCTGGTGCTGGGCTTTGTGATGGCGCCGCAGCCCGGCGCCGTGCGGGCGGCCGTGCAGACCGTGGCCGAGAACAGCTACGTCTACACCACCACCAAGTCCAAGTTCGAGGCCCGCAGCCTGGCGCGCGTGACCCTGGGCGTGCCCAGGCTGGCCGAGGTCAAGGCCGAATTCGCACAGGCCAGCGCTGCCGTGGCCGGCATCGAGCTGGCCAAGGAGTGGGCCAACCGCCCGGCCAACCACGCCACGCCGACCGACCTGGCCCAGGCCGCGCGTGCGCTGGCCAGGTTGCCGAAGATCAGCTGCCAGGTGCTGGGCCCGCGCGAGGTGGCCAAGCTCAAGATGGGGGCCTTCATGGCCGTGGCCCAGGGCTCGGAGCAGCCGCTGCGTTTCATCGTGCTGCAGTACAAGGGCGCGCCGGCGGCGCAGGCCCCCACCGTGCTGGTGGGCAAGGGCATTTCCTTCGATACCGGCGGCATCTCCATCAAACCGGCGGCCGAGATGGACGAGATGAAGTTCGACATGGGCGGCGCGGCCAGCGTGCTGGGTGTGTTCCGCGCCCTGGGCGAGCTCAAGCCGGCCATCAATGTGGTCGGGCTCATCCCGAGTTGCGAGAACATGCCCGACGGCCGCGCCGTCAAGCCCGGTGACGTGGTGACCAGCATGAGCGGGCAGACCATCGAGATCCTCAACACCGACGCCGAAGGCCGCCTGATCCTGTGCGACGCGCTGAGTTATGCCGAGCGCTACCAGCCGCAGGCGGTGGTGGACATCGCCACCCTGACCGGCGCCTGCGTGATCGCGCTGGGCGCGGTGCGCAGCGGCCTGTTCAGCCCCAGCGACGAGCTGGCACAAAAGTTGTTGAAGGCCGGCGAGACCGCGCAGGACCTGTGCTGGCGCATGCCGCTGGACGACGATTACGCCGAGGGCCTGAAAAGCAATTTTGCCGACGTGGGCAATGTGGCCGGCCGCGCGGGCGGCGCCATCACGGCGGCCAAGTTCCTGCAGCGCTTCACCGGCAAGTTCCCCTGGGCACACCTGGACATCGCCGGCACCGCCTGGAAAAGCGGTGCGGCCAAGGGCTCAACCGGCCGGCCCGTGGGACTGCTGCTGGAGTTCCTGCTGGCGCAGGCCGGCGACATGAGCAAGACCGCCAAGCGCAAACGCTGAACGCCCATGACCGAGGTGGCCTTTCATTTCAACGCGCCGGACAAGCTGGCCTACGCCTGCCGCCTGTTGCGCAAGGCGGTGGCGGCCGGTTCGCGCGTGGTGGTGACGGCGCCGGCCGATGCTCTGGCCCGGCTCGACACCCTGCTGTGGACCTTTTCCCAGACCGATTTCATCGCCCATGTGCGCCAGCTGGCCGAGCCCGGCCAGCTGGCCGCCTCGCCCATCGTGCTGACGGACAGTCCGGCCCAGGAGCTGCCGCACCGCCAGGTGCTGCTCAACCTGGGCACGCAGCTGCCCGCGGGCTTCGAGCGCTACGAGCGCCTGATCGAGGTCGTCAGCCTGGACGACGAGGACCGGCAACTGGCGCGCGGGCGCTGGAAGCAGTACACCGAGCTCGGTTACGACATCGTCCGCCATGACCTGAATCTGAAAGGCTCCAGCTGATGCCCGCGCTCTCCAAGAAGCTGCTGCGCACCCTGCCGACCCTGACCGAGGTGGTGGCTGTGCCTGCGCAGCCGACGGCCGCCTCCGGCGATATCGAGGAGGCGCTGATCGAGCGCGTGCTCAAGCGGCTGGAGCTGACGCTCGATGCCCAGGTGCAGAAGGTGGTGGCCGATGCCCTGCAGGAACAGATGAAGGAGCTGGCGCCGCGCATCCGCCAGCGCGTGGACAACGCCGTGCGCAAGGCCGTGACCCAGGCCGTGGCCGCAGAAACCAAGCCGCCGGCCGGCCGCGCGGGTTGAGTTGTCACCATCGGCATGGGGATATGCAGCCGCACCGCCGAATTTGAGGTAGTCTTGCGTTCGTCAGTTTTTTTCACCAGCCCGTTTCTATATTGGAGATCGTCATGCCCGTGAATCAAGTCAATCGTGTACTGCTCGTTGCCGCCGCCGCGGCCCTCCTGGTCGCTTGCGGCAAGAAGGAGGAGGCTGCCTCCGGCGCCCCCGCCATGCCGGTGGTGAAGATCGGCCACGTCGGCCCGGTCAGTGGTGCCATTGCCCACCTGGGCAAGGACAATGAATACGGTGCGCGCATGGCGGTCGACGAGCTCAATGCCGCCGGCGTCACGATCAACGGCCAGAAGGTCAAGCTCGAGCTGATGGCCGAGGACGACGGCGCCGATCCCAAGCAGGGCACGGCCGTGGCGCAGAAGCTGGCCGATGCCAAGGTGGTCGGCGTGATCGGCCACCTGAACTCGGGCACCACCATTCCCGCCTCCAAGATCTACAGCGACGCCGGCATCCCGCAGATTTCCCCCTCCGCTACCAACCCCAAGTACACCCGCCAGGGCTACAAGACGGCCTTCCGCGTGGTGGCCGATGACGTGCACCTGGGCAGCACTCTGGGCAAGTACGCCGTGGGCACCCTCAAGGCCAAGAATGTGGCCGTGATCGACGACCGCACGGCCTACGGCCAGGGCGTGGCCGAGGAGTTCACCAAGGCTGCCGAGGCCGCCGGTGCCAAGGTGGTGGCCAAGGAGTTCACGACCGACAAGGCCACCGACTTCAACGCCATCCTGACCAGCATCAAGGGCAAGAAGCCGGATGTGGTCTTCTTCGGCGGCATGGACGCCGTGGGCGGCCCCATGCTCAAGCAGATGAAGTCCCTGGGTATCACGGCCAAGTTCATGGGCGGCGACGGCATCTGCACGGCCGAGTTGCTCAAGCTCGCGGGCGATGCGATCGGCCAGGAGCAGGTGTTCTGCGCCGAAGCCGGCGGTGTCGAGGGCGAAGGCAAGGCCGGCATGGACAAGTTCCGCGCCGACTTCAAGACCAAGTTCAACGTCGACGTGCAGCTCTATTCGCCTTACGTCTACGACGCCACCAAGGTGCTGGTGGCTGCCATGGTCAAGGCCAACTCGTCCGATCCGGCCAAGTACCTGCCGGTGCTGGCTGCGACCGCCGACTACAAGGGTGTGACCGGCCCGATCGCCTTCGACGAGAAGGGTGACATCAAGAACGGCGCGCTGACCCTGTTCACCTACAAGGCTGGCAAGCGCGAGCAGCTGGCCGTGGTCCGCTGATTCAGCGCTCCGCACCCCCGAAAAAGCGCCCGCAGGCGCTTTTTCTTTGCCCGTTCCGGACCCTTCCTGCCGAGGGCGATGCCAGGCTCGGCTACAATAGCGGGCTTCGGAGAGGTGGATGAGCGGTTTAAGTCACACGCCTGGAAAGCGTGCGTGGGGTAAAACTCACCGCGGGTTCGAATCCCGCCCTCTCCGCCAAAATGCAAAGGCCCACGCAGTGCGTGGGCCTTTTGTTTTGGCGGGGAGGGCGGGTGAGAAACCGCGCCCGGGTTCGCTCAGAAACAGTCCGGGGGACTGTTCTGGACGCGCGTAGCGCGGGGGCGCAGCCCCGAGAAATTCGCGCCAGACGAATTTCGAGCAATCCCGCCCTCTCCGCCAAAACAGGGCTATTCAGCCTGCAACCCTGCCATCTGGATGGCCTTGCGGCTGAGTTCAATATCGCGTGTCAGATAGGCTTGGAACTCCTGGGGCGTCGTGGCTGACGCAACGGCGCCGTTGGTCTCAAACGCGGTGCGCAGTTTGGGCTGCTGCAGCGCAGCCGCCAGCGCACGGTTCAGTTTCTCCGTGACCTGTGGTGGCAGCCCTTTGGGTGCCATCAGGCCGATCCAGCCTGAAAATTCGAAGCCCGGCACAGTGGACGCAAGGGAGGGCGTATCGCCCACCGGCTTGCTCGTCGGTGCCATGCTGTGACCCAGCAGCCGCAAACGGCCTGCGTTCACCAGGCCCATGGCAGCGGGTGCGGGTGTCAATACCCAGTCGGTCTCGCCGGAAACGACGGAGGCCACACCCTGGCTGCCGCCCTTGTAGGGCACATGCAGCGATTTGAAGCCGGCGGCGGACTGGAAAGCCACGCCGGCCAGGTGACTGGCCGAGCCGATGCCTGCCGAGGCCATGTTGCTCGACTCGCCTTTGGACCTGGCATAGGCGATCAAGTCAGCAGTGCTGCGCACGGGCAGGTTCATGTTGCACACCAGGACGTTGGGCAACAGGGCGATCAGCGAGACAAAATCGAAGTCCTCCAGGGGCCGGTAGGTCACGGCTTTTTGCAGGAGGGGCGCGCCCGTGATGGCGCTGCTGGACGCAACAATCAGGGTATAGCCATCGGCGACCGCATTGCGGCCCATCTGGACGCCAATGGCGCCCGCCGCGCCGGCCTTGTTATCGACGACCAGAGACTGGCCCAGCAGGGGCCCCATCTCATGGGCGACGATCCGGCCGACGGTATCGAGCGAGCTGCCGGGGGCGTTGGGCAGGATCAGGGTGATGGCGCGGCGCGGGTAAGGATCCGTTTGCGGGAAGGCTGGAGCCGACCAGAACAGGGCGCTTGCAGAGCCGGTGGCGAGCAGTTGGCGCCGGGAAATCCCGTGGCGGATGTCTTGCATGTGGTCCCCTCTGTTCAGTTGATTGATTCCAGCATTGAATCTATGTCAATTCGTCGATGGCCGCACTAGGGTCATTGCCGATGTAATCAGCGCCGGCACTTCGCACCATTTCCCGGAGCCATGCGCTGGCTTGCGACTCAGGTCGCCGGCGCTCGGTCGGGGCGCAGCTTGTACAGCCCTTCGAGGACCAGCAGGCCGACGGCCAGCCAGACCGGCCCGTAGGTCCACCACTGGGTGGGGGCGATGCGTTCGCCCAGCAGCAGCGCCACCCCCACCAGCAGCACCGGCTCGACATAGCCCAGCAGGCCGAACAGGCCCAGGGGGAGCAGGCGGCTGGAGAGGATGTAGCTGACCAGGGCCGTGGTGCTGATCAGGCCCATCACCGGGATCAATCCCCACAGGGCAGGGCGCTGTGCATAGACGTCCAGGCCCGGCGCCACGCCCAGGGCGAACCAGGCCGCCAGGGGCAGCATGAGCAGCATGTCGAACCAGAGGCCGCCCAGGTGGTCGGTACGGTAGCGCCGGCGCAGCATGAAGTACAGCGGATAGCCCAGGGCAACGATCGCGGTGGTCCAGCTGAAACTGCCCACGCGCCAGAGCTCATGCAGTACGCCGGCGCCGGCGCAGAGCACGGCCAGGCGCTGCGCAAGCGTGAGCCGTTCGCCGTAGACCAGGCGGCCCGTCAACACCATGGCCAGCGGCAGCATGAAATAGCCCAGCGAGACGTCGAGTGCGCGGCCATTGGGCGGAGCCCAGAGGAAGAGCCAGAGTTGCACGCCCAGCAGGGCCGCCGAGAGCGGCAGCACCAGCCACAGCAGGGGCTCGGCGCGCAGGCGCTGGCGGGTGGACCGCACCAGTTGCCAATCGCCGCCGGCCAGCAGGAAGGCCGCCATCAAGGGCACGGTCAGCAGCATGCGCCAGCCGAAGATCTGCTCGCCGTCCAGAGGCGAGAGCCAGGAGGTGTAGTAGTACATCACCCCGAACAGGGTCGAGGCGAGCACGGAGAGCGCCACCCCCCGGGTCGTGGGTGTCAAGGCGCGCGACCTATTTCTGCTGGCGCACCAGGGTCATGGCCGAGGCGATCAGGGCCGAGACCTCGCTCATGTTGCCGGGAACGATGAGGGTGGTGGTGGCGTCGGAGGCCACCTTGCCGTAGGCCTCGACGGCCTTCTCGGCGACCTTGAGCTGCACGGCCTGCTCGCCACCGGGCTGGCGGATGGCGGCGGCCACGCGTTCGATGGCGCCGGCGGTGGCGTCGGCCACGGCGGTGATGGAGGCCGCCTCGCCCTGCGCCTTGTTGATGGCCGCCTGCTTCTCGCCTTCGGAGCGGGCGATGAAGGCCTCGCGTTCACCGGTGGCGATGTTGATCTGTTCCTGGCGGCGGCCCTCGGAAGCGGCGATCAGCGCGCGTTTCTCGCGCTCGGCGGTGATCTGGGCCTGCATGGCGTGCAGGATCTCCTTGGGCGGCGTCAGGTCCTTGATTTCGTAACGCAGCACCTTGACACCCCAGTTCAGCGCGGCTTCGTCGATGGCCTGGACCACCTGGGCGTTGATGATGTCGCGTTCCTCGAAGGTCTTGTCCAGCTCCAGCTTGCCGATCACGCTGCGCAGCGAGGTCTGGGCCAGCTGGGTCACGGCCACGATGTAGTTGGACGAGCCGTAGCTGGCGCGCATGGGGTCGGTGACCTGGAAGTACAGGATGCCGTCGACCTGCAGCTGCGTGTTGTCGCGCGTGATGCAGACCTGGCTGGGCACATCCAGCGGCACTTCCTTGAGGCTGTGCTTGTAGGCGACCTTGTCGATGAAGGGGAAGATGAAGTTCAGGCCGGGCGTGAGCGCGCCGTGGTACTTGCCCAGGCGTTCGACCACCCAGGCATTCTGTTGCGGCACGATCTTGACCGAGCGGCTGACGAAGATGACGGCGATGACGAAGATGAGGATGGCGATTTCCATGGTGGTTCTCCCTGCTCAGGTTGCGATTTTTTCGAGGATCAGCTGGCTGCCACGCACCTCGACGATGCGGTGCGCACCGGTGGCGCGGGGGCTGCCGTCCCGCGGCACGGCCAACCACTGGGTGCCGCGGTACTTGATATGGGCGCTGCCGTCGGGCAGCCAGGACTCGACCTGCACGGTTTCGCCGATGTCCAGGTTGACGTCCGGGTTGGCACCGGCGTCCTGGCCGGCTGCCGCGCGCGGGCGCCAGAAGTGCCAGGCCAGCACGGCACCGCCACCGACCAGGGCGGCAATCACCACCTGCGGCGTGGCTGCCAGCCCGGTATGGGCCGCCACGGCCCCGGCCCCCAGGCCCAGGGCCAGCATGAGCAGGTAGAAAGTACCGGTCGTCAGCTCGGCCGCCACCAGGATGCCGGCGGCCAGCCACCAGAGGGTCGAATCAGCCATGACTTGCTTTGCTCCTATCGGTGCTTGTGATTCAATTGCGACATTCTGCGGCAAATCCCGTGACAGATCCGGGGCAGCCGCCAATTAATCCTTACACTTCGCGCTCGTTTTTCTTTTTTCTCTGTCCGGCTGGAGTCCATCGTCCATGAAGTTTCGCTTTCCCATCGTCATCATCGACGAAGACTTCCGTTCCGAGAACACCTCGGGCCTGGGCATCCGGGCCATGGCGCAGGCCATCGAGGCCGAGGGCTTCGAGGTGCTGGGCGTCACCAGCTATGGCGACCTCTCGCAGTTCGCCCAGCAGCAGTCGCGCGCCAGCGCCTTCATCCTGTCGATCGACGACGAGGAGTTCACACCCGGCCCGGACCTGGACCCGGCCGTGCTGAACCTGCGCACCTTCATCGAGGAAGTGCGTCGCAAGAACGCCGACGTGCCGATCTACGTCTACGGCGAGACCAAGACCAGCCGCCACCTGCCCAACGACATCCTGCGCGAGCTGCATGGTTTCATCCACATGTACGAGGACACACCCGAGTTCATGGCGCGCCACATCATCCGCGAGGCCAAGAGCTACCTCGAAGGCATCCAGCCGCCGTTTTTCAAGGCGCTGCTCGATTACGCCGAGGACGGCTCCTATTCCTGGCATTGCCCGGGCCACTCCGGCGGCGTGGCCTTCCTGAAAAGCCCGGTGGGGCAGATGTACCACCAGTTCTACGGCGAGAACATGCTGCGCGCCGACGTCTGCAATGCGGTGGAGGAGCTGGGCCAGCTGCTGGACCACGACGGCGCCATCGGCGAGAGCGAGCGCAATGCGGCGCGCATCTTCAACGCCGACCACTGCTATTTCGTCACCAACGGCACCAGCACCTCCAACAAGATCGTGTGGCACCACACGGTGGCGCCGGGTGACGTGGTGGTAGTGGACCGCAACTGCCACAAGTCCATCCTGCATGCCATCATCATGACGGGTGCCATCCCCGTCTTCCTCAAGCCCACGCGCAACCACTTCGGCATCATCGGGCCGATCCCGCAAAGCGAGTTCGAGCCGGCCACCATCCAGGCCAAGATCAAGGCCAACCCGTTGCTCAAGGGCGTGGACGCCAAGAAGGTCAAGCCGCGCGTGCTGACGCTGACGCAGTCCACCTACGACGGTGTGCTCTACAACACCGAGACCATCAAGGGCCTGCTCGACGGCTACGTCGACAACCTGCATTTCGACGAGGCCTGGCTGCCGCACGCGGCCTTCCACCCCTTCTATGGCCGCTACCACGCCATGGGCAAGAAGCGCGGGCGGCCGAAGAACTCCATGGTCTACGCCACCCAGTCCATCCACAAGCTGTTGGCCGGCATCAGCCAGGCCAGCCACGTGCTGGTGCAGGACGCCGAGAACACCAAGCTGGACCACCACCTCTTCAACGAGGCCTACCTGATGCACACCAGCACCAGCCCGCAGTACAGCATCATCGCCAGCTGCGATGTGGCGGCCGCGATGATGGAGCCGCCCGGCGGCACCGCGCTGGTGGAGGAAAGCATTCTCGAGTCGCTCAACTTCCGTCGCGCCATGCGCAAGGTGGACGAGGAATACGGCAAGGACTGGTGGTTCAAGGTCTGGGGCCCGGAGAAGCTGACGGAAGAGGGCATCGGCAGCGCCGAGGACTGGATCATCCGCAGCGACGGCCGCAGCACCAAGGACGGCAGCAAGTGGCACGGCTTCGGCCAGCTGGCCGACGGATTCAACATGCTGGACCCGATCAAGTCCACCATCGTCACGCCCGGCCTGAACCTGGACGGCAAGTTCGACAAGACCGGCCTGCCGGCCTCCATCGTGACCAAGTACCTGGCCGAGCACGGCGTGGTGGTGGAGAAGACCGGCCTGTACAGCTTCTTCATCATGTTCACCATCGGCATTACCAAGGGCCGCTGGAACACCTTGCTGACCGCGCTGCAGCAGTTCAAGGACGATTACGACAAGAACCAGCCCATGTGGCGCGTCATGCCGGATTTCTGCAAGAAGCAGCCCAAATACGAGCGCATGGGCCTGCGCGACCTGTGCCAGTTCATCCACGAGATGTACGCCAAGTACGACATCGCGCGCCTGACCACCGAGATGTACCTGAGCGACCTGACGCCGGCCATGAACCCCAGCGACGCCTATTCCCATATTGCGCACCGCAAGACCGAGCGCGTGGAGATCGACCAGCTCGAAGGCCGCATCACCGTGGGCCTGGTCACGCCCTACCCGCCGGGCATCCCGCTGCTGATTCCGGGCGAGGTCTTCAACAAGAAGATCGTGGACTACCTCAAGTTCGCGCGCGAGTTCAATGGCCAGTGCCCGGGTTTCGAGACCGACATCCACGGCCTGGTGGAAGAGACCGGGCCGGACGGCAAGCAGCACTATTACGCGGATTGCGTCAAGGCATGAGGCAGCGCAGGGGTCTCACGGCCCAAAGAAAACGCCCCGCATTGCGGGGCGTTTTTCATGGCGGAACGCGGCGGCGCGAGGCTCAGGATTCCAATACCGCCACGGCGGACTGGCTGAAACCGCCGTCCACGTAGCTGATTTCAGAGGTCATGCCGCTGGCCAGATCGCTCATCAGGAAGGCGGCCACGTTGCCGACATCCTCGATGGTCACGTTGCGCCGCAGCGGCGAACCGTTGGCCGCAATGCCGAGCAGTTTGCCGAAGTCCTTGATGCCGCTGGCGGCCAGGGTCTTGATCGGGCCAGCGCTGATGCCGTTGACGCGGATGCTGCGGCCGTCCGGCAGGTGGCCCACGGCCTCGGCCAGGTAGCGTACCGAGGCTTCCAGGCTGGCCTTGGCCAGGCCCATGGTGTTGTAGTTCGGGATGGCGCGCAGGGCGCCCAGGTAGCTCAGCGTCAGCAGGGCCGATTTGTCCTTGAGGAAGGGCAGGGCCGCCTTGGCCATGGCCGGGAAACTGTAGGCGCTGATGTCGTGCGCGATGCGGAAGTTCTCCCGGGTCAGACCGTCGAGGAAGTTGCCGGTAATCGCTTCGCGCGGGGCGAAGCCGATGCTGTGCACGAAACCGTCGAACTGGGGCCAGTGGGCCGACAGGTCCTTGAAGAGATTGTCGATCTGGAGGTCGTCGCCGACGTCGCAGTCGAAGATCAGCTTGGAGTTGAAGTCGGCGGCGAACTCGGTGATGCGGTCCTTGAAGCGCTCGCCCACGTAGCTGAAGGCCAGTTCAGCCCCCTGTTCATGGCAGGCCTTGGCGATGCCGTAGGCGATGGAGCGGTTGCTCAGTACGCCAGTGATCAGAAATTTCTTGCCGGTCAGGAAGCCCATATTTTTTCTCGGTTTGCCAAGGAAGGAAAGATTTGTGTGCAGAATTGTCGCATGCGGATGCGCCATTTTCTGCTTGCCCTGATTTCGCTGATCTTCTGCTTGCCGGGCTGGGCCGCGCATGCTTATGCCCAGTTCGGCGACATCAAGTATGCGCCGGGATTTGCCCAGTTCGACTACGTGAACCCGGCGGCGCCCCAGGGCGGCGAGATCACGCTGGTGCCACCCACCCGCCTGTCCAATTTCGACAAGTACAACCCGTTCACCCTCAAGGGCAGTGCGCCGCCCGGCCTCAATGGCCTGGTGTTCGAAAGTCTCCTGACCGGTACCCTGGACGAGCCGACCACGGCCTATGGCCTGCTGGCCCAGGACGTCACGGTCGCGCAGGACAAGCTCTCGGCGGTCTTCACGCTCAACCCGCTGGCGCGCTTTCACAATGGCGATCCGGTGCTGGCGGCCGACGTCAAGCACTCCTTCGACCGGCTGACGTCCAAAGAGGCGGCACCCCAGTTTCGCACCATCTTTGGCGAGATCCGGGGCGTGACCGTGGTGGCAGAGCGGGCGGTACGCTTTGACTTCAAGCGCGTCAACGCCGAGCTGCCGCTGATCGCCGGCAGCCTGCCCGTGTTCAGCCGCAAGTGGGGCCTGGACAACGGCAAGCTGAAACCGCTGGACCAGATCGTCACCGATGTGCCCATCGGCAGCGGGCCCTACCGTATCGGCAAGGTCAACTTCGGCAAGGACATCAGCTATGAGCGCGACCCGGCCTATTGGGCCCGCAACCTCAACGTGCGCCGCGGCCTGTTCAACTTCGATCGCATCACCTACAAGATCTACAAGGACAACACCGCGCAGCTGGAGGCTTTCAAGGCCGGCGAGTTCGACTACATCCAGGCCTTCATCGCGCGTGAATGGGCGCGGGCCTACACCGGCAAGCAGTTCGAGCGCGGCCAGCTGATCAAAAAGGAGTTGCAGCACGGCAATGCCGGCGACTTCCAGGGATTCCTTTTTAATATGCGGCGTGACAAGTTCAAGGACGTGCGTGTGCGCCAGGCCATCGCCCTGGCCATGGACTACGAGTGGATGAACCGCCAGCTCTTCTACAACGCCTACACCCGGGTACGCGGTTATTTCGTTGGCAGCGACTTCGAGGCCAAAGGCAAGCCCGGCCCCGAAGAGGTGGCCGTGCTGGCACCGCTGCGCCGCCTGCTGCCGCCCGAAGTCTTCAGCGACGACGTGCCGCTGCCGCCGGTGGCCAGCCTGGACCCGGCCTCCGGCCATACCCTGCGCGACAACCTGCGCCGCGCGCGCGACCTGCTGGCGGCCGCCGGCTGGACCTACCGCGACGGTGCGCTGCGCAACGCAAAAGGCGAGCCCTTCACCATCGAGTTCCTCGACAACTCGGGTTCCATGGGCCGCGTGGTCACACCCTATGCGCGCAACCTGGAGAAGCTGGGCATGCAGGTCAACTACAAGGTGATCGACTTCGCCATCCTGCAAAAGCGCATGGACGTGTTCGATTTCGAGATCATCAGCAACCGCCTGATCGGCAGCGAGGCGCCGGGCACAGAGTTGCTGGAGCGCTACGGTTCCAAGGCGGCCGACATCGAGGGCTCTAGCAACGTCATCGGCCTCAAGGATCCGGCGGTCGATGCCCTGTTGGACCAGGTGATCTCGGCCCAGACCCGGCCGCAGCTGGTGGCACGTGTGCGTGCGCTGGACCGCGTGCTGCGGCACGGCCACTACGCCGTGCCGCACTGGTACAGCGGCGTGCATCGCGTGGCCTGGCGCGCCGGCCGCTTCGAGCAGCCGGCCGTGACGCCGCGTTATTACCAGCCCGAGGCCTGGGTCACCTCGGTCTGGTGGGCAACACCCGCCAACCTGGCCGCCAGCCAGGCCGCGAATGGGGGAGGGAAGTAAGCCGTGCTTGCCTACATCCTCAAGCGCCTGCTGCTCATGATCCCGACACTGTTCGGCATCCTGCTGCTGACCTTTGTCGTCATCCAGTTCGTGCCGGGTGGCCCGGTGGAGCAGATGGTGGCGCAGCTGCAGGGGCGCGATACCGGAGGCGAGGGCGCAGCGGCCAGCGGTGCGGGCTACCGCGGCCGCCAGGGTGTCGATGCCGCGCGCATCGCCGAGATCCGCACCTTCTACGGCTTCGACAAGCCGGCCCATGAGCGTTTCTGGCTGATGCTGGGGCAATACGCACGCTTTGACCTGGGCAAGAGCTTCTATAACCCCAAGAGCGTCTGGGAACTGGTCAAAGACAAGCTGCCGGTGTCGATCAGCCTGGGGCTGTGGACCTTCTTCTTGAGTTATCTCATTTCCATCCCGCTGGGCATCGCCAAGGCCGTGCGCGCCGGCACGCGCTTCGACACGCTGACCAGCCTGATCGTGCTCATCGGTTACGCCATCCCCGGTTTCGTGCTGGGCGTGGCCCTGCTGGTGATCTTCGGCGGCCAGCTGCAGTGGTTCCCGCTGCGCGGCCTGACCTCGAGCAACTGGGAAACGCTGAGCTGGGGGGCGAAGATCGTGGACTACCTCTGGCACATCACGCTGCCGGTGACGGCCAGTGTGCTGGGCGCCTTTGCTGTGACCACCATGCTGACCAAGAACGCCTTCCTCGAGGAAATCCGCAAGCAATACGTGCTGACGGCCCGCGCCAAAGGTCTGGGCGAGAGGCGCGTGCTGTGGACGCACGTGTTCCGCAATGCGCTGATCCCCATCGTCACCGGTTTCCCGGCGGCTTTCATCGGCGCCTTCTTCGCGGGCTCCCTGCTGATCGAAACCCTGTTCTCGCTCGACGGCCTGGGCCTGCTGTCCTATGAATCGGTGATGCGGCGCGACTACCCCGTCGTGCTGGGCACGCTCTACCTGTTCACGCTGATCGGCCTGGTGACCAAGCTGATCTCCGACCTCTGCTACGTCTGGGTCGATCCGAGAGTGAAGTTCGACTGATGGCTGGCGTTTCCCTTTCCCCCTCACGGCGCGCCTGGCTGCGCTTCCGGCGCAACCGCCTGGGTTACTGGAGCTTGGCTGTCTTCTGCACGCTGTTCGTGCTGAGCCTGGGCGCGGAACTCATCTCCAACGACAAGCCGCTGCTGGCACGCCACCATGGCCAGTGGTACCTGCCCATCCTGCACAACGTGCCGGAGACGGTGTTCGGCGGCGACTTCGAAACGCCGACCGATTACCTGGACCCGTTCATCCAGCAGCAGTTCGCGAAAGAGGGCAACTTCGCGCTCTATCCGCCCAATCCCTATCACCACAGCACCATCAACTACTTCGCCAAGGAGCCCAACCCTTCAGGGCCCTCGGCCGACAACTGGCTGGGCACCGACGACCGCGGGCGTGACGTGGTGGCGCGCCTGCTCTACGGCTTCCGCATCTCGGTGCTGTTCGCACTGGCGCTGACCTTCATCGGCGTGCTGCTGGGGGTGTTGACCGGGGCGGTGCAGGGCTATTTCGGCGGCAAGATCGACCTGGGGTTCCAGCGTTTCATCGAGATCTGGGGCTCCATGCCCGAGCTCTACCTGCTCATCATCTTCTCGGCCATGTTCGACCCCAGCGTGGCCCTGCTGCTGATCCTGCTCAGCCTCTTCGGCTGGATGGGCCTGTCGGACTACGTGCGGGCCGAATTTCTGCGTAACCGCCAGCTGGACTACGTGCGCGCGGCACGCGCCATGGGCCTGTCCAATGGGCAGATCATCTGGCGCCACATCCTGCCCAACAGCCTCACCCCCGTGGTGACCTTTCTGCCCTTCCGCATGAGCGCGGCCATCCTGGCGCTGACCTCGCTGGACTTCCTGGGCCTGGGCGTGCCGCCGGGCACGCCGTCCCTGGGGGAACTGCTGGCCCAGGGCAAGAACAATATCGATGCCTGGTGGATATCCCTGTCCACCTTCGGCGTGCTGGTTATCACCCTGCTGCTGCTGACCTTCATGGGCGATGCGCTGCGCGACGCGCTGGACCCGCGCAAGGCGGAAAAATGAGCGAGCTTCTACTGGATGTCCATGATTTGCGCGTCGCCTTTGGTGGCAAGGAAGTGGTGCGTGGCCTCGATTTCCGGATCGCCCCGGGCGAGAAGGTGGCCTTGGTGGGGGAGTCCGGCTCGGGCAAGACCGTCACCGCGCTGAGTCTGCTGCGCCTGCTGCCCGAGGCTGCTGTCAGCGGGACCGCCCGTTTTGCCGGCAGCGACGGCGCGGCTGAGCTGCTGTCCCTGTCCGAGCGCGAGTTGCGCGGCGTGCGCGGCCGCGACATCGCCATGATCTTCCAGGAGCCGATGACGGCCCTGAACCCGCTCTTCACCATCGGTGACCAGATCGTCGAAGTGCTGCAACTCAAGCTGGGCCTGGGCCGCGCACCGGCTCTGGCGCGCGCCATTCAGTTATTGGCCGACACCGGCATTCCCCAGCCCGAAGAGCGTGTCAAGGCTTTCCCGCACCAGTTGAGCGGTGGCCAGCGCCAGCGCGCCATGATCGCCATGGCCCTGGCCTGCCAGCCCAGGCTGCTGCTGGCCGACGAGCCCACCACGGCGCTGGACGTGGCCCTGCGCGGCCAGATACTGGACCTGCTGGACGGCCTGCAGCAAAAACACGGCATGGCCGTGCTGATGATCACCCACGACCTAAACCTGGTGCGGCGCTTCGCCGGGCGGGTCATCGTGATGGAAAACGGGTGCATCGTGGAGCAGGGGCCGGTGGCCGAAGTGTTTGCGCGGCCCCAACACCCCTACACCCGCAGCCTGATCGACAGCCGCCCGGTGCGCGACGTGCAGGAAGTGCCCCAATTGGCCGGGGCCCCAGCCTTGATGCAGGCGCAGGACCTGCGCGTGGGCTATCCCGTGCCGCTGCCGGGCCTGCGCGGCTGGTTCCGCCGTGGCGAGTTCGTGGCGGTGCAGGGGGCCAGCTTCAGCATCCCGCCTGGCCACACCCTGGGGGTGATCGGCGAGTCGGGTTCGGGCAAATCCACGCTGGCGCTGGCCGCGCTGGGCTTGCTGCCTTTCCGGGGCGAACTGAAGATCACGGGCCAGGCCTGGCGTCGCCAGCCGGCGCTGGACCGCCCTTTGCGCCGGCTGGTGCAGGTGGTGTTCCAAGACCCGTTCTCCTCGCTCTCGCCGCGCCTGACGGTGGAGGAGATCGTGGGGGAGGGCTTGACGATCCATGCGCAATTGCTATCAAAAATGGAGCGTCAGACCAAAGTCGAGCGGGCGCTGGAAGAGGTGGGCTTGACCGAAGCCCAGTTTCCCGGCCTGCTGCAGCGTTACCCCCATGAGTTTTCCGGCGGCCAGCGCCAACGCCTGGCGATTGCCCGGGCATTGATTGTCGAGCCTCGCCTGATCGTGCTGGACGAACCCACCAGCGCCCTGGACGTGACCATCCAGAAACAGGTGCTGCAACTGCTGCAGCGCCTGCAGCGCGAACGGGCCCTGAGTTACCTGCTGATCACCCACGACGTGGACGTGATCCGGGCCATGGCGCACGAGGTGCTGGTCATGAAAGGCGGGGAAATCGTCGAGTCCGGGCCGGTTTCGGCCCTGCTGGACGCTCCGGCCCATCCCTATACCCGGACCCTGGTGCAGGCAGCCAACTGAAATGAGCCCCGGTCAGGGGCAAATTTCCTTGAAAATCAAGGGTCTAATACCGGTTTTCGAGTACAATGCGGCAATTCTCGACCAAACGGGCGGATTACCAACCGCCCTTTTTTTATGGTCGAACGCTTTTTGATGGCCAGGGAAGGGCAACGTTGACACTGCAGCAGATCGTCGAACAGACCGTAACCGGTTTCGGTTACGACTTGGTGGAGATCGACCGTTCCGCCGGAGGTTTGCTGCGCGTGACAATCGACCTGCCCTGGGATCCTCAGCTGGGTGAGCGTTTCGTCAACGTCGAGGACTGCGAGAAGGTCACGCGCCAGTTGCAGTATGCGCTGGAAGTCGATGGCATCGAGTACAAGCGGCTCGAGGTGTCCTCGCCGGGCATCGACCGCCCGCTGCGACATGAAAAGGATTTCGAGCGTTTTGTCGGCCAGGTGGTCGACATCACGCTCAAGGCGCCGATGGGTGCGGCTGCGGCCGGCCAGGTCAGCGCCAACCGCAAGAAATTCCGCGGCACGCTCGAACGCGTGAGTGCTGCCGACGGCAGCACGGGCTGGCAGATCGTCTGGAGCGATGCGCCGCAGCCCAAGCCGGGACAGAAGGTGAGCAAGAAGCGTGAGCCGGCGCCGTTGCAGGCGCTGGGTTTCACGCTGGACGAATTGCGCGAGGCGCGTCTGGCGCCGATCGTGAGCTTCAAAGGCCGCAGCGATACACAAGCTGGGGCCGCAGGTCATTGAGGGTATTGGAGGTTAGAGGCATGAATCGCGAACTGTTGATGCTGGTGGAAGCCATTTCACGGGAAAAGAACGTCGAACGCGACGTGGTGTTTGGTGCGGTCGAATCCGCCCTGGCGCAAGCCACCAAGAAGCTGTACGAAGGCGACGTGGACATCCGCGTGGCGATCGACCGTGACACAGGTGTCTACGAGACATTCCGCCGCTGGCACGTGGTGCCCGACGAGGCCGGCCTGCAACTGCCCGACCAGGAAATCCTGCTGTTTGAAGCCAAGGAGCAGATCCCCGACATCGAGGTCGATGAGTACATCGAGGAATCCGTCGAGTCCGTGCCGATCGGCCGCATCGGCGCCATGGCCGCCAAGCAGGTCATCCTGCAGAAGATCCGTGACGCAGAGCGCGAGATGCTGCTCAACGACTTCATGTCGCGTGGCGAGAAGATCTTCGTGGGCACCGTCAAGCGCATGGACAAGGGCGACATCATTGTCGAGTCCGGCCGGGTCGAAGGCCGCCTGCGCCGCGGCGAGATGATCCCCAAGGAAAACCTGCGTACCGGCGACCGCGTGCGCGCCATGATCATGGACGTGGACCTGACGCTGCGTGGCGCCCCCATCATCCTGTCGCGCTCGGCTCCCGAGTTCATGATCGAGTTGTTCCGCCAGGAAGTACCCGAGATCGAGCAGGGTCTGCTGGAGATCAAGTCCTGCGCCCGTGACGCCGGTTCGCGCGCCAAGATCGCCGTGCTCTCGCACGACAAGCGCGTCGACCCGATCGGTACCTGCGTCGGCGTGCGCGGCACCCGTGTCAACGCCGTGACCAACGAACTCGCCGGCGAGCGTGTGGACATCGTGCTGTGGAGCGAGGACCCTGCCCAGTTCGTGATCGGCGCCCTGGCCCCGGCCAACGTGCAGTCCATCGTGGTGGACGAGGAAAAGCACGCCATGGACGTGGTGGTGGACGAAGAGAACCTGGCCATCGCCATCGGCCGCGGCGGCCAGAACGTGCGCCTGGCCTCCGACCTGACCGGCTGGAAGATCAACATCATGGACGCGGCCGAATCGGCCGAGAAGCAGGCCACCGAGACCGGCTCGCTGCGCTCGCTGTTCATGGCCAAGCTCGATGTGGACGAGGAGATCGCCGACATCCTGATCGCCGAGGGCTTCACCAGCCTGGAAGAAGTGGCCTACGTGCCGCTGCAGGAGATGCTGGAGATCGAGTCCTTCGACGAAGACACCGTCAACGAACTGCGTGCCCGTGCCAAGGATGCCCTGCTGACGATGGAGATCGCGCGTGAGGAGAGCGTCGAGGAAGTGTCGCAGGACCTGCGCGACCTCGAAGGCCTCACGCCCGAGCTGATCGCCAAGCTGGCCGACGGCGGCGTGCATACGCTGGATGACCTGGCCGACCTCGCGGTCGACGAGCTCACCGAGATCACCGGCCAGTCCGAGGACGAAGCCAAAGCACTGATCATGAAGGCGCGCGAGCATTGGTTTACCAATGAAGCCGCTACTCAAGAGTCATCGTCATGAAAAAATAAGTTCAGTCAAGGCTGGCCATTGCCCTCCGGGCTGGTCATGCCGTAGCTAAAGGCCCCATCACAAATGTCCAGTACGACCGTCGCCGAGTTTGCAACCGAACTCAAGAAGTCAACCGATACCCTGCTTGAGCAGCTCAAGGCCGCAGGCGTGGCCAAGGCGTCCGCCGCCGACACCCTGACCGATGCCGACAAGCAGCGCTTGCTGGGTTTCCTGCAGGCCAGCCATGGCACAGCCACGGCTGAGCGCAAGAAGATCACCCTGACCAAGAAGTCGACCACCGAAATCAAGCAGGCCGACGCCAGTGGCAAGGCCCGCACCATCCAGGTGGAAGTCCGCAAGAAGCGCACCTTCATCCGTCGTGAAGACGGCAGCGATGTGGCCGAGGGGGGCGCCGCCGAGCCGGTTGAAGAAGCTCCGGTGGCAAGCCAGGCGGCCCCCGCGGTCGACAATGCCGAACTTGTGCGCCGCGAGGAAGAGGCTCGCCGTCAGGCCGAGCTGATTCGCCGTCAGGAAGAAGATCTGGCAGAGAAGCGCCGTCAGCGCGAAGCGGCCGAGCAGCGCGAGCGTGAAGCCGCAGAGCGTGCCGCCAGCTACGCGGCGACGGAGGACGAGAAAAAGGTCCAGGCATCGACCAGCAAGGCTGAAGCCACGGCCGAAGCCGCGGATGCTGCTGCAGCGCGCGCTGCAGCGCAGGCCGAGTTGCGCGAAAAAGCAGCTGTTGAATCCAAGGCCCGTGCCGACGAAGAGGCTGCGCGTGCGCTGGACCTGAATGACCGCCGCCGCAAGGCCGAGGCGGAAGCTGCGGCCATCCGCTCCATGATGGCAACGCCGGCCAAGAAGGCTCCCCCACCGCCACCGCCCAAGAAGGAAGAGCCGAAGGCGGCCATCAAGGGCACCCTGCATAAACCGGCGGCCGGCAGCACGGTCGCCAAACCGGCCAAGCCGGCAGGTACCGGGGCCGCAGCGCCTGCGGGCGCCGGCAAGGAAGTCAAGTCAGCCAAGCTTTCGAGCAGCTGGGCCGGCGATCCGGCCAAGAAGAAGGCCATCCCCACCCGTGGCGACACCAGTGGCGGCGTCGGCCGCAGCAGCTGGCGTGGTGGCCCGCGCGGCAAGCGCGGCCACGACCGTGATGATCAGCATGCCCAGGCCGCACCGGTCGAGGCCCGCGTCGTCGAGGTGCATGTGCCCGAGACCATCACCGTGGCCGAACTGGCGCACAAGATGGCCGTCAAGGCTTCCGAGGTGATCAAGCACCTGATGAAGCTGGGCCAGATGGTCACCATCAACCAGCCGCTGGACCAGGATACGGCCATGATCGTGGTCGAGGAAATGGGCCACAAGGCCATCGTGGCGGCCCTGGACGACCCCGAAGCCTTCACCGACGAGGAAGTGTCGGAGCAGCACGGCGAATCGCTGCCGCGTGCCCCGGTCGTGACCGTCATGGGTCACGTCGACCACGGCAAGACCTCGCTGCTGGACTACATCCGCCGCGCCAAGGTGGCCGCGGGCGAAGCCGGCGGCATCACGCAGCACATCGGTGCCTACCACGTGGAAACGCCGCGCGGCATGATCTCCTTCCTGGACACCCCGGGTCACGAGGCCTTCACGGCCATGCGTGCCCGTGGCGCCCAGGCGACCGACATCGTGATCCTGGTGGTGGCTGCCGACGACGGCGTCATGCCGCAGACCCGGGAAGCCATCAAGCATGCCAAGGCGGCGGGGGTTCCCATCGTCGTGGCCATCAACAAGATCGACAAGCCCGATGCCAACCCCGACCGCGTGAAGCAGGAACTGGTGGTGGAAGAGGTGGTGCCCGAGGAATTCGGCGGCGACTCGCCTTTCGTGCCCGTGTCGGCCAAGACCGGCCAGGGCATCGATGCGCTGCTGGAGCAGGTGCTCTTGCAGGCCGAGGTGCTGGAGCTCAAGGCCCCGATCGACGCCATGGCCAAGGGCCTGGTCATCGAGGCCAAGCTGGACAAGGGCCGCGGCCCGGTGGCCACCGTGCTGGTGCAGACCGGCACGCTCAAGACCGGTGACGTGGTGCTGGCGGGCCAGACCTATGGCCGCGTGCGCGCCATGCTGGACGAAAACGGCAAGCCGATCAAGTCGGCCGGGCCATCCATTCCGGTGGAAATCCAGGGCCTGACCGAGGTGCCGCAGGCGGGCGACGAGTTCATGGTGCTGTCCGACGAGCGCCGTGCGCGCGAGATTGCGACCTACCGTGCCGGCAAGTTCCGCAATACCAAGCTGGCCAAGCAGCAAGCCGCCAAGCTGGAGAACATGTTCACCGACATCTCCGCCGGCGAAGTCAAGACGGTGCCCATCATCGTCAAGGCCGACGTGCAGGGCTCGCAGGAAGCGCTGGCCGCCTCGCTGCTCAAGCTCTCGACCGACGAGGTCAAGGTCCAGCTCGTGTATGCCGCCGTTGGTGGCATCAGCGAGTCCGATGTCAACCTGGCGATCGCCTCCAAGGCCATCATCATCGGCTTCAACACCCGGGCTGATGCCGGGGCGCGCAAGCTGGCCGAAGGCAATGACGTGGAGATCCGCTACTACAACATCATCTACGACGCCGTCGATGAGTTGAAAGCCGCCATGTCGGGCATGCTGGCACCGGAGAAGCGCGAAGAGGTCATCGGCATGGCCGAGATCCGTACCGTGTTCGTGGCTTCCAAGATCGGCACGGTCGCCGGCTGTATGGTCACCGCCGGCTTCGTGACCCGCAGCGCGCATTTCCGCCTGCTGCGCGACAACGTGGTCATCTACACCGGCGAACTGGACTCCCTCAAGCGCATGAAGGACGATGTGCGCGAGGTCAAGGAAGGCTTCGAGTGCGGTATCAAGCTCAAGAACTACAACGACATCAAGGAAAATGATCAGCTGGAGTTCTTCGAGGTGAAAGAAATCGCCCGTACGCTGTAAACCATGCCGGCCAAGAAGTCATCCACTCCGAACCGCGGCTTCAAGGTCGCCGATCAGATCCAGCGCGATCTGACGGAGTTGATCGCGCGCGAGTTGAAAGACCCGCGCGTGGGTATGGTGACGCTGCAGAGCGTGGAGGTCACCCCCGACTACGCGCATGCCAAGGTGTATTTCAGCGTGCTGGTGGGTGACCCGCAGGAAACGCAGGACGCGCTGAACCAGGCCGCCGGCTTCCTGCGCAACGGCCTCTTCAAGCGCCTGCACATCCACACCGTGCCGACCTTGCACTTCCTCTTCGACCGCACCACCGAGCGGGCCGCCGACATGAATGCGCTGATCGCGCAGGCGGTCGCATCGCGTTCCAAAGACGAGGGATAAGCATGCAAGCGCCACGCACCAGGGTGCAACGGCGCCCTGTGCATGGGGTGCTTTTGCTGGACAAACCGCTCGGAATCTCGAGCAATAACGCTTTGCAGAAAGCCAAGTGGCTCTTGCGCGCCGAAAAGGCCGGCCACACCGGCACGCTCGATCCCCTGGCCACTGGCGTGCTGCCTATCTGCTTCGGTGCCGCCACCAAATTCAGCCAGCTGCACCTGGATGCCGACAAGACCTACGAGACCACGGTGCGCCTGGGTGTGCGCACCAGCACGGCCGATGCCGAAGGTGAAGTCATCGAGACGCGTGCCGTGACCTGTACCCTGGGCCAGGTGGTCGAGGTGCTGGACCAGTTCATGGGGCCGATCCGCCAGGTGCCGCCCATGCACAGCGCGCTCAAGAAAGACGGCAAGGCGCTGTACGAATATGCCCGCGAGGGCGAGACCGTGGAGCGCGAGCCGCGCGACGTGGTCATCCACGAGCTGGAACTGCTGGACGTCCAGTTGCAGGGCGATGAGCCGTTTTTGCGTCTGCGGGTGAAATGCAGCAAGGGCACCTACATCCGCACCCTCGGTGAAGACATTGGCGAGGCCCTGGGCTGCGGCGGCCACCTGGTGGCGCTGCGTCGCATTGCGACCGGCGCTTTTGACCAGACCCAATGCGTGACCCTGGAAGGACTGGAGTCCATGGACGAGGCCGAACGCCCCGTGCAGCTCAAGCCGGTCGATGCGCTGCTGGATGGTCACGCCGCCGTCACCCTGGACACGGAAAATGCCGGTCGTTTCCTCAGCGGCCTGCGCCGCCGCGGCAGCTGGCCCGATACCGAACAAGTGGCTGTCTACGGCAGCCAACCCCATGCCTTGCTGGGCACCGCCCATGTCAAGGGGGGGGAACTCATACCCGGGCGTCTGTTGAGCCCGATCGAAATCCAACAAATCCTGGAAAGCCAACCATGAGCCATAAACAGATCCGCAACATCGCCATCATCGCCCACGTCGACCACGGCAAGACCACGATGGTCGACCAGCTGCTGCGCCAGTCCGGCACCTTTGCCGAACACGAGAAGGTGGTCGACACCGTGATGGACAACAACGCGATCGAAAAAGAACGCGGCATCACCATCCTGGCCAAGAACTGCGCCGTGACCTGGGAAGGTACGCACATCAACATCGTCGACACCCCCGGCCACGCCGACTTCGGTGGCGAAGTGGAACGCGCCCTGTCCATGGTGGACGGTGTGGTGCTGCTGATCGACGCCCAGGAAGGCCCGATGCCGCAGACGCGCTTCGTGACCAAGAAGGCACTGGCCCTGGGCCTCAAGCCCATCGTGGTGGTGAACAAGGTGGACAAGCCGGGTGCCAACCCCGACAAGGTCGTCAACGCGGCCTTCGACCTGTTTGACAAGCTGGGCGCCAACGACGAACAGCTCGACTTCCCGGTGGTCTATGCCTCGGGCATCAACGGCTGGTCTTCGCTGGTGGAAGGTGCGCCGGGCGAACAGTGGGGCCCCGACATGTCGGCCCTGTTCGAGACCGTGCTCAAGCATGTGCCCGCCCAGAAGGGCGATCCGGCTGCGCCGCTGCAACTGCAGATCTCCGCACTCGACTTTTCGACCTTCGTCGGTCGCATCGGCGTGGGCCGCATCAGCCAGGGCACGATCAAGCCCGCCATGGACGTGGTGGTGATGGAAGGGCCGGACGGCAAGGCCGTCAAGGGCCGCATCAACCAGGTGCTGACCTTCCAGGGTCTGGAGCGCGTGCAGGCCACCGAAGCCGGCCCGGGTGAAATCGTGCTGATCAACGGCATCGATGAAATCGGTATCGGCGTGACCATCACCGACCCGTCCAATCCGGCACCGCTGCCCATGCTCAAGGTCGACGAGCCGACCCTGACCATGAACTTCTGCGTCAACACCAGCCCGCTGGCTGGCCGCGAAGGCAAGTTCGTGACCAGCCGCCAGATCTGGGACCGCCTGCAAAAAGAGCTGCAGCACAACGTGGCCCTGCGCGTGAAGGAAACGGACGAAGAAGGCATTTTCGAAGTCATGGGTCGTGGTGAACTGCACCTGACCATCCTGCTGGAAAACATGCGCCGCGAAGGTTACGAGCTGGCTGTGTCCAAGCCGCGCGTGATGTTCAAGGACATCAAGGGCGAGAAGTGCGAACCGATCGAGCTGGTGACAGCCGACATCGAAGAGCAGCACCAGGGTGGCGTGATGCAGGCCCTGGGCGAGCGCAAGGGCGACCTGGTGAACATGGAGCCGGATGGCCGCGGTCGTGTGCGACTGGAGTACCGCATTCCGGCCCGTGGCCTGATCGGTTTCTCCAACGAGTTCCTGAACCTGACGCGTGGTTCCGGCCTGATCTCCAACATCTTCGACGGCTACGAACCGCACAAGGGCGAGATCGGCGGCCGCAAGAACGGCGTGCTGATCTCCATGGACGCCGGTGAAATCTTCACCTACGCCTTGGGCAAGCTCGACGACCGCGGCCGCATGTTCGTCAAGGCCAACGACCCGGTGTACGAAGGCATGATCGTCGGCATCCACAACCGCGACAACGACCTGGTGGTGAATGCCACGCGTACCAAGCAGCTGACCAACTTCCGTGTCAGCGGCAAGGAAGACGCCATCAAGATCACGCCGCCTATCGATTGCACGCTGGAATACGGCGTGGAATTCATCGAGGACGACGAGCTGGTCGAAATCACGCCCAAGTCGATCCGGCTGCGCAAGCGTCACCTGACCGAGAACGAGCGCAAGCGCGCCGGAAAGAGCAGCTAAGCCCCTGAACTGGGTGACCCCCTGAATCGGCCCGTGGCCCGGCTAAGCCGGTTCCACGGCGTCCCGCGACGGAGGCCCAGGCAGGTGCAGACCCTGGCACATGAAACTCACGCACCAGCGCGCAGTCTGGCTCATGGTGGCGGTGACCCTGATGTGGTCCATCGCCGGTGTGGTCACGCGTCACCTGGAGGCCGCGCGCGGTTTTGAGCAGACTTTCTGGCGCAGTTTCTTCACGGCGCTCTCGCTGCTCGTGATCCTGCCGCTGTGGCGCGGTCCCGCCCGGATCTGGCGGCAGTTGCGCCAGGCGCCACCCGAACTCTGGTGGTCCGGCCTGTGCTGGAGCTTCATGTTCACCTCCTTCATGCTGGCCCTGACCCTCACCAGCGTGGCCGGGGTGCTGGTGATCTCCTCGCTCAACCCCCTGTTTACCGCGCTGCTGGCCCGGATTTTCCTGCGCCAGAGCATCGCCTGGTTCACCTGGCTGGCCATCGTCCTGGCCGCCCTGGGCATGGTCTGGATGTTTGCCGGGCAGCTTGAAGGCGGCAGCTGGCTGGGTATGGCCGTGGCCCTGCTCGTGCCGCTGACAGCATCCATCAACTGGATCGTGGTCCAGCACGCCCACGCCCATGGTGAGGATGTGGACCTCGTGCCCTCGGTGCTGGTCGGTGGTGCGATTTCCGCCCTGGCGGTCCTGCCGCTGGCCCTGCCGCTGCAGGCCACGGCACACGACATTGGCCTGCTGGCCCTGCTGGGGGTGGTACAGCTGGCGATTCCGTGTACGCTGCTGGTGCTTTGTGCCCGGGTGCTCAAGGCGCCCGAGATATCGCTGCTGGGTCAACTGGAAATCCTCTTTGGCATCCTGCTGGTCTGGATCGGCGCCGGCGAAGCGCCGTCCACGGCCGTGCTGCAGGGTGGCGCGCTGGTGCTGCTGGCCCTGGTGGGCAATGAATTGATCAGCTGGAACAAGAAGAGATGACACACGCGATGAGCTACACCTGTCCCGAAGTGTTGACCGAGGTCCGCGGCCATCTGGGCTGCATCACGCTGAACCGCCCGCGCGCGCTCAACGCGCTGTCCCTGCCCATGATTCGTGCGCTGGCCGCAACACTGCTGGCCTGGCGCGAGGACCCGCAGGTGCAGGCGGTGGCGATCCGCGGCATGGGCAGGGAGGGCGCTTTCGGTGCCTTCTGTGCCGGTGGTGACATCCGCTTCTTCCACCAGGCCGTTCTGCGCGGGGACGCCGAGCTGGAGGACTTTTTCACCGAGGAATACGCGCTCAACCACCTGATCCATCACTATCCGAAGCCTTACATCGCCTTCATGGACGGCGTCGTCATGGGCGGTGGCATGGGCATCTCACAAGGGGCGAAGCTGCGCATCGTGACGCCGCGCACCAAGATGGCCATGCCCGAGACCAATATCGGCCTCTTCCCCGATGTGGGCGGCGGCTGGTTCCTGGCGCGTAGTCCTGGCCATGGCGGCGAATGGCTGGCCCTGACCAGTGAAGTCATCGGTGCCGGCGATGCCCTGGCGCTGCAACTGGCCGATGCCTGCTTCGATGCGACGCGGCTGACCGAGGCCTGGGATAAGCTGGCCGGGCTGCCCCGTTTTGATGCTGCCAGCCTGCAGGACTGGCAAGGTGCTTATGGCGCTGCCGCGCCAGCGGCCGTGCTGCCGCTGGACACCATCGCGCGCTGCTTCGAGCAGCCTGACGTGCTGCACATCGTGTTGGCACTGGAAAAGGAAAGCGGCGAGTGGGTGGCCAGCACCGTCAAGGCCCTGCGCACGCATTCGCCGTTGATGCTGGAGGTCACGCTGCAGCAGATCCGCCGTGGCGCCGGCATGAGCCTGGCCGACGAGTTGCGCATGGAACGCGACATGGTGCGCCACTGCTTCAACACACGCCACCTGGATCGTTACATGACGGCGACCGACACCATGGAAGGCATACGTGCCCTGGTGATCGACAAGGACCGGGCGCCGAAATGGAGTCCGCCGCGTCTGGAAGAGGTCACGCCCGAGATGGTGGCGGGCTTCTTCACCTCGCCCTGGCCGGCGCACGCCCATCCCCTGCGCGAACTGGCCTGACGTATCGATTCAGAGCTGGTGGTAAACCGCCTGCGCCAACTGCAGCAATTGCTGACGCGTCAGCGTTCCCGATAGCGCGTAGGAAAAACCTTCGTCCACCCAGTAGAAGCCGGGCACGGGGCCCTCGGCGCTGTAGCGGAATTCCGTGCTGACGCCGGGTGCCTCCACGCTGGCGGGCGTGCTGCCCAGATAAAGCGTCACGCGCTCGCCGCGCGCATTCTGGTACATGAACTGGGCCCGGGCACCTTCGTCGCCCGGCAGCAGGCGGCCGCCGACCAGCTCGTACCCCTGTTCGTTCAGCCGGGGCAGCTTGAGCGGACGGCCCAGGCGCTTGGACAACCACTGCACCAGGTGCTCTTCCTGCGCTGAACTGACCTCGACCGGATGGCGGACTTCAGGCGCATAGACCGCATGTGCCAGCGCAGCCTGGTGCACGAACTCGCGTGCCGGCTGCTGGCGGGCCAGCAGCGCGGCCGATGATCCCTGCTGCTGCCCATGCGTGAACCAGCCCAGGCCAAACGCCAGGGCCACACTGGCAGCCATACCCCCCCAGCGCCACCACTGCTGTACCTGCTGGCGGGCGTACTGCGCCTGGCCGGCAGCAGCCAGCAAGGAGGCGGGGACGGGTTCGGCCAGCACGTCCACATGCAGGCAACGCAAGGCGTCGCGCTGACGCTGCCAGGCTAGCAGCGTGGCGCTGGCCTGCGGATCCTGCGCCAGCCTGCGTTGGAGATCGGCCCGTTCGCCGGCATCGAGCCGGCCGTCGAGCAGGGCGTGCAGTTCCTCTTCGGGGACGGGGTGGTCGGGACGCTTATCCATGGCGGTCTTCAGTTTTCATTTCAGGCGCCGCAGGGGCGGCGCCACGGATTCGGTTGCCGCAACGCTGCGGGCCGGTGGGGTTGCCGATGCATCCATCAGTTCCTGCAGCCGGCTGCGCGCCCGCGACAGGCGCGACATCACGGTGCCCACCGGCACGCCCGTGATCTTCGCGACTTCGGCATAGGACAGGTCTTCCAGGGTGACCAGCAGCAACACCACACGCTGTTCCTCGGGCAGGCGCAACAGGCAGCGTTGCAGGTCGATGGCGCTGTCCGTGGAGGACGCGGGCGCCGCGGGTTCCTCGCCCAGTTCGGCCAGGTCCAGCGGACTGCCCAGGTCTCCCTGGCGCATGCGGTGACGGACCTGGCTCACATACAGGTTGTGCATGATCGTGAACAGCCAGGCCCGCAGATCCGAGCCGACCAGCCACAGCCGCCATTTGGCACAGGCACGCTCCAGCGTGTCCTGCACCAGGTCGTCGCAGGCCCAGGCATCCCCGGTCAGCGCGCGGGCGTAGCGACGCAAGGCGGGGATGTGCGCGATCAGGGGTTGCCGGTTCATCGATGGACGAACTTTATACCGCTCACCGGGTCACCGGCCGATCAGATTCAGGGACGGGCCAGTTGCCAGACCTTGTTGAAGCCGTCGCCGGTGCGGTCGCCCGGTTTCATGTCCTTGGCCCAGAAGTACAGGGGTTTGCCCTTGAGGGCCCACTGCTTCTTGCCGTCATCGCGGGTGATGATGCTGTAGTCCCCACTGGCCTGGTCCATGTCGCCGGCCATCAGGGGCGGCCAGTTGGTGGCGCAAGGGCCGTTGCAGACGGATTTGCCGCTGCCGGCCGCATCGCGGTCGAAGGTATACAGGGTCATGCCGTTGGGGCCGGTCAGCACGCCATCGGCCACCTTGGCCGGGCCGGCGGCCATCGAGGCACAACCAGCGAAAAGGGTAGCGGACAGGGTGAGCAGCAGGAACGTGCGCTTGGCACGGGGGGCGGTCATTTGCATGGTCATCTCCGTTGGTTTGCAGCACAAGAGCGTGCTCAACGGGATAAACGCCGGCTGGCCCCGGTTTATTCCATACGTCAGAAAATAAATGAAATCAGCGGCTACGGCTTTTCATGGCGCGCTCGACCTCGCGCTTGCCCTCGCGATCCTTGATGGTGTCGCGCTTGTCGTGCTCGGCCTTGCCCTTGGCCAGGCCGATCTCGCACTTGATCTTGTTGTTTTTCCAGTGCAGGTTCAGCGGCACCAGGGTGTAGCCTTTCTGCTCGACCTTGCCAATCAGGCGGCGGATCTCGTCTTTCTTGAGCAGCAGCTTCTTGGTCCGCACGGTGTCGGGCCGTACGTGGGTGGAGGCGGTCTTGAGCGCGTTGATCTGGCAGCCGATGAGGTACATCTCGCCATCGCGGATCACCACGTAGCCGTCGGTCAGCTGCACCTTGCCTTCGCGCACGGCCTTGACCTCCCAGCCCTCCAGCACCATGCCGGCCTCGAAGCGTTCCTCGATGAAATAATTGAAGACGGCCTTCTTGTTGTCGGCAATGCGGGCGGGCGTTTCGGGTTTTTTGGCCATGGAGTCTCAAATGGGGGCAGGCGGCAAACTTACAATTCCGTTTGGGCCTGCGGGTCCAGCATTCTATGAAAACCGTTCACAAGTCCGTTCTGATCTGGTACAGCCCACAGGAAATGTACGCGCTGGTCATCGGCGTGGCCGACTATCCCGAGTTCCTGCCCTGGTGCGATCACGCCCGCATCATCGAGGCCCACGAGGGGGGCGCCACGGCCGAAGTCGGCATTGCTTTCAGCGGCATCCACCAGAGCTTCACCACCCGCAATACCCACGTGCCGGGCAGCGAAGTGAAGATGGAACTGGTCAAGGGGCCGTTTTCGCAGCTTGAAGGCCGGTGGAATTTCCTGCCGGTGGGTGAGGGCGGCCAGCGCGCCTGCAAGGTCGAGCTGACCTTGAACTACGGTTTTTCCAATGCGCTGCTGGGCAAGCTGGTCGGCCCGGTGTTCGACAGGATTGCGGCCAGCCTGGTCGATGCCTTCGTCAAGCGCGCCGAGCAGGTCTATGGGGTCTGAGATGGACATCGAGATCCTCGTCACCTATGCGCCGGCCGCACGCCAGGTGTGCGAGTTTCCCCTGCAGCTGCCGGCTGGCAGCACCGTGGCTCAGGCCCTGCAGGCCAGCGGCCTGGCCGGCAAGTATCCGGAACTCGACCTGCTGCATGCGCCGGTAGGGGTCTGGGGGCGCAAAGCGACGCGTGAACAGGTGCTGCGCGCGCAGGACCGGGTCGAGGTCTACCGACCCTTGCGCATCGATCCCAAGGTGGCGCGGCGCGAACGTTTTGCCAAGCAGGGCGCGGGCAGGGCCGGCCTGTTCGCCCAAAAGCGGGCCGGGGCCAAGTCGGGCTACTGACTACTTGCAGTTTTCGTTGATGATGGATTGCAGGCGCTGGCCTTCGGCGGCGAGAGCTGCTTCGTCGAAGAACTCGCGTTCGCCCTTTTCATTGATGCGGCTCATGCGTCCACCCGAGTCCAGGCCGGCCTTGGCCTGCTGGGCTCGCTGGCAGTTTTCGGCCATGAGACGGGCATTGCGCTCTTCCTCGGCCTTGCGCTTGGCGGCTTCGGCATCCTCGGCCTGCTTCTTCTTGTCCTGCAGGGACTTGTCCACGCCAGCCGGCGCCGCAGAGCCTGGAGCCGCCGCGGGGGCAGCAGCCACAGGGGCAGGTGCCGTCGCGGCGGGCCCCCGGCCACCCGGTCGCTTGAGAATACTTTTTTCCGGAATATCAGCCGGTGGCGGTCGATCGCTGAAGACCTTGCGGCCGTCCTTGTCCATCCATTGCCATTGGGCGCTGGCCGCGAGCGCATAGAGGCACAGGGCCATGCAGATCAGGGAGCGGATCGGTTTCATGACAGCAGTGTAGCGCCGCCAGGCCGGTTTTTGGATTCCGGGGTCTGCACGCTGTGGTGTCCCCGCAGCGGACCCGCAGGAAACCGGTCGCGAGGCGGGTACAATTCTTTTTTTGGAGCTTAGACATGCGCCTTCTAGGTAAAGCGCTCACCTTCGACGATGTGTTGTTGGTGCCGGCGTATTCCCAGGTCCTGCCCAAGGACACCTCTCTCGCGACCCGTTTCTCCCGCAACATTTCCCTGAACCTGCCCCTGGTCTCTGCGGCCATGGACACGGTCACCGAAGCCCGGCTGGCGATTGCCATCGCCCAGGAAGGCGGTATCGGCATCGTCCACAAGAACCTCAGTGTGGCGGAACAGGCCGCCCAGGTGGCCAAGGTCAAACGTTACGAATCCGGCGTGCTGCGCGACCCGGTCGTCATCACACCCGAGACCACGGTGCGTGAGGTGATGAAGCTCTCCGACGAGCTGGGGGTGTCCGGCTTCCCGGTGGTCGTCGCCGGCAAGGTGGTGGGCATCGTGACCGGCCGCGACCTGCGTTTCGAGACCCGCTACGAGTTGCCCGTGCGCGAGATCATGACCCCGCGCGAGCGCCTGGTCACCGTGCCCGATGGCACCACCCCGGCCGAGGCCAAGGCGCTGCTGAACAAGCACAAGCTGGAGCGCCTGCTGGTCGTCAATGACGCCTTCGAACTCAAGGGCCTGATCACCGTCAAGGACATCACCAAGCAGCTCAACTTCCCGAATGCCGCGCGCGACGCCGCCGGCCGCCTGCGTGTGGGCGCGGCGGTGGGTGTGGGCGAGGGCACGGAAGAGCGTGTCGAGGCTCTGGTCAAGGCCGGCGTGGACGCCATCGTGGTGGACACGGCCCACGGCCACAGCAAGGGCGTGATCGATCGTGTGCGCTGGGTCAAGCAGAACTACCCGCAGATCGACGTGATCGGCGGCAACATCGCCACCGGCGCGGCCGCGCTGGCCCTGGTGGAAGCCGGTGCCGACGCGGTCAAAGTGGGCATCGGCCCGGGCTCCATCTGCACCACCCGCATCGTGGCCGGTGTGGGCGTGCCCCAGATCATGGCCATCGACAACGTGGCCACGGCGCTCAAGGGCACGGGCGTGCCGCTGATCGCCGACGGCGGCATCCGCTACAGCGGTGACATTGCCAAGGCCATCGCGGCCGGCGCCGGCACCGTCATGATGGGCGGCATGTTCGCCGGCACCGAAGAGGCACCGGGCGAGATCGTGCTGTTCCAGGGCCGCAGCTACAAGAGTTACCGCGGCATGGGCTCCATCGGCGCCATGCAGCAGGGCAGCGCCGACCGCTACTTCCAGGAATCGACCGCCGGCAACCCCCAGGCCGACAAGCTGGTGCCCGAGGGCATCGAAGGCCGCGTGCCCTACAAGGGTTCGGTGGTCGCCATCATCTTCCAGATGGCCGGCGGCCTGCGCGCCAGCATGGGGTATTGCGGTTGCGCCACGGTCGAGGACATGCGCAACAAGGCCGAATTCGTGGAAATCACCTCGGCCGGCATCCGCGAAAGCCATGTGCACGACGTGCAGATCACGAAGGAAGCGCCCAACTACCGCGCTGACTGAGAAAACCGCAGCCCAGGCCCGAACCCCCATCCACGGCGTTCGGGCCTTCGCCTTTCAGATGGACCGAACCGCTCCTGTACCGCCATGCAACACCAGAAGATCCTCATCCTCGATTTCGGCTCCCAGGTCACCCAGCTGATCGCGCGCCGTGTGCGTGAAGCGCATGTCTACTGCGAGGTCCATCCCTGCGACGTGACGGACGAGTGGGTGCGGCAGTTCGCCGCCGATGGCCAGCTCAAGGGGGTGATCCTTTCCGGCAGCCATGCCAGCGTCTACGAAGAAACGACCGACAAGGCGCCGCAAGCCGTGTTTGAGTTGGGGGTGCCGGTGCTGGGTATCTGCTACGGCATGCAGACCATGGCGCAGCAGCTGGGTGGCAAGGTGGAAAGCGGCCACCAGCGCGAATTCGGTTACGCCGAGGTGCGGGCACACGGCCATACCGCGTTGCTGAAAGACATCGCTGACTTCAGCACGCCGGAAGGCCACGGCATGCTCAAGGTCTGGATGAGCCACGGCGACAAGGTCACGGCCTTCCCGCCCGGCTTCAAACTCATGGCGTCCACGCCCAGCTGTCCCATCGCCGGCATGGCCGACGAACAGCGCCGCTTCTATGCGGTGCAGTTCCATCCCGAGGTCACGCACACCGTGCAGGGGCGTGCCATCCTGGAGCGTTTCGTGCTGGAGATCTGCGGCACCCGCGCTGACTGGGTCATGCGCGACCACGTCAAGGAGGCCGTGGAGGCCATCCGCCAGCAGGTGGGCGACGAGGAGGTCATCCTGGGCCTGTCCGGCGGGGTCGACTCTTCCGTGGCTGCGGCACTGATCCACCGTGCCATCGGGGACCAGCTGACCTGCGTCTTCGTGGACCATGGCCTGCTGCGTTTGAACGAGGGTGACATGGTCATGGACATGTTCGCCGGCAAGCTGCACGCCAAGGTGATCCGTGTCGACGCCAGCGAGTTGTTCCTGGGCAAGCTGGCCGGGGTCAGCGAACCCGAGCAGAAACGCAAGATCATCGGCGGCCTGTTCGTCGACGTCTTCAAGGCCGAAGCCGCCAAGCTCAAGGGCGAGGGCGCCAAGGGCGCCAAGTGGCTGGCCCAGGGCACCATCTACCCCGACGTCATCGAATCGGGTGGTGCCAAGAGCAAGAAGGCCGTCACCATCAAGAGCCACCACAATGTGGGCGGCCTGCCGGAACAGCTGGGCCTGAAGCTGCTGGAGCCGCTGCGTGACCTGTTCAAGGACGAGGTACGCGAACTCGGCGTGGCCCTGGGCCTGCCGCACGACATGGTCTACCGCCATCCCTTCCCCGGCCCCGGCCTGGGCGTGCGCATCCTGGGTGAAGTGAAGAAGGATTATGCCGACCTGCTGCGCCGGGCCGACGCCATTTTCATCGAGGAACTGCGCTCCACCCTCGACCCGAATTCCGGCAAGACCTGGTATGAGCTGACCAGCCAGGCCTTCACGGTCTTCCTGCCGGTCAAGAGCGTGGGCGTGATGGGCGACGGCCGCACCTACGACTATGTGGTGGCGCTGCGCGCCGTGCAGACCAGCGACTTCATGACGGCCGACTGGGCTGAGCTGCCCTATGCGCTGCTCAAGAAGGTGTCGAGTCGCATCATCAACGAGGTGCGCGGCATCAACCGCGTGACCTACGACGTCAGCTCCAAGCCGCCGGCCACCATCGAGTGGGAGTGATGTCTTTGGGGGCCCCGCGCTGCGAACCGGCCCTACCCAGTCCAGTACTCCTGTTGCGCAACGAGTAGCGAGGGCGACCGAGAGCCGCTCGGATGTTCCCGCTCGCGCGCCCTGGCGAATTCCACGCGCTCGCGCGCCTGCGCGGCCTCCGAATAGGCCAGTGTCAGCTGGCCCGCCGCGTCCAGGAGGGCCGGGTCGTGTATCGCCGTATTGGCCTTGCCACGGATCTGGACCATGTGCCAGGCGCCGTCATGGCCACGCTGCAGTTCGATGGTCGCGGTGCGTTTGCCGTGATGGCGCAGGGAAAATACACGGGTGGCGCCACTGGCGCAGGCATTGGCATAGGTGCCGATGCAGTGCCGCTGTTCCAGGCCCTCCTCGGCCAGCAGGAAGCCGGAATCGAGCTCCACGGCGAGGAAGGGGCCTATGGCATACACCGGAAGCAGGGCGGGCCAGCGCACGTCCTTGTCGGGGTCGACCGTGATCAGCAGCGCCCGGTGCCACTCGTCCGAGCGGCGGCACAGCGAGCGCCAGGTCACCCCTTTGAGTACCGCCGTGTGGGCGTAGACGAAATCGGACACGTCCTGCGCCTCGTGGGCCAAATTGGCCTCCACTTCCATGGACAGTCGGGCCCGCATGATGGCGCGCAGGAATATCCGCGCGTTGTCCTCGCGTAACGGACCCGGGCGACCGCGCGTCCGGTCGAGGATACGTTCGACACCGCGCAAGGCGGGCTGGCAGCGTTCGATCGTGAGGGGTTCGCTCTGCAGCGCGCTGGCCAGCAGGTTGATGAAATGGGTGAAGGCGCCCAGGATGCGTGCCGACGGCGGGAAGAACTGCAGCACGAAGCGCAGCACGTCGTTGTCCTGCTTGATGAGGAAACGCCAGCCTTGCGTGCTCATGCCGGCAGCCAGAAAGCGCGAGCGTACCGTGTCAAAGAAGGCCGGCCCCAGCGCCAGCCTGAGCCCGGAGGCCGGGCTCAGGCCCAGGTCGAGCAGCGGCAAGCCGCCATCGCCTGGATCGTAGGGCAGGTGTTGCAGCTGTGCCGCCACATGAGCGACCTGCCCGAGATTTGCGCCTGGCCCGTAGATGGCTTGCGCCAGCCCGAGGACGGGTGGATCGAGCGCTTCGCGCAGCAGAGCACTGCAGTGGGTATCGTCCAGCGTCAGTTCACCGACCTGCCTGACCTTGGCCCGGAGCGGGCCGCGCTCGAGCAGCAGCCGGACGCGGCCATGCGTCAGCTTGAGCCGTGACTGCCACTCGCCGGGCCCGGGGAAGGGCGCGGATACGGCATCGCGCAGCGGCAGGACCGGATCGAGGCCATCGGAATAGGAGTGCTGATGCAGCAAGCCGTGCAGAGCAGAGAGGTCCTGTGCGGTCAGCTGGCGCGCATCACCGAGGAGCAATGTGCAGTAGGCGGGCTGCGAGTGAGCCATGTCGCGCCATTGGAAACGCGCATGGCGGTTGACGAAGATCTGCAGCTCGCTGCTGTCCAGGTCGATCAGAAAGCCCCAGGTTACGTCCCCGCAACTGTCGATGGCCGCCGCCGGCATGAAGGGAAAGCCGGCGTGCCAGCCTTCCAGTTCGGAGAAGGCGGAAAAGGCCTCCGCCCAGGTGCGTAGCGGGCAGGTTTCGCCGAAATGCTCTTCGAAGAAGGTCTGGATCGCGGCAAGATCGGCTTCGCCGGGAAAGGGGCCTTGCGCCGTTCCCACCATCTTCAGCGTACGTGCATAGGTGCTCAGGCGGGCATCGCTGACGCTGCGCAGGTAGGCCAGCAATGCGGTGAGCACGCTTTCACAACTGCGCTCGCCATGCAGTCGGTGCAGCTTTTTCTCGCCGTTTATCCTGAACCCCACCAGCGCGCCGCTCATTCCTGTGCCTGTCGTGCCCTGAACTTGTCTCTGCTCGAAACGAAGATAGCAGAAAGTGCGTCGTCCCGTCCAGCGACTTCATGATGCCGGTTACCCTCGAATGGGAGTGACCTGGGCGCCGGAACATGCCATCATAGGAACGTGAGCGCACAGGTTTCAGCCGACGACATGCTGCCCCTGACCGATGGGGCGCCGGAGGCTTTTCGTTCGGTTGCGCTCCGGCAGCTGTGGCGGCTGGCCCCGGCTCGAACCCGCAACCTGGTGCTTGGCGCCTGGGTGCTGAGCGTTGCGCTCAGCATCGTCCTGGGTCTGGCTACGGTGATCCAGCAGTGGTCCGGTCTGCCGCTGTCCTTTGGCGGCGTGGACATCTACATCACGGTCTATCCCCCGCTGCTGATCTGCCTGTGGTGGAGCTTGAGTTTCGGCTGGTGGTGGGGTGCGATTCCGGCTTACCTGGCCACACTGTCGCTGGCACTCTACGCCGGCATGCCGCTGGCCTGGGCGCTGCTGTTTGCCTGTTCGAATCCCCTGGGTTTTGCCGTGCTGGTGCTGGGCTACCGGGCCATCGCCGTTTCCCGCAATCTGCGCAACCTGGAATCCCTGCTGGTGTTCATCCAACTGGCCTTCGTTGCCAGCGTGTTCGGTTCGTCCGGGGCGCTGGTCTGGTGCTATACCAACCGCATCGACACCACGGCCGCGCTGCCGATCTGGCAGGGCTGGTGGCTGGGCAGTTTCCTCCAGAGTGTGCTGCTGGTCGGCCCCCTGATGTATGCCAGCTGGCCTGCCATGTCACGCTGGCAGTCACGCAACCCGGCCTGTCTGAGCCAGGATGCGCCGCACCCGCGCCGACGGGTGCTGCAACTCATTGCCATCATGCTGCTGGGGGTGCTGGCCTATGGTTTTGTCACCATCGGCCTGGGCAGCAGCCGGGTCGAGCGGGCCATCGACGGCGAAGAGCACGCGACTCTGGTCCAGGCTGTCGAAATCCTGCACGCGACCAGCTGGGTGTTCTTCTGGATCTTTGCGCTGATCATCCTGTTCCTGGCCTTCTTCGGCTATCGACTTTTCATGCGCTGGCAAACCCTGTCCAGCGAACTCATCCGCAAACTGGAGCAGGCCAATGCCGAACTGGCCGTCATGGCGCGCACCGATGCCCTGAGCGGTTTGAACAACCGGCGCGTCAGCGAGCAGTACATCGAGGAGCAATGGAAACGGTCCTTGCGCGGCGAGCCATCGGGCCTGCTGATGATCGACATCGATCACTTCAAAGCCATCAATGACCAGTATGGACACGATGCCGGCGATGCCGTGATACGGGCGCTGGCACAGCAGCTGCGCGCGCAACTGAGGGGCATCGACGTTGCCGGCCGCTGGGGGGGCGAGGAATTTGTCGTGGTCCTGCCCAATACCGACCTGGGCGGCATACGCACGCTGGCCGAGCGCCTGCTGGAGCAGGTACAGCGCAACCCCGTGCACCACGGCGCAACCGCTATCGCGTACAGCATCAGTATTGGTGCCAGCCTCGTCCTGGCCGATGACCGCTCTGCCGAAGCTGCCCTGAAGCGGGCCGACCAGGCCCTCTACGCCGCCAAGCAGCAGGGACGCAACCGCCTGGTGCTGGCTGGCGCCGCGTGACGCAGCCGGGCCAAGCAGTCGCGATAGACTTCCATCACTCCCATGTACCTGCCACCCCAGTTCAAATCCGAGGAGCGCACGCATGCCCTGCTGCTGATGCGTGCGCATCCCTTTGCCAGCCTCATCAGCCCGGATGACGACGGCCTGCCCTATGTGACGCACCTGCCGCTGCACGTGCAGGAGGAGGGCGGGCAACTGACGCTGCTGGGGCACGTGGCCAGGCCGAACCCGCACTGGCGCCATTTGCAAGCCCGGCCACAGGCCGTGGTGACCTTCATGGGCCCTCACGCCTATATGTCACCCAGTGTCTATCCGGATCTTGCGCGGGTGCCGACCTGGAACTACCTGGCCGTGCATTGCACCGTGCAGGCCACACTGGTCGAGAGCGCCGAGGCCAAGGACGGGCTGCTGAAGAAGCTCATCGGTGACCACGAACCAGCCTACGCTGCGCAGTGGCGCAGCCTGGGGGAGGACTATGCGCACAAGATGCTGGCCGGCATCGTGGCTTTCGAGCTGCGGGTGACGGCGTTGCAGTGCAAGCTCAAGCTCAACCAGCACCGACCGGAAGCCCATGCCGCCATGAGGACGGCCTATGCCGCCGGCAACGAAAACGAGCGTGAGCTGGCCGCCTGGATGGATCGACTGAGGCTGCATGGCAACTGATGCGTTTTTCATGCAGCAGGCGCTGGCCCAGGCGCAACGGGCAGTCGGGGCCGGTGAAGTGCCGGTCGGTGCCGTGCTCGTGCACCGCGGCGAGGTGATTGCCACTGGGCATAACGCACCCGTCGGATCGCACGACCCCACGGCCCATGCCGAGATCCAGGCTCTGCGCGACGGTGCTGCCCGGCTGGGCAACTACCGGCTGGACGATTGCGAACTCTTCGTCACGCTCGAACCCTGTCCCATGTGTGCCGGCGCCATGCTGCACGCGCGGCTCAAGCGCGTGGTCTATGGCGCGCCCGATCCCAGGACCGGTGCCGCCGGTTCGGTGCTGGACCTGTTTGCCAACACGCAACTCAACCACCAGACCCACGTGCAGGGCGGGGTGCTGGCCGACGCCTGTGGCACGCTGTTGCAGGACTTCTTTCAGGCCAGGCGCGAGATCCAGCGGCGCCTGAGCCAGCCGGTGCGCGAGGATGCCGTGCGCACGCCCGATGAGCGTTTTGCCGATCTGCCGGGCTACCCCTGGCCGCCGCATTATCTGAGCGACCTGCCGTCCCTGGCCGGGCTGCGCCTGCATTACCTCGACGAAGGTCCGCCTGATGCCCCGCTCACCTGGCTGTGCCTGCACGGCAACCCCAGCTGGAGCTATCTCTACCGCAAGATGATTCCCGTCTTCCTGGCCGCCGGCCATCGGGTGGTGGCGCCGGACCTGATCGGCTTCGGTCGCAGCGACAAGCCCAAGAAGGAGGCTGCCCACAGCTTCAGCTGGCATCGCCAGGTGCTGCTGGAGTTCGTTGAGCAGCTCGACCTGAAAAACATCATCCTGGTGGTGCAGGACTGGGGCGGACTGCTGGGCCTGACCCTGCCACTGGCCGCACCGCAGCGCTACAACGGCCTGCTGGTCATGAACACCACGCTGGCCACGGGAGATCAAGCCTTGTCAGCGGGTTTCCTGGCCTGGCGGGAGATGTGCGCCAAGAAGCCTGACTACGACGTGGGCCGTCTGCTGGCGCGTGGCAGCCCACAGATGAATGAGGCCGAATGCGCGGCCTATAACGCGCCGTTCCCCGACCGTGGCCACCGCGCGGCTTTGCGCGCCTTTGCGCCCATGGTGCCGGACACCGAAGCTGCCGATGGCGCCGCGATTTCACGCCAGGCCCGCGCCTTCTGGCAAAACGATTGGCAGGGCCGCAGCCTGATGGCCGTGGGCATGCAGGATCCGGTACTGGGCTGGCCCGTCATGCAGAAGCTGCAGCAGACGATACGCGGCTGCCCCGAGCCCATGCGCGTGGAGCAGGGCGGGCATTTCGTCCAGGAGCAGGGCGAGGCCATCGCACAGGCTGCACTGCGTCATTTCTCGCCCCGATAATCAGCGCTTCATGAAGAAACACATCTACATCTTTTCCCCCTCGGGCGCCGTGCGCGACAAGGCCGCCTTCCGGCGCGGCGTCAAGCGCCTGCAGGCCCTGGGCCATGAGGTCGAGATTGACGAAGCAGCCCTGGCCAGTTACCAGCGTTTTGCCGGTGATGACGCCACGCGGCTGGCAGCCATCGACCGGGCGGCCGCCAGCGGAGCCGACGTGGCGCTGATTTCGCGGGGGGGCTACGGCCTGACCCGCATCCTCCCGGGGATCCACTACAAGCGCGTGGCCAAGGCGATTGAAAAAGGCACGCAGTTCGTCGGCCTCAGTGATTTCACGGCCTTCCAGTTGGCCGTGCTGGCCCGGTCTGGTGCGGTGACCTGGGCCGGTCCTTCGCTATGCGAAGGCTTCGGGGTGAGTGATCGGTCGGACGTGGCCGATGGGCATGGTGCCGGTGGCCAGAATGGGCCGGACGACATCATGGAGGCCTGTTTCGACGACATGATCCAGGGGCAGGGGGAGGGCGCCGGCTGGCGTCAGGCCAAGGAGCCTGACGCCGACATGGCCCAGGTCGGCGCTTTTCATGCCCGGCGTCTGGGTGATGCGGCCGACTTCAAGGTGGAAGATGGCGTGCTGTGGGGCGGTAATCTGGCCGTGCTGTGCTCCCTGCTGGGGACACCGTTTTTCCCGGCCGTGAAGGATGGTTTCCTGTTTCTGGAAGATGTGGCCGAGCATCCCTACCGCATCGAGCGCATGCTGACCCAACTCTTGCATGCCGGCGTATTGGCGCGGCAGAAGGCCATCGTGCTGGGGCAGTTCACCGGCTACAAGCTGGTACCACACGACAAGGGGTTCAAGCTGCAGTCCGTGGTCAACTGGCTGCGCAGCCAGCTCAAGGTGCCCGTCTTGAGCAACCTGCCTTTTGGGCATGTGCCCACCAAGGTGTTGCTACCCGTCGGCCAGACCTGTGATCTGGTGGTGCAGGGGCGCGATGTACTGCTGCTATGGGGCCACGCCCACGCGGATTGAAGCCCGACCGGGCCTGCGGTTCAGCGGCTCAGCGGCTCAGCGGCTCAGGGCACCTGGGCGCGAAATCATGCCCCGGGGCAACAGGCCTTCGAACATGCCGGTGATCAGGCGGATTTTCTGGTTGGCCACGCCTTCGCCCTGCAGGGAGGAAATGGCCACCATGATGTCGGCGCGAAGGTACCACAGGCCATGCAGATCCGGCGCAAAAAGCACACGCCGCTCGATGTGCGGGTAGCTGCTGCAACCCTCGTCACCGAGAGAGTCGAGCATCGCCTGGCGGATGTCCTCGATGCGGACCGTGGCGTGAGCTTCCTCCGCCAAGGGGCGGCCCAGCAGTCCTTGCATGCTGCTGATGAATTGGCTGGCCAATTTGTTCATATGTTCTTGTATGTATTGATCGACAGACTCAACGACTTCCGCAGGGTAATTTCACAGCGCATTTCCCACAACCGATTTATGCTCTGAATGTCATCGTAAAACAACATACAAATCAATAATTTACCCAAGATACATCAAGCAACACCGCAGGGCTGTATGCTTGTCCAGCCACTCGGCCTGAGGGTTGAGCCTCGGTATCCAAGCGTACGGCGATGCCCTAAACTGTCTACAGAAGAAATCAATCAAGTTCGCGCATGGGTGTCAACACCACCGTCGTTTTCACTGATCTGACCGGCAGCACCTCCGTTTTCGAGTCACTAGGCAATATCAGGGCCACCCGCGCCGTCACGCAGTTGACGCGCTGGATTTGTGAAGTGCTGCAAGCCCAGGGCGGGCAGGTCATCAAGACACTGGGCGACGGCGTCCTGACCGTGTTCCAGGACGCCACCGTGGCAGTCAATGCCGTCGTGGATCTGCAGCGCCAGCACCAGATGAACCTCCTGCAGCAGCCCCTGGCCGAGCATCTGCCGATACGCGTAGGGGTGGCCACCGGTGAGGTGGAAATTGTGAACGGTGATTGCTACGGTGATGCCGTGAACATCGCCTCCAGGCTCAGTGATCTGGCCGGCCCTCATGAAATCTGGGCGGAAAGCCCCGACCTGGACTACTCCAGCCGGGCCAACGGTATTCGCTACCGGCCTCTGGGTCCCATCAGCGTGCGTGGCCGTGTCGAGCCCTGTAATGTGTACCAGGTCGAGTGGCACGAGGACCAGTCCACTGACTTCATCACCATGCAGGGGGACATCGATCCCATGAGCAAGGCTGCCAGGGCCGACGCCCTGGGCCAGGAGGTCCATCTGAGCTGGGGCGAGCAGAAACGTGTTTTCCGGGCCTTCGAGCTACCCGTGCACATCGGGCGCATCCGCCATTGTGAATTTGTCGTGGCCGACCCGCGTGTGTCGCGCACGCACGCACGCCTCGAATGGCGCCACGGACGGATCATGCTCATCGACATGAGCAGCTATGGCACCTGGATCCGTTTTGTGGGGGCTCGATCCGAACTGCTGCTGCGCAGGGAGGAGTGCGTCTTGCATGGCCGGGGGCAGATTGCCCTGGGGGCTTCCTTCACCGACGCCAGTGCACCGACACTGAGTTTCGAGGTCACTTAGCTGGCCGACAGGTCAGAGATAGGCCATGCGCGCCTGTTTCAGATCGATCCTGCCCTGTACCACCTTTTCCAGGGCATCCTGCCGCAGGCTGCGCATGCCGTGTCGCAGGGCTTCTCTCAGAATTTCACTGCTGCCAGAGCGGGTCTGGATCAGGCGCTTGATGGTGAGATTGTTTTCCAGGATTTCATAGATGCCCATGCGACCCTTGTAGCCGGTTCCCCTGCAGTACTCGCATCCGGTCGGCTCCATAACCTGCAGCTGGTCGGGATTGGACACATTGGCCGCCGTCAGCAGACGGGCCCAGCCTGCGTCGCGTCCTATCTCGGTGCCCTCGATGTATTCCAGCATGAGCGCCTCGATTTCCGTTGCTTCGAGTTGACGGGGCTTGGCGCAGCGAGAGCAGAGTCCGCGTACCAGCCTCTGTGCCACGATGCCCAGGAGCGAGTCGGCAAAGTTCATGGGATCCATGCCCATGTCGAGCAGCCGCACAATACTCTCGGCAGCGCTGTTGGTATGCAGCGTCGAGAGCACCAAGTGACCCGTCAGGGAGGCCTCGATCGCGATACCTGCGGTCTCCTCGTCACGGATCTCGCCGATCATGATGACATCGGGGTCTGCCCGCAGGAAGGCGCGCATGGCCGACGCAAAGGTGACGCCGATCTTGGGATTCACATGAAGCTGCCGCAGGCCGGGCTGGGTGATTTCGATCGGATCCTCGGCCGTCCAGATCTTGCGGTTGTCGGTATTGATGTGGGCCAGGATGGAGTGCAGGGTGGTGGTCTTGCCTGAGCCCGTCGGTCCGCAGGCCAGCAGCATGCCAAACGATCGTTCGGCCAGCATCTTGATCAGCATGTCATCGCGCTGTGACAATCCCAACTGCTTGAGCGGCATGGGCCTGCTGGAAGCCAGCAAGCGCATGACCACATCCTCCAAGCCGTCATGGGTAGGCAGAATGGCGACACGAAGCTCCAGGGGGAGAGGCGAATAGTCGTGGAAGTTGATCTTGCCATCCTGGGGCCGGCGTTTCTCGGAAATGTCGAGCCGACTCATGACCTTGATGCGCGAAACCAGGGACGCGCGCAGGATGGCGGGCATGCGCAGGTAGTCCTCCAGTTCGCCATCCTTGCGGAAACGAATTCGCAGGAACTCCGCGCCGGGGTTGGTCTCGATGTGGATGTCCGATGCTTTCTGTGCATAGGCATCCATGATCATGTGCGTGACCAGTCGCACCAGGCTCGAGCGCTCGTCGATGGCGACATCCCGCTCCTCGGCACCCTGGAACTTGAACTCGGTCATGGCCGCATCAAGCAGGGCATGGATATCCTTGCCGCCCCCGAAAGGGCCGGCATTGCTGTCAGGTGTAGGCGCTGCATTCGGGTGCAGCTCGCGAAAAAGCCGCTGCAGTATTTGCGGTTTTTCGGCCCACATGAGTTTGACAGTGCAGTTGGCCAGGACCCCGAGCTGACGCTCAAGCTGGTGATCCATGGGGTAGGCCGACGCGACGTAGAGCGTGCCCTCGATCGACCCGAGTGGCAGCACCTCGTGGTTGCTGGCTGTCTTGAGCGGCAGGCGATCGAACACCTGCGGTTCGATCAGAAAGTCATGCACGTTCACTTCAGGGGTGCAGGCGATGCGGGCATGAACATGCGCGAGCTGATCGGAACTCAGCAGACCCCTGTGCACCAACTGTTCACCATGACCGTGCAGGGCGTCGGGCAATTCACGCTGCAAGGTCTCGATCTCCTCCTGATCAGCCAGGTGCAGCTCCAGCAGCGCCTGGTCCATCGATTTGATGGGAAGCCTGCGGCTGGATTCAAGCAGTCGGGCCAGCTCCGCGGTGTTGCGTGCAGGAGATAGGTTGGCGGTCTCCTGCGGCCCCGTCATGGCGGGTTCCTGCGGCCTGGGTGCCATCGGATGCTGCGCTGCAGTTGCCGGCGACGGATGAAAGCTGCCCCTCAGCAGTGCAGATCTCGGAATCCACACGGGCTTGAAGCTACTGTCCGGCAGGCGAACGTACAGCTGCAGACCCCTGCTGCGAATCCGGTGCCCAAGACTTGTGCCTTTCCACTCGATGCCATCGACAAAATGCAGATGAAACTTCACGATCTCGCTGGCTTCACGGCTAGGCCCGGCCGGCGTCCCCGGCTCCTGGGAATGTGGCAAGTGGGGCAATGTGAACAGATGTTGCATCTCGATGGCGCGGACATCTCGCAATGAAATCATCAGCTCACTGGAGCGCAGGCGAACGGGCAGCAGCAGGCCATGCAATTCGAGCTGGTCTTCATGTCGTATCCTGCCGTGCAACACCTCTCCGGTGAGCATGCGCACCAGAACCTCTACCCCATCGCCGTCGTGGTTGTCATGCCAGGGCAGGGGTTCCAGCGGGCTTGGAGCCGTTCCCGGAAGTTCTGGCATGGATTGCAGTTTGTCCCGTGTCACCGGATCTCCAGGCTCGAAATGTCCGGGTTTTGGTGGGTAGCCAGCCGGATGCGTAAGGCAAGATCGGTCTTGGAATCCGCGTTTTCGATGGCCTGTTCCATGCTGATGATGCCTTTGATGTACAGGTCGTACAGTGACTGATCGAAGGTCTGCACGCCGGATTCCACGCTCTTGGCGATGGCGTCGCGGATGAGGTCAACCTGGCCGCGGCGGACCAGGTCAGCGATGCGGGATGTCAGAAGCATCACTTCCACGGCGGGGACCAGCCGCTCCTGCTTGCCGCGGATCAGCCGCTGGGCAATCACGGCCCTGAGGTTCATCGACAAGTCCAGCAAGACCTGTTTGCGCGCCTCATCGGGATAGAAGCTGAGTATGCGTTCGATCGCCTCATAGGCATTGTTTGCATGCAGGGTGGAGATGCATAGCAAGCCTGTGTCGGCGTAGTTCAGCGCGTGCTGCATGGTGTCCAGATCCCGGATTTCTCCGATCATGATGACATCGGCCGACTCCCGCAACGCATGGCTCAGCGCCTCCTTGTAGGAATGGGTATCCAGCCCGATTTCGCGCTGGTTGATGATGCATTTCCGGTGCTTGTGGAGGTACTCGATCGGGTCTTCGACCGTCAGGATGTGACCTTCGGCGTGCTGATTCCGATACTCCAGCATGGCGGCGAGGGTCGTTGATTTGCCTGCTCCGGCAGCCCCCACGGCAAGGATCAGACCGCGTTTTTCCATCGCAAGCTGTCCAATGATCGGAGGAAGGCAGAGTTGCTCGATGGTCGGAATCTGGAATTTCACATAGCGGACCGACATCGCAACCTGTCCGCGCTGCACGAAAAGATTGATCCGGTAGCGCCCTGTGTCCTTGAGGGCCACGGCGAAATCACATTCGAGTTCCCGCTCGAACTTCTCTTTCTGTGACCCGCTCAAGATCGACTCGGCCAGGTTTTTCACCGCGCCGGGAGGTAGCGCCGGCATGTTCAGGTGGCGGAGGTTGCCCTGGATCTTCAAGGTCGGCGCCACGCCGACGCTGAGAAACAGGTCCGAGGCGCCGTGCAGCGCCATCAGCTTGAGGTAGGCGATCAGCCCGCTGTGGTGGTCCTGGGCAAGTTCGGTGGTCATGTGGTGTGTCCAGAATCTGGTGATGAATTCTGGATTGCCACGACCGGCCGCTGACGTGCCGGGGGTCTAATTTTTCACATAATGATGAAATGAATTTTAGGGTCCGCCTGGGTTGGTCTTCATTCATCCACCTGGCTTCGCTGACGTCTTTGACGCAGTCCGGCTGGGGAGTTGCCCAAATCGGTGGGCTGGGTTCAGGCGCTCAATTGCAGGGGGAGTTTTCTATTCCCATGCGGAAATAATTACTTAACATAATATACATCGTATTAAGTTAAAGAAGCTACCAAAAATAGAATCCATACAAACAAAACCCTTAAATATCAATGTATTTTATGAAAAACATAAAGTGATTAATGAGGTTTGGTTTGAATTGAAATCACCTTGCGGATGGACGGCACCCTGGCCATGCGATCGACTTCCATGACGAAGCCGGATGGGATGGTTCGGACACAGAAATCGAGATCCCTGGGCTCGAATTCACCGGCCGGAACGGCCAGGAATTTTGCGGCCGGCCTGGAGCGCCGGATGCGTTCCACCACATCGTCCGTCCGCAGCTGGCGCAGGTCCAGGACTTGGTCCCGGATGTATTCGGCACAGGCCAGATCGTCGTCGTCCTGGGCGTGCGACGCGATCACATTGACGGTCCGCAACCCATCCCTGGCCAACAGATGGCGTACGTGCCCGGCGGTATTCATGGCATTCGAATAGCCGGTGACGAAAACATGGCGGGCCGCCAGTGCCGCCAGGGTGGCCTTGACTCCGTTGGTGGTCTTCTGAACCAGGGTGCGGCCCTCCAATTCGGCTTGGGCCACGCGATACGGCGAGTTGTCGAGATCGAAGCCGGGGATGCCGAGCCCCTTGATTTCTCCCGCCAGCAGCAAGGCGGGATCGCGCGCCTTCAAGGCCATGGCCTCCTCTACCGTATGGACCAGCAGGATTGCCCGTATACCGCGCAGAAAGGCGATATGCGCCACCGTGAACGCGCGAATGACATCAATGACGATATTGATGTCGGCGTCGGGATAGGGCAGATCGGTTCCTTGCAGGATCCGGACTTCAGGTGCCGGACCGCTCATGCCGCCAGGTCCGGTGCATCAGGCTTTCCAGTCAAGTCGATGCCTGGTATTACTTGAGCCTCACCATGCCGGGGATCAATGCGGCCGGTTGGGGCCACTCGTTCTTTCCCGCGCCTTCGAGTGCGCGGCGCCGCTCCACGCCCGTGCTGAACCGGCTCTGTTTGGCCTCGGGCTCGACGAAACGCCCGTCCGGACCGTCGTAGAGGGAAAAAGTGTCCGACCGGATGCCCAGACGCAAGGTTTCCAGGCCAATCACGTCGCCAAAGGCAATATTGCCCAGATTGACGTTGGGGCCGAGCGCTGCGATCAGCCGGGTCTGCAGAGCCTTGGTCGGTGCTTCCCAGATGGCATCGGAGGAGTTGAAACGCGCGTTGGAGATGCTCTCTACCAGGTCGGTACGCAGACGGCCCTGGGCATCGCAGATGCCGCTCTTTCCCGATTCCCGCGCTTCCAGGATGACCCGTTTCGCTCCGGCGGCCAGATCGGCGTGGATTTCGGCAATCCATTGGGAGATCGGCATGTTGTCGGCCTCGTCGATGTCCTTCTTTCCAACCTCGCTCAGGACATAGAACTCATCGGAGAAGTCGGCGATGTGCTTGCCCTTTTCCTCGATGGAAAGCGGCAAGGTGCCGTTGGAGATTTCGACGATCTGGCAGTTGTAATGCTTGAGGAACCGGTAGAACGCATCCAGTTTCTTCTGGGCCAGCGCCTTTTCGAACAGGGTGCCGCCGAAATAGAACATCACGTCGTTGTCGATCAGGCACTGGATCTTCTTTTCCAGTTCACTGGTGACCATGGCCGTGCACCAGCCGAACTTGACGACATCGATCAGGGCGGCGTCGCTTTCCACCACATCCGTGAAGTAACGGGTCGGGACGCCGTTGTCGATCAAGGCGGTGAGGCCAAAATCCCGAGGCTTGGAGATGCGCTTGGGTGTATCCAGAAAGTTTTGCGACAGCATACGACCTCTTTCAAGGGGTGGCGGGGGAAACCGGACTCGTGAAAATACGTGAAGGTTCAAGCACGGGAATCACCCTTCCCTGGTGCAGAAAACACGAGATGGCGATGCCGGTCCAGCACACCTGGCCAATCGGCAGCGGGCACTGGTCGCTGTCGATCACCTCGACCATGCGGATGAGGAAGGGGGCACAGAACGCCCCGTATTCGATGGCTACACCGGGCGCCACCTGATAGGCCACCATGAGCACATGGCTGAAGGGCGGAGAAGCCGGCGAATCCAGGCCCCCCAGGTAGGCCTGGAGGTCGATCAGTGGCAGATGCCTGCCCTGCCAGGCCACCAGACCCCGGCAAAAATGCGCCATGCCGGGCACCGGCACAAGCCGAGGCGACTCGACCAGTTCGACGCCGGCATGAACCGGCAGGGCGATGAACGAATCCGCGGCGTACTCCAGCACACAGGCCAGGGCCGGGGTTTCACGCACTGCTTCACCGGGGAGCGCATCGTCAACCAGAACGGGCAGTTGCATGTCCATGGCTCAGCCCGGAGACATCAGCGTTTCGGGGAGCATGCGCTGTGCCGTCGTGCAAAAAGCAAGCTCCCTGTCGATCTCGACATAGGCGTCAATCAACGCCCTCTTGCCTTGCATGACGGCAGGCATGGCATGAAATTCGAGCTCCGTATCAATAAGGACGCGGACTTCGGTCCAGGCCAGCGCAGTTCCCTGACGGGAGCCCGTGAAACGGGTCAGAAGGAAGCGATCCGGCGGAAACGTGTCCAGCAAATCCATCTGCGCGGACAGCGCCAGCACCGCCTGCGCCCCGCCCGGCTTTTCCCCAAGCACAAAGACGCCCGGCTCGGCGGTCGCGACGGGCGCTTGATCGATGTATACGGTCGACGACACATCGCGCTGAGGTATCAACAGGCGCAGCGAATCGGCGCGCAACAGCACGAAGTCGCCCCGCATCTTCATGGTCCGGGCCTGGCCCGTGCGGCTCGGATCGCTCATTCTTTGCGGCTCCCCGGTTCCTTCATGCCACCAGCGCCTCGCGTATGGTCTGCAGAAGCTCGCCCTCGTTGTAGGGCTTGGTGATGTAGTTGCTGACGCCAGCCTGTTCGGCCAGCCGACGGTGCTTGTCCTGGGAGCGCGAGGTGATCATGATCACCGGCACCGCCTTGAGATCGTCGCGGTTGCGGATATGGGTGGTGAGCTCGATGCCGTTCATGTTCGGCATTTCCAGGTCGGTCAGCACGATGTCGGCATTGAAGGACCCCAGGGTGTCGATGGCGTCGATGCCGTCGCGCGCCGACTGCACCCGGAAGCCGGCATCGTGGACCAATTGCATCAGGGAGGTGCGGACTGACAAGGCATCGTCGACGATCAACACCCCCGGCGAATCTTTCTGCGCCGCAGCCGCGGTACTGGACGAGCGCAGGCTCTTCACCTGACGCTGGACGCTTTCGCTGGCGAGCAGCTGGCTCGTGTCCAGGTTCACGGCCACGCTGCCATCCCCCAGGATCGACAGTCCGGCCACGCCGCGGATGTGGCGCGCAAACCGGCCCGGGTTCTTCACCAGCAACTCGCGCGAATCGACCAGGCGATCAACGCCCAGCACATGCGTCTTGTTGTCCGCCCGGATGATCACGGCATCGTAGTCATCCAGCGGTTTCTCGCTGTCCACGGCCAGCCCGGTCAGCTCGGCCAGCAGCCGACCGCCCAGTACCCGCTTGCCGTGGTGGTAGACCAGCTTGTCGCCTGAGCGCTCGAACCTCCCGACTCCCCTCGGGACGGCCTGTTCGATATGCAGCGAAGGCAGTGCAAAGCGCTGGCCGCCGACTTCCACCACCAGTGATTGCATGGTCGACAGCGAGGCGGCGAAGCGCAGTTCGAAGGTACAGCCCTGCCCTTCCCGCGTGCTGATGCGGATGGTGCCATTCATGGCGCTGATCCAGTCCCGCACGACGTCCAGGCCCACGCCGCGCCCCGACACTTCGTTCACGGCATCACGCGTCGAAAAACCGGGCAGCAGGATGAGGCGAGCCAGCTCGTCGTCCGTCAAGACCTGGTCCGGGTTGACGAGTCCCCTTTCCATGCCGCGCCGGCGGATGGCGGCCAGATCCAGCCCGCGGCCATCGTCGCTGCACTGGAGCACCACCTGCTGGCCCTGGCGCGAATACGCCAGTTCGATGCGACCCACAGACTCCTTGCCGGCCGCCCTGCGCTCCTCGGGTGATTCGATCCCGTGATCGACCGCATTGCGCAACAGATGCAGCAGCGGCTCGGCCAGGCGATTGAGCATGTCACCATCGATGAGCGCTTCGCTGCCCTTGATGGTCAGCGCCGCCTGTTTGCCGGTGGCCTGGCAGGTGGCTCGCACATTGCGCTGCAAACGCGGCTCCAGTATGCCGGCTGGGCTCATCCGCGTGCGGATGACCAGGTGCTGCAGGTCCTTGGACAGGCGCTGCTGCAACGACTGCACCCCCGTCAACTGGGAAATGTCTTCTTCGACCCGGAAAGCGAGCGTGCGGGCATCGGCGGATTCTTCCATCAGTGCATGGGTCGTGCTGTGCAGCTCGCTGTACTGGTCCATCTCCAGCGGGTCGAAAGCCTCTTCGTTCTCGCGGCGCGTCCGGGCGCGCATCATGGTCAGTGCTCGCACGTCGACCAGCGTTTCCAGTTCGAACAGGCGCTTCTGCACACGCAGGTTCTGGTTGATCAGATCGCGGGCGTGCTCGGTCAGGCGCTTGATGCGGGCCTCCAGCACGGCACTGTTGACAGAAACCTCGCCCGAGACGCGGAACAGTTCGTCAACCTGCTGGACGCTGACACGCAGCGCCGTGGCGTTGCGCGCCGCAGACGAGGTGCCTTCGTGCGCTTGTCCGACCGCCTGCAAGGATGGCGGCGGGTTGCTGCGGGCGGCGACCTGTGACGGCGTCGTGCTGGCCAGCACGACAGAGGTGGAGCGTGACAGCGCCTGGTCGATGACTTCGCCGCGGTCGATGCGATTGGCCAGGTCCAGGACTCTCTGCAGCACCTCCTGGGCCTGTTGAGGGTCATCGTCCGTGCCGGTGACGTAACCGACCATCTGCTCAAGGCAGTATGCGGCATCCAGCAGGGTATCCGCGGCCGGCTTGGCAACGACACCGCCCTGGCTTTCGAAGTGATCCAGGATGTCCTCGAAATGATGTCCCAGCGACGCGAGGCCGCGCAGGCCGATGATGGCGCCGGACCCCTTGAGGGTGTGCGCCATGCGCCGCGCGGCGATCAGCTCCGAACTGTTCCCCTGCCCCCGCGCCATGTTGCGCGACAGGTCCACCAGATAGCGTGCCTGGTCTGGCGCCTCGTGAAAAAATCCCTCCAGCAGCTTGGCATCCACATCGGCCGGAATCTGCAGCGCCACGTCTTCCGGTGTGGCCAGCACCGCGCGTGCCGGCTGGCCATCTCCGCCCGGTTGTTGCACCTGCAGCGGCATGGCGCCCAGCATGTGCATGATCTTCAGCGCCCGCTCCTCATCCAGCGCATAGGGCGCATGCACCAGATGGTCGACCAGGCCCGCAGCCGTGGTCGGATCGGAGATGTTGCGCAGGTAGTAGATGATCAGCGGCGGCCATGCGCGCAGGAACTTGATCAGGTCCCCGCGTTCATGGTTTTGCAAGCCCGGCAGTGCAAGCGTGTTCTCGAGCACATGGTTGCAGACAGCCTGCAGGCCGGGGAAACCCGCCATTTCGGCGGCCTCCCCCATCCGCTGCGCCAAGCTGCTGTATTCATCCAGCGCCACCAGAAAGGCCTGGTCGGCGGCATCCAGAGATGCCAATTCGTCCAGGTCGCGGTCGAGCTGCGGCTGGGCGAGTTCGATCTCGGCGGCCAATGCATCGATCAGATCGTTCAGCTTCACGGGCGTAGTCTCCTCGGGAATGCAATGCCGACTTCGGTCTCAGGCCATCTTCGGCAGCTTGAACACGTTGACCGATTCCACCAGGCGGCGCGCCGATTGCAGCAGCGACTCGGTTTCGCGGTTCTGGGCCGAGATCTGGTCGGCCGTGCGCTCCGTGCTCAGGCCGATGTGCTGTACCGAGGCCAGCAGGTTGGCCGACATCTCGCGCTGCTGCTCGGACATCTCGGCAATCCGCTTCACCTGCGCCACCAGTTCTCCGGTGATCTGCTGCGTCATGCGCATCTGCTCCCCTGCCTTTTGCGCCTGTTCGGAGCCCTGCACCACCTGGCCGATGGTGCGGTTCACCGTGCTGATGGTTTCGTTGGTTTCGAGCTGGATGTTGTTCACCAGCGTGCTGATCTGCTGGGTGGCCGTCCGCGAGCTTTCGGCCAGTCGCTGCACCTCTTCCGCCACCACCGCGAAACCGCGCCCCGCTTCGCCGGCCACCGCGGCCTGCATGGACGCATTCAGCGCCAGCACGTGGGTGCGTTCCGAGATGGTGTTGATCAGGTTCACGATGCCTGAAATTTCCTGCGAACGCTCGCCCAGGCGCTTGATGCGCTTCTCCGTCTCGGCAATCGTTTCGCGGATCGACTCCATGCCCTTGACCGTGCCATTCACCGTTTCCAGCGCAGTATCCGTCACGGCCGTGGCCTTGCTGGCCGATGCATTGGACTGCTCAGCCAGCTCCGCCACCTGGTTCATGGTCTGCGTCGCATTGGTGAGCGATTCGATCATCTTGCCCACGCTGGTGCGCTCGTCCGCGGCCGTTTTGGACACCATCTCGGCCTGGCTGCGCACCTTGTCCGAGGCCTGGGCCACGTGGCCGGCGATCTGGCTCACGCCCTGCAGCACCTTGGAGGTCTCTGCCGTCAGGGAGTTGATGGAGTCGGATACGGTGCCGATCACGTCCTCGGTGACGGGCGCCTTCACGGTCAGGTCACGCTGCGACAGTTGATGCACCGATTCCAGGATCGAGATGACCGACTGGTTCAGACGGTCGTTTTCCGTCTCGGCCTTCAGCTGGGCATCGCGTCGTTCCTTCAGAAGACCGTGCACCGTGCGCCAGATGGCACCCAATTCGTCCTGCGACTTGACACCCTCGGCCTCCTTCAGCTCTTCGCCCGCGCGCACACGCTCCACCGTGTTCTGCAGGTCCTGCAATGGACGGCTGATGCCGCGGTACACATACAGCGCCGTACCGATGCCGAGCAATGCCAGCAGCAGGCCGGTCAGTCCCATCAGGCGGTTGGCCGTCGAGTGGATCTGGGCAATGCTCTCTTCGTTGTTCTTCTGCGCAAGCTTGCGCAAATCCGTGATGCCCTTGACGGTGGCGATCGCCCCTGGCGTGGTCCATTTGAGGCGGATCTCCTGGACCTCGTCCACCTTGCCTTCGTCGAACATGCCGAAAAGCAGCGGTTGCTTCGCGACATATTCCGCAAGAAAGACCCTCGTCTGCTTCAGCTTTTCAGCCTCTTCCTCCGTCAGGTTGGGCAGTTCCGAGTAGGCTTGCAGGCCCTGCTCGACGTCCCGTATGTGTTTCGGGTTGCTGTCCTTGATGTTCTGGCGCCGTTTCGCATCGGGACTCGTCATGTACAGGGGGAAGCCGGAACGCAGCTCCCAGACGGAGTTTTCCGCTTGCGCAATGATCGAGAACTTGGCCTCGGTCAGCGCCTGCAGACGCTGGAACGTGTTCACCTGCCAGGTGGCCACCACAGCGAACACGGCAGAAAGGAGCAGCAGCAGGCTGAAGCCGGCCAGCACCTTGGTTCGGATCGTCAGGTTCAATTTCATCACGGCACTCCAGTCGTTGCAATCATCAAGGGGGCGGCCATGGCCAGGCTATGCGCCTGCGGCCGCCAGTTCGTCGCTCAATTTGCTCAGCAGCACCGGCACCTGCAGGTCCATCCAGGTGCGCTCGGCAGCCCAGTAGGTCTGTTGCACGCAGGCTTCGAGCGCGGCGGGTACCGGGGCGCCCTCCGCGCGATCGCCGCGTTTGAAACGCAGACGCAGGGGCAGGCCATCGATGAGCACGCCGGCAGCATCCGTGCCGTGCCCCAGCACCAGCAGCATGGGCTTGGCACCCTGCTGGTGCTCCAGACCCAGATAGATCGCCAGATCAAAGACGGGAACCAGCAGGCCATGCAGGTTGGCAATGCCGATGAACCAGTCCGGTGCGTTGGGCAGCTGGTAGGTCGCAGGCATGTCGGACAGTTCGCTCCCGTCCTCGTAGCGGATCATCAGCCCGAGGTGGCCGATGATGAAACCCTCGCGCTGCTGTATCTCGTCGCCGGCGGCAACCCCGTCCGTGTTGGCACCGGAGGTGGCGTAGGCGGTCGCCAGTGCGGTGCCTGCGGGATCCGCTCCTTCGAACTTGAATCCGCGGCGCAGCGCCTCGGTGGGCGGTAACAGCTGTCGAACCGAGGTCTGCGCATCGTTCATGGATTGCTGCATGGTCTTGCCACTCAGGCCAGTTGGGCCAGGATCTGCTCGCGGCTGTAGGGCTTGGTGATATAGCCCCTGGCGCCCAGCATCTGGCCCCAGGCCATATCGGCTTTCTGGTTCTTGCCAGAAACAAACACCACGGGGATGTTCCTGGTCGACTCATCGGCCTTGAGCATGCGCGTGGCGGCAAATCCGTCCACTTCCGGCATGTTGATATCCATCAGGATCAGATCGGGCTTGTCGCGCCGGGCCCGCTCCAGCGCTGTGGCGCCGTTCTCCGCCAGCAGTGCCTGGTGGCCCGCCTCGGAGACGATGCGCTCGAGATTGGCGCGATCGGCCTGCGTGTCATCGACGATGAGGATTTTTCTTGACATCTTTGTTCTCCCTTTTATTTGACGTGGATGCGCGCAGGCCGGCGCTCAATGCAGGGCACGGACCTGCGACAGCAACTGCTCATCGCTGAATGGCTTGGTGACATAGCCCTTGGCGCCGAGCATCTGGCCCCAGGCCTTGTCGGCCTTCTGGTTCTTCGCCGAGACCAGGAGCACCGGGATGTCTTTCGTCTGCGCATCGCCCTGCAGTGCGCGGGTTGCGGCATAGCCGTCCATTTCGGGCATGTTGATGTCCATCAGGATGGCATCGGGCCTGCTCCGTTTGGCGGATGCCACGGCCTGGACGCCGTCGGCGGCCGTCGCCACCATGTAGCCGGCTTCGCTGAGCAGCTTTTCAAGGCGCTGGCGGTCGACCGGGTTGTCTTCGACGATGAGGATGTTGCGGGCCATGATGAGTTCTCCTGGGATGGGGGTCAGTTGGGCAGATGCACGGCAAGAACATCGCCGAGATGCTGAGGGTCGATGGGCTTGGTCAGGTAGGCATCGCAACCAGCCATCTTTCCGCGGATGCGATCGAAAGGGGATGACTTGCTGGTGAGCATGACCACCGGCACGGCGTGGCTGCCACGCAGCATGGACTTGATCTGCCGGCAACCCTCGTAACCGTCGAGACCGGGCATCAGCACATCCATCAGCACGCAATCCACCCGTTCGTGCGACAGGATCTTGAGTGCAGACGTCACGCTGTCGGCTTCGCTCACGGCGAAGCCGCCCGCTTCCAGCAGGGAGCGCAGATGGTTGCGCACGGCCAGGCTGTCGTCGACCACCAGGATGGGACGATCGGAAAAGCGTCCGAGAAAGGTGGTGTGGCCAGTGTCCAGCGGGGCCGCCTGTGACACGGGTGGTGCGTTCGGTCCGTTTTCCAGCGCGCGTGCCAGCAGGATGGGCAGAATGGACCATTGCACCGGCCGGCGGATGATCGTGTGACCGGCCGGCACCGGGCTGCTGCCTCCGATCCAGATCACGGCCTTGTTTTCGATCCAGGGCTGCTTCCTGGCCCAGATGACGGCCGTGCTGTCGTTGGCTCCGATCAGGACCACATCGGCCCGCACGGCATCGTGTTCGTCCAGGATTTCCAGGCGCGGTGAACGCCTCAGGGAAACCCGGACCAGACCGTCGAGCAACTGGCGCTCGTCGCGTTCGAGTCCACGGACCAGCAGCTTGAGCGCGGGGCCTGCGGCCTCGTGCTTGCGTGCCGATGATGTCGCGTCAGCGATAGAAGTGGACTGGCGCGTAGAGGTGCGCTCCATCCCCCCTGCGTGGGTTTCACTGCTCACAGCCACCTCCCTGAGTTGACAGCCTAGACGTGACGAGCCTTTTTTTTCTGTTGCCGCCGGCTCATCTGCGCAACAACTTGAAAAAATCTTGCGCTGCGACAGAACGGGGCTCAAGCAACACTACAGTTTTTTACATTTACACCAACTTTGAAACGAAAGCCGTTACAAGACCTGCTGTCTTGTAACAAAAGGGGTGGGGTGACCCAGGGCAGGCCGGGAGTCGCCGCGATTCAGCCTGGTGCTGCGTCGCGGGAGTAGGAGGAAAACAGGCGCTCGAAGTTGCGGCTGGTGATGTCGGCGACAGACTCCACCGTGCATTGCCGCAATTGCGCGATCTGCTGCGCGACGAAGGGCACGTAGGACGGGTTGTTGGTTTTCCCGCGGTGCGGCACCGGTGCCAGGTAGGGGCTGTCGGTCTCGATGAGCATGCGATCCATGGGCACGAAGCTGGCCACGGCGCGCAGGTCGGCGGCATTCTTGAAGGTCAGGATGCCCGAGAACGAAATGTAGAAACCCAGGTCCAGCGCTGCGCGTGCCACGGCCATGGTTTCCGTGAAGCAGTGGAACACCCCGCCGGCCGCGCCGGGCGAGCCGTCTTCGCCCTCCTCGCGCAGGATGGCCAGGGTGTCGTCGGAGGCGCTGCGCGTGTGGATGACCAGGGGTTTGCCCAGTAGGCGTGCCGCCCGGATATGGGTCCGAAAACGCTGGCGCTGCCATTCCATCTCGGCCACGGTGCGCTCACCGAGGCGGTAGTAGTCCAGCCCGGTCTCGCCGATGCCGATGACACGCGGCAGGCGGCCGCGCGTGAGCAGGTCATCCAGCGTGGGCTCGGTCACGTCCTCATTGTCCGGGTGCACCCCGACCGTGGCCCAGAAGTTGTCGTACCCCAGGGCCAGGCCGTGCACCTGCTCGAACTCTTCCAGGGTGGTGCAGATGCACAGGGCCCGGTTCACGCCGGCCTGGGCCATGGCTTCGCGAATGCGCGGCAGATCCTCGCGCAGCTCGGGAAAGGTCAGGTGGCAATGGGAGTCGGTGTACATGGCAATGAGGCCACGGTCGCCCTCTGCGGTGCGCGCAGGGCGGTCCGGCAGCGCTCAGATGGTCTGGGTGGTGCGGTCGGACGACAGGTGGGAGCCCAGGATCTCTTCGATCTTGTTCTTGAGCAAACGCGATTTCTCGTCCGCCGGGAAACGCACGCCCACCCCCTGGGTGCGCGTTCCGGCTGCCTTGGCTGGCGTGACCCAGGCCACCTTGCCGGCGATCGGGTAGCGCTGGTTGTCGTCCGGCAGGGACATCAGCACGTAGACATCATCGCCCAGACGGTATTCGCGCGTGGTCGGGATGAACACGCCGCCTTCAGCGAACAAGGGGATGTAGGCGGCATAGAGCGCGGCCTTCTCCTTGATGGCCAGCTGGATGACACTGGGGCGGGGTGTGCTGGTGGTGGGGGCAGTGGACATGGTGCGGGGCTGTGCGAAGCTGCTAGTTTAGAGCGGTTTGGGCGCGACTCACAAGCGCTTCGATCATCAGGCCAGTGTTGAAGGGGTGTTCCGCGCTGCGGCTCTCCTGCCCCAACTCGCGCTGCCAGGTGCTCAGCACCGGTAAAGCCGGCGGCGGCGGCAGGTCGCCAGCGTCGAAATAGCGTGGTGTTGCGCCGCTGCCCAGCGCCAGCAGGTCGTGGCAAAGCTTGTGCAGCGCGTCGACCAGCTGGACCGGGCTCCAGTCGGCCACGACGGCGAGCTCGCCGCGCTGCATGGCGCGCGGCAGGCTGCGCCAGCTCTTGGGCTCGCGCCCCGTGGCGGCAAACGCCAGGGCATCGTCGGGCCGTCCGCCCGCCGCGCGCAGCAAGGTGCGGGCATCGGCCGCGGCCAGGCCCTGCCCCTGCAGCCACGCCAGAGCCTCGCTGTCGGTCGGCCAGGTCATGGTGTGGGTCAGACAGCGGCTGCGGATGGTGGGCAGCAGTTGGTGCGCGGCTTCGCTGGCCAGCACGAAGCGCACGTCCCCGGGTGGCTCTTCCAGGGTCTTGAGCAGGGCATTGGCCGTGACGTGGTTCATGCGCTCGGCCGGGTAGACCAGCACCGCCTTGCCGCGACCGCGCGCGCTGGTGCGCTGGGCGAATTCGATGGCGTTGCGCATGGCCTCGATGCGGATTTCCTTGCTGGGCTTGCGTTTCTTCTCGTCGATGTCGCTCTGCGATTTTTCGTCCAGGGGCCAGCCCAGTTCCAGCATGACGGTCTCGGGCATCAGGACACAGAGGTCGGCATGGGTGCGCACCTCGATGGCATGGCAGGATGGGCAAGTCCCGCAGGCGCCCTGCTCCGTCGCCTGCTCGCACAGCCAGGCGCGCACCAGCGCCAGGCCCAGGCTGTACTGCCCCAGGCCGGACGGCCCTTGCAGCAGCCAGGCGTGGCCGCGCTGGGCCAGCAGCTGGCGACGTTGCTGGGCCAGCCAGGGCGCGAGGGGGGCTTCTTGCGTCATGCCAGCCATCCCCGGTGACGCACGGCGGCCAGCACGTCCTGCCAGACCTTTTCCCGGACTTGCGCCGCGTCGATGCGGGCAAAGCGCTGTGGGTCCTGGGCCAGGCGTTCGGCATAACCCTGGGCCACGCGGCGGAAGAATTCGACCGGCTGCGCCTCGAACTTGTCGGGCACGCGCGCGCCCGCCAGGCGCTGTGCCGCAATGGCCGGGTCCAGGTCGAACCACACGGTCAGGTCGGGCTGACGCAGGGCCGTGGTGTCGGGCATGGCCTGCACCCAGGCCTCCAGCACACGCAGCACGGGCAGATCGAACCCTCGCCCACCGCCCTGGTAGGCATAGGTGGCGTCGGTAAACCGGTCGCACAACACGACGTCGCCGCGCGCCAGGGCCGGCTCGATGAGCTGCTGCAGGTGGTCGCGCCGCGCCGCGAAGACCAGCAGGGCCTCGGTCATGGCGTCCATGGGATCGTTGAGGACCAGGGTGCGGAGCTTTTCGGCCAGCGGCGTGCCGCCGGGCTCGCGCGTGAGCGTGACATGGCGACCTTGCGCGCGCAAGGCCTGGGCCAGGCCTTCGATGTGGGTCGACTTGCCGGCCCCGTCGATGCCTTCGAAGCTGATGAACAGGCCCGGCATTCAGCGCTGTCCCAGCTGGTATTTGCGCACGGCGCGGTTGTGTTCTTCGAGGGTGGCGCTGAACTCGCTGGTGCCGTCACCACGCGAGACGAAATACAGGGCCTTGGTCTGCGCCGGCTGGACGGCCGCCAGCAGCGCATCCTGGCCGGGCATGGCGATGGGCGTGGGCGGCAGGCCGGAGCGGGTGTAGGTGTTCCAGGGAGTGTCGGTCAGCAGGTCGCGCTTGCGCAGATTGCCATCGAACTTGGCGCCCATGCCGTAGATGACGGTGGGATCGGTCTGCAGCAGCATGCCCATGCGCAAGCGGTTGTTGAAGACACCGGAGATCTGCCCGCGGTCCGAGGGGCGACCGGTTTCCTTCTCGACGATGCTGGCCAGGATCAGGGCCTCGTCCGGGCTCTTGAGCGGGCTGTCGGGCAAGCGCTGGGCCCAGGCAGCCGCCAGGCGCTGGTCCATCTCCTGCAGGGCGCGCCGCAGCAGGGCCAGGTCGCTGGATCCCTTGGCATAGGTATAGGTGGTCGGGAAAAAGCGTCCTTCCGGGGGCACCCCCGGGCGGCCGAGTTTTTCCATGATGTCGGCGTCGCTCAAGTCCCTGATGTCGGGCTTGAGCCGATCGGCTTTGCCCAGCAACTCGCGCCACTGGGTGAAGGTCAGCCCTTCGACCAGGGTCACGTTGCGCTGGGCCACTTCGCCGCGCACCAGCTTGTTGACCAGCGTGCGCGGGGTAGGCGTACCACTGATCTCATAACTGCCGGCCTTGAGCTGGCGCGCCTGCCCGGAAAGGCGTATCCACCAGTAGAACAGTTGCGGCTGCACCTGCACCCCTCCGTCCACCAGGGAGCGCACCACCGTGCGTGCGCCAGTGCCGGGCTCGATGGTCAGTTCCACGGTTTCAGCCTTGAGGTCCAGGGGCTGCTGCAGCCACCAGGCGGTGCCGGCAAACAGCAGGCTGGCCAGCAGGAAAAAAAGCGATGCAAGAAATTTCACAGCCCTAAGGAATTCATGTCTATGGCAGACGATGATAATTCACCCTCATGAATCCCACACTGAACGGCCTTGCCCCCCTGCCCCACCTCGGCGTGATCCGTGCCGAAGGCGACGATGCCGCCAAATTCCTGCACGGCCAGCTCACCCAGGACTTTTCCCTGCTGGGTCTGTCCGAAGCACGTCTGGCCGCCTTCTGCTCGGCCAAGGGCCGCATGCAGGCCAGCTTCATCGCTTTCAAGCGCAGCCACACCGACATCCTGCTGGTCTGCAGCCGCGACCTGCTGGCGCCCACGCTCAAGCGCCTGTCCATGTTCGTGCTGCGGTCCAAGGTGAAACTCAGCGATGCGAGTGCGGAATGGGCCGTGTATGGGCTGGCCGGTGAGCCTGTGCAGGCCCTGGTGCCTGGCGTCCACAAGCCCTGGAGCCGCCAGGATCTCGGTGCCGCCACCCTGGTGCATCTCTACCCGGCCGATGGCATGCCCCGCGCCTTGTGGGTAGCCCCTGCCGGCACGCCGCTGCCGTCGGTTGCCGCACTGAGCCACGAGGACTGGCTCTGGGCAGAGGTGCGTAGCGGCGTGACCACGCTGACCCAGCCCCTCTTCGAGGCCTTTGTGCCGCAGATGCTCAACTACGAGTCCCTGGGTGGCGTCAATTTCAAGAAAGGTTGTTATCCCGGGCAGGAGGTGGTGGCGCGCAGCCAGTTCCGCGGCACGCTCAAGCGCCGCGCTTACCTGGCACACGCCGCCGCAGAGATGCAGGCCGGCCAGGAGGTCTTCGATGCGGCCGATGCCAGCCAGCCCTGCGGCATCGTGGCCCAGGCTGCGGCGGCGCCCGGTGGCGGCTTCGATGCCATCGTCTCGCTGCAGACATCGGCCGCTGGTGCCAGCCTGTCATTGGGGCAGGCCGCAGGACCGGCATTGCAACTTCTGCCCTTGCCCTACCCGCTGCTCGAAGACATCTGAGCGGCTCTCAAAGCCGGTTGCGGTAAGGCAGGGGGATCTGCCGGCGCAGGTTGTCCCGCTGATCCTCGGGCAGCGCCTGCAGTGCGGCACGGTAGGCCTGCAGGGCGCGCACCGGATCCTGCACCTGGGGTGAGTCATGGATCTGCGCCAGCCGCAACCAGCCTTCGACGGCGGTTGCGGGCCAGCCGCGCACACGCAGGGTCAGCGCCTCGATGGCCAGGGGCCAGTCCTGGCGCCGCACACCCAGCTGGTAGGCCTGGCCCAGCAGTTCGTAGTCGTAGATGCCCTGGGCCAGGCTGGCCTTGGCAATGTCGTGGGCCCGGTCTTCCTGGCCGGCCTGCCGCAACAGCGTCACCTGCAGGGAGCGTACTTCGACGGCGCGGGGCTGCAGGGCCTGCGCCCGTTCCAGGTAGGACCAGGCACGGGCCTGGTCGCCCGCCTGTCCGTAGGCGCGCCCCAGGTTGGTCATCAGCACCACGATGTAGGGGCGCGAGGCATCCACCGATGCCCAGATCCAGGTGGCATTGCGCCAGTCCCCCCAGCGCACCAGTTCGTCCGCCACCAAGGGTGTGATCTTGCGATAGTGCGCATGAATGGCGATGCCCTCGCGCACCAGTTGCAGCATCTCGGCCTTGTGGGCGTCCCACGACGGGTCTTCCGGTCGCCCCGAGGCACTGATGCTCAGGGCCATCTGGGCCGCGCGCACCAGGCGGGATTCGCTGGCCCAGGCCTGGCGCGTGATCCACGCCGCCAGCAGCAGGCCGACCAGCAAGAGGATGCCCACCAGACGCCAGCCCCAGGCCGGCATGCGCCAGGTACGGACTCGGCTGCTCCAGCTGGGCGTGGCGTCCGTGGCCAGCACCCGGTCCGAGGCCGCCAGCAGGGACAGGCAAATGGCAAAGAGTGCGCCGGTGGCGGCCAGATGCCAGGGAAAACCGGCCAGACCGACGATCGTCAGGGCCAGCAGCGAAGCCAGCGCGATGGCACGCCCGGGCGCTTCGGCCTCGTTGCCGCGGCCCCTGAGTTGCCAGGTGCGCTGTGCTGCCTGCAGCAGATAGACGACCAGGGCGAGCAGGACGAGCCAGCCCACCAGTCCATATTCGGCCACCAGTTGCAACGGTTCGTTGTGGGCGTAATAGTCTTCTTCGAGGGTCATGCCCTCGGACTGGTAGCGCGGGATCTGGACCTCCCAGGCGCCGGCGCCTACGCCGGTCCAGGGATGCGCCATCACCATGCGGGCATTGGACTGCCACATGGCCAGGCGGGTGCCGGCTGAACCGGTCACATATTCACTCTGCTGGCCCAGGGACTGGACGCGCAGCAGGCTGCGTGTCAGCGCCGTCTGGCCGGGCTGTTCCCGGTTCAACTGGGCATTGCCGGCAGGCACCGAGCCCAGGCCCAGCAGCGTGAGCGCCAGCAGGAACAGCGCCAGTGCCTTGTGCTGGCGAGTCCACCGGGGCCATTCGAATTGCGCGCGCAACAGGTGCAGCATGACGAGCATCACCGGCAACAGGGCCAGCAAGGCCAGCAGGGCCGAACGTGTGCCTGTCATCAGCAGGGCCAGGATGTTGAAGGCCAGTGTGAAGACGCGCAGCACCACCTGCCCCGTCCCCTGCGACTGCGCAGCCAGCCAGACGGAGAACGGCAGTGCGCAGACCAGGTACTCGGCCAGGAAGTTGCGGTTGGAAAAGGTCGCCCCCGGCATGGCGGCCTGCGGGAAAAGACGTAGATCGGTCCAGAACTGCAAGGCGGCCCAGAGCGCGGCCACGACGGCCCCCCAGTGGATGCCACTGGCCAGCATGGACAGACTGCTGCGCTGCAGGACTTGCAGGCCCAGACCGAGCAGCAGCGCGAAGACGAACCAGCGCACCGCCTCCACGGCGGCCAGGTAGGTATGCGACCAGGCCATGCTGCCCAGCGCCCAGGCCAGCAGCAGCAGGGGCAGCCACAGCAGGGGATGCCAGTACAGCGCCTGCGGCTCGCGCAGCTGCTCACGGCACAGCAGCAGGGCTGCGCCCAGGGCGGCGAAGGACACCAGGGCCGACTTCAGCGTGTCCTGCAGCAGCAGCTCGCCGGGCACGCCCACGGCCGGCACCAGCAGCAGCATGGCGGCCAGCACCAGCACCACGCGGTCTTTGCCCAGTGGCCACTGCGTCGCCGTCGTCAACAGCTTCACGCCGCAGCCCCGGTCAGCGTACGGCACATTTCCAGATGGGGGATGCCGGCTTCCTCGAAGGGCTCACCCTGCCCTTCGAAACCCAGCTGGCGGTAGAAGCCCTCGGCGCTGCGCTGGGCGTGCAGTACCACCCGGTGGTCGCCACGCTGGCGTGCGGCGTCCATCAGCGCGTGCAGGAGGTCGCGGCCCAGGCCGCTGCCGCGCAGCACGCGGTTGACCGCCATGCGGCCGATCTTCGCCACGTTCGGCCCGTGCTGCAGCAGACGCCCCGTGGCCACCGGCATGCCCAGGCGGTTGTAGGCCACGGCATGCAGGGCCGTGGCGTCGTCCTCGTCCCACTCCAGTTCCAGCGGGATCTGCTGCTCCTGCACGAAGACCTCGGTGCGGACCTGGCGCGCCGCCTCGCCCAGCTGCTCCCAGGCACCCAGGCGGATCTCCACCATGTCCTCACCAGCCTCGAAACCCGTCAAGGTGTCGCGCAGGGCCTGCGGCACCGGCCTGGATTTCTGTGTGGCCGGATCGGCATAGACGTAGATGAGCTCGCCTTCGACCAGCAGCGTGTCGCCGCGGAATACGCCCCCGCGAAACTGGATCGATGAGTTGCCGATGCGCTCGCACTTCAGGCCGATGTGCAGCTGGTCGTCGTAGCGCGCCGAGGCGTGGTACTCCAGGCCGGCCTTTTTCACATAGAGATCGCCGCCCAGATGTTCCATGGCGGCCTCATAAGGCAGGGCCAGGGCGCGCCAGTAGTCGCTGATGGCAGTGTCGAAGTACATCAGGTAGTGCGCGTTGAAGACGATCTTCTGCATGTCCACCTCGGCCCAACGCACGCGCAGGCGGTGGAAGAAGCGGAAGTCGGCGCGGGTGGTGGTGTGTTGGGTCATGCGGTCTGGAAGGCGTGTTTTAGGGCGCGGGCGGCATCGGCATGCGCCTGCAGGGCTTCGGGAATGGCGCGGCCCATCTTGATGAACTCGTGCACCATGCCGCGGTAGATCTCCAGGTCCACGGCCACGCCGGCGGCGCGCAGCTTGTCGGCGTACATCACACCCTCGTCCACCAGCGGGTCGCATTCGGCCAGCCCGATCCAGGCCGGCGCCACGCCGTCCACATCCGGCGCGTGCAGCGGCGCGAAGCGCCAGTCGTCGCGGTCGGCCGGGGTGTTGATGTAGTGGTTGAAGAAATAGGTGATGTGCGGCTCCTCGATCACGAAGCCGTGGGCAAAGGTCTTGTGCGAGGGCGTGTCCTGGTGGGCGGCGCAGCCCGGGTAGAACAGCAGTTGCAGGGCCAGCGGCAGGCCGGCGTCACGCGCCTCGATGGCGCTCACGATGGCCAGCGTACCGCCCGCACTGTCGCCGCCCACGGCGAGGCGGCTGCCGTCCAGGCCCAGCGATCCGGCCTGCGCGGCCAGCCACTGCAGGGCATCCCAGGCGTCGTTGGAGGCCGTGGGGAACTTGTGCTCGGGCGCCAGCCGGTAATCCACCGAAAGCACGGCGCAATGCGCCAGATGGCTCAGGTGCCGGCACAGCGCATCGTGCGTGGCCACGCTGCCGATGGTGAAGCCGCCGCCATGGAAGTACAGCAGTACCGGCAGATGGTCCTGCGCAGGCGCATAAAGCCGGGCCGGCAGGGCCTGGCCGTCGCGTGCCGGGATGCTCAGGTCCTGCACCCGCGCCAGCTTGTGGCCCGGAATGTCCAGCATGCTGGAGCCCACCTCGTAGACCTGGCGCGCCTGCTGCGGGCTCAATGCATGCAGGGGCAGTTGCCGCACCCGCGCCATGCGGTCCAGCACCTGGTGCATGACCGGCGTCAGCAGGGCACGCGGGTTGCGTTGGTGACTCATGGGTGGGGATTTGCTTGCTACAGTGACTGGATTCGAAGTTTTTGATCGTACACCGCGGAGACAGACAACCATGGCGCTTATCTACTACATCACCCAGGTCCAGTTCGATTTCGGCGCCATCAAGCTGCTGAAACAGGAGTGCGAGCGCAGCGGCATCAGCCGCCCGCTGATCGTGACCGACGCCGGCGTCAAGGCCGCCGGCCTGCTGCAGAAGGCGCTGGACGCCCTGCCCGGCATGAGCCCGGCCGTGTTCGACCAGACCCCGTCCAACCCCACCGAGTCCGCGATACGTGCCGCCACCGCCCTGTATAAAGCCGGGCAGTGCGACGGCCTGATCGCCGTGGGCGGCGGCAGCGCCATCGACTGCGCCAAGGGCGTGGCCATCACCGCCACGCATGAGGGGCCGCTCAAGACCTACGCCACCATCGAAGGCGGTTCACCGAAGATCACCGAGCGCGTGGCGCCGCTGATCGCCGTGCCCACCACGGCCGGCACCGGCAGCGAGGTGGCGCGCGGCGCGATTCTGATCGTGGACGACGGTCGCAAGCTCGGCTTCCATTCCTGGTTTCTGGTGCCCAAGACCGCCATCTGCGACCCCGAGCTCACCCTGGGCCTGCCCCCAAAGCTCACGGCCGCCACCGGCATGGACGCCATCGCGCACTGCATGGAGACCTTCATGGCGCCGGCCTTCAACCCGCCGGCCGATGGCATCGCGCTGGACGGCCTGCAGCGCGCCTGGGCCCACATCGAGCGCGCCACCCGGGACGGCAGCGACCGTGAGGCGCGCCTGAACCTCATGAGCGCCTCCATGCAGGGCGCCATGGCCTTCCAGAAGGGCCTGGGCTGCGTGCATTCCCTGAGCCACAGCCTGGGCGGCGTGGACCCGCGCCTGCACCACGGCACGCTCAACGCCATGTTCCTGCCGGCCGTGATCAATTTCAACGCCGGTGCCGAGTCGATCCAGAAGGAGTCACGCCTGTTGCGCATGGCCCAGGCGATGAGCCTGGACAGCGCTGGCGACATCGGTGAAGCGATCAGGGACATGAACGCCCGCCTGGGCCTGGCCAGCGGCCTGCGTGAGATGGGTGTGAGCGAGAGCCAGTTTGACGCCGTCATCGCTGGCGCACTGGCCGATCATTGCCACAAGACCAACCCGCGCATCGCCAGCGCGGAAGACTACCGGACCATGCTGCAGCAGGCGATGTGAGCCTGAGGACCGGGCGCTGCTTATTTGAACAAGCAGTTCTTGGCGTAGTCGGTCGCCTCGTTGGCCGTCCAGTCGCCCTTTGGCTTGGCCTGCAACTGTTCACACCAGGCCTTGCTGCCGACTTCGGGCGAGCAGGCCGTCAGCAGCATGAGAACGGCGAATGTGGCAATCAGCTTGTTCATGGGAGGCTCCTGGAAATGGGATAGGCGTAGCCGCTCAAAGCGGCTGCAGTTGCGCCGGGTCCGGCCGGTCCAGCCAGGCCTGGAACTCGTCGGCCAGTTGGCGGCTCATCTGCACGGCCTGGCTCCAGGCCTGCACGCGCGCGGCCAGGTCGTTGCCATAGTGGGTGAAGTCCTTGCGGTCGGGCAGCTTGCCGTTGGGCAAGGTCCGGATCCATTCGGGGTTCGGCGCCAGTAGCAGCATATTGTCCAGGTGATGCGTGGCCCGGTGGCGCCACGTGAGCGCCTTGTCCAGCCAGCCCGGCACCACGGCGCGCTGGAAATGCGGGTACAGCACCAGGCCGGGCCGCTGGGGCGCATCGGGCGCGGCGGCGTAGTTCAGGTGCAGGTGGTAGTCGGTGATGCCGCCGTCCCAGTAGGCGCCGGGCGGCGCACCCGGAATGTCGTGCACGGCCTGCAGCGCAAACGGGATGGAGCAGCTGGCCTGCAGGGCCGGGTAGAAGTTGGCCTCGTCCAGTGGTAGCTGGCGGGTACGGTAGTCGTGGCTGGCAAAGGGCAGCGCTGCGCAGGGTGCGTCGGGCGCCGGAGCACTGCGGGTGGAAAACACCACGCGCTCCAGCCAGGCGCCCATGGCCTTGCGCCGTACCGTGTTGGTGAGGAAGGCCCCGAGGTAACCCAGCGGCGTGCGCAGGCCGTGCTCGCGCCGCAGCAGGTGGCGGCCACGCGAGGTCACGACGTGCAGGTGGTAGCGCGGATGCTGCAGCACCTGCGTTTCACGGCCGCCGTAAAAAGAGCGCAGGTTCTGCGCGAACATCTCGCTCACGTGGCGGGCGCTGGGCAGCTTGTTGCCGGGCCGGAACTCGTAGTGCTGGCGGATGTAGTCGTGCTCCAGGCGCTCGAAGGCGGCCACCGGATCGTTCAGGCAGGCGGTCGCCATACGCCAGGCCCCGATCGAGGCGCCGACCAGGTCGACAGGCTGGGCCGATTGCGGCAGCCACTGGCCAAAGAGGTAGCGGTCCAGCTCCCCCAGGATCAGTCCCTTGGGGCCGCCGGCGGCGGCGGGGATGGTATGGATGTGACCCGGCAGCAGGCCGTGCTGGCGGATGTGCTCGCGGGCCGCCGGCCCGGCGTACAGACTCAAGGCTTTCATGCGGGAAGAATCGGGAGAACCGGCACTCAGGTATGGGCGGACCAGTCGAAGGGGTCCTGTTGCAGCACCATGTCGATGTCCAGGTCCAGCACCTCGCCGACTTCGCCGGGAAAGGTCACGGCCAGGGCACGCTCGTTGAGCTGGGCTTCCCGGGCCCGGGCGCGCCAGGTGGCGAGGTGGATGACCCCGGCCAGCGGCTCGTAGACGTTGTTGGAAAACGGTGCGTACTGGTGTTCCAGGGCGTCGATGATGGGCTGTGGAAAGCGCCACTGGCGCGCATAAGCTGCACCGACATGGGCATAGTTGTAGCCAAAGCGCAGGAACTCGGCCTTGGCGCGCTTGAGGTCCAGCGGACCGATCTCCTTGTTCAGCAGGGCCATCTCGGCGGGCATGGCGGCATGCATGACCAGTTCGCCGATCGCATGGATCAGGCCGCAGGTGAAGGCGGCGCCCTGGTTCTGCCGGGTCACGCCGGCCAGCGAGCGCGCCAGCTTGGCCACGTTGAGGCTGTAGACCCAGAACTGAGGCAGGTTGATGCCGGGGATGCCCTTGAGCGAGGCGGCCGAGGCGGCCTCGGCCGCCATCTGGCGGATATGGGAAAGCTCCAGGATGGCCAGGGCCTCGGCGGCGCTGTTGACCTTGCCCGACAGCCGGAACATGGGGGTGTTGGCCGTCTGCAGCACGCGCGTGGTCAGGGCCGGGTCGGTACTGATGAGCTGGGTGATGTTCTTCAGGTCGGTGACCTCGCGGTCCAGCTCACTGAGCAGCAGCGCGACGACCTTGGGGATGCTGGGCAGCACGATGGGGGACGCCAGCAGGGCATTCAACTCCATGGCTACGGTCTCCGGGCATCGTTCTGACTCATGGCGCCATTATGTCCTGCCCTCACCCGCTGCGTCGAGTGACGAGGCCCCCAGGCGACAGGGGCGTGAGCCGGTCCACGCCACCCGCGGCCCTCCTGCCCCGAGGCTCAGCGCTTGAGCTTGGCAAAGGCCGAAGCCATGGCCGATTGCGGCGCCGGGCCGTTGTCGCGGCGCGGCGGCTGCTGGCCCCGCCCTGCCCCCTCATAGCGGTTCTCGCGCGGGGCGTCGCGCCGGGCCGGTGCGGCGTCGAGTTTCATGGTCAGGCTGATGCGCTTGCGTGCCACGTCCACCTCCAGCACCTTGACCTTGACGATGTCACCGGTCTTGACCACCTCGCGCGCATCGTTGACGAACTTGTTGGCCAGCTGGCTCACGTGCACCAGGCCGTCCTGGTGCACGCCCAGGTCGACGAAGGCGCCGAACTGGGCCACGTTGCTGACCGTGCCTTCGAGCACCATGCCCTCCGTCAGGTCCTTGATGTCGTCCACGCCCTCGTTGAAGCGCGCCACCTTGAAGTCCGGGCGCGGGTCGCGGCCCGGCTTCTCCAGCTCACCCAGGATGTCCTTGACGGTGATGACACCGAATTGCTCGTTGGCAAACAGCTCGGGCTTGAGGGTCTTGAGCATCTCGGCCCGGCCCATGAGCTCGGCCACCGGCTTGCCGGTCTGCGCCATGATCTTTTCCACCACGGGATAGGTCTCGGGGTGCACACCTGTCATGTCCAGGGGGTTGCCGCCGCCCCGGATACGCAGGAAACCCGCGCTCTGCTCGAAGGTCTTGGCGCCCAGGCCGGTGACTTTGAGCAGATCCTGCCGGCTGCCGAAAGCGCCATTGGCCTCGCGCCAGCGCACCACGGCCTTGGCCACGCTGCCCGACAGGCCGGAAACACGCGAGAGCAGCGGCACGCTGGCCGTGTTCAGGTCCACGCCCACCGAGTTCACGCAGTCTTCCACCACGGTGTCCAGGCTGCGCGCCAGTTCGCTCTGGTTCACGTCGTGCTGGTACTGGCCCACGCCGATGCTCTTGGGGTCGATCTTGACCAGCTCGGCCAGCGGGTCCTGCAGGCGCCGGGCGATGCTGGCGGCGCCGCGCAGGCTCACGTCCACATCGGGCATTTCCTGGCTGGCGAATTCGCTGGCCGAATAGACCGAAGCGCCGGCCTCGCTGACCACCACCTTCTCGATCTGCTTGTCCACCTTGGCCGCCAGCTTGATCAGGTCGGCCGCCAGCTTGTCGGTCTCGCGGCTGGCCGTGCCGTTGCCAATCGCAATCAGGTTCACGCCGTGTTTCTCGACCAGCCGGCCCAGGGTGTGCAGGGAGCCGTCCCAGTCGCGCTTAGGCTCGTGCGGGTAGACCGTGGCCGTGTCGACCAGCTTGCCCGTGGCGTCGACCACCGCCACCTTCACCCCGGTGCGGATGCCCGGGTCCAGGCCCATGACCACGCGCGGCCCGGCCGGGGCGGCCAGCAGCAGGTCGCGCAGGTTGTCGGCAAAGACCTTGATGGCCACTTTCTCGGCCTCTTCCCGCAGGCGGGCAAAAAGGTCGCGCTCGGTCGAGAGGCTGAGCTTGACGCGCCAGGTCCAGGCTACGCACTTGCGGATTAGGTCGTCACCTGGGCGCGCCTTGTGGCTCCAGCCTAGGTGCAGGGCGATCTTGCCCTCGGCAATGGACGGTTTGCCCGGCTCCGGTTCGACCGGCAACACCAGCTTGGCGTCCAGGATTTCCAGCGCACGGCCCCGAAACACGGCCAGGGCGCGGTGCGAGGGCACGCGGCCGATGGGCTCGTCGTAGTCGAAATAGTCGCGGAATTTGGCCACGTCGGGGTGGTTCTCGTCCTTGCCACTGGCCAGCTTGCTCTGGAACAGGCCTTCCTGCCAGAGCCACAGTCTTAGCGACTGCACCAAGGCAGCGTCCTCGGCCCAGCGTTCGGACAACAGGTCGCGCACACCGTCCAGGACGGCGGCCACGGTCGTGAAATCGTCGCCGGCCTCGGTTTTGTCTTTCAAAACAAAGGTTTCGGCCTCGCTAGCCGGGTTCAGGCCCGGATCGGCAAACAGCCGGTCGGCCAGCGGTTCCAGCCCGGCTTCGCGGGCAATCTGGCCCTTGGTGCGGCGTTTGGGCTTGTAGGGCAGGTAGAGGTCTTCCAGTTCCTGCTTGGTCGGCGCAGCCAGGACGGCAGCGCGCAGCTCGGGCGTGAGCTTGCCCTGTTCCGCTATGCTTTTGAGCACGGCCTCACGCCTGTCCTCCAGTTCCCGCAGGTAGGCCAGCCTGGCTTCCAGTTCCCGCAACTGGATGTCGTCCAGGCCACCGGTGGCTTCCTTGCGGTAGCGGGCGATGAAGGGCACCGTGGCGCCCCCGTCCAGCAAGGCCACGGCAGCCTCGACCTGCTGTACACGAACCCGGATTTCCTGCGCGATCTGCGCTATGATTTTCTGCATGACTCTCTGACTTGGCACCAGCCTGGGGCACAGTCCAGGCAACAAAGTCAGCGAGTGTGCCACAGCCGCAACAGGGTTTGTCAGGCAAACTCCTACAACAGGATCAGGCAAAACCCGACTCAATTTTTTAACGACAAAGGCATAAAGTGAGGCATGTCCGTTGGGGGGGCTGGACTCAGCCAGACGGGCAACAACCTTAGCCTGAGGTACCACTTATGTCGACCAATCTTCCGGGAACTGCAGTCTCCGCTCGATCCCTGGCCATCCCGCCTGCCTATTTGGAACCCGAAGAGGATCAGGCAGCGCCGGCTAATGTGCAATATCTGCCATTCACGGTGCATCAGGTGACCACTACGGACGATCTGAAGAAGGTTGTTGAAGTACGTCAACGGGCTTATGCCCGGCATTTGCCATCGGTCGCCGAGACCCTCACGACTCCCGAGCGGGACGACACGGAAGATGGGGTGGTCTTGCTGATCGCTGAATCGAAAGTCGATGGATCTGCATTGGGGACGGTGCGTATCCAGACGAATCGGGCCAATCCCTTGAATCTGGAGCAATTTGTCGCTTTGCCTGACAGGCTACGCAACAAGACGATTGCGGAAGTCAGGCGCCTGGGGGTGGCACAGGGCATGTCTGGCCGTCTGGTCCGGATGCTGCTTCTCAAGGCGGTGTACCAGTACTGCGCGCACAATCAGGTTGACTGGATCCTGGTGGGTGCCAGACCCCCCCTGGACCGCATGTACGAACAACTCACCCTTGCCGACGTGCTTCCCGGCGAGACCTTCCTGCCGAAGCAGAACAACATCCCGCACCGCGTACTGGGACTGGAGATCCGGGCCTTTCATGATCGGCTGGTCGCAAGCAACAATCCGCTTTTGGAATTCTTCTTCTACACGCAACATCCCGATATCCAGCGGAGTTGCCTGGAGCCGCAGAGTTGGTGCAGCCATGGGGGGGAAATGAACCCCGCTTTCATGCAACATTCGGAGGGCGCCGGAAGCTGATTTTCTTGAAAACATAGCCAAACGCATCGAGATCGCGCTATCCTATCGTCAGGAATCCACCGAGTGAGGGTGTGGATTTCTTGGCCAGTCCGTTCCAGGGCTTGCAATGGAACAAAAACACAAGGGAACCGATCTTGACGGCACTGCCACAAGGGCTGAAATCCATAGCGGACTCGATTTCCAGAGGCTTGGACCGTCTATCCAACGCCATCGCGTTCTATGTGGTTCCTCTTGCGATTGCCCTGGTGTCATTTGCCGCGCTCTTCATTTGGCCAGACCTCTACCGCAGTCAATCCGAGATCCAGTTTGAGCTCCGTGTGCTTGAACCAACAGCGGCCCAGTTGACCGCGGAAGAGGCCAGGGACCGCCTGGCCACGGCGCCAACAAGCCGTTTCTACAAAACGAATCTGTCCGAGCTCCCGATCTGGTTCGGTTTTGAGATTCCGGACCGAGAATCGAATCCTCAACCCCAACTGATCGAATTCCCGTCAAAGCATGCGGTAGACATTCAGTGCTGGGAGGGGCAAGGCCTCAGTCCTATCGGCGGCACAACAGGCCACAGCCATGAGCAGACGATCTATCGCGCCATGGCGGGGCATGCCATGCATATCGCCGCGTCCTTGCAGAACGTGATCTGCCGCGGTTCATTTGTAGGGCCAGCCAGATTGAGTGCGGAATTGTGGGATCGCGAAAAGTTCGATATCGCGATCCGCGACTACCACCGCAAGTCCGGCCTGATCGACGGCGGGATACTGGTGTTGGCCGTTTTCGTCCTGATTACCGCGATCCTGAATCGACAGCGTCTCTACCTGGTTTTCGCAGCGTGGCTGATCGTGACCGTACGGCTTAGCGCCACAGCTGGTGGCTGGGATCATCAGTGGCTGAACCACGCTGTGCCACCAGACTGGTTGTCTCAGGGGCGTTCATTTACGCGCGCGGCATGGGCTTTGCTGACGGTGACTCTCTTCAAAGAGTTGTTCATGGAGGATCTGCGCAGGTTGCGGTATGCGCTTCCGATCACGATTCTCCAGTGGCTCTGCGTGATGCTTTTTGTTGCGGCCGTTTTCCTGCCCCGAAACATATTCCTGCCCACGATGTGGGCCTTGGGGGCCGTGTGGGCGCCTTTCTTCGTTTATGTCCTGGCGCGGATTGTGATTGTGAATCGCAATCGGGTTGCCTTGCTTTATGCGGCTTCGCTTGGCGTCACCATGATATCGACGCTGTTCGATATCTTTGCTGCATCCATGGGGGTCAAGGGACTGGATGAGTCCCTGAATACGGTGATTGTCACATTGGCTTCGGCGCTTCTGATTTCTCTGGCCATTGCGGAACAGATGCGACAGGAACACAACGCTCGACTGGCCGCACAGGCACAGTTGCAGCACACCTATGACGCCATCCCCATCGGCATGTTCACGCTGGACCTGCAGGGCCGTTTCACGAGCATCAATCCGGCCTTGCGCAAGATGCTGGGCGCGCGGGCCTTCAAGACCACGCACAACACCTGGCAGCAATATTTCGGCGCCGACATCTGGAACGCGCTGCTCGATCTGGCGCAGAACCGGCCGGACGGTGATATCGAAATCCGCAGCCAGATGGACGTGACCGGGTTCGAGGCACCGCGTCGCTACCTGGTCAAGGCAGCCCTGGCCGGCGACAAGATCGAAGGCTCCCTCCAGGACGTGACCGACAAGTCCATCGCCGCCGAAGAACTGAATTTCCTGGCCGACAACGATGCGCTGACCAAGGTGCTGAACCGCCGCGGTGTCGAGAAAGCCTTCAACGAGGCGGTGGCCGCCATCGACGATGCGCACCCCCTGGCCCTGGCCTACCTGGACCTGGACCGTTTCAAGCTCATCAACGACCTTTACGGCCACAACGCCGGCGACGAGGTGCTGCGGCAGGTCTGCCACCGCGTCAACAGCCTGCTGGCGGGCCATATGCGGCTGGGGCGCGTCGGTGGCGACGAGTTCGTCATCCTGCTGTCGGACACGCGCATGCCGCTGGCCACGGTGATCAGTCGCGGCATCATCGACAGCATCGACGAGAAGCCCTTCCGCGTCGGCGAGAAGGCCTTCTACGTGCGCGGCTCCATCGGCCTGATCGAGGTCAGCCCCGGCACGCAGTTCAAGGAAGTGCTGTCCACCTCGGACCGCGCCTGCCGCGAAGCCAAGACCGGCCAGTACCGCGGGCTGGTCGTGTACGAACAGGACTCCCCGGCCTTCAGGGAGCACCAGGCTGAAATCCGGTTGATCGGCGAGCTCTCGGCCAGCGACACCATTGCCGGCCTCTTCCTCGAGATGCAGCCCATCATGTCGCTGACCCGACCGAACGATGCGCTCAACTTCGAGGTGCTGCTGCGCATGCGCGATACCGCCGGCAATCTGGTGCCGGTCAGCCGAGTGATTGCAGCGGCCGAGGACAGCGGCCGCATGAGCAAGATCGACCACTGGGTGCTGTCCACCACCCTGACCTGGCTGGACCAGCACCGCGCCAAGCTGCTGCGCACCCAGTTCGTCTGCATCAACCTCAGTGGCGCCTCGCTCAATGACGAGGAGTTCATGCTGGAGGTGTTCGACATCCTGCGCCGCAACAGCCACGTGTCCAGTTTCCTCTGCATCGAGATCACCGAGAGCATCGCCCTGCACGACCTGAAGAACACGCGCCGTTTCATCGACAAGGTACGCAGCTACGGTGCCCGCGTGGCGCTGGACGATTTCGGTGCTGGCTACACGTCCTTCTCCTACCTCAAGGAGTTGCCCGCAGACCTGCTCAAGATCGACGGCAGCTTCGTCGTCAACATGAACCAGCACCCGGCCAATGTGTCCATCGTCGAGGCCATCGTCAACCTGGCACGCAATCTGGGCATGAAAACCATCGCCGAATGGGCCGAGGATGCCGCCACGGTGCAGGCCCTGGCGGAAATCGGCGTCGACTATGTGCAGGGGTATGCCGTGGCACGCCCTATGGCGCCTGAGAAGATTCTGGAGGTCAGCTCGGCCGCCGGTTTCATCAAGAACGTCGAGCTGCTGCACTTTGTCGAAGCCCAGGACCGGCAGAACAACCCGCTGGCCCAGTTGGACCTGCTGGTCGACAACGACAAGCAGTCCCCCCCCAAGATCCATTGACCCTCAGGCCGCTGCTGCGCGCAGCGCCTGGCGCAGTTCCTCGCCCAGTTCGGGCTTGTGGGCAAAAGGATCGGTCGGGTTGCGCGCCTGCATGATGTCTTCCAGGCGGGTCTGCACCGAGGCGATGGCCTTGGGATGGCTGTAGATGTAGAACTGCCCGGCGGCTGCCGCGTCAAAGACCTTCTGCGCCACCTCGGCCGCCGTCACCTTGCCCGAACTTACCGCCTTGTCGCTCATGGCCTGGCCGATGAGCTGGCTGCGGGTAGGCTTGGCCATGGCCAGTTCGCCCGGCCGGTTGCGTTCGCTCTGGTGGATGCCGGTAGGGACGAAGAAGGGGCACAGCACCGAGGCACCCACCTGCTCCGTGACCAGGGCCAGATCCTGGTACAGGGTCTCGCTGAGCGAGACCACCGCATGCTTGCTGACGTTGTAGACGCCCATATTGGGCGGGTTCAGCAGGCCGGCCATGCTGGCGGTGTTGACGATGTGACCACGATAGCCGGGGTCCTTCTGTGCGGCCTCCAGCATCATGGGCGTGAACAGGCGCACGCCGTGGATCACGCCCCACAGGTTCACGCCCAGCACCCAGCGCCAATCCTGCACCGTGTTTTCCCAGATCAGGCCGCCGGCGCCGACACCGGCGTTGTTGAAGACAAAATGCGGCGCACCAAAACGCTCCTGCACGCGCTGGGCCAGGTGCTCCATCTGCGCGGCATCCGAGACATCAACCTGCTGGGCCAGCACCTCGGCGCCCGCCGCCTTCATTTCTGCCGCGGCACGGTCCAGGGCATCCTGCTGCACGTCGGCCAGCACCAGTTTCATGCCCAGCCGGGCGCCGATGCGTGCGCACTCCAGCCCGAAGCCGGAACCGGCACCGGTCAGCACGGCGGTCTTGCCGGCGAAATCCTTGATCATGTCTCTTCCTTTTTCAATACGTAGCCAATGCGGGGGAAATGCACGTGGACCACGCCGGCACGTTCATCGACGCGACGGATCGTGTAATGCATGCGGGTGGCGGCGACCAGCTCGCCGCTGCTGGGCTCGGGGCCGAAACTGTCGCTGGCGATGCTCACGCGGCTGCCCAGGGGGATACCGTGCTCGTCCTGGAACGGTTGGTCGGGCAGCACGGCACCACTGTCGAGGGCTGCTGCGCAGCGCGCGATGGCTGCCATCGCATCCAGATCGGTGCTGCTGCCATGCCCGATGGCCGCCAAACGCGCCATCCAGGCCTGGACCGCGGGCGTGGCGTCCAGGATGCCCGCCATCGCCGGGGTCTGGTTCTGCGTGAACCACAACGGGTGGTAGGCCGCGAAATCAGCCACGCAGGGCGTGTCACCCAGCAGGTAGCGCTGATCGTGCAGCATGTCCGAGAGCCGGCGCAAATAACTGCGGTAGGCCGCCGTGGCGTCGGGTGCAGGAGCCCGTGGCACGGCGGTGCGCATGCGCGCACGGTCTTCGCCAAAGGTCTTGGCGATCGGGCCCCACTGCTCCGGCGGGCCGCCACCGAAGACCTGGGCGATGCCCTTGGGCTGGAAGTTGTAGCTCATGGCCGCCCAGAACAGGCGCTCGTCGGCCCACTGGGCCACCACGCGGGCCAGGCCCTTGTGCGCGACCGGATACAGGGCGGGTTCGGGCTGCAGGTGCTCCAGCACATCGCAGATCAGCGCCGTGTCGCAATAGATGTGCGAGCCGATCTGCAGGAAAGGCGTCTTGCGGTAACCACCGGTCAGGGCCATCACGTCCGGCTTAGGCAGGATGTTCGGCACGGTGACCGATTTCCAGGCCAGCTGCTTCCAGCCCAGGATCAGACGGATCTTTTCCGAGAAGGGCGAGTTGGCGTAGTGGTGCAGGATCAGATCAGCCACGGGCCCTCCTCGGCGCGAAGATCTGGGACCAGGTGTCGCTGATGTCGCGGACCTCGGCCTCACCCAGCGCCTTCTTCTCTTCCAGCAGCCGGTGCAGGCGCGGCAAGTTGTAGTGGGGCACCGCCGGGTACAGGTGGTGTTCCAGGTGGTAGTTCACGTGGTGGGGGAACAGGAAAAATCGCCCGACCCAGTTGCCCACATGGCCCCAGGTCCGGTTGGTACGCGCTGCGGTCAGCGGCGACGTGAGGTCGTTCACCGCGCCGTGTTCGCAGATGGCACGCAGGCGCAGGATGGGTTGCAGCGTCGTGAGCAGAGGCAGGGTCCACACGGCCAGATAGATCAGCAGGCCGTCGAGGCCACCGATCAGTGCAGCGCCCACCGGCGCCAGCAGATGAAAGGCCACCACGCCCCAGCGGTCGCGGCGGGCCGCGGCGCGCAACTGTGGCGAGGTGTCGTCCAGCGGGGAGATGCGTCGCTTCGTGTCCTCGTTGATCGCCGGCGAGCCGAAGAAGTAGGCGTAGGTTTTCCAGGCGTTCCAGCCGATGAGGTCCTGAACCAGTTTCTTCCACAGATAGGCCTTGCCGCGCGGGTAGCCGCCGTGGATAGCCGTGTCCGGGTCTTCGGGCCCGTAGAGGTTGTTGTGGTGCAGGCGGTGCGTGACCCGGTAGGTGCACATGGAGACGCCGCCGCTCATGCCGATCAGGCGGCCCAGCCCATCGTTGAGTGTGCGGTTGGTCAGGAGGCGGTAGTGGGCAGCCTCGTGTGCCAGGATGAACAGGCCATGCTGGGCCACGCCGATCAGCACCAGGCCGGCCAGCCCGCCGGCCCACCACAGCGGCGTCGGCCAGGCGAGCCTGGCCAGCGTCATGCCGACGGCAATCAGCAACAAGGTCTGCGCTACGGCCAGCAGCGAACGCCCGTCCGACAGGGTGGTGAGTGGCGCCAGTTCCTCGGCAGACAGCAGACGCCGGGCCTGGGCATTGCGGCTGCCCGGCGCACGCAGGTCGTCGCGGAACTCCTCGCCTGTCCCGGCGAGGGCCTGCCCTGCCCCATTGCCATGCTGCGGATGAGGAGCATGGTTCATGGCACTTCCTAGATCAGCTTGACGAGCTGCTTGCCGAAGTTCTTGCCTTTGAGCAGGCCCAGGAAGGCCTCGGGTGCGGCTTCCAGGTTCGGGGCCACGCTCTCGCGCGGGCGCAGCTTGCCCGTGCCGACCAGCATGCCCAGTTCCTTGAGCGCCTCGGGCCAGATTTCCATGTGCTCGCTGACGATGAAGCCTTCAATCTTGAGGCGGTTGACCAGGATCAGCGCCGGATGGGCCAGGGGCATGGGCTGGCCGTCGTAGCCGGCGATCATGCCGCAGACCGCGATGCGGCCGAAGGCATTCATGCGCAGCAGCACGGCGTCCAGCACCATGCCACCCACGTTCTCGAAATAACCATCGATGCCATTGGGGCAGGCCTGCTTGAGCGCCTTGGACAGCGAAGCCGCGTCCTTGTGCTGCTTGTAGTCGATGCAGGCGTCGAAGCCCAGTTCCTTGACCGCGTAGTCGCACTTGTCCTTGCCGCCGGCGATGCCCACCACGCGGCAACCACGTGCCTTGGCCAGCGCGCCATAGGCGCTGCCCACGGCACCGGTAGCGGCGCTGACCACCATGGTCTCGCCGGCCTTGGGGTTGATGATCTTGACCAGACCGTACCAGGCGGTGACACCGGGCATGCCCACGGCGCCCAAGTAGTGGCTCAGCGGTACATGGGTGGTGTCTACCTTGCGCACGGCACCCGGCTGGTTGGCGTCGACCACGCTGTATTCCTGCCAGCCGCCCATGCCCACCACCTTGTCGCCAGCGGCGAACTTGGGGTGGCGGCTCTCCACCACCTCACCCACGGTACCGCCGATCATGACCTCGCCCAGGGGCTGCGGCTGCGCGTAGCTCTTGCTGTCGTTCATGCGCCCGCGCATGTACGGGTCCAGGCTCAGGAAATGGTGGCGCACCAGCACCTGGCCGTCCTGCAGCGCAGGCGTCTGGGCGGTGACGAGCTTGAAGTTGCTGGTCGTGGCTTCGCCCTCGGGGCGGTTGTCGAGCAGGATCTGGCGGTTCGTGGGCATGGTTGTCTCTCAGTCGGTGGAAATCACGTTCAGGGGATGGCTGCTCTTGGCGTCAACCGGCAGCCGCCGAACGTACTTGAAGGTACCGGTGGCGTGCGAGCAAGGTTTGCCCTCGGCGTCGTAAATGGTGGCCTCGGTGAAGGCCAGGGTGGCAGTGCGGTGGATGAGCCGGCCCTTGGCCGTGAGCTTGCCGCGCGCGGCCTGCATGAAGCTGGTCTTCATCTCGATGGTCACCACGCCCATCTCGGGCTGCACGCTGCGCGCCGCCGTGGCCATGGCCACGTCCATCAGCGTCATGGTGGCGCCGCCGTGTGTGACGGCAAAGGAATTCAGGTGCTCGGGCCTGGCCTCGTAGTGCAGTTCGGACTGGCCGTCCTCGAAGCGCTCCAGGGTGAAGCCCAGGTGATCGACGAAGGGGACGCGGACGCCGAAGGGGATCGACATGTCCTCAACCTCCGGTCACGCAGCTGACACCACCGTCCACCGCCAGCAACTGGCCGGTGATGTGCTTGCCGGCGTCCGAGGCGTAGAGTACGCACAGGCCCTTGAGGTCCTCGTCGTCGCCCAGGCGCTGCAGCGGCGCGTGCTTTTTCAGGTTCTCCTCGCCCCAGGCGGCCAGGGTGCCGGCCGTCATCTTGCTCGGGAAGAAACCCGGACAGATGGCGTTGACGTTGATGCTGTACTTGCCCCATTCGGCGGCCAGCGCGCGCGTGAAGTTGATCACCGCGCCCTTGGAGGTGTTGTAGGCGATGGTGCTCATCTCGGGCGGGTTGCCGCCCAGGCCGGCGATCGAGGCCACGTTGATGATGCGGCCCGACTTGCGCGGGATCATGCTCTTCTTGCCGATCACCTGGCTCAGGATGAAATAACCGCGGATGTTGAGGTTCATCACCTTGTCCCAGGCGGGAATCGGGTGGTCTTCGGCGGGCGCGCCCCAGGCCGCGCCGGCGTTGTTGACCAGGATATCCACCTCGCCCATGCGCTGCATGGTTTCATCGGCCAGGCGGTGGATGTCCTCCTCCCTGGCGCAGTCGGCAGCAATCCAGCGCGCGTCGATGCCCGCAGCCTGCAGGTCGGCCACGGCGACTTCCAGCTCTTCGGCCTTGCGGGCGCTGAGCATCACGCGCGCACCGGCCTCGCCCAGCGCCTGTGCCAGCTGCAGGCCCAAGCCGCGCGAGCCGCCGGTGATCAGGGCAGTCTTGCCCTTCAGGTCGAAGAGTTGCTGGATGGTACGTGTCATGTGTCTACCTTTGTTGTCCTATTTCATGAGGGATCGGACCCAGATCAGGGCCGCACCGACGCCGGCCACGGCCGTGCCGCCGATCTGGAAGCTGTCGCCGAGCATGCGATCCTGCCGCTGCAGGAACATGCCCAGCACCAGCGCCAGCAGTCCGCCGTAAATGCAGACCCAGGCCAGCCGCTCGACGCGGAGTTTGTTGAATTCGGTTGCCATCAGAACGCCTCCTCGGGAAAATCCGCGCAGGTCATGTCGCGCGTCTCCACCACCTTAAGCCAGGCGCCGATTTTCGGCAATTCATATCGGAAGAAAAATCGGGCGGCGAGCAGGCGGCCGCGCGAAGCCATGTCCTGGGCTGCCGGACTGGTTGCCAGCGCCACTTCGAGCCAGATCCAGGCCAGCACCGTGTGGCCAAAAGCCTGCATATAGGGCACGGCATTGGCCAGGGCCTCGCCGGGCTGGCCGGTGGACCAGGCAGCCTTCGTCGCCCCGCCGACCTGCTGCAGGGCCTGTGCCAGCTGCGCGGCATACGGCGCCAGTTCGGCCTGGGCCTGGGCACGCTGAATGGTCGCCGTCATGCGGCCGGCCAGCAGCTGCAGGCCCCGGCCCTCCTCCATCAGCACCTTGCGGCCCAGCAGGTCCAGGGCCTGGATGCCGTGTGTGCCCTCGTGGATCATGTTGAGGCGGTTGTCGCGCCAGTACTGCTCCACCGGGAAGTCGCGCGTGTAGCCGTAGCCGCCGTGGATCTGGATGGCCAGGGAATTGGCCTCCAGGCACCATTCGCTGGGCCAGCTCTTGGCGATGGGCGTCAGCACCTCCAGCAGCAGACGTGCCTCGTCGGCGGCAGCAGGCGAGCCCGAGTGCTGCTCGTCGATCAGCCGCGCGCAGTAAAGCTGCAGCGCCAGCGACCCTTCGCACCAGGCTTTCTGGGCCAGCAGCATGCGCTTGATGTCGGCGTGCTCGATGATGCGGATCTGGGGCTTGGCAGCGTCCTTGCCATCGGGTCCGATGGGCCGGCCCTGCGGACGGTTCTTTGCATAGACCAGAGAGGCCTGGTAACCGGCCATGCCCAGCATGGTGGCCGCCATGCCGATGCCGATGCGCGCCTCGTTCATCATGTGGAACATGCAGCGCAGGCCCTGGCCGGGCTGGCCGACCAGGTAGCCTATCGCTCCTGCGTCCCCACGCACCGGGTATTTGCCTTCGCCGAAGTTCAGCAGCGTGTTGGTGGTGCCGCGCCAGCCGCATTTGTGGTTCAGGCCCGCCAGCGCCACGTCGTTGCGCTCGCCGGTCAGCTGGCCCTGGGTGTCGACCAGTTTCTTGGGGACGATGAAAAGCGAGATGCCGCGTGTGCCGGGGATGGCCTTGCCGTCCGGACCGGGGATCTTGGCCAACACCAGGTGGATGATGTTCTCGGTCAGCTCGTGTTCGCCGGCCGAGATCCACATCTTGTTGCCTTTGAGGCGGTAGCGCGGGCCCAGCGGATCGTTCTGGAAGTCCGCGCCATCGGGCACGGCGCGCGTGGCGATGTCGCTCAGACTGGAACCGGCCTGGGGCTCACTCAGGCACATGGTGCCGGAGAAGCGCCCCGCGAACTCGTTTTTCGCAAAGACCTCTTTCTGCAGGTCCGTGCCATGGGCCATCAGCAGGTTGGCGTTTCCGGACGTGAGCAGGCCCGAGCCGATGCTGATCGAGGCCATGGCAAAAAAGGAATTGGCCGCGGCCTCCACGGTATAGGGCAGCTGCATGCCGCCCACCTCGTAGTCCTGCGCCGCGCTGAGCATGCCCGATTCAGCGTAGGCTTTCTGCGCTTCGTGCGTGGCCCGCGGCAGGATGACCTTCTCGCCGTCGAAGCGCGGCTCCTCGATGTCGACCGTGCGGTTGAAAGGCGCGTACTTCTCGCGGGCGATGCGTTCGCAGGTGTCGAGCACGGCGTCGAAGGTTTCGCGGTTGTGGTCCGCGAAACGCTCACGCCCATTCAACGCATCGGCCTTGAGCCACTGGTAGAGAAGAAAATCCAGGGTCTGCCGGTAGCTCATGGTGCGAGGCGCCTTTCCTGCTGTTTACAGCACCTCGAACACGCCGGCCGCACCCATGCCACCGCCGATGCACATGGTGACCACCACGCGCTTGGCGCCGCGGCGCTTGCCTTCGATCAGGGCGTGGCCGGTCAGGCGCTGGCCACTGACACCGTAGGGGTGGCCCACGGCGATGGCGCCGCCGTTGACGTTGAGGCGGTCGGCCGGGATGCCCAGCTTGTCGCGGCAGTAGAGCACCTGCACGGCGAAGGCTTCGTTGAGTTCCCAGAGGTCGATGTCCGAGACCTTCAGGCCCAGACGCTTGAGGACCTTGGGCACGGCGAACACGGGACCGATGCCCATCTCGTCGGGTTCGCAGCCGGCCACGGCAAACCCCAGGAAACGGCCCAGGGGCTTGAAGCCGCGTTTGCTGGCGAGCTCTTCGCTCATGAGCACGCAGGCGCCGGCACCGTCAGAGAACTGGCTGGCGTTGCCAGCCGAGACCACACCGCCGGGCATGGCTGGCTTGATGCCGCTGATGCCTTCTTTTGTGGTGCCCTCGCGCAACCCCTCGTCCGCGCTGACCGTGACCTTCTTGGTGATCAGACCCAGGGTCTTGTCGGCTACGCCGGCGGTGACGGTGATGGGCGCGATCTCCGCTGCGAACAGACCAGCAGCCTGGGCCGCGCAGGCCCGCTGCTGGCTGGCGGCGCCGTACTCGTCCATGACGTCGCGACCGATGTTGTAGCGCTTGGCCACCTGCTCGGCGGTCTGCAGCATGTTCCAGTAGATCTCGGGTTTGGCCTTGAGCAGGGCCGGGTCCGTGATCATGTGGCGATTAGCTTCGTTCTGCACGCAGGAGATGCTCTCCACGCCGCCGGCCACGTAGACATCGCCTTCACCGGCAATGATGCGTTGCGCGGCCATGGCAATGGTCTGCAGCCCCGAGGAACAGAAGCGGTTGACCGTGACACCCGAGACGGTGACGGGGCAGCCCGCGGCCAGCGCGATCTGGCGCGCGATATTGGAACCCGTTGCGCCCTCGGGCGTGGCGCAACCCATGAGCACGTCGTCCACTTCGCCGGCGTCGATGCCGGCGCGCTGGATGGCATGCTGCACGGCGTGGCCACCGAGGGTGGCACCGTGGGTCATGTTGAAAGCGCCCTTCCAGCTCTTGGCCAGGGGGGTGCGTGCGGTGGAAACGATAACGGCGTTGGTCATTTCAAATTCTCCTGGATGCGGCTCAGCCGTTGAAGCTCTTGCCTTCGGCCACCAGCTTGGCCAGCAGCGGCGCGGGTTGCCAGAACTTGGCGTCGTCCAGCGGGTTCTGGGCAAAACGCTGCATGCTCTGGGCCACGTTGAACAGGCCGATGGTGTCGGCGTATTGCATGGGGCCGCCACGGTGAATGGGGAAGCCGTAGCCCGTGAGGTAGACCATGTCGATATCGCTGGCGCGGGACGCAATGCCCTCTTGCACGATATGCGCGCCTTCGTTGACCAGAGCGTAGACCAAGCGCTGCACGATCTCTTCGTCGGAAATCTTGCGCGGGGTGATGCCCATGTCCTTGCGGTGTTTCTCGATCATGTCCACCACCAGTTGGCTGGGGATGGCGTCGCGCTTGCCGGGTTTGTAGTCGTACCAGCCGGCGCCGGTCTTCTGGCCGTAGCGGCCCAGCTCGCACAGCAGGTCGGCCGTCTTGCTGTATTTCATGCCCGGCTTTTCCACGTAACGGCGCTTGCGGATGGCCCAGCCGATGTCGTTCCCGGCCAAGTCGCCCATGCGGAAGGGACCCATGGCGAAACCGAATTTCTCGACCGCCTTGTCGACCTGCTCTGGCGTGGCGCCCTCCTCGATCAGGAAACCGGCCTGGCGGCTGTACTGCTCGATCATGCGGTTGCCTATGAAGCCGTCGCAGACGCCCGAGACGACCGCGGTCTTCTTGATGGTCTTGGCCACGGCCATCACGGTGGCCAGCACGTCCTTGCCGGTCTTGGCGCCGCGGATCACTTCCAGCAGCTTCATGACGTTGGCCGGGCTGAAGAAATGCAGGCCCACCACATCCTGCGGACGCTTGGTGAAGGAAGCGATCTTGTTCACGTCCAGCGTGGAGGTGTTGGACGCCAGGATGGCACCCTTTTTCATCACTTCGTCGAGTTTCTTGAACACGGTTTCCTTGACGCCCATCTCCTCGAAGACGGCTTCGATCACGAGGTCGGCGTCCTTCAGGTCCTCATAGTTCAGCGTGGTCGACAGCAGCGCCATGCGCTGCTCATACTTGTCCTGCTTGAGCTTGCCCTTGGTGACCTGGGCTTCGTAGTTCTTGCGGATGGTGGCCAGGCCACGGTCCAGCGCGTCCTGCTTCATCTCCAGCATCTTCACGGGGATGCCGGCGTTGAGGAAGTTCATGGTGATGCCGCCACCCATGGTGCCGGCGCCGATGACGGCCACAGCCTTGATTTCGCGCTTGGGGGTGTCTTCCGGCACGTCCGGGATCTTGGAGGCAGCACGTTCAGCCGCGAAGATGTGGCGCAGCGCGCGGCACTCGGGTGTCCACATCAGGTTGATGAAGATCTCGCGCTCAAAGAGCAGGCCGTCGTCGAACTTCTTCTTGGTGGCGGCCTCGACGGCGTCGATGCATTTCAGCGGGGCCGGGAAATTCTTGCTCATGCCGCCCACCATATTGCGGGCGAACTGGAAGTAGGCATCACCCAGCGGGTGCTGGGCCTTGAGGTTGCGCACCAGGGGCAAGGGACGCACATCGGCTTTTTCCTGGGCCAGGGCAATGGCTTCGTCCAGCAGGGACTCATTGGACTTGGCCAGCTTGTCGAACAGCTTCTGGCCGGGCACCATGAGCAGCATCTCGCTGGGCACGGGCTCGCCGCTGACGATCATGTTCAGCGCGGGTTCCACGCCCAGGGCGCGCGGCAGGCGCTGCGTGCCGCCGGCGCCCGGGATCAGGCCCAGCTTGACTTCGGGCAGCGCCACCTTGCAGCCCGGCGCAGCGATGCGGTAGTGGCAGCCCAGGGGCAGCTCCAGACCGCCGCCCATGGCGATGGTGTGCATGGCGGCCACCACGGGCTTGGCCGAGTTCTCGATCGCCAGGATGACGCTCAGCAGGTTGGGTTCCTGCAAGGCCTTGGGCGTGCCGAATTCCTTGATATCCGCACCGCCCGAGAAGGCCTTGCCGGCGCCGGTGATGACGATGGCCTTGACCTTGCCGTCCGCATTGGCCTTGGCCAGCGCTTCGGTGATGCCCTTGCGGGTTTCGTAGCCCAGGCCGTTGACGGGCGGGTTGTTCAGCGTGATCACGGCGACGTCGCCATGCACCTTGTATTCAGCGCTCATGCTTGCGTTCCTCGGGTGGTTCAAAAAATAGAACGATCGTTCGATTTTTGATTGTAAAAGGTTTATGTTGCGATGCAACGAGGGTTTGTCGCGGCTGGGACAAACCCCCTGAAACCCAGCCTGGAAGGCTCAGACTTCCAGCCACTCCTTGCGGGTGTAGCTGTCGTTGCGCAGCGCTTCGGGGGTGCCCTCGAAGACGATGCTGCCGTGCCCCATGACCAGGGCCCGGTCGGAGATGGCCATGGCGATGGTCAGCTTCTGCTCGATCAGCAGCACCGAGATGCCGCGGTCCTTGAGCTTCTTCAGGTACTGGCCCACCAGTTCCACGATCTTGGGCGCCAGGCCTTCGGTCGGCTCATCGATGATGATGAGATCCGGGTCGCCCATGAGGGTGCGGCACAAGGTCAGCATCTGCTGCTCACCACCTGAGAGCACGCCGGCCTCGGTGTGCTGGCGCTCCTTGAGACGCGGGAACATGGTGTACATGTCGTCGAAGGTCCAGCGGCTCTTGCGGCCCTTGCCCTTTTCGCCCAGCATCAGATTCTGGTGCACGGTCAGGTCGGGGAAGATGTCGCGGTTCTCGGGCACGTAACCGACGCCCAGGTGGGCGATCTCGAAAGCCTTGCGACCCTGGATCTCCTCGCCGCGCCATTTCACGCTGCCGGCACAATCGACCAGGCCCATCACGGCCTTGGCCGTGGTCGAGCGTCCCGAGCCGTTGCGCCCCAGCAGGGCCACGATCTCGCCGGGCTGGACCTCGAAATGCACGCCATGCAGTACATGGCTCTTGCCATAAAAGGCGTGCAGGCTCTCAACTTTCAACAAAGCAGACATGTCAATGGCCTCCCGCCTGCGAATCGGCCACAGGTGAGCCGAGGTAGGCTTCCTGCACGCGCGCATTGGAGCGCACCGCTTCGGGCGTGTCAAAGGCCAGCAGCTCGCCGTAGACCACCACGGCGATCTTGTCGGCCAGTCCGAACACCACGCCCATGTCGTGTTCCACCGTCAGCAGGGTCTTGCCTTCGGTGACTTCGCGGATCAGCTTGATGAAACGCGTGGTCTCGCTCTTGCTCATGCCGGCGGTGGGCTCGTCCAGCAGGATCACGCTGGCGCCGCCGGCGATGGTCACGCCGATCTCCAGCGCGCGCTGTTCGGCATAGGTCAGGTTCACGGCCAGAACGTCCCTCTTTTTGTCCAGCCGGATCATCTCCAGCAGTTCCTCGGTGCGGTCGTTGGCGTCTTCCAGGTCGGCCAGGAACTTGAAGAAGGTGTAGCGGTAGCCCAGGCTCCAGAGCACGGCGCAGCGCAGGTTCTCGAACACGCTGAGCTTGGGGAAGATATTGGTGATCTGGAAGCTGCGCGCCAGGCCCATGCGGTTGATCTCGTAGGGCCTCATGCCGTCGATGCGTTTGCCGTGCAGCAGCACTTCGCCGCTGCTGGGGCCGAAGCGCCCGCTGATCAGGTTGAACAGCGTGGATTTGCCGGCGCCGTTGGGGCCGATCACGGCCACGCGCTCGCCGGCCTGCACCGCCAGGTCGACACCACGGATGATCTCCGTCTTGCCGAAACTCTTGCGCAAGTCCTTGAGTTCCAGTGCGGGTGTATTCATGTCAGCTGCCCCGCTCATAGCGCTTCCCTCCGCTTGATTTCCTTCTCGATGTCTTCCTGGATGACACCCCATTCATGCACATAGTGCCGGCGGCACAACTCGAACAGGCCCAGGCCCGTCAGCATGACGAAGGCGCCGCCGAACCAGTGATCGGGGTTGTGGGCGTTGAGCGGGATGCCGATGAAACGCAGCTCCGGACCCAGCGAGAGGTTCATCTGCAGGTGGTAGACCATCTCGATCATCACGGCCGCGCCCAGCAGGATGGTGAGCCCCGCGAGGGCCAGGCCCAGATAACTCACCCAGAGTTTGCGCAGGAAACCGAAGCTGGCCACGCGCAGGTTCATCATGATCAGGCTGGCGATACCGCCCGGGGCGTACATCACCATGAAGAGGAAGATCAGGCCCAGGTAAAGCAGCCAGGCCTTGGTGATCTCCGACAGCAGGATCGAGGCCAGCACCAGCAGCACGCCGCCGATGATGGGGCCGAAGAAGAAGGTGGCGCCACCCAGGAAGGTGAACAGCAGATAGGCGCCCGAACGCAGCGGGCCCACCACCTCGGCCGTGACGATCTCGAACAGGACGCTGCCCAGGCCGCCCGCGATGCCGGCAAAGAAGCCCGAGATGATGAAGGCCAGGTAGCGCACGCGCTGGGTGCTGTAGCCGATGAACTCCACCCGCTCCGGGTTGTCGCGCACGGCGTTGAGGATGCGACCCAGCGGCGTGCGCGTGAAGGCGAACATCAGCGCCACGCAGACGAAGGTATAGATCGCGATCAGGTAGTAGACCTGCGTGCCCGGCCCGAAGTTGATGCCGAAGAAGGGCTGCCCCACCACGCGGTTGCCCGAGACGCCGGCCTCGCCGCCGAAGAACTCGGAGAACATCAGCGACATGGCGAACACCAGTTCGGCGACGCCCAGCGTGATCATCGCAAAGGGTGTGCCGGACTTGCGCGTCGTCACATAGCCAAAGAGCACGGCAAAACCCATGCCGGCGAAGCCACCGATGATGGGCAGCAGGCTCACGGGGATGGGCAGGGTCCCCTTGCTGACCATGTTCAGGGCATGGATGACCATGTAGGAGCCCAGGCCCGAATAGACCGCATGGCCGAAGCTGAGCATGCCGCCCTGCCCCAGCAACATGTTGTAGGACAGGCAGGCGATGATGGCGATGCCCATCTGCGAGAGCATGGTCACCGACAGGCCGCTGGTGAAGACCTTGGGAGCAAAGAACAGGAGCAGGGCAAAGAAGCCCCAGATGATCCAGCGACCGACGTTGTAGGGTTTGAATTCGTAGTATTGCTTGGCCATGATGTCACTCGTCCCGTGTACCCAGTAGTCCCTTGGGCCGGAAGATCAGGATCAGGACCAGGAAGAGATAGGGCAGGATGGGGGCCACCTGCGAGAGCGTGAGCTTGAGCACCGAGTTGTTGCGCGCCGCGGCGCTGAGCTCGATGCCCAGCTGCTGCGCCAGCGTGAGGAAGGAATAGTCAAAGGCCACGGCAAAGGTCTGGATCACACCGATCAGCACCGAGGCCAGGAAGGCGCCCGAAAGCGAACCCAGGCCACCGACCACCACCACCACGAAGATGACGGAACCCACCGTCCCGGCCATGGCCGGTTCGGTGACGAAGGTGCTGCCGCCGATCACCCCGCCCAGGCCGGCCAGCGCCGCGCCGGCGCCGAAGACCAGCATGAACACACGCGGCACGTTGTGGCCCAGGGACTCGACCATCTCGGGATGCGTCAGCGCAGCCTGGATCACCAGGCCGATGCGGGTGCGCGTGAGCATGAGCCACAGCGACACCAGCATGAACAGCGCCACCAGCATCATGAAACCGCGCGTGGCCGGGAACGGCGAGCAGACCGCGGCCTCGCAAAGCTCGGCGGGTGCCACGCCCCAGACCAGGCTGATGCCTTCCGTCACGTGGTTCACCAGCGTGAACACCGGCCCCTGCAGCGACTGGGGCGGGCTGAACTCCACCGATGTGCGGCCCCAGATCAGCTGCACCAGCTCAAGGATGATGTAGGACAGGCCAAAGGTGATCAGCAGTTCCGGCACATGGCCGTACTTGTGCACCTTGCGCAGGGCCAGGCGTTCGAACACGGCGCCCAGCAGGCCCACCAGCAGGGGTGCCAGCACCAGGCCAGGCCAGAAACCGACCACCTTGGCCACGCTGTAGCCGATGTAGGCGCCCAGCATGTAAAAGCTGGCGTGGGCGAAGTTGAGCACGCCCATCATGCTGAAAATCAGCGTCAGCCCGGAGCTGAGCATGAACAGCAAGAGCCCGTAGCTCAGGCCGTTGAGCATGGAGATGATGAAGAACTCCATCAGGAAACAACCTTCCGTGTCTGCGCGGCAGACCTCAATGCAAACTCGTCAGACATGAAAAGGGCCCGATCGTCCGAAGGCTATCGGGCCCCACACACATGGCGCGACCTGGGGATCAGGGACGCTTCATCTGGCAGCTGGTGGGCGTGCTGGAGACGTAGGCCGGGAATTCCTTGACCAGGGCCAGCGTCATGCCGGTGTTTTCCGGGCTGTAGGGGAACTTCTTGTCCGCCTTCTGCCAGACCGTCAGGAACAGCGGCTGCTGGTTCTGGTGGTCGGTCTTGCGCATCTCGACCTCGCCGTTGAAGCTCTTGTATTTCAGACCTTCCAGCGCCGCCGCCACCTTGACCGGGTCGGTCGACTTGGCCTTGGCCATGGCTTCACCGAGCGCCTTGTAGATATGGATGACCGAGCCGGTATAGAAGTCGTCCTTGAACTTGGCCTTGTACTCGGCCTGCCACTTGCCCATGTCACCACCCATGTTGTAGTGGTTGTAGGAGATCTGGAAGACCTTGCCCGCGCTGCCCTGGCCCAGGGCCGTGGGGGTGCCGGACACGCCGGTGTAGTAGGTATAGAACTTGCCGTTGTAACCGCCTTCGTTGGCCGCCTTGACCAGCAGGGCCAGGTCAGAGCCCCAGTTGCCGGTGATCACGGTGTCGGCGCCCGAGGCCTTGATCTTGGCGATATAGGGTGCGAAGTCGCGCACCTGGGCCAGGGGGTGCAGGTCTTCGCCGACGATCTGCACGTCGGGACGCTTGCGCTTGAGGTTTTCCTTGGCGAAGGCCGCGACCTGGTGGCCGTGCGAGTAGTTCTGGTTCAGCAGGTAGACCTTCTGGACGTCCTTCTGGTCCTTCATGAAGGTGGTCAGGGCTTCCATCTTCATGGAGGTGTCGGCATCGAAACGGAAGTGCCAGTAGTTGCACTTGCTGTTGGTGAAGTCGGGGTCGACCGCGGAGTGGTTCAGGTAGATGATTTCCTTGCCAGGGTTGCGCTCGTTGTGCTTGGCCACGGCGTCGATCAGCGCGCCGGCGACCGAGGAGCCGTTACCCTGGGTGATGTAGCGCACGCCCTGGTCGATGGCGGCCTTGAGCTGGTTCAGGCTCTCGGCAGGGCTGAGTTTGTTGTCGAGAGGAATGACCTCGAATTTCACACCGGCCGGGTTGTTGGCGCCGCTGAACTTCTCTCCGAAGAACTGGAAGCTGCGCACCTGGTTGTTGCCCACCGGCGCCATCAGGCCGGACAGCGGATCGATCCAGGCGATCTTGACGGTTTCGCCCTTTTGGGCAAGGGCCGTGCCGGCAAAAGCCAGCATGGCGGCGGCGGTCACAAGTTTCGCGGTGAACTTCATTTGAAATCTCCTCGTTGACAAAACCATTGCAGCGTAACCAAATTCGACAGTTGCAGCGCTAGGGATTGCCCTAGAACTATCGCCTTTGCGACTCGCCCCCAAACGGGCCGGACACGCGCTGTGCACCATGACCGGTCATTCAGCATGCCCTCAGGTGCCGGGCAACTTGTAGTCCTTGAGCGTCTCGCGCAGCCGCGCCTTGAGCATCTTGCCGGTGGCTCCCAGGGGGATGGCATCGACGAAGATCACATCGTCCGGAATCTGCCACTTGGCGGTCTTGCCCTCGTAGAACTTGAGCAGTTCCTCGCGGGTCAGCTCGGCCCCGGGCTTTTTCACCACCACCACCACCGGGCGCTCGTCCCACTTGGGGTGGCGCATGCCGATGCAGGCCGCCATGGCCACGGCCGGGTGGGCCACGGCGATGTTTTCCACGTCGATCGAGCTGATCCACTCGCCGCCGGACTTGATCACGTCCTTGCTGCGGTCGGTGATCTGCATATAACCGTCGGGGTCGATGGTGGCCACGTCGCCGGTGGGGAACCAGCCGTCCTGGACCAGCGGGTTGCCGCCTTCGCCCTTGAAGTATTCGCGCAGGATCCAGGGCCCGCGCACCAGCAGGTCGCCATAGGCCTTGCCGTCCCAGGGCAGCTCCTGGCCATCGCCACCCACGATCTTCATGTCCATGCCGTAGATAGCGCGCCCCTGCTTGAGGCGGATCTTCATCTGCTCGGATTCGGGCATCGTCAGGTGCTTGTTCTTGAGCGTGCACAAAGTGCCCAGCGGCGACATCTCGGTCATGCCCCAGGCGTGCAACACCTCCACGCCGTACTCTTCGCGGAAGGCCGTGATCATGGCCGGCGGGCAGGCCGAACCGCCGATCACCGTGCGCTTCAGGGTGGAGAACTTGAGCCCGCCGGGTTTCATGTGGCCCAGCAGCATCTGCCAGATGGTGGGCACGCCGGCGGCGTAGCTCACGCGCTCGGCCTCGATCAGTTCGTAGATCGATTTGCCGTCCAGCGCGGGCCCCGGAAACACCAGCTTGGCGCCGGTCAGCGCCGCCGAATAGGGGATGCCCCAGGCGTTGACGTGGAACATGGGCACCACCGGCAGCACCGAGTCACGCGCGCTCAGGCACATCACGTCGGGCAGCGCGGCGGCATAGGCGTGCAGGATGGTCGAGCGGTGGCTGTACAGGGCCGCCTTGGGGTTGCCCGTGGTGCCGCTCGTGTAGCAAATGCTGGAGGCCGAGTTCTCGTCGAATTCGGGCCAGCGGTAGGTCTCGGATTGGGCGGCGATCCAGGCCTCGTAACTCTGCAGGTTCGGAATACCGCTGTCCTTGGGCAACTTGTCGGCGTCACACAAGGCGATCCAGTGCTTCACCGTGGTGCATTTGGCGTGCACCGCCTGGATGATGGGCAGGAAGGACAGGTCGAAGCAGAGCACCTGGTCCTCGGCGTGGTTGGCGATCCAGGCGATCTGGTCCGGGTGCAGGCGCGGGTTGAGCGTATGCAGGACCCGGCCCGAACCGCTCACGCCGAAATAGAGTTCCAGATGGCGATAACCGTTCCAGGCCAGCGTGGCCACGCGGTCGCTGAACTGCAGCTTTAGCGCATCCAGCGCGTTGGCCACCCGGCGCGAACGCAGTGCCACGTCACGCCAGTGGTAACGGTGGAGATCGCCTTCGACCCGGCGTGAAACGATCTCGCCGTCGCCATGGTGCCGTTCGGCAAAGTCGATCAGGGAAGAAATCAGCAGCGGCTGGTTTTGCATCAATCCGAGCATGGGCAGGTCTCCTTTTGCGTTCTGTGCTCTCTCTTTATCAGTATGGCGCAAGCAAATGGCCTGTCCACTGAGGGTAAGTCCCTGATCGGGACCGGAGATCGTCGGCTGCGTGACAATCTCACCATGTCTCTTGTTTCCGAAGCCGTCCAGGACAGTCCTGCCGCAGTGGCCAGCAGTTTGCGCTGGGTCAACCGTTATGCCGCCCTCGGCCCGGCCTTCCACACCGCCCTGCCCCCGCAGCCCCTGCCCGCCCCCTATTGGGTGGGCCAGAGCCTGGCCGTGGGCGAACTGCTGGGTCTGCCGTCCGGCTGGACCACGTCCGACGATCTGCTGCAGGCACTCAGCGGCAACCGTCCGCTGGCTGGCAGCCAGAGCGTGGCCACGGTCTACAGCGGGCACCAGTTCGGCGTCTGGGCCGGCCAGCTGGGTGACGGCCGCGCCCTGCTGCTCGGCGAGACCACGGGCGGTCTGGAACTCCAGCTCAAGGGCGCGGGGCGCACGCCCTACTCCCGCATGGGCGACGGGCGGGCCGTGCTGCGCTCCAGCATCCGCGAATTCCTGTGCAGCGAGGCCATGCAGGGCTTGGGCATCCCCACCACACGCGCCCTGTGCGTCACAGGCTCGGATGCGCCGATCAGGCGCGAAGAAATCGAGACCGCTGCCGTGGTCACGCGCGTGGCGCCCAGCTTCATCCGCTTCGGCCATTTCGAGCATTTCGCCGCCAACGACCAGCCCGAAGAACTGCGCCGCCTGGCCGATTTCGTCATCGACCACTACTACCCGGCCTGCCGCACGACTGAAAGATTTGCCGGCAACGCCTATGCCGCCCTGCTCGAAGCCGTCAGCGTACGCACCGCCGCGCTGCTGGCGCAGTGGCAGGCCGTGGGTTTCTGCCACGGCGTCATGAACACGGACAACATGAGCATCCTGGGCCTGACGCTGGACTACGGCCCCTTCCAGTTCCTGGACGGCTACGACCCGGCCCACATCTGCAACCACTCCGACACCCAGGGCCGTTACGCCTACGGCCGCCAGCCCAACATCGCCTACTGGAACCTCTTCTGCCTGGGCCAGGCCTTGCTGCCCCTGATCGGCGAGCAGGAACTGGCCTTGGCCGCGCTGGAGTCCTACAAGACCGTGTTCCCGGCCGAACTGGAAAAGCGCCTGCGCGCCAAGCTGGGCCTGCAAACGTCACGGCCCGAGGACCGGGCGCTGGTCGAGGGCCTCCTCAAGCTGCTGGCGCAGGAACGCGTGGACCACACCATCTTCTGGCGTCGCCTCAGCCACTACGCTGGCGATGCACAGGCTGCGCCGGTGCGCGACCTGTTCCTGGACCGCACCGCCCTGGACGACTGGCTCAAACAATACGACGCACGCCTGGCGCTGGAAGACAGCACCCTGGCTGCGGCCACCATGCTGGGCACCAATCCCAAGTTCATCCTGCGTAATCACCTGGGCGAACTGGCCATCCGCCAGGCGCGCGAGAAGGACTTTTCCGGCGTTGCACGCCTGCTCACCCTGCTGGAAAATCCCTATGCCAAGCATCCCGGCCATGAGGCCGAGGCCGGCTTCCCGCCCGAGTGGGCTACCTCGATCGAAATCAGTTGCTCTTCATGAGCGGCGGAAACAAACCATGAGCTATTCCATCCAGAAAACTGCCGAAGAGTGGAAGACCCTGCTGGCCGAAAAACATGCCGAGCCCGGCGCCTACCAGGTCACGCGCCACGCGGCCACCGAGCGCCCGTACACGGGGCGCTACGAGAACTTCTGGCAAGCCGGGCACTATGACTGCGTCTGCTGCGGCGCGCGCCTGTTCGAGGCGGACAGCAAGTTCGACGCCGGCTGCGGCTGGCCCAGCTTTTCCGCACCAGCCGAGCCCCACGCCATCGAGGAGCGGCGCGACGTCAGCCACGGCATGGTCCGCGTGGAGACCGTGTGCGCCCAGTGCGGCGCCCACCTGGGCCACGTCTTCGAGGACGGCCCCACGCCCACCGGCCTGCGCTACTGCATGAACTCGGCCTCGCTGGAACACAAGCCCTGAGCGGCCTGCTCCTGCCCCGATAATCCGGGCTGACTTGTCCCTATCCCCATGAAAATACTGATCGATTTTTTCCCCATCCTGCTGTTCTTCGGCGCCTACAAGTTCTACGACATCTACGTCGCCACCGCGGTGCTGATGGCCGCCACCGTGCTGCAGACCGGCCTGATGTACGCGATCGACCGCAAGCTGCAGACCATGCAGAAGATCACCCTGGCACTGATCCTGGTCTTCGGCACGCTGACCCTGGCCCTGCACGACGACCGCTTCATCAAGTGGAAACCCACCGTGCTCTACGCCGCCATGGCCGTGGCACTGGCCGTCGCCCTGTGGTTCATGAAAAAGAACTACCTCAAACTGCTGCTGGGCAGCCAGCTGGAGCTGCCCGATGCCGTATGGATGCGCCTGAACGTGGCCTGGATCATCTACTGCGCCTTCATGGCCGCGCTCAATGGTTATGTGGCGGCCTTCTACAGCACCGAGGCCTGGGTCAACTTCAAGCTCTGGGGTTATGCCTTCCCCCTGATCTTCATCGTCGGCCAGGGCCTGTACATCGCCCGCTACCTGAAGACCGACCAGGCCTGAGCACCATGAGCGCCGCGCAGAACCGCTTCAAGCAAGCTCGCACCGCAGTGCGCAGCACGGAGGTACACCCGTGACACAGGACCTGTCCGGACTGGCCGGCCGCATGGCCGAGCGCCTGCAGCAAAGGCTGCAGCCCAGCGTGCTCGACGTCATCGACGAAAGCGCCGCACATGCAGGCCACACCGGCTCCAACGGCACACCCTACGGCACCCATTTCCGGGTGCGCATTGCTTCACCCTTTTTTACAGATATCCCACGCGTGGCGAGGCATCGCCTTGTGTATGATGCTCTGCAAGATTTCATCGCCCAGGGCGTGCACGCCATCGCGATCGAAACGCTCTGACTCTCCGATTTCTCCCCTCGTTTTCCTAGGATTCATGATGAACAAGCTGATACTCCCGGCCCTGGCCCTTGCCACGCTGATGGGCACCCTGGTGGTTCCGGCCCAGGCGCAAAACCTGGCCATCGTCAATGGCAAGCCCGTTCCGCTGGCACGCGTCGATGCCCTGGCCCAGCAGTTCGCCCGCTCGGGCCGCCAGATCACCCCCGACATGATGGAAGAACTCAAGAAGGCCGTGGTCGACCGCGAACTGCTGGTGCAGGAAGCACAGAAGCAGGGCCTGGACGCCAGCCCAGAATTCAAGGCACAGATGGAATTCACGCGCGACTCACTGCTGATCCGTGACCTGGTGACCACCTTCCAGAAGAACAACCCGATCACCGATGCCGAGATCCAGGCCGAGTACGACAAGTTCGCCGCCGCCAATGCAGGCAAGGAATACCGTGCCCGCCACATCCTGGTCGAGAAGGAGGCCGAAGCCAAGGCCATCATCGCCCAGCTCAAGAAGGGCGCCAAGTTCGACGCCATCGCCAAGAAGCAGTCCAAGGACCCGGGCTCCGGCGCGAACGGCGGCGACCTGGACTGGGCGGCAGCCGGCAACTACGTCAAGGAGTTCTCCGACGCCATGGTCGCGCTGGCCAAGGGCAAGATCACCGAGACCCCGGTCAAGACCCAGTTCGGCTACCACGTGATCCGCCTGGACGACGTGCGCGAAGCCCAGCTGCCCAAGATCGAGGAGATCAAGCCGCAGATCGCCCAGCAACTGGGCCAGCAGAAGCTGGTGAAGTTCCAGGACGAACTCAAAGCCAAGGCCAAGATCGAATAAACCCTGACAGCATCCCGGAAAAACGCGGCTACGGCCGCGTTTTTTATGGCCCGGGCCGACACTCGCGGGGTTTGCTCGCTTGACGCAGGTATTCGGCCTGTGTCCAATCAAGGCGGCAGATACCGATTCGTGCACAAGCAACCACAAGGAGACTCCATGATGAAGAACACCCTGCGTCAGCTGTTCAAGGCAGTTCTCGCCACCACCGTGATGCTGGGCGCCTTGAGCGCCAGTGCCCAGAGCGGCAAGACCGAGGTGCTGTGGCTGGGCCAGGCCAGCGTGCGCATCACCACGCCCGGCGGCAAGGTCATCGTGGTCGATCCCTGGCTGCGCACCAACCCCAAGACCCCGGCCAGCTTCAAGAACCTGGAAGCCCTGGGCAAGGTCGACCTGGTGCTGGTCACCCACGGCCACTTCGACCATGTGGCTGATGCCCCGGATCTGGCCAAGATGCACAAGGTCCCGATGTACGGACCGGCCGGCCTGAACCAGACCATCGCAACGCTGGGTATCCTGCCCAACGAACTGGCCCCCCGCTTCGGCAAGGGCGGCACCATCACGCCCTTCGGCCCCAACGGCGTGAAGATCACCGCCACCCACGCCGAACACTCTTCCGAGTACGCCTGGAAGAACCCGGCCACCACCAAGGATGAAGTGCACGTGGGCGGCGAGCCGGTGGGCTTCATCATCGAGATGGAAAACGGCTTCAAGATCTACCACATGGGCGATACCGGCCTGTTCGGCGACATGAAGTTCATCGGCGAGTACTACAAGCCCGATCTGCTGCTCATCCCCATCGGCGGCCACTTCGTCATGAGCCCGGTCGATGCCGCCTATGCCGTCAAGAACTACCTCAAGCCCAAGTACGCCCTGCCCATCCACTACGGCACCATCCCGCAGCTCAAGGGCACCACGGCCGAGTTCTCTGCCGCGCTGGGCAACGAAGCCAACAAGATGCTGGTGGTCAATCCCGGTGAGAAGGTGGACTTCTGATGCCCTCTGCGTTCCCGACCCTGCGCCGCGGCCTGGCCCTGGTGCTTTTTCTCACTTCCTCCCTGTTCATGACCGCCTGTTCCACCATTCCGCCGGCCGCCCGCGAGGCGCTGGCCCCCCAGGGCACCCTGCGTGCCGCCATCAACTTCGGCAACCCCATCCTGGCCGGCAAGGACGCCGCCGGCCAGCCCACAGGGGTCTCCGTCGACCTGGCGCGTGAACTGGCCCGGCGCCTGGAGGTGAAGCTGGAACTGGTCACCTTCACCTCCGCCGGTGCGGTCGTGGAGGCGCTCAAGGCCAACAAGGTGGACATTGCCTTTGTCGCCATCGATCCGCTACGCGGCCAGGACGTGCTGTACAGCGCGGCCTACGTGGTCATCGAAGGTGCCTACCTGGTGCGCCAGGATTCGCCCATCCAGCGCAACGAGGAAGTGGACCGCTCCGGTATCCGCGTGGCTGTCGGCAAGGGCAGCGCCTACGATCTCTACCTGACGCGCGAGATCAAGCAGGCCACGCTGGAACGCGCGCCCACCTCGCCCGCCGTCGTCGACTACTTCGTGGCCAACAAGCTCGAAGTCGCCGCCGGCGTCAAGCAGCAGCTTGAGGCCGATGCAAAGCGTGTGCCCGGCCTGCGCCTGCTACCCGGCCGCTTCATGGTCATCAACCAGGCCATGGGCACACCACGCGTGCGCGGCGAGGCTGGTGTGACCTATCTGCGCGACTTCGTCGAGGAGATGAAGGCCAGCGGCTTCGTGGCCCAGGCACTGCAGCGCTACAAGATCGAAGGCGCGGCCGTCGCCCCGGCGGCACGCTGAGCCAGCAGGGGGCACGTCCCCCTGCCTTCTAAAAAAGGGCGCCTGCTGGGATAATCGGGGGCATGTCCCTGCCCGAACACCAGCTCGAACTCCTGTCCCCGGCCCGCACCGCCGACATCGGCATCGAGGCCATCAACCATGGCGCCGACGCCATCTACATCGGCGGCCCCTCCTTCGGCGCGCGCACCGCGGCCGACAACTCCGTGCAGGACATTGCCCGCCTGGTCCGGCACGCGCACCGCTACAACAGCCGCATCTTCGTCACGCTCAACACCATCCTGCGCGACGACGAACTGGAGCCGGCGCGCAAGCTGGCCTGGCAGTTTTATGACGCGGGCGTCGACGCCCTGATCATCCAGGACATGGGCCTGCTGGAGATCGACCTGCCCCCTATCCAGCTGCACGCCAGCACCCAGACCGACATCCGCACGCCCGAGAAGGCCCGTTTCCTGCAGGACGCCGGCCTGTCCCAACTGGTGCTGGCGCGCGAGCTGACACTGCAGCAGATCCAGGCCATCCGCGCCCAGATGGACCCGGCACGCTGCACGCTGGAATTCTTCGTGCACGGCGCGCTGTGCGTGGCCTACAGCGGCCAGTGCTACATCAGCCATGCCCATACCGGTCGCAGCGCCAACCGCGGCGACTGCTCGCAGGCTTGCCGCCTGCCCTACCAGGTGCTCGACAGCCAGGGGCGTTTCGTGGCCCACGACAAGCACGTGCTGTCCATGAAGGACAACAACCAGAGCGCCAACCTGGCCGCCCTGGTGGACGCCGGCATCCGCAGCTTCAAGATCGAGGGCCGCTACAAAGACCTGGCCTACGTCAAGAACATCACCGCACACTACCGCAAGCTCTTCGACGAACTGCTGGAGGCGCGCCCCGAGCTGGCCCGCGCCTCCAGCGGCCATACCACCTTCAGCTTCACGCCCGACCCGGACCAGAACTTCAATCGCGAGTTCACCGACTATTTCGTCCAGGGCCGCAAGGAGGACATCGGCGCCTTCGACACGCCCAAGAACCCGGGCCGCCATCTGGGCTATGTCAGCAAGGTCGGCCCCGACTTCGTCGAACTCACGGTGAGCGAACCTGGCACCGTGCTGCACAACGGCGACGGCCTGTGCTACTACGACCTGCAGAAGGAACTGGTGGGCTTGGCCATCAACCGGGCCGAGCCGGCCGGCCCGCTGTCGGTGGACCAGTGGCGCGTGTACCCGAAGGACCCGATGGCCGGCTTCAAGGACCTGCGCAAGGGGACGGAGCTGAACCGCAACCGCGACATGAACTGGGTGCGGCTGATGGAAAAGAAGTCCAGCGAGCGGCGCATCGGTGTCTGGGCCAAGCTGCAGGAAACCGCCACGGGCTTTGCCCTGGAGTTGATGGACGAAGACGGCCATACGGGCCACGCCAGCGTGGCCGCCGTCCGGGAGCCTGCGAAGAACGCCGCCCAGGCCGAGGCCACGCTGCGCGAACAGCTGGGGCGCTTTGGCGCCACGATCTTCGAACCGATCACCATCACCCTGGACCTGGCACAAGCCTGGTTCATCCCCGCCTCCACGCTCAACGCCCTGCGCCGCGACGCCGTGGCCGCGCTGGAAACCGCGCGCGCTGCCGCCTACGAACGCCCACCGCGTGCCAAGCCCGTGGAGCCGCCGGCGCCCTATCCGGAAGACACGCTCACCTACCTGGCCAACGTCTTCAACGAGAAGGCGCGCGACTTCTATGCGAAACACGGCGTGAAGGTCATCGCCGCCGCCTACGAAAGCCATGAAGAAGAAGGCGAAGTCAGCCTGATGATCACCAAGCACTGCGTGCGCTTCTCGCTCAGCCTGTGCCCCAAGCAGGCCAAGGGCGTGACCGGCGTGCAGGGCACGGTGCGCGCCGAACCGCTGACCCTCATCAACGGCAAGGAAAAACTCACGCTGCGCTTCGACTGCAAGCCCTGCGAGATGCACGTGGTGGGCAAGATGAAAAAATCGGTGCTGAACCAGGCCGAACGTGAAGCCGAAGTCATCCCGCTGAAGTTCTACCGCACGCGTCCCCCGGCCATGACAATGGACTGAGGCCGTCCGGCCGCCAGCCTCAGGGCTCGCGCTGCGATCCGGTGCCGTCGAGCGGCGCCATGTCGGTCTGGTATTCCCAGTCGCCGACGTGCAGCACGGGCAGTTCATTGCCCTGCCGGATGGCCTCCATCAGTGCCTGTTTTTCCTCTTCCGACACCAGCTGGTAGTGCGGATGCGTCGGCCCGGCTGCTGCCAGGGCGGCAGCGGATCGGGTGGCCGCCAGAGCGGCGCCCGAACGCCAGTAGATGGCCTCGAGCAACAGGCCGAAGCGTTCGTAGGCACACTTGCGGATCCAGTTTTCGGTCTCGGGATCATCCCAGGCGCGCCCGGCACGTCGGGGCTGGAAATGCCGGCCCACGTCGATCATGGCGACGAAGCGGTGATGGCGCGCATCCAGCGGCATGGTGCGCAGGCGGTACATGCCTGCAGCCACCTCCAGGGCCAGCAGGCTCTCCCGTATCACCCGGTCCAGCAGTTCACGCCGGAAAGCCTTGCGCTCCTCCAGATCCATGCGGTGCGGCAGCATGGAATGGCGGCTGATGGTCTCCGGGCTGGCGCCTCTGGTCTTGCGGAATAGGGAAAACATGGTCTGCACCATTCTGCGGCGCCATGCGCTGCGCCGGCGCCGACATGGTGTGGATTTGTAAGCAGAGCAAACCCGTCAGACAAAAAAAAATCGCCGCCAGATCCTGGCGGCGACCGGGTGCAGAAGCTGCGACAGCTCAGTTGCGCACGTAGACGATCTTCTTGCTGCCCCCCTCGCAGCTGCCCACCACCTTGCGGTCGCCGACCTGCTCGGTGGGCACGATCTCCAGCGTGTAGTTCTTGACGCCGTTGGCGTCGATCTTGGCCGCAATTTCGGCTTTCAGTTCGTCGCAGGGCTTGAGCTGGGCCCAGGCACTCGGAAGAACAAAGGCCAGGGCAATGAAAAGGGACAGACGTTTCATGGGGACTCCTTGTGTGTGATGCAAATCAGGCATGCAGAATACCGTTTTCAATATATACCGCAAGCCCCGCGCGGCGGCGGGCCGGATGCGGATTGTTGCAATTGCATACAGTTCATAGAGCCTGTTCACGGTCTTAGAGCAGCGGGCGCACTTCCCGCGCCGCTTCCCAGAGCATGGGCAGCAGTTCGCGCTGCATGGTGGCCCCGGACATTCGCGCCGTCGAGGCCACCACATTGAGGGCCGCCACGGTACGGCCCTGCAGGTTGCGCAGCGGCACGGCCAGGGCATGCACGCCCAGTTCATGCTCCTCGCTGCTCAGGCAAAAATCGTCGCGCCGCACCTGCTCGATCAGGGCGCGGAACTGTCGCGCCTCGGTCACAGTGTGCAAGGTCAGACGCTCCAGCAGGCGCCCCTTCATCCAGGCCTGGAAGTCCGCGCGGGGCAAGGCCGCCAGCAGCACGCGCCCGGTCGAGGTGGCATGGGCGGGCAGGCGCGCGCCCAGATGCAGGCCATAGGCCATGAGCTGCGGCAGGCCATCGGCGGCGCTGCGCCGTACGTCGCTGCTGCGCGCCACGATCACCACCTCGTCGCCGTTGGACACCACGGCCGAATAGGCCTGGCCGGTCTGCGCCGCCAGCCGCTCCAGCGCGGGCTGGAACACACGCGGCAGGCGCGAAGACGCCAGGTAGCTGCCGGAAAAACGCAGCACCTTGCTGGACAGCCAGAAATAGCTGCCGTCGGTCTCCAGATAACCCAGGTGGGCCAGCGTCAGCAGGTGCCGGCGCGCCGCGGCCCGCGTGATGCCGGCGCGCTGCGCGGCCAGCGTGGCGTTGAGGCGCTGGCGCTCGGTGTCGAAGCTCTCCAGCACCGCCATGCCTTTGACCATGCCTTCGATCAGGTCGGATTTGGCAATCATGGGAATCCCATCGTTTGCGCGATTATCGCACATTTATGGCGATCATCGCGCATTGACGCAAATCAAAGGATGTATTCCGGAGCGCTACTGCCTATTCTTCATGCATCGACATTCCCCACCAGGAGCACACCATGCGTACCCAGGTTGCCATCATCGGCGGCGGGCCCTCCGGCCTGATGCTGTCCCAGCTCTTGCATCTCAAGGGCATCGACACCGTCGTCCTCGAACGCCAGAGCCGCGAATATGTCCTCTCACGCATCCGCGCCGGCGTGCTGGAGCACGGTTTTGCCAAGCTCATGCGCGAGGCCCAGTGCGGTGAACGCATGGACCGCGAAGGCGAGATCCACGATGGATTCCACATCTCCGACAACGGCACGATGCGGCGCGTGGACCTGCACAAGTACAGCGGTGGCAGCTCGGTGGTGGTCTACGGCCAGACCGAGCTGACGCGTGACCTGTACGAGGCCCGCGACCGGATGAAGGGGGTGGTGATCCACAACGCCGAAGACGTGCAGCCGCACGACCTCAAGAGCGGCAAGCCCTACGTCACCTACCGCATGGGCGATGAGGTGGTGCGCATCGACTGCGACTACATCATCGGCGCCGACGGCTTCCACGGCGTGAGCCGCAAGTCCATCCCGCGCGACGTGCTCAAGGAATACGAGAAGGTCTATCCCTTCGGCTGGCTGGGCGTGCTCGCGCGCACGAAGCCGGTGTCGCCGGAGTTGATCTACGCCAAGCACGATCGGGGCTTTGCGCTGTGCTCGCTGCGTTCGCAGGTGCTCTCGCGCTACTACATCCAGGTGCCGCTGTCCGACACCGTCGAGGACTGGTCCGACGATGCCTTCTGGGCCGAGCTCAAGCGCCGCCTGCCCGCCGACGTGGCCGGGCGCCTGGTCACCGGCCCCTCGATCGAGAAGTCGATCGCGCCGCTGCGCTCCTTCGTGGCCGAGCCGATGCGCTACGGCAATCTGTTCCTGGCCGGCGATGCCGCGCACATCGTGCCGCCCACCGGCGCGCGGGGCCTCAACAGCGCCGCCTCCGACATCTACTACCTCTACCACGCCATGGTCGCGCACTACAAGAACGGCGACGACTCCGGCCTGGAGAACTACTCGGCCAAGGCCCTGGCCCGGATCTGGAAGGCGCAGCGCTTCTCCTGGTGGATGACCACCATGCTGCACACCTTCCCGGACAGCCTGGCCTACGACCAGAAGCTGGCGCAGACCGAACTGGACTACCTGTTCTCGTCCGAGAAGGCGCTGGGCTCGCTGGCCGAAAACTACGTCGGCCTGCCGTTCTGACCAGCCCTGCCGCCGGCGCGCTCGCCTGCAAGCTGGCAGAGCGGCCGGGTTTCGGGTTACAACCGGGGCATGCCAACCCATATCCCTGCCTCGTCGCCCGCGTCCGGGCCCGCTGTCGTGCGCAAGCCGCTGCGCGGTGTCCGCGTCCTCAGCCTGGCCCTGAACCTGCCAGGGCCGGCCGCGCTCCTGCGTCTGCGCGCCATGGGCGCGACCTGCCTCAAGCTCGAACCGCCCACCGGTGATCCCATGCAGGCCTACCAGCCGGCCGCCTATGCCGACCTGCATGCCGGCGTGCGCGTGCGGCAGGCCGACCTCAAGAGTGAGGCGGGCCGCAAGGTCCTGCAAGGCGAACTGGCCCGCACCGATGTGCTGCTGACCTCCTTCCGTCCCTCGGCGCTCAAGCGCCTGGGTCTGGACTGGCCGGCCCTGCACCGGCAGTACCCCAGCCTGTGCCTGGTCAGCATCGTCGGCGCACCGGGCCCCCTGGCTGAAATCCCGGGCCACGACCTGACCTATATGGCCGAACAGGACCTGCTCAACGGCACGGACCTGCCCCCCACGCTCTTCGCCGACATGGGGGGCGCCCTGCTGGCCAGCGAAGCCGTGCTGCAGGCCTTGATGCTGCGGCAGAAAAACGGTGCGGGCACGCGCCACGAAGTGGCCCTGACGGAGGCCGTGGCCTGGCTGGCCCGGCCACGGCATTGGGGCCTGACCACGGCGAATGGTGCGGTGGGCGGTGCCCATGCCGGCTACCGTGTTTATGGCTGCAAGGATGGCCGCGTGGCCGTGGCGGCGCTGGAGCCGCATTTCGCCCAGGCCTTGTGCGCGGCGGCCGGACTGAAAACGCCCAACATGCTGGCACCGGCCACCCGCAAGGCGCTGGAAAGCTGGTTTGCGCAGCAGACGCGGCGCACGCTGGATGCCCTGGCGCAACGGCTGGACCTGCCGCTACACACCCTGCCCAAGAGTTAAGGAATCAGCGCGGCTTGCGCAGAGCAGTCTTGCCGGCCGGCTTGCCCTTGCCGGCGCCGTTCTCACGCGGCGGCAGGCCCGTGTGCTGCGTCAGGATCCGCCCCTGGGCCGGTGTTTTCGCAGCAGGCTTGGCGACGGACGGCGTGGAGTTCTTGCGCCGCGCGCTCTGGTAGCCGCCATCGGTCAGCGGCTGGAAGGTCGGGATCAGGTGCTGCTTGCCGTTGCCAATCAGGTCGGCCCGGCCCATGGATTTCAAGGCTTCACGCAGCAGCGGCCAGTTGTTCGGGTCGTGGTAACGCAGGAAGGCCTTGTGCAGGCGCCGGCGTTTCTCGCCGCGCACGATGTCCACCTTCTCGCCGCGCTCGTCGCGGTGCACGCCCTTGAGGGTGTTGAGTCCGCTGTGGTACATGGCCGTGGCCGTGGCCATGGGGCTGGGATAGAAGGTCTGCACCTGGTCGGCACGGAAGCCGTTCTTCTTCAGCCACAGCGCCAGGTTCATCATGTCCTCGTCGCTGGTGCCCGGGTGGGCCGCGATGAAGTAGGGAATCAGGTACTGCTTCTTGCCCGCTTCCGCGCTGAACTTCTCGAACATCTGCTTGAACTTGTCATAGCTGCCGATGCCGGGCTTCATCATCTTCGAGAGCGGGCCGCCCTCGGTGTGCTCCGGGGCGATCTTCAGGTAACCGCCCACGTGGTGCTGCACGAGCTCCTTCACGTACTCGGGCGACTTCACGGCCAGGTCGTAGCGCAGGCCCGAGCCGATCAGGATCTTCTTCACGCCCTTGAGCGCACGCGCGCGCCGGTACATATGGATCAGCGCGCTGTGGTCGGTGTTGAGGTTCTGGCAGATACCGGGGTAGACGCAGCTGGGCTTGCGGCAGGCCGCCTCGATCTCGGGGGTCTTGCAGCCGATGCGGTACATGTTCGCCGTCGGGCCGCCCAGGTCGGAGATGACACCAGTGAAACCGGTCACCTTGTCGCGGATCTCCTCGATCTCGTGGATCACCGAATCTTCCGAACGGCTCTGGATGATGCGTCCCTCGTGCTCGGTGATGGAGCAGAAGGTGCAGCCGCCGAAGCAGCCACGCATGATGTTGATCGAGAACCGGATCATCTCCCAGGCCGGGATCTTGGTCGCGCCGTCATGGCTGCCCTTGTCATCCGCATAGGCCGGGTGCGGGCTGCGCGCGTACGACAGGTCGAAGACATAGTCCATCTCGGCCGTGGTCAGCGGAATCGGCGGCGGGTTGATCCAGACGTCGCGTGCCGTCGTGCCTTCGCCGTGCGCCTGCACCAGGGCGCGCGCATTGCCGGGATTGGTCTCCAGGTGCAGCACGCGGTTGGCGTGGGCATAGAGCACCGCGTCGGACTTGACCTGCTCATAGCTGGGCAGGCGGATCACGCAGCGATCGCGTGGCAGGCGCTTGATGTTGCCCTTGCCGCTGAGCGCCGGGTTGGCCATGAAGGTCAGCGGCTGGATGGCCGGCATCACCGGCGCGGCACCACCCTCTTCCTTGCTGCAGGACTGGCCTTGCGCCGCGGCCTGCTCGGACGTGGTCTGGTAGGGGTTGATGTGCTCTTCGACATGGCCCGGGGTGTCGACCTCGGTCGAGTCGATCTCGAACCAGCCTTCGGGGCTGTGGCGCTGGACAAAAGCCGTGCCGCGCACGTCTGTGATGCTCTGCACCGGCTCGCGCGCCGCGATGCGGTGCGCCACCTCGACCAGGGCGCGCTCGGCATTGCCGTAGAGCAGCAGGTCGCACTTGCTGTCCACCACGATGGAGCGACGCACCTTGTCGCTCCAGTAGTCGTAGTGGGCGATGCGGCGCAGCGAACCCTCGATGCCGCCTAAAACGATGGGCACCTCAGGGTAGGCTTCGCGGCAGCGCTGGCTGTAGACGATGGCCGCGCGGTCCGGCCGCTTGCCGCCCACGTCGCCCGGGGTGTAGGCGTCGTCGCTGCGGATCTTGCGGTCCGCCGTGTAGCGGTTGATCATGGAATCCATGTTGCCCGCCGTCACACCCCAGAACAGGTTGGGCTTGCCCAGCACCTTGAAGGGATCGGCGCTCTGCCAGTCGGGCTGGGCGATGATGCCCACGCGAAAGCCCTGGGCCTCCAGCACGCGCCCGATCACGGCCATGCCGAAGCTCGGGTGGTCCACATAGGCATCGCCGGTGACCAGGATGATGTCGCAGCTGTCCCAGCCCAGCTTGTCCATCTCCTGGCGGCTCATGGGCAGGAAGGGGGCCGTGCCGAAGCGCGCGGCCCAGTACTTGCGGTAGCTGGTCAGCGGTTTGGCGGCGCGCGGAAAGAGGGAGACGTCGACAGGAGCGTTCATGGGGCGGCGGGGAGCAACCCTGAAGTGTACGTTTTTGGCAATACCAGCGGGGTGCCCGGGTCATCACGGGCTTGGCAGTGCCGATCGGCAGTCGCACAATGGTCCATCGGCTTGCCGCCACGGACTCCAGGATCACCATGCCCACCTTCGACACCCTCGCCAGCTTCTGGACCACGCCCATGCTGAAGACCAATGTCCTGGTCTTCTTCAACCTGCTGGGCGCCCTGCTGCTGGGTCTGCTGGTCGGCTACGAGCGTGCCTACCACGGTCGCGCGGCCGGCATGCGCACCTACGGCCTGGTCTGCATGGCCTCGGCCGCGCTCACCGTCATCGGCGGCTACTCCTCGGCCTGGTTCGGCGGCAACTTCCTGCTGGGCACGGCCACCGACACCAGCCGCGTGATCCAGGGCATCGTCACCGGCATCGGCTTCCTGTGCGCGGGCGTCATCATGCGCGAGGGCTTCAACATCAGCGGCCTGACCACGGCGGCCTCGCTCTGGTCGGCTTCGGTCATCGGCATCCTGGTCGGTGTGGGCTTTTATGCCGCGGCCATCGCCCTGGCCGCGCTGTCGGCCTTCTCCATGATGTGGATCTCACGGCTGGAGACCTGGCTGCCCTCGCGCCAGGCCGTGGCCATCACGCTGCGCTTCAGGCCCGGTTTCCTGCCCAGCGAACCGGCCCTGCGCCAGATGGCCGAGACCCGCGGCTACGACATCGCCTCGGGCACCATCGCCATCGAGCTCGATGACGGTGTCCTCCAGTGGTCCTTCGTGGCCGTGGCCCGCAACCGGCAGAGGATGATGCCCATCTCCGAGCTCTCGCACGAAATGACGCGTTTCGACGGCGTCACCGGCTTCCAGCTCAACTACGCCCGAAACTAGGGCCGCCCTGCGCCGGCCACCTCGACCGGCATTGCATGGATGGTGCCGGTGCGCATCTCGCACGACTGCTCCGGCGTCACCATCACCTTGCCCGAGAGGATGTACAGCGTGCGCCGCTGCGGCCCGCCCAGCATGCAGGCCACGGGCTGCCCGGGCATGGGCACGCGGTGCGTGATCTCCCCACCCTCGCGCACGCGCAGTACCTCACGGCTGGCCGGCGAGGCCAGCCAGACGGCGTCCTCGGCGTCCAGGCAGATGCCGTCGGGGCTGCTGCCGGGTAGGGCCGCCCAGGTGCGACGCCCGCGCAATGAGCCGTCGTCCGTGATGTCGAAGGCTGTCAGCCGGGCCGCGTAGCTCTCGGCCACGATGAGCGTGCCCCCATCCGGGGTGATGACGCAGCCATTGGGAAACATCAGCTCATCGGCCACCACGCGGGTGCGTCCGTCGGACTCCACCAGGATCAACGTCGTCGCCCGCGGCTCGGCCCGGGCCAGGAAATCGAAGCCGAAGTTGCCGATATAGGCGCGCCCCCGGGCGTCCACCACCATGTCGTTGCAGTGAAACGGCGCCAGGGCCGACAGGTCCGCCACCTCGACCAGGGCGTCGCCGTCCAGCCTGAGCAGGCGCCGGTCGCGCATGGACACCACCAGTAGCCGGCCGTCCGGCAGCCAGCCCAGGCCCGACGGCTGGCCCGGCACGGTCGTCACCGTCTCGCAGCGCCCGTCCGGTCCCAGGCGCTGAACCTGATGCGTGTAGAAATCGGAGAACCACAGCGCGCCGTCGTGCCAGCGCGGCGATTCGGGGAAGGCCAGCTGGCCGACGATCAACTGGGGGACGGCTTTGGACATGGTGCTGATCTTGGGCAGGACCGGCCGGCCCGTCAAGCAGGCCAGGGACACAGGCCCGATAATCAGCGCATGGATGACACTTCCCGCAGCGTCGAACGCACACAACCCAAGTCCCTGACCGATCTTTTCCTCTCCTTCACCGTGCTGGCCCTGCAGGGCTTCGGCGGCGTGCTGGCCGTCGCCCAGCGCGAACTGGTGGAGCGCAAACGCTGGTTCACGAACGAGGAGTTCGTCGAGGAATGGGCCGTGGCGCAGATCATGCCCGGCCCCAACATCGTCAACCTGGCCATCATGATCGGCGGGCGCTATTTCGGCGTGCCCGGCGTGCTGGCGGCGCTGGCCGGCATGTTCACGGCCCCCCTGATCGTGCTGCTGTCGATCGCCCTGCTCTACGCCCAGTACGCCAGCCATCCGGGTGTCATCGGCGCCCTGCGCGGCATGGGCGCGGTGGCGGCGGGCCTGGTCGTGGCCACCGGGCTGCGGCTGGCGTCCTCGCTCAAGAACAGCGCCATGGGCATGGCCCTCAATGGCGTGCTAGGCCTGCTGGGTTTCGTGGCCGTGGCCCTGCTGCGCTGGCCGCTGGTGTATGTGCTGCTGGGCCTGGGCAGCGTGGCCTGCGTGCTGGCCTACCGCAAGCTGGACAAGGGGGCGGCTGTATGACCCCCGTGCTGGCACTCGGCTGGAACGACTGGCTCCAGCTCTTCACGCACTTCATGACGCTCTCGCTGCTGTCCGTGGGCGGCGGCATCACCACGGCGCCCGACATGCACCGCTACCTGGTGGACCAGCAGGGCTGGCTGAGCGACGCCCAGTACACCGCGTCCATCGCCATCGCCCAGTCCGCGCCCGGGCCGAACATCCTGTTCGTGGCGCTGCTGGGCTGGCATGTCGGCCTCAATGCCGGCAGCACCTGGCTGGCCCTGTTCGGCGTGCTGGTCTGCATGCTGGGCATCATCCTGCCCAGCTCCATCCTGGTCTACGTCACCGCGCGCTGGAGCCATCAAAACCGCGAACTGCGCGCCGTGCGCGCCTTCAAGCTGGGCATGGCGCCCATCGTGATCGCCCTGCTGATCGCCACCGGCTGGATCCTGGCCAGCGTGAACGGCGATCCGGCGCGCCACTGGCCGCTGTGGCTGATCACCGTGATCACCGCCCTGATCGTCTGGCGCACCCGCCTGCACCTGCTGTGGCTGCTGGGGCTCGGTGGTCTGCTGGGCTGGTTCGGCCTGGTCTGAGCATGTCCGCCTTGCCCACGCTCAACCTGCTCGGCGGCGGGCGTGTCGGCAAGACGCTGGGTCACTTGTGGCACACGCTGGGCGTGCTGCAGGTGCAGGACGTGTTGACCACCTCGCCCGCCAGCGCCCGGGCCGCGGTGGACTTCATCGGTGCCGGCCGTCCGCTCGCCGCCCTGAGCGACATGCGGCCCGCCGACGTCTGGCTGATCGCCGTGCCCGACCGGCAGATCGCCGCCAGCGCGCAGGCCCTGGCCGCTGCGGGTCTGCCGCCGGCGACCGCCTTCCACGCCAGCGGTGCGCTGGCCGCCGCCGAACTCGCGCCCCTGCAGGCCGCGGGCTGGCAGATCGCCAGCGCGCACTGCATCCTGAGCTTTGCCACGCCGGCCACAGCCGTGTTGCAGTTCACCGGCACCCCCTGCGCGCTCGAAGGTCAGGCCGTCACCCTCGCGGCACTGGAGCCCCTGTTCAGCGCCATCGGCGCACGTTGTTTCACCCTGCCCTCGGCCGACAAGCTGCGCTACCACGCGGCGGCCGTCTTCGCCACCAACTTCCTGCCCGTGCTGCAGGCCACGGCCGAAGCACTGTGGCTGGACAGCGGTGTGCCACCCGAACTGCTGCCGCAGCTGCGTGCCTCCCTGCTGCGCAACGCCGTGGACAACCTGCTGGCCCTGGGGCCGGCCGGTGCGCTGACCGGGCCGGCTGCGCGCGGCGACACGGCCCTGGTACAGCGCCAGGGCCAGGCCGTCACTGCGTGGGATGCACAGGCCGGCGCCACCTACGCCGCCCTGAGCGAACTGGCCGCCCGATTGGCACGCGACGGCCGGCTCTGATGCCAACCCGCAGCCGACCCGCTGCGTTATCCTCACAGGCAACCCTGCCGAGCCGACCATCGCCATGAACAAACCCCTCAAAGTCCTCCTCATCGCCCTTGCCGCCCTCGTCGTGCTGCTGGTGGCCGTGGTGGCCTTCATCGTCGCCACCGTCAACCCCAACGACTACAAGCCCGAGCTCATCAAGCTGGTCAAGGAGCAGACCGATCGCACCCTCTCCATCCCCGGCGAGATCCGGCTCACCCTCTTCCCCCGCATCGGTGCCGACCTGGGCCAGCTCTCGCTGTCCGAGCCGCGCAGCGAGCAGATCTTTGCCGCGGCCCGGCAGGTGAAAGTCTCGGTGGCGCTGCTGCCGCTGTTCTCCCGCAAGGTGGAGGTGGACCGCGTGCTGGTCGACGGGCTGAACGTCAAAGTGCAACGCGACCGCCAGGGCCGTTTCAACTTCGACGACCTGCTGACCCGGGGCGACAAGGCGGCAGCCCAGCCTGACGCCGGCGAGTCGCCAGCCCCGGCCGCCATCCCCCTGCTCCAGGTCGGTGGCATCGCCATCACCAACGCCAGCCTGGACTACCGCGATGCGGCCAGCCAGCAACGCCTGACTGTCTCCAAACTGAACTTCAGCACCGGCCCCATCGCCGAGGGCAAGAAGAGTGCGTTGGACTTCAGCGCCGACCTCCAGGGAGCGAACCCGCAGCTGGCCCTGCAGCTGAGCGTCAAGAGCGACTTCACGCCCCAGATCGCGCAGCAAAAGCTCCTGCTCGACAACTTCAAGGCCAGCCTGGGCGGCACCGCGGCGGGCCAACGCGATCTGCAAATCAAGCTGGGCCTGGCCAGCGCCGAAGCCAGCGCGCAAACCATCAAGGCCCCGGCGCTCACGCTGGAGGTCTCAGCCCCCAACCCGGCCGGCGGCACGCTGGCGCTCAAGCTGCAAGGCCCGGTCTCGGTCGACCTGGCCCACGAAGCCGTGCAACTGGCGCTCGATGGCCAACTCGACAGCACCACCCTGGCCATCAAGGCCGGCGTGAAGCGCTTCTCGCAACCAGCCATCGACTTCGATATTGCCCTGGGCGAGCTCGACGCCGATCGTTACCTGCCCAAAAATGAAAAACCGACGGCAGCCGCCGGCAGCGGCCCGGCGGGCCCTGAAGCCGTCATCGACCTCGCACCTCTGCGCACGCTGGACGCACGCGGCACGCTGAAGATCGCCGCCCTCAAGATCATGAACCTGCGCGCGGCCAGCATCCGCCTGCAGCTCAAGGCCGCGGGTGGCAAGGCCGAACTCAACCCGCTGACGGCCACGCTCTACGGCGGCGGCGTGAACGGCACGCTCACGGCCAACGCCCAGGCACCGCAAACCCTGGCGGCCAAGCTGGACCTGCGCGGCATCAACATCGGCCCGTTGATGAAAGACGCGCTGGACCAGCAGCCCATCGACGGGCGCGGCAACGTGGCGATCGATGTCAGCACCAGCGGTAATACCGTGAGCCAGTTCAAGAAAAACCTCGGCGGCACGGCCGGTCTGCAGCTGACCGATGGCGCCATCAACGGCCTGGACATCGCCGGCGCGCTGCGCAATGCGAAAGCCAAGTTCGGCGGCGGCGCCCAGGAAGGCAAGGCCGGCGCCCAGGAAAAGACCGACTTCACCGAGTTTGGCGCCAGCTTCAAGATCAGCAAGGGCGTGGCGCACAACGACGACCTGTCCGCCAAGACGCCGTTGCTGCGCCTGGGCGGCGCGGGCGACATCTTCATTGCCGAGGACCGGCTGGACTACACGGTCAAGGCCACCGTGGTGCCTACCCTGCAAGGCCAGGGCGGCCCCGAGATGGAACAGCTCAAGGGCCTGACCCTGCCGGTGCGCCTCAGCGGCCCCTACAAGGCCATCACCTGGAAGATCGACTTCGGCAATGCTGCCGGCAACCGCGCCAGGGAGCTCGTCGACCAGCGCAAGGCGCAGCTGCAGCAGGAAGCGCAGAAGCGGCTGGACGAGGAAAAGGCCAAGGCCGCACAGCGCATCAAGGAACAGGCCGAGGACCGCCTCAAGAACCTGCTGCGGCGCTAGGGCCTGGAGTAGCGGGCTAGTCTCCGGGCTGGCCGAACTTCAGCACGCGCGTGGCCAGCAGGGTCTCGGCGAAGAAGCAGCACAGCGCGGCCATGAAGCAGCTCACGCCAGCCAGGAAGGCGTAGATCGCCAGCCGCTCGATCTGGAAGACCGTGGTCTCGCCCAGGAAGAGGATCACGATGGTCAGGCCGATCATGAAGGCGCACAGGGTCAGCAAACCGATGGTGCTATTGGCCAGCTTGCCGCGTGTGCGCAGCATGGTCAGCTCGGCGGTCCATTGCGGCGCCAGTACCGGCTCGGCATTGAGACGCAGCTTCTCTTCCAGCACGCGGCCGCGGTCGATGATGCGCGACAGGCGCCCGGCCACGGCGCCGATCATGCCGGAGACGGCGGTCAGCAGGAATACAGGGGCCACGGCCAGCTGGATGCCGTGGGTCACGGTGCCGGAATCGACGAAAAGGGCCATGCGCTTGCTCGGGAGGTCTCTGGGGTGGTTGCGCGCCGATTATCACCTCCCACAAACAGGGGAAGACAGGCGCCGCGTTTGTGCCTATAAAGACGCACATCCACAAGCAGCTGGCAGGGGGTTCCATGAGCATCCGCATCCTGTGCATCCACGGCGTCAACACCAACGAGAACGGCGACTGGCTGGCCAAATGGCAGCAGTCCATCCGCAGCGCGGCCGCCAGTGCCGGCGTGGCCGCCGACGCCTTCGAATTCCATGAACTGCGCTACAACGCGCACTTCGAAGCCGCCAAGGCCGATGGCGCCGTCTACGCCGAGGCCGTCAAGCGCCTGTGGAACAGCTACTGGGCGCACCGTCGCGCGCTGGGCCGCTCCACGGAAAAGGGCCTGGGCACGCTGATCGACAACACCATCGGCATGGTCGCCAAATGGACCGCCCTGCCCCAGCTGCGCCAGCAGCTCACCGCCGAGCTGGCGCAGCGCATCAAGAGCGTCAACCCGCACGTCATCTGCGCGCACAGCCTGGGTTCGCTCATCACCTACGACACCCTGGCCGCCCAGCAGGCCCTGGCCCAGGACCGCCTCTTCGTCACCCTGGGCTCGCAGATCGGCCACCCGGCCCTGGCCGAAAGCTTTGGCGGTTACCTCAAGCCCCTGAGCACCGTGCGCCACTGGTACCACCTCTTCAACTCCGAAGACGCGGTACTGACCTGCGAGCTGGATTTCCCCGAGGCCCCCTACACCCAGCTCGACACCTTTTTCGACGAATGGGGCCCGCTGGACCACAGCGCCGAGCAGTACCTGGCGCACGAGGTCACGGCCAGCAATGTCTGGGCCGGCCTGGCCGGCGCCCTGCCGCGCAGCGTCAAACCGGCCAAGCCGAAGCCGGCACCGGCCGTGGGCGGCCCCTGGTTCAAGGCGCCCACCGTCCAGCGCCGCAGCCCGCGCAAACGCCGTGCGCTGCTGATCGGCATCAACGACTACCCGCAGCCGGAGAACCGCCTCAGCGGCTGTGTCAACGACGTGTTCCAGATGAGCGCCATGCTGCAGGAACGCGGCTACCAGCCCGAGGAGATCCGTGTGGTGCTCGACGCGCGGGCCACCACCCGCGGTGTCAACGAGCGCCTGCAGTGGCTGCTGGAAGACGTGCGTGCTGGTGACGAACGCCTGCTCTTCTATTCCGGCCACGGTGCCCAGGTGGCCGCCCTGGACACCGACGGCGAGCCCGACCACAAGGACGAGGCCCTGGTCACCCACGACTTCGACTGGAGCGGCAACACCGGCATCACCGACGACATGCTGGCCCAGTACTACGCCAACCTGCCCTATGAAGCGCGCTTCTCCATCATCCTGGACTGCTGCCACTCGGGCGGCATCGCGCGTGCGGGCGGCGTGGCCGTGCGCGGCATCAACCCGCCCGACGACGTGCGCCACCGCGGCATCGAATGGGACGCGGACAAGCAGATGTGGTTCCCGCGCAAGAAGCTGGATCTGCGCAGCCGCATGAACAAGGCGCCCGCCGAGGTCGTTCGCCGTTACCTCGGGGCTGATGGCGCCACCCAGAAGATGGGCCGCGCCGTCAGCCGCTGGAGCGACAACCCGACCGCCTTCAAGGCCGCCACCAAGCGCCTGGGCCACCACGGCCCTTACAACCCGGTGCTGCTGGCCGCCTGCCGCGAAGACCAGTACGCCTACGAGTACACGCACGGCTCGGTGCCCTACGGCGCCATGACCTTCATGCTGATCCAGCAACTGCGCGAGACCGCCGGGCGCAAGACCCTGGAAGACGTGGTGACGCAGTGCAACAGCGTGCTCAAGAGCAAGCTGGGTTACGAGCAGGAGGTGCAGCTCTACCGCCCGCGCGAGCACAAGCAGACGCGTTTCCCCGGCAAGGCGCCGGTGGCGAAGAAGAAAAAAAGCTAAGACCTGTGCCGGCGCAGCGGTGTCAGCAGGCTGGAGAGGCCGTTGTGGTCGATCTCGTGCATCAGCGCCAGCAGGCGGCCCAGGTCCCCGCTGGGAAAACCTTCGCGCGCGAACCAGTTGAGATAGTTGCCGGGCAGGTCGGCGATCAGCCGGCCCTTGTATTTGCCGTAAGGCATTTCCACCGTCAGCAGGCGCTGCAGCTGTTCGGGGTCACCAATCATCCGCCCGCCCTTTTGGCCGCGTAGCCCTGCGCCAGCAGCAGGGCCAGCAGCTTGTCGGCATGGTCTCCCTGGATCTCGATCACGCCGTCCTTCACCGTGCCGCCCGTGCCGCAGGCCGCCTTGAGCTGCTTGCCCAGCTGGGTCAGCGCCGTGGCATCGAGCGGCAGGCCGCGCACCACCGTCACGGCCTTGCCGCCGCGACCACTGGTTTCGCGCGAGACCCGCACCTTGCCGTCGCCCAGGGGCAAGGCGGCCTGCTGCGATTTGCAGGTGCACTGCGCCAAGGAATGGCGGCAGACCGGGCACATGCGCCCGCCCTCGGTGGAATAGACCAGGCCGCCGCTGTGCTTCACGGCTCGAACTTGGCGTTGAAGGTGGCCACGTCGGCCTCGTTCTCGAAGCTCACCAACTGGCCCTGTTTGCGGTCGGCCTGGCGGCTGGCCGCAAACAGGCTGTAACGGCCCTTGAGGCCCATGGCTGCCAGGTCGATCAGCGCGTACGGGTACGGCACGAAGACCTGGTGCTCGAACAGGATGCGGTGCGCGTTGCGCGGCGAAGGGTAGAGCTGGTAGTCACCGCTCGTGAAGGACTTGCTGCTTTGCATGGGGGGCGTTGCGTGGAACGCCCGATTATCCCCGGTGCTCAGGCTTCGAAGTTGGTGCGCGGCGCGCGGCGGCGTTCCATCTGGACCTGCCGGCGTTCCTCGGCCTCGATGGCATCCATCTGCAGCCGGGCCCGGTGCAGGATTTCATTGAGCTCGCGCGCCTTGTCGTAGGATCGGCCATGCGATTCGTTGGCGAGCTTGCGTGCCACATCCTGCATCACTGACAACAGTTTGGACAACTGGTCGATGCGGTCCTGTCGTTCCTCGAATTCCAAAATCATGTTCCACCCCCTGTGTGCCTTGAACGTACCGAGCCCTCTGGCCGTCTGCCTTCTTTTTATGTGGCAGTTTTCGTGAGCATACCGAATTCGTAACTCTTTGTCACACTTTAATATCGCATTGTGAAATAAATATGCCCACGCACACCCACCAGCCCACCCCCAGCAAGGATGAGATCAACCTGCTCGATCCCTTCGAGCGCCTGGGGCTGGACCGCATCCGGCTCGTCAGCAGCGCCAAAGAGGCTGAAAAAGCCTGCGCCGAGCTGGCCGCCGTGCCCTGGCTGGGCTTCGACACCGAGTCCAAACCCACCTTCCGCGTGGGCGAACTGTCCGACGGGCCGCACATCGTGCAACTGGCCACGCCCGAGCAGGCCTGGGTCTTCCAGCTGCATGAGCCCGCCAGCCGCGCGCCGGTGGCCGAGTTGCTGGCCCGGCACGGCGTCACCAAGGCCGGTTTCGGCCTGGGCGACGACCGCAAGCGCATCACGGCCAAGCTGGGCGTGGAGCCGGCCGGCGTGCTCGAACTCAACACCGTGTTCCGCGAGCGCGGTTACCGCAAGGATATGGGGGTGAAAGCCGCGGTGGCCATCCTCTTCAACCGTCGCTACCTCAAGTCCAAGAAGGCCGCCACCTCCAACTGGGCCAATCCGCGGCTCACGGAAGCGCAGCTGGTCTATGCCGCCAACGACGCCTGGGCCGCCATCCGCGTGTTCCACGCCTTGGGGCTGGGGTCTACGCCGGCTTGAGTTCGTACATGCCGTCGCCCATATTGCGTAGCGGGCCGAAGACGGCGGTGATGGCTGCCGTTTCGGCCGCCTGCCATTGCTCAACGATCTCGCGCTCGGCATCGGTCAGGGCCGCCACGTCGGGCTGTTCGCCATACGCGGCGGCAATGCGCTGGTAGGCCAGGTACACCGGCAGCACCAGGCTGGCGTCCCCCAGCGTGTCTTCCAGGGCACGGCGAAAACGCAGCACGGCCTCGCGGTGCTGGGCCTCGGACACGCCTTCGGCGTCGAACAGTTTCACGGTGTAGTTCATCAGGCGGCTAGCTTAACTTGGTACAGTGCAGTCTCAGGACGAAGACATACCTATGGCAAAACAAAGTGAATGGCCGGGCAAGGTGCTCGCATTGGTCAAGGGCGGCAACGCGGCAGCGGCGATTGCCCAGATCAAGGTGGCGCCCACCGTGAAAGATCTGCAGCAGCTGCAGGCCGCCATGGACAAGGCCCAGCTCAAGGGCCGCTGGCGCAACGTGGACCTGGCCATCGAGGAAAACCTGGCCCTGCTGGCCGCGCCGCGCCTGCACCGCTCACCCTGAACCACGATCACTGGAGGACACCATGAGCAACCTTCCCGGCACTTCCGAAAAACGCAGCCTCTGGGTACGCGTGCTGATCATGATCCTGATGGCCATGGCCTTCCACCTGGCCGCCACGCTGCTGGGGGTGCTGGCCCTCGTCCAGTTCGTGCTGGTCCTCGTCACCGATGGTCCCAACGAGCGCCTCCAGCAACTGGGCCGCGGCCTGGGCCGTTATTTCCGCCAGCTCACCGATTTCCTGAGCTTCGCCAGCGAAGAAGCTCCCTTCCCCTTCAGCGACTGGCCTTCGGCCGACTGAAGAGCAGGCGCAGGTATCAGCGGGCTGTCTGCATGCGCAGCAGCCGCGCGGCTTCCTCGGCCCGCGCGTCGTCGATCACGCGGATCACGCCGCCCACATCCACCGCCCCCACCGGTATCTCGAAACGGCCGCTCAGCGGCGTCTCGGGGTCCAGCATGCCGCGCTGGTACAGGTCCCAGATCTCCGGTCCGTAATCGGTCAGCAGCAACTCCGGCGCAAACTGCCCGAAAAAACCACGCAGGTTGGCCACATCGCGCAGCAGCATGCGGGCGGCGTGGTTGTTGCCCGCCGCGTCCACCGCCTGTGGCAGGTCGATGATCACCGGGCCGTCCGCCGCCAGCAGGATGTTGAACTCCGACAGGTCGCCGTGCACGATGCCCGCGCACAGCATGCGCACCACCTCGGTCAACAAGGTGGCGTGGTGCTGGCGTGCTTCTTCGGGTGTGAACACCACATCGTTCAGTCGCGGTGCCGCATCACCGTGTTCGTCCGTCACCAGCTCCATCAGCAGCACACCCTCGTGGAAGTTCCAGGGCTTGGGCACACGCACACCTGCCGCGGCCAGGCGATACAGCGCATCGACCTCGGCACTCTGCCAAGCCGCCTCGATGGCTTGCCGCCCAAAACGCGAGCCCTTGGCCATGGCGCGCGCCTGGCGCGTGTTCTTGACCTTGCGGTTCTCGGTGTAGTCCACGGCCTGGCGGAAGCTGCGCTGCGTGGCCTCCTTGTAGACCTTGGCGCAGCGCGTCTCCTCGCCGCTGCGCACCACGTAGACCAGCGCCTCCTTGCCGCTCATGAGCTGGCGTACCACCGTGTCGATCAGGCCTTCTTCCAACAGGGGTTGCAGTCTTTCGGGTACTTTCATGTCCCCATTTTGCGCCCTGGCCTTTTACAGGCGCGCCGCCAGCCGCGCGGCCTGGTCGATGGCGCGCTTGGCATCCAGTTCGCCGGCTTCCAGCGCCCCGCCGATCAGGTGTGTTTTCCGGCCCAGCGCCTGCAGCTCATCCGCCAGCGTGCGCAGTGGCAGCTGGCCGGCGCACAGCACCACCGTGTCGCACGGTATCCAGGTGGGGTTCTCGCGTTGCTCGCCATAAGTCACCAGCAGGCCCTCGTCGGCGATACGCTCGTAGTTCACACCACCGATCATCTTCACCTGCTTCATCTTGAGCGCGGCGCGGTGGATCCAGCCCGTGGTCTTGCCCAGGCCATCACCCAGCTTGCCGGCCTTGCGCTGCAACAGCGTTACCTGCCGCTCGGGCGGGCTCACCTGTGGCCCTTCAGCGCTGAGGCCACCGCGTTCCTGCGCCGGGTCGGTCACGCCCCACTCGGCCAGCCAGGCTGGCAGGTCCACCGTGGTGGAGTGGCCTTCGCTCACCAGGAACTCCGCCACGTCGAAGCCGATGCCGCCTGCGCCGACGATGGCCACCTTCTGACCCACAGGCTTTTTGTGGCGCAGCACGTCGATGTAACTCAGCACCTTGGCGTGGTCCTGCCCTTCGATCTTCGGGTCGCGTGGTGTCACGCCCGTGGCCACGATCACCTCGTCGTAACCCTGCAGGTCCGCCGCCAGCACGGCGCGGTTCAGATGCAGCTGTACACCCGTGGTCTCCACGCGTCGCGCCAAGTAACGCAGCATCTCGTGGAACTCTTCCTTGCCCGGCACCACCTTGGCCATATTGAGCTGGCCACCGATCTCGCCCGCCGCGTCGTACAGGTGCACCTCGTGCCCGCGCTCGGCGGCCAGGGTGGCCGCCGTCAGGCCGGCCGGGCCGGCCCCCACCACGGCAATGCGTTTGCGCTGCACCGTGGGGCGGTAGACCAGCTCGGTCTCGTGGCAGGCGCGCGGGTTCACCAGGCAGCTCGTGAGCTTGTTCTTGAAAATGTGGTCCAGGCAGGCCTGGTTGCAGGCGATGCAGGTGTTGATGTCTGCGGCTCGGCCCTGCGCCGCCTTCTTCACGAAGTCGGCGTCGGCCAGCAGCGGGCGCGCCATGGACACCATGTCGGCGCTGCCCTCGGCCAGCAGCTGCTCGGCTACCTCGGGCGTGTTGATGCGGTTGGAGGTCACCAGCGGGGTGCTCAGGCCCGCCGCCGCGAACTCGGCCTTCATCTTCTTGGTCACCCAGGCAAAGGCCGCGCGCGGCACGCTGGTGGCAATCGTCGGCACACGGGCCTCGTGCCAGCCGATACCGGTGTTGATGATGCTGGCCCCGCCCTGCGCCACCGCCTTGCCCAGGGTCACCACCTCGTCCCAGGAACTGCCGCCCGGCACCAGGTCGATCATGGAGAGACGGTAGATGAGGATGAAGTCGCGGCCCACCGCCTCGCGCGTGCGCGCCACGATCTCCAGCGGCAGGCGCATGCGCTGGCTGTAGTCGCCGCCCCAGGCGTCGTCGCGGTGGTTGGTGTGTTGGGCCAGGAACTGGTTGATGAAATAACCCTCGGAGCCCATGATCTCCACGCCGTCGTAACCCGCCTCGCGCGCTTTCACGGCGCAATTCACGAAGGCGCGGATCTGCCGCTCCACGCCGCGTGCCGACAGCTCGAAGGGCTTGAACGGGGAAATCGGCGACTTGATGGCCGAAGGCGCCACGGCCAGCGGGTGGTAGGCGTAACGCCCGGTGTGCAGAATCTGCAGCGCGATCTTGCCGCCAGCCTCGTGCACTGCACGGGTCACCACCTGGTGCCGGCGCGCCGCGCCCGAGGTGGAGAGCGTGCCCGCAAAAGGCTTGGCCCAGCCCACGATGTTCGGCGCAAAACCACCGGTCACCATGAGGCCCACATCGCCCTCGGCGCGTTCGCGGAAATAGGCCGCCAGCTTGCTCAGGTCGCGCCCGTCTTCCAGGCCGGTGTGCATGGAGCCCATGAGCACGCGGTTCTTGAGCTGGGTGTGACCCAGGTCCAGCGGGGCCAGCAGATGGGGGTAAAGCGAGAGGCCAGGGAGCGTGGTGGATGCGGACATGGCTTTTTTCTGGGGGTGGAGGCAATGTTGCCGCCATCATAGGGCTGTGATCCGGGGCGGCGGAGCGCGCAGGCCAGATGGGCTAACATTACGGTTTTATCGTTCGTCAGAAGGAGCCCCAGATGGGCAACAAGATCGTTACCGAAGCAGACCGCAAGGCCACCCCCCGTCCGAAGCCGCTCAACGGCTATACCCTGCCCACCGGCGGCCGCGGCCAGAAGGTCAGCCTGGAGCGTGGCGTCGCCACCCGCAGCAAGAAGAACCCGGGCAAGCGCCCCTCGAAGGGCGGCTGATCCCGCGCTGGCTCCGGCCAGCGTCAGCCCCGAACAAAGGCCCTCATCGAGGGCCTTTTGTTTTGGCGGGGTGACAATGCAGCGGTGCACCACCCCGCCCGCCGCATGACCCTCCTGCAAGCCCTCACCGCCGGCCTGCTCGGGCTGGCCATGGCCGTGCCGGCCGGGGGCGAAACCCTCACGGTCGGCTCCAAGCGTTTCACCGAGGCCTACATCCTGGCCGAGATCGTCAGCCAGACGGCCCGGACGACCGGCGAGGCCGAGGTGACACACCGGCAGGGCCTGGGCAACACGGCCATCCTGCTCAGTGCCCTGCAGGCCGGCAGCATCGACCTGTACCCGGAATACACCGGGACCATCGCCCGCGAAATCCTGCGGCTCGACCATGTGCCGCCCCTGCCCGAACTCAATGCGCGACTCGCCAAGCTCGGCCTGCAGGCCTCGGTGCCGCTGGGGTTCAACAACAGCTACGCCCTGGCCATGCGCGCCTCACAGGCCAGTGCGCTCAGGATCACCCGCCTGTCCGACCTGAAAAACCATGCCGGGCTGCGCCTGGGCCTGTCGCAGGAATTCATCGGCCGGGCCGACGGCTGGCCGGGCCTGCAGTCGGCCTACGCGCTGCCGCAGGCCCGCCCGCGCGGCCTGGACCATGGCCTGGCCTATGAAGCCCTCGCGCAGCAGCAGGTCGACGCCATCGACGTCTACACCACCGACGCCAAGATCGGCCCTTACCAGTTGCAGGTGCTGGTGGACGATGCCGGCTACTTCCCCCGCTACGACGCCGTGCTGTTGCACCGGGCCGGTCTGCCCGCTCGCCTGCCGCGGAGCTGGGCGGCCCTGACCCGTCTGGAAGGCCGCATCGATGAGGCGGCCATGCGCCGCATGAACGCCGGCGCGGAACTGCAAGGCCAGAGCTTCCAGCGTGTGGCCCAGGTCTTTCTGGCGGGCGAACAGGCCGCGCCGGTCAAGACGGCCGAGGCGCGCCCTGCCGTCCCCGGCTGGCTGGCCAAACTCTTCGCCCCCGACCTGCTGCGCCTCACGCTGGAACACCTGGCCCTGGTCTTTCTCTCGCTGGGCGCAAGCATCGTGGTCGGCATCCCACTGGGCCTGCTGGCGACCCGTCATGCGCTGGCGCGGGCCCTCATCATCAACACGACCAATGTGCTGCAGACCATCCCCTCGCTGGCCCTGCTCGCCGTCCTGATCCCGCTCACCGGCAGCATCGGCCTGCTGCCGGCCTTCATCGCCCTCACCGTGTACGCCCTGCTGCCCATCGTGCGCAACACCCACGCCGGGCTCAGCCAGGTCCCCGTCGGTTTGAAGCAGGCAGCACAGGCGCTGGGTCTGAGCCCGGGCGCGACGCTGCGCCTGATCGAACTGCCGCTGGCGCGTACCACCATCCTGGCCGGCATCAAGACCTCGGCCGTTTTCAATGTCGGCACGGCCACCATCGCGGCCTTCATCGGCGCCGGCGGTTTCGGCGAACGCATCGTCACCGGCCTGGCCCTGAACGACAACGCCACCCTGCTGGCCGGCGCCATCCCCGTGGCCCTGCTGGCCCTGCTGATCGAAGCCGCTTTCACGCTGGCCGAGCGCGGTTTCTTCCCCGAGACCTGGCGCAAGACGGCCTAGGACCGCCTCAGGAAGGCCTGCGGCCCAGCCACGCCAGAGCGAGCCACAGCGCCAGCCAGACGCCGGTGCGCAGCAGCATGGCCTGCACGCTGTCCAAGGCCACGCCCTGCCCCGCGCTGTACAGGTAGGCCACGGCCACCAGGACCAGCAGATTGAGCAGCAAGATCGCAGCCGCTGCGTACAGGCCCGGGCGGATGCTGCGCCAGATCAGGAATCCGGCCAGGACGTACATCAAACCCATCACCGTGTTGTAGATGAGCAGCGGCCGAAACACCACGTAGCCGGGATCGGCACCCGTCAGCACACGGGTCCCTGCAAAAAGGGTGAGGAGGCCGAACAGGGTAGCCACGACCGCACACCCTTTTTGAAGGAGGCCTGCATAGCGTGATCGTTCCATCTCAGGCTCCCTCTGTCCGGCAGTTTCCCGCACGCGGCCGCTTCAGCAGCCCGCGGCGCACTTGCCGCTGTTGTCGAACTCCATCAGCTTGCCGCTGAGCGGAATGTGCACCGGCACCTTGCTGGCCTTCATGAAACGGTCGGTCTTGCTGCCCGCAATAACCTGGCCGCCCCTGGTGGCGACCTCGTTCACGTGCGAGGCGATCACGGCCGCGGGCTGGACCAGGTCGTTGATCACATAGGCCGCTTCGGCCGGGCCGGTGGAGAAACCGTCGCCGATGTTCATCACGGCCAGGCGGGCCTTGTAATAACCGCGCACCACCTTGTCCTGCGCGGCCGTGATGCCCGTGTCGCCCGAGAGGTAGACCACCAGGCCGTTGCTGAAGGTCAGCACATAACCGGTGGCCTCGCCCACGTAACCGGCAATGCCGGCGTCCTTCATGTGCTTGCCCAGGTCACCACCGATGTAGTCCGGGTCCAACCCATTGCTGTGCACGGCCGGCACCGTGGCGATCTTCACGCCGGCGATGGTCACGCTGCCGCCGAAGCGCGCCAGGACGGAATCGCGCGGGTCACCGCCATTGGCCTTGAGCTTGCCGGCGAAAAAAGGCGGCATCTCGCTGCCCGTCACGATCTTGGCCTTCTTGGCCAACGCAATGTTCACCGTGCTCGAATTCGGCAGCGCCGAGACCGACACGTCCGGCTTGTCGCAGCTGCCCGAGTTGGGCGCCTTGTTGTGCGCATTGCCCACGTGGTCGCCGTGCATGTGGCTGACCAGGATGATGTCGATCTTGCCCAGGCGCGGGTCGGTCGCACCGGCCACCGTGCGGCCCACGTCGTAGAGGATGCGCGTGCCATTGGGGTCCTCGAAGATCATCGCGCGGTCCTGCGGGCACAACTCGCCGTCGTGGCCGCCCAGCGGCGTCACCTTCAGGTTCTGGGCCAGGGCCGGTTGTGCCAGCAGCGTCATGGCGGCCAGGCAGCCTGCTGCGGCCATCCGGATCACCGGTTTCTTGTTCATGCGTCTGCTCCTCGTTATTGGTCTGAAATTCACAAGACAAGCCTGCGTCCATCCGGGAGATACACGCCGCCATCTCCTGGGGCTCGGGGCGGCCGGCTGGAAACACCGGTTCCGCCCGCCTGCTTTTTACACGAGATGACGCTGGCGTGCAGCGCGCCTTGCCATGCCCCGGTCAGAGCCAGCCCTTAGGGTTTGACAGACTGTGCCTGTATCAACTCGACCTTTGCCCGGATCTGATGCAGAAGGTCGTTCACCTCACGCACCAGCTCGTATCGCTCACCATGCGATTCGTTGGCCAGTCGTCGCCCTGTCTCCTGGGCGAGATGGACCAGTTCAGCAAGCTCGATGACCGCCTCTTGCCGGTCCTGTTCTTCCACGTCGTCCGATCCCATCAGCGTATCCTCCGCAGATCAAGTCATCGCGCCTCGCCTGCGACAAGGCAGGGGGCACGATTGCAGACTGCATCCTAAGCGCTTTGCCGCGCTTCTGCCACCACGAATTCCACGCAGGGAGCACACCGGGTATGGACCGGCAGGCGACAAACAACAAGGGCCCGTGATGAGGCCCTTTGTTGTTTTGCCTGGATTGGGTACAGCACTCAGTGCGGGTGCCGCCGCAGCACCCCCAAACCGAACAGCGTGGCCGTGAGGTACATGCTGACCGAGTAGATCGCCGCCGGCAGCGCCAGCTGGAAATTGCCCAGCACCGACAGCGCCACGAAGATGGCCAGCGTGGAGTTGTGGATGCCGATCTCGAAACTCACCGCCGTGGCCATGGGCTTGTCCAGCCCGGCCCAGCGCGAGAGGTAATACCCCGAGAGCAGGCTCAGCAGGTTGAAGGCCAGCACCACCGGCCCCAGGCTGGAGAAAGACTCGGTCAGCGCCGTCCACTCCTTGGCAATCGCAATGACGGCAAAGGCCGCCAGCACCAGGGCGCTGAAGGCCTTCATGGGCCGCTCCATGCGCTGGGCAAAGGCCGGGCGCCGGGCACTCACCACCATGCCGATCAGCACCGGCACCAGGATCACCCCCACCACCTCGAACACCTTGCCGAACTGCAGCGGCACGATCTGCCCGCTCTGCACAAAGGTGGCGATGGCCCAGTTGGTGATGAGCGGCAGGCTCACGATGGACAGCACCGTGTTGATGGCCGTGAGCGAGATGTTCATCGCCACGTTGCCGCCGAAGAGGTGGCTGAACAGATTGGCCGACACCCCGCCCGGCGAGGCGGCCAGCAGCATGAGCCCCACGGCATAGACCGGCGCCACGCCCAGGCCCACGATGAGCCCCCAGGCCACCGCCGGCAACAGCAGCATCTGCATGGCCAGGGCCAGCAGCACGGCCCGCGGGTGCTGCCGCAGGCGCACGAAATCACCCAGCGAAAGCGAGAGCCCCAGGCCGAACATCACCAGGGCCAGGGCCCCGAGCAGCAGGGCGGGCAGCGCGGCGGTGAAGCTCATGCCCTTGCGCCTGCGTTCACGCGGTGCGCCGCACCCAGGCGGCGCTCCATCTCGGCCTGCACGTCGGTGCGCAGGCGCAGGGCAAAGGCCAGCTCGGCCGTGAGGAACAGCGGCCCCACCAGCAGACCCATCAGGTCATCCACGAAGGCCGGCTTCTTGCCCTCGTAGTAATGCCCCAGGAACTGGATGGCCCAGCCCACCACGAACAGGCCCACGCCCCAGCCCAGCCACTCGGCCGTGTCCTGCGCCGCAAACCACTGGCTGGCCCACAGGCTCAGGGCCAGCTGCGCCGCCATGGCCAGGCCAAAGCGCAGGTCCAGCCGCAGGTAGAACAGCGAGGCGCACAGCGCCAGCAGCAAGGCCGGAGAGAGGGGCAGGCCGCCCAGCTCCCAGGCGGGCCGCGCCAGCAGGATGGTCACGGCCAGCACGATCAGGGGAATGCCCAGGAAATGGGTCAGCACGTTGCGCGGGTCCCGGTGGTAGGCCGCGTACTGCGTGAGGTGCTCAGTCAGGGTTTTCATCAACGACGTCTCTTTTTAATAATTGACAAGCGCCGATGATCGACCTACCCTCGGCGTCGGTCTGTCAGGTACCCGACACAAGCCGCCACTCCCGTAGAAACCCCATGAACGACGCGCAACACTACCTGCCCGTGCTGAACTCCGGGCGCTGGTATGCCCAGCTGCCACCGGAGTTCGCCCAGGCCCTGCTGCGTTTGGCCAAGGTGCGCAACCTGCAGGCGGGCGAAATGCTGTTCCTGCGCGACGGCTCGCCCTGCGGGCTCTATGCCGTGGTGGCCGGCGCCATCCGCATCTCGGGCCAGGTCGGCAAGGAAGACGATACGCGCGAGGCCCTGCTGGTGGTGCTGCCCCCGCCCCAGTGGTTCGGCGAGATCACCGTCTTCGACGGCGCCACCCGCACCCACCACGCGCATGCCGCCGAGCCCAGCACCCTGCTGCAGGTGCCGCAGGCCGAGTTGCTGGCCTGGCTGCAGGATCACCCTCAACACTGGCGCGACCTGGCGGTCCTGATGGCCGACAAGCTTCGCCTGGCCTTTGTGAGCATGGAAGAACAGACGGTGCTCAGCGCCCCGCTGCGCCTGGCGCGACGCCTGGTGGGCATGGCCGAGGGCTACGGGGTGCAGACCGGCCGCGGCGGCACACGGCGCGTGCTGGCCGTGACACAGCAGGAACTGGCGCTGATGATCGGCGTGTCACGCCAGACGACGAACCAGATCCTCAAGGAACTGGAGGCGCAGGGGATTTTGCGGGTGCAGCGAGGGGGGATGGAGATACTGGACTTGCCGGCGCTACGATCACTGTGTCAATGACACACTCTCAGCAGAGTCTCAACATCGTTTGATTTTTGCTCGTAATTGAGTCCGACGATTGCAAATACGTTATCGAACTCTGAATAGACCCATACGCTCGGATGAGACTTGCTCCGTATTGACGTTTCTATAAGAAATCTGCCCATCCAGATTCACGCCACCACCGGCAATTTTCAGCAGGGCGGTTCCGGTCGATGTGATCCTTCGATCGATTGGCAGAAAATTCAATATTGCATATCCTTCCCAAACAAATCCTTCGACCTTGAAATGAATTTCGAATGAATTGTTTGGACTTTGATGCTTGAGTACGTAGGTTCCGCCGAGTTTGCGCGCGCTCTGCGTCAGGAAAAGAAGAATATCTGTCGACCACTCGCCGCCCTCAGCCGCCCCTTTTCCGTGGCCTTCCCATTTCCCATCAATCTCCACGCCCGCATACCTGAGCTCTTCAAGTAAAGGCCGTAGTTTGGTATCCCACAAGGTCTTAACAACAAAGAGAAACGCTGTCGTGAAGATGCCAGTGATGATCCCTAGAACCCCATCCTGCAAATATTTCTCCATTTCAATCTCCCTTTGAAGCAAGCCTTGCGTTTCGCATCGGCGCGCATATAACCTTCTCAGACCTAGCAGGCTCGTCGGCGTACAGGATCTGTTAAATCGCCTTCCCCAACCTCTCCACCCCCTCGCGGATCTTGTCCTCCCCCACCGTCGCAAAACTCAGCCGCAGGGTCGAGGCATCGGGGTTCGTCGCATAAAACGGTGCGCCCGGCACAAAGGCCACGCCCTTCTCGATCGCGCGTTTGGCCAGTTCACCCGCATCCTTGAGTTTGCCGTTGGCACCCGTGAGCCGGGCCCAGAAGAACAGGCCGCCGCCGGGTTGGGTGAATTCGATGGCGTCGCCCAGTTCTTTCTTGAGACATTCGCCCATGGTCTTCGCACGGCCGGCATAGACCTCGCGCACATGGGCCAGGGTGGCGGGCATGCGACCGGCCTTGAGGTATTGCGCGGCCGTGGCCTGGGCAAAGGTGCTGGTGTGGGCGTCGCTGAACTGCTTGCACATCGTCGCTTTCGCCAGCAGTTCGGGCGGGGCGATCATCCAGCCCACACGCAGGCCCGGCGACAGCACCTTGCTCAAAGATCCGCAATGCACCAGCCAGTCGCGGCTGCCGGGTACCTGGGCCGTGAGGGCCAGGAGGCTGGGCGGCGGGGCCTTGCCGAAGTAGAGGTCGCCATAGGGATCGTCCTCGATCACCACGGTTTTCGTTTTCACGGCCAGTTCCAGGATGCGCTTGCGGCGCTCAAGGCTCAGGGTGGCGCCGCTGGGGTTGCCGAAGGTGGGAATGAGGTAGACGAAACGCGGCTGGTGTTCGGCGATCAGCTGTTCGAGCTTGTCGACCTGCACGCCGTCCGCATCGATGGGTGCACCGATGACCTGGGCGCCGTAAAGGCGGAAGCACTGGATGGTGGCCAGGAAGGTGGGCGCCTCGACGATGACCTTGGCGCCGGGATCGACGAGCGTCTTGCCGATCAGGTCCAGCGCCTGCTGGCTGCCCGTGGTGACGATCAGCCCGTCCGCGGCGACCTGCACGCCCTTGCTGCCCATGAAGGCGGCCAGCTGTTCGCGCAGGGGGTTGTAGCCTTCGGTGGCGCCGTACTGCAGGGCGGCGCCGGGTTCTTCGCTTAGCGCTTTCATTGACGCTTCGCGGATGCCGTCCACGTCGAACATGGCGCTGTCGGGGAACCCGCCCGCAAAGGAGATGATGCCGGGCTTGCCCAGCAGCTTGAAGAGTTCGCGGATGGCGGAGGTTTCGACGTTGTTGAGGCGGTCGGCAAATTGCATGGGGTTCTCGGGGGAAAGAAACGACTCCCCCGATTCTCCGTCAAACCGCCCTGCCCCTGCCGGGCACCCTACTTCGTCGACAGCGGCAGCGGCTTGCCTTCGGAGGTGGCGGGCGGGGCCACGCCCAGCCAGTTGGCCACGGTGGGCGCGATGTCCACCACCTCCACGCGCTCGTCCACGCGGCCGGGTTTCACCCAGCGCGGGCCCCAGGCCAGGATGGGCACGTTGGTGTCGTACGGGTACGGCGAGCCGTGCGTGGCGATGCTGGTGCTGGACTGGAACATCCAGTAGGGCTTGAGGACGTACTGCACGTCGCCCGAGACCTCGGCGTGCCAGGCGCGCTGCATGGCGCTGAAGAAGGGGCCGTCGATGCGGCTGCCCGCGGCCAGTTCGCGCCGGGTGTAGGCGGCGGCGATGCCGGGCTCTTCCATCAGCAGGGCGCGCGCTTCCTCGGCCACTTCGTCCGGGTCCACGCGCTGCTGGGCGATGAGCTGCTTGTTGAGCAGCAGGGCCGAGCCCGAGAAGCTGACCCACTTGCCGGCGCCGAACTCTTCTTCCAGGCCGCTGTTGACACGCGTGAGCAGCTGGCTGCCGACGATGCGGCCCGAGCGCAGGCCCTGCTGGGCGGTGAACTCGGGCGCGGGCATGAAACCGTGGTCGGCGGTGAGCGTGGCGATGTAGTTGTCGCGGCCCACGGTGGCGTCCAGGTGCTTGAAGAAGTCCTGCAGCAAACGGTCGAGCTGCAGCAGGTGGTCGTGCGAGAAACGCGACTCGGCGCTGAAGCGATGATTGATGTAGTCGTGGCCCGAGAGGCTGATGGAAATGATGTCGGGCACGTTGTCCTGGCCCAGGCCCTCGCCGGCGATGGCGGCGCGCGCGAAGTCCAGGGTGAGCTGGTCGGCATAGGGGCTGCGCAGCAGCTGGCTGTAATAGGCCGGGCCCGGGGCTTCGTCACTCGGTGCGCCCATCATCATGGGCAGCGCGGCGGCCTTCTGGCCGTACCAGGGCTGGCGGTCGGGCAGCGAGCGGGCGTAGGCCTCGTCGGGCAGCAGGGGTTTCCACTCTTTCTTGAACCAGCGGTCGGCCGGCTTGGCGGCGTTGAAGGCGGTGACCCAGGCCGGGTGCTGCGGCATGTAGAAGGTGCTGCTGGCGAACTGGCCGGTCTGCGTCATGTACATGTAGGCGGTGCCGGTCTGGCCCGCGGGCAGGATGGCGCCGCGGTCCTTGCCCGAGATGCCGATGACCTTGGCGCGCGGGTCGGCGCGCTTGAGCACGTCGCCTACCGTTTCCACCTTGAGGTTCTTGGGGCTGGTGCCGTCCAGCGGCTGGGTCTTGTGGCCGATGTAGGTGGCGGTGGTGTCGCCGGTGCAGTACTCGGGCGCGCCGGTGATGGCGTCGCGCCATTCGTTGGCGATGATGCCGCTGCGGTGCGGGTAGGCGCCGCTGAGCACGGTGGCGTGGCCGGCGCCGGTGACGGTGAAAGCGTGGCCGTAGTGCGCGTCGCTGAACCAGGCGCCGCGCTCCAGGAAACGCGCCAGGCCATCGGGGGCCAGCTGGTCGCGGTAGGCCAGCAGCTGGCGCTGCGGGAAGCCGTCCACCACCAGGAAGACCAGCAGGCGCGGGCGGTTGGTGGCCGTGACCGGCGGCGCCACCGGCGCGGCAGCGGGCGCGGCCACGGCCGGCACGGGCGCGGACGCAGCAGGCGCAGTGGCAAGGGGCGGATCGGCGGGGGCGACGGTCTGGCAAGCGGCCAGCACGGCCGACAGCAGGCCGGCGAGGCACAGGCGCAGGAGGCGCGAGAGGACACGTGGCTTCATGGTCGGGCGTGGGTGGGCAGCAGGGAGAAGGATCATCCCATGAAATTTGCAGCCTGTGCCGGGTGGGCGCATGGACCTGATGGACAATGCTGTAACGGGAGATTTCCGCCCTTGCCGCGCGCCTGCGCTACCGCCACACTGGCGGGACTGTCACACGAGGATGTTTCATGTCCGACCTTTCTGCCTTTTTTCAGTCCGTCAAGCTGCCGGTGATGCCGGAAGTGGCGCACGCCCTGATCCGCACCCTGCACGACGAAGACGTGTCCATCACCCAGGTGCGCGACCTGGTCGCCAAGGACCCGGTGCTCACCGCCAAGCTGCTGCGCACGGCCAACAGCGCGGCCATGGGCATGCGCCGCGAGGTGGGCACGCTGGACGCAGCCATTTCCATGGTGGGCCTGTCGCAGGTGCGCACGCTGGCGCTGACGGCCTGCATGAACGTGGCCTTTCCCGTGGTGCCCGGCCTGGACCGCACCGAGTTCTGGCGCAACAGCATGGCCTGCGCCGGCTACGCGCAGTGGCTGGCCGGCGGCATCGGCCTGGACGCCCAGCAAGCCTGGCTGAGCGGCATGATGCTGCGCCTGGGCGAGCTGCTGATCGTGCAGGCCAAACCCGACTCCCTGGCCGTGCTGGAACGCCAGCCGCAGATCCCCGGCGACCGCTGGGCACGCGAACAGCAGTTGCTGGGTTTCACCGAGGCCCAGGTCACGGCCGAGCTGGCGCACCGCTGGCATTTCCCGGCCGACATCGTGCGCGGGCTCAACACCGCCTCGGCCCCGCTGGCCTCGCAGCCCTTCTCTCAACTGGGTGGCGTGGTGCACCTGGCCAGCCGCCTGGCCGACATGGCCTTCAGCGACCCGGAGATCGTGGACGCGCTGCCGCAGGAGGTGGTGTCCGCCCTGGACCTGAACCTGGACTGGATGCGCAGCAAGCTGCCTTCGCGCGACAGCTTCTTCGATATCTCCACGCTCTGAGACGGCTCCCGCTGCATGAACCCAGCCGCTATCCGCTCTTTTTTCGCCACCCTCCAGGCCGCCAACCCCCAGCCCGTCACCGAACTCGAATACACCTCGGTCTTCGAACTGCTGACCGCGGTGCTGCTCTCGGCCCAGGCCACTGACGTGGGCGTGAACAAGGCCACGCGCAGGCTCTTCCCCGTGGCGAACGCGCCGCAGCAGATCCTGGACCTGGGGCCCGAAGGGCTGGAGAGTTACATCAAGACCATCGGCCTGTACCGCAGCAAGGCGAAGCACCTGATGGAGACCTGCCGCATCCTGGTGGAACGCCACAGCGGCCAGGTGCCGCGCACGCGCGAGGCACTGGAAGCTCTGCCCGGCGTGGGCCGCAAGACGGCCAATGTGGTGCTCAACAGCGCCTTCGGCGAGCCGACCATGGCGGTCGACACGCACATCTTCCGCGTGGGCAACCGCACCGGCCTGGCGCCGGGCAAGAACCCGTACGAGGTGGAGATGCAGCTCTTGAAGCGCGTGCCGCCCGAGTTCCTGGTGGATGCGCACCACTGGCTGATCCTGCACGGGCGTTATGTGTGCCAGGCGCGCAAGCCGCAGTGCTGGCTGTGCAGCGTGTCGGCTTATTGCGACTTCAAGCCCAAGACGCCTGCGCCCTGAGCCGGCATGCCTGGCCCCGCCGGCTGGTCTTTGCGAAAGAACTGCAAAAGCTCTTGCAGCACTTCGTCCGGGGCTTCTTCCGGCAGGTAGTGGCCGCATGACAAGGCGCGCCCCTGCACCACACCAGGCATCGACTTTTCCCGCCACGTCGCCAGCACGTCGTAGGTATTCCCTACAACGCCCTGCTGGCCCCAGAGCGCGAGCAAGGGCGATTGAATCCTGCGCTCGCAGTCTGCGGCGTCGTGCGCCAGGTCGATGGAGGCCGCCGCCCGATAGTCTTCACAGACCGCATGCAAGGTGGCTTCCGTGTAGCAACGACGGTACTCTTCATACGCTGGCGCCGTGATGGCGCCGGGTGTCTTGTTCTGCTTGTCGATGTGGTGTTGCAGGTAGAACTCCAGGTTCGCGCCTATCAATTTTTCCGGCAGCGGCGCCGTTTGCGCCAGGAAAAACCACCAGACGTAACGCATCGCAAATTCCATATCGGCGGAGGCGTACATGGTCGCCGTCGGCGCAATGTCCAGGACGGCCGCCCGCTCCACCGCATCCGGATGGTCCAGCAGCATGCGGTGGACGACCCGCCCGCCTCGGTCATGCCCTGCGACCTGGAAGCGGGGAAATCCCAGATGACGCATGACCTCCACCTGGTCTTGCGCCATCAGGCGCTTGGAGTAGCCGATGTGGTTTTCGCCACCGTCTGGTTTGCCGGAGTCGCCGTAGCCCCGCAAGTCCGTCAGCACGACGGTGAAATGTCGCGCCAGGGCGGGTGCCACCTTGTGCCAGCACGCCTTGGTCTGGGGATGGCCATGCAGCAAGAGCAGGGCCGGGCCTTGGCCACCCACCAGGGTGTGGATGGTGGTGCCGGCCGTGGCAATCGACAGTTTGTTGAACCCGGGGAACATCATGTCGCTTGACCCCGATCAGTGCGCGGGCCCGTCGCTCACCGGGATTTGACGCTTCATGCGCGCAGCGACATCCTGGGTCCAGGGCTGTTGCTGCCAATGGGCCTGGGCAAACGCCATGATCTCGTTCATGTAGGTCAGGGACATGCCGACGACGTCCACCCCCTTGAGGAACATCTCCTGGTGCCGCCTGGAGATTTCGAACTTCATCGCTGGCAGGCCAGCGCAATGCACTTCCAGCTTCTCCACGTCGATGGAGATCTCCGGCGCATCGGCACGCTCAGAAAGTGCCATGAGTTGCTCGACCTGCTCGACGGGCAACGCGACCAGCAGCAGCTGGTTGCCCATGGCGTTGGAATAGAAGATCTCGGCGAAGCTGGGCGCGATGATGGCCTTGAAGCCATAGTCCAGCAGGCCCCAGACCGCGTGCTCGCGGCTGGAGCCGCAGCCGAAGTTGGAACCTCCGAGCAGCAACTTCGACCGGGCATATTGGGCTTGATTGAGCACAAAATCCGGCTTGACAGCGCCCTGGTTGTCGAAGCGCAGGTCGTAAAGCAGTCCTTCGGCCAGGCCGGACTTGTCGATCCTGCGCAGAAACTGCTTGGGCATGATCTGGTCCGTGTCGAGGTTGTCGATACGGATGGCGGCCGCCTTGCCTTGTATGGCCTTGATGGTGTTCGACATGTCAGTTCCCCAGTTTGCGGACATCGGTGATCTTGCCGGTCACCGCGGCGGCCGCGGCCATCGCCGGGCTCATGAGGTGGGTGATGGCGCCACGACCCTGCCGGCCCTCGAAGTTCCGGTTGGTGGTCGAGGCGCAGCGGGTCCCCTCGCTCAGCACGTCGTCGTTCATGGCCAGGCACATGGAACAGCCGGGCTTGCGCCACTCGAAGCCGGCCGTGAGGAAGACCTGGTCCAGCCCTTCCCGCTCGGCCTGTTGTTTCACAGCGCCTGAGCCGGGCACCACCATGGCGCGCACGCCAGCGGCGACCTTGCGGCCCGCGACGACCTTGGCGGCGTTGCGCAGGTCCTCGATCCGGGCGTTGGTGCAGGAGCCGATGAAGACGTGCTGGATGGGCGTGCCTTCAATCGGCTGGCCCCCCTGGAGCCTGGTGTAGGCCAGCGCCTGTTCGGTGCTGCGCTTGTGTTCCGCACCGACCTGCGTGGCGGTGGGAACCCTGCCCGAGATCGACACGACCTGGTCCGGGCTGGTGCCCCAGGTGACGTAAGGCTCGACGTGGGTGGCATCGAAGCGGTGCTCGGCTTCGAACCTGGCACCCTCGTCGCTCTTGAGCAGCTTCCACTGTGCCAGGGCCTGGCTCTGGTAGGGGCCCCTGATGTCGGGGCACTTTTCAAGGACGTAATCGATGGCGGTCTGGTCCGGCGCGATCAGGGCACCGCGTGCGCCCGCCTCGACCGCCATATTGCACAAGGTGAAGCGCGCTTCGACCGACAGGGCTTGCACGGCACTGCCGCAGAACTCGACGACAAAACCCCGCGCACCCTGGGCACCGATGGCCCCGATGATCATCAGGATCAGGTCCTTGCTGGTGGTGCCTGCTGGCAGCTGGCCGTCGATGCGGATGCACATGTTCTTGGCGAGGCGATAGACCAGGGTCTGCGTCGCCAGCACGTGCTCCACCTCGGAGGTGCCGATGCCAAAGCCCAGGGCGCCCAGGGCGCCATAGGTCGTGGTGTGGCTGTCGCCGCAGATCACGACCATGCCCGGGCGGATCATCCCGTGCTCGGGGGCCACGACGTGCTCGATCCCCTGCATGGCGTCATTGGTGTCGAACAGCGGAATGCCGTGCCTGGCGCAGTTCCGCGCCAGGTTGCTGGCCTGCAGGGCCGAAGCCTGGTCGTCGATCACGCGGATCTTCACGGGATGCGTGGGAATGATGTGGCTGACCACGGACACGTTCTGCCCGGGCATCAGCGTCTTGACCTTGCGCGCGTCCAGGCCCGCGAAGGCTTGCGGGCTGGTGTACTCGTTCATCAGGTGCAGATCGCAGAACAGCAGAACATTCTGTTCATCGAGCACCCGCACCGTGTGCGATTCGACCAGCTTCTGGTAGAGCGTCCTGGCGGCGCCCGGCTTCGACGGCGTGGTCATTCGGCGGTGATCCCACGCTCTTTGGTCAGCTTGGCCCACATCTGGAGTTCTTTCTCCAGGCGCGCCCGGGCTTCGGCCGCGGTGGACGGCGTGGCTTCGAAACCGTCCTTGGCCATGCGCTCCTTCACGGCCGGCGATTCCAGCACCTGCCGCAGGCCGGCATTGAGCTTGTCGATGATGGGCTTGGGCGTGCTTGCCGGCGCAAAGAGCATGAACCAGGTTTCAAACGAGTACTTGGGGACGCCCGCCTCTGCAATGGTCGGAACGTTGGGCAGCAAAGGCGAACGCTGGGTGCCGGTCACCCCCAGCGCCTTGAGCTTGCCCGCCTGGATGTGGGGCACGGCGGCCGCGAGAACGGGGAAGCTCATGTCCACCTGGCCCGAGATCGTGTCGATCAGGGCCGGGCCACCGCCACGGTAGGGAATGTGGAGCACCGAGATGCCCGCGACGGCCTTCAGCAGTTCGGCGGACATGTGGAAGGTGCTGCCGGGGCCAGCGGAGCCATAACTCAGCGAACCGGGTTTGGCCTTGGCCAGCTTGACCAGTTCGGCCACGTTCTTGGCCGGGAAGTTCGCGCCGGTCACCAGCACGTGCTGCGAGCTGGCGATCATGCCGATGGGGGCCAGGTCCTTCAGGGTGTCATACGGCATCTTGGGGGTCAGTCCGGGATTGATCGCCAGGGACACGGTCTGAAGCCCGATGGTGTAGCCGTCGCCCGCGGACTTGGCGACGAAGTCCACGCCCAGGTTGCCGCCGGCGCCGCCCTTGTTCTCGATGAAGATCGTGCCGCCCACGGCCTTGGCCAGGGCGTCGCTGATCAGCCGCGCGGTGATGTCGGCGCTGCCGCCGGGTGCGTAGGGCACCACCAGCTTGATGGGCTTGTCCGGGTAGTTGCTGGTCTGGGAGTAAGCCGCGCCGCACGCGAGAAGCAGGCTGGTTGCGGTTGCGATCCATTTTTTCATGAGTGTCTCCTTTGAAGGTGCCCCATGCTAACCATGAACATTAATGAAACAATTCAAATAAAATTCATTCTTTAGTGTTCTAAAAACAATAATGGACGCCTACTCAGACATCAAGCTGTTCGCGCTGATCGTCAAGCTCGGCAACATGGCCGCGACGGCCCAGGAACTGGGCGTGACCCCGCCGGTCATCAGCCGCCGCCTGGCGCTGCTGGAGAAGCGGCTCGGTGTGCGGCTGATGAACCGCACCACCCGCAAGATCAGCCTGACCCCGGAAGGCGAAACCTACCTGATGGAGGGCGTACGCATTCAGGAAGAGATGGATGCGCTGGAGGGGCGCATCGCGGGCGGGAGCCTGCAGCCCCAGGGAACCGTGAAGATTGCGGCAACCTTTGGATTCGGCAGAACCTATGTGACGCCAGCGCTCTCGAGCTTTGTGCGCGAGTTCCCGCAGATGGATATCCAGCTTCATCTGAGCGAGAAGTCCGTCAATCTCGTGGAGCAGGGCTTCGACCTGATGATCCGGTTTGGCGAACTTGCCGACAGCCGGCTGACGGCAAGACTGCTGGCCAGGAACCGCCGCATCCTGTGCGCGGCACCGGCTTACCTTTCCGCCATGGGCGTGCCGACGCATCCAAGAGACCTGGGGCGGCACAACTGCATCTTCATCCGCGAGGCGGATGAAACCTTCGGGACCTGGCATTTCAGCAATGGCGCCGAATCGGAAACGATCAAGGTGCGCTCCAACCTCAGCACGAACGACGGCAACTCGGCCTTGTCGTGGGCGCTGGATGGGCAGGGCATCCTGATCCGGTCGCAGTGGGACGTGGCCAGGCATCTGCAGGCCGGAGAGCTGGTCCCACTCCTGCCCGACTGGGCACCGCCCCCGGCGGACATCTACCTGGTCTTCCAGACCAGCAAACAGATGCCGGCCAAGGTGCGCGTCCTGGTGGACTGGCTGCTCAAGCACTTCGAGTCCAGGAGAGCGGCCAGCAAGAGTTCTTCCAGCGATTGGTAGCGCGCGGTGAATTGCCAGCGAGATACGATGGCCGCATTTGAAAAGAGAGAGCACACCATGACGATCGAGGGCAAGTTGGCGCAGGAACTCACACCGACGGGGAAACTGCGGGTCGGCGTGGCCTACGCCCCCAAGGCCACGCCGATCTTTGTCGACCGGAACACCGATGGAAGTTATCGAGGCGTGCCCCTGGATCTGGGCCGCGCGCTGGCGCAGGAGCTGGGGGTTCCGATGGAGGTCTTTGCAGCGGCAACGACCGCGGAATTGACGCAAGCCTGTCTTAGCGGCGCCATCGACCTGGGTTTCATGCCAGCAGATGAAGCCCGCCGCCAGCAACTCGATTTCAGCCCGCCCTACTTCGTCATCGAAAGCACCTTCCTCGCGGCCGGACACGCGGGCATCACCAGCCTGGCTGATGTCGACCGGGCCGGCATCACGGTCGTGGGAATCGCCGGCTCGACCACGATCCGCGCTGCAGAACGCAGCCTCGGGGCCGCGACAGTCGTGGCGGCGAAATCGATAGCCGAGGCCATGGCCATGATGACGTCAGGCCAGGCCCAGGCCTTCGCCCTGACGCATGACGCCTTGCCACCCCTGCAACAGGAGTTGCCGGGCTCTCTCATCCTTGCAGGTGCGTTTCAGGTGACCGGGGTGGCGATGGCTGTGCGCAAACATCAGCCCGAGGCACTCACCTGCGTCACGAAGTTCATCCAGGCTGCCAAGGCCAGCGGCATGCTCAGGCGTGCGTTTGACGATGCCGGATTGGGCGGACTGAAGATCGCGGCCCCCTGATCCCTCGCGGCCGGCCTGGCCGCGTTCACGGCGCGATCAGCGCATCCAGCACACCGGGCTCGAAGTGCTGCTCGATGTAATCGGCCAGCCCTTCGAACACCGACTCCAGCGTGGGCACACGCGCCGCGCCCTGCCGCCCGAACAGGGCCTGCAGCACGGCCGCATCCTCGAACAGGCCGTGCAGGTAGAGGCCCAGCACGTTGCCGGCCACGTTCTGCCAGCCCAGGCCGGGCAAGACCTCACACGCCACGTCGCCCTTGGCCGCCATGGCCGGATGTTGCGCGGTCTGGCCGTGGTGGATTTCGTAGCCGCTCACGCTCACCCCTGAAAGTGCGGCCCAGGGCCCCTGCAGCGTGGCGAAGTTGGCCTGGGTGTGCTGCACCGTCTTGGCCGGCTCGAAGCTGGTGACCAGGGGCAGCAGGCCCAGGCCGGGGGCGTTGCCGTCGATGCCGTGGGCGTCGATCAACGCCTCACCCAGCATCTGCAGGCCGCCGCAGACACCCAGCACCGCACCGCCCTGCCCTGCATGCGCGGCGATGGCGCGGTCCAGGCCCTGCGCGCGCAGCCAGGCCAGATCGCCCGTGCTGTGCTTGGAGCCGGGCAGGATGATCCAGTCCACGCCCTGCAGTTCGGCCGGGCTGCGTGCCCAGCGCAGGTGCAGACCCGGCACGTTCTTCAGCGGCTGGAATTCGTCGAGGTTGCTGATGCGCGGATAAGCCACGACGGCGATGCGCGTGGTGATCTCGCCGCTACCGCTATGCCTGTCGTCAAAGACACCGTCCTCCTCCGGCAAGCCGTGCTGTCGCCACATGGGCAGCGTGGCCACGGTGGGCACGCCGGTGAGGTCCTGCAGCATCTGCGGGCCCGGGGCCAGCAAGGTGGCGTCGCCACGGAAGCGGTTGAGCACGAAACCGCGGATCAGCGCGCGGTCGGCTTCAGGTATCAAAGCCCAGGTGCCGTAGAGATGGGCGAAGGCGCCGCCGCGGTCGATGTCGGTGACCAGCAGGCAGGCGGCCTGGGTGTGGCGCGCCACGCGCAGGTTGACGATGTCGCTTGCCGCCAGGTTGATCTCGGCCGGCGAGCCGGCGCCTTCGATCACCACCACGTCGTTTTCGGCCATGAGTTCATCAAGCGCGCGCGCCACCACGGGCCACACTTTCTCGCTGCGGCCGCGCCAGTCCAAACGCGTGAGCTCCTCGTTGACCTGGCCCAACAGCACAACCTGGCTGTGCGTGTCGCGCTCGGGCTTGAGCAGCAGCGGGTTCATGCGCACCTCGGGCTCGGCTTTCGCCGCCAGGGCCTGGAAATACTGCGCGCTGCCGATTTCGCCGCCGGCGTTTGGCCGCTGGGCCGCCCCAAGGCCAAACACGGCCCCCTCGGGGGGCAGCGAGGACACGTTAGTGCCGAGCGTGGGGGCAACTACACGCGCGTTGTTGCTCATGTTCTGCGCCTTGTAGGGCGCGACCTTCAGCCCCTGGCGCGCGTAATACCGGCACAGGGCCGTGGCCAGCCAGCTCTTGCCGGCGCCACTGGTGGTGCCCAGCACCATGACGGCACGGGCGCTCATCGGTGGATTCCTTGGGCGTGTTGCATCGTCAGTCTTCGATGCCGCGCTGGGCCGGGATGCCGGCGCGGAAGGCGTGTTTGACCAGGGCCATCTCGGTCACGGTGTCGGCCAACGCGATCAGCTCAGGCGGGCAGCGCCGGCCGGTCAGCACCACGTGCACGTCCTTCGGGCGCTCGCGCAGGGTCTGCAAGACCTCGTCCAGGGGCAGCCAGCCGTAGATCAGCGGGTAGGTGATCTCGTCGAGGGTGACCATGAAAAATTGGCCGCCCAGGATGTCGGCCCGTGCGCGCGACCAGCCGGCGCGCGCGAGTTCGGCGGAATGGTCGAGGTCCTTGCTCTTCCAGCTGAAGCCGTCACCGAGACCTTCGACGGGAATACCGAGCTGCTCGAAGACGCGGTGTTCGCCGAAGCGCGCGCCGTCGGGCTTGATGAACTGGTAGACCTTGACCGGCTTGCCGCGGCCGTGGGCGCGCAGGGCCAGGCCGAAGGCGGCCGTGCTCTTGCCCTTGCCGTCGCCGGTGTTAACGATGAGCAGGCCGCGGCGTTCACCGGTGCGCGCTTCGTAAGGTTTTTCGGTGGGCGGGGTTTCGATCTGCATGAGGGCGCTTCCTACAAACGGGGCAGCGAGACCCACTGCCCGTCGACCGCGGCGATGCGGATGCGCTGCTCGAACACCTGCTCCAGCGCGCGGTGCGTGGCCGCGTCCGCACAGGCGCCCTGGTGGCGCACCTGGCCGGCGGCCATGATGACCATCTCGTCGGCCTGCAGGGCCAGCGAGAGTTCGTGCAGCACGCTGACCACCGTCTTGCCCCGGGCCACCACGTCGCGCATCAGCAGCATCCAGTCCACCTGGTGCGGCGGGTCGAGGTTGGCCAGCGGTTCGTCCAGCAGCAGCACATCAGCCTGCACGGCCAGGGCGCGCGCCAGCAGCACGCGCTGGCGCTCGCCGCCCGAGAGCTGGCCCAGCGGCCGGCCACGCCAGTCCCAGGCCTGGGTGGCGCGCAGGGCCTGCTCCACGGCGGCCAGGTCGGCCTCATTGGGTGGTGCCAGCCAGGCCTGGTGCGGCAGGCGGCCCAGCAGGGCCACGTCGAAGACAGTCAGGTCGTCGCCCGCACTGCCGTTCTGGCCCAGCCAGGCCAGTTGCCGCGCGCGGGCGCGACGCTCCAGCGTGTCCAGCGGCTGGCCCAGCAGGCTCACGCTGCCCTGCGCGGGCAGCAGTTGCGCCAGGACTTTCAGCAGGGTGGATTTGCCGGCGCCATTGGGGCCAACGATGCTGGTCCAGCGGCCGGCGGGCAGATCGAGATCGATGCCGTGCAGCACCTCGGCCTCGCCCAGGCGGGCGCGCAGGGCGCGGGCGCTGAGTGCGGGCGCCGTCATGTGCCCCGCCCCTGCACGCCCTGGCGATGCATGAGCCACAGCAGGTAGCTGCCGCCTAGCACGGCGGTGAGCACGCCCACGGGCAGCTCCTGCGGCGCCAGCAGGCCGCGCGCCAGGGTGTCGGCGGCCATCAGCAACACGCCGCCCATCAGGCTGGACAGGAGGATGAGACGGCCATGCGTGGTCTTGGTGACGGAGCGCACCAGGTGCGGCGCGGCCAGGCCGACAAAACCGATCAGCCCGGTCTGTGCCACGGCCGTGCCCGTGGCCAGGGCCAGCACCACGACCAGCACCGCGCGCAGCGTGGCCACCGGCAGGCCCAGGCTGGCGGCGGTGGCCTCGCCCAGCGTCAGACCATCCAGCACATGGCTGCCGGCCCAGGCCAGCAGCAGGCCCGGCAGCAGCACCGCCGCCATCAGGGCGCAGGCGGCCCAGTCGACAAAAGCGGTCGAGCCCAGGATGAAGGCCTGCAAGGTCTGCATGACGTCGGGCACCAGCAGCATGGTGAGCGAGCTCATGGCGCCCAGCACCACACCCACCACCACGCCGGCCAGCAGCAGGCGCAGGGTGTGCTGCACGCCGCTGGCCAGTGCCAGCGTGAGCAGCACGGCGGCCATGGCCCCGACGAAGGCGGCGCCGGTCAGGCCCAGCTGGCGCAACCAGGGCGCGAGCACGGGCGCAGCCACGCCGCCGCCCAGCAGGACCAGCGCCAGCGCCATGCCCAGCGAGGCGCCCGAGGCACTGCCCAGCAGGTAGGGGTCGGCCAGCGGGTTGCGGAACAGGCCCTGGGCAATGGCACCGGCCAGGCCCAGCAAGGCACCGGCCAGCCAGGCCCCCAGGGTGCGCGGCACGCGGATGTCCCAGACGATCTGCCAGGCCAGTGCATCGTGGTGCATGCTGCGCAGGCTCTCCAGCCCGGTGCTGCCCACGCTGGCGCCCAGCAGCAGCAGGGCCACCGTGAGCAGCAGCAGGACGGCACCCAGCAGCAGGGCGCGGCGTTGCTGGCGCGTGATTTCCCTCATGGCAATACCTCCGTGCTGCGCACTGCGGTGCGAGCACCTTCGGACGGCCGGGCGGCGCTCATGGCGGGACCCCCTGGCCGGCAAGGCATTGCGCCATCAGGCGCGCGCCTTCGGCCATGCGCGGGCCGGCGCGCACCAGCACGTCGGACTGCTGCGGCGTGTAGGCGCAGACGCGCTGCGCGCGGATGGCGCGCAGGCCGGCCCAGCCCGGGCGGCGGACCATGGCCGCGGCATTGCTGTCGCCGACCATGATGAGATCGGGATCGGCGCGCACGACGAATTCGGGATTGAGCTTGGGAAAAGGCCCCAGCTCGCCCGACACGATGTTGCGGGCGCCCAGGCGCGCGAGGGTCTCGCCGATGAAGGAGGTTTCGCTGGCGGCATAGGGCCCGCTGTTGACTTCGAAGTAGACGCGCGCGCCGCGGGCGGCCGCGGGTAGCGACTGCGCGGCGGCCTGCATCTCGGCTTCGATCTCGCGCCAGACGCGCTGCGCCCCGCTGCCGGGCGGCACGCTCAGCAGCTCGCCGACCTGCTCCAGCACACGCTTCACGCCCGCGTGGCTGCGCGGCTCGAAGGCCGCGACCGTCAGCCCCAGGGACTGCAGGCGCTGCGCGGCACGCGAGGACGTGGCCAGCAGCACCAGGTCGGGCTGGAGGGCCACGATGGCCTCGATGCTGGGGTCGAGGCCGCCGCCCACCTGGGGCAAGGCACGCACGCTGGCCGGGTGGTTCGAATAACGATCCCGGCCCACCAGGCGCTGGCACTGGCCCAGGGCGCACACGGTCTCGGTCAGCGAGGGCAGCAGGCTGACGATGCGCTGCGGCGGCCGGGCCAGGGTGACCGACTCGCCGCGGTCGTCGGTGAGCTGAACGGCCGCGGCCATCGGGCCGGCCAGCAGCAGCAAACCAGGTAGCAACCAACCACGAAGGCGATCAAGCATGGCGCGCTCCCCAGGCCATGACGAGGCGGTGCAACTGCTCCACACCGTCGGTCAGCGCGGCCGGGCCGGGCTGCAGGATGTCGGCGGACTTGATCTCGAAGAGCTGCTGGTTCCGTACCGCCGGCACGTCCGACCAGCCGGCGCGCGCGGCGACTTTTTCGGGGCGGAATTTCTTGCCGCACCAGGAGCCGACGATGAGCTCGGGGGCCCGGCGCACGATCTCCAGCGGGTCGGCCACGATGCGATCCTTGCCCAGGGCCTGCACGGCCAGCTCGGGGAAGATGTCGTCGCCACCGGCGATGCCGACGAGTTCGGACACCCAGCGGATGGCGCTGATGGCCGGCTCGTCCCATTCCTCGAAGTAGACACGCGGACGGCGCGGCAGCATGGCAGCGGTGGCCCGGATGGCATCGAGCCGCGCCTGCATGGCGGTGATGCGCTGCAGGCCGGGCTCGCCTTGCCCCACCATGGCCGCGACCTGGTAGAGCATGGCAAAGATGTCGGCCACGCTGCGCTGGTTGAAGATGGTGACCTGCACGCCGTGGCGGATCAGCGCCGAGGCGATGTCGGCCTGCAGGTCGGAAAAGCCGAACACGCAGTCCGGCTGCAGCGCGAGGATCTTGTCGATCTTCGCGTTGAGGAAGGCGCTGACGCGCGGTTTCTCCTGGCGTGCGCGCGGCGGGCGCACCGTGTAGCCCGAAATGCCCACGATGCGCCGCTCCTGGCCCAGCAGGTACAGCCACTCCGTCGTCTCCTCGGTGAGGCAGACGATGCGTTGGGGGCCGTAGTCCTGCGGGGTCATGGATCAGGTCAGCGTTGCTGCCAGGCCAGGGTCAGCGACACGCTCAGGGGCGGCGTGTTGTAGCCATAGGCCAGCTGGTAGGGGCGGTCCATCGCATTCTCCACCTTGAAGCGCAGCGTCCAGTCCGGCGCGACCGGACGTGAGGCGTACAGGGCCAGGGTGGTGTAACCCGGCAGCAGCTTGTCGGGCGAACCGCTGTCATAACGATTGTCCGAGGCGTTGAGCTTGAAGCCGGCCGAGGTCTGCCCGAGCTGGCGCCAGATGTCCAGCGCACCATAGAGGCGGGCCCGCCGTGCCAGGCGCGTGTTGTCCGACTCGTTCCACGGGTCCTGGGAGACCAGGGTGTAGCGGATGGTGTTGTCGGCCAGCAGCGTCTTGCCACTGAGCTCGACGCCCTGGTTGCGGACCTTGCCGATGTTGACCGGCGTGAACGGCGAGACCGATTGCCAGTAGATCGCATCGGTGGTGCGGGTGTCGAAGACCACGGCACGGAACAGCTCGGTGCCCTCGGCATAGGTCAGCCCCAGTTCCTGGCTCAGGTGGGTCTCGGGCTTGAGGTTGATGTTGTTCGACAGTTCCCCGGCGCTGGGCGCGCGGAAGCCCGTGGCGACGCTGCCCGTCAGGCGCCACTGCGGGTTGAGCCGGTAGCCCAGGCCCAGCAGGCCCGAGGTGTTGTCCCAGCTGCCCTTGTAGCTCGTATCCACCTTGTTCACGTTCACCGTGTCATGGCGCAGATTGGCCTGCAGCGACAGATCGCCGAAGGCCTGGTTGAGGCCGGCGAAATAACCACGCAGCACGCGACCGGCCTGGTAACCGCTGGAGGTGGCGTCGGCGCTGAAGGTCTCGTTGCCAGCGTCCAGGCCGAAGTTGAGCACCCGGCTCTTGCCGGCGGCATAGGTGTTGAACCAGCGCAGCGAGTTCTGCTGGCCCATCAGCAGGCCCGAATCGAAACTGGTCCGGTAGGCCTGGTCGTTGCGGTAGTCGCGCATGTCGAGGTTGGTGCGGCTGAGGTCCAGGCGGCTGTTCCAGTCGGCGTTGAGCTGGCCTTGCGCGTAGACATTGAGCAGGCCGTTCTCGCGCCGCAGCAGGTTGCGGTCGGTCGCGGTGGCCGTGCCGGAGCCGTTGTCGTACGCCACATCCGAGCGGGTCAGGCTGGCATAGGCGCCGAGGGTCAGGTCCCGGGAGATGCGCTTGGCCACCTTGCCCGACAGGTGCGTGCGGTCCACGCTGTCGTTGTCGGGGTTGACCTTGGCGTTCTGTTGCGGGTTCATGGCGGAGAAGCCGTCCGTGTGCTCGCTGCCCAGGTCGAAGCGCCAGGACACGTCGTCCTGCTGGCCGGCATAACCGGCCGTCACCGCCTGGGTGTTGCGGCTACCCAGCGTCACCGAGCCGTAACCGCCCGGCTTGCCGCCGAGCTGGCGCGTGAAGATGTTCAGCACGCCGCCCACGGCGGCCTCGCCGTAGAGGCCGCTGGCGTTGCCGCGCAGCAGCTCGATGCGCTCGACCTGCTGCAGCGGCAGGTCGATGGCGCTCAGGTTGCCCCAGCCGTCGGCCATGGCGCGCACGCCGTCGATCATGATGACCAGGTTCTTGCTGTCGGCGCCGCGCAGGAAGAAGGAGGTGGTGGTGCCCGGACCGCCGTTGCGGCCGAACTCGAAGCCGGCTTCACCCTGCAGCAGATCAGCCAGCGAGACGGCCTGGGAGCGCTCGATGTCTTCACGCGTGATGAGGGTGACCGAAGGCAGCACGTCGGCCAGCGGCTGCTCGACCCGGGCGGCAGTCACCACGGTTTCCGGAAGTTGGGAGGATTGCGCCAGCGCGGGCAAAGGCAATGCGGCAAGGCAGGACAGGACCGCCAGGCGCGTCTTTTGGGAACGGATTTTCATTGGAACGTACGATGAACAATACCCTCACCGTCTTCCCCGACAGTGCATGGGCGGCACGGTGTCACGCAGGCGCGACACCACTTCATTGGCCGGTATCCGGGCTGATGGAAACAACCTTCATCGCCTTCCCGGACGCTTGTTCAGGGCATCCAGTGGCTGGGTGATGAAAGCGGAGCCTTGCGGCTCGTCCACTTACCGTTGCGGGGGCAGCGCAGGTTGGGCTCGCCATGACGGCTCACCTTCCTGCTTCCCGTTGAACTGCGGCATGTGAACCACACCGCGAGCACCAACGATGTAGATTTTACGTTCGAAATCTTGCGTAAACCCTACAATGGCTTGATCTATGTCGAACCCGTCCCAAATCGAGCAACTGGTCGAGCGCGTCGAGCGTCTGCTCGTGCGCCATGAGGAACTGCAGCGCACCAACGAGCTGCTGACCGACCAGATCGATGCGTTGACGGCCGAACGCGACCAGCTCAAGTCCCGTCTGGGCGCCGCGCGTTCCCGCGTGGATGCGCTGCTGGAGCGCCTGTCCGAACCGGCCGAGACCGACGGCCACAAGGACGCCGCATGAAACAGCTTGAAGTGCAGATCATGGGGCAGAGCTACCTGCTGGGCTGCCCCGAAGGCGGCGAAACCAGCCTGCTGGATGCCGTGGAACGCGTGGACACCGCCATGTGCAAGATCCGCGACGCTGGCAAGGTCAAGGCGCGCGACCGCATAGCCGTGCTGGCCGCGCTGAACCTGGCCTTCGAGCTGAGCGACCGCGGCACCGCCGCCCCTGCTCCCGCGCCGCGCACGACGGCATCCATCGCCAGCGGCAATGGCGCCGATGCCGATGCCGTGCTGGGCGCGCTGATCGGGCGGCTCGACGCGGCGCTGGGCCAGGACGGCCAGCTGATCTAAAACACCCCCGTGGCTGGCCCACTGCGTGTGGCCAGGCCTCCCACCCTCAAGGGGGCGACACCGGCGGCCCGGCCAAGCCGGTTCCACGGTGTCCTGCGTTAACCCCCCCGCACACGTCGCGGCGCGCAAAAGTCACCAACATCTTTTGGGCATCCCACTACAATCAACAGGTCTGCAATGCCATCGGGCTTTAAATTCCTTGAACCAATGCTCATTGAGCCCGGGCTTGGAAATTGCCTGGCTAGCGTGATCGTCTCGCGTCAGATGAACCCAAAGCCAACGCTGACCTCGCCCACCTGAACCCCGGTTCAGGATGCGGCCTGGTGGCACTTGCAGACACCTACACTGCGCGCGCCCTTGCCCGAAATTCCCCGATGTTTCTTGAACCCCAGTTGATTGTCGAACTGGCCCTGATGGGCGTGTGCGCCGGATTCCTGGCCGGCCTGCTGGGCATCGGCGGGGGCATGATCATGGTGCCCTTCATGACCATCATCCTGGAGTCCAAGGACTTTCCGGCCGAGTACGTGGTCAAGATGGCGGTGGCCACCTCGCTGGCCACGATCTGCTTCACCTCACTCTCCTCGGTACGCGCGCACCACAAGCACGGTGCCGTACTCTGGCCAGTGGCCCGCCTGCTGGCACCGGGCATCGTGCTCGGCGGCCTGATCGGCGCGCAGATCGCCGCGGCCCTGCCCACCCGCATCCTGGGCCTGGTGTTCTCGCTCTTCATCGCCTACTCGGCCACGCAGATGTTCATCGATCGCAAGCCCAAGCCCACGCGCACCCTGCCCGGCGGCCTGGGCATGTTCGGCATGGGCAATGTGATCGGCCTGCTGTCCTCGGTGGTGGGTGCGGGCGGCGCCTTCGTCTCGGTGCCCTTCATGACCTGGTGCAACGTCAAGATCCACCAGGCCGTGGCCACTTCGGCGGCGCTGGGTTTCCCGATCGCGCTGGCCGGTACGCTGGGCTACATCTGGGCCGGGCGCAACCTGCCCGACATGCCGCCGGGTGCCTTCGGCTACCTTTACCTGCCCGGCCTGCTGGTGATCGCCACGGCCAGCATCCTGACGGCCCCACTGGGCGCGCGCACGGCGCACCGCATGGACATCCGCCCGCTCAAGCGCGCCTTCGCCGTGGTGCTCTACCTGCTGGCGGCCTACTTTCTGCTGCGCTGATGTCGCGTGGCGGATAGGCCCGCCCCGTAAGCCGCGGATAATCCGGCTTCTATAAGCTCGCACTGAATTCCGAGGAGACAAGATAACCATGCGTATTGCCATCATCGGCCAACAGGATTTCGGCAAGGCCGTGCTCGAAGCCTTCCTGGCACGCGGCGACGAAGTCGCCGGCGTGTTCTGCAAACCCGAGAAGCCGGGCGAGAAGCCCGATGCCCTGCGCGCCGCCGCCGAAGCGGCCGGCCTCCAGGTCTTCCAGCTGCCCAGCCTCAAGAGCCCCGAGGCTGAAGCAGCCCTGCGCGAGCTGAACGTCGATCTCGGCATCATGGCTTACGTGCTGCAGTTCGCGCCGCAGTCCTTCGTGAGCATCCCGAAGCACGGCACCATCCAGTACCACCCCTCGCTGCTGCCGAAATACCGCGGCCCTTCGTCCATCAACTGGCCGATCGCCCGCGGCGACAGCGAGACCGGCCTCACCATCTTCCGCCCCACCGACGGCCTGGACGAGGGCCCGGTGATCCTGCAGAAGCGCTGCCCCATCGGCCCCGACGACACGCTGGGCGACGTCTACTTCAAGCACCTCTTCCCGCAGGGCGTGGCCGCCATGCTGGAGGCCGCCGATCTGGTGCTGGCCGGCAAGCACACCGAAGTGGTGCAGGACGAAAGCCAGGCCAGCTATGAAGGCTGGTTCAAGGCCGAAGAATCAAAGATCAACTGGGCCAACCACGTGGACCAGGTCTACAACCTGATCCGCGCCTGCAACCCGGCGCCCGGCGCCTGGTGCGAACTGGGCGGCGTGAAGGTCTCGATCTACGACTGTCGCAAGCATCCCGTGCGCACCTTCGGCGCGGTGCGCGGCAAGCCCGGCGAGATCGTGCAGATCACCGGGCAGTCCCTCTTCATCTATGCCCAGGGCGGCACGATCGAGGTGCTGCGCCTCAAGCCCGAAGGCGGCAAGAAGATGGAGGCCGGCGAGTTCGCGCGCAGCCAGGGCCTGCTGCCGGTCAACGAGAAGAAGAGCGGCGGCTGAAGGCGGCCTCGCGCCCTGCTTCACATCACACGGGCAGCCAGCGGCTGCCCGTTTTGTTTCAGCGTGCGTCAACGGCAAACATAAGAGGCCGTTGATGCGTATGAGAGTGAAAGTTAATGTTCAAGGTCCGTGTACGGGAGTAGCATGCGAGGCTGCGTGCACAGAAGGGATGCATCGAAAAAATCATGCTGGAGCAGGCCCACAACAGCACTGCGAGCGTACGCAATATCCCCACTCGTAGAAACCCTAGGGCCCGCGAAAAATTCTGAAAAGTTGACCGCAATCAAGAGCAAATTCGCGAGAAAATTTCACAGTAGCTGCACATCGATTGCTGCAAGGTAATCGAGAGGCTAACGCAGAGTGGTCTTAATCGGCAAACGTTCCATCAACAGGAGACAAGAGATGAAGAGCTTTCAAGCCAAACTGAAAACCAGGGTAGTGGCCGCGGCCACTGCCGTCATCGCTGCGGCGGGGCTGAGCGCCTCACTGCCGGCCATGGCATGGGAACCGACCAAGCCGGTCGAGTTCGTGGTGCCGGCCGGCACCGGCGGCGGTGCCGACCAGATGGCCCGCCTGATGCAGGGCATCATCGTCAAGCACAAGCTGATGAACCAGTCCCTGATCGTCGTGAACAAGTCCGGCGGCGCCGGTGCCGAGGGCTTCCTCTCGGTCAAGGAAGCCAAGGGCGATCCGCACAAGATCATCATCACCCTGTCCAACCTGTTCACCACGCCCCTGGCCACCGGTGTTCCCTTCAACTGGAAGGAAATGACGCCCGTCTCCATGATGGCGCTCGACCAGTTCGTGCTGTGGACCAATGCCGAGAAGCCGTACAAGACGGCCAAGGAGTACCTGGACGCCGTGAAGGCCGCCGGCCCGAACAAGTTCAAGATGGGCGGCACCGGCTCCAAGCAGGAAGACCAGATCCTGACCGTGGGCATGGAAAAGGCCACCGGCACCAAGTTCATCTACATCCCCTTCAAGGGGGGTGGTGAGGTGGCGGTGCAGCTGGTCGGCGGCCACGTCGACTCCAGCGTGAACAACCCGGCCGAAGCCGTGGCCCAGTGGCGCGCCGGCAAGCTGCGTGCCCTGTGCGTGTTCGACGACACCCGCATGCCCTACAAGGCCAAGGTGACCGACACCCAGTCCTGGAACGACATCCCGACCTGCAAGGAAGCTGGCGTGCCGGCCGACTACGTCATGCTGCGCGGCATCTTCGCTGCCCCTGGCATCACGGCTGACCAGCTCAAGTACTACGTCGACCTGCTCAAGAAGGTCCGCGAGACACCGGACTGGAAAGAGTACATGGAAAAGGGTGCCTTCAACCAGACCTTCATGACCGGCGCGGACTTCACCAAGTGGCTCACCGCCGCTGAAGACAACCACCGCAACCTCATGAAGGAAGCCGGTTTCCTGGCCAAGTAAGCAAAAAAACCATCAGCGGGTCCGGCCTCCTGTCGGGACTGGACCCGCCCTCTCCCACCCCCACGCAAAGCACAGCGGGACGGTGGCCAGTCTGGACTGGCGCTGACCCTAGTTTTCTGCCGCCCAAAATTACCTCATCAGCACTTCTTTCGTCATGGAATCGAATATGGAATCACACGAAGGCGAACGCACCGGCGTAGCCACCAACATCATCGATGCGATCGTCGCGATCCTGGTAATCATCATGGGCGGCACCATCATTTATGGCAGCCGCAAACTGGGTTCCGAGTGGACCAGCGACGGCCCCGGTGCCGGCTATTTCCCCTTCTACATCGGCCTGATCCTCTGCATCTCCGGTGTCGGCGTGCTGTACCAGGCCCTGGCCGGCAAAGTCAAGAACACCGAGGTGTTCGTTGACCGCGAATCCTTCAAGCGCGTGCTGTCGGTGCTGCTGCCCGCGGCCGTCTACGTGGGCGCCATCCAGGTGATCGGCATCTATGTCGCCTCAGCCGTCTACATCGCCCTCTTCATGATCATTCTGGGCAAGTACAGCTGGCTCAAGAGCGTCATCATCGCCCTGGTGGTCAACGCCGTGTTCTTCATGATGTTCGAAGTCTGGTTCAAGGTGCCGCTGCACAAGGGTGCTTACGACCTGCTCAGCTTCCTGGGTTATTGAGCACACATCGGGAAATTACGGAGACTTAAGAAAATGGAAGAACTCAACGCACTGTTCCAGGGCTTCGCCGTCGTGATGACGCCCATGAACTTTCTGCTCATGGTGGTGGGCATCGTCCTAGGCGTGCTGATCGGCGTGCTGCCAGGTCTGGGCGGCGCCAACGGCGTGGCCATCCTGCTGCCGCTGACCTTCAGCATGAACCCGACCTCGGCCATCATCATGCTGTCCTGCATCTACTGGGGGGCCCTCTTCGGCGGCGCCATCACCTCGGTGTTGTTCAACATCCCGGGTGAACCCTGGTCGGTCGCCACGACCTTCGACGGTTACCCCATGGCCCAGAAGGGTCACGCAGGCGAAGCGCTGACCGGCGCCTTCACATCGTCCTTCGTGGGTGCCTTCGTTGCCGTGGTGATGATCACCTTCCTGGCGCCGATGGTGGCCAAGTTCGCCCTGAAGTTCGGCCCGCCCGAATTCTTCTCGGTCTACCTGCTGACCTTCTGCAGCTTCGTGGGCATGGGCAAGGGCTCGCCCTTCAAGATCCTGGCTTCGATGACCATCGGCTTCGGCCTGGCCGCCGTCGGCATGGACACCGTGACCGGCCAGCTGCGCCTGACCTTCGGTTTCACCGAACTGATGCGCGGTTTCGACTTCCTGATCGCTGTGATCGGCCTGTTCGGTATCGGCGAAATCCTGCTGTCCATGGAAGAAGGCCTGGCCTTCTCCGGCAAGAGCGCCAAGATCGACCCCAAGGTCGTCTGGCAGACCTGGAAGAAGCTGCCCGCCTACTGGGCCACTTCGATCCGCGCCTCGCTGATCGGCATCTGGATGGGCATCACCCCTGGCGGCGCCACCCCGGCTTCGTTCATGAGCTACGGTATCGCCAAGAAGATGTCCAAGAACGGCGCCAAGTTCGGTACCGGTGAACTCGAAGGCGTCGTGGCTCCGGAAACCGCAGCCCACGCTGCCGGCACCGCCGCCCTGCTGCCCATGCTGGCTCTCGGCATCCCGGGTTCGCCGACCGCCGCCGTGCTGCTGGGTGGCCTGCTGATCTGGGGCCTGCAACCCGGCCCGCTGCTCTTCGTCGAGCAGAAGGACTTCGTGTGGGGCCTGATCGCCTCCATGTACCTGGGTAACCTGGTGGGCCTGATCGTGGTGCTGACCACCGTGCCGCTGTTCGCCTCGATCCTGCGCATCCCCTTCTCGATCATCGCCCCGGTGATCATCGTGATCTGCGCGATCGGTGCCTATACCGTGCACAACGCCATGCTCGACATCTGGTTCATGCTGCTGTTCGGCGTGGTGGGCTACGTGTTCAAGAAGCTCGACTATCCGCTCGCGCCGCTGGTGCTGGCCCTGGTGCTGGGCGACAAGGCCGAAGACTCCTTCCGCCAGGCCATGCTGGTCTCGCAGGGCGAACTCTCGGTCATGTATTCCAACGCGCTGGTCGGCTCCATCACCACCCTGGCCCTGGTCCTGCTGTTCTGGCCGCTGATCTCCAAGCTGATCGCCCTGATCAAGCCGCCCAAGCAGGATGAGTTCGCCGCCGAGCGTCCCGTGGACTGAGCCCGCATTCCAGAATCGAAGGAGTAAGAACATGCCCGTGATTGCAATGACCCAGGAAATGGGTTCCCTGGCCAAGGATGTGGCCCTGGAACTGACGGCCGCCATGAACCTGGCCGTGATGCGCCACGAGGTGGTGGATCACGTCGCCGGCAAGATGCACGTCTCGACCAGCCTGATCAACCGCCTGCGTGAAGGCAAGGCCGGCCTCATCGAGCGCGCCACCACCGATACCGAGCGCGTCGCGCTGTACACGGCCGAAGAGGTGTACGAGCTGGCCAACAAGGGCAATGTGGTGCTGCGCGGCTGGGGCGCCACCTGCCTGCTGCGGCCGGTGCCGCACGTGCTGACCGTGCGCATCACCCGATCCTTCCACAAGCGTGTCGAGTGGCTGATGAACCACCTGGAGACCGACGACCGCGACTTCGCCGAAAGCGAGATCCGCCGCAGCGACCACGCGCATGCCACCCGCATGCACCAGCAGTTCGGCGTCACCTGGGGCGACCCGGTGCTCTACGACATCGTGCTCAACACCGACCGCCTGAGCGTGCACAGCTGCGTGGAGCAGATTCGCCAGCTCACCCAGCGTCCGGAGTTCCAGGAGTCCGAGGCCTCGCGCCAGCTGCTGGCCAACATGACCCTCGCCTCCCGCGTGCGCTCCGCCCTCAAGGACACCGAGACCACGCAGGAAGTGAACATCACGATCGAAGCCCAGAAGGGCCGTGTGATCCTCAAGGGCATCGTGGTCAACGCCCACGAACAGGCCGAGGTGGAAAAGGTTGCATCGATGGTGTCGGGTGTCGTCGGCGTCGAGAACCGCCTGCGCCTGATGTCGACCTCGCGCCTGTTCACGTCCTCGAAGACCTGACCCCCTCCTTTCCTGCCCCTGACGGGGCCGGAACCAGGGCCTGCTTCCTCACGGAACAGGCCCTTTTTCTTTGGGCTGCGCTGAATAAGTTCTGGCGATGGGCTGCGCCCCGCAGAGGGATGGGATGCAAGGCGCAAACCACAGCCATAGTTTCAGCTATGGCGAGGATTTGTAACGCCGCAGACCGCCCGCTGCGGGGATGCAGCACGCGGCGGGGACTTGTTCAGCGCAGCCTTAGATCTTGCCGCGCTGCTTGAGGCGGCTCAGCGTCTCGGCCGAGAGGTTCATGTAGGCCGCGAGTTCCTTTTTCGGGATGCGGTCAAACAGCTCGGGGTGCTTGCGCAGGAAGCGGTGCACACGGCCCGGCGCGTCCAGCAGGTGCAGCGTGATGGTGTGGGCCATGATCTCGCTCATGAGATTCATCACGCAGTACTCGAACAGGCGCTTTTCCTCCGGATGGCGATCGATGAAGGCGATCCACTCCGGCAGGGGCAGCTTGACCACACGCGCCTTGGTCACCGAGACGATGCTGTAGGGCGTGGGCGTCTTGAGAGACCATGCGGCGTAGCTGGTCTCCATCTCGCGTTCGGCGGCGAAACGCAGGATCATTTCCTTGCCCTGGGAATTGGCCACCACCCGCTTGAGCACCCCGTCGAGGATGAAATACTGCTCCATCTCGTGCACGCCCTGGTGCAGCAGGAAATCACCCTTGTTGCAATCCACCACGGTGAGGTGCTGCTCCAGTTCCTCGTGCGACGCCGCACTCATGCCCTTGAGCACGTTGTTCTGGCGGAGCTGAACCCGAATGATGTTCTTTTCCGGATGGTTCTCGATGGATGTCATGGGCCAGGGATTGCGCGTTCGCGCCGGTAGCGGGCCAGCCCCCCTTGGAAAGCCGGATATTTGTCCCGAAAATTGACCGTGGTCAATGGCGAATACTGAATCACTTTCTATCATAACCCGTCGATGCAAATGGGCCCTGTTGACACCTTGTCGAATGAGGACCCACAGCACTGCCTGAAACCCCGATTGCGCGCTCCCGGGGTCCCCCAGATTCGAGGAGCCGCGGATATTTGCCAGCCGGGTCGCCCGACTTCCAAAGACGTCAAAAACCGAGAGAGACTACACCATGTCCAACGACGCTCAATCCAGAGAACTGACTGACGGTTTCCACCTGGTCATCGATGCCCTGAAGCTCAACGGCATCACCAACATCTACGGCCTGCCGGGTATCCCGGTCACGGACCTGACCCGCATGATGCAGGAAGAAGGCCTGCGCGTGATCTCCTTCCGCCACGAGCAGAACGCCGGCAACGCCGCCGCCATCGCCGGTTTCATGACCGGCAAGCCCGGCGTGTGCCTGACGGTGTCTGCCCCCGGCTTCCTCAACGGCCTGACCGCCCTGGCCAACGCCACCACCAACTGCTTCCCCATGATCCTGATCTCCGGCTCTTCCGAGCGCGAGATCGTTGACCTGCAGCAGGGTGACTACGAGGAGATGGACCAGCTGGCCATCGCCAAGCCCCTGTGCAAGGCCGCCTTCCGCGTGCTCAACGCAGAAGACATCGGCGTGGGCATCGCCCGCGCCATCCGCTCCGCCGTCTCCGGCCGCCCGGGCGGTGTCTACCTGGACCTGCCGGCCAAGCTGTTCGGCCAGGCCATGGACGCTGCTGCCGGCAAGGCTTCGCTGATCAAGGTGGTCGACCCCGCTCCGCGCCAGATCCCCGCGCCGGATGCCGTCAAGCGTGCTCTGGACCTGCTCAAGAACGCCAAGAAGCCCCTGATCCTGCTGGGCAAGGGTGCCGCCTACGCCCAGGCCGATGCCGACATCAAGACCCTGGTCGAGAAGTCCGGCATCCCCTACCTGCCCATGTCCATGGCCAAGGGCATCCTGCCCGACACCCATGAGCAGTGCGCCTCGGCCGCCCGCTCCTTCGTGCTGCCGGAAGCCGACGTGGTGATGCTGGTGGGTGCGCGCCTGAACTGGTTGCTCTCGCACGGCAAGGGCAAGACCTGGGGTGGCAAAGACCACAAGAACGCGGGTGGCCAGAAGTTCATCCAGATCGACATCTCGCCCACCGAAGCCGACAGCAACGTGGCCATCGACGCCCCGCTGGTCGGTGACATCGGCTCCTGCGTGTCCGCGCTGCTGACCGGCATGGGCAGCAACTGGGCCAAGCCCCCGGCCGAGTGGACCAGCGCCGTCGCCGATCGCAAGAACAAGAACGTCGCCAAGATGGCCGAGACCCTGGCCAAGGATCCCTCGCCGATGAACTACCACAGTTCGCTGAACGTGGTGCGCGACATCATCAAGGCCAACCCGGACGCCATCCTGGTCAACGAAGGCGCCAACGCGCTGGACTTCACCCGTTCCATCGTCGACATGTACAAGCCGCGCAAGCGCCTGGACGTGGGCACCTGGGGCGTGATGGGCATCGGCATGGGTTTTGCTGTGGCTGCCGCCGTCGAAAGCAACCAGCCGGTGATCGCCATCGAGGGCGACAGCGCCTTCGGTTTCAGCGGCATGGAAGTCGAGACCATCTGCCGCTACAACCTGCCGGTCTGCATCGTCATCATGAACAACAACGGCGTCTACCGCGGTGACGAACTGGCGCGCGGCGGCTCCAAGGATCCCTCGCCCCTGGTGTTCGTCAAGGGCGCCCGCTACGACAAGCTGATGGAAGCCTTCGGCGGCGTCGGCGTGCAGGCCAGCACCCCGGCCGAACTGCGCAAGGCGATGGAAGAAGCCATCAAGTCGCGCAAGCCCACCCTCATCAACGCCATCATCGACGAGAAAGCCGGCACCGAAAGCGGCCGTATCACCAGCCTCAACCCCACGAGCGCTGCGACCAAGAAGCACTGATTTCACTAGCGCAACAACCCACAAGGAGATATGCACATGTCTGGAAACAAACCCCTCAAGGGCATCAAGATCATCGACTTCACGCACGTGCAAGCCGGTCCCGCCTGCACCCAGCTGCTGGCCTGGTTCGGCGCTGACGTGATCAAGGTCGAGCGTCCGGGCTCCGGCGACGTCACCCGCAGCCAGCTGCGCGACATGCCCGATGCCGATGCGCTCTACTTCACCATGCTCAACAGCAACAAGCGCGGCCTGACCCTGGACACCAAGACGGCCGAGGGCAAGGAAGTGCTCGAGAGGCTGATCAAGGTCTCCGACGTCATGGTCGAGAACTTCGGCCCCGGCGCCCTGGACCGCATGGGCTTCACCTGGGAACACATCCAGAAGCTCAACCCCGGCATGGTTCTGGCTTCGGTCAAGGGCTTCAGCGACGGCCACCACTACGAGGACCTCAAGGTCTACGAAAACGTTGCGCAGTGCGCAGGTGGCGCCGCCTCGACCACCGGTTACTGGAAAGGCGAGAATGCCGGCCCGACCATCTCGGCCGCCGCGCTTGGCGACACCAACACCGGCATGCACCTGGCCATCGGCATCCTGACCGCCATCATCGGCCGCCAGCAGACCGGCAAGGGCCAGAAGGTCGCCGTGTCCATGCAGGACGCCGTGCTGAACCTGTGCCGCGTGAAGATGCGCGACCAGCAGCGTCTGGAGCGTCTGGGCTACCTGGAAGAGTATCCCCAGTACCCGCACGAGATGGAAGCCTTCAAGGACCGTGTGACCCCGCGCGGCGCCAACGCCGGCGGCGGCGGCCAGCCGGGCTGGATCCTGAAGTGCAAGGGCTGGGAGAAGGATCCCAATGCCTACATCTATTTCACGGTGCAGGGCCACGCCTGGGAGCCGATCTGCGACGCGCTGGGCAAACCCGAGTGGAAGACCGATCCGGCCTACACCACCCCGAAGGCCCGCCAGCCGCACATCATGGAAATCTTCGCCACCATCGAAGACTTCATCAAGGACAAGACCAAGTACGAAGCTGTGGACATCTTCCGCAAGTTCGACATTCCTTGCGCTCCGGTGCTGTCCATGAAGGAACTGCTGGTCGATGAATCGCTGCGCAAGAGCGGCTCCATCGTCGAAGTGCCGCACCCCGTGCGCGGCAGCTACTTCACCATCGGCAGCCCGATCAAGTTCTCGGACCTCAAGCCTGAAGTCACCGCTTCCCCGCTGCTGGGCCAACACACCGACGAGGTGCTGGCCGAGCTGGGTTACAGCAAGGACCAGATCACGGCCATGCACGGCAAAAAAGCCGTCTGAGGATTTCCCCCCGGACATGAAAGCGGCGCCTTCGGGCGCCGCTTTTTTTTGCCGGCGCGGCTCCCTCGTCCGGGCCGCAGGAAACTTCATCTTCTCCTCTGTACGCATGTATCAGTGAGGCCCTGCGCGCACATAAAAAACGACAATATTTCAATGCGTTGAAACCCCTATAATGACCAAGTCATATAGAAGACTAGTCTCTTCTATTCATAAGAATTTTTTATCATTAGAACCAGGAGTTTTTTCATGACCAAGGCCCTCGAAGGAGTCCGCATCCTCGACTTCACACACGTGCAGTCGGGACCCACCTGCACACAGTTGCTGGCGTGGTTCGGAGCGGACGTGATCAAGGTGGAGAAGGCTGGTGAAGGCGATGCCACGCGCGGACAGCTGCGTGACGTCGAAGGCGCCGACAGCCTGTACTTCACCATGCTGAACCACAACAAGCGCTCCATCACCCTGGACACCAAGAACCCCAAGGGCAAGGAAGTGCTGGTCAAGCTGATCAAGGAATGCGACGTGATGGTCGAGAACTTCGCCCCCGGCGCACTCGACCGCATGGGTTTCCCCTGGGAGAAGATCCAGGAGATCAACCCGCGCATCATCCTGGCCTCGGTCAAGGGTTTCGGCCCCGGCCCCTATGTCGACTGCAAGGTCTACGAGAACGTGGCCCAGTGCACGGGCGGCGCGGCGTCCACCACCGGCGATCCGGACGGCCTGCCCATGGTGACGGGCGCCCAGATCGGTGACAGCGGCACCGGCCTGCACCTGGCCCTGGGCATCGTCACCGCCCTGTTCCAGCGCGAGAAGACCGGCCGCGGCCAGAAGGTGCTCGCCGCCATGCAGGACGCCGTGCTCAACCTGTGCCGCGTCAAGCTGCGTGACCAGCAACGCCTGGAGCGCACCGGTGAGCTGCGCGAGTACCCGCAGTTCCCCGACATCGAGTTCGGCGAAGCCGTGCCGCGCGCGGGCAACGCCTCGGGCGGCGGCCAGCCGGGCTCCATCCTCAAGTGCAAGGGCTGGCAGAAGGACCCCAACGCCTACATCTACTTCATCACCCAAGGCGCCGTCTGGCCGGCCATCTGCAAGATCATCGGCGAGGAAGACTGGATCACCAACCCGCACTTCGCCACGCCGCAGGCCCGCCTGCCGCACCTGAAGATGATCTTCGCGCGCATCGAGGAATGGACCAAGACCAAGACCAAGTTCGAGGCCATGGACATCCTCAACGAGTTCGACATCCCCTGCGGCCCCATCCTCTCCATGAAGGAAATCGCCGAGGACCCCTCGCTGCGCGAAACCGGCACCATCGTGGAAGTCGATCACCCGGTGCGTGGCAAGTACCTGAGCGTGGGCAACCCCATCAAGCTCTCGGACAGCCCGACCGACGTGACCCGCTCGCCGCTGCTGGGCGAGCACACCGAGGAAGTGCTGATGCAGATGGGCTACAACAAGGCCCAGCTCGACGAGTTGCGCGCCGCCAAGGCGATCTGATCGACTGCAGCACCGGCAGCGGTGCATGAAAAAAGCCAGGGCATGCCCTGGCTTTTTCTTTTGTGCCCGCTGTGCCTCAGGCGTCTGCCAACGGCGCGGGCCCCGAACTCTCGAAATAGTAGGCAATGCGCTGGCGCGGGCCCAGGTACTCCAGTGCCTCGGGCGGCAGGCTGGCGGGCTTGAGACTGCGGCGTATGCCGATGCCGGGCTGGCTTTCCAGGTCCAGGATCAGGGCCTCGTGCTTGGGCACCGAGGGCTCGTGCACGATCACACGGGGCTTGAGCGGGCGCACCGAGTTGACCGAGACGACCAGCGCGTAGCGCCCGTCGATCAGCTGCACCACCGAGCCGGGCGGGTAGACCCCCATCATGCGGATGAAACCGCTCAGCACGATGTTGTCGAAACGCGCCTTGTGCTGCGCGAACAGCAGCGAAAGAGCCTCGTGCGGGGTGAGCGCCGTCACCAGACGGACCGGGTTGCACAGGTTGTCGTAGCGGTTCACCAGGGCCAGGATGCGCGCCGGCATCGTCAGGTCACTGGCCGGCGGTCGCATGGGGAAGCCGGTGCCGTCGATCAGCTCGTGGTGCTGGGCGATGGCCATCAGCGCACCTTCGCTGAGCTGCATGCGGTTGGCGATGGCCACGCCCTTGTTGACGTGCTCCTGGTAGAGCTTGAAATCCTCGATGGAGAAGCCGTCCTCGAACCAGCGCACGCGCTGGGGCAGCTGCAGCTTGCCCACGTCGTGCAGGAAGGCGCCCACGCCCAGGTCGACCAGTGCCTGACCCGCCAGGCCCATGGCCTTGCCCAGCAGCAGGCTCATCACGGTGACGTTGACCGGGTGCATGGCGGCACGCTCGCCCACGCCTTCGGACAGCAGGCGGATCGCCGCCTCGCCGTCGCATTCCATTTCCTGCACGAAAGCTTCAACCATGGCCACGCACTCGTCGCGCACTAGCTGCGGCTGATCCAGCACCTGCTCCTGCACGCGCCGGTATTGCTGCTGGGCCTGGCCGAATTTCTGCTCGCAAGCTTTCAGGCTCTGCTGCTGCGACTCGATCAGCGCGGCGCGGCGCCGGCGGAACTCCCGTTCCTGCGCCAGGGCGCGCGCGGCGGAGGCCTCGTCCATGGCCGGCTGGCTCGACAGGCCATCCGACGGCGGATCGCTCTTGGTCGGCACATAACGCACCTGCTTGAGGCCCAGGCCACGGATGGTTTCGATCTGGCGAGGAGAGGTGATCTTGAAGCTGCCGGTGGGAAAGGGATGCGACATCCAGCCCAGTTCGAGCTCGACGTAGAGCCCGACGCGCAGTTCATTGATATCGATCAGTTCGGAATCGGAAGACTTCATGAGAATAAAGCGACTGCCCCACCCTGGGATATTGCTGCAGGCAGACGCAGCCGATTTTATGCCAAGGGCAGGCCATTTGCATGCCAAAGACTATGAAGAATCAACAACTTTGCTACAAATCCTGCAGCAGTACCTGAGCTTGCAAGCATTCCAGGCCGATCGTCAAGGCCGCGTCGGAATATCATGGCCACATGCGGCCACCGCCCACCGGACCCCGATGAACGACATTCCCAGCAACACCTCCGACACCGTCTTCACCGCCCGCGACCTGTGCAAGACCTACCAGATGGGCGAGGTCCAGGTGAAAGCCTTGCAGGACGTGAACCTGGACATCCGGCGCGGCGAGTTCATCGTGCTGCTCGGCCCCTCGGGCAGCGGCAAGTCCACCTTGCTCAACATCCTGGGCGGGCTGGACCGCCCCAGCAGCGGCAGCGCGCGTTTTGCCGAGCACGAACTCACCGGTGCCAGCGACGCCGAACTCACGCGTTACCGGCGCGAGCACGTGGGTTTCGTGTTCCAGTTCTACAACCTCATCCCCAGCCTGACGGTGCGCGAGAACGTCGAGCTGGTCACCGACATCGCGCACCACCCCATGCCGGCGGCCGAAGCCCTGCGCCTGGTGGGCCTGGAAGAGCGCCTGGACCACTTCCCCTCGCAGCTCTCGGGCGGCGAGCAGCAGCGCGTGGCGATCGCGCGCGCCATCGTCAAGCGGCCCGAGGTGCTGCTGTGCGACGAACCCACCGGCGCACTGGACTACGTCACCGGCAAGCTGGTGCTGGAGGTGATCGAGCGCATCAACCGCGAACTCGGCACTACCGCCATCGTCATCACGCACAACGCGGCCATCGCCGGCATGGCCGACCGCGTGCTGCACCTGGGTGGCGGGCGCGTGCAGCGCGTGGACGTCAACACCCACAAGATCAGCCCCTCGGAGCTGTCCTGGTGAAAGCCCGAGCATGAAAGCACTGGACCGCAAGCTGCTGCGCGACCTGCGCCTCATGTGGAGCCAGGCCATCACCATCGCCCTGGTGGTGGCCAGCGGCGTGGCAGGTTTCATCGCCAGCTTCAGCGCCTACGACGCCTTGTCCTGGTCGCGCGAGGTCTATTACACCGAATCGCGTTTTGCCGACGTCTTCGCCAGCCTCAAGCGCGCGCCGCTGGCGCTGGAACGCCAGCTCGCCGCCCTGCCCGGCGCGGCGCACATCGAGACCGCGCTGACGCAGATCGTGCAGATCGACATTCCCCAGGTGTCCGACCCCATCATCGGCCGCCTGATCGGCATCGACCTGCAGGCGCTGCCGCGCCTGAACCGCCTCCACCTGCGCGATGGCCGCCTGCCCGTCACGCAGCGCGGCAGCGCGCTGGAGGTGCTGGTGTCCGAGGGCTTCGCCATCGCCCGCAAGCTCCAGCCCGGCGACCGCATCCACGCCCTGGTCAACGGCAAGCGCGAGCAACTGCTGATCACCGGCATCGCGCTCTCGCCCGAGTACATCTTCGCCGGCATGGGTGGCTCGCCCGATCTGCGCGGCTTCGGCGTCTTCTGGCTCGACCGCCACGCCCTGGCCGCGGCCTACAACATGGAAGGCGCCTTCAACCAGGTCTCGGTGCGCCTGGCCCCCGGCGCCAGCGAGGGCCGTGTGATCGACGGCCTGAACCGCCTGCTTGCGCCTTTCGGGGGCATCAGCGCACACGGCCGCGACGAGCAGATGTCGCACATGATCCTGAACTCCGAGATCAAGGAGCAACGGGTCATGGGCACCGTGCTGCCCAGCATCTTCCTGGCCGTGGCCGCCTTCCTGCTCAACGTGGTGCTGAGCCGCCAGATCGCCACCCAGCGCGAGCAGATCGCCGCGCTCAAGGCCCTGGGCTACGGCAACGGGGCCATCGCCGCGCACTACGTCAAGCTGGTGCTGCTCATCGTCACCCTCGGCGTGCTGATCGGCCTGGGTGTGGGTGCCTGGCTGGGCAACTGGTTCTCCGGGCTGTATGCCGAGGTGTTCCGTTTCCCCGAGTTGCGCCATCGCGTGCGGCCCGAGCTGATCCTGGCCGCCACCACCATCACCCTGATCGCTGCCCTGGGCGCCACCTGGCGCGCGATCTCCGCCACCGTGCAGCTGGCCCCGGCCGAGGCCATGCGCCCGCCCGCGCCCGGCCGCTTCCGACCCAGCTTCGTCGAAACCTGGGGCCTGCGCGAATTCTTCAGCCCCGCCGTTCGCATGGTCCTGCGCACCATGCAGCGCCGCCCGCTGCGCACCCTGCTCACCATCTTCGGCATCGCCGCCTCCATGGCCATCGTCATCAGCGGCACCTTCTGGCGCGACACCATCGACCTGCTCCTGCACACCCAGTTCCGGCTGGTACTGCGCGGCGATGTCATCGTCAGCCTGGTGGAGGCTGCGCCCGCGCCCATCACCTACGAGGTGGCACGGCTGCCCCACGTCACGGCCGTCGAAGGCGTGCGCAGCGTGCCGGCGCGCCTGGTGCACGGCCAGCACCATTGGCGCGGCAGCGTGCAGGGGCGCAGCGCCGAACCTCAGTTGCAGCGCATCGTCGACGTGGCACACCAAAGCTTTGCCCCGCCGCAGGACGGCCTGCTGCTGACCGACCGCCTGGCCGAACGCCTGCACATCCAACCCGGCCAGACCGTGCGGGTGGAACTGCTCGAAGGCCGGCGCCAGGTGCTGGAGTTGCCCGTCATGGGCACCGTGCAGGAGATGATGGGCATGGGGGCCTACATCGAGCGGCGCAGCCTCAACCGCCTGCTGCAGGAAGGCGACCACGTGAACGTGATCGCCCTCTCGGTGGAGCGCGGCCATGAACCCGAACTGCTGGAGCGACTCAAGAACCTGCCGCGCGTGGCCGCGGCCTTCAGCAAATCCGTGATGCTGCGCAACATCGAGGAGATCACCGCGCGCAACGTGCTGGTCTTCAGCGCCATCCTCACCGTCTTTGCCAGCATCATCGCCGTGGGGGTGGTCTACAACCATGCGCGCATCGCCCTGGCCGAACGCGCCTGGGAACTGGCCAGCCTGCGTGTGCTGGGTTTCACGCGCGGCGAGGTCTCCACCTTCCTGCTGGGCGAACTGGCACTGGAGATCCTGATCGCCATCCCGCTGGGCCTGGTGGCCGGCTACTGGCTGGCCGCCGGCATCGTGCAGCTGATCAAGACCGACGAATTCTTCTTTCCGCTCATCATCCAGCCACCCACCTACGCCTATGCCGCCATCGTTGTGGTGGCCGCCGGCATGGCCAGCGCGCTGATCGTGCGCCGGCGCATCGATACGCTGGACTTGGTGGGCGTGCTCAAGACACGAGAATAGAAACCAGCCGACAGGGAACCCAAGCATGAACATCTCCAGGAAAAAACTTTGGATAGTCGGCAGCGTGCTGCTGGCCGTCTTGCTGCTGGTCTGGGCCTTCTGGCCGCAGGCCACCGAAGTGGAGCTGGGCGCGGTGAGCCGCGGCCCCTTCGAGCGCGCCGTGCAGGAAGACGGCAAGACCCGCCTGCGCGAGCGCTACGTGGTGTCCACCCCGCTCACCGGCCGCGTGCAACGCCTGGCACTCAAGCAGGGCGACAGCGTGGCGCGCGAGACCGTGCTGGCCACGCTGTGGCCCGTCATGCCCGGCCTGCTGGACGAGCGTGCGCGCCAGGAGCAGAACGAGCGCATCGGCGCCATGGAAGCCGCCGTGCGCCGCGCCAGCGCCAATGTCGAGCGCGCCAAGGCCGCGCTGGACCAGGCTGTGGCCGACCTCAAGCGCAGCGAGACGCTGGCGCAGCAGGGTTTCGTCTCACCCACGCAGAACGAGACCGGGCGCCTCACCGTGCGCCTGCGCCAGAAGGAACTGGACAGCGCGCGCCAGGAAGAGGACGCCACCGGGCACGAATTGGCTCAGGCCCGCATCGCCATCCGCACCTTCAGCCAGGGCGGAACCACCGCGCAGCGCAGTTGGGCCATCAAGTCGCCCGTTGCCGGCAAGGTGCTCAAGGTCAGCCAGCAGAGCGAGAGCCTGGTGCAGGCCGGCACGCCGCTGCTGGAGCTGGGCGATCCGGGCGACCTGGAGGTGGTGGTGGACCTGCTGACCGAAGACGCCGCCCAGGTGCGCCCCGGCACGCCGGCCACGCTGGCCAACTGGGGCGGCCCGCAACTGCTGCAGGCGCGCGTGCGCCTGGTGGAGCCGGCCGCCTTCACCAAGATCTCCGCCCTGGGCGTGGAGGAGCAGCGCGTCAACGTGGTGCTGGACATCCTCTCCCCGCGCGAGCAGTGGAGCGCTTTGGGTGACGGCTACAAGGCCGATGTGCGCATCGTGGTGCAGACCGAAAAGGATGCGCTCAAGGTACCGGTCAGTTCCCTCTTCCCCTCCGGTGCGCGCGCCGCGCTCTACGCCGTGGAAGGCGGCCGCGCCCGCCTGCATGAGGTGGAGGTGCTGGCGCGCAACGGCAGCGAGGCCTGGGTCAAGAGCGAGCTGGCGCCGGGCACCGAGGTCATCCTCTTCCCGCCGAGTTCGCTGCAGGATGGAACGCGGGTGAAGAAACTGGTGGGCGGGTAAACCGCGGCCTTCACTGCCGGGCCGCAGCGTCGGCCCTCGCGCGCGGTGACAGGCCGGCGAAGAAACGTGCGACGCTGTCCTGGGTCAAATGTCCTCTTGTCGTGGCCTCGGCGCGTGCCTAGACTGGCCGGCCATGGCCATCCAGTACCGCTTCAATGCCCGCACCAATGACGGCCGGGATATCTCGGCTGTCTACACACCGGATACCTTCATCCCCGCCAGCAATCCCGATCTCTACGTGATCCCGGGCATGCCGGACTTCGGCTGCAACAGCTGCCGCGGCTTCCACTTCCTGAAGTGGTCAACGATGGATGTGATCCAGTACAACGACTCGGTGACCGGCGGCGGTTTGTCCTACGGCTTTCCCCGGGGCGCGTTCCAGCAACTCGGCTCGTACAACGCGCAGGACATGGGCTCCGGCCATGGGACCCTGGACGTCAGCGACACCAGCCCGCCGCGCCCCGTGGTTCTGGCCACGACGATGGAGCAGAGCAGCCATGTGAGCTGGGGATTCCAGGCCGGCGCCACCTTCGAGCAACTGTTCAAGGCAGCTGCCACGGGCCGGCCCACCGAGCTGGGTGTCCGGATGGGGAACAACCAGAACCCGTTCTCCATGATGCTGCGCATCTACAACAACGACCAGCTGCTCTTCGAGAGAAACTACACGGGGCTGACGCAGCGCACATCGGACTGGGCCGTGGTGTTCGATCTCGGCGGGCTGAATGCGGCGGTCCAGGCCGGCAGCTGGGTCAGGCTCAGCTTGACGCCGGACACGCTGATCGGCATCGAGCCCATCTTTTCACAGGACCCGAATATTCCGCAAGGCGAACTCCCTGGTTACGGCAAGATGGCGGCGCGCTTCTACATGAATGGTTTGTTCCCCGCTTGAACAGGCTGTGTCGATATGGATGGCGATCCACCTGGGGACGGGAATACCTTCGTGTCTCCGGTCAGCCCAGCGCCTGTTCCAGACGATGCGCCAGCATCTCGGCCCACATCCCGGGTGACAGCGTTCGCCCCAGCCATCTCTCGCAACTCACCGTACGCTCGCGCAGCTGGTCTGCAGCTTCTGGTCGGCCCAGCGCTTCGCACAGCAGCGGCCAGTCTGGCGGACTGAGCAGCGTCCCCGCTACCAGCAGCACGCCAGTCTGGCGGCGGCGCTGCGCCAGGCCCACCAGCTTGCGGCCCTGAGCATCGACCACCTCCCACGGGGACAGGCCGCCGAAGCAGGCCCAGGCCAGCGGGTCGGGTTCAAGTCCGGCCTTGTCCTTGCGCAACTCCTCCGGCGGCACGGCGCGGGCACCGATACCGAGCGACGACAAGACCTCCACATGCAAGTCAGCCAGTTGCCGGTAGCTCGGCAGCAGGCCACCGGCCAGCCAGGCGTGGCCAGGTGGCAGCACGAGAGAGACGCTCACCAGCCAGGGACCGGTGAGCACGGCGCCGCCGCCGGATTCGCGCAGCAGCACCTCCATGGAGGGTGCGCCGGAACTCACGCGCTCGTACAGGGCGCGCTGCGAACAGCCCAGTACGAGCGCCGGTGCCTCATAGGTCCAGACGCGCCACTGCGGAACCGCAACCGCCTGTTCCAGCTGTTGGCGGTTCCAGGCCTGCTCCTCGGTGGCAGTGCTGGTGATGGGCATCAGACCAGCGTGGCGATGGCTTTGCCCCGGGCAAAGGTGCCGCCAGCCGGCACCAGGATCTGGGCGATGCGGCCATCGGCGGGCGCGGTGATCTCCTGGTTGGACTTCACCAGCACGACGTTGGCCAGCGGCTGGCCGGCGCGCACGATGTCCCCCGCCTGCACCAGCCACTTGTCCACCAGCGCTTCCACCGCCTCGTCCACCCCCTGCCAGGCCTCGGCAGCCAGCGTGATGTCCGTCATGCGGGCTGCCCTTCGGCCACGCGACCCTTCATCAGCGCCTGCGAGGCGGCCACGATGTTTTCCACCTGCGGGATCACGAACTTCTCCAGCGGGCGGCTGTAGGGAATGGGCACGTCGGGCACGGCCAGGCGCCTGACGGGTGCCTTCAGGGCCACGGTGTCCAGGTTCTCCGCCACGAGGGCGGCGATCTCGCCGGTGAGGCCGAAGCTGAGGTAGTCCTCGTCTGCCACCAGCAAGCGGCCGGTCTTGGCCACCGACTTGAGCACGGCTTTGCGGTCCAGCGGCACCAGGGTGCGCAGGTCCAACACCTCGGCGCTGATGCCCTGCTTCGCCAGTTCGGCGGCGGCCAGCAGGGACTTCTGCACCATCTGGCTCAGCGTGACGATGGTCAGGTCCGTGCCCTCGCGCACCACCTTGGCCACGCCAAAGGGGATGGTGTACTGCTCCTGCGGCACCTCGTTGCTACTGCCCTCGAAGTAGGCCATCCAGGGCAGGCCCATGATGCCCTTGTGGTACATGAAGAGCACGGGGTTGTCGTCGCGGATGGCCTGGGTCATCAGGCCCTTGGCATCAAAAGCGTTGGACGGCACCACGACTTTCAGGCCCGGCATGTGGGCAAAGGTGGCGTAGAGGCACTGCGAGTGCTGCGCCGCGTCGCTGTAGCCGCCGCCGATGGCCGTGGTCAGCACCACCGGCAGCTTGATGTTGCCGCCCGCCATGTAGGTGTTCTTGGCCAGGTGGTTGTAGATCTGGTCCATGCAGACGCCGAAGAAGTCGACGAACATCAGCTCGGCAATCGGCCGCAGGCCGGCGGCGGCCGCGCCGGTGGCCGTGCCGATGAAGGCGGTCTCGGAGATCGGCGTGTCCATGATGCGCTCGGGGCCGAACTTGTCGAGCAGGCCGCCGGTGGCACCGAAGATGCCGCCGTATTTGCCGATGTCTTCGCCCATGACGAAGACCTTGTTGTCGCGCTCCATTTCCTGGCCGATCGCCTCGGCAATCGCCTGCGCCATGGTGAGTTTGCGTGTCGTGGTCATCTGGTGTTCCTCCTGGGGAATCGGGTCAGGCAAAGACATGCTGCAGGGCTTCCTGCGGCGCGGGGTAGTCGCTCTTGCGGGCGTAGGCGAAGGCATCGGCCACGCGCTGTCTGGCGCGTGCCACGATGGCCGCCTCTTCCGCATCCGACATCTGCCCGGCGCTCTTGAGCTGCGCGGCCAGCTTCGGAATGGGGTCGTTCTTGCGCAGGTTCGTCACTTCGTCCTTGGGGCGGTACAACTCGGGGTCGCCCTGGAAGTGGCCCAGGTAACGGTCGGTCTTCACCTCGATCAGGCTGGGGCCCTTGCCGCTGCGCGCGCGTTCGATGGCCGGGGCCACCGCCTCGTACACCTCGACCGCGTCGTTGTTGGCCACCTTGATGCCTGGCATGCCATAGGCCGGGGCGCGGTCGGCCACCCAGGCGATGGAGGTGGCGCTGGTCTTGGGCACCGAGATGGCCCATTTGTTGTCTTCGCAGACGAAGATCACGGGCAGCTGCCACAGCGCCGCCAGGTTGAGCGACTCGTGCACCGCACCCTGGTTGGCCGCGCCTTCGCCGAAGAAGGCCACCGCCACCCAGTCCTTGCCCATCTTCTTGGCGGCCAGGCCCGCGCCGCAGGCCGGCGGCAGGCTGGCACCGATCAGGCCGCTGCAGCTGAACTTGTGCACCGGATCGAACAGGTGCATGTGCCCGCCCTTGCCCTTGCCCAGGCCGGTGACCTTGCCGAACATCTCGGCCGTCATCGGGTTCAGCGGCACGCCCTTGGCAATGGCAAAGTGGTGCGGCCGGTGCGTGCCGACCACCGTGTCGTCCTGCTTCAGGTGGGCGCAGATGCCCACCGCCACCGGCTCCTGCCCAGCCGCCAGGTGCATCTCGCCCGGCACCGGCCCCGAGCCGATGTCGAAGGCCAGGCCGGCCTGGATATGGGGCGGCAGTTTGCCTTCGAGGTAGACATTGGCCATGGTCTCCTCGTAGTTCCGGATCTCGACCATCTTCTCGTACATCCAGAGCAATTTTTCTTTATTGGCTTGCATCTCTGATACCTCCTTGTAAGGATCGGGTGGATCCGATGCCCCGGCGCAGTGAGCCGCAAGCAAGCGGAAGGCCCAGAAGAATAGGAAGCCATCCCCGTTTTTCGTTGACGCAGGTCAACTCCGGGGCAGTTAGCCGGCTTCAGGGCGACTGCGGCCCAGCCCTTATAAACTCACCCCATGCATCACCGCACCCTCCTCCTGTCCGCCCTTCTGGCCAGCCTGTTGCTGGCCGGCTGCAGCACCCGGGCCTGGTACGAAGGCGCCCGGGCCAGTGCCGAGAGCGAATGCCGCCGCCAACCGCCCGGCGCCTACGAAGATTGCATGAGCCGCGTGAACCGGCAGTCCTACGAAGACTACGAGAAGGAACGCACGCGCAAATAGGCCGGCACCGATATCGACGCCTTGCTTGATCTCCCTTAAGGTTTGCTGCCACGCCTGACACACGCCGTACACACGCGCATGGGAAAATGGCCTTCATGACTGAACGTGCCCAGACCCTCGGCGAGGAAATCGCCAACAGCGTGAGCCACGGCCTGGCCCTGCTGGCTGCCCTGGTGGCGGCGCCCATCCTGATCGTCGCGGTCAGCCCGCTGAGTGCCGCCAACATCGTCGGCGCTGCCGTGTTCGCGGCCACCATGGTGCTGCTCTACTTCACGTCCACCCTTTATCACGCGCTGCCGCCGGGCCGCGCCAAGCGCGTCTTCCTCAAGCTCGACCACGGTGCCATCTATCTCTTCATCGCCGGCAGCTACACGCCCTTCGCCCTGGGTGTCATGGGCGGCGCCTGGGGCTGGACGCTGTTTGGCCTGGTGTGGGCCATGGCCGTGATGGGCATTGCGCTCAAGGCCTTCGATCGTCTCTCGCATCCCTGGCTCTCCACCGGCCTCTACCTGGCCATGGGCTGGCTGGTGCTGATCGCGGCGGTGCCGCTGGTGGAGCGTGTGCCCTCGGCTGGCCTGATCCTGCTGGTCGCAGGTGGCCTGGCCTACACCGTGGGCGTCATCTTCTTCATGCTGGATTCGCGGCTGCGCTACGCCCACGCGGTGTGGCACGGCTTCGTCGCCGCCGGCACGGGCCTGCACTTCTTCGCGGTGCTCGGCTACGCGGCCTGAACCGGCGCGCCTATTCCAGAAAAAGCCGCGCCTCCTGGCTGGATGCCCAGTCGACCGGCGCATGGGCCAGCACCACGCCAACATCCAGACCCAGGGCCAGGGCGGTCTTGTCCGGAAAGGTCACGGCGAGCTTGCGTTCCGTGTAGCCCATCTCGTGCGCGCGGCAGCGCCAGGAAGCCACATGCAGGATGCCGGCCATGGGCTCGTAGCCCTCGCGCTCGAAGGGCGCATCCTGATGCTCCAGCGTCTCCACCAGGGCCTCGGGCAGGTGCCAGGCGCGCGCGAATCCGGCGCCGACCTGGGCATAGCAGTAGCCCAGCAGCTCGTGCTCGGCACGTGCCCGCTGGGGCGCGAAAACGTCGATGCGCTGGTTGATCTGCTCCATCTCCTTGGGCATGCCGCGATGCAAAACGAGTTCTCCCAGGGCATGGACCAGACCCACCGTGTAAGGAGAAACATCCACCGTCCTGGCCCGGGTCAGGAGCTGCGTCAGCCTCGCGGTGTCCAGGCTGTAGCGCCAGAACTGCTTCATGTCCACGCTGCCCACCTTGCGAAAGGCACTGGTCATGGCCGCCTCGATGGTCATGTCCCGGACCGGACGCAGGCCCACGATGGCCAGGGCCTCGCTCACGGTGCCGACGCGTTGGCGGAGCTGGTAGCGCGCGGAATTGGCCGCCATGAGCAGGCGTGCGGTCATCACCGGCTCCATGCTCAGCAAGCTGCTCACGCGCCGCGCGTCAGGCTCCGCGGCGTTGAGCTCGGTCAGCGCCAGCGCAATCACGCGGGGAATGCTGGGCAAGGCCACGGGGGAGGCCAGCAGGGACTGGAGGTCCATCATGTCTCAAGCTTAGCGTCAAACACCCACGCGGCTAACGACTCCAGCCGACTATCATCAGCGTGATCACGCGCAAGCGTGAAAATGTTCTTCATTCCACGACACCCCGGTCGACCGACCGACAGGTTTTCATGACCACCAGCTTCCTGCGCGCGGCCCTCGTCCTGGGCCTGCTCTCGGCCATCGGCCCCTTTGCCATCGACATGTACCTGCCGGCCCTGCCCTCCATCGGGCAGAGCCTGGGCGCCAGCATCGGCGCCGTGCAGGGCAGCCTGATGGCCTTTTTCATCGCCCTGGGCCTGGGCCAGGTCATCTACGGCCCGGCCTCCGACATGCTGGGCCGCAAGCCGCCGCTGTACTTCGGCCTGGCGCTGTTTGCCATCGGCAGCGTGGGCTGCGCGCTGGCGCCCGACATCCACACCCTGGTGGCCATGCGTTTCGTGCAGGGCCTGGGCGCCTGCGCCTGCAGCGTGGTGCCACGCGCCGTGGTGCGCGACCTGTACACGGGGCACGAGGCGCTGCGCCTCATGTCCACCCTCATGCTGGTCTTCAGCGTCTCGCCCATCCTGGCGCCGCTGGCCGGCAGCCTGCTGATCGAATGGCAGGGCTGGCGCAGTGCCTTCTGGTTCATGCTGGCCGCCGGCGCCCTGGGCCTGATCCTGGTGGCCACGCAGATGGGCGAAACCCGCCCGCCCGAGCAGCGCGCCGGCAGCAGCTGGCGCCAGGCCTTCCGGGGGTACGCCACCCTGCTGCGCGACCGCCATTTCATGGGCCTGGTGCTCATCGGCGCCTTCGGCATCGCGAGCTTCTTCGCCTACCTGGCCAATTCGTCCTTCGTGCTGATCGATCACTACGGCCTCACGCCGCGGCAGTACAGCGTGGTCTTCGCGGCCAACGCGGCCAGCTTCATCGGCATGTCGCAGCTGACCGCCCGCCTGGGCCGGCGCTTCGGCATGGTGCCCATGGTGCGTCATGCCACGACCGGCTACGCAGCCACCATGGCGCTGCTGCTGGTCCTCTTCCTGCTGGGCTACGACCACATGGCCGTGCTGCTGGTACTGCTCTTCGTCGGCTACGGCTTCCTGGGCCTGGTCATCCCCACCACCGCCATCCTGGCACTGGAAGAACACGGCCCCATCGCCGGCACCGCCTCGGCGCTGATGGGCACGCTGCAGTTCGCCACGGGTGCGGCGGTGATGGCCGTGGTGGGTCTGTTCGTGGATGGCACGGGCCTGCCCATGGTGGCCGGCATCGCCGGCTCGGCGGGCATGACCTGGCTGTTCGTGCGCAGGACACTCAAGCACTAAGCGAGCGGCTGCGCGTGCATTTCGATATACCGGAGGAGATGCTGGACCGCCTGCACGGCCCGGCCGGGCTCTACATCGCCAGCAAGACCCCGGCGGAGATTGCGCTGTCCATCATGGCGGAGGTGGTGGCGGTGAAGAATGGCGTGGCGAATCAACAACCATTGCTCGTTACGAACGACCAGCAAATACAAGGGTATCCCGCTGCAGAACAGCCTTTAGCTTGTCTAGAGCATAAAACCTAGACATCAGGCTGTATTGAGCACCCATTTCGCAACCCATCTGTCAAGAATTACAGGTGAGTTGTTTATGAACAGCTTCAGCCAGTGCTCTCGCTCATCACTAGGAAGTACTCGCGAAGCATTCAGTATTGAACGACGCGCCCATCCGCCCAAGTTGTAGACCTCTGTTTTGTGATCTCTGACCCAGGCAATGTTCTTGGTTGCTATAGCTGCAAGGGCTTGATTTTCCACGTTGGGGCCACCAAAAACCAGACCGTGCAGTTTGGGTGCCGCCATGTAAATTGGGGACTGTGCAACGTACCACTCTATCCAGAAGCGAATCAATTGACTATCCAACGTAGGTGAATCCACGATAGCCTCAAGCTGAGGCAAGAGCTCCTTTGCGAGCACATCGTCAGTAACCTCATGCAGGTAGAGTGCGACATCATTTACCGCCGGGACAAAGAATTCAAAATCCTTCAGAAGATGACTGGCGATTGCAGATATGTTGTGGCGCCGGGCCGTTCGAATGACGCTACGTGCGAGCCCCAAATCCAGGTGTTCATAAGCAAGAATCTTTTCAATCGCAACCTGGAGTTGTACTTTCTGAATCTCTTCATCGTCGTCAACCTCGACCTCAACCTCTTCAATTTCATTGGTGTACGGATTCACAACCTCTAAGGTTTCTAGCAGTTTTATTTTTTCTTCCGCATATGCGTTGTGTAGATGTTCATTGACGTATTTTTTCGCCTCCATGACGAGCGTCTTCTCAGAAGACAGCGTCAATCTGTGGTTCTCGTAAAGATATAAAGTCAAGCGTTCCAATACCTGCCGCAATTGACGTGGTGAGTTGGAGAATATGCGGAAGTCGTCTACGTATCTTGTGTGCAAAACACCTTGATCCCGCAAGAACACATCCACATCGATAAGTACTGCCTCCGCCATAACAATGCTGGCAGCAGGCCCAACCGGCACGCCTTGTGAAGCCCTCCCATTCAGCGTAGACAGAAAAGTCTCGATGTCGTCAGAAATTGGTTTGAGAGCGGCGTCTGCAGCCTCTATACCGTTATTGAGGCGATGAAGGTAAATCTGGTTATAAAAATCCGTGATGTCCGTAACTAGGATGTGTGAGAACTGATCGGCTAACTCCTCGGTTTTACTTGTGAAGTTTGTCCACCCGGCTCCGCCTGCAAAGTAGCTGCCATCGGCAATCTGAAAACGGTACGAGCAGGCGACATGGAGTTCGGCAGGCATTCTTGCCGCCTCAACCCCAGGTGCAACATGGCATGCGAGCGCAGAGTACACCAGCGCGTCCAGTGGCTCCAACTGGTGCACGACTCGAAATCCACCTTTTGGCTTAGCTATGGTCATGGATCGAGGAGATGTAACCCATAGTTTGGCTACATTCTTCGACATCAGTTCATTCTTGACATCACCCCACTGATGCCACAGAGCCTCGAATTCGGGTGGTTTCGGAAAGAAGTCGGAGTCATAGAACTTCTCAATATGCTCTCGAGCGAAATCCAGGGCCTGATTAGTAAGGATCGTCATAAAGCAGCCAAAGTAATGCCAAACGTGGATTGCCGGCGAACTCGGCAACTTTTTCGTCGATTCTAAAAAGCCATTGCGTTACGGCATATCCCCCAAAAGGGTCATGCAGAAACAGCAAACCCCGCCGCAGCGGGGTTTGTCTTGTGGACAGGCAAGCCCTCAGCCCATGTGCAAGCCACCATTGACCGAGAAGTCCGCCCCGGTCGAGTACCCGCTCTCATCGCTGGCGATCCAGGCAATGATGGACGCGATCTCGCCCGGCTCACCCAGGCGCTTGACCGGGATGGTGCCGACGATCTTGTCCAGCACGTCCTGGCGGATGGCCTTGACCATGTCGGTGCCGATGTAACCCGGGCTCACGGTGTTGACCGTCACGCCCTTGTTGGCCAGCTCCTGCGCCAGCGCCATGGTGAAGCCGTGCATGCCGGCCTTGGCGGCCGAGTAGTTGGTCTGCCCGGCCTGGCCCTTCTCGCCGTTGACCGAGCTGATGTTGATGATGCGGCCCCAGCCACGCTCCACCATGTCGCCCACCACCTGTTTGGTGACGTTGAACATGGAGTTGAGGTTGGTCTCGATGACGGCGTCCCAGTCCTCGCGGGTCATCTTGAGGAACATGCGGTCACGCGTGATGCCGGCGTTGTTCACCAGCACGTCGATGGGGCCGTGCGCTGCCTTGGCCTTGCCGAAGGCCTCGACGGTGGATTCCCACTGGCCGACGTTGCCGACGGAGGCATGAAAGGTGTAGCCCAGGGCCTTCTGCTCGCCCAGCCATTTGTCGAAGTCACGCGTGGGGCCGCAACCGGCGATGACCGTGAAGCCCTCCTTGTGCAGGCGCTGGCAGATGGCGGTACCGATGCCACCCATGCCGCCGGTGACGTAGGCTACTTTCTTGCTCATGATGCTCTCCTCGTTGAACTCGTTCTCAATCTAATGGCTGGGCTCTGCCGGCGGCCCTAGGCAAAACCCGTGTGTGGGGCAAACCCTCAACGTTCGATGGTCAGCGCCACGCCCATGCCACCGCCGATGCACAGGCTGGCAATGCCTTTCTTCGCATTGCGGCGCTGCATCTCGTGCAGCAGCGTGACCAGGATGCGGCAGCCCGATGCACCAATCGGGTGACCGATGGCGATGGCGCCGCCGTTGACGTTGACCTTGGCTGTGTCCCAGCCCATTTGCTGGTTCACCGCGCAGGCCTGGGCGGCAAAGGCTTCGTTGATTTCCAGCAGGTCCAGATCAGCCGCCTTCCAGCCGGCACGCTGCAAGGCCTTGGTGGAAGCCGGCACCGGGCCCATGCCCATGGTGGCCGGGTCCAGGCCGCTGGTGGCGTAGCTGGCGATGCGGCCCAGGGGCTTGAGGCCAAGGGCGGCGGCCTTCTTCGCCGTCATGACCATCACGGCAGCCGCACCATCGTTGATGCCCGAGGCATTGCCCGCCGTCACGCCGCCGGCCTTGTCGAAGGCGGGGCGCAGGCCGGCCAGGGCTTCGGCATTGGTCTTGCGGTTGATGAACTCGTCGGCGTCGAACACCAGCGGGTCGCCCTTCTTCTGCGGCAGCAGCACGGGCACGATCTCGTCCTTGAAGCGGCCGGCGTCCTGCGCGGCGGCGGCCTTCTGCTGGCTGGCCAGGGCCAGTGCGTCCTGCATCTCGCGCGTGATGCCGTACTGCTTGGCCACGTTCTCGGCGGTGATGCCCATGTGGTACTGGTTGTAGACGTCCCACAGGCCGTCGACGATCATGGTGTCGATGAGTTTCCAGTCGCCCATGCGCTGGCCATCGCGCGAGCCCGGCAGCACGTGCGGCGCCAGGCTCATGTTCTCCTGGCCGCCGGCAATGACGATCTCGCTGTCACCGGTGGCCACGGCCTGCGCGGCCAGCATCACGGCCTTGAGGCCGGAGCCGCAGACGGCGTTGATGGTGAGCGCCGGGATCTCCTTGGGCAGGCCGCTTTTCATGAGCGCCTGGCGCGCCGGGTTCTGGCCGGCGCCGGCCGCGAGCACCTGGCCCATGATGACTTCACCCACCAGGGCGGTATCGACCTTGCTGCGCGCCAGCAGGGCCTTGATGACGATGGCACCGAGCTCGGTGGCGGGGGTCTTGGCCAGCCCGCCGCCGAACTTGCCGACCGCGGTGCGTGCCGCGGCAACGATGACGATGTCTTCCATGATGTGTCTCCTATGCTTTCTGCTTGACGTAGCGGCCGGGGGCGGCCTCGATGACCTTGTACTTGCTGCCTTTGCCGTATTTCTTGGGTGCAGCAATTTGCTTGCCAGCTTGCGTCTTGAGCCAGGCGGCCCAGTCGGTCCACCAGCTGCCGGCGTGTTCGTCGGCGCCTTCGAACCAGGCGTCGAAGCTCTTGGGCAGCTTGCCGTCGGCGCGGATCCAGTGGCTGCGTTTCTTTTTCTCGGGCGGGTTGATCACGCCGGCGATGTGGCCGGAAGCGCCCATGACAAAACGCTTCTTGCCCGGCAGCACCTGGGTGCTGGCGTAGGCGCCGGCAATGGGCACGATGTGGTCTTCGCGCGAGCCGTAGATGTAGACGGGCACGTCCACTTTGCGCAGGTCAACGGGCTCGCCGCAGACGGTGAGCTTGCCCGGCTTGACCAGGTTGTTTTCCAGATAGGTGTTGCGCAGGTACCAGGCGTAGAAGGGACCGGGCAGATTGGTGCTGTCGCTGTTCCAGTAGAGCAAGTCGAAAGGCGGCGGGGTTTCGCCCTTGAGGTAGTTGCCCACCACGTAGTTCCAGACCAGATCGTTGGGCCGCAGGAAACTGAAGGTGGAGCCCAGGTCGCGCCCGGCCATCAGGCCGCCCTGCCCCATCTGCTTCTCGCGCAGACGCACCGAGTTCTCGTCGATGAAGACGTCGAGGATGCCGGTGTCCGTGAAGTCGAGGAAAGTGGTGAGCAGGGTGAGGCTGTGCACGGGTTTCTCGCCACGTGCCGCCAGCACGGCCAGGGCCGTGCCCAGGATGGTGCCGCCCACGCAGAAACCCAGCGCGTTGATCTGCTCGGCACCGCTGATCTCCTGTGCCACGTGGATGGCCTGGATGGCCGCGTCCTCGATGTAGTCGTCCCAGGTCTTGTGGCCCAGGGATTCGTCGGGGTTGCGCCAGCTCACCACGAAGGTGCGGTGGCCCTGGGCCACGGCGTAGCGGATCAGCGAGTTCTCGGGCTGCAGGTCCAGGATGTAGTACTTGTTGATGCAGGGCGGCACCAGCAGGAAGGGCCGCTCATGGATCTTCTCGGTGAGCGGCTTGTATTCGATAAGCTGGAAGAGCTCGTTCTCGTAGACCACGGCGCCTTCGCTGGTGGCCACGTTCTGGCCGACCTCGAAGCGGCTCTCGTCGGTCATGCTCACATGGCCCTGCTGGAGGTCGTGCAGCATGTTCTGCAAGCCCTTGGCAATGCTCTCGCCCTTGGTCTCGATGGCCTTCTTCTGGGCCTCGGCATTGAAGGCCAGGTAGTTGCTGGGCGCGCTGGCCGCCACCCACTGTTCCACGCCGAAGCGGATGCGCGCGCGCGTCTTGGCGTCGGCCTGCACGGCATCGGCCATCTCCATGAGCAGGCGGGCATTGAGCAGATAGGTGGAGGCCGTCATGGCCGCCAACGGGTTCTCGCCCCAGGCCGGCGCGGCGAAACGCCGGTCGCCGCTGACCGCCGCACCGGCGCCCTGCTGCATGAGTTGCGTGAGGTCCTGCACATACTGCTGCTGCAGCGCCTGCAGCTTGTCGGGCGGGATGCTCACCGCAGGTTCCATCGCCGGGAGTGCGGCGGGGCCCTGGCCGGAATGCGCGCCCTGGAAGGACTGGAAGAGCTTGAGCCAGCTGTCTCCGTAAGCCTGCTGGAACTGCTGCGCTGCTTGCGCCCAAAATTCGGGGGTATCCTGTGTCACGCTGGGTCCTCGTGCTGGAAATTCGCTCCCAGTATGTCAGGCTTGGACCTTCGTTATCCTGACAAAACTCAAATTACCCATGTTCCTGATACTGATAGCCATCGGCTGGCTTTACGTTGCACTGATGATGGCCGTGGCCGAGGCCAGCAGCCCCATCGGTACCGTGCTGGGCGCGATCATCACCTTCCTGTTGTATGGCGTAGGGCCGGTGGCCCTGCTGCTCTACATCCTGGGCACACCGGCGCGCAAGAAGATGCGCAAGCAGCGCGAAGCCGAGGAACTGATGGCCTGGCAGCAGGCACAGGCCGGCTCAGCCCAGCCAGATGCAGGCAGCCAGGCGGCCGCTGACGCGGTCGCGGCGGTGCGAAAAGAACCGTGATGGATTCGTGACGGTGCACCAGAAGGGTGAGCCGTCGTTGCCGTAGACCTGCGAGATGCCCAGTGCCGCCAGACGCCGTCTGGCCAGAGCCGGCAGGTCGGCCAGCCATTTGCCGGGCGCGGCAGCCGGGCGGAAGCCGTTGGCGGCCTGCGGATCCCGAAGCTCGAATGCCGCTCTGACGTCGTCCCCCACTTCAAACGCCTGCGGGCCGATGCAGGGACCGAGCCAGACCATGAGCTCGCGCGCGTCGACCTGCAGGGCTGCGTGCAGGGTTTCGATCACGCCCACCCCGCCCTCGCCCGCCAGGCCACGCCAGCCGGCGTGGGCAGCAGCGACAAAACTGCCGCGGGCATCGGTGAAAAGCAGGGGCAGGCAGTCGGCCACCATGATGGTGCAGGCCACGCCGCGCTCGCGCGTGAGGCAGGCATCGGCCTGGGTGCCCTGGGGCGTGTGCGCATCCAGCGCCACCACACCGCAGCCATGCACCTGCTGCAGGAAAACCGGCCGCGCGCCCAGGGCCTGCGCCAGCACGGCGCGGTTGGCACCCACGGCCAGCGGGTCGTCGCCCACGTGGTCACCGAGATTGAGACTGTCGTAAGGCGGCTGCGAACGGCCGCCGACGCGTGTGGTGCAGACAGCGCGCACCGTGGCGGGCGCCGGCCATTTGGGGACGAGCCAGTCGGGATGCACCTGATCACGCTCCATTCAAGGTTCGTTGTCGGGACAGCTGGAGGGCTGCGCCTGCTGGAAAGCCGGCAGCTGCATGCAGGCAGCAAAGGCGGCCATGGTCAGCGGCAGGCCGTCGAGGTTCACCTCGAAGCGCTGGCCGTTGAAGATCTGCGGCACCAGGCAACAGTCGGCCAGGGTGGGCGTGCCGCCCCAGCAGTAGACCGAGGGCGGCAGGCCGGCCTGCTGGCGCAAAGCGGCCAGGGTGGCCAGCTGGCGCTCGAAACTCTCCAGGCCCTCACGCACCCAGTGGCGGTACCAGGTGTTCTTGGCGTCCTCGCTGACCTTGAGTTCGCGCACCAGGTACTTGAGCACGCGCAGATTGTTGAGCGGATGGATCTCGCAGGCGATGGACTGGGCCAGCGCGCGCACCTTGGCGCGGCCGGCCGCATCGGCGGGCAGCAGCGGTGGCTGGGGATGGGTCTCGTCCAGGTACTCGATGATGGCCATGGACTGCGAGAGGCGCTCACCGTCCGCTTCGAGCAGCGGCACCAGGCGGTCGGGCGAGACCTCGGCATAGCCCGGCAGCTTGTGGTCACCGCGCGCCAGGTGCACGGGGATGTAGTCGTAGCTCAGGCCCTTGAGCGCCAGCGCGATGCGCACGCGGAAGGAAGCGGAGGAGCGGAAGTAGTTGTGCAGCTTCATGCCGACGAGGATAAACCGGAAATAGTTCCCTTTTTGCGGCTTGATGGCTCAACCAAGAGAGGATGCATCGACCTAAAATCGGAGCATTCTTATTTAATAAATTAGGTCGTTGGAATGGACAGTCGACCGTTGGGCCTACAGGCCCCCATCCGCACACGCTACACACAGCGTGGCCGTCAGCCCCTGCCGATGCAACTGCTCTGGCTTGGCGCCCTGCTGCTGGCGCTGATCTGGAGCACCGTGCTGTGGGAGTCGCGGCGCATCCACCAGGACCACCTCGACAAATTCCGCAGCGAACTCGTGCATCTGTCCGAAGTACTCGATGTCGCCCTGCTGCGGCAGATCGAAAGCCTGGACAACGCACTGCTGTTCCTGCGCGCCGAATACCTGGACCATCCCGAGGACATCAACCGCACGATACGCCTGCTGCGCGAGGGCCCCTTCCGGGATTTCGAAGTCCATGTGACCGTCATCGGCACGGATGGTTACCCGAAATTTACCGACATCCCGGGCCAGCCGGCCCCTGCGTATCTCGGTGACCGCGCACATTTCCGCGTCTTTGCCGACGGTGGCCCGGACCAGTTGTACATCAGCGACCCGGTCCTGGGGCGCCTGACCAAGCGCTGGGGCTTGCAACTGGCCCGCCCCCTGCTGGGCAAGGACGGGCGCTTTCTCGGCGTCATGGTCATCTTCCTGCCGCCCGAGCAGCTGACCCGCTTCATCCAGACCCTGAACGTCGGCACCGACACCATCATGTCGGTGCTGTCGGCACGCGGCACGCTGCTCAGCCGCTCGGTCGATCTGGAGAAGTACCGGGACAACCGGCTGGATGCGGCACAGCTGGCCGAGTACCAGAGCCAGCGTGCGGGGTACACCCTGCGCCACTCGATACTCGACCAGGTCGAACGCGGCCTTGCCCACCGCTGGATCAGCACCTACCCGCTGCTGCTGGTGGTGTCACGTTCACCGGAGACCGCCCATGCGGAGATCCGCGGACTCAAGGAAGTGCTGTTCCTGCTGGGCGGCATGATCAGCCTGGTCGTGATCGGCGCCCTGTGGCTGCTGAACCGGGCCATGCAGCAGCACCGCAAAGATGATGTCGAACTGCGGATTGCCGAGAAGGCCTTCCAGTCCCAGGAAGGCATGTTCGTCACCGACGAGAACGGCGTCGTGCTGCGCATCAACAGCGCCTTCACGGAGATCACCGGTTACACCGCCGAGGACATCGTGGGCAAGAACCCGCGCCTGCGCAGTTCCGGCCGCCACGACGCCGCCTTCTACAGCGCCATGTGGGCGCGCATCAGGACGACCGGTAGCTGGAAGGGCGAGATCTGGAACCGGCGCAAGAACGGGGAGATCTACCCCGAATCGGTCACCATCACGGCGGTCAAGAGTGCGGACGAGGCAGTCACGCATTACGTGGCGACGATGCACGACATCAGCGAGCGCAAGGCGGCCGAAGACCAGATCCACACCCTGGCTTTCTACGACGCCCTGACCCTGCTGCCCAACCGCCGGCTGCTGCAGGACCGGATACAGCAGACCATGCTGGCCTCGATGCGCAGCGGGCACCACGGCGCCCTGCTGTTCATCGATCTGGACCGGTTCAAGCAACTCAACGACACCCTGGGACACGATTACGGCGACCTGCTGCTGCAACAGGTGGCGCTGCGCCTGAAGGAGTGCGTACGACAGGCCGACACCGTGGCACGCCTGGGCGGCGACGAATTCGTGGTCCTGCTCGAAGAGCTCAACCCCGATGCCTCCGTGGCCCAGGAGGAAACCATCGCCGTCGGCCAGAAAATCCTGGCCAGCCTGAACCGCCCTTACGATCTGAACGGCCATGCGCACCTGAGCACACCTAGCATCGGCGCCACCATCTTCTGCGGCCTGCAGAACAGCCGCGAAGAACTGATCAAGCAGGCCGATCTGGCCATGTACAAGGCCAAGAGCGCCGGCCGCAATACGCTGAGCTTCTTCGACCCCACCATGCTGCAACAGGACGGCGAAGCCACGTCCGCCGGTCGCTTGTAGACTGGGGGCCTGCCCAGCACAAGTACCAGGAGCCCCGCATGATTCTCGAAATTGCCGACATCCGCATCCACGTCGACCAGCAGACCGCCTTTGACGAGGCCATCCAGCGCGGGCTGGCCACGGTCATCAGCAAGGCCCGGGGTTACCGCGGCTTCAAGGTGAACAAGGGCGTCGAGCACCCGGACCGTTATGTGCTGATGATCTTCTGGGACACGCTGGAGGACCACACGGTGCACTTCCGCCAGTCCCCGGCTTTTGCCGAGTGGCGCGCCATCGTGGGCCCCTTCTTCGCGGCGCCGCCGCAGGTGGAGCACTTCACGCTGCTCGCGAAGTCGGGCTGAAGCCCCGGACGCGGCAGGCGCAAAACTGCTCAGCCCCGTTGGTCGTGGCCGGCCACGAGCTTGCTCAGCAGGCGCATCATCTGCTCGCGCTCGGTGGCATTGAGCGGCCCCAGGATGCGGGTCTGCACCCGCGCCACGGCGCGCTTCATCTGCTGCACGGTCGACTCGCCTTCGGGCGTGATCCAGAGCAGCTTGCGGCGGCGGTCGTTCTGGTCGGCCTCGCGCCGCACCCAGCCCTTGGCCTCCAGGCGTCCGATGACCGAACCCGAGGTGGCGGGATCGAAAGCCACGCGTGCAGCCAGCGTGACCTGGTCCGCCCCCGGGGTGTCCATGAGCGCATTGAGCAGGGCGAACTGCACGGGCGTGACGTCGTAGCTGGCCGTCTCTTCCATGAAGGCGGCCACCGAAACCTGGTGGGCCCGACGGATCAGGTGACCCGGGGCGTGGGGAAAGTCATAACTCTTGCTCATGGGGTTCGTCATCCTGATGGTCGGCAAGTGTATTCGCCCGGCGTTGGGTGTCGGCAGCCTCCGGGTAAACCCGGTCGGCACCCCGGCTCACTGGTATGTATGCTTATTAAATGACAATCGGCTTCACTGTCAGGAACCGGCCATGAACGCCCCCCACCCTTCTGCCACCGCCCGCCAGTCGCTCTACCGCGACATGTCGCCGCTGAACCTGAGCCCGCTGTGGGAGGTGCTGCACGCGCTGGTGCCGCCGCAGCCGGCCTCGCCCTGCGTGCCGGCGCACTGGAAGTACGAGCAGCTCCGCCCCTACCTGCAGCGCGCCGGCGAAGTCATCACGGCCGAGGAGGCCGTGCGCCGCGTGCTGATCCTGGAGAACCCAGCGCTGCGCGGGCAGTCGGCCGTGACGCAGTCGCTCTATGCCGGTCTTCAGCTGATCCTGCCGGGCGAGGTGGCGCCCAGCCACCGCCACACGCAAAGCGCGCTGCGCTTCATCGTCGAGGGCACGGGCGCCTACACCGCGGTGGACGGCGAGCGCAGCACCATGCACCCGGGCGACTTCATCATCACGCCCAGCTGGACCTGGCACGACCATGGCAACGAGGTGGATGAACCGGTGGTCTGGCTCGACGGCCTGGACATCCCCATGATCCGCTTCTTCGACGCCGGTTTCGCGGAAAACGGCGCGACCCGCTCGCAGCCAGTCACGCGCCCCGAAGGCGCCAGCTTCGCGCGTTATGGCCACAACATGGCGCCGGTGCGCGGCAACGCGCCTTTCGGCACCACCTCGCCGATCTTCAGCTACCCCTACGAGCGCAGCCGCGAAGCCCTGTACCAGCTTGAGCGCAGTACCCCGATCGACGCCTGGGACGGCTACAAGCTGCGCTACATCAACCCGCTGACCGGCGGCACCCCCATGCCCACCCTGCAGCCCTTCCTGCAGCGCCTGCCCGCGGGCTTCGACGGCCTGGGCTGGCGCCAGACCGATGGTGCGGTCTACAGCGTGGTGGAAGGTACAGGTACTGCGACCATCGAAGGCCCGCAGGGCCCGGTACGATTCGATTTCGAAGCCCGCGACCATTTCGTCGTGCCCTCCTGGCAGACGCTGCGCCTGCAGTCGACGGCCGGTTGCGTGCTCTTCAGTTTTACAGACCGCCCGGTGCAGCAAGCCCTGGGCATCCATAAGGAAGAAAGGCTCGCATGAGTTTCGTCATCACCGCCCCGGCCCCCGTCTCCGTGCCCGTGGTCGGCAGCAAGGACCGTTTCCCCGTCGGCCGCATCTACTGCGTCGGCCGCAACTACGTGGCCCACGCCCAAGAGATGGGTTTCACCGGCCGCGAGCCGCCCTTCTTTTTCATCAAGCCGGCCGACAACTGCCTGGTCATCGAGCCGGACCAGACCCCTGACCTGCACTACCCGAGCCTGACCAAGGACTTCCACCACGAGATCGAGCTGGTGGCCTGCATCGGCACGGGTGGCAAGAACATCAAGGCCGCCGACGCGAAGAAACACATCTGGGGCTACGCCGTGGGCCTGGACATGACCCGGCGCGACCTGCAGGGCGAGCAGAAGAAGCTGGGCCGCCCCTGGTGCATCGGCAAGACCTTCGACGAAGCCTGCCCCATCGGCGCCATCACGCCGGCCGCGCAAGCCGGCGACGTGGAGAAAGCCGAAATCTGGCTGCAGGTCAACGGCCAGGACCGCCAGCGCAGCGACGTGACCAAGCTGATCTGGAACATCGGCGAGATCATCGAGCACCTCAGCACCGCCTGGGAATTGCGCCCCGGCGACCTGATCTACACCGGCACACCCGAGGGCGTGGCGGCTGTGGTGCCGGGCGACTTGATGGAAGGCGGCGTTGCAGGGTTGACCCCTATCCGGCTCAAGGTGGTCTGAAACGGGAGCGGCCCTACAATCGCGGCCCATGATCTACAAGATGTTGGGAATACTGGCCAAGGCTTGCGCCATCCTGGCCGGTGTGCTGCTGACCGTCATCACGCTGATGACCTGCCTCAGCGTGCTGGGGCGCAACACCACCAGCACCACGCTGGTCGGTGATTTCGAACTCACGGGCGTGGCCGCCGGCGCGGCCATCGCCCTCTTCCTGCCCTGGTGCCAGCTGCGCCGCGGCAACATCATCGTGGACTTCTTCACGGCCCGCGCCAGCGAGCGCACCACCGCCGCGCTGGACCGCATCGGCGCCCTGGTGCTTGGCCTGTGCATGGCCCTGCTGGCCTGGCGCACGGTGCTGGGGGGACTGAGTGCCTGGAGCACGCAGTCCGCGACCATGATGCTGGGTTTTCCCGAGTGGATCGTCTACACGCTGATGGTGCCGCCCCTGGTGCTGACCGCCTTCATCGGCCTGTGCCAGGGCCTGCTGGGCTTTGACCCGGAGGTCCAGGCATGAGCGCCGCCGGGCCGTCCCAAGGCGCGAAGGCCCCCTCGGGGGGCAGCGCAGCACACACAGTGGCAAGCGTGGGGGCCAGCATATGACCCCCGTGACCCTGACCCTGATGATCTTCGGCATCATGCTGCTGCTGATGGCCGTGCGCATCCCGATTGCGATCGCCATGTTCGTGGCCGGTTTCATCGGCTACGTGACCCAGGCCGGCTGGCTGCCGCTGTCCAATTTCCTCAACACCCAGGCCTTCGCGCGTTTTGCCAGCTACGACCTGTCGGTGATCCCGCTGTTCATCCTGATGGGGCATTTCGCCACCCAGGGCGGCATTTCCAAGGCCCTCTTCGGTTTTGCCAGCGCGGTGATGTCGCGCCTCAAAGGCGGCCTGGCCATGGCCGCCGTCCTGGCCAGCGCGGCCTTCGGTGCCATCTGCGGCTCCTCGGTGGCCACGGCGGCCACCATCACCTCGGTGGCCCTGCCAGAGCTGAAGCGCCACGGTTATTCCGGCCGCCTGTCCACCGGCACGCTGGCCGCTGGCGGCACGCTGGGCATCCTGATCCCGCCCTCCGTCCCGCTGGTGATCTACGCCATCCTGACCGAGCAGAACATCGCCAAGCTCTTTGCGGCGGCCATGGTGCCCGGCCTCATCGCCATGGTCGGCTACATGATCGCCATCGCGGTCTACGTGCGCCTGGTGCCGGGCCAGGCGCCGGAGAAGGACGTGGTGGCGGAGAGGATCACGCGGCAATCGCTCAAGGGGGTCATCCCCATCGCGCTGATCTTCCTGATCGTCTTCGGCGGCATCTACGGCGGCATCTTCACGCCCACCGAGGGCGCGGCCGTCGGCGCAGCCGCCACCTTCGTGATGGCCCTGGCCCTGCGCGAACTGACGCTCAAGAAACTGGCGCATTGCTTTTACGCCACGGCCGAAAGCTCGGCCATGATCTTCATGATCTTCATCGGGGCCGACCTGATGAACTCCGCGCTCACGCTCACGCAGGTGCCGGCCCAGCTGGCCAGCCTGGTCAGCGGCTGGGGCCTGCCGCCGCTGATGGTGGTCAGCGCCATCCTGCTGCTCTACGTGGTGCTGGGCGCGGTCATGGACGAACTGTCCATGATCCTGCTGACCATCCCGATCTTCTTCCCCATGGTCATGGGCCTGGATTTCGGCCTGCCCCCTGAATCGGTGGCCATCTGGTTCGGCATCATGGTGCTGATGACGGTGGGTTTCGGCCTGCTGGCGCCCCCCGTGGGCCTCAACGTCTACGTGGTCAACGGCATGGCCAAGGATGTGCCCATCAGCGAGAGCTACCGCGGCGTGCTGCCCTTCCTGGTCAGTGACGTGCTGCGCACCCTGCTGCTGCTGTTCTTCCCGGCAGTTTCCCTGTGGCTGGTGAAGTACGTGGGCTAGGGGATTCGATGTTTTGAGGGAAAGCCCCAGCACGTGCCGAAGCGAATTTCGGCTAAGGTGCGGGCTGAAACCTCAAGAGGAGACAGACCATGATCCAACGCCGTACCCTGCTCAAATCCACCGCTGCAGCTGCAGCACTCGGTGTCCCGACCCTGGGCCTGGCCCAGCAGAGCGTGACGCTCAAGTTCCACACCTTCATGGCCCCCATGTCGGCCGTCTGGCTGACCATGCACAAGCCGTGGATGGACAAGGTCGAGAAGGAATCGGGTGGCCGCATCAAGTTCGAGGCCTACCCGGCCATGCAGCTGGGCGGCACGCCGGTGCAGCTCTACGACCAGGCTCGCGACGGCGTGGTCGACGTGGTCTGGACCCTGCCGGGCAACACCGCCGGGCGCTTCCCGCGCGTCGAAGTGTTTGAGCTGCCCTTCATGCTCAACAATGCCGAGGCCACCTCCAAGGCCTACTGGGAATACGTGCAGACCGTCGCGGTCGACGAGTTCAAGGACACGCATCCCATCGCCCTGCACGTGCACGGCCCGGGCATGTTCCATACCAAGGCCAAGCAGATCAAGAGCCCGGACGACCTCAAGGGCCTGAAGATGCGCGGCCCGACCCGCCAGATCACCAAGCTGCTGCAGTCGGTGGGTGCCACACCGGTGGGCATGCCGCTGCCGCAGATTCCGGACGCACTGTCCAAGGGCACGATCGATGGCTGCGTGATCCCCTGGGAAGTGGTGCCGGCCGTCAAGGTGCACGAACTCACCAAGTTCCACACCGAGTTCCCGGCCGGCCACACGGGCCTGTACACCACGACCTTCGTCATGACCATGAACAAGGCCAAGTACGAGTCGCTGGCGCCGGACCTGAAGAAGGTCATCGACAACAACTCCGGCCTGGCCACCTCGGGCTGGCTGGGCAAACAACAGCAGGCCAGCGACGTCCCGGGCCGCAAACCGGCGGTCGAGCGCGGCAACACCATCTACACGCTGAGCAATGCCGAGGCGCAGGAGTTCGTCAAACGCTCCAGCGAAGTGGACAGCGAGTGGGTGGCCGACATGAACAAGCGCGGCTTCGACGGCAAGAAACTGCTGCAAAGCGCCAAGGACCTGATCGCCAAACACGGCAAGGCCTGAGCGATCAGCGCCCCATGAAAAAGCGCCCGATGGGCGCTTTTTTTACGTCCGGCTAATAGGGGGTGCCGCCGATGAAGCGCACGATGCCCGCGGCCACCTCGGCCTCCTGCTCCAGGAATCCGTGCGGCGAACGCCCTTCGCAGGCTTCCACCGCCGACAAGCCTGCGCGGCCCGGCCCGCCGTCCACCATCACGAGCTGCTCGCGCACGCCCTCGGTGCGCGCGGTGATGCGTTCGTTCTGCGTGGCCGGGGAACGCAGGCATTTGTCCTGCGCATGGCCGATCACGAGCACAGGCATGCGGATGGATTCCAGCGGCAGGTCGAACACGGTCTGCGCCACCCAGGACTTTTGCCCCTTGGGGTTGCCCGAGGTGACGGGCGAGGTCAGCACCAGGCCATCGGGTGCCTCAGGGCCGCTCAGGCGGCTCGCCGCATTGGCCGCCGAGATCGCGCCGCGGCTGGTGCCGATCAGCCAGACCTGGGCCTGGGTCCGCCGGCGCACGTCGGCAATGATCCGCCCCAGGTCCTGCGCATGCGTGGTCGAGGCCCGGAATCCCGCCAGGCCATCCTCGCCCGGATAGTCCGAACGCGCATCCACCAGCGCCGTGGCAAAACCGGTGGACTGAAAAAGCGGCAGCGAGCGCACCAGCGAATTGCCCGTCAGGGCCTGCGGGCAAGCCTGTTCGTCGAGCCGGAGATGGCCGCCCCCACCCACCAGCAGGACCAGCGCCACCCGCTGGCCCTGCGCCGCTGCCGCAGGCACATAGGCATAAGAGGTGCGGGTGTTGCCGTGGGTCGTCAGCGTGACAAGCTCACCGCAACCCGCAGCCTGCGCACCACCGGTGACCAGCAGAAAAAAAACAAGCCCTGCGCCCCGCAGGGCCTGCACCACGTTCGGCATGACTGGCCTCCTTCCACACAGGAAAAGAACTTCGGGCTCAGAGGCCGAGAGTGAATTGACCGTGGTCGAGCAGGCCACGCAAACGCCCCCAATCAAGGCGCAAAGCACAGCCGTAGCTCGGGCTACGGCGAGCATTTGCAACGCCGAGTGGGGGTGTTTGAGGGGAATGAGCGGCCATGGGTAATTTGCTCTCTGCCTCTCAGAACTGCGGACGCACCAGCCGGACCACGAGCGGCGTACGCCGGCTCACATCGCCCCGCGCCTCACCGGTACCCATGTGCAAGGCCCAGCCCTGCTGCACTCCCAGGTTGTCCTGCGTGCCCGCACGGCCCTGCTGGATGTTGCCGTAATGGTAGGGGTTGGCCTGCGTCGTGTCGATGCGCGAGGTGCTGGTCCAGTACCAGTCCTGCGGCGCGGCCGGGAACAAGTCCTTGCCCTGCTCGCTGGCGGCCCAGCGCCGCAACTCCGTCAGGCGCGGCAAGCGCCAGGCCACCCCCTCGGCCTTGAAACGCGCCGTGGCCAGGGCCACGGCCTCGCCATGTGTCATCTCACGTGGTTGCCCGGTGCAGGTCTTGCCGTTCCAGGCCATACCCTCCACACAGCGGGGCCAGGCCAGCTTACTGCGCGGATCGACCACATAGCTGCCATCGGCCGTCGTGGCCGGACTGGCTGCCGCCGGGAGCGTGGCCTGCGCGGCGGCGCTGCCAGCCAGCAGCACGAACAGACCTGCCGATAGAACACGTTTCATGATCCGCCTTTGCAAGCGCCGGGCATCAGACGCCAGCCTTCACCACTTGGAGCACGTCCGCGAATGCCGGATGCTCGGCCGAGCGCAGCCACTCGAAGGCCACCATCTCGGTCGTCACCAGTTCGGCACCGGCGCCGGCCAGGCGGTCGAAGGCCGCGTCGCGGTTGCGCTCGCTGCGCGAGCCGCAGGCGTCCGTCACGACCCAGACTTCGAACTCGTCGTCCAGCAGGTCCAGCGCCGTCTGCAGCAGGCAGACATGCGCCTCGCAACCGGCCAGCACGATGGTGTTGCGCCCCTCCGCCGGCTGGGCCGGTTTCTGCAGGTGCTTGGGCAGGCTGCGTGCGTTGCCCTGCGGGGCACGGACCGGCGGGCGCAGCAGTTCGGCCAGGCCATCGGCCACGCCGCTGAAGCTCATCTTGGCAAAGGTCTTGCCGCCGGCCTGGGCGATCAGTGCCTGCAGCGCTGGCACGGTGGGGCCCAGGCCTGCGGGGTTCTCTTCGGTGGCGAAAACCGGCACCTTGAGCAGGCGCGCCATCTGCGCCAGGCGACTGGCATTGGCCAGCACGGCCGGGCCCTCATGGATGGCGGGCATCAGCTTGCCTTGGTAGTCCACCAGCAGCAGTTGGGAATCATCGAGTTCGAGCAACATGTTTTTCTTCTCTTCAAGTGGCAATGCGGACCACGACGCGGCCGCGTACCTGGCCAGCCATGAGTTGCTGGGCCTTGGCGATCGCGTCCTCCAGCGGCACTTCCTCGATCATGCGCTCCAGCAGGGCCGGATCCAGGTCGCGTGCCAGGCGGTCCCAGGCGCGCTGGCGCTTCGGCAAAGGGGCCATCACCGAATCGATACCAGCCAGCGTGACGCCGCGCAGGATGAAGGGCATCACCGTGGTGGGCAGGTCCATGCCCTGCGCCAGGCCGCAGGCCGCTACCACGCCGCCGTAGCGCGTCTGCGCCAGCACATTGGCCAGGGTGTGCGAGCCCACGGCATCGACCACGGCAGCCCAGCGCTCTTTCTGGAAGGGCTTGCCGGGCTTGGTCAGTTCTTCACGGTCGAGGATGGCGCTGGCGCCCAGCGCTTTCAGATAGTCGGCCTCGCTGGCCTTGCCGGTGGCCGCGACCACCTGGTAACCGAGCTTGCCCAGCAGGGCGATGGCCACGCTGCCCACACCGCCGGTGGCGCCGGTCACCAGCACCTCGCCCGTGCCGGGTTTCAGGCCATGGTCTTCCAGCGCCAGCACGCAAAGCATGGCGGTGTAGCCGGCCGTGCCGATGGCCATGGCCAGTCTTGGCGTGAAGGCGGCCGGCAGCTTGACCAGCCAGTCGCCCTTGAGGCGAGCTTTTTCGGCCAGGCAACCCCAGTGCGTTTCACCCACACCCCAGCCGTTGTGTACAAAGGCATCGCCGGCCTTCCAGGCCGGATGGCTGGATTCGAGCACGGTGCCGGCGCCGTCGATGCCGGCGACCATGGGCCAGTTGCGCACCACCGGCCCCTTGTTGCACAGGGCCAGTCCGTCCTTGTAGTTGAGCGTGGAGTACTGCACGGCCACGGTCACGTCGCCGGCCGGTAGCCTGGCTTCGTCGATCTGCTGCAAGGAGGCCTTGAATCCGTTGGCATTGTCCAACACGAGCGCTTTGAACATGAAGGAGTTTCCCGATGAATATTTATTTAAAATCAATAACTTAGACTGTTTTTCACGAAAAAGCTTTAATTGACATCAGCCCTGGCACCGCCCTATGCTAACCGCATGCGTACCGTTTGTATCGCCCTGCTGCTGAGTCTGCTTGCCTGTGCACATGCCGGTGCCAGCGGTGCGGGCGATGATGAACTGGACCGCTTCCTCAGTGCACGCGGTCTGGTGGATGCCCCGGCACGTGGCGTCTCGGCGCCGGCACAAGCGGGCCTGGCACCGGCGCGCACCGAGCCCCCCTTGGCCAGCACGACCTATCCCGCCAGCGCAACTCAGCCGATGGACCGCAAGTCCGAAATGGTGGTGGCGGCCATGGGCGCGCTGGGCGTGCCTTACCGCCGCGGCGGCAACACCTACGATTCGGGTTTCGACTGCAGCGGTTTCGTGCGGGCCGTGGTCGAGCAGACACTGGGCCTGATGCTGCCGCGCAATGCGGCGCAACAGGCTGCCGCCACGCATGAGATCGAGCGCACCGAGCTTCAGCCTGGCGACCTGGTCTTCTTCAACACCCTGCGCCGCACCTTCAGCCATGTGGGCATCTATGTCGGCGACCACAAATTCATCCATTCCCCCAAACCGGGCGCCGCCGTGCGCATCGAGGACATGCGCGTGAACTACTGGGACCGGCGCTTTGATGGCGCCCGGCGCGTCACGGGCCAGGTTGCGGCCTTGGCGCCGCGACCGGCCCCCGCGGCCGCCCACTGGGACCGCCCGAGCTACTGAATCCGCTCCCGGTTGCGCAGCAGGCAGCCCATCCAACGTTACCGGCCGGGCGAGAGGTCGACTTCAACACCCTGCCCCCGCGCCAGCGAGTCGCCCGCTCCAGCCGGTGCACTGCGCACGACGGGGACTTGGCGCGGGCCCGGGACGGCGCTGACCACCGGCGCCCCACCGCCGCCCGTTGTCCTGGTGGTGCTCGTTGTCGTCGTGGTCGTCGTGCCGCCCCCGGCAGGTGCGGTGCTGCTCGTGCTCCCATTCCCCGAGCCTGCCGCCGTTGCCGGCTGGTCCGTGACATCAACACTGGCCTGCAGGGTGACCGGTGCCGGCGGCGGCAACGGTGGTGGCGGCGGAGGCGGCGGCAGGACGATGACCGGAACGAAGCGGATGTTGTCAATGACAGGAGCCACCTCATCATTCAGCAGCGCCCGGCCGTTGACCTTGATCACGCCATTGCCGGTGTTCTCCACCGTGCCGAAACTGCCCGTCAGGTTGCCGTGGAGCGCGTTCACCCCGATGCGCTTGGCGCGGCCGGAAAGATCCGCCTGGACGCCGGCGCGCACGTCGGCCGTTGCGACGTCCACCGTCATGTCGACCCGGTTGCCTGCGTTGACGCTCAAGGTCGGCACGCGAACGTTGCCTTTGATGTTGTCACGGGCCGTCAGCGCCAGGGCATAGGCGTTGGTGCCGGTGTTTTGCACCAGGCCGTTCAGGCTGATGTCCCCCGCGTTGGACACCAGCGTGGTGTCGGCCAGCAGATGGACCGGGGCATCAAACACCAGACCTGCCGCTGAATTGGCCGTCAGCCTGCCTCCGATGCCGGAGCCGCCGGCCGCGGACGTCAAGGTCAGGCCCTGCAGCGTGACATCGTTGAAACGAAGGTTCAGCAGCCGGTCCACCGACAGCGATTCAGCATAGGTTCCGGCCATGACGTTCACCGTCCCGCCGCGCACCGCTGCGTTCATCCCTCCCTGTACCGTGTTGATCGGCGTCAGCCGGCTACCCTGGTTGCCGGCGGCGGCGCCGGTCGCCGCCACATTCACATGGGTTCGGTTGGACGAGGTGTAACCCTGGTCCTGGACCGTCCATCCATTGTTGGCCGCGCTCAGGTCCAGCAGCTCTTGCTGCCACTCCAGCGTCGGCGTGTCCAGCTTGGGCGTCTTGTTCAGGTTGAGGTTCACGCCCCATTCATTGCCAACCCCGCCCACTTTGTTCCGATTGCCGGTCATCGCGACATTCGTACCGCCGGTGTACTGCACCGAGATACCGCTCTTGGTGTTCTCGATCGTGTTGTCCGTGACGCTCCCTGAGTTACCGAGACCATTGATCAGGATGCCGGTCCGCACGTCGTGGACGTTGTTGTTCCTGATCGTGAAGTTGGCAACGCCGCTTCCCACCACAATGCCGCGGCTGATGTTGGTAGGTGTCGTGTACCCCGGCTCGCTGCGGTAGTAGGTGTAGTAGGGAACACCGCCTAACGGGCCGGCAATTTCCATGCCCTCCACGGTCACGTTGTTGGCGCTGATGGTGATGGCATTGACCTCTGCCGAATCGGGGACCTGCAGTTTGGCGCCGTCCCCCTTCAAGGTCAGATTCGCCTTGTTCAGCGTGACCTGCCCGGCATAGGTGCCTGCGCCGACGTTGATGGTGGCGCCCGTGGAAGACTGGTTGATCGCGGTGGCAATCGACATGGCCTGGCTGCCGCCACTGATCAGATGGCCGACGCCGACCTCGAGGTTCTGCGTCGTCGCCGTGCCGTTCCAGCCCCGGATATAGCTTGCGCTGGCGTTGTACCCTGCATTTGCAAGTGGCACATTGACAGCGAAGTCATAGGCATTTTGCTTCGACGCCTGCAGCCAGGTGTACTGGCCGCTGCCAGCGTCGGTCGCATTGCGAACCGCAAAGCCGAACCCGGCAATGTTCAGGCTACCGAAGTCGTGCAGCGCAGACTCGTCCTGCATATAGACCGGATTGAACTCGTTGAAGTGGTTGTTGCCCTCGATGGAGATGTTGTTCACCCGCTGGTTGTAGCTTCTGTTGGCCTGGTACAGCGCCACCCCACCCCAGCGGTTGTTCAGGGTGGTGGTATTGCGCACCGTGACGTTGGCGCTGTCGGTCAGCTGCAGGCCCGCTCCCTCCGACATGTCCGCGCTGTTGTCGACCGGTCGGCCGTTGAGCGTCACGTTGTCGATCAGTGCACCGTCAACGCCGTTCAGATCCAGCTCGGCCTTGCCGGCGCCGCGGCTGGTCACGTTGCGAATGGTGAAGTTGCGCAGACGCGCATCCGCCGAGCCCCCCGGCGAAACCTTGATGCCGTAAGCCGCGTTGTAGTAGGTGGACGGACCATAAAAAGTGAAGTCACTCAAGGTGACGTCGTCCGCCTTGACTTCCATGCCGTAAGTGCCCGTGACGCTGCGGGCGTCGATGATTGTCGAGGATTGACCGGCGCCATGGATGGTGAGCGATTTGTCGATAAGGAGCTTCGAGGTCTGGGTGTAGTTGCCCGCCGCAACATCGACCGTACCGCCGCTTCTGGCGATCTTTACCGCATCCTGGATCGACGCCGTGTCGTGCACCTGCACGGTATGGGAACTGCCCGAGATGCTGGGCGCATCGAGATCGGATTTGAGCACCACCGTATTGCCGTCGACCACGATGGCGCTGCTGGCCCGCTGCACGCCCTGCAGGTTGACGACGCCCGACACCAGGTTGGCGGCATCCCCGGTGGTCAGCAGGATGTGCGCGCCCTCCAGGCGGGCACCGGTGCTGTTGCTCACCGTTGCATTCGTCCCCTGCGCTCCGCTGTCGACCGCGAATTCGAACAGATTGCCATTGAACGACACGGTGCCGCGGTCAGCGCCCGAGAGCCGGATGCGCCCACCCGTGGCGATGATGGTTCCCTCATTGACCACCGAAGGCGCCACCAGCGCCACCAGTCCGGCGTTGGCCGCCGTGATGCTGCCCCGATTGGTGATGCTGCCCGTGGTCGCACCCGTGATGGCAAACGTGCCGGAGGTACCGCCAGCCTCGAAGGCGGCCTGGTTGACCGTACCGGTACCGACGATGAGCGAGCCCACATTGATGTTCGAACCCTGGTGGAACATGACACCGTTGGGGTTCATCAGCAACACCGTGCCGTTGGCCGACAGGGTGCCGGCGATCTCCGACATGTTGGCGCTGGCCGAGACCCGATTCAAAACCGCCGCACTGGCGTTGGGCTGAATGAACTCGACCGCCTTGCCACTTGCAATATTGAAGGAGGTCCAGTCGATCACCGCACGTTGCGTGGTCTGCGTCAAGGTGAGCCTGTCGGCGGTCAGCTGATTGCTCACCGTGCCGGAAGCCACCGTGCCCCCCATGGGCAGGCCAGCCTGGCCCGGATTGATGACATCGGATCGCACCGACGGACAAAAGCACAAGGCGACCGCCAGCGGGAATGCCTTGAGCACAAAAGTAGCAGCCTCAGCCCGTGGCCGACGACGGCGATGAGAGAGCGTACACAGCTGGTTTGTCATCTTGCTTCCCCTTTTCCAATTTCAATCCCTGCCCCAACTAGAAGCGAACCATCACCGAGCCCAGCAGGCGCATCGCCTTGCCGTTGTCTGGCGCGCTGGCCAGCGGTTTGGTCAGGGGCCACACGGCCTCCATCTGGGCCGTGATATTGCCCGCCAGGAACAAGCGGGCACCCATGCCGCCTGAAGCCAGGCTTTGCGTCGACGGTGTGCCGGCCGCCGGCGTCCCCACCCGTGTCACCTCGCCAATTTCGTACAAGCCCAGCAGGTGATAGGCCTGCAGCCCAGGCAGCGACGAGATGCCGGCATAGCGTGGTTCCAGGCGCAGGGCCAGGGCACGATCGCCCACCAACTCCGCAGACTCGTAGGCCCGGCCAAAACGGCGCCCGCCCAGCGCAAACTGCTCGGACGACAACAGCGGCGTGTCGCCCGACCACTGCCCCGCCATGCCCACCGTCACGCCCCAGCGGGCGCTCAGCGGCTGGAAACGCGTGTAGTCGAAGGCCACCTTGCTGAACATGCCATCCGCCTCAGCCCGGCTTTTCTGCGGGTCGCTCTTGCTGGTCCCGCCCACGCCCTGGCTGACGTCCACTTCCAGGGTGTTCTGGCCGTCCCAGCCGTCCAGCAACAGCCAACTCAGGCCTGCGCGGACGGCTCGAATGCGGTCCTCGGTCGTGCGTACCCCTTGGGTGTTGGTGTCGGTATCGGCGGTGTCATAGACCAGGCGGGCCAGCACGCTGCGGTTGCGCGTGCGCAGCAGCGGGTAGCCCAGCGACAGCGACACGCCGTCCGTGCGCCCGCGGATGTCCTGTGTACTCAGGCTGTCGCCCGGCTGGGTACGCGCCTGGTACACCATCAGCCCCAGCTTGAGCCCCTCCTCGTTCATCACCTGGCTGTAGGCCAGCTGGTGATAGGACATTTCGGTATCGCCGGTCCCGACGCCGATGTAACGCAACTGGTCGTTGGCCGCTGTCAACTGGTTGACCGAAACGCCGACCATGGCCTGGTTCGGCCCCAGATAGCGGGTACCGTAGTTGTCGTAGGACGCGAAGGCTTCGACATCCTTGATGCTGGCCATCAAGGTCAGATCAGCGGCACCCACCGCTTCCGACGGCGTCAGCACGCTGCGCAGGTGCAGGCCGGGAAATTCGTTGGCGATCAGCAGGTAGCGCTCGAGCACCTCGGCCTGCAGCGGCCGTGTCGCCATGATCTTTTCGCCGATCGCGGACAGCTCTTTGCGGACGCGCTCGTCGCCCTCGATGAACACCGCGGCGATGTATCCCTCGACCACCCGCAGCGTGAGCGTGCCGTCTTTGCCCAGTATTTGCGGCGGCACGACGACCTGCGACAGGAAGTAGCCGGCGTTGCGGTAGTGCGCCGTCAACGCCTGCGCCAGCCCAAAAATGTCGCTGCCGCTGATTTCGCGGCCGATATAAGGCGCCGTCAGCTCGCCGAGCTGCTCGGGCGAGTACACCGTGGAACCTTCGACCGCGATGGTACGCAGCGTCACCCGGACCGCCTTGATCGACTCGGGAACGGCATCACGCAAGCCGGCTTTCAGCTCCGGCAGGGCAATCCCGGCCGCCGGAGCCACGGGGACATCAAAACGTTCGCGCAACCGACCCGGATCGGTTGCCGGAGACGGTGCAACCTGCGCCTGCACGCAGACCGACAGGAACAGCAATACCCAACCGTGCCCATACGCCAGCATGCGCGTCCAGGTGCGTGCACGTGTCGACCAGCGTCCCCCCATCTCGCTGGAACGCAAGGCGCCATTCCCCATTCGCCCCATAGCCTCTCCTTGTGGGTCTGCTTTGCCAAATTGGGGCCTATTACTACTGATTAGTCATCCGCCATAGCGAATGCATTCCCAGCTCACCCTCAATATGTAACCCATCGTAACAATGTATTTCAATTTGTAAATACCCTCGAATTGACGAAGCATCAAAAGATGCGGGATCAGCTTTCTCGCCACCTCATGGCCGGAATGGCAACACGGCACGGCGCGCATGAGCGGCGTGTCGTACAGATCCCCGGGGAGAGTCCGGCACAATGAAGCACCTTTTCTCATTCCTTCTCCCACACGAGATTGGCCATGTACTACACCGTCGAAACTTCCAAATCCTTCGAGCAGGCTTCCGCTGACCTGGACGCCGCCGTCAAGCGCCACGGCTTTGGCGTGCTGCACGTGCACGACATCGGCAACACCCTGCGCAGCAAGGGCCTGAGCTTCACCGAGAACTGCCGCGTGTTCGAGGTCTGCAATCCGGCCCAGGCCGCCAAGGTGCTGGCCAGCGACATGCAGATGAACATGGCCTTGCCCTGCCGCATTTCGGTCTACACCGAAAAAGGCAAGACCAGGATCGGCATGATCAAGCCGACCGACATGCTGGCCATGCTCTCCCAGGATCCGGCCCTGAACCAGGTGGCCCGGGAAGTCGACGAGAAAACCACCCTGATGATCAACGAGGCGAAATGATGCGACCTGCCCTGCACCGACTCCTGCGCCAGACAGCAGCCCTGCTGCTGGCGGGCAGCAGCCTCTGGGCCCTGGCCCAGGATGCCAGCCAGCCCACCTATGCCAACGCAGAGCCGCTGGGCGCGGCCATGGAGAACTGGGCCTATCCCTACCCGGTGCAGATGTTGCAGTTTGAGGTGGAGGGCCGGCCGGTGCGCATGGCCTATATGGACGTGAAGCCGGAGAACCCCAACGGCCAGACCATCGTTCTCCTGCACGGCAAGAACTTCGGCTCCGACTACTGGGCCAACACCCTGCGCGCCATGTCGACCTACGGCTTCCGCGTGATCGCCCCGGACCAGATCGGCTTCGGCAAATCGTCCAAGCCCGAGATGCGCTACACCTTCGGCATGTTGGCCGAGAACACCGCACGCCTGCTGGATCACCTCAAGCTCAACCGCGTCACGGTCATCGCCAACAGCATGGGCGGCATGCTGGGCGTGCATTTCGCGCGTCGTTACCCCGAGCGTGTGGTGGCCCTGGTGCTGGAAAACCCGCTGGGCCTCGAAGACTACGTGGCCAGCATCCCGCCCCAGCAGACGCCCAACCTCGTGAAGCTGGAAATGGCGCAAACGCCGGCGAGCTACCGCAACTTCGTCAAGGGCTACTTCCCGGTCTGGAAGCCCGAGTTCGAACGCTTCGTGGAACAGTTCGCGCGCGTGCAACTCAGCGGCGACTACCCGCACTTCGCCCTCGTCTCGGCACTGACCTACCAGATGATCTACGACGGGCCGATCTACAACGAACTGCCCCAGCTCAAGGTGCCGACCCTGCTGATCATCGGCCAGAACGACCGCACGGTCTTCGGTCGCCGCTTCGCGCCGCCCGAGGTGGTCAGGCCCATGGGCAACTTCCCCCTGCTGGGACGTAGCGCGCAACAGCGCATCCCGGGCGCAGTGCTCAAGGAATTCAACGGCGTGGGCCATGTGCCGCATCTGGAGCAGCCCGAACGCTTCCACGCGGTGATCATGGACTTCATCTACGGGAAAAAATAAACCCTGAAGGCTGACGCCCTCAGGGTTGTTCGCGGCGTGTGCCGGCGGCTTATTTGTCCACCGGTTTCTCCGAGCCGCCCTTCTTGTTGACCTTGTTCTGGATCCAGTTGTCGGCGGGCTTCAACACCTTCTCGTTGACGGTACCAAAGGCTTTGCCCACCCCCTTGTCGGTGGCTGAGGCCCCCTTCTCGATACCCTCCTGCGCCGCCTCGCCACCCTTCTTGATGGTGCGACCGGCCTTGTCCACGAAACGCTCCTCCTCGGCCTGAACCGGCACCAGCGCCAGGATAGCCAGCAGGCAGCACAATGATCCTAATTTGTTCATCACGATTCGCTCCAATACGCCATTGTCACGGAAGCATGCCCTGCCCCCGCTTCGACTTGAAATCTAGCACGCTGGCGCACGTCGCACCCCGGCCATACGATTTGGAGCCCGTGGCACTACTTTTGTTCCGTGTCACTTCGGGGTGAAAGGGCGATTTCCACCGACTGGCCACGCTCGATCGCCTCACTGCGCGACAGCGCACATAAGGCATGGCCGTCACGTGCACGTTGAGGGCCACGTTGCGCGATTCGAAGGCTTGTTTGGCTGGCAGATGGGACAGCTGGACGAAGCTTTACTTGTACACTTTGATGATCGACCTATCAAAGCTTGGGGTGCTGCGTACCATGTCTTCTAAGTTCATGTGGATCATCGGTCTGGCCATGGTGCTTCCGGTCGCATCACACGCAGCAGCCTACAAGTGCACCGATGCCAAGGGCAAGGTATCTTTTTCCGACATCCCCTGTCCGACAAGCGCCACCACAGCAGAAAAAGTGATGGGCCGCGGTGCGGGCTACAACCCTTTGTCGGACGAAGAGAAAAACGAATTCAGAAGAGGCGTGATGATGAGTTGCACCGCGCCGCGCAATGTGTGCGAATGCTTTGGTGAAACTCTGGCCGACACCCTGACCTACGAGGAGGTTCAGCAGGCCATGAAAAACCGCAATCAGCCAACGCCCTTTATCGAAGAGAAGTCGAAAAAAGCCATGCGCTCCTGTCAGGCTACGGAGTCCAGACGTTGACACGTGACCTGTATGCCTTGCTGGGCGTAACGCCCGAGGAAAACGCAGAGACCATTGCTGCGGTGTGCGCCCGGAAGCTGGATGAGGCCCCGGACCACAACACCAAAGTCGTCTTGCGCCATGCACGTGAAGTGCTGTGCAACCCTGTCTCCCGTGCCGCCTATGACACCAGGTTACGCGAGAAAAGTGCGCCGTTGGACTTGCGGCAGTTCCCCGTTGAACAGTCCAGCGGTGGGTTCAGGCACGTCAGACTTGTACTGACGGTGCTGATCGGCCTTCTGGCTCTGGGCATCAGCGCCTGGCTATTGGCAAAAAAGGCCAAGACCACTGCGGCTCCGGCGAAACGCCCCACCTACGTCGTCATCGAGCAGACCGTCCCGGTACCAGCCACACCCGCCCCGAACCTGCCGGGCACGGCAGCGAATGCTGTCAACCCCGAAACACTGTATGCAGCAGCAGCTCCCAGCGTGGTCGTGGTCGAATCCGTGAATGCAAATGGCCAGTCCTACAGTCGTGGCAGTGGGGTCGTGATCGGTTCGCAGACCGTGATCACCAATTGCCATGTGATCGATCGCGCCATCACCGTCAAAGTCAAATCTGGCGCCTCCGAATTCAGTGCCACCAGTGGTACCTCGGATACCTACCTAGATCTGTGCATCCTGCAGGTGGAGGGTTTGTCAGTGCCTGTGGTCAGGCGTGGCAGCGCGAAAAACCTGCAGGTGGGGCAGACGGTCTATGCCATCGGTGCGCCGCAGGGGCTCGACCGCACCCTGAGTCAGGGGCTGATATCGGCGCTGCGCGAGACCCCCGATGGCACCGTGATTCAGACCTCTGCAGCCATTTCGCCGGGATCATCCGGGGGCGGATTGTTCGATGCCGAGGGGCGCCTCATCGGCATCACCACGTTCCAGACCAAGCTGGGGCAAAACCTCAACTTTGCGCTTCCGGTGGATTGGCTGGAGACCATGCGCACCCGCTAGACCATGCGCGCATGACGATGGCGCCCACGGCTGCATCGGATAAGCCAGACGAGCCTTGCTCGTCTGGTTCTGTGACAACAGCCGTTTACTTGCGCGCCGGAGGCACGTCGGTACAGGAACCGTGTGCCACTTCCGCCGCCATGCCGATGCTCTCGCCCAGCGTGGGGTGCGGGTGGATGGTCTTGCCGATGTCCACGGCGTCGGCGCCCATCTCGATGGCCAGCGCGATCTCACCGATCATGTCGCCCGCGTGCGTGCCCACGATGCCGCCGCCGACAATGCGGTGCGTCTCTTCGTCGAACAGCAGCTTGGTGAAACCTTCGTCGCGACCGTTGGCAATGGCACGGCCCGAAGCCGTCCAGGGGAAGAGGCCCTTCTTGACCTTCACACCCTGCGCCTTGGCCTGGTCTTCGGTCAGGCCCACCCAGGCCACCTCGGGGTCGGTGTAGGCCACGCTGGGAATCACGCGGGCGTTGAAGGCCGCGCTGGCCAACTCCTTGTTGCCCTGCAGTTCTCCGGCAATCACCTCGGCCGCCACGTGCGCCTCGTGCACCGCCTTGTGCGCCAGCATGGGCTGGCCCACGATGTCGCCGATGGCAAAGATGTGCGGCACGTTGGTGCGCATCTGGATGTCCACCGGGATGAAACCCCGGTCGGTCACGCTGACGCCGGCCTTGTCGGCGGCGATCTTCTTGCCATTGGGGCTGCGGCCCACGGCCTGCAGCACCAGGTCATAGGTCTGGGGTGGCGGAACCGCCCCACCCGGCTCGGCACTTTCGAACGTCACCTCGATCCCCTTGGGCGTGGCCTTGGCACCCACGGTCTTGGTCTTGAGCATGATGTTGTCGAAACGCGGCGCGTTCATCTTCTGCCAGACCTTGACCAGGTCGCGGTCGGCACCCTGCATCAGGCCATCCAGCATTTCCACCACGTCCAGGCGTGCGCCCAGCGTGCTGTAGACCGTGCCCATTTCCAGGCCGATGATGCCGCCGCCCAGGATCAGCATGTGCTTGGGCACTTCCTTGAGCGCGAGAGCGCCAGTGCTGTCCACCACACGCGGATCGTCGGGCATGAAGGGCAGACGCACGGCCTGCGAGCCGGCCGCGATGATGGCCTTCTTGAAGGCGATGACCTGCTTCTTGCCGGTCTTGTCCTGCGCCGTGCCAGAGGTCTCTTCCACTTCCACGTGGTTGGGGCCGACAAAGGCGCCGTAACCCCGCACGATGGTGACCTTGCGCATCTTGGCCATGGCGGCCAGGCCGCCCGTGAGCTTGCCGATGACCTTTTCCTTGTGGCCGCGCAGCTTGTCGATGTTCACGACCGGCTTGCCGAACTCCACGCCCAGATCGCCCAGGTGGCTGACCTCGTCCATCACGGCGGCCACGTGCAGCAGTGCCTTGGAAGGGATGCAGCCCACGTTGAGGCAGACGCCGCCCAGGGCAGCGTAGCGTTCGACCAGCACGACCTTGAGGCCGAGATCGGCCGCGCGGAAGGCAGCCGAGTAACCGCCAGGGCCGGCGCCCAGGACCAGCAGATCGCACTCCAGGTCGGCACTGCCGCCGAAACTGGCCGCTGCGGGCGCTGGTGCTGCAACTGAAATGCCTTTCGAGCCCTCCCCCGTGACGGGGGAGGGTTGGGGTGGGGGTGAGCCAGCTTGCCCCGAAGGGGAAATCGTTTCGCTGCTTTCAAGCAGCAAAACGAGAGAACCTTCTTTTACTTTGTCGCCGATCTTGACCTTGAGTTCCTTGACCACCCCGCCCTGGCTGGCCGGTATTTCCATGGAAGCCTTGTCGCTCTCCACGGTGATCAGGCTCTGCTCGGGCTTGATGGCGTCGCCGGGCTTGACCAGCAGCTCGATGACTGCGACCGATTCGAAGTCGCCGATGTCCGGGACCTTGATTTCTATGAGTGCCATCGGTTTTCCTTAGAGCATCACGCGGCGGAAATCGCCGAGGACCTGGCTCAGGTAGGCGTTGAAACGTGCGCCCGCCGCGCCATCGATCACACGATGGTCATAGGACAGCGAGAGCGGCAAGACCAGGCGCGGCTGGAAGGCCTTGCCGTCCCAGACCGGCTTCATCGCGCTCTTGGACAGGCCCAGGATGGCCACTTCCGGCGCGTTGATGAGCGGCGTGAAGTAGGTGGTGCCGATACCGCCGAGCGAGGAGATCGAGAAGGTGCCGCCCTGCATGTCGGCCCCGCCGAGCTTGCCGTCGCGTGCCTTCTTGGACAGTTCGGCCATTTCGGCAGAAATCTCCACCAGGCCCTTCTGGTCGGCGTTCTTGAGCACGGGCACGACCAGGCCGTTGGGCGTGTCTGCTGCGAAGCCGATGTTCCAGTAATTCTTCAGCACCAGCTGATCGCCGTCGAGGCTGGCGTTGAACTCGGGGAATTTCTTGAGTGCCGCCACCGCCGCCTTGATGACAAAGGCCAGCATGGTGAACTTGATGCCTGCCTTCTCGTTTTCCTTGTTGAGCTGCACGCGCAAGGCTTCGAGGTCGGTGATATCGGCGTCTTCGTAGCTCGTGACGTGGGGAATCATCACCCAGTTGCGGTGCAGGTTGGCGCCGCTGATCTTCTTGATGCGCGAGAGGTCCTTGCGCTCGATGGGGCCGAACTTGGCGAAGTCCACCTTGGGCCAGGGCAGCAGCCCCAGGCCGGCACCATCACCACCACCGGAAGAAGCCGCGCCCATGGCCTGGGTGCGCACGGCACCGCTCATCACGGACTTGCTGAAGTTCTTGATGTCTTCGTCGACGATACGGCCCTTGAGCCCGCTGCCCTTGACCTCTTCCAGCGGAACACCAAGTTCGCGCGCGAACTTGCGCACCGATGGGCTGGCGTGCGGCAACTGGCCCTTGGGGGCGCTCGGATCATGGGCAGGAACGGCAGCGGATGCCACCTGCGCGGGCACCGCTGCCGGCTTGGCCGCCGGTGCTGCGGCGGGCGCGGCAACAGGCGAAGGAGCTGCCGTTGCAGGAGCAGCAACGGGTCCCGCGCTGGCACCGGCATCGGCCGCATCCAGCGTCAGCACAACCGAGCCCATGGCGACCTTGTCGCCGATCTTGACCTTGAGCTCCTTGACCACACCGGCGTGGCTGGACGGGATCTCCATCGAGGCCTTGTCGGACTCGACCGTGATGAGGGACTGCTCGGCCTTCACCGTGTCGCCGGGCTTGACCAGCAGTTCGATGACTGCGACCGACTCGAAGTCGCCGATATCGGGCACCTTGATTTCTACGATAGCCATGTTCTTGTCTTCCTGGTTGGGAAGCGGGCCCTGAGGGCCAGGCCCACCCGCTGAGCACGGGCAGGCCTGAGCCGCAGGATCGACCCGCCTTATGCGTAAAGCGGGTTGATCTTGTCAGCCTTGATCTTGTACTTGGCGATGGCCTCGGCCACCTTCTCCATCGGCACCACGCCCTCCTCCGCCAGGGACTTGAGGGCCGCCACCACGATGTAGTGGCGGTTGACCTCGAAGTGCTCGCGCAGCTTGCTGCGGAAGTCGCTGCGGCCGAAGCCGTCGGTGCCCAGCACCTTGTAGATCCGGCCTTTGGGGATGTAGGGGCGGATCTGCTCGGAGAAGGTCTTGACGTAGTCGGTGGAGGCAATCACCGGGCCGGCATGCGGCGCCAGCTGCTGCGTGACGAAGGCGACGCGCTGCTTCGCTGTCGGGTGTAGCAGGTTCCAGCGCTCGACGTCCTGGCCGTCGCGGGCCAGTTCGTTGAAGCTCGGGCAGCTCCAGACATTGGCGGCCACACCCCATTCCTTCTCGAGCAGTTCCTTGGCGAACATCGATTCGCGCAGGATGGTGCCCGAACCCAGCAGGTTGACCTGGGGCGCGGACCCGGAGGTGGCCTTCGGTGACCCTTTGGCGGCCTTCGCCTCCTGCAACAGGTACATGCCCTTGATGATCTGCTCTTCCGTGCCGGCCTTCAGGCCCGGCATGGCGTAGTTCTCATTGAGCAGGGTCAGGTAGAAGAAGACGTTGTCCTGTTTCTCCACCATGCGCTTGAGGCCATGGTGCAGGATGATGCCCACCTCGTGCGCGAAGGTCGGGTCGTAGCTCACGCAGTTGGGGATGGTGCTGGCCAGCACCTGGCTGTGGCCATCCTCGTGCTGCAGGCCTTCGCCGTTGAGTGTGGTGCGCCCGGAGGTGCCGCCCAGCAGAAAACCGCGCGCCTGCATGTCGCCGGCCGCCCAGGCCAGGTCGCCCACGCGCTGCAGGCCGAACATCGAGTAGTAGATATAGAAGGGGATCATGATGCGGTTGTTCGTCGAATACGATGTTGCCGCGGCGATCCAGCTGCTGATGCCGCCCGCCTCGTTGATGCCTTCCTGCAGGATCTGGCCGGCCTTGTCTTCCTTGTAGTACATGACCTGGTCCTTGTCGACCGGGGTGTACTTCTGCCCTTCGGGGTTGTAGATGCCGATCTGGCGAAACAGGCCTTCCATACCGAAGGTACGGGCTTCGTCCACCAGGATGGGCACCACACGCGGGCCCAGGGCCTGGTCACGCAGCAGTTGCGTCAGGAAACGCACATAGGCCTGGGTGGTGGAAATCTCGCGGCCCTCGGCCGTGGCTTCCAGCACGGACTTGAAGGTCTCCAGCGGCGGCACGGTGAACTTCTCGCTCGACACGGTACGACGCTTGGGCAGGTAACCGCCCAGGGCCTGGCGACGCTCGTGCAGGTACTTCATCTCCGGCGTGTCGTCGGCCGGCTTGTAGAAGGGGATCTTGGGCAGTTCGCTGTCGGGAATAGGGATATTGAAGCGGTCGCGCATGTAGCGGATGTCGTCGTCGCCGAGCTTCTTGGTCTGGTGCGCGGTGTTCTTGCCCTCGCCGGCCTTGCCCATGCCCCAGCCCTTGACGGTCTTGACCAGCAGCACGGTGGGGCCGCCCTTGGAGTTGTGGGCCTTGTGGAAGGCCGCATAGACCTTCTGCGCGTCGTGGCCGCCGCGGCGCAGGCCCCAGACTTCCTGGTCGCTCATCTTGGAGACCATCTCCAGCGTGCGCGGGTCGCGGCCGAAGAAGTTCTTGCGCACGAAGGCGCCGTCATTGGCCTTGAAGGCCTGGTAGTCGCCGTCCAGCGTGTCCATCATGACCTTGCGCAGGATGCCTTCCTTGTCCTTGGCCAGCAGGTCGTCCCACTCCCGGCCCCAGATCAGCTTGATGACGTTCCAGCCGGCGCCGCGGAACTCGCCTTCGAGCTCCTGGATGATCTTGCCGTTGCCCCGCACCGGGCCGTCCAGGCGCTGCAGATTGCAGTTGACCACGAAGACCAGGTTGTCGAGCTTCTCGCGCGCGGCCAGGCCGATGGCGCCCAGGCTTTCGGGTTCGTCCATCTCGCCGTCGCCGCAGAAGACCCAGACTTTGCGCTGGCTGGTGTCGGCAATGCCGCGGGCGTGCAGGTACTTGAGGAAACGCGCCTGATAGATCGACATGATGGGCCCCAGGCCCATGGAGACGGTGGGGAACTGCCAGAAACCGGGCATCAGCTTGGGGTGCGGGTAGCTGGACAGGCCCTTGCCGTCGACTTCCTGACGGAAGTTCAGCATCTGCTCTTCGCTGATGCGGCCTTCCAGATAGGCGCGGGCGTAGATGCCGGGCGAAGAGTGGCCCTGGATGTAGAGCAGGTCACCGCCATGGGTGCCGCCCTCGTCGGTGTTGTCGGCGTGCCAGAAATGGTTGAAGCCGGCCGCGAACATGTGGGCCAGCGACTGGAAGGAGCTGATGTGGCCGCCGAGGTCGCCGCCGTCGGCCGGGTCCAGGCGGTTGGCCTTGACGACCATGGCCATGGCGTTCCAGCGCATGTAGGCGCGCAGACGACCTTCGAGGTCCAGGTTACCGGGGCTGTGCGCCTCCTGGTCGGGCTCGATGCTGTTGACATAACCGGTGGTGGCCGAGAACGGCATGTCGATGCTGTGCTCGCGCGCATGCTCCAGCAGTTGTTCCAGCAGGAAATGGGCGCGCTCCGGGCCCTCCTGCGCGATCACGGCTTCCAGGGCGTGCTTCCATTCAAGGGTTTCCTGGCTGTCGAGATCTTGGGTGTCGATTCCAGACAGGTTCTGGGGCAGGGCTGACATGCTTGGCTCCTCTTGGTTTTAGGCACGGAACTTGTCTGCAGACAAGTTCTTCAGTCAATGTAGAACGATCCGGGAGTTTCTCATAATTTTTTGCCTATTTCAAGGCGTGCTTGTTTATTTCATATTATGAATTCAATCGGAACCCAAGAAAGTCATACGGAATACACTTGCCACACATGTACAAACGACTGAACCAGCTGCTGCCTTACCTGCGCGAACTGCCCGCGCTGGTGCGCCTGCGGCAGTGGTGGCGCCGGCAGTCACCCCACCGTCAGGACCGTTACGCCATGCTGGCACCGCTGGTGGCGGTCCTGCTGTTCCTGGCCGCCATCGTGGCCGCCTTTGGCTATCTGCGCCTGGAGGAGATGGAGCGGGAGCAGGAGGCCGTACGGCGGGACGTGGAATACGCCCAGCAGCGCATGCGCCTGCGCCTGCTGGAGCGCCAGGAAGAACTGGTGCGCCTGGCCCAGGAAATCTCCAGCCAGGAACTGGACGCCGAACAGTTTCGCAACCGTGCCAACGTGCTGCTCAACCAGTACCCCGAACTCCAGGGACTGAGCTGGATCGATGAACGCCGCCGCCTGCGCGTCGCACATGGCAATCCCAGTCTGGCGCACAGCCTGGTCAACAGCCCCGTCCGCAGCGGCGTGCTGCCGGAAAAACCCAGCGAGACCGAAAACGCCTTTGCCCTGGCGCGTGAACTGCGCCAGCCCATCTATGTGCAGCGCAGCGCGACGCCGGATGGCACCGCGCTGCTGGAGTTGCACCTGCCCTTGCACAGCCGCACCCGCTTCGCCGGTGTGCTGCTGGCCGAGTACTCGCTGGATACGCTCTACCGCTACGGCGTCCCCTCGGAAGTCTCGGCGCGTTATGCCGTCTCCTTGCGCGATTCCCGCGGCGAGGTGCTGGCCGGCAGCAGCGCCCCCAAGCGCAACCGCACCGGTCCCTGGATGGGCTGGGCCTCCCATGCGAACGAATATGAAGTCCCTGTCTCGCCCGTGGGCAACGGCCTGGTGCTGCACGCCCAGGCCTATCGCGCTTCGCTGGGCGTGGTCGGCAGTGGCCTGTTCTGGCTGGTCGGCACGCTCAGCGTGATGACGGCATGGATGCTGATCGCCAACTGGCGCCACACCCGCCGGCGCATGCAGGCCCAGCAGGCCCTGGTGCTGGAGACCAATTTCCGCCGCGCCATGGAGAACTCCATGCCCACGGGCATGCGCGCACTGGACCTGCAAGGCCACATCACCTACGTCAACGCCGCCTTCTGCCAGATGACGGGCTGGAGCGAGCGTGAACTGGTCGGCTGCACCGCCCCCTTCCCCTACTGGCCCGAGGAAGACCGCGACATGCTGATGGGCCGGCTGGAAGACGAGCTGACCGGCCGCGTGACCCCGGGCGGCTTCCAGGTGCGCGTCAAGCGCAAGGACGGCACGCTGTTCGACGCACGCATCTACGTCTCGCCGCTGATCGATGCACGTGGCCTGCAGACCGGCTGGATGACCTCGATGACCGACATCACCGAGCCCAACCGCGTGCGCGAGCAGCTTTACGCCTCCTACGAGCGCTTCACCACGGTGCTGGAGGCGCTGGACGCCTCGGTCTCGGTCGCGCCGCTGGGCACCGACGAGCTGCTGTTCGCCAACAAGCTGTACCGGCTCTGGTTCCATGAGCAGAGCAGCGGCCATGTGCGCCTGTCCACCCAGGCCGGCATGCCGGCACGGGTGAGCAGCGAGGACAGCCAGGACAGCGTGGACGGACTGGTAGGCATGCCCACCAGCGCCCTGCCCGACGCCGAAGCCGAAAACGCCGAGGTCTACGTCGAGGAGCTCGGCAAATGGCTGGAAGTGCGCACCCGTTACCTGACCTGGGTGGATGGCCGCCTGGCGCAGATGGTGATCGCCACCGACATCACGCCGCGCCGCCTGGCCGAGGCCCAGTCTGCCGCCCAGGCCGAACGCGCCCAGACCGCCAGCCGCCTGATCACCATGGGCGAGATGGCCTCCAGCGTGGCACACGAACTGAATCAGCCCCTGACCGCCATCAACAACTACTGCAACGGCATGGTCTCGCGCATCAAGGCGCAGCAGATCTCCGAGGAGGACCTGCTGGGCGCACTGGAGAAGACTGCCAAGCAGGCCCAGCGCGCCGGCCAGATCATCCAGCGCATCCGCGCCTTCGTAAAGCGCAGCGAACCGAACCGCACGCTGTCTGAGGTGGCCGTCATGGTCAACGAGGCGGTGGAACTGGCCGAGATCGAGCTGCGTCGTTACAACGTACGCCTGAGCTACTTCATGGCCGACCTGCCGCCGGTGCTGGTCGACCCCATCCTGATCGAGCAGGTGCTGGTCAACCTGCTCAAGAACGCCGCCGAGTCCATCGTCCATGCGCAGCGTCCGCCGCCGCATCGCCGCGTGGAACTGCATGTGCTGCCCGCCACCGTCGAGGGCAAGCCGGTGGTGGAGTTCACCGTGACCGACACCGGCCGTGGCATCGCCCCGGAGGTCATGGCGCGCCTGTACGAGGCCTTCCACACGACCAAGGCGGAAGGCATGGGCATCGGCCTGTCCCTGTGCCGTTCCATCGTCGAGTCGCACCAGGGCCGGATGAAGGCCGAGAACCTCTACAATGGCTCCGAAGTCACGGGCTGCCGTTTCACCTTCTGGCTGCCCGTGGACGGACCAGCGGCTGCGTCGGCCCCTTTACAACTGCAAGCAGAAAAATCTCAGGTTAGAGCATGAGTCTGATTCCGAAAAAAGGCACGGTCTATGTGGTTGACGACGACGAGGCCGTGCGCGATTCGCTGCAATGGCTGCTCGAAGGCAAGGACTACCGGGTCCGCTGTTTTGACTCAGCTGAGTCCTTCCTGAACCGCTACGACCCGCGCGAGGTGGCCTGCCTGATCGTCGACATCCGCATGGAAGGCATGACCGGGCTGGAGCTGCAGAACCGCCTGCTGGAAGGCCACTCGCCCCTGCCCATCGTCTTCATCACCGGCCACGGCGACGTGCCCATGGCGGTGGACACCATGAAGAAGGGCGCCATGGACTTCATCCAGAAGCCCTTCAAGGAAGACCAGCTGGTGACGCTGGTCGAGCGCATGCTCGATCGCGCCCGTGAGACCTTCAGCGTGCACCAGCAGGCCGCCAGCCGTGACGCCCTGCTGGCCAAGCTGACCCTGCGCGAAAGCCAGGTGCTGGAGCGCATCGTCGCCGGTCGCCTGAACAAGCAGATCGCCGACGACCTGGGCATCAGCATCAAGACGGTGGAGGCGCACCGCGCCAACATCATGGAAAAGCTCAACGCCAACACCGTGGCCGACCTGCTGAAGATCGCCCTGGGACAAGCCGCCAAAGCCTGAGCAAGATCACTCACCCCCGACGCCCGCCTCGTTCGTTCCAGCGGGCGTTTTTACTTGACCGACGGAAACACACAGCATGACGCAGACCACCGGCCGACTGATCGACGGCAACGCCCTCTCCAAGCAATTGCGCGGCGACGTCGCCCAACGTGCCGCTGCCCTCAAGGCACGCGGCATCACGCCCGGCCTGGCCGTGATCCTGGTCGGCGAGAACCCGGCCTCCCAGGTCTACGTGCGCAACAAGGTCAAGGCCTGCGAGGACAGCGGCCTGCACTCGGTGCTGGAAAAGTACGAGGCCACGATGACTGAAGCCCAGCTGCTGGCACGCGTGGAAGCCCTCAACAACGACCCGTCCATCCACGGCATCCTGGTCCAACTGCCCCTGCCCGCCCACATCGACGCGCACAAGGTGATCGAGGCCATCTCCCCGGCCAAGGACGTGGACGGTTTCCACGTCGCCAGCGCCGGCGCCCTGATGGTGGGCCAACCCGGCTTCTGGCCCTGCACGCCCTATGGCTGCATGAAGATGCTGGAGAGCATCCACTACGACCTCAAGGGCAAACACGCCGTGGTCATCGGCCGCTCCAACATCGTGGGCAAGCCCATGGCGCTGATGCTGCTGCAGCAGAACGCTACCGTGACGATCTGCCACAGCGGGACAAAGGACCTCAAGGCCATGACGCTGCAGGCCGACGTGGTCGTCGCGGCCGTGGGCAAGCGCAAGGTGCTGACGGCCGACATGGTCAAGCCCGGCGCCGTGGTGATCGACGTGGGCATGAACCGCAATGACGAAGGCAAGCTCTGCGGCGACGTGGACTTCGAAGGCGTCAGGCAGGTCGCCGGCTGGATCACCCCCGTGCCCGGCGGCGTGGGCCCCATGACCATCACCATGTTGCTGGTCAACACCCTGGAAGCTGCCGAACGCATGGCGGCGGGCTGATCGGGAACATCAGCAAAAGCTATGGGGGCATGGCTTGAATCCGGTCCCGCTGACCGCACAATGCTGAACATGAGCAATCCCCTTCTCGACTCCTCCGACCTGCCCCTCTTCGACCGTATCCGCCCGGAACACGTGACTCCGGCCATGGATGCGCTGCTGGCGGCCTGCGACGCCGCCCTGCAGCGCGTCACCGCAAGCGACTTTCCGCCCGACTGGTCCGCCATCGCGCGCGAACTGGACGTGGCCACCGAACAACTGGGCCGGGCCTGGGGCGCGGTCAGCCATCTCAACAGCGTGGCCGACACCCCCGAGTTGCGTGCCGCCTACAACGAGGCCCTGCCGCGCGTGACCGAGTTCTGGACCCGTCTGGGCGCCGACGAGCACCTGTACGCCAAGTACAAGGCCATCGATCCGTCCCGGCTGAATGCCGAGCAGCGCCAGGCGCACCAGAACGCCCTGCGCAACTTCGTGCTGGGTGGGGCCGACCTGCGCGGGGCGGCCAAGGAGCGCTTTGCCCAGATCCAGGAGCGCCAGGCCGAACTGAGCCAGAAGTTCAGCGAGAACACGCTGGACGCGACCGACGCCTGGTCCTATTACGCAACGCTGAGCGAACTCGAAGGCGTGCCCACCGACGTGCAGCAGGCCGCGCGTGCCGCTGCCGAGGCCGAGGGCAAGGACGGCCACAAGCTCACACTCAAGATGCCCTGCTACCTGCCGGTGATGCAGTTTGCGAAGAGCAGCGAGCTGCGCCACAAGCTCTACCGCGCCTACACCACGCGCGCCTCCGACCAGGCCGAAGGCGAAGGCAGCAAGTTCGACAACAGCGCGCTGATCCGCGACATCCTGGCCTTGCGCCAGGAAGAGGCCCAACTGCTGGGCTATCTGAACTTCGGCGAGGTCTCGGTCGTGCCCAAGATGGCCGAATCCCCCCAGCAGGTGGTGCGTTTCCTGCGTGACCTGGCGGTCAAGGCCCGACCCTACGCCGAGCAGGACGTGGCCGATCTGCGCGCCTTTGCACGGGACGAGTTGCACATGGCCGATCCCCAGCCCTGGGACTGGCCCTACATTGCCGAGCGCCTGAAGGAGGCGCGCTACGCCTTCAGCGAGCAGGAGGTCAAGCAGTACTTCACGGCACCGCGTGTGCTGGCCGGCCTGTTCAAGATCATCGAGACCCTGTTCGAGGTTTCGATCCGTCCTGACACGGCCCCGGTCTGGCACCCAGCCGTGGCCTTCTACCGGATCGAGCGCGGCGGCCACCTGGTCGGCCAGTTCTACCTGGACCAGCCGGCCCGCCCGGGCAAGCGCGGCGGCGCCTGGATGGACGATGTGCGTTCACGCTGGCTGCGCCCGGACGACGGCCACCTGCAGATGCCCGTGGCCCACCTGGTCTGCAACTTTGCCGATGGTGTGGGCGGCAAACCGCCGCTGCTCACGCACGACGACGTCATCACCCTCTTCCACGAGTTCGGCCATGGCCTGCACCACCTGCTGACCCAGGTCAACGAGCGCGATGTCTCCGGCATCAGCGGGGTGGAATGGGACGCGGTGGAACTGCCCAGCCAGTTCATGGAGAACTTCTGCTGGGAATGGGACGTACTCAAGCACATGACGTCCCATGTCGAAACCGGCGAGCCGCTGCCGCGCGCCCTTTTTGAGAAGATGGTCGCCGCCAAGAACTTCCAGAGCGGCATGCAGACCCTGCGCCAGATCGAGTTCGCCCTGTTCGACATGCTGCTGCACACCGAGCACGACCCGCAGCAGGACTTCATGCCCCTGCTGGACCTGGTGCGCACCGAGGTCGCCGTGCTGCAGCCGCCGGCCTGGAGCCGCACCGCCCACACCTTCAGCCACATCTTCGCCGGCGGTTATGCGGCCGGCTACTACAGCTACAAATGGGCCGAGGTGCTCAGTGCCGACGCCTACGCCGCCTTCGAGGAAAACCCGGGGCCGGAGGGCTTGCCGAATGTGCAAACCGGGCGAAAATACCGCCAGGCCATCCTGGAGGCCGGCGGCAGCCGCCCGGCCATCGAGTCCTTCAAGGCGTTCCGCGGGCGCGAACCCAGCCTGGACGCCCTGTTGCGGCACCAGGGCATGGCCCGCACCTAGGGAACCTGCACATAAGGAATAATGAGGCGCATGAAGACCACCTACCGTCCCCGTCGCGCAGCCCGGCTGGCTGCCGCCGCCGTCCTGGCCCTGCTCCCTGTCCTGGCTTCTGCCCAGGGCATCTACCGCATCGTCGGCCCGGACGGCCGAGTCACCTTTTCCGACAAGCCGCCCACCAGCAGCGAGAAGGCCACGGCTCTGAGCCCGAGTGGCCGCTCGGCGCAAAACGGAACCGCCGGCGAACTGCCCTTCGAACTGCGCGAATCCATGAACCGCTACCCGGTCACGCTGTATACCGGCGACAACTGCGAGCCTTGCGGGGCGGCCCGCAACCTGCTGAACTCGCGCGGCATTCCCTATACCGAACGGACCATCACCACAGCCCAGGACATCGAGGCCCTCAAGCGCCTCGGCATGGAAGCCACGGTGCCCACAGCCACCATCGGCGGCCAGCGCCTCAAGGGCTATTCAGAGGGTGAGTGGAGCGATTACCTCGACGCCGCCGGCTACCCCAAGAGTTCGCGCCTGCCGCCCGGTTACCGCAATGCTGCGGCCAGTCCGCTGGTGCCCGTGCCGGACGCTCCTGCAGCGCCTGCAGCGCGCCCGGCAGCCCCGGCACCAGCAGCACCCGGTGCGCCGGCGCCCGGACCCACGCCGGACAACCCGGCCGGCATCGTTTTCTGAATGACAAGGGGCCCCGCGGGGCCCCTTGTCATTCAGATGTTGCTCAATAAGTCAGCGTCTTCACACCGCTGGCCGTGCCCAACAGACAGACCTGGGCGCGCTGGTGCGCGAACACACCCACCGTCACCACGCCCGGCCACTGGTTGACCTCGGACTCGAAGGCCAGCGGATCCTTGATCTGCAGACCGGTCACGTCCAGGATGTGCTGACCGTTATCGGTCACCAGGGGTTCGACCCCTTTCATGCGCACCCTGGCCGTGCCGCCCAGGGCGGCGAACTGGCGGATGAGGCGCTGGGTGGCCATGGGGATCACCTCCACCGGCAGCGGGAACTTGCCCAGCACGGTCACCTGCTTGGACTCGTCGGCAATGCAGACGAAGCGGCGCGACTGGGCCGCCACGATCTTCTCGCGCGTGAGCGCAGCGCCGCCACCCTTGATCATGTAACCCTTGCCGTCGATCTCGTCGGCGCCGTCGATGTAGACCGAGATCTCGCCCACCTCGCTGGCGTCGAACACCGGGATGCCCAGCGCCAGCAGGCGCTCGGTGCTGGCCACCGAACTCGACACGGCCCCCTTGATCTTCCCTTTCATCGAGGCCAACGCATCGATGAACTTGTTGACCGTGGAGCCGGTGCCGACCCCGACGATCTCGCCGGGAACCACGTATTGCAGGGCCGCCTGGCCGACCAGGGTCTTGAGTTCGTCTTGAGTAAGCATGGGTGTCGAAGAGGTCGAGTGGTTGATCTGGGAAAATACGGCAACAACGGAATTATGCGATGTCTCTGATCCCCTACGCCCTCTCCCGTGCCGTGCTGTTCCGCCTCGACCCCGAGGCCGCACACGAACTCACCATCGACATGCTGGCACGCACGCAAAACACGCTGCTGGCCTGCAGCTACAGCCAGCCCCGGGTGGAAGACCCCGTCACCATCGCCGGCCTGCACTTCCCGAACCGCGTGGGCATGGCCGCCGGCCTGGACAAGAACGCGCGCTGCATCGATGGCCTGGGCGCCATGGGCTTCGGCTTCGTCGAGGTCGGCACCGTGACCCCGCTGGCCCAGCCGGGCAACCCGAAACCTCGCATGTTCCGCCTGCCATCCGCCCAGGCACTGATCAACCGCATGGGCTTCAACAACGATGGCCTGGACGCCTTCCTGTCCAACGTGCAGCGCGCCACCTTCCGTCGCAAGAGCGGAACGCCCCTGCTACTGGGCCTGAACATCGGCAAGAACGCCGCCACGCCGATCGAGCGCGCCACGGATGACTATCTAATCGGCCTGGCCGGCGTCTACCCGCACGCCGACTACGTCACCATCAACATCTCCAGTCCCAACACCAAGAACCTGCGTGCCCTGCAAAGCGACGAGGCGCTGGACGCGCTGCTCGGAGCCATCGCCGCCCGACGCGAGCAGCTGGCGCAGCAGCATGGCAAACGCGTGCCTCTCTTCGTCAAGATCGCCCCGGACCTGGACGAGGAACAGGTCAAGGTGATTGCCGCCACCCTGCAGCGGCACGCGATGGATGGTGTGATCGCCACCAACACCACGCTCAGCCGCGAAGCGGTACAAGGTTTGCCCCACGCCGGGGAAACCGGCGGTCTGTCGGGCGCGCCGGTGCTGGAGATGAGCAACCGCGTGATCCGCCAGCTGCGCGCCGCGCTGGGTCAGGGCTACCCCATCATCGGTGTGGGAGGCATCCTGAGCGCGGCGGACGCCGTGAGCAAGATCGAGGCGGGTGCCGATCTGGTGCAGATCTACACCGGCCTGATCTACCAGGGCCCGGAGCTGGTGCAGCAGTCTGCGCTGGCGATCAAGGCCTTGCGCCAGACATCCTGAAGCGCGCCGTCCGGATTCAGGCCCCCGAGCCGCGGCTCTCCTTGCCGGGAGCCGGCATGAGCAGCGGCTGGTCCCAATAGGGTTCGTCCGCAAAGCGCTCGGCGAGGAACTGGACAAAATTGCGCAAGCGCTCCGGCAGGCGGCGATCCGGCAGGAACACGGCGTACAACGTGCTCTCGGGCAAGGTGTACTCCGGGAACAGCTGGACCAGGCGTCCTGCCACGATGTGTTCGCTGGCCGCGAAAGACGGCAACACGGCAATGCCCACGCCCGCCACGGCGGCATCGACCAGGCCTTCGGCCACATTCGCACGCAGATTGCCCGACACATTGACGGTCAGTTCACCTTCGCGTCCGCGGAAACGCCATTCGTTGCCCTTGGGCCGGTCATAGACCAGGCAGTTGCAAGCCAACAGATCGCGCGGGGTGCGCGGGGTGGCGTTTGCGGCCAGATAGGCCGGCGAAGCCACCACGATCCAGCGGCAAGGCGCCAGGCGACGCGCCACGAGATTGCTCAGGCGCGGTTCTTCCGCCAGCCGCACCACCAGATCGGCATTGCCCGAGATCAGGTCGGCAAAGCGCTCGGACAAAGTGACATCGATCTGGATGGAACGATTTTTTGCGAGAAATTCGCTCACGGCCGGCAACAGGTGCAATCGGCCAAAAGTGATGGCCGTGCTGATGCGGATCAAACCATGCGAGCCCCGCGAGAGTTCCTCGACATCGCGCACGGCATCGCCGGCATCGGCAACGATGCGCGCACAGCGCTCATAAAAACGCTCGCCTGCCGGGGTCAGGGCCAGCTTGCGAGTGCTGCGGTTGAGCAGCTTCACACCCAGTGACTCCTCGAGTTCCTGGATATGACGACTGGCCAGGGCCTTGGAAATGCCGCAGCGATCGGCAGCGACCGTGAAGCTGCCGGCATCCACGACCGCCACGAAAGTGGCCAGGGCGTTCAGGTCGCGCATGGAGGGACCCTCGGCATCACACCCGTAAACAATGAATTCACAAAATCCCGTTTCATAGACGATGGCTTGAAAGTATATTGTCCTGTGCACTCAGCGTGCCCGCGGCACCAGCCGGTGCGAGCGCATTGCCCCTCTCTCTCGAATTGAAAGACCGCCATCGTGATCTGGAGCGAAGAACATTTTGTGACCCGTGAGGGCGTGCAACTCTATGTGTACCGCAAGCGCGCTCAGGCACCCGTGCCGGGCGAAGCGCCGCTGCCGGTGCTGATGCTGGTGCACGGCTCCACCGTCTCGGGCCGTAACACCTACGACCTGCAGGTGCCCGGTGGCAAGGATTATTCGGTGATGGACTACTTTGCCGCGCGGGGTTATGACGTCTGGACCCTGGACCACGAGGGCTACGGCCGCTCGGGCTGGTCGGGCCGTGGCAACAGCGACATCAAGACCGGCGCCAAGGACTTGGCCGCCGCCATTCCCCTGGTGCTGCAGAAAACCGGCGCGCAGAAGGTCAACCTGTTCGGATCCTCCTCCGGCGCCCTGCGCGCCTGCCTGTACACCGCCGCGCACCCGGACACGGTCGAGCGGCTGGGCCTCTCGGCCCTGGTCTACACCGGTGCCGGCTCCCCCACCTTGGAGCAACGCCGCAAGAAGCTGCCCGAATACTCGGCCAGCCCGCGCCGCAAGGTGGACCTGGCCTTCTACGAAGGCATGTTCAACCGCGACAAACCCGGCAGCAGCGAAGACATCGTGCCCAAGGCCATCGCCGCAGCAGAATTGCCGCTGGTGAGCGAAGTGCCGACCGGCACCTATGTGGACATGTGCGCCAACCTGCCGGTGGCCACGCCCGAGGCCATCCCCTGCCCGACCCTGGTGATCCGCGGCGAATACGACGGCATCGCCGCCGAGCCGGACCTGCTCGACTTCTTTGCCCGCCTGCCCACCAAGGACAAGGAGTTCGTCGTGCTCTCGGGCATCGCCCACAACCCGATGATGGGCGTGCAACGGTACAAGTTTCATTACGCGCTCGAGACTTTCCTGCGTCGCCCCGTCTGAATCACAGATCAACCCGAGGAAACAAGACCATGGCACATGTGCAGTGGACCGGTGGCATCGAGCACTGGACCCGCAAGGGCGAGATCAAGCTCTTTCTCTGGCAGAAACCGGCTTCGTCCAAGGTGCCCTACGCCGGCACCATCCTCTTTGTTCACGGCTCGTCCATGGCCTCGCAGCCGACCTTCGACCTCTCGGTCCCCGGCAGGCCGCATTCCTCGGTCATGGACTGGTTCGCCGAACGGGGCTTCGACACCTGGTGTTTGGACAACGAGGGTTACGGCCGCTCCGACAAGCACCGCCCCATCAACTTCGACATCAGCAACGGCGCCGACGATCTGGCCGCCGGCAGCGAGTACATCCTGAAGACCACGGGCGCCGGCAAGCTGATGGTGTACGGCATCTCTTCCGGGGCGCTCAAGGCCGCGCTGTTTGCCGAGCGCCACCCCGAACGCGTGGCCCGGCTGGCGCTGGACGCCTTCGTCTGGACCGGCGAAGGCAGCCCTACCCTGGCCGAGCGCAAGAAGAAGCTGCCGGAATTTCTGGCGAAGAACCAGCGCCCGATCGACCGGGCCTTCGTGCACAGCATCTTCAACCGCGACCATCCGGGTTGCGCCGACGAAGCGACCAAAGAGGCCTTTGCCGATGCCATCCTCACGCTGGACAGCGCCATGCCCACCGGCACCTACGTCGACATGTGCTCGCGCCTGCCGGTCGTCGAGCCGCGCAACATCAAGGCGGCCACGCTGATCATGCGCGGCGAGTTCGACGGCATCGCCAGCCTGGATGACCTGCTGAAGTTCTACCAGCTGCTGCCCACCACCAACAAGCAGTTCAGCATCATGGAGGGTATCTCCCATGCCAGTTTCCAGCAGAAGAACTATTTAATGGTCTACGCCATCCTGCACGGCTTCTTTGCCATGCCCGAACCTAGCTACAAGGGGTAATCATCATGACTGCACGTTTCTCCGTCCGTCGTCTTTTCCTGGGCTCGCTGCTCGTGCTGGCCGCCGGCAGCGCCGCTGCACAGGCTTATCCGAACCGCCCCGTCAAGATCATCGTGCCCTTCGGGCCCGGCGGTTTCACCGACGTGGTGGCGCGCATCCTGGGCCAGAAACTCGGTGCCGCCATGGGCGGCTCCTTCGTGATCGAGAACAAACCCGGGGCCGGTTCCACCATCGGCGCCGACCTGGTCGCCAAGGCCACCCCGGATGGCTACACCCTGGTCATGATCTCCTCGACCCACACGATCAGCCCCTCGATCTACAAGACCATCCCCTACGATCACATCAAGAGCTTCACCCCCGTCAGCAAGCTGGTGGATTCCGCCTACGTGCTGGTGGTCAACCCGAGCAAGGTGCCAGCCAGCAACGTGAAGGAGTTCATCGCGCTGGCCAAGGCCAAGCCCGATAGCCTGCGTTACGCCTCATCGGGCAACGGCAGCACGCAGCACCTCATGGGCGGCCTGTTCATCTCCATGACCGACGCCAAGCTCCAGCACATCCCCTACCGCGGCAGCAACCTGGCCATGACCGACCTGATCGGCGGCGTGGTGGAAAGCAGCTTTGCCGGCATCACCAACGCCCTGCCCCATCTGGCCAGCGGAAAACTCAAGGCCCTGGCCGTGACCACGGCCACCCGCGCACCGCAAATGCCCGACGTGCCCACCCTGCAGGAAGCCGGCGTGCCCGGTTACGACGCCAGCAACTGGCTGGCGCTGCTGGGGCCGGCCGGCATGCCCAAGGACATCGTGCAGCGGCTCAACAGCGAGATCGCCAAGCTCATGGCCCAGCCTGATACCCAGAAAGCCCTGTTCGACGCGGGCGTGCAGGTCAGCCTGTCCACCCCCGAAGGCCTGACCCAGCTCATGCAGGACGAGACTGTCAAGTGGAGCAAGATCGTCAAGGATGCCGGCGTCAGCATCGACTGAGCGGCTTCAGACGAGTTCAGCCACCCGGGCAGCGATGGCCAGGCTGCTGGTCAGCCCCGGCGACTCGATGCCGAACAGGTTGACCAGGCCGGGCACGCCGTGCGTGGCAGGGCCTTCGATCTTGAAGTCGGCGGCAGCGGCCCCCGGACCGCTAATTTTGGGCCGGATGCCGGCGTAGCCGGCCTGCAGAGCCGCATCGGGCAGCGCCGGCCAGTACTTGCGGACCTCGGCATAGAACGCTACACCACGCACCGGGTCCACCACCAGATCGTCGGGCGTATCCACCCACTGCACATCGGGGCCGAATTTGGCCTGGCCACCCAGGTCGATGGTCAGGTGCACGCCCAGGCCGGCCGCCTCAGGCACGGGGTAGATCAGGCGGGAAAACGGCGAGCGGCCGGCCAGCGTGAAGTAGTTGCCTTTGGCGTAATACTCGCCGGGAATGTGGCGTGCGTCCAGCCCTTCGAAGCGGCGCGCCAGCGTGGGCGCGTGCACGCCGGCGGCGTTGACCACGGTGCGGGCTCGCAGTTGCGTGCCATCCTCGGCCGTAAGCTCGATACTTTGCGGCGTCACGCGTGCCTGTGCCAGCGGCGAATTGAAGACCACCAAACCACCGGCGTTTTCGAGGTCGCCCTGAAGGGACAGCATCAGCCCGTGGCTGTCGACGATACCGGTGCTCGGCGAGTGGACGGCCGCCACGCACTCCAGCGCCGGCTCCAGGGCGTGGGCCTGCTCGCGGGTCAGCAACACCAGGTCATCGACGCCGTTGGCCGCAGCCTTGGCCAGGATGCCCTGCAATGCGGGGACCTGCTGCTCGGACGTGGCAACGATCAACTTGCCGCAGCGGCGGTGCCCGATGCCGCGCTCGGCGCAGTAGTCGTAGAGCATCTGCTTGCCCTGCACGCACAGCAGCGCCTTGAGCGAACCCTGGGGGTAATAGATGCCGGCATGGATGACCTCGCTGTTGCGCGAGCTGGTCTGGGTACCGATGGCATCCGCCGCCTCCAGCACCAGCACCTCGCGCCCGTTCAGCGCCAGCGCGCGCGCCACCGCCAAGCCAACCACGCCCGCACCGATCACCACACAATCGACCTGCTCCACAGCTCAGCTCCTCTTAGGGCCTGCTCACACCAATTTCTCAAGATGCGTTGCGGATCAAAAAAGTCATGCGGTAGGCGCGTGGACGCTGCCGGGGTCAACCCCGGCCAGTCCGCGCAACACCCCGCATGGCTTTTTTGGCCGCAACCCGGAGGGAACGTGGTTAAAACCGCGCCACTCGTTGTTGCACTCCTCGCCCAGGCGGTTAGCCTGGGCATCGTCGCACGCCTAGATTGGCGCGGTTTTAACCACGTTCGCACTTGAGAAATTGGTGTGAGCAGGCCCCAGGCAAAGCTGGGAGCATAAGCGAGCTGCCGGTCAGCCCTCTTCGCCGCCCAGGGCCTTGTAGAGCTGGGCCGCGGCCGACCACATGGAACGACGCACCTGGATCAGGCCTTGCTGCACCGTGAAGAGTTGGCGCTGCGCGTCCAGCACTTCGAGGAAGCTGCCCACACCCTGGCGGTAGCGCGCCTGGGCGATGTCGGCCGCGCGTTGCTGCGAACGCTCCTGCGCCTCCACCGCCTTGAGCTGCTCGGCCAGCTGATCGCGCGCGACCAGCAGATCGGCCACCTCGCGGAAGGCCTGTTGCACGGTGCGCTCGTAGTCGGCCACAGCGATGTTCTTGCGGACCGTGGCCAGGTCCAGGTTGGAGCTGTTGCGGCCGTAGTCGAAGATGGGCAGGCTGATGCTGGGCGTAAAGCTCCAGGCATCGGATCCGCTCTTGAACAGGCCGTCGATCTCACGGCTGGCCGTGCCGGCCGAAGCCGTCAGCGCGATGCGCGGGAAAAAGGCTGCACGTGCCGCGCCGATGTTGGCATTGGCCGCCAGCAGGCGCTGCTCGGCCGCCAGCACATCGGGGCGCCGCACCAGCACCTGCGAAGGTACATCGGCCTGCTGGTCCAGCGAGATAGCCTGTTCGGCCAACGTCTTGCCCGCAGGCAGATCCTTGGGCTCGGTCCCGACCAGGGCACGCAGGTAGTTGCGCGCGGCCGACTGCTGACGCAACAAGGCGGCCACTTCGGCGCGCGCGCCCTCGAAGGCCGCATCGGCCTGCAGATAGTCCAGGTCACCGGCCAATCCGGCCTGGCGTCGACGATCCACCAGCTCGCGGGTCTGGGCTCTAGTCTCCAGCGCGGACTGGGCCAGAACCAGACGCTCCTGCGCCTCGTTCAGCGCCAGATAGGCATCTGCCACATTGGACACCAGCGAGAGACGGAAGGAGCGCTCGGCCTGCTCGGTCGCCAGGTAGGAGGCCTTGGCTGCCTCGCTGAGACTGGCCACACGCCCCCAGAAGTCGAGCTCGAAAGACGACAGGCCCACGTTGACATCGGCCCGCTGGCCGATGACGGCTGCACCGGTGCTAGACAGGTCGGCCGGCGTACGGCTGCGCGCCAGCGAGGCCCCGACGTTCACGGTGGGCAGACGGTCAGCCCGCTGGATGCCATAAAGCGCACGCGCCTCGGCCACACGGGCCGTGGCAATGCGCAGGTCGCGGTTGTGTTCCAGCGCCAGCTTGATCAGGGCGCGCAGGCGTTCGTCGGGAAAGAAGCTGGCCCAGTCCACCGGCTTGGCAACCGCCGTGGCAGTCTTGATGTCACCGGGCCAAGCCTGAGGCAGGGGCAGCGCCGGGCGTTCGTACTCGGGTGTGAAGGAGCAACCGGCCAGGACCAGCAACGTCGCCAGGGCCACGAGCACGGTGCGGAAATGTTTAGGCACCATGGTGGCCCTCCCCCGCAGATTCACCGCGGCTACGGCTGTGGCCCGGGAACAAACGGCTCACGACCAGATAGAAGACAGGCACCAGGAACACGGCCAGCACGGTGGCCGCGATCATGCCGCCCATGACGCCGGTGCCGATCGCATGTCGGCTTTGCGCACCGGCGCCGCTGGAGATGGCCAGCGGCAGCACGCCGACGATGAAGGCGATCGAGGTCATCAGGATGGGGCGCAGGCGCAGGCGACAGGCCTCCAGGATGGCCGCTTTGAGCTCCATGCCCTGGTCCTGCAGGCTGCGCGCGAACTCGATGATCAGGATGGCGTTTTTCGAGGACAGGCCGATGATGGCGATCAGGCCGACCTTGAAATACACGTCATTGGGCAGGCCGCGCAGCCAGACCGCCAGCAGCGCGCCGAAGATGCCCAGGGGCACCACCAGCATCACCGACAGCGGAATCGACCAGCTCTCATAGAGCGCCGCCAGGCAGAGGAACACCACGATCAGCGAGATGGCGAACAGCAGCGGCGCCTGCGAGCCTGACAGGCTCTCCTCGTAGGAGGTGCCGGACCACTGGTAGCCCACGCCGGCCGGCAGCTGGCCGGCGACCTCGCCCATGGCCTGCATGGCCTCGCCCGTGCTGCGCCCCGGCGCCGGATTACCCGAAAGCTTGACCGCCGGCACGCCGTTATAGCGGTCCAGCTTGGGCGCACCGACCATCCACAGGGGTTTGATGATTTCGCCCAGCGAGACCATGCCGCCGCTGCGGTTGCGCACCTGCACCCGCAACATGGCTTCGGGATTGGTGCGGGTTTGCGGGTCGGCCTGCATCTGCACACGCAGGATGCGGCCCTGGCGTTCGAAGTCGTTGATGTAGGCCACGCCAAACAATGTCTGCAGCGTCTCGTTGAGCGTGGTGATGTCCACGCCCAGGGTCTGCGCCTTCTCGCGGTCGATCTGCAAGAGCAGCTGTGGCCCGGGCGGCATGCCGTCCATGCGCACGCCGGCCAGGGCCGGGTTCGCATTGGCCAGCTGCACCGCCATGGCCTGTGCCTCGACCAGCTTCTCGCGACCCAGGCCACCACGGTCCTGCAGACGGAAGTCGAAACCGCCCACCGCCGCCAGCTCCGGAATGGCCGGCGGGTTGATGCTGAAGATGAAGGCCTGCTTGAGACCGAACAGGGCACCGTTGGCGCGCTGGATCACCGCCGTGGAACTGCTCTCCCTGGCACGGCGCTCGTCCCAGTTTTTCAGGCGCACGAAGATCAGGCCAGCGTTCTGGCCGCGGCCGAAGAAGGAGAAACCGACCACGCCCACCGTATGTTCGACTTCCGGCTGCTTGAGGAAAAACTGCTCGGCCTGGTTGATCACCTCCACCGTGCGTTCCTGGGTCGCGCCAGGCGGAAGTTGCACCATGCTGATGAAATAACCCTGGTCTTCATCGGGCAGAAAGCTGCCCGGCAGCTTGCTGAACATCCAGACCGTGGCCACCAGGATGGCACCGTAGACGATGAGCCAACGGCCCGGACGACCCAGCATGCGCGTCACGTTGCGCACATAACCGCGTGTGGTGGCCGCAAAACCGCGGTTGAACCAGCCGAAGAAGCCCGTGGTCGGCAGGACGCCCGCCTCACCTGGCTTGTGCTGCTTGAGCAGCGTGGCACACAGGGCCGGCGTCAGCGTCAAGGCCATCAGGGCCGAGAACAGCATGGTCAGCACCAGCGTGACGGCGAACTGGCGGTAGATCGCCCCCACCGATCCGGAGAAGAAGGCCATGGGGATGAACACGGCCGACAGCACCACGGTGATGCCGATGATGGCGCCCACGATCTGGTCCATGGCCTTGGCCGTGGCGTCGCGTGGCGAGAGATGCTCTTCGCTCATGATGCGTTCGACGTTCTCAACGACGACGATGGCGTCGTCCACCACGATGCCGATGGCCAGCACCATGGCGAACAGCGTGAGCACGTTGATCGAGTAACCCAGGACGTACAGGCCCAGCGCTGCGCCGATCAGAGAGATCGGCACCACGATGGTGGGGATCAGCGTGGCACGGAAGTTCTCAAGGAACAGGTACATCACCACAAAGACCAGCAGAACGGCTTCGAACAAAGTCTTGACCACCTCGTTGATCGAGATGTCGATGAAGGGCGTGGTGTCGTAGGGAACGTCCCAGGCCACACCCTTGGGGAAGTAGCGCTCCAGTTCCTGCATGCGCACACGAACGGCCTTGGCCGTATCCATGGCGTTGGCGCCCGGCGATACCTTGACGCCCACGGCCGCCGTGGGTTGGCCGTCCAGGCGCGCGAAGATGGAATAGTCCTGCGCCCCCAGTTCCACACGGGCCACGTCGCGCACACGCACCAGCGAACCGTCACCCTGCGCGCGCACCACCACACTGCCGAATTCCTCGGTCGTGGCCAGGCGACCCCGCGTGATCACCGTGGCTGCGTACTCCATGCCACTGGGCGCCGGCGGCTGATTGATCTCGCCCACGGCCAGCAGCACGTTCTGCGCGCGGACAGCGGCGATCACCTCGCCCGGGGTCAGGCGGTAGGCGGCCAGCTTGTCCGGATCGACCCACAGGCGCATGGCGTACTCGGAGCCGAAAAGCTGGGCCTCGCCGACACCGGACACACGGCGCAGTTCATCGATCACGTTGGCGGCCACATAACTGGCCAGATCCACGCCCTTCAGACTCTTGTCCGGCGAGTACAGCGTGATGAACATCAGGTAGTTGCGCCGCGTCTTGGTCACGGTCACGCCCAGGCGCTTGACCTCGTCGGGCAGACGCGCCTCGACGCGCTTGATGCGGTTCTGCGTCTCGACCGAGGCGATCTCGATGTTGGTGCCGGTCTTGAAGGTCAGGTTGATGGTGCCGGTGCTCTGCTCCGAGGACGAATCCATGTAGAGCAGGTTCTCGATGCCATTCATCTCCTGCTCGATCAGGGCCACCACCGTGTCCTCGACCACCTTGGCCGACGCACCGGGGTAGACCATGTTGATGGCCAGTGCCGGCGGCGCCACCTCGGGGTACTGGGACACTGGCAGCTGGCGCAATGCCAGCGCGCCCGCCAGCAGGATGACCAGGGCGATCACCCAGGCAAAAACCGGGCGGTCTATGAAAAACTTGGCCATGATGATTTACTTCCCCTGGGTGGTGGGCGCGCCGGCGGGCGGTGCCGGCGTCCAGGGCACGGGCTTGACGACGCTGCCCGGGCGGGCCTTCATATGCCCCTCGACGATCACCTGCTCGCCGCCAGCCAGTCCCCCCATGATGGTCCAGGTGCTGCCGCTCATGCCGCCGAGCTTGACCGGCCGCGGCGCGACCTTGCCGTCGGCTTCCACCACCAGCACGGCGGCACCGCCCTGGGACAGCATCACGGCGCGCTGCGGCAGCGTGATCAGCTTGTCGGCCTTGGCCTGCGCATAACGCACACGCACGAACATGCCGGGCAGCAACTCCTTCTTCGGATTGGGGAACTGCGCGCGCATCGACACAGCGCCGGTACCGGGATCGACCGCCAGGTCGGAAAACAGCAGCTTGCCGGGCAAGGGATAGACGCTGTCGTTCTCCAGCACCAGTTCCATGCGGGCGCTGGCCGCGGCGCGCCAGCGGCCGGTCTGGATGGCCTCGCGCAGGGCCAGCAATTCGGTGCTGCTCTGCGTGAAGTTCACGTAGATCGGGTCGATCTGCTCGATGGTGGCCAGCTGCGTGGCTTCGCCGCGACCGACCAGAGCACCCTCGGTCACCAGGGTACGGCCAATGCGGCCCGAGATCGGTGCCGGTACCGTGGTGTTCTCCAGGTCCAGCTCGGCACGCGCCAGCGCAGCCTCGGTCTGGCGCAGGCGCGCTTCAGCAGTGTCGAGTTCCTGCTGGCTAACGGCCTTCATCTCGACCAGGGGGCGGTAGCGGTTCACCACGGCCCGTGCGGCGGCGGTATCGGCCTTGGCGGCCTCGAAACTGGTGCGATAGGTACGCGCATCGATCCGGTACAGCGGCGCACCGGCCTTGACATCCGAGCCCTCGACAAAATGGCGTTTTTCCACGACGCCTTCCACACGGGCACGCACCTGGGCGGTGCGCCAGGCCTGCAGGCGGCCCGGCAGATCCTTGGTCAGCAGTGCCTCGCCCTGGCGTGCCTCGACCACGGCCACTTCAGGCGGCGGGGGTGCGGCGCCAGGCCCCGCTGCGGCTGGCTTGGGCGCATCGGATTTTCCGCAGCCACTGAGCAGCAAGACCACGGCTGTCGAAGCCACGAGAGAGCGGTAGACAAACGGTTTCATTCTGGGTTCCCTTCGATACGCATGGACGCGCGCTGGGGTGCGTACGCCTGCAAAAAACATTCGATGATCTGCGACGTCCTGGCGGCCTGCTGCGGAGCCGTCGGCGCCATGCCAAAGAGGTGCAGATCCCGCTGCGTGCCGGTCAGCATGCTCAGCAGCATGTCGGCCGCAAAATCGACGTCGCCCTCGCGCAGTTCGCCACGTGCCATGGCCTCATGCAACAAGCGGGCCAATTCGACCGCAGCGACCTGCCAGGCCTCACAGACAGCACGCGCCAGTTCCGGGAAACGCGGCGATTCAGCCACAAGCATGCGATGCAGGGCCAGCCCCTGCTCGCTCATGGTCTTGGCCTGGAAAGACTCGGCAAAACGCAGCAAATCCTGGCGCACCGAACCCGAGCGTGCCACCAGATCGACCAGCAGTTCATCGACCAACCCGGTCAGCGCCTCGCGAAACAGGCTGTCCTTGCTGCCGTAGTGGTGGTAAAGCGTCTGCTTGACGACGCCGGCCCGGCGCGCAATGTCGTCCACGCAGGCGCCGTAGCCCTTCTCGCAAAAAGTGCTGAGGGCCGCATCGAGAATGCGCGCGCGCGTGTCCGCTGTCATGGTGGCTGGGCTGGGAATCCGGCTTGACGAATATCAAGTCTGGGATGGACCCGATCATACTAGACTGATGAGTCTAGTGCTTGTCGCAGCCATAAAGTACGGTGAAGCCCGCAAAGCAAAAAGGGCCACGGCATGTGCGTGACCCTTTGCAAAGATGGTGGGCGATACATGGATCGAACATGTGACCCCTGCAGTGTGAATGCAGTGCTCTACCGCTGAGCTAATCGCCCTGAATTCGTGCTGAAAGCGCTTGTCTCTTCAGGAAAACGAAGATTATGCCATAAGTTGCAACGCGATCTTCAGGCCTGGAGGCGCCAGACCGTCTTGCCGCCACTCGCCTTGTCGAGCTGGGCCAGCAGATCCTCGTGCGCCGAGAGTTCCTGCTCGGATGCGGCCAGCACCGGCAGTTCAAAACGGCTCAGATCCACGCGCTCAAAGCTGCCGGTCGTGCCGGACGTTTCGGCCACGTCGATCAGCAGCGCATCCTGGCCCCGGGTGAGGTTGATGTACACGTCGGCCAGCAATTCGGCGTCCAGCAGTGCGCCGTGCAGGGTGCGGCCGGAGTTGTCCACACCGAGACGGTCGCACAAGGCATCCAGCGAGTTGCGCTTGCCAGGGTACATCTCCTTGGCCATGGCCAGGGTGTCGGTCACGCTGCTGACGAACTCCACGAAGCGCGGCTTGCCGACGAGCTCCAGCTCCTTGTTCAGGAAACCGACGTCGAAGGCCGCGTTGTGGATGATGATCTCGGCACCCTGCAGATAGGCCAGGATCTCCTCTGCCACCTCGGCGAACCTGGGCTTGTCGCGCAGGAACTCGTTGCTGATCCCGTGCACGCGCAGCGCATCCTCGTGGCTGTCGCGCCCGGGGTTCAGGTAGAAGTGCAGGTTGTTGCCGGTGAGCTTGCGGTTGAGCAGCTCCACGCAGCCGATTTCGATGATGCGGTCGCCGCCTTCGGCGGACAGGCCCGTGGTTTCCGTGTCGAGAAAGATCTGGCGCATGGCGGGAATGATAGCCGCGCTGACTATCAAAGTCTCGCCGGATCAGTGGTTTTCTTTGGCGTGGTTGATCGAGTATTTGGGTATCTCGACTTCCACGTCCTGCTGCGCCAGGATGGCCTGGCAGCTCAGGCGCGACTGGGGCTCCAGGCCCCAGGCACGATCCAGCAGGTCTTCCTCGTTCTCGTCCGGTTCGTTAAGCGAGTCGTAACCCTTGCGTACGATGACGTGGCAGGTCGTGCAGGCGCAGCTCATGTCGCAGGCGTGCTCGATGTTGATGTGGTTGTCCAGCATGGCCTCGCAGATCGAAGTGCCAGCCGGCGCCTTGATCTCGGCGCCCTGCGGACAGTACTCGGGATGGGGCAGGATCTTGATGACGGGCATACGGGGTACTCAGGGTAAGGGTCGTATCAGACGGCTGCGATATTCTTGCCCGCGAGGGCCTGCTGGATGCCACGGTTCATGCGTAGCGCGGCAAAGGCTTCTGTGCCCTTGCCCAGGGCTTCGGTGGCGGCGTCGATGACCGCCGCATCGTCCTGTGTCCGGATGGTCTCCAGCGCGGCCATCAGGCCGTCGATGGCGCTGCGTTCTTCGGTCGAAAGCAGGTCGCCGTCGGCCGCCAGCGCCGTGCGCGTGGCCATCAGCATGCGATCAGCCTCGACACGCGCCTCCACCAGCGCGCGGGCGCGCATGTCTTCCTGCGCAGTGCTGAAGCTTTCCTGCAGCATCTTCGCGATCTGCTCATCACCGAGACCGTAGGACGGCTTGACGGTGATGCTGGCCTCCACCCCGCTGATCTGCTCGCGCGCGCCGACCTGCAGCAGGCCGTCGGCGTCTATGGTGAAGGTCACGCGGATGCGTGCCGCGCCGGCCGCCATGGGAGGAATGCCCCGGAGCTCGAAACGCGCCAGGCTGCGGCAATCCGCCACCAGGTCGCGCTCGCCCTGCACCACGTGCAAGGCCAGGGCGGTCTGGCCATCCTTGTAAGTGGTGAAGTCCTGCGCCATCGCGGTCGGGATGGTCTGGTTGCGCGGCACGATGCGCTCCACCAGGCCGCCCATGGTCTCGATGCCCAGGGACAAGGGAATCACGTCCAGCAGCAGCAGATCACCGCCCGGATTGTTGCCGGCCAGCTGGTTGGCCTGGATGGCCGCGCCCAGCGCCACCACTTCGTCCGGGTTCAGGTTGATCAGTGGCTCGCGGCCGAAGAACTCACCCACGGTGCGGCGGATCACCGGCATGCGGGTGGAGCCGCCCACCATGACCACGCCCTGCACTTCGTCCACGGTAAGCTTGGCGTCGCGCAGCACCTTGCGCACGGCCGCCATGGTGCGCGCGGTCAGCGCCGTGGTGCAGGCCTCGAACTGGTCGCGGTTCAGGGACAGGTCCACCGCACCGCTGGAGAGTTCCAGCTCGGCCGTGACGATCTCCTCGTCCGACAGGGCTTCCTTGGCTTGCCGCGCCTCGGCCATGATGCGAGCCTGGTCTTCGGGGGTATCGGCGCTCAGGCCCGTTTCGGCCAGCATCCACTCGGCCAGGGCGCGGTCGTAATCGTCACCCCCCAGGGCCGAGTCGCCGCCGGTGGCGATCACCTCGAACACGCCCTTGGACAGGCGCAGGATGGAGATGTCGAAGGTGCCGCCACCCAGGTCGTACACGGCGTAGACACCTTCGCTGGCGTTGTCCAGGCCGTAGGCGATGGCCGCGGCCGTGGGCTCATTGATCAGGCGCAGCACGTTGAGACCGGCCAGCTGGGCCGCGTCCTTGGTGGCCTGACGCTGGGCGTCATCGAAATAGGCCGGCACCGTGATGACGGCACCGTAGAGATCGTCGTTGAAGCTGTCCTCGGCGCGGTAGCGCAGCGTGGCCAGGATCTCGGCGCTCACCTCCACCGGGGTTTTCTCGCCGTCGATGGTGCGCACGCGCACCATGCCGGGCGCATCGACCAGGGCATAGGGCAACTTGCCGGGCTGGCTCACATCGGCCAGACCTCGCCCCATGAGACGCTTGACCGAGCTTATGGTATTGCCCGGATCGTTGATCTGATGCGCCAGCGCCTCATGGCCGATCTGCCGGCCGCCCTGGGGCAGGTAGCGCACCACGGACGGCAGGATCACGCGCCCCTGGTCGTCGGGCAGGCACTCGGCCACGCCACTGCGCACAGCGGCGACCAGGGAATGGGTGGTACCCAGGTCAATGCCCACCGCAATGCGCCGCTGGTGCGGGTCGGGGGCTTGGCCGGGTTCGGAAATCTGCAGCAGTGCCATCGTTGTTCTGTTCTGGTTCAGGATGAATTGTCACCCGAGCCGGCTCTCCATCATCTCGTAACGGGCTTCGATGTCACGGGCAAAACGCTCGATGAACATCAGCGCCCTCACCTGCGCCACGGCACCGGCATAGTCGCGTGCCTGGTCCAGCAGCTGCTCGCAGCGCTGCAGCAGGCCTTTGCGACTGCGGCCGACCTCGTCATTCAAACCATCGAGAGTCGTGATGTCCCCGGCGGCGTCCAGCGCCTCGCGCCACTCCATCTGCTGCATCAGGAACTCGGCCGGCATGGCCGTGTTGTTCTCGGCATTCACCGGGGTACCGTGCAACTCACAGAGGTAGGCGGCGCGCTTGAGCGGATCCTTCAATCGCTGGTAGGCCTCGTTGATGCGCACCGACCACTGCATGGCCACACGCTGGGCCGCCGTGCCCTGGGCGGCGAACTTGTCCGGATGCGCCTCCCGCTGCAGGTCCTTCCAGCGCGCATCAATGGTGGCGCGATCCTGGGTGAACTGCTGCGGCAGGCCGAAGAGTTCGAAGTCGTCGGACTGGAGATTCACACCCGGAACGATTCACCGCATCCGCAACGGTCACGCTCGTTCGGATTGTTGAAACGAAAACCCTCGTTCAGGCCTTCACGCACATAGTCGAGCTGGGTGCCGTCGATGTAGGACAGGCTTTTGGGATCGATCAGTACCTTGACGCCGTGGTCTTCGAAGACGATGTCCTCCGAGGCAATCTCGTCCACGTACTCCAGCTTGTAGGCCAGGCCCGAGCAACCCGTGGTCTTGACGCCCAGGCGCACGCCCACCCCCTTGCCGCGCTTGGAAAGGTAGCGGGTCACATGCCGTGCTGCGGCTTCAGTCAGGGAAACAGCCATGTTCGTTGTGCGTTCAGCGTTAAGAGTTCAGCGTCAGAAGCCGCGTCGGGCTGTTCTCGCTCAACGCTGAACACCCCACGCTCAACCGTCTATTCAGTGCGCGTTTTTCTTGCGGTAGTCGTCCACCGCGGCCTTGATGGCGTCTTCGGCCAGGATCGAGCAGTGGATCTTGACCGGCGGCAGGGCCAACTCTTCGGCAATCTGGCTGTTCTTCAGTGCAGCAGCCTGGTCCAGGGTCTTGCCCTTGACCCATTCGGTCACCAGCGAACTGGAAGCAATGGCCGAACCGCAGCCGTAGGTCTTGAAGCGCGCATCCTCGATGACACCGGTGCTCGGGTTCACCTTGATCTGCAGCTTCATCACGTCACCACAGGCGGGCGCACCCACCATGCCGGTGCCGACCGTGTCGTCGCCCTTGTCGAAGGAGCCGACGTTGCGCGGGTTTTCATAGTGGTCAACGACTTTTTCACTGTATGCCATGGTCTTACTCCTGGGGCCTTAATGGGCGGCCCATTGAATCGTGCTGATGTCCACGCCGTCCTGGAACATTTCCCACAAGGGGCTGAGCTCGCGCAGCTTGGCCACGTTGAGCTTGATGGTCGTGATCGCGTAATCGATCTCTTCTTCGGTCGTGAAACGGCCGATGGTCATGCGCAGGCTGCTGTGGGCCAGTTCATCGCTGCGGCCCAGGGCACGCAGCACGTAGCTGGGCTCCAGGCTGGCCGAGGTGCAGGCCGAACCGGACGACACCGCGAGGCCCTTGATACCCATGATCAGCGACTCGCCCTCGACGTAGTTGAAACTCATGTTCAGGTTCTGCGGCACGCGCTTCTCGGCATGCCCGTTCAGGAACACCTGCTCGACGTCCTTGAGCCCGTTCAGCAGTCGCTCATGCAAGGCGCGGGCCTTGGCGTTGTCCTGCGCCATTTCCAGCCGGGCGATGCGGAAGGCCTCGCCCATGCCCACGCACTGGTGCGTGGGCAGCGTGCCCGAGCGCATGCCACGTTCGTGGCCGCCGCCGTGCATCTGCGCCTCGATACGAACGCGCGGCTTGCGGCGCACATACAGCGCCCCGATGCCCTTGGGTCCGTAGGTCTTGTGCGAGGCCAGGCTCATCAGGTCGACCGGCAGGCTGTTGAGGTCGATCGCCACCTTGCCCGTGGCCTGGGCCGCGTCGACGTGGAAGATGATGCCTTTCTCACGGCACATTTTGCCGATGGCCGGGATGTCCTGGATCACGCCGATCTCGTTGTTCACGAACATCACGCTGATCAGGATGGTGTCGGGGCGGATGGCGGCCTTGAGCTTGTCCAGATCCAGCAGGCCGTCTTCCTGCACGTCCAGGTAGGTCACCTCGAACCCCTGGCGCTCCAGCTCGCGCATGGTGTCCAGCACGGCCTTGTGCTCGGTCTTCACCGTGATCAGGTGCTTGCCCTTGCCCTGGTAGAAGTGGGCGGCGCCCTTGAGGGCCAGGTTGTTGGACTCGGTGGCGCCCGAGGTCCAGACGATCTCGCGCGGGTCGGCGCCGATCAATTCGGCCACCTGGACACGCGCCTTTTCAACGGCCTCTTCGGCTTCCCAGCCCCAGGCATGGCTGCGGGAAGCCGGGTTGCCGAAGTGCTCGCGCAACCAGGGAATCATGGCGTCCACCACACGCGGGTCGCAAGGCGTGGTGGCACCGTAATCCAGGTAAATGGGGAAGTGGGGCGTCATGTCCATACAGATCAACGAAAACGAACGGTCAATAAAGAAAGGATGGTGCGTGCGTCCGGATCAGGACTTGGAAAAGGCATTACCCAGCGCAAACACTGAATTGGGGGCGTTCACGCGCACCGGTTTGACCACCGGGGCGCTGGAAATGGCCCGCTTGACCATGGGCTTGTCCTCGATGGTGATGCCCTTGGCGAGCTGGTCGTCGACCAGCTTCTGCAGGGTGACCGAGTCCAGGAACTCGACCATGCGGGTGTTCAGGGAAGCCCAGAGCTCGTGCGTCATGCAGCGGCCGCCGTCGCCCAGGCAGTTTTCCTTGCCGCCGCACTGGGTGGCGTCGATGGGCTCGTCCACCGACAGGATGATGTCGGCCACGGTGATCTCGGCCGCCTTGCGAGCCAGGGTGTAGCCGCCGCCCGGACCGCGGGTGGATTCGACCAGCTCGTGGCGACGCAGCTTGCCGAAGAGTTGCTCTAGGTAGGACAGGGAAATCTGCTGCCGCTGGCTGATGGCGGCCAGGGTCACAGGGCCGTTGCTCTGGCGCAGGGCCAGATCAATCATGGCGGTGACCGCAAAGCGGCCTTTGGTCGTGAGGCGCATGGCAAGCTCCTTTTCCGAGTAATTGGCTCAAGTTTACCAAAAAACCAAGTTGGGCGCTCGGGATAAGGGCGCCGCCGCGCAAGTGCTTGTTGCAATTGGGCTTTCCGGATTCAGCGGGAAACCGGCACGCCGTCCGGGTGGTCCGGCACGACGGCACCGAAGGCTCTGGCCTTGAGCAAACCCAGCTGGTCGCGCACGCGGGCGGCCAACTCGAACTCCAGGTTGCGGGCGTGCTCCAGCATCAGCTTTTCCAGCCGCTTGATCTCACGCGCGATGTCCTTCTCGCTCATGTCCTCGACCTGGGCACGGGCCATGGCCTCCTGCTCCAGGCGCTCGGCCTCGCGGCCGGCCTTCTCGCTGTAGACGCCGTCGATCAGATCCTTCACCTGCTTGACGATGGCACGCGGCGTGATGCCGTGCGCCTCGTTATGGGCCACCTGCCTGTCACGACGGCGCTCGGTCTCACCGATGGCCCGGGCCATGGAGTCGGTAATGCGGTCTGCGTACAAGATAGCCCGGCCGTTCAGGTTGCGCGCCGCCCGGCCTATGGTCTGGATCAATGAGCGTTCGGAGCGCAGGAAACCTTCCTTGTCGGCATCCAGGATGGCCACCAGCGAGACCTCGGGGATGTCCAGCCCCTCGCGCAACAGGTTGATGCCCACCAGCACGTCGAAAGCCCCCAGGCGCAGGTCGCGCAGGATCTCCACCCGCTCCACCGTGTCGACGTCGCTGTGCAGATAACGCACCTTGACGCCGTTGTCGGTCAGGTAGTCGGTCAACTGCTCGGCCATGCGCTTGGTCAGCGTGGTGATCAGCACACGCTCGTGCTTCTCCACCCGGATGCGGATCTCCTGCAGCACGTCGTCCACCTGGTGCGTGGCCGGGCGCACCTCCACCGCCGGGTCCACGAGACCGGTGGGGCGCACCAGCTGCTCCACCACCTGGCCGGTGTGCTCGTTTTCCCAGTTGCCCGGCGTGGCCGAGACGAAGACCGCCTGGCGCATCTTGGTCTCGAACTCCTCGAACTTCAAGGGCCGGTTGTCCAGCGCGCTGGGCAGGCGAAAGCCATACTCCACCAAGGTGGTCTTGCGCGCGCGGTCGCCGTTGTACATGCCGCCGAACTGGCCGATCAGCACGTGGCTCTCGTCCAGGAACATCAGCGCGTCCTTCGGCAGGTAATCGGTCAGCGTGGGTGGCGGCTCGCCGGGTGCGGCACCGGAGAGGTGACGCGTGTAGTTCTCGATGCCCTTGCAGTGGCCGACCTCACTCAGCATTTCCAGATCGAAGCGGGTGCGCTGCTCCAGGCGCTGGGCCTCCACCAGCTTGCCCATGCCCACCAGTTCCTTCAGGCGCTCGGCCAGCTCCACCTTGATGGTCTCCACGGCATTGAGCACCTGCTCGCGCGGCGTCACGTAATGGCTGCTAGGGTAGACGGTGAAACGCGGGATCTTCTGGCGGATACGGCCGGTCAGCGGGTCGAAGAGCTGCAGGCTCTCGATCTCGTCGTCGAAGAGTTCGATGCGCAGGGCCAGCTCGGAGTGCTCGGCCGGGAACACGTCGATGGTGTCGCCGCGCACGCGGAACTTGCCACGTCCGAAGTCCATGTCATTGCGCTGGTACTGCATGCGCACCAGTTGGGCAATCACGTCGCGCTGGCCCATCTTGTCGCCGGCGCGCAGGGTCATCACCATCTGGTGGTAGGCCTCGGGCTTGCCGATGCCGTAAATGGCCGAGACCGTGGCCACGATGACCACGTCGCGCCGCTCGAGCAGGCTCTTGGTGCAGCTCAGGCGCATCTGCTCGATGTGCTCGTTGATCGCGCTGTCCTTTTCGATGAAGAGATCGCGCTGCGGCACATAGGCCTCGGGCTGGTAGTAGTCGTAGTAGCTGACGAAGTATTCCACCGCGTTCCTGGGGAAGAACTCGCGGAACTCGCTGTAGAGCTGGGCTGCCAGCGTCTTGTTGGGTGCGAAGACGATGGCCGGCCGCCCCATGCGGGCGATCACATTGGCCATGGTGTAGGTCTTGCCCGAACCCGTCACCCCCAGCAAGGTCTGGTAGACCTCGCCGTTTTCCACCCCTTCCACGAGCTGCTTGATGGCCTCGGGCTGGTCGCCGGCCGGCGGATAGGGCTGGTAGAGCTCGAAGGGCGAGCCGGGATAGCTGACAAAACGGCCTTCGGCGGGGCTGTCGGCGGCATTTGCCTCGGGCGCGGGGACTGCTGATACGTCTTGCATGTCGACCTGATATGGACGGTTTCCGGAGCCCGTTAAAATTGGGGCCAACCCGAAAGAATACGTCATTCCGGTACCGCGCGCAGCCCGCTGCCGGAGTGAAATGAATCCACCCACTTCACTACTCTTCCAAGGAACCGTCATGTCCATGTTTTCCGCCGTCGAAATGGCACCGCGCGACCCCATCCTGGGTCTGAACGAACAATTCAACGCCGACACCAACCCCAAGAAGGTCAACCTGGGCGTGGGCGTGTATTTCGACGACAACGGCAAGCTGCCCCTGCTGCAGTGCGTGCAGGCCGCCGAAAAGGCCATGATGGACAAACCCACCGCCCGTGGTTACCTGCCCATCGACGGCATTGCCGCCTATGACGCCGCCGTCAAAAGCCTGGTGTTCGGCGCCGACAGCGAGCCCGTCAAGAGCGGCCGCGTCGCCACCGTGCAGGGCATCGGCGGCACCGGCGGCCTGAAGATTGGCGCTGACTTCCTCAAGAAGCTCAACCCGGGCGCCAAGGTACTGATCTCCGACCCGAGCTGGGAAAACCACCGTGCACTGTTCAGCAGCGCCGGCTTCACGGTCGAGAGCTACCGCTACTACGACGCCGCCAAGCGCGGTGTGGACTTTGCCGGCATGCTGGCCGACATCCAGGCCGCCCCGGCCGGCACCATCATCCTGCTGCACGCCTGCTGCCACAACCCCACCGGCTACGACATCAGCGCCGCCCAGTGGGACCAGGTGATCGCCGCCGTCAAGGCCAAGGGCCTGGTGGCCTTCCTCGACATGGCCTACCAGGGCTTCGGGCACGGCATCCAGGAAGACGGCGCCGTGATCGGCAAGTTCGTGGCCGCCGGCCTGGACTTCTTCGTCTCCACCAGCTTCTCCAAGAGCTTCAGCCTTTACGGCGAGCGCGTGGGCGCCCTGAGCGTGCTGTGCGCCAGCAAGGAAGAAGCCGACCGCGTGCTGAGCCAGCTCAAGATCGTGATCCGCACCAACTACAGCAACCCACCCACCCACGGCGGCGCCGTGGTGGCCGCCGTGCTGAACAACCCCGAACTGCGCGCCCTGTGGGAAAAGGAACTGGGCGAGATGCGCGTGCGCATCAAGGCCATGCGCCAGACGCTGGTCGACGGCCTGAAGGCCGCCGGCGTCAAGCAGGACATGAGCTTCATCACCAGCCAGATCGGCATGTTCAGCTACTCGGGCCTGAGCAAGGACCAGATGGTGCGCCTGCGCAGCGAGTTCGGCATCTACGGCACCGACACCGGCCGCATGTGCGTGGCCGCGCTCAACAGCAAGAACATCGACTACGTCTGCCAGGCGATTGCCAAGGTGATGTAAGCGGGGCTTCTCCGGTGAAAAGCCGCCCGTGGGCGGCTTTTTTCTCGCCCGCGACTTCGACCCGCAAGCTCTCAGCCATCGAGCTCCGGGTAGCGTCGAAAGATGCCGTCCTCGTTGAACGGAATGCGTCGTTCGCTGCGCAGGTAGGCCGAGACGCGACGATGCCGGGCGACGCGGTCGTGCAGCGCCAGCACCAGCGGCGTCTTCTTCAGGGCGCGCCGGGTCGCCTTGGGAAAGGCGTAAAGCAGGCCTTCCACCAACTGGAACAGCGACAGGTCCGCATAACTCAGCCGCGCGCCCACCAGGTGCTGGTTGCCCTTGGGGTTGCGCGCCAGCACGGCCTCCAGCCAGCCCAGAAATTTCGGGATGCGCTGGCTGCGGAACTCTTGGGCGGCCCGCAAAGCCTCCGGCTTCTGCTCCTCGTAGTACAGACCGGAACCGACCGGGTGGTGCGTGTTGTGCGCCTGGTCCACGGCATCGGCGATGGTGAGCTGGATCTGATGCGCCCAGAGGCGGTCCGCTTCGCTCGCCCCCACCAGCTTGAGCCGCGGGCCCAGGTACAGCAGGATGGCAGCGGTCTGCCCGATCACCCGTTTGCCGTCCACCAGCACGGGGCAGGCAAAAGGCGGTCGCGCGACGGATGCGTCCTGCAGGCCGTGGAGCAAGGCCGGGACACCCTGGCCCGCCGCTGCGTCTCCACGCGCCACATCGACATAAGGCACGCCGGCAGCCTCCAGCGCCAGACGGACAAATTCGCCGCGCCCCTGGATACCGGGCCAGTAGTGGAGTTCGTAAGGCATGACGTTATCGAATGGACCAGGAGACAGCCATTTTGTATGGTGAACGAGCCGTCGACAAGCTTGCCCAGCTCCCGGCCCCACCCGCCCGACCAAGCGCTGCGCCTGGAGAATTTCCATCAGACGCCAAAGCGCTGTCTGAACGCCTGACAAAACTGGGCGCTGCCGCTGAGCGCCAGCGTCACCGTGTGCCGCGGGGGACCGGCCGAATCCAGCTGGCTGCTGAAGCGCCGCGTCACCTCGTCGTACGCGAGGGTCTCCGGCACCGCCCACTCCTGCTGCCCCTGCAGCAGATAGTCCCACTCCCCGCCCTCCTCCAGCGGCGCACGCTGATGGGAAAAGGTGGCATGGGCCCAGTCCAGCACCAGCGCGATCTCGGCCTGCAGGACGGTCAGGCGCGCCGCCGGTACCGAGGCCATGGCCTCGAACGTGCCGTGGCCGTGCGCGTCTTCGCTGGCGTCGAAATCCAGGTACTGCAGGGTCATGGCTGAGTTTGCCGCGTCATCAAGCGGAAAGGGTGCCTGACAGCTTGTCACGCAGGTACAACTCGAACTGCGCGGCCGGCATGGGACGGGCAAAGTGGTAACCCTGCACTTCATCGCAGCCGAACACACGCAGTCGGGCCAGCATGTCGGCGGTCTCGACGCCTTCGGCGAGAGTCTTGAGGCCCAGGCTATGGGCCATCTGGATGATGGCCCGCACAATGGCGGCGTCATCGGAATCCACCGCCAGGTCCCGGATGAATGACTGGTCGATCTTCAGCTTGTCGATCGCGAAGCGCTTCAGATAGGACAGGCTGGAGTAGCCCGTGCCAAAGTCGTCGATGGAGAACCTGACCCCCTGCTGCTTGAGCCGCTGGACCGTGGCCAGCACGCTCTCGGTCTCGTGGATCAGGGTGGACTCGGTCAGTTCGAGCTCCAGGTGCTGCGGGTTGAGCCCCGACGCCTCCAGCGCGTTCACCACCGTCTGTTCGACATCGCCGCGCCTGAACTGCACGGCCGAGAGGTTCACCGCCATCAGCAGATCGGGCAGACCCGCCTGCCGCCAGCGCATGGCCTGGCGGCAGGCCTCGCCCATCACCCACTCGCTGATGGGAATGATGAGGCCGCTCTCCTCGGCCACGGGGATGAAACGCCCCGGGGGCACCAGGCCGCGGTCCGGGTGGTTCCAGCGGATCAGGGCTTCGGTGCCGACCACCAGGCCGCTCGCCAGATCGATCTGCGGCTGGTAATGCAGCACGAACTCGCCGCGCTCCAGCGCCCGGCGCAGGTCGTTGCGCAGGGCCAGATGCTCGACCGCCTCCACATTCATCTGCTCGTCGAAGTAGCGGTAGGTGTTGCGTCCGGCGTCCTTGGCCCGGTACATGGCCGTGTCCGACTTCTTGAGCAGGGTGTCGAAATCGGCACCGTCGTCCGGGTAGATGGCGATCCCGATCGACACCGAGGTCGAGAGTTCGTGCCCCTCGACCAGGATGGGCTGGCGCAGGCGCTCCAGCAGCTTGGCCAGCACCGGCGCCGTGTCATCGGGGCTCTGCAGGGCCGGCAGGACGATCAGGAACTCGTCCCCGCCTTGCCGGCTGATGGTGTCGGTATCGCGCACGCATTCGGCCAGCCGCGCCGCGATCTGCTTGAGCAGCGCGTCACCCACGGTATGGCCCAGGGAGTCGTTGATGGTCTTGAAGCTGTCGAGGTCAAGAAAGAGCAGCGCCACCTTGTAGGCCGAGCGGTCCGCATAAGCCCTGGCCTGCTCGAAACGGTCCTGCACCAGCGCCCGGTTCGGCAGACCGGTCAGCGTGTCGTGGTGGGCCAGGTATTCCATCTGGTGCTCGGCCACCTTACGCCAGACGATCAACTGGTTGAAGTCATCGACCAAGGCACCGATTTCGTCCTGGCGCACGATGGGTATGGGTGCAAACGGCTCCTTGCCCTCGGTCATGCGCCGGATGCGCATGCCGGTCTCCTCGATCGGCGCCCACTGCCGCGCCAGGATATGGCGCAGCGCCAGCACCATGACCACCGTCAGCAACAGGGCCGCGAAATAGATCTGCCGCTTCAGCGTGGCGACCGGCGCGAACGCCTCGGCGGTGGTGACCCCGGCCAGCACAAACCAGCCCGTGGTCTTCATGCCGCGGCTGACCGTGAAGGTCTCTATGCCCAGTGAGTTGAACGAGACCCCTGGCCCTTCGTAGCCTTCCGCCACCCGCCGGTCGAGCAGGGTATTCAAGCCCTTGGCCGGCAGGGGCTGCATGACCCGCTTCTGGTCGGAGGCCGAAACGATCAGGTTGTGCTGGGGCGACATCACGAAGAAGTAACCCGTCTTGCCCAGCTTGGTCGCCGCCAACTGGCCAAACAGATTGCTGTCAGAGGGATACATCGCCGCCGACAGAACGCCCACCGTCCTGCCGGCCGCATCCGTCACCGGCGCCGTCATGAACACGATGGGCTTGTCGGCGACCTGGCCCAGTCTTGGTTCGCTGATCCAGGGCCGGCCGGTCTTCATGGTTTCCATGAAGTAGGAGCTGCCCTTGATGTCGCCCCCCAGCCGTCCTTTCAAGGTGATCTGCTCCGCCACGATGACCCCTTGCGCATTGGCCACATAGACGCCAGTCGGAAAGATGCCGCGTGGCACCGTCTTCTGCTGCAGATAGGTGGCAAGCCTGGCAGGCGACGCCAGCATGGCCGGCGTGATGCCTTCGGCCATGTCCGCCATCATGTCCTGGCGCAGCTGGATCTTGCTGTCCAGATCGGTGGTGACGTAGTTCACCGTGGCAGACATCTGGGCGGCCAGCATCTGCTCGAGCTCGTCCTGCATCACGCTGGCCACCCGTACAGCCAGCAGCCACAAACCGGCCACCACCAGCGACAGGATGGTGAGCAGCAGGCGCGCCTTGAAACTCAGGTGTGTGAAATGCTTGGCCATCGTGGATACCGGTGCTTCACATTATCCGGCCGGGCCGGCCATTCAAGCCAGCCTGCGGGGCTGGCCGTGGCTCATGCCAGCACGTCGCGTATGTGCGGCAGAGCATACTCGGCCGCGCGTTCGCCTTCGGCGATGGTGTCTGCAGCCAGGTGGTAGTCCATGGCCGCCACCTCGTTAAGCCGGGGGCGGATCACCACGTCGGCCGGCTCACCGGCCAGGCGGCTTTGCGTGATGCGCATCTGCATGATGTTCAGGCTGGTGGTCAGCACGTCCAGCATGGAGGGCATGGGCGGCGATCCGTTGTCGCGGCCATTGCCTGCCTTGGCCGGTCGCAGACGGGTCAGGATGGCCTGCAGCATCCCGCCCTGCGGGGCTTCCTCGGCCTCGGCATCGCGCACATGGCTGGCTACGCGGCTGTGGTGCAGCATCACGTCCCAGTTCAGGTCCACCGCAATGACGACATCCGCCCCCATGGCGCGGCACAACGAGACCGGCACCGGATTGACCAGACCACCATCGACGAGCAGGCGCCCTTCATGCTGGGCCGGGGTGAACAGGCCCGGCACGGCGATGGAGGCGCGCACCGCATCGATCACCGGCCCCTCGCGCAGCCAGACCTCGCGGCCGGTATACAGCTCGGTGGCCACGCAACCATAGGCCTTGTGCAAGCCGGCGATGCCCTGGTCCTCGTAGCGGCTGCGGAAGAAGTCCAGCAGCTTGCCGCCTTCGATGAGGCCGCCGCCCATCTTGAAGTCCATGAGGCCGAGCACGGACTTCCAGGTCAGGCTTTTGACCCAGGGCTCCAGGCGGTCAAGCTCGCCGGCCGCATAGACCGCACCCACCAGCGCACCGATGGAGGTGCCGCAGACGATATCGGGCGAGATGCCGGCGCGCTCCAGTGCACGGATGACGCCGATGTGCGACCAGCCGCGCGCCGAGCCGCTGCCCAGGGCCAGGCCGATGCGCAGGGGCTTCTTGCTCATGCTCATGCTCGCGCTCCCGGCCATCCCTCAGTCCTGGTCCTCTGCCCCGCTGTCCGCCGGGCGGGCCTTGCGGTGGCCGCTCTTGGCCAGCACTTCCACATACACCGCCGTGGCACCGTCCTTGGCGGCGGCATCGATCTGCTCGATGAGGTTGCCGAAGTGGACGGGCGCGGCCGTGTCGGCACTGAGGCCGAACTTGCAGTCGAAGTCCCAGAAATCGACGCCTTCGGGCAGCGCCACGCGCCGCTGCCGTTTGACGTATTTGCGGATGTCGTGCTTGACGGCGTCGAGCACGCGGTCAGGGTGTTTGCCCTCGATAAGGAGCGGATAGGTTTTGCGCACGATGGGCCTTGGTAAATTTCGCGAGGGGCTTGATTATCGTCGTCCCACGCCTGTGCTGGCAGCGGAGCGCTTAAACTGGGTGCCCTTTCCCTAAGTTGCTCATGCCATTTTCCTCCCTGGGCTTGTCGCCCGCCCTGCTGCGGGCGCTCAGCGCCCGGGCCTACGCCGCCCCCACACCCATCCAGGCCGCGGCCATTCCGGCCGTGCTGCTGGGCCGCGACGTGCTGGGCTCGGCACAGACCGGCTCGGGCAAGACCGTCGCCTTTGCACTGCCGCTGCTGCAACAACTGGCGCAGGTTCCGGGTGAAAAACCCCGGCATGCCCGCGCGCTGGTACTGGTGCCCACGCGCGAACTGGCCGCCCAGGTCGGCGAGGAGTTCCGCAGCCTGGCCCAGCACCTGGACGCGCCGCTCAAGGTCAGCGTGGTGTTTGGCGGCGTGTCCATCAACCCGCAGATGATGGGCCTGCGCGGCGGCACCGACATCGTGGTGGCCACCCCCGGCCGCCTGCTGGACCTGCTGGACCACAACGCGCTCACGCTGGCCAACGTGCGGGCCCTGGTGCTCGATGAGGCCGACCGCCTGCTGGACCTGGGCTTTGCCGAGGAGCTGGAGCGCCTCCTGTCGCTGCTGCCAGCCCAGCGCCAGAACCTCTTTTTCTCGGCCACCTTCCCGCCCGCCGTGCAGGCCTTGGCGCACACCCTGCTGCAGGACCCGCTGCGCATCGACGTCCTGCCTGCGCCGCTGGACCAGCCCGATATCGTGCAGCGTGCCATCGCCGTCGATGCGGCCCGGCGCACCCAGTTGCTGCGCCAGCTGATAAGCCAGGAACACTGGCGCCGGGTGCTGGTCTTCGTCGCCACCAAACACGCCGCCGAGATCGTGGCCGACAAGCTGCGCAAGGCCGATATCGATGCCGAGCCCTTCCATGGCGAGCTGAGCCAGGGCAAACGCACGCAGGTGCTGGCCGACTTCAAGGCCGAGCGCCTCACCGTGGTGGTCGCCACCGATGTGGCGGCACGCGGCCTGGACATCTCGCAGCTGCCGGTGGTCGTCAACTACGACCTGCCGCGCTCGACCGGCGACTACACCCACCGCATCGGCCGCACCGGCCGTGCCGGACAAAGCGGCCTGGCCGTGAGCTTTGTCAGCGCCGGGACCGAAGCGCATTTCCGCCTGATCGAGAAACGCCAGGGTCTGCAGCTGCCGCGCGAAGTGATCCCAGGTTTCGAGCCGGTGGAAACCAGCCCGGCCGCTGAACCGGGCACGGGTGGCATCAAGGGCAAACGCCCGAACAAGAAGGACAAGCTGCGCGCCGCGGCCGCCCGGGACCGGTGAGCCACTACTGCTGTTGGTGCGGTCGCCGAGTCCCGCTCACTTGATGTAAATATTGGTATCGGCATGACATGGATGGAATGCGGCTGGCTACCATCGATGTGAATCACCATCACCTCCGTCAGCCCACGTCATTCTCCCCGTCACCATGCCGGACCTTTTTACCCTTGCGTTCGCCGAGCCCGTGGTCACCCTGTCCTACCTGGTGCTGGGTCTGGTGGGTTTCGGCTCCACCCTGGTCGGTGCACCGCTGCTGGCGCACGTGTTGCCGGTCAGCACCGTGGTGCCCACGTTGGCAGTGACCGATCTGGTCGCCTCCCTGTCCAACGGCTGGCGCCTGAGCGAGCATGTGGTGCGGCGTGAATTGTGGCGCCTGGTCCCTCCCCTGTTTGCCGGCAGTGCGGTTGGGGCCTGGCTGCTCTTCACGCTGCCGGTGCAGTGGTTGATGCCGCTGCTGGGCAGCTTCGTGGTGCTGTATGCGCTCCATGGCCTGCGACCCAAAGAGGCCTACCACTGGGCCTTGCCCTTGTCGCCGCGTTGGGCCTGGTGGTACGGCAGCGCGGGCGGCATGTTCAGTGCCCTGTTCGGTGCCGGCGGCTGGGTCTATGCCATCTATCTGGCGCGCCGCCTGGAAGACGTGCAGCAGATCCGGGCCACGCAGACGGCGGTGCTGATGTTCAGTTCAGGGGTGCGCGTGGGGCTGTTCCTGCTGGCCGGGCGCCTGCTCGACCCCGAATTGCTGTGGCTGGTCCTGTGCCTGCTGCCGGCCGTGGCCCTGGGCCTTTACATCGGCCACCATGTCAGCCTGCGGCTGGACAAGCGGCGCTTCCTGCTGGTACTGCACAGCGTGCTGCTGTTCACCGGCAGCAGCCTGATCCTGCGAGCTCTGCTCTAGCCTTCAGCGGCCGACAGACTGACCGAGCAGGGCGTCCTTGAGCTGCCAGTCGGCCGGATCCTGGCCCAGCCAGATGCGCAGCAAGGCGCCGTAGAACTCGGGCTCGGGAAACGGCTCGCCGACCGGAACGCCGCGGATGGTGATCACCGTCCCTTTGCCCGGCACCCAGTCCATGTTGATGACCTCACCCACCTTCATCTTGCGTGCATCGTAGAAGACCTGGCTCATGCGCATCACACTGCCGACGATGCGCGTGTATTCTTCATTGGGTGTATTGGACTTGATGCCCCTGATGAACAGCCGGCCCAGTTCCTCGGACGCAATCTCGCGCACAAAGGTCAGCGTCAGGCGCTTCGGCCCGGGGACCGCCAGCGCATCGGTCACGCTGCCTGCTTTCTTGCCGAGATACAGCCCGGCCGTGTAGACCTTGAAGACGGCCTTGTAGCGCGTGCCGGCGCCATTGAGCTGCAGCCTGGCTCCTGCGACTTCGATGTTTTCTTCGTATTTCACGCCCTCCACTTCACGGGCCTGGGCTTGCAGTGCCAGCAGGCCCAGGGTGCACAGGAGCAGCGCTTTCAGAATTCGACTCATTTGTTCCTCTGATCGTTGTTGGGCAATAGCGGCATTGTCACCGCCTTACAGAGGCTTACAAACTGCCTAACCCCAGACCACCGAACGCATCGAGATCGAGGCGCCCTGGAAGCGCTCGTTGAAGAAGCGCGGCGCTTCGCCCGGGTGAACCGCGCCCGCTGCATGCAGCAGGGGCAGGAAGTGGTCGTGCGTGGGATGGGCCAGGCGGGCCAGCTCACCCAGTTGCAGAAAGTCCGGCAGCGCGTCCAGGCGCCCCTGGGCGATGTGCTCGCCCATGAGGCGGTCGAACTCCAGGGCCCAGTCATAAGCCTGGTCGTTGGACGCGCCCCGGCGCATGGTGCGCAGGTTGTGCACCATGTTGCCGCTGCCCACGATGAGCACGCCGCGCTCGCGCAGGCCGCGCAGCTGTTGCCCCAGGGCGTAATGTTCGGCGGGCGGGCGGCTGTAGTCCATGCTGAGCTGCAGCACCGGAATGTCCGCCAGCGGAAACATGGGCTTGAGCACCGACCAGCTGCCGTGGTCGTAACCCCATTCAGCCCGGTCCACGCCCAAGGGCTGCAGGCTGGTGGGCTGGCGCAGTTCGCCGGCCAGGGCCTGCGCCACCCGCGGCGCGCCCGACGCCGGGTATTGCTGATCGAAGAGCGCCTGCGGAAAGCCGCCGAAGTCGTGGATGGTGGGCGGTTTTTCCATGCCGGTGAGCCACCAGCCGCGCGTGAGCCAATGCGCCGAGATGCACAGGATGAGTTGCGGCCGGGGCCAGCGGGCGGGTGCGCCGCTGCCGAATTCCCGGCCCAGGGCCTCCCAGCGGGGCCGGAATTCATTGGGTTCGATCACGTTGAGCGGACTGCCATGCCCGATGAAGAGCACCGGCATGCGCGGACTGGACTGGAGCTGGGTGAGGCTGGTTGCCCCGGCGGTGGCGGTCATGGGCATTCCGGTCAGAAGGCTGGCGCCAGGACCCAGGGCCGTGGCGAGGAGAATACGACGCTGCATGGCTGGATTGTCACCTTTGTGTCCATCCGGGCTGCCGATTAGGTGCAATTCCCCAGGTCAGAAAGTCCTACAACTGCTATATTGCACTGCAGCAATCCGCTGAAAGCGAGTCCGCCATGCTGTACCAGCTCTACGAAACCCAGCGCTCCCTGATGGAGCCCTTTGCCGATTTGGCCGTGACCACGGCCAAGGCCTTCAACAACCCGCTGTCGCCGCTGGCCCATCTGCCCCATGCCCAGCGCATGGCGGCCGGCTACGCGCTGCTGCACCGCTTGGGCAAGGACTACGAAAAACCCGAATTCGGCATCCGCACGGTGGGTGTGGACGGCGTCAACGTGGCCATCCACGAGCGCGTGGAACTGGACAAGCCCTTCTGCGAGCTGCGCCGCTTCAAGCGCTTCACCGACGATCCGGCCACCCTGACCAAACTCAAGAACCAGCCCGTGGTGCTGGTCGTGGCGCCGCTGTCCGGCCACTACGCCACGCTGCTGCGCGACACCGTGCGCACCATGCTCAAGGACCACAAGGTCTACATCACCGACTGGAAGAACGCGCGCATGGTGCCGCTCTCGCAGGGCGAGTTCCACCTGGACGACTACGTCAACTACGTGCAGGAATTCATCCGCCACATCCAGCACGAATACGGCAACTGCCACGTGATGAGCGTGTGCCAGCCCACGGTGCCGGTGCTGGCCGCGGTCTCCCTGATGGCCAGCCGGGGCGAGACCACGCCGCTGACCATGACCATGATGGGCGGCCCGATCGACGCGCGAAAATCACCCACGGCCGTGAACAACCTGGCCATGACCAAGAGCCACAGCTGGTTCGAGCACAACGTCATCTACCGCGTGCCCAGCAACTTCCCCGGCGCAGGCCGGCGCGTCTACCCGGGCTTCCTGCAGCACGCAGGTTTCGTGGCCATGAACCCGCAACACCACGCCAAGAGCCACTACGACTACTTCGAGCACCTGCTCAAGGGCGACGACACCAGCGCCGATGCGCACCGCCAGTTCTACGACGAGTACAACGCCGTGCTGGACATGGACGCGCACTACTACCTGGAGACCATCAAGACCGTGTTCCAGGATTTCAGCCTGGTGCAGGGCAGCTGGGACGTGAAGGGTGTGGACGGTCAGGTCGAGCGCGTGAAGCCACAGGACATCAAGACCACCGCCCTGCTCTCGGTCGAAGGCGAACTCGACGACATCTCCGGCTCGGGCCAGACCGAGGCCGTGCACGGCATCTGCAGCGGCGTGCCCAAGGCCCGCCAGCATCACCTGGAAGCCAAGGGTGCCGGCCATTACGGCATCTTCTCGGGCCGACGCTGGCGCGACATCGTCTACCCGAAGGTCAAGGCCTTCATCCTGGAACACAACACGCCTGCCAAGGCTGGCGGAAAAAAGACCGCCAGGTCAGCCGCCTGACGCTCGCCCCCAGGGCCGGATAATCCGGGCATGCCCGCGACCGCCGCCCAGATCCTCGACGTCCTGCCCCAGACCCAGTGCACGCGCTGCGGCTACCCGGACTGTGCGGCTTATGCGCAGGCCATCGCCTCGGGCGAGGCCGCCATCAACCAGTGTCCGCCCGGCGGCGCCGAAGGTGTAGCCCGGCTGGCGCAACTGACCGGCCAAGCCCTGCTGCCACTGAATCCTGAGTTCGGCCTGGAAGGCCCGATGACTGTGGCTGTGATTGACGAGGACTGGTGCATAGGCTGCACGCTCTGCCTCAAGGTCTGCCCCACCGATGCCATCCTGGGCGGCAACAAGCGCATGCACACCGTGATCGAGCCCTATTGCACCGGCTGCGAACTCTGCATCCCGGTCTGCCCGGTGGATTGCATCCAGATGGAAAGCGTCAGCGGCGAGCGCACCGGCTGGGCCGCCTGGTCGGTCCAACAGGCGACAAGGGCACGTCAACGCTATGAATTTCATAGCGCTCGCCTGCGGCGCGACCAACAGGAAAACGAAGTCCGGCTGGAAGAAAAAGCCCGGATGAAGCTGGCCGATCTGTCTGCGCATTCACAACACACCGATCCGGTCGTGCTGGACCAGAAGCGCGCTGTGATCGAGGCCGCCCTGGCACGCGCTCGGGCACGGCGCGAAAGCAAAAACTGAGGCCTACAGACCTCAGGAAGCCACCAGGTTCTTGTACACGCCGGCGCCGACGTACAAGTCGTCAACCTGTTGCACATAGGACATCTTGGTCTGCACCGCGCCCGTGGCGGGGTTGGTGATGTCGTACTCCACCCAACCCGGTTCGTGCTCGGCCTGCGCGACGATGGCCTCCAGCAGGCCCTGGCCGTCAATGCCCGGGATGTCCTGCACACGCGTCCCCACCTTGGCCGGATTCCCGCCGAAGGCCAGATAGGCGCCGCTGCGATCCAGCGCAAACACATACATGTCGCGGTCGTGGAAACCCTGCTGTGGATCGGTCAGGCCGCGCAGGAAGCTGTCGCGGCTGGTCTGCTGGCGAAAGGCGATGGCGCGCTGCACCAGCGCGAGCGCCTCATCGGCCGTGCCCTGCTGCAGCCGGAAGGCCGCCACCGCCTGGGCCAGCGTGGAGGCGCGCTGCTCCAGCTTTTCCGCCTGCTCGACGGCATGCTCCACCATGGCCGCATTGCGCTGGGTGATCTCGTCGAGTTGGCGGATGGCGGCCGTGATCTCGTTGAGCGAGGTGCTCTGCTCGGCGCTGGACACCGAGATATGGGACATGCTCTCAGCCACGCCACGGATGCCCGGCACGATTTCCCCGATGCTGCTGCCCGCGGCACGGATCTGCGTCACGCTGGTCGCCACCTGGCTGGACGAAGCGCCGATGAGCTGGCGTATCTCCTTGGCCGACTCGGCCGAGCGTTGCGCCAGCGAGCGCACTTCGGCCGCCACCACGGCAAAACCACGCCCGGCTTCCCCGGCCCGCGCGGCCTCGACGGCGGCATTGAGCGCCAGGATGTTGGTCTGAAAGGCCAGGCTGTCGATCACGCCGATGATCTCGTTCATGCGCTGTGCGCTGCTCTGGATGGCCTCGACCGACTGCACGGCCTGCACCATGCCCTGGGCGCCGCGGTCGGCCACGTCGCGCACCTGGGCTGCCTGGCTGTTGGCCTGCTGCGTGGTACGCGCATTGCCCTGTACGGTACTTGAGAGTTCCTGCACACTGGCCGAGGTCTGCTCCAGATTGGCCGCCTGTTGTTCGGTGCGGTCCGACAGCTCGCGGTTCCCGGCGGCCAGGCTCTGGCCGGCATGCGCCACCAGGGCCGAGTTGCTGCGGATGCTGGCCACCATGCCCGAGAGGCTGGCCACCATGCCCTGCATGGCCTCGGCCATGGCGCCGAGTTCGTCGCGCCCGCGGATTTCCACCTTCTCGCGCAGATTGCCGTGTGCCGTCTGCTCCATGAAATGCATGACCCGGCGCAGATCGGCCATGAAGCTGACATAGAAGGCCAGCATCAGGTAGATCAGAACCATCAAGGCGCAGACGCCCGTGACGATACCGACCCACTCCATCGCAACGTAGGCCAGCAGCATGACGCTGATCAGCAGGACCAGCTTGCCGGCCAGGGACAGGCGACGCATGAGCCATGCGCCCGGCCCAAAGATCTGTTTGATGATGCCCATGACGAATCCCAATGACGTATCTCGATCAAGTAGGGTGGGTCTGATCACAATTCAAGATCGGCTGAACCGAACCCAAACTGAAGTGCCCAATACCCTGTTCAGTATAGGGATACGTCCTTCGTGGACCTTACGGGGTTTGTCCCTATCAAGTCAGGGCGGCCACCACCTCGGGCGGCGCCTGCACCAGTTCGATCAGCACGCCTTCGCCCGAAACCGGGAATTCGTCACTTGACTTCGGATGCAGGAAGCAGATGTCGTAACCCGCAGCGCCCTTGCGGATGCCGCCGGGTGCAAAGCGCACGCCTTGTGCGGTGAGCCATTCCACGGCCTTGGGCAGGTCGTCGATCCACAGCCCCACGTGGTTCAGCGGCGTGGTGTGGACCGCGGGCTTCTTCTCGGGATCGAGCGGCTGCATCAGGTCCACCTCGACCTTGTAAGGCCCGGAGCCCATGGCGCAGATGTCCTCGTCCACGTTCTCGCGCTCGCTCCTGAACGTGCCCGTGACCTGCAGGCCCAGCATCTCGACCCAGAGTTTTTGCAGACGGGTCTTGTCGGGCCCACCGATGGCGATCTGCTGGATACCCAGCACCTTGAAAGGACGCACTTGACTCATCTGGAACTCCACCTTTGCATTCATGCAAATTCGATGATCGGCTGGTCCACCGTCAGGCTCTCACCCTTGGACGCCAGCACCTTGCCCACCACGCCATCGGCCGCGGCAAACAACACGTTCTCCATCTTCATGGCCTCGATCACGGCCACGCGCTCGCCGGCCTGCACCTTCTGGCCGGGCTGCACCGCCACGTCCACCAGCAGGCCGGGCATGGGCGACAGCACGTAACGGCTCATGTCCGGCGGGGCCTTGTGGGGCATGAGCTGGTGCAGTTCAGCCATGCGCGGCGAGATCACCAGTGCCTCGATCAGCGTGCCGTTGTGCTGCAGCTTCAGAGCCAACGGGTTCCTGGCCGTGCCGCGCTCCACCTGGGTCGTGAAGGGCTTGCCGTCCACGGTGCCGATGATGATGATGTCGTTCAGGCGCGAGGTGCTGCGGATTTCATAGCTCTTGTCACCCACGCGCACCCGGGCCTTGCCGGTTTCTCCCACGAACTCGTCCACGTGCACCGGGTTATGCACGTGTTGCCCCTCTGCTCCCAGCGTGATGACCACGTAGTCCTTGCCAGCATCGACCGAATAACCCGGCAGCTGGCCGGAAATCGTGGTCGCGCGTTCCCGTGATTTGCGACGCACGAAGGCGGCCAGGGCCACCAGGAAACTCGGATCCGCGTGCGGCACGTCCTCGGACGAAAAGCCCTTGCCGTAATGCTCGGCGATGAAACCGGTGTTGAAATCACCGGCCACAAACTTCGGGTGCGCCAGCAGCGCGGCCTGGAAGGGAATGTTGGAGCTGATGCCGCGGATCACGAAGCCGTTGAGCGCCTCGCGCATCTTGGCGATCGCATCCAGGCGGTCCTTGCCGTGCACGATGAGCTTGGCGATCATCGAGTCGTAGTACATGGGGATCTCGCCGCCGTCTTGCACGCCGGTATCGACCCGCACGCCCAGCAGGTGCTGGGTATCCGACTGCCACATGCTCTGCGCCGGCGGCGTGAAGCGCACCAGGCGGCCGGTGGAGGGCAGGAAATTGCGGAAGGGGTCTTCGGCGTTGATGCGGCACTCGATGGCCCAGCCGCTGCGCTTCACGTCGGCTTGCGCCAGCGGCAATTTTTCGCCGGCCGCCACGCGGATCATCAGCTCCACCAGGTCCAGGCCGGTGATGCACTCGGTCACCGGGTGCTCCACCTGCAGGCGGGTGTTCATCTCCAGGAAATAGAAACTCTGGTCCTTGCCGACCACGAACTCCACCGTGCCCGCGCTCTGGTACTTCACCGCCTTGGCCAGGGCCACGGCCTGTTCGCCCATGGCCTTGCGCGTGGCGTCGCTGATGAAGGGCGACGGCGCCTCCTCGATCACCTTCTGGTGACGGCGCTGGATCGAGCACTCGCGCTCGTTCAGGTAGATCACGTTGCCGTGGCTGTCACCCAGCACCTGGATCTCGATGTGGCGCGGCTCCTCGACAAACTTCTCGATGAAGACGCGGTCGTCGCCGAAGCTGTTGCGCGCCTCGTTGCGGCAGCTGGTGAAACCTTCCAGCGCTTCCTTGTCGTTGAAGGCCACACGCAGGCCCTTGCCACCGCCACCGGCCGAGGCCTTGATCATCACCGGGTAACCGATGTCCTTGGCAATCTCCACGGCGCGCTCGGCCGATTCGATGGCCTCGTTCCAGCCCGGGATGCAGTTGACCTTGGCAGCACCCGCCAGCTTCTTGGAGGCGATCTTGTCGCCCATGGCGGCGATGGAGTAGTGTTTGGGACCGATGAAAACCAGGCCCTCTTCTTCCACGCGTTTGGCGAAGTCCTCGTTCTCGGACAGGAAACCATAGCCGGGATGGATGGCCTGGGCGCCGGTCTGCTTGGCGGCGGCAATGATCTTGTCGGCGACAAGGTAGGACTCGCGGCTCGGCGCCGGCCCCAGCAGCACGGACTCGTCAGCCAGCAACACATGGCGCGCGTCGCGGTCGGCTTCGGAATACACCGCCACAGTGGCGATGCCCATCTTCTTGGCGGTGGCGATCACTCTGCAAGCGATCTCTCCGCGGTTGGCAATCAAGATTTTTTTGAACATGATGACGTCCTGTCTTCCTAATTATTCTCTGCCAGCATGGCTTTGCGCCGGCTCGTGAAATTCCACCACGGCTGGCTCGGCCCGCCGTTCATGAAGTCGTGCGCGGCCAGAAAGGTGTCCAGCACGCAGGGGTCGTGGCGCTTGCCCATGGGGTCGCGCAGCTGCTCGTAGGCCGCCACCGGATCCATCTCGCGCACTTGCAGGGGTGTCGTGATGCCCAATCCGCGCAGATCGGCAGCCAGCGACTTCCCGATGTTCGGGATGTCGGTCAGCGTGCGCGCCTGCTCGGCGTGGTGGGCTTTGGGCATGGCCAGACTCGTCAAAACCGGTTCAGAGCGGAATGTTCCCGTGCTTGCGCCAGGGGTTGTCCAGCTTCTTGTCCTTGAGCATGACCAGCGAGCGACAGATGCGCTTGCGTGTTTCGTGCGGCAGGATCACGTCGTCGATGTAACCCCGCGCGCCGGCCACGAAGGGGTTGGCAAAGCGGGCCTTGTACTCGGCCTCTTTGGCGGCCAGCTTGGCCGGGTCGCCCTTGTCCTCGCGGAAGATGATCTCCACCGCGCCCTTGGCACCCATCACGGCGATCTCGGCATTGGGCCAGGCAAAGTTGACGTCGCCACGCAGATGCTTGGAGGCCATCACATCGTAGGCGCCACCGTAGGCCTTGCGGGTGATGACGGTGATCTTGGGTACCGTGCACTCGGCATAGGCATAGAGCAGCTTGGCGCCGTGCTTGATGATGCCGCCGTACTCCTGGCTGGTGCCGGGCATGAAACCGGGCACGTCCACGAAGGTGATGACAGGAATGCTGAAGGCATCGCAGAAGCGCACAAAACGCGCGGCCTTGATACTGCTCTTGATGTCCAGGCAACCCGCCAGCACCAGGGGCTGGTTGGCCACGATGCCAACGGTCTGGCCGTCCATGCGGGCGAAGCCGATCAGGATGTTCTTGGCGTACTCGGGCTGGATCTCGAAGAAGTCGCCATCGTCCACGGTCTTGACGATCAGCTCCTTCATGTCGTAGGGCTTGTTGGGATTGTCCGGCACCAGTGTGTCCAGGCTGCGCTCCATACGGTCGATCGGGTCCCCGCTCTTGCGCACCGGGGCTTTCTCGCGGTTGTTGAGCGGCAGATAGTTGTAGAGACGGCGCAGCATGAGCAGCGCCTCCACGTCGTTCTCGAAGGCCAGGTCGGCCACGCCGCTTTTTGTGGTGTGAGTCAGTGCGCCGCCCAACTCCTCGGCCGTCACCTCTTCGTGCGTGACCGTCTTCACCACGTCGGGCCCGGTCACGAACATATAAGAGCTGTCCTTCACCATGAAGATGAAGTCGGTGATGGCCGGGCTGTACACGGCGCCGCCGGCACTGGGCCCCATGATCATGCTGATCTGCGGGATCACGCCCGAGGCCAGCACATTGCGCTGGAACACCTCGGCATAACCGCCCAACGAGGCCACGCCTTCCTGGATGCGGGCCCCGCCCGAATCGTTGAGGCCGATCACCGGCGCACCCGCCTTCATGGCCTGGTCCATGATCTTGCAGATCTTCTCGGCGTGGGCCTCGGACAGCGCACCACCAAAGACCGTGAAGTCCTGGCTGTAGACGAAGACCAGGCGGCCGTTGATCATGCCGTAGCCGGTCACCACGCCATCACCCGGAATCTTGTTGTCCTGCATGCCGAAGTCCACGCAGCGGTGCTCGACGAACATGTCCCACTCTTCGAAAGTGCCCTCGTCGAGCAGCACTTCCAGGCGCTCACGCGCCGTGAGCTTGCCTTTAGCGTGCTGCGCGGCGATGCGCTTTTCGCCACCGCCCAGGCGGGCCGCGGCGCGTTTCTGCTCCAGTTGTTCCAGGATGTCGTGCATGGTTCGTCCTTCTTTGACTTGATCGCTTATGTCTTGTGCTCGTAAGCCTGCAGCAGCTGCCGCGCGGCGGTGGAGGCAGCCACGCGGCCGGCCGTGACCTCGGCTCTCAGCTGCGGCAGCAGCTTGCGCACCTGCGGGTGAGTCCGGAAGGCCAGCCTGAGACCGGCCTCGATGCGCTCCCACATCCAGGCCTGGGCCTGGCCCTCGCGCCGCGCCGCCAGTTTTCCGCTGGCGGTCTGCAGGGCGCGGAACTGGGTCACGGCGGCCCAGAAGGTATCCACGCCTTGGCCCAGCAGGGCGCTGAGCTGCACGACCCTGGGATGCCATATTTTTTCGTCGTGGTGCGCGTGCTCGGGGTTGCCATGCTGGCCCAGCAAGCGCAAAGACGAGGTGATCTGCGCCTGCGCGCGCGTGGCGGCCGCGGCATCGATGTCGGCCTTGTTGATCACCACCAGATCAGCCAGCTCCATCACACCCTTCTTGATGGCCTGCAGGTCATCCCCTGCGTTGGGCAGCTGCATCAGGCAGAACATGTCGGTCATGCTGGCCACGGCGGTCTCGCTCTGGCCCACGCCCACGGTCTCGACGATGACGATGTCGTAACCGGCCGCCTCGCAGACCAGCATGGCCTCGCGCGTCTTCTCGGCCACGCCACCCAGGGTCCCGCTGGACGGACTGGGGCGGATGTAGGCTTTTTCGTCCACGGAGAGTTTCTCCATGCGCGTCTTGTCGCCGAGGATGGAACCGCCGGACACACTCGATGAGGGATCGATCGTCAGCACGGCCACACGATGACCGTGCGCGATGAGATACAGCCCCAGCGCCTCGATGAAAGTGGACTTGCCCACACCGGGAACACCGCTGATCCCCAGGCGGAAGGCATGGCCCGTGTGCGGCAGCAGCGCCGTCAGCAGTTCGTCCCCCTGCGTCCGGTGATCGGCCCGCGTGGATTCCAGCAAGGTGATGGCCTTGGCCATGGCGCGGCGCTGCTGGGCGGGTGTGCCCTGCACAATGCCGTCCAATAGGGGAGGATGGCTCACCGCCGTCACTTTCAAGCGTGGGCCTTCTTGATCTGCTCCAGCACATCCTTGGCGCTGGCCGGGATCGGCGTGCCGGGGCCGTAGATGCCCTTGACACCGGCTTCATAGAGGAAGTCGTAGTCCTGGCGCGGGATGACGCCGCCGACGAAAACGATGATGTCGTCGGCGCCCTGCTTCTTCAGCTCGGCGATGATGGCTGGCACCAGGGTCTTGTGGCCGGCGGCCAGCGTGGAGACACCCACGGCGTGCACGTCGTTCTCGATGGCCTGGCGCGCGCATTCCTCGGGGGTCTGGAACAGCGGGCCCATGTCCACGTCGAAGCCGAGGTCGGCAAAGGCCGTGGCCACCACTTTGGCGCCGCGGTCGTGGCCGTCCTGGCCTAGCTTGGAGATCATCACGCGCGGGCGGCGGCCATGCTGTTCGCCGAAGGCGGCAATTTCCTTCTTCAGGGTTTCCCAGCCTTCGGCCGAGTCGTAGGCAGCTGCGTACACACCGGTCACCTTTTGCGTATCGGCGCGATGGCGCCCGAAAACCTTTTCCAGCGCATCACTGACCTCGCCCACCGTGGCGCGCAGGCGGATGGCCCGGATGCTTAGGTCGAGCAGGTTACCACTGCCGGCTTCGGCCGCTGCGGTCAGCGCATCGAGCGCAGACTGAACCGCCTTGCCGTCGCGGCTGGCACGGATGGCTTTCAGGCGAGCGATTTGGCCGTCGCGCACCTTGACGTTGTCGACCTCCAGGATGTCGATCGGATCTTCCTGCTTGAGCTTGTACTTGTTGACGCCGACGATCACGTCACGGCCCGAGTCGATGCGCGCCTGCTTCTCGGCGGCCGCGGCCTCGATCTTGAGCTTGGCCCAGCCGCTGTCCACCGCCTTGGTCATGCCACCCATGGCATCCACTTCTTCGATGATGGTCCAGGCGGCGTCAGCCATGTCCTGGGTCAGTTTCTCCATCATGTAGCTGCCGGCCCAGGGGTCGATCACATTGGTGATGTGGGTCTCTTCCTGGATGATGAGCTGGGTGTTGCGCGCGATGCGCGAACTGAACTCGGTCGGCAGGGCAATGGCTTCGTCGAAGCTGTTGGTGTGCAGGCTCTGCGTGCCGCCGAAGACCGCGGCCATGGCCTCGATGGTGGTGCGCACCACGTTGTTGTAAGGGTCCTGCTCGGTCAGGCTCCAGCCCGAGGTCTGGCTGTGCGTGCGCAGCATCAGGCTCTTGGGGTTCTTTGCATTGAAGCCCTTCATGATGCGGCACCAGAGCAGGCGCGCCGCGCGCATCTTGGCGATCTCGAGGTAGAAGTTCATGCCGACCGCCCAGAAGAAGGACAAGCGGCCCGCAAAGTCGTCCACGTCCATGCCCTTGGCGATGGCCGTCTTCACATACTCCTTGCCGTCGGCCAGGGTGAAGGCCAGTTCCAGCGCCTGGTTGGCACCGGCCTCCTGCATGTGGTAACCCGAGATCGAGATCGAGTTGAACTTCGGCATGTTCTTGCTCGTGTACTCGATGATGTCGCCGATGATGCGCATGCTCGGCTCGGGCGGGTAGATATAGGTATTGCGAACCATGAACTCCTTGAGGATGTCGTTCTGGATGGTTCCGCTCAACTGGTCCTGCTTGACGCCCTGCTCTTCCGCTGCCACCACGTAACCCGCCAGCACCGGCAGCACGGCGCCGTTCATGGTCATGGACACCGAGACCTTGTCCAGCGGAATCTCGCTGAAGAGGATCTTCATGTCCTCCACGGAATCGATGGCCACGCCGGCCTTGCCCACGTCACCTGTCACGCGGGGGTGGTCGCTGTCGTAACCGCGGTGGGTGGCCAGATCGAAGGCCACGCTCACGCCCTGCCCGCCGGCGGCCAGGGCCTTGCGGTAGAAGGCGTTGGACTCCTCGGCCGTGGAGAAACCGGCGTACTGGCGGATGGTCCAGGGGCGCACGGCGTACATGGTGGCCTGCGGGCCGCGCAGGTAGGGCTCGAAACCGGGCAGGGTGTCGACGTGCGGCAGGTTTTGGGTATCGGCCGCCGTGTACAGCGGCTTGACCGTGATGCCGTCGGGCGTGAGCCAGTTCAGGGCATCAACATCGCTGCCGGGAGCGGACTTGGCGGCGGCCTTGTGCCAGGCCTCGAGGCTGGCGCTTGCGAATTCAGGTTTTTTCTGGCTCATGACAAAGCGGCGGCCAGCCTCATGGGCAGCCCAGTTGATGTTGCGCAGAGTTTACATCATTTATAATTATTGATGCAAAATATTCTTTGCGCCTACAATCCCGTCCATGTCCGCCGTTTCCCTCTCTCCCCGCGCCCTGTATGAAGAAGTGGCCGAACTGCTGCGCCAGCGCATCTTCAGGCGCGAGTTGGAGCCCGGCAGCTGGATTGACGAACTCAAGATCGCCGAAGACTACGGCATCAGCCGCACCCCCCTGCGCGAAGCGCTCAAGGTGCTGGCCGCCGAAGGCCTGGTGACGATGAAGGTGCGCCGCGGCGCCTACGTCACCGAGGTCAATGAAAAGGATCTGGTGGACATCTACCACCTGCTGGGTCTGCTGGAATCCGACGCGACCGGTGTGGTGGCCCAACAAGCCACGGACGAGCAACTGCGCGAACTGCAAGGCCTGCACGAGGCACTGGAAGCCAGCGCCCAGGACCGGGATCGTTTCTTCGAGGTCAACGAACGCTTCCACATGCGCCTGCTGGAGATCGCCGACAACCGCTGGCGCAACCAGATGGTGGCCGACCTGCGCAAGGTCATGAAGCTCAACCGGCACCACTCGCTGCTCAAGTCCGGTCGCATCGAGGAATCGCTGGCCGAACACCGCGCCGTCATGACCGCGCTGCAGGCACGCGATGCGGCGGCCGCCACGCAAAGGATGCTGGAACACTTCCGCAACGGACTGGAAGCGGCAACCTGAGACTTTTGCACTGGCTGCACGGTCTGAATTGCTCTATCCTGAGCTTATGGCCATACCGCCCGGTGATACCTCCGAACCCGGCATCCAGCAGACCCTGCTGGAATACCAGGCCATACTCGAAAACGCCTCGGTCGGCATCGTGTTCACGCGCGATCGCAAGGTCCTGCACTGCAACCCGCGTTCCTCCGAAATCTACGGCTGGCCACACGGTGAACTGGTCGGCCAGCCGGGCTCCGTCTTTTATCCCAGCCAGGAAGCCTACGAGGCCATGGGCCAGGAGGCCGGCCCCCTGCTGGCGCGCGGCGAACTGCTGGACGTGGAACAGCCCATGCGCCGCAAGGATGGCAGCCAGGTCTACTGCCACCTGCGCGCCAAGGCCATCAACCCGGCCAACACGGCCGAGGGCACGATCTGGATCATCGAGGACATCAGCGAGCGCAAGCGTGAGCAGGCCCGCCTCGACGAACTGCTGCAACGCCAGCAGGCCATCCTGGAAAACGCCTCGGTGGGCATCCTCTTCACGCGCAACGGCCAGATCGTGCATTGCAACCCGCGCATGGAAGCCATCTACGGCTGGGCCCCGGGCACCCTGATCGGCGAGTACGCACGGGCCTTTTTTGCCGACGACGAGGACTACCGGGCCTTCGGCGCCGCCGTGGGCCCCATGCTCGCGCGTGGCGAACTGGTCGACATCGACTGGCGCCATGCCCGCCGCAACGACGGTGTCGTGATCTGGAGCCGGCACCTGGCCAAGGCCATTCCCAACCAGGACGGCAGCCAGGGCGCCATCTGGATCAGCGAGGACATCAGCGCCCAGAAGGCCGCCCAGCAGGCCCTGATCGAAGCGCGTCATGAACTCGAGCGCCGGGTCGAGGAGCGCACCCAGGAACTGGCGACGATCAACGAGCAGCTGCAGCACGAAATCGCCGAACGCACCGCCGCCGAGCAGCACCTGCGCACCGAGGAAGCGCGCTTTCGCGATCTGTCGGAAATGTCCTCCGACTGGTTCTGGGAGATGGATGCCGACTTGTGCTTCACGGAGATCTCCGGTGGCCACCTTGCCGCCTCACCCAGCAAGGAGGGCAGCGCCCTGGGCAAGCAGCGCTGGGAGTTGCCCATCGTGGGCGTGACGCCGGAACAGTGGACCGAGCACCGCCGCGTGCTCGATGCGCGCCTGCCTTTCAAGGATTTCGTCTACCAGTTGAAAAGCAGGAGTGGCGAGCTGCGCTGGTGCGTGATCAACGGCAAGCCGGTGTTCGAGGAGGGCATCTTCAAAGGTTACCGCGGCACCGGCTCGGACATCACGCAGCGCAAGCAGGCCGAGCAGAGGGTCGAGTTCCTGGCCTACCACGATCCGTTGACGGGGCTGCCCAATCGACTGCTGCTCGAAGACCGGCTGCAGCAGGCCATCACCCAGGCCGAGCGCAGCCGCAGCGGCCTGGCCCTGGTCTTCCTGGACCTGGACAACTTCAAGAAGATCAACGACTCGCTGGGCCACGCCACGGGCGACGCACTGCTCAGGGAAGTCGCGACACGGCTCAAGCATTGCGTGCGCGACAGCGACACCATCAGCCGCCAGGGGGGCGACGAGTTCGTGCTCATCCTGCGCGAGCAGCACGGCACTGAGAGCTGCCTGCCGGTGCTGGCCAAGATCATGGAGATGCTGCAGGAACCCTTCTTTTCCGAAGGCAACGAACTCTCCACCTCGGCCTCGATCGGCGTGGCGCTCTACCCGCAGGACGGCAGCGACTTCGACATCCTGCGCAAGAAGGCCGACATGGCCATGTACCGCGCCAAGGAGGCGGGCCGCAACACCTATCGCTTCTTCGACGAAGCCATGGACGAGGAGGCGGTGGAACACCTGCTGATGCGCAGCGGCCTGCGCCGCGCACTGGAACGCGGCGAGTTCGTGCTGCACTACCAGCCGCAAATCGAGCTGGGCAGCGGCCGGGTCATCGGCGTCGAAGCCCTGCTGCGCTGGCAGCACCCGGAATTCGGCCTGGTCCACCCCGCTCGCTTCGTGCCGGTGGCCGAGGACAGCGGCCTGATCGTGCCCATCGGCGTCTGGGTGATCCAGGAAGCCTGCCGCCAGGCCCAGGCCTGGCATCGCGCCGGCTTGCCCGCCATGATGATGGCGGTCAACCTCTCGGCCGTGCAGTTCCAGCGCGGCAGCATCGAGGACACCGTGGTCCAGGCGCTGGCCGGCACGGGCCTGGACCCCTCACGGCTGGAGCTCGAACTGACCGAATCCATCCTGATCCAGGACGTCGAGCAGGTCATGGCCACGGTCCGTCGCCTCAAGCAGCTGGGCGTGAAGCTGGCCATCGACGACTTCGGCACCGGCTACTCCAGCCTGTCCTATCTCAAGCGTTTCGACATCGACAAGCTCAAGATCGACCAGAGTTTCATCCGCGACCTGGCCAGCGACCCGGACGATGCGGCCATCGTGCGCGCCATCATCCAGATGGCACACAGCCTGGACCTGCTCACCATCGCCGAGGGCGTGGAATCACCGGACCTGCTGCGGCAGTTACAAAGCTTCGGCTGCGACGAGGCCCAGGGTTACCATTTCGCCCGTCCCATGCCGGCCGAAGAGCTCGAACGCTACCTGGCCAGCCGGCATTGAGCGGCAGCTGTCGGCAGGCTTCAGGCGGCCTTATGCAGAGGGCCCCTGGTGCGCCAGCGCCATCACCTCGCGCGGATCGAGCGGCTTGAGCTTGTGATCGCTCCAGACCTGGCGCCAGCGGCGCGCCCCGGGCAGGCCGTGGCGCAGGCCCAGCATGTGGCGCGCAATCGCGTACCAGGGACAGCCGTCCTCGGCCGCCGCACGCAGCATGTAGTCCACCATCTGCTGCTCCACCGTCTCGCGCGTCTGCGTCGAAGGTGCCGTACCGAAATACTGCTCATCCCAGGAGGCCAGCCACCAGGGGTTGTGGTAGGCCTCGCGCCCGATCATCACGCCGTCGAGCAGGCGCAATTCCCGCGACACCTGATCGTCCGTGGTGAGGCCGCCGTTGATGACGAGGGTCAACTGCGGAAAGTCATGCTTGAGCCGGTGCACCAGCTCGTAGCGCAGCGGCGGGATCTCGCGGTTTTCCTTCGGGGACAGGCCCTGGAGCCAGGCATTGCGCGCATGCACGATGAAGGTGGCGCAGCCGGCCTCGGCCACCGTGCCGACGAAGTCGCGCACGAAGTCGTAGCTCTCGGTCCGGTCGATGCCGATGCGGTGTTTCACCGTCACGGGCACGGACACGGCGTCCACCATGGCCTTGACCCCCTCGGCCACCAGCCCGGGCTCGGCCATCAGGCAGGCGCCGAAGGCGCCGCGCTGCACGCGCTCGCTGGGGCAGCCGCAATTCAGGTTGATCTCGTCGTAGCCCCACTGCTCGCCCAGCTTCGCGCAGCGGGCCAGGTCGGCCGGTTCACTGCCGCCCAGCTGCAAGGCCACGGGGTGCTCCTCGGCGTTGAAGCGCAGGTGGCGCGCCACGTCGCCATGCAGCAGCGCACCAGTGGTGATCATCTCGGTGTAGAGCCGGGCGTGGCGGCTCAGCAGGCGGTGGAAATAGCGGCAATGGCGGTCCGTCCAGTCGATCATGGGCGCGACCGACAGGCGCCAGCGCCCGGGGGCGGCAGACTGGGGGTCGGACATGGTCAGATTATCTCAGGCGGACCGGTAGAATGACGGGTTGTCCCGCAGCACCCCACGTGGCCCTGCCCACTCCCCTGCCTGTCACACGCCATCTCATGAGCACCACCGACACCCAGACCGAATTCGAACGCGAGATTGCCCGGTTCATCGTCACGGCCCTGAACCTCGAAGTCACCCCCGAACAGATCGCCCCGCTGGACCCGCTGTATGGCGACGGCCTGGGCCTGGACTCGATCGACGTGCTGGAGATCGCCCTGGCCGTTTCCAAGCAATACGGTTTCCAGATGCGCTCGGACGACCCCGACAACGCCACCATCTTCAGTTCCCTGCGCAGCCTGGCCGCGCACATCGCCAGCCACCGCGTCTGAGCCGCTGCGGCCTCGCACCTGTCCATGAAAACAGGACTGTGGTTCAAGACGGCACTGGCCCTGCTGCTCCTGCTGGGCTACCCTGCCGCCATGCACTGGCTGCTGACCGCTTCCAGCTGGTCGCACGCCACGCTGGCCTGGATCAACCTGGCGCAGACCGTGGGCATGCAGTCGCTGCTGGCCTGGTTCTTCGGCCACACTCTGCGCCCGGGCCGTGAACCGCTGATCGCCCAGTTTGCCCGGCGCATCCACGGCGCCGACTACAGCCCGCGCATTGCCCGCTACGCGCGCCAGGCCACCTGGGCCTGGACGGGCTTCTTCATCGCCATGGCCGTGATCCCGCTGATCCTGTTCTTCACGGCCTCGCTGGCCACCTGGTCTCTTTTCGTCAACGTGCTTTCCATCCCCCTGCTGGGCGGGATGTTCGTGGCCGAATACGCGGCGCGGCGCTGGTGCCTGCGCGGCATCCCGCACGTCTCCATCTTCCAGAGCCTGGCCCTGTACCGCGACAAGCGGCGCGCTGCCGGCGATCACAGCTGACCCCCTGCGCCCGTCCATGCCCGCCCTGATCTCGCACCGCTCGCCCCAGGCCCTGATGGCCTGGTCCCAAGGCCGTGGCATCACGGCGCTGGACTACCTGGGCGCCGTGCGCCACACGGCGTCACGCCTGCCCGCCGGCGTGCCCGTGCTCAACCTGTGCAGCAAGCGCCATCACTTCGCCGTGGTGCTGGGCGCTGCGCTGCTGCGCGGCGTGCCGCTGCTGCTGCCCGCCACCCGCACACCCGAGATGCTGCAGCGCCTGGGCCAGCGCTACCCCGGGCTGCATGCCGTGGTGGATGCGCCCGGCGACAGCGGCGGCCTGCCCCAGATCGTCTACGAGCGCGGCCCCATTCCCGCCGCCGACGCGCCCTTCGAGGTGCCCGACATCGACGCGGGGCAGATCGCCGCCTACGTCTTCACCTCGGGCTCCACCGGCGAACCCGTGCCGCACGCCAAGCACTGGGGCCCGCTGGTGCAGAACGCACAAGGGGCCGGCCGCCGTGTGCGCGAATGGCTGGGCACGGATCAGCCCTTCACCGTCACCGGCACCGTGCCGCCCCAGCACATGTACGGCTTCGAATCCACGGTGCTGCTGCCTCTGCTCAACGAGGGCGTGATCGACGCCAGCCATCCCTTCTACCCGGCCGATATCGCTGCCGCGCTGCAAGACACGCCCGGCCCGCGTGTGCTGGTCAGCACGCCCTTTCATCTGCGCACCCTGGTCGAAGCGCAGCTCGCCGTGCCGCCACTGTCCCTGCTGCTGTGCGCCACCGCGCCGCTGGCGCCGCAGCTGGCACGCCAGGCCGAGGAAACACTGGGCGCACCGCTGCTCGAAATCTACGGTAGCACCGAAACCGGCCAGATCGCTGCGCGCCGTTGCGCGGCCGGCGAGCTGTGGCAGACCTTCGACGGCATCGAAGTGCAGGCCGAGCCGGTCGTGGACGGTGAGCCACGTTTCAGCGCCCATGGCGGCCATGTGGAAGGCGTGGTGCCACTGAGCGACGTGCTGGAGCTGCAGTCCCCCACCCGCTTCGCCCTGCTGGGCCGCCACGCCGACATGGTCAATATCGCCGGCAAGCGCACCTCGCTGGCCTACCTGAACCACCAGATCAACAGCATTCCGGGCGTGCTCGACGCCGCCCTGTACTGGCCACAGGACGCCGCCCAGGACGCACAGGCCCGCATCCAGCGCCCGGTCGCCTTCGTGGTGGCGCCCGCGCTGGACGAGGCCGGGCTGCAGCACGCCATGCGCGAGCGCATCGACCCGGCCTTCCTGCCACGCCCCATCCATTTCCTGCCGGTTTTGCCGCGCAACGCCACCGGCAAGCTGCCCCAGCAGGTGCTGGCCCAACTGGCCCGCCAGTTGCGCGATGGCGCGGCGCCGGCCACCACGCCGGCCCGGGCACGCTGGAAACCCACCCCGCTGGTCAGCGCTTCGCTGGGCCTGCACGCCGTGGCTGCCGTGGGCCTGTTCACCCCGGCCTGGCCCTGGAGCTTGGGCGCGCTGGTGGCCAACCACGCCGTGATCGCCACGACCGGTCTGTGGCCGCGCAGCACCTGGCTGGGCCCCAACCTCACCCACCTGCCGCGCACACAGGCGCATGTGGCCATCACCATCGACGATGGCCCCGACCCCGAGGTCACGCCCGCGGTGCTGGACCTGCTGGATCAGCACGGCGCCGTGGCCACCTTCTTCTGCCTCGGCACCCGCGTACAGCAGCACCCGGCGCTGGCGCGCGAGATCGTCAAACGCGGCCATGCCATCGGCAACCACAGCCAGCACCACCGTCACCACTTCTCCGTCATGGGGCCAGGGCAGTTGCGCCGTGAAATCGGTGCCGCACAGGACAGCATCGCCCAGGTCACGGGCGTGACCCCGGCCTTCTTCCGTGCGCCGGCCGGCCTGCGCAACATCTTCCTCGACCCCGTGCTGCACGAGCTCGGCCTGCAACTGGCCAGCTGGACACGACGCGGCTTCGACACCCGTACCGGTGATGCGGACCTGGTGCTGCGACGCCTCACCCGCGATCTGGGTCCAGGCGACATCCTGCTGCTGCACGACCACCATGCCGCCCTCAGTCCCGCCGGACGCCCCGTGCTGCTGGAGGTGCTGCCACCGCTGCTGGCCACCCTGCGCGCGCAGGGCCTGCAGCCTGTGCGGCTGGACCCCCATCACCCCTGAATCACCATGTCGCCCCCTACCCCCCGACTGCCGTCCCCGCTGCTGGAACAAGCCACGGCACCCTACCGTCCGCTGGGCAGCTTCGCCTGGCGTTTTGCCCGCGGCAAACTCGGCGGTGATCCGGCCTTTGCCAACCTGCTGCAACGCGGCCTGATTCCACCCCGTGCCCGCGTGCTCGACATCGGCTGTGGCCAGGGCCTGATGGCCGCGCTGCTGGGCAGCCTGAGCGGCGCATCACCGGCCGAACGCGCCTGGCCCGCGGGCTGGGCACCGCCGCCTGCCGGCACGCAGGTGCACGGCATCGAGCTCATGCCGCGCGACGTGGAACGCGCGCGGCAGGCACTGGCCCACCTGGGCGATCGCGCCCGTTTCACGCTGGGCAATATGTGCACGACCGAGTTCACCCCGGCCGATGCCGTGGTCATCCTCGACGTGCTGCACTATGTGGACTACGCCGCCCAGGACGAGGTGCTGCGCCGCGTGAAGGCTGCCCTGGCGCCCGGCGGCGTGCTGCTGCTGCGCGTGGGCGACGCCGCCGCCGGCCTGCCCTTCAAGATCAGCAACTGGGTCGATGCCATGGTGCTCTGGGCGCGTGGCCACGGCATCACGCGCCTGTACTGCCGCCCCCTGGCTGAATGGCAGGCCCAACTGCAGGCCCTGGGTTTTGCCGTGGAGACCCTCCCCATGCATGCCGGCACGCCCTTTGCCAACATCCTGCTGGTGGCTCGCCGCACATGAACACCCTGCCCCTGTCCATCGCGGCAGACCACCCGGCCTATGCGGGCCACTTCCCCGGCCGGCCCATCCTGCCGGGTGTGGTCCTGCTCGACCGGGCCCAGCGCGCCGTGGAGCAGGCTTGCGGCGTCGTCATCGGCGGCATCGCCATGGCCAAGTTCCTCAGCCCCTGCCTGCCTGGTGATGACCTGGTGCTGGACTATGAAGCGAGCGATGCTGCGGTGCGCTTCGAGATCCGCTGCGGCGAACGGCGCATCGCCAGCGGCCGCTTCACGGTGGCCACGGCCAGCCCGGCATGACACCCCAGCAGCCCCGTCGCCACGGACACGGCACCGAGACGCCAGCCTGGCTGCAGCGCAAGGAGCGCGGCAGCCAGGCGTTGCTGCGCTTCATGACCTGGCTGTCGCTGGCGCTGGGGCGCCGCCTGACCCGCCCCATCGTCTACGGTATTGCACTTTATTTCCTGCTGGCCGTACCTGCAGCCCGAGCAGCCTCGCGCGCCTACCTGCAGCGTGTGCTGGGCCGGCCCGCCGGCTGGCGCGACATGTACCGCCACATCCTGGCCTTTGCCAGCACCATCCATGACCGCATCTACCTGCTCAACGACCGGCATGAGCTCTTCGACATCCGCGTCTACGGCGAAGAACTGCTGCCGGCGGCCGAGGAGCCTGCAGGCGGGCTGCTGATCTTCGGCGCGCACCTGGGCAGTTTCGAAGTGCTGCGCGCAGTGGCCCGCAAGAACGCCAAACACAAGGTCTGCGCGGCGATGTACCCGGAGAACGCGCGCCTGCTCAACAGCATGCTGGCCCGGGTCAACGCGCAGGTCGTGCTGGACATCATCCCCCTGGGCCGGTTCGATGCCATCTTCACGCTCAACGAGCGGGTCCAGGCTGGCGCCTGGGTCGCCCTGCTGGCCGACCGCGCCGTGGGGCCGGACACGCACCTGCAGGTGCCCCTGTTCGGCGAGCCGGCCCCCTTCCCGCTGGGGCCGTTCCGGCTGGCCGCTATCGTGCGCCGCCCGGTGTATTTCATGACCGGCCTGTACCGCGGTGGCAACCGCTACGACATCCATTTCGAGCGCCTGGCCGATTTCAGCGAAACCTCTGCAGCCCAGCGCGACAGCGTCATGCGCACGGCCATCGAGCGTTATGCCCAGCTGATCGAACAGCACTGCCACCAGGCACCGTATAACTGGTTCAATTTCTATGACTTCTGGAAAGAGACTCCCCGTGCTCCCCGCTGACATCCGCCTGCGCCGCGGCCTGTTCGTCCTGCTCGGCTCCGTGCTGCTGGCCGGCACCTCCGGCAGCCAGGCTGCGGAATGGCAGCTGGGCGAACTGATGCAGCTGCTGGCCCAGACGAAAAGCGGCCAGGCCCGTTTCGTCGAGCGCAAGTACATCGCCATGCTGGACAAGCCGGTCGAATCCTCGGGCGAGCTGTCCTTCTCGGCACCGGACCGCATGGAGATGCGCACGCTCAAACCGAAAAAGCAGGCCATGTTGCTGGACGGCAACCGCCTCACCCTGGAGCAGGATGGCCGCCAGAAGACCGTGAGCCTGCAGGCCTACCCGGAAGTGGCGGCCTTCGTCGAAGGCATACGCGGCACCCTGGCCGGCGACCGCCAGGCACTGGAAAAGGTCTACAAGGTGCACCTGATCGGCACCCCGACCCGCTGGCAGCTCATGCTGGTGCCGCGCGAGCCCGCGATGAACCGCATCATCAGCCGCATCCGCATCGGCGGCAGCCAGGGCGAGGTCTTGAACGTGGCCTATGACCATGCCGATGGTGACCGCTCCGAGATGCAGATTACCCCGGTGGCCCGGCCATGAAGCAGCTGCGCGTCCACCTGCCCATCGTGCTCTGGCTGGCCGCCCTGCTGGCCTGCGTGGCCGTGATCGCCCGCACGACCTTCGTGGCCGACCTCTCGGCCTTCATGCCGCGTGCGCCCAGCGAGCGCCAGCAGATGCTGATGGACCAGTTCAAGGACGGCATCATCGCGCGCCTGATCGTGGTCGGCATCGAGGGCGGCGACGCCACCGAGCGCGCCCGGCTCTCGAAGGCACTCTCCGCCGCCCTGCGCCAGCAGGCCGAGTTCATCGGCGTGCAGAACGGCAGTGCCACGGACCTGGCGCTGGACCGCGCCTACGTTTTCGACAACCGCTACCTGCTCAGCCCCGCCGTGGACGCGCAACGCTACACGGAAGAAGGCCTGCGCCGCGCCATCGGCAACATGGTGGACGAACTCTCCGGCAGCGCCGGCATGCTGCTCAAGCAGCTGCTGCCGCGCGACCCGACCGGCGAGACGCGTGAACTGCTGGGCCAGTTCGAAGGCAGCTCGCAGCCGCCCAGCACCGAGGGCGTCTGGTCCACACGCGACGGCGCGCGCGCCCTGCTGCTGCTGCAGACCCGGGCCGAGGGCTCGGACATCGATGCGCAGGCCCGCACGCTCGAGTCGGTGCGCAGCGCCTTTGCCGCCATCCCCGATCGCCAGGCCGACACCCGCCTGCTGATGACGGGCAACAGCGTTTTCTCGGTGGCATCCCGGGCCCTGATCGAAAGCGAAGTCCACCGTCTTGCCGCCGCCAGCCTGATCCTGGTCGTCGCCCTGCTGCTGCTGGTCTACCGCTCTGCACTGCTGCTGGGCCTGAGCCTGCTGCCCATGCTCACCGGCACACTGGCCGGCATCACCGCAGTGAGCCTGGGATTCGGGCAGGTGCACGGCATCACGCTGGGCTTTGGCACCACGATGATCGGTGAAGCCGTCGACTACGCCATCTACCTCTTCGTCCAGCGCCCGGGTCCCGGCACCGCGCGACTCTTCTGGCGCACGCTCTGGCTGGGCCTGCTGACCTCGGTGGCGGGTTTCCTGGCGCTGCTGGGCTCGGGTTTCCCGGGCCTGGCGCAACTGGGGCTGTATTCCACCGTCGGCCTGGTGGCTGCCGTGCTGGTCACACGCTACGTCCTGCCCCGACTGATGCCACGGCATCTGCCGGCACCCGACCTGCCGCGCACCGGTGAGCTGCTGCTCAGACTGATGCGACAGGCGCCGCGGCTGCGCTGGCTGCTGCTGGTGCTCATGCTGGGCATGCTGGGGGTGGTCGGCCTGCATGCGGACCGCATCTGGAACCGCAGCATCTCTGCCCTCAATCCCGTGACCCAGGCCGACCAACAGTTGCACGAAGAGCTGCGCCGCGACCTGGGGGCCTCGGATCTGCGCTACCTGGCCGTGCTGACGGCGGCAGACCAGGAGCATGCCCTGCAGCAGGCCGAGCGCGCCGGTAGCGTGCTGCAGGGCCTGAGCCGTGCCGGAACCCTTGCAGGCTACAGCTCCCCGAGTCAGGTCCTGCCCAGCCTGGCCAGCCAGCGGGCCCGTCAGGCCGCGCTGCCGGAACCTGCGCCCTTGCGTCAGCGACTGGATGCGGCACTGGCCGGCCTGCCCCTGCGAGCCGAGCGCCTGCAAGGCTTCCTGACGGATGTGGAAAGCAGCCGCACCCGTCCCCTGCTGACGCGCAGCGACCTGGACGGCACCGCCTCGGCGCTGCTGTACGACTCCCTGCTCATCCCGCGGGAGCGCGACGTGCTGGTGCTGATGCCCCTGCGCCCCCACATCGTCGACGAGGCGGAGCAGGACATCGACATCGAGCGCGTCGACGCGGCGCTGAAAGCCGGTGGCATCACCAACGTCACCGTGATCGATCTGCTGGCCGAGACCAGCGCTCTGTTCGACAGCTACCTCCACGAGGCGCTGCTGTTTTCAGGCCTGGGCTGCCTGGCGATCCTGGCCCTGCTGCTGCTGACGCTGCGCTCCGTCACGCGCGCGTTGCGGGTGGCCCTGCCGCTGGCCTGTGCCGTGGTCTGCGTGACCGGCACCCTGCTGCTGGGCGGAACCTCGCTGACCATCCTGCACTTGGTGGGCCTGCTGCTGGTGGTCGCCATCGGTTCGAACTACGCCCTGTTCTTCGACAGCGCGAACACCGGCAGCAGTGCCCAGGAACAGCGCCAGACCAGCATTTCCCTGGTGACGGCCAACCTGACCATCGTCGGCAGCTTCGGCATGCTGGCGCTGTCCAGCGTGCCGGTGCTGGCCATCCTGGGCATCACCGTCGGCCTGGGCACGGTACTGGCGCTGCTGTTCTCGGCCATCCTGGCCCGTCCGCAAGACGGCCTGCAGCAAGCCGCGCCGGTAGAATCGCCCGCCTGACCCTGGCATAAGCCGCCATCGATCCCATCCCCCATGTTGCCGCTCCACCTTGCCGCCTACACCATGACCAGCGCCCTGGGCGCCGGGCTTGCACCGACGCTGGATGCCCTGCACCGCCAACGCAGTGGCGTGTTGGCCACGCGCTGGGAAACGATCGATCTCGACACCTGCATGGGCGTCGTGGACGGGCTCGATGCCTACACGCTGCGCGACGACCTGCACGCCTTCGATTGCCGCAACAACCGCCTGGCGCAGCTGGGCCTGGAGCAGGACGGTTTCGCGGCTGCCGTGCGCGAGGCCATCTCCCGCCATGGCAAGGACCGCGTGGGCGTGTTCCTGGGCACCAGCACCTCGGGCATCCTCAGCGCCGAACTGGCCTACCGCCACCGCGATCCCGCCACCGGCCAATTCACCGGGACGCTGGACTACCGGCACACCCACAACAGCTACTCCGTGGGCGATTTCGTGCGCTCCTACTTCGGCCTGAGCGGGCCGGCCTTCGTGGTCTCGACCGCCTGCTCGTCGAGCGCCAAGGTCTTCGGCAATGCCCAGCGCATGATGGCCTGCGGCCTGATCGACGCGGCCATCGTGGGCGGGGTCGACTCGCTCTGCCTGACCACGCTCTACGGCTTCAACTCCCTGCAGTTGGTCTCACGTCGCCCCTGCCGCCCCTTCGATGCCGAGCGCGACGGCATCTCCATTGGCGAAGCGGCCGCCTTCGTGCTGCTGGAGCGCGCCGACACGCCGCCGGCCGGCGCCATCGTGGTCAGCGGCATCGGCGAATCCAGCGACGCGCACCACATGTCCTCGCCCCATCCGCAAGGCCTGGGCGCACGCCAGGCCATGCAGGCCGCGCTCGACATGGCCGGCCTCTTGCCCGAACAGATCGGCTACATCAATCTGCATGGCACGGCCACGCCCAGCAACGATGCCTCCGAAGACAAGGCGGTGAGCGGCCTGTTCGGCACGGACACCCCCTGCAGTTCCACCAAGGGCCACACCGGCCACACCTTGGGCGCCGCCGGCGGGGCCGAGGCCATCATCTGCGCGCTGGCCCTGCAGCACGGGCTGGCGCCGGGTGGCTGCGGCACGCAGCAGCTGGATCCGGCCCTGACGTCCCGCTACCTGCTGGCCAATCTCGAACTGCCCCTGCAACATGCCCTGAGCAACTCCTTCGGTTTTGGCGGCAGCAACTGCAGCATGGTGCTGAGCAAGGTGGCTGCATGAAGTCCGCCACCAGATTGCAAGTTCATCTCGAAGGCATCGGCTTCTACGGCCCCGGCCTGTCGGGCTGGCCCCAGACAGCCGAGGTGCTCGCGGGTCGCGCCCTGCTGACCCTGGCCCCCCTGCAACTGCCCCCGGCCGAGGCGCTGCCTCCCGCGGAGCGGCGCCGGGCCGGCACCGCGATCAAGCTGGCCTTCGCCACCGGTTTCGAAGCCATACGCCAGGCGGGCGCCGATCCGTCCACCCTGCGCACGGTCTTCACCTCGAGCGCAGCCGACTGCGACAACTGCCACGCCATCCTCGAGACCCTGGCCTCCAGCGACCGTGCGGTGTCGCCCACCCGCTTCCACAACTCGGTGCACAACGCGCCTTCCGGCTACTGGAGTATCGCCACGGCCTGCCGCGCGCCCTCCACCAGCCTGTGCGCCTACGACGGCTCCTTTGCCGCCGGCCTGCTCGAGGCAGCCACCCAGGTGCTCAGCACCGGTGAGTCCTGCCTGCTGCTGGCCTACGACACCCCCTACCCGCAGCCCCTGGCCAGCCTGCGCCCGATCGCCCACCCCCTGGGCCTGGCCCTGCTGCTCGCCCCCCGGCCGAGCGCGGCGACACTGGCCTCGCTGAGCCTGGGCCTGACGCACGGGCAAGCCACCCGCATGAGCGATCCGGCACTGGAGCAACTGCGCCTGGGCATTCCGGCCGCACGTGGCCTGCCACTGCTGCAATGCCTGGCGCAAGGCCAGGGGGGCCAGGTCACGCTGGACTACCTGGATGGGATGACCCTCGATGCAGACATCCGCCCAGCTGCCTGACCGCGCCTGGATCGCGGCCCGCATTCCGCACCAGGGCAGCATGTGCCTGCTGGACGGCGTGCTGCGCTGGGACGAGAGCAGCATCGTCTGCCATGCCAGCAGCCACACCCACGCCGACCACCCGCTGCGTGCGCAGGGTTCCCTGGGCATGGCCAACGGCATCGAGTACGCGGCCCAGGCCATGGCCGTGCACGGCGCGCTGCTCGCGGGCAGCGAGACGGCCCCGGCCGCCGGCTTCCTGGCCAGTGTGCGCGAGGTGCAGTGGCATGGGCCGCGACTCGACACGCTGCCACCCGTTCTGCACGTACATGCACAGCGCCTTTCCGGCGACGGCAACACCCTCCTCTACAGCTTCCATCTCGAAGCGGGAGAGACCACCGTACTGAGCGGCCGCGCCAGTGTCATGCTCGACGCCAACAAGTCCTGACTTCTTTTCACCCGCAATGGACCCCGCATGAAATACGCACTCGTCACCGGCGGCAGCGGCACCATCGGCGCGGCCATCTGCCGCCGTCTGGCCGCCGACGGCCTGCACGTCATCATCCATGCCAACCGGAATGTCGCAGCTGCCGAAGCACTGCGCGCAGAGATCGTGGCGGCCGGCGGTAACGCCAGCACCGTCGCCTTCGATGTGGCCGACGAGGCGGCAACACGCGCGGCGCTGGACGCCATCGTGGCGCAACAGCCCATCCAGGTGCTGGTCAACAACGCCGGTTTGCACGACGACGCGGTCTTTCCGGGCATGAGCAGCGCGCAATGGCATCGCGTGATCGACGTGTCGCTCAACAGTTTCTTCCACGTCACGCAGCCCTTGACGATGCCCATGATCCGCACCCGCTGGGGGCGCATCATCACGATCACGTCCATCGCCGGCATCACCGGCAACCGCGGGCAAACCAATTACGCGGCGGCCAAGAGCGGCCTGCATGCGGCCAGCAAGTCGCTGGCTCAGGAACTGGCCAGCCGCGGCATCACGGTCAACGCGGTCGCGCCCGGCATCATCACCTCGGACATGAGCAAGGACGCCTTCGACGCCGAATCGATCAAGCAGCTGGTGCCCATGAAACGCGCCGGTCGCCCCGAGGAGGTGGCCGACCTGGTCGGCTTCCTGGCGTCGGATCAGGCTGCCTACATCACCGGCCAGGTGATCTCGGTCAACGGCGGAATGATCTAGACCGACACGGAGACGGTTGCTGGATGCGAGGACGCGTCAGCGGCAAACAGCCGGCGGAACAGGCCCAGGCTGAGCAGGCCACCCAGAGCACCCAGCAGCACACCCCCCACCACATCCAGCGCCACATGCTGCTTGGTGGCCAGGGTCGAGTAGGCGATGACGAAGCACCACAGCCAGTTCAGCATCAGCCAGACACGGCCGACGGCAACATCGCGCAGCTGATGGTGCAGCCAGATCGCCGAGAACACGGCGATGGCCACATGCAGGGACGGGCAGGCATTGCCCGCGGCATCGATGCCTTCGAGCATGGCCAGGCCGCTGCCCGGCAAGCGCTCGAAAGCCGGCACGCTCGTGGGCCAGAAGTAAAAGCAGGCCAGGCCGACCAGGCAGGTGCCGCCAACACTCAGGCCGTAATACAGAAGCTGCCGCAGATTGGGCATCAGCGCCGGCGACAGGCAGGTATAGAACCAGAGCGAGAGGTAGGGCCCCCAGGCCCACCCTTGCATGGGGATGGCCCGGTCCAGCCAGGTGAGCGGCATCGTGCTCACCTGCGCATGCGGGTAACGCAGCAGGAAGAAATAGGCTTCGAAAAACAGCCAGATGAAGAGCGCCGAGCCGGGCGCCTTGAGCCACCAGAGGCGCCAGAACAAGCGGTTCAATTCGCGCGCCGGGGACTGTCGGGAAAGAGGCATGGTCAATAATCGATGTCTTGTGAGCAATGGTATCAACTCTGTCTATGCAATCGCGGCGATCTGGCAACCCCCTCTGGCGACTCTACGAAGTTTTTGTGATGGTTTTCGGGCTCGGCCTGCTCGCGCTGATCTGCCTGCTGTCGATTCCGCTGTTCCTGCTGCTCTTCGTGGCGCTGCCGCGTCGCTGGCACAGGGCGGTGTCACGCCACATCATCCGTTTCGGCTTCCGGGCCTATCTTTGGACCTTGCACTGGGTCTGCCAGATCCGCACCGACCTGCATGAACTGGAGGACCTGCAGGACGAAGGGCCGCTGATCATCATCGCCAACCACCCCTCCCTGCTCGACGCGGTCATGCTGCTGAGCTGCTCGCCCAAGGCGACCTGCGTGCTCAAGGCCAGCCTGCTGCACAACCCCCTGTACGGCGTGGGCGCGCGCATGGCCAGGTACGTGAGTAATGAAAACCCGCGCCGCATGATCGAAGGCGCCTGCCGTGAACTGCAGCATGGCGCCCATTTCATCCTGTTCCCGGAAGGCGGACGCAGCCGCGAGTTCCCCATCAGCAGCCTCTCCAGCGCCTGCATACTGATGTCGAAGAAAAGCCAGGTGCCCATACAGACGGTCATCCTCGAGTTTTCCACGCCTTATCTGGGCAAGCACTGGGGCCTGTTCACCCCGCCTGTCCTGCCCCTCACCATCCGGGCCCGCCTGGGCCGGCGCTTTGAGCCACCGGCGGTCACTGCCCAAGCGCTGAGCGAGCTGGACAGCTACTTCCGCAGCGAATTGCCGGCGAAGGACTGAAGCCGCAGCTCAGGCGCTGCGCTGGACGAGGCCGGCCAAGCCCTCCAGCACCGCCTGGCGCGGAGAGTTGATCACCAGGATCTCGATCTGGGCCGCTTCCTCGCCGCCCACGGTCAGCAGGGCCGACACCGCGGCCGCCGTTTCCGACATGGGCCGCGTGCGCACATCCACCAGAACTGTTTCACGCGGCAACACCGGGCGCTTGAAGCTGCATTTGCGGATGCCGGCCAGCAAACCCAGGTAGTCGCCTTCCAGGCGACGCGCCGCCGGGGAGCCCGCCCGCATGCCGGCGCCCGCCACCTGCGCCACCAGTTCGACCAGCATCACGCCGGGCACCAGCGGCAGGCCGGGAAAGTGGCCGCGCAGGATGGCACCGTCCGCAGACCAGCGTGCACTGGCCTGGAAATGATCGTGGTCCAGCACCGTGAGCGTCTCGACCAGTTGCATGTCGCCGCGATGCGGCAGAAGCTGGTAGACGCCTGCGGCATCGAGCGCGATGGGGTAGCAAAGCGTCTCGCTCATCGGCGGTTCATGTATAGCGTCGCGCGATCAGCGACACATTGCTGCCACCGAAGGCGAAAGAATTGGACATGACGGCCTGCAGGGACTGCCCGTGGCGTGCCTGGCGAGGCACGTAGTCCAGGGTACAGCGCGGGTCCGGCTTGTCCAGGAAGGCCGTTGGCGGAATGCTGCCGCTTTGCATGGCCAGCAGGCTGATGGCGAATTCGGTCGCGCCTGCGGCCCCGATCAGGTGCCCGTGCTGGGACTTGGTGGAACTCACCGGCAGGTGGTCCGCATGGTCGCCAAAGACCTGGCGGATGGTCTCGCTCTCCACCACGTCGCCAGCGTCGGTGGCCGTGCCGTGGGCATTCAGGTAGTGGATGCCGGCGGGCGCGATGCCGGATTCATCGAGGGCCATGCGGATGGCACGGTACTGGCCTTCGCTGGACGGCAGGGTCAGGTGCCTGGCGTCGCTGCTGCTGCCATAACCGCAGATTTCGCCGTAGATCGTCGCCCCGCGGCGCAAGGCGGATTGCGCCGTTTCCAGCACCAGGGCGGCCGCACCCTCGCCGAGCACGAAACCGCTGCGGTCCTGGTCAAAGGGTCTGCAGCTGGCCGCCAGGTTGTCGGGGTGGGGCTTGGCCATCACGCGCAGCGCATTCCAGGCCATGAAGACGCCGGGCACGTTCATGGCCTCGGCGCCGACGACCACGATGGCATCGGTATAACCGTGGCGGATGCTGCGATAGGCCTCGCCCAGTGCCATGGCCGAGGACGAGCAGGCCACGCTATAGGTGTGCGTCGGGCCGCGGAACTGATGGGCCATCGAAATGGCGGCCGTGGCGGCATTGGGCATGAGCCGCGGCACGGAGAGCGGGTGCATCACCGTCGGGTTGCGGCCTGCCTGCAACTGCTCGTGCAAACGGGTGTAGAGGGCTTCCCCGGTGGTGGCTCCGCCCAGGCCGATGCCGGCAAACACGCCGATGCGCTCAGGGGCCAGATCCCATTCGGCCGCCCGGGCGTCGGCCAGCGCTTCGCGGCTGGCCAGCAGGGCGAACTGCGTGGCGCGGTCCAGGCCCTGCTCGTTGCGGTCCAGCGTTTGTGCAAAGGCGGGGTCGACATCGGCCGCCAGGGCATGCGGCAGCCACTGCGTGATCCCGGGTGCGGCAGGCCGGATGGCGCTGTCGCCCTGCAAGAGGCGATCAAAGCTGGCCGCGCGTGTGAGGCCCAGTGGCGTCAGCAGACCGATGCCTGTGACGACGACGCGCTGCACAGTCGGGGGATATGACATGGGCCGGAATCAGCGCTACCCGCCGGCGGCCACTCAGGCCTTGCCCTGCAGGGAAGCTGGTGCCGGAATCTGGCCGTTGTTGGCCGCACGGATGGTGGTCTCCATATCGGCCACCATCTCGTCAAAACTCATGCTGCTGTAGCGCGCCGGATCGTCGACCTGGAAACCGTAGAGGTCTTCGACCTCGAACAGCATTTCAACCACGCCCAGCGAATCCAGGCCGAGGTCGGCGACCTTGAGCCCGGGCTGGTCGAACACGGCCGGGTCGACGTTGAACTGTTGAATGACGAAATCTTTGATGATCTGACGCAGCATGGTGACTCTGTTTCCTCATGGGCTCCCGCGGTCTGGCAGGTAAATCCGTCCGCCTGGCGGTCCGGAACTCACAGCTGACGAGCATCCCAGGGAATTTGTTGTTTTATACGGCGCCAGGCAGGAAACACCCTGTCCGGCTGCAGCCTTGAGCCCTGAAAAGCCAGCCCATGGTCCAATTCAAATTGTACCCAGATTCCCCCAGGGTTCGTGCGGAAAAGCGGGCCCCGCCGAACGACCCAGGTCAGTGGCGGCGCCCCAGGCGCCGTGCCAGCAGCAGCGGCAGGCGCAGGGCAAAACCCAGCATCAGGCGCGTGTGCATCCAGGTCAGCAGGGCGTTGTCGCGCAGGTAGTTGAAGTGCGAGACGCCGCCCTCCTCGGGCCGCAGGTATTTGACCGGCGCATCGATATTGAGCGGCCAGACGCCGGCCCAGCACAGGCGTACGGCGGCTTCGATGTCGAAATCGAAGCGGCGCATCCAGCGCTGTCCGCGCATGATCTTCAGCAAGGGCGACACCGGATAGACGCGGAAACCGTAGAGCGAATCACCGATGCCCATCCACAGCGTCTCCAGATTGGCCCAGGCATTGGACACCTTGCGGCCCTGGACACGCAGCGCTGGCGCGTCGGCATCAAAGACAGGCTTGCCCAGCACCATGCGCCAGACATCGTCGCCCGAGGCCTGCATGAAGGACGGGATCAGCTGCGCCGGGTGCTGGCCATCGGAATCCATGGTCAGCACATGCGTGTAACCGGCCGCCTCGGCCAGCGCCAACCCGTGCAAAACGGCTGCGCCCTTGCCCTGGTTCTGCGCCAGCACCATGACCTTGAGGTCCGGTTCCTGCGCGGCCAGAGCCTGCAGCTGCGCCCCGGTGCCATCCGTGCTGCCGTCGACCACCACCCAGACCGGAGCCCAGTGGCGCAAGGCCTCCTGCACGGTTTCCAGCACTTTTGGGCCGGTGTTGTAGCTGGGGATCAGGACCAGATGGGTGCGCGAAGGCGTGGTGCCGGGAGGACGTGACATGGGCGTCGATTATGGCAAACGGTCGTGACAGGCCAAGCTCGGGATCAGCCGGCCGGGGTGATGCACCAGGGTGCCGTGTCATGCACCAACCCCATCCACAGCGCCCAGGCCGAACTGGCGGCCAGCGCCCGGCCGGCCAGGCGCACGCCCCAGTCACCGCGGCCCGAGCCGCGCAGGCGCAACCAGAGCCAGGGGCCGGCCATCATGGACACGGCCGTGCCGGCGGCAAAGAGCGCCATGACGGCAGCACCTTCGATGGCGCTGCCGGTCATGGCCGCCACCAGCAAGGCCGAATACAGCAGGCCGCAGGGCAACAAGGCCCACAGCGTCCCCACCACCAGCGGTGCACCGCGGCCCCGGCCAGCGGCCAGCGCGCGGGCACCGCTCCACAGGCGCCGCGCGGCATTTTCCAGCCAGACCGGCTGCTGCGCGCGCATCAGCAGCACCAGACCCAGCATGAAGGCCGCCACGTGAAACAGGGTCCAGACCGGGCGCAGCGCGGCCGACTGGATGGTGAGCCAGCCCAGGCCCTGGATGGAAGCTGCAGCCAGGCCACCCAGTGCGGCATAACCCAGCACGCGACCGAGCTGGAACACCCACATGGCCTCATTGCGGCGTTCGCCGGCGGCCTGACCCAAACCGGCGCAGGCCGCGCCGCACATGGCGATGCAATGGGGGCCACCGGCCAGGCCCATGAGCAAGGCCGTGACGGCGAGGGAAGTCTGCATGAAAGCAGTCTAGATGATCTTCGAGAACCTGGCGCGGTTGCGGTCCGCCTGCAGGTAGCGGTCAAAGGCCATGGCCACGGCGCGCACGAAGTACCAGCCCATGGCCGTGACCTGGATGCCGCCATCGTCCAGCGTCACCAGGCCCTGATCGGCCAGCTCGCGCAGGGCCTCCAGTTCGGGGGCGAAGTAGGACTTGAAGTCGATCAGGTAGGCCAGGTTGATGGACTCGAACAGCACCTCCCCCTGGCACATCAGGGCCATGATGACGGCACGGCGCACCAGATCATCCCGCGAGAGCGCCAGGCCGCGCACCACGGCAAAGTGGCCGTGATCGATGGCGTCGTAATACTCCTCCAGCGTCTTGGCGTTCTGGCTGTAGGTGGCGCCGATGCGGCCGATGGACGAAACCCCCAGGCCGATCAGGTCGCAGTCGGGCTGGGTGCTGTAGCCCTGGAAATTGCGGTGCAGGCGCCCCTGGCGCTTGGCCACGGCCAAAGCGTCGTTGGGCAGCGCGAAGTGGTCCATGCCGACGTAGACGTAGCCCGCAGCCTGGAAGCGCGCCAGCGCTCCGGACAGCATGGCCAGCTTGGCGGCGGCGCCCGGCAGCTCGGCGCTGGCGATGCGGCGCTGCGGCTTGAAGCGCTCGGGCAGGTGGGCGTAGGCGTAAAGCGCGATCCGGTCGGGGCGCAGCTCGCAGACCTGCTGCAGGGTACGCGCAAAGGACTCCGGCGTCTGTTGCGGCAGGCCGTAGATCAGGTCCACGTTGACGGAATCGAAGCCGCGGTCGCGCGCGGCCTGCACCAGCGAGAACACCTGCTCGGCTGGCTGCACGCGGTGCACGGCCTTCTGGACGGCCGGGTCGAAATCCTGGACGCCGAAGCTCAGGCGGTTGAAGCCGAGCTCGGCCAGGGTGTCCAGGCGACCCACGTCGATGGTGCGCGGATCGACCTCGATCGAGTATTCGCCGCCGGGCGCCAGCGTGAAACTGCGCCGCAGCATGGCCATGAGCTCGCGCAGTTCGGCGTCGCTCAGGAAGGTCGGGGTACCACCTCCCAGGTGCAACTGGGTCACGGTCTGGCCCACGCCCAGCTGGGCGGTGTGCAGGTCCACCTCGCGGCCCAGGTAGCGCAGGTACTCGGCCGCGCGGTCGTGGTGCTTGGTGATGATCTTGTTGCAGGCGCAGTAGTAGCACAGCGACTCGCAGAACGGCACATGCACGTAGAGCGAAAGCGGCAGCACCAGGGCGGCTGCGCCCGAGCGGCGCTGCTGCAGGGCGCGCAGGTAATCGTCGGGGCCGAAGGCCTCGACGAAGCGGTCTGCCGTCGGATAGGAGGTGTAGCGCGGCCCCGCCACGTCGTGGCGACGCAGTAGCTCTGGGGAAAGGGGCTCGACGGTATCGGCGTTCATGCGGGGTCCTCGGATGGCTGCCACTGTGCCGGAAAGGGGAATTTCTATCTTGATATGCATCAAATGCTGGTAAGGTAGAGGCTGAACGCAGGGGGTAGCCACATGACTGATGTCAAAATACAGAGCATGAATCCGCAAACGATCAAAGTTGCCTGCTCCAACTGCAACCTGCGCGAGCTCTGCATGCCCATGGGCCTGAGCACCGAGGAAATCGATCGCCTCGACGGCATGGTGGCCAATCGCCGCAAGATCAAGCGCGGCACCGCCCTCTTCCGCAACGGCGAGAAATTCAACTCGCTCTACGCCATCCGCACCGGTTTCTTCAAGACCTGCGTGGCCTCCGAGGACGGGCGAGACCAGGTGACCGGCTTCCAGATGGCCGGCGAGATCATCGGCCTGGACGGCATCGTCAACGACCACCATACCTGCGACGCCGTGGCGCTGGAAGATGCCGAGGTCTGCGTCATGCCCTTCGACCGCATCGAGGACCTGTCGCGTGAGATCAATGGTCTGCAGCGCCATGTGCACAAGATCATGAGCCGCGAGATCGTGCGTGAGCATGGCGTCATGCTGCTGCTGGGCAGCATGCGGGCCGAGGAACGGCTGGCGGCCTTCCTGCTGAACCTGGTCCAGCGCCTGCACGCGCGGGGTTTCTCGCAGTCCGAACTGATCCTGCGCATGACGCGCGAGGAAATCGGCAGCTACCTGGGCCTCAAGCTTGAGACCGTGAGCCGCACTTTTTCAAAATTCGTGGAAGACGGCATCGTCGAGGTCAAGCAGCGCCATGTGCGCATCCTCGACACCGAGGCCCTGACCCGGCTGGTCAACCACCAGACCGAGTGCCACTGAGGCCGAGCGGCCGCGGTTCTTTCAGCAGCAGCCTTCCTGTTTGGGGCAGCCCTCGGGCCGTTCGTCCTGCGGCAGCGGGCACTGGTTCAGTTCGAAGGGCGACATCGCCAACAGCGTCGTGAGCGCGCTGGAAAGCATGGTGATGCCCCAGAAAACGAAAAACGCGATGGTGTAGATGCCCTGACGCGACAGCTCGACCGGCTGGCCGAACCAGTGCAGGTCATGCGGATCGACCATGGCAAACACCAGCATCTCCAGCACGCCTGCGACCAGAAAGGCCGGCCAGGCGATCCACATGAGCTTTTGCAGTTTCATCGTGCCCTCCTCAGGCTGCCGGATTCAAGGCTTGTCAGCCGGCCGGGCCGGCGGCGCGCCCGTGGCAGCGTGGTTGCGTGCCTGCACGGCTGGCGCCAGGCTGGCCGGATCGGCCTCGAGCGTCTTGTTGATCTCGATGCCCTTGCGGTAGTAGTCCTGGCTGATCACCGGGTCGGGCATGCTCACGGCCACGTAGAGGGTGATGAAACCGGCGATCACCACGATGATCGGACCGGCCAGCACCAGCCAGACATGGCCGAATTTCCACCAGGGCGGGGTCGGCACGGCAGGGTTCGTCTCGTTCATTCGGCTAGGCTCCTCAACGTGGCACCAGGAACACCGACTTCTCGCGCAATTGCGCTGAACTGTCGCGTGCAGTGATTTCGAAATGGATAGGGTGGGTGCCGGTGGCGGCGGCCTCATAGGGTAGCTGCACACGCACCGCAACCCAGCGCGATTGCGTGGAGTCGACCACCACTTCCTCCTCGGAGGCCACCGACAGGCCCGGCAGGCCGCTGACCGTGATGCGGTAGTGCTGTCCGGACTCGGTGGCGTTCATGATCTGCAGGCGGTAGACGTTCTCGATCATGCCGCCGGCCACGATACGCGCCATCACGCCGCGGTCGCGCACCACGTCCACCTTGAAGGGCGTGCGCAGTGCCAGGCTCACCAGCATGGCGATGCAGACCCCGGCCAGGATGGAGGTGTAGACCAGCACCCGAGGACGGAACACGTGCCGCCAGGTCTCGGCGCTCGTCCACTTGTTCTTGATGGCATTCTGCGTCGAGTACTTGACCAGGCCGCGCGCGTAGCCCATCTTGTCCATCACGGTGTCGCAGACATCGGCGCAGGCGCCGCAGCCGATGCACTCGTACTGCAGGCCCTTGCGGATGTCGATGCCGGTCGGGCAGACCTGCACGCACAGGCTGCAATCCACGCAGGCGCCGAGCTTCAGCGCCGCCGGATCGGCCTTGCGCGAGCGCGCACCACGCGGCTCACCGCGCTCGATGTCGTAGGTGACGATCAGGGTGTCCTTGTCGAACATGGCGCTCTGGAAACGCGCATAAGGGCACATGTACTTGCAGACCTGCTCGCGCATGAAGCCGGCATTACCGTAGGTGGCGAAACCGTAGAAGATGACCCAGAACACTTCCCAGGACGACATGCGCCACTGGATGAACTCCAGGCCCAGCTCCTTGACCGGCGTGAAGTAGCCGACGAAGGTGTAGCCGGTCCACAGCGCCACGGCCAGCCAGACCAGATGCTTGCCGCCCTTGCGCGTGATCTTGTTCAGCGACCATGGCCCGGCGTCGAGCCGCATGCGGGCCGAGCGGTCCCCTTCGATCCGGTGTTCGATCCAGAGGAAGATTTCGGTGTAGACCGTCTGCGGACAGGCATAACCGCACCACAGGCGACCCGCCACGGCCGTGAACAGGAACAGCGCGAGCGCGGAGATGACCAGCAGGCCGGTCAGGTAGATGAAATCCTGTGGGTACAGGACCAGACCGAAGATGTAGAAGCGGCGCGCGCCCAGGTCGAACAGCACGGCCTGACGCTGGCCCCACTCCAGCCAGGGCAGGCCATAGAAAACCAGCTGGGTCAGCCAGACAAAGACCCAGCGCCATCGGCTGAACAGGCCACTGACGCTGCGGGGATAGATCTTCTGCTGGGCCTGGTACAAGGAGACCATCACCTCATCATCCGCGTCGACGGCCGAAGCCGGCGCCAGCGCGGCGATGGGGATGATCTTCTGGCCCTTGGGGGCTGAATCTGTCAACTGAACTCCCAACCCTTACTTGGCCGCCACCTTGCTGCCGCCGGAGCGGCTCCAGACGTAGGCCGAGAGCACATGGATCTGGGCAGCGCTGAGCTTGTCTTCCTGCGCCGGCATCTGGTTGACCTTGCCGTTGGTGATCATGGCAACGATGGCATTCTCGCCCCAGCCGTGCAGCCAGGTGTCGTCGGTCAGGTTGGGCGCACCCAGGGCCGGGTTGCCCTTGCCATCCATGCCGTGGCAGGCGGCGCAAGCGCCGAACTTGGCCTTGCCCAGCGAGGCGCGCAGCGAATCGTGCGGGCTGTTGGACAGGCTCAGCACGTAGTGTGCGACGTTCTTGACGTCATCGGGGGTTCCCACGGCCGCGGCCATGGGCGGCATATTGCCCATACGACCCTTGGTGATGGATTCCTTGATCTGCTCGGGCGCACCACCCCAGAGCCAGTCGCCGTCGCTCAGGTTGGGAAAGCCCTTGCTGCCGCGGGCGTCGGAGCCGTGGCATTGCGCACAGTTGTTCATGAACACGCGCTCGCCGATGGCCAGGGCCTGCGGATCCCGCGCCATGTCCTGCACGCTCATGGCGGCGAAGCGGGCATACAGCGGGGCCACTTCCTTCTCGCCCTTGGCCATCTCGGCCTCGTACTGGCCCCGCTGGCTCCAGTTCAGCTTGCCCGGGCTGTTGCCCAGACCCGGGTACATGGCCAGGTAGATCAGGCTGAAGACCACGGTGATGATGAACAGCCAGACCCACCAGCGCGGCAGGGGATTGTTCATCTCGCGCAGGTCGCCGTCCCAGACGTGGCCGGTGGTGTTGTCGTTGGCGGTCATGGCCTTGGCCTTGCCGCTGACCCAGAGCAGGACCAGGCAGGCAATGATGCCGACAAGGGTGACTGCCGTGACGAAGACCGACCAGAAGTTGCTTGTGAAATCGCTCATTTTTCTTCCTTTGACGGCGCGTTAATCCTGCTCGAAAGGCAGTTGGGCGGCCTTCTCGAAATCGGCCGCATTGCGGCTCGACCAGGCCCACAGCACGATACCGATGAAGCAGATCAGGCCCGCAACGGTAACGGCGGAACGAAGGGTGTTGACGTCCATGATGGGGTCTCCGTCTTTACTTGAGGGCCGTGCCCAGAACCTGCAGATAGGCGATCAGGGCGTCCATTTCAGACTTGCCCTTGACCTCCTCGCTCGCCTTGGCGATCTGCTCGTCGGTGTAGGGAACCCCGACCGTGCGCAGCGCCCTCATGTGCGTCGGCAGCGAAGCCGCGTCGACCAGGTCCTTGGTCAGCCAGGGGTAGGCCGGCATATTGGACTCGGGCACGAGGTCACGCGGGTTGTTCAGGTGGATGCGATGCCATTCGTCGCTGTAGCGCCCCCCCACGCGCGCCAGGTCGGGACCGGTGCGCTTGCTGCCCCACTGGAAGGGGTGGTCGTAGACCGACTCGCCCGCCACCGAGTAGTGCCCATAGCGCAGGGTCTCGGCGCGGAAGGGACGGATCATCTGCGAGTGGCAGTTGTAGCAGCCCTCGCGGACATAGACATCGCGCCCGGCCAGCTGCAGCGCGGTATAGGGCTGGATGCCCTTGATCGGCTCGGTGGTGGACTTCTGGAAGAACAGCGGGACGATCTCGACCAGACCGCCGACCAGCAGCACCAGCAGGATGAGGACGATCATCAGGAAGTTGTTGGTCTCGATCTTCTCGTGCGAGATGCCGCCGGATTTTGTGTTGTTAGCCATGGTGTGTTCCTTCTCAGGCGTGGGCAGCGACGGCCGGAATGGTGACGTTGGTCGCACGGCCGGCAGTGGCGGTCTTGATCACGTTCCACAGCATCAGGCACATGCCGCCCAGATAGAGCAGGCCGCCCAGCAGGCGTAGCACGTAGAACGGGAAGGTGGCCTTGACCGATTCGACGAAGGTGTAGGTCAGGGTGCCGTCCGGGTTGATGGCACGCCACATCAGGCCCTGCATCACGCCGGCAATCCACATGGCCGCGATGTAGATCACGATGCCGATGGTGGCGGTCCAGAAGTGGACCTCGATGGCTTTCACGCTGTACATCTGCTTCTGGCCGAACAGGCGTGGGATCAGGTAGTACATGGAGCCCATGGTCACCAGGCCGACCCAGCCCAGGGCGCCGGAGTGCACGTGGCCCACGGTCCAATCGGTGTAGTGGCTCAGGGCGTTGACGGTCTTGATCGACATCATCGGGCCCTCGAAGGTGCTCATGCCGTAGAAGGACAGCGAGACGATCAGGAAACGCAGGATGGGGTCGTCACGCAGCTTGTGCCAGGCGCCCGACAGGGTCATGATGCCGTTGATCATGCCGCCCCAGCTCGGCGCCAGCAGGATGAGGGAGAACACCATGCCCACCGACTGCGTCCAGTCCGGCAGCGCGGTGTAGTGCAGGTGGTGCGGGCCGGCCCACATATAGGTGAAGATCAGGGCCCAGAAGTGCACGATGGACAGGCGGTAGCTGTACACCGGGCGCTCGGCCTGCTTGGGGATGAAGTAATACATCATGCCCAGGAAGCCGGCCGTGAGGAAGAAGCCCACGGCGTTGTGGCCGTACCACCACTGGACCATGGCGTCCTGCACACCGGCATAGGCCGAGTAGGACTTCATCAGGCCGGCGGGAATAGCGGCGCTGTTGACTAGGTGCAGCAGGGCCACGGCAAGGATGAAAGCGCCGAAGAACCAGTTGGCCACGTAGATGTGGCGCACCTTGCGGGTGCCGACGGTGCCGAAGAAGACGACGGCAAAGGCCACCCAGACCAGGGTAATCAGGATATCGATCGGCCACTCCAGCTCGGCGTATTCCTTGCCCTGGGTGTAGCCCAGCGGCAGGGAGATGGCGGCCAGCACGATGACCAACTGCCAGCCCCAGAAGGTGAAGGCCGCCAGCTTCTCGCCGAACAGGCGCACCTGACAGGTCCGCTGCACGACGTAATAGGCGGAAGCGAACAGGCCGCAACCGCCGAAGGCGAAGATCACCGCGTTGGTGTGCAAGGGTCGCAAGCGACCGTAGCTCAGCCAGGAGATGCCGAAGTTGAGTTCAGGCCAAGTCAGCTGGGCGGCGATGATGACGCCGACCAGCATGCCGACCACACCCCAGACCACCGTCATGATGGCGAACTGTCTGACAACGCTATCGTTATAGACCGTCGCTTGTTGGTTTGAAAATGCCATGTGCACCTCTCTTCTTGATTAACCCTACGAAGTTTGCGCTTTTAACCCTGCAAGGGGTTTGACGAATATCAAAGCGTTCAGGAATCTCTCAGAATTCGCTCGCCCTCGGCCTCGATGTCCTCGAACTGGCCACGCTCGATGGCCCACCACAGCCCGCCAAGGATGAAAAACACCAGAGCGACCGACAGGGGGATGAGCAGATACAGTATGTCCATCAGAGGATTTCCTTGTGACTTGAGTCAAGGGCCAGCCGCAGGGCATTGAGTACCACCAGCAGAGAACTGGCCGCCATGCCCAGGCCGGCCAGCCAGGCCGGCAGCCAGCCGGCCACGGCCAGCGGCACACAGGCGGCGTTGTAAACCACGGCCCAGGCCAGGTTCTGGCGCACGATGCGCAGGGTGCGGCGTGCCAGCGCCAGCGCCCTGCCCACGCTGGCCAGGTCTTCGCCCAGCACCACGAAATCGGACTGCGCCTGCGCCAGGGGGACGGCCTGGCCAAAGGCAAACGAGACATGGGCGCCGGCCAGCGCCGGGCCGTCGTTCAGGCCATCGCCCACCACCACCACCTTGCGCCCCTGCTGCTGTGCGGCCCGGAGAAAAGTCAGCTTGTCCTGCGGCGTGCAGGCGCCTCGCGCCTCGCGTATGCCCAGCCGGTCCGCCACGCGGGCCACGGCCGGCGCTGCATCACCCGAGAGGATGCGCACGTCCATGCCCTGGGCCTGCAGCGCGGCCACGGTGGCTGCCGCATCGGGGCGGATGTCTTCACCCAGCTCGAAGATGGCCAGCCAGCCCTGCGCATCACTCAGGACCGCATGCGGGCCCGCCGATGCGGCAACACTGACACCGCAATGCGCCTGGGATCCCAGACGCAGCTCCTGAGTCACGCCCCCCTGACCCGGCGGCGGGCTGACCAGCCCCCGCAAGCCCTGACCCGAAGCTTCATGCACCTGCCCGGACCGCCAGGCCAACACGCCCTCGCCCTCGCCCTGCCCGGCCGCGACCAGCGCACGCGAAACCGGATGCAAGGACTGTTGCGCCAGCGCCATGGCCATGCCCAGTGCCTGCGTGCGGTCCACCCCCTGGCGGGTCTGTACTGACTGCAGCACCATGGCATCGCGCGTCAGCGTGCCGGTCTTGTCGAACACCACCATATCCGCCTCGGCCAGCGCCTCCAGTCCCCCCAGGCGGCGTACCAGCACGCCCTGGCGCGCCAGCGTGCCGGCGGCGGCCAGCATGGCCGCCGGCGTTGCCAGCGAGAGCGCGCAGGGACAGGTCACCACCAGCACGGCCACCGCCACCATCAGCGCGTGGCCGGGATCGTGCGACCACCAGAAGGCGGCCGCACCGGCGGCCGCCAACAGCACGCCGATCAGGAAAGGCCGTGCCATGCGATCGGCCAGCTGCGCCAGTTGCGGCCGGCTGGTGGCGGCCTGCTCCATCAAGGCCACGATCTGGGCGAAACGCGTGTCGGCACCGGTGCGCTCCACGCGCACCAGCACGGCCGCATGGAGGTTGTGGCTGCCGGCGATCACGGTCGCGCCCACGCCACGCGGCAGCGGGCGGGACTCGCCCGTGAGCAGGGCCTCGTCGGCCAGGGTTGCGCCCTCGATCACCGTGCCGTCGGCCGGGAAAGCCTCGCCCGGCAGCACCCGCAGGACATCACCGGGCAACAGGCGCCGCACCGCGACGCGTTCGAACTCGCCGTCGGCTCGCCGGCGCAGCACGCTGTCGGGCAGCCGGTTCATCAGGGCATCCAGCGCGCCGGCAGTGCGCTCGCGCAGCCGCTGCTCGAGCCAGCGCCCGGTCAGCAGGAAAAAAACGAACATGGTCAGCGAATCGAAATAGACCTCGCGCCCGAAGATGCCCTGCGGCTCGAAGGTGCCGGCCGTGCTGACCACGAAGGTGATGCCCATGCCCAGGGCCACCGGCAGGTCCATGCTGATGCGCCGCTGCAGCACGTCGCGCAGGGCCGCGGAGAAGAAGGGACCGCAGGAAAACAGCAAAACCGGCAGCGTCAGCACCCAGGAAGCCCAGCGCAGCAGTTGCTCCATCTCGGCCGTCAGGTCGCCGGGCTCGGCCACATAGGCCGGCCACGCGTACATCATGACCTGCATCATGCAAAAGCCCGCCACCGCCCAGCGCCACAGGGCCTTGCGGGTTTCCTGGCGCCGGCGCTCGCTGGCAAAGGCGTCGTTGGCCGGCACGGCGCGGTAGCCGGCACGGCGCACCGCGTCCATCCAGCCCGAGGGCAACACGGCATCGGCCTGCCAGAGCACGCGAGCGCGCCGGCTGCCGGCGCTGACACTGGCGGACGCCACGCCCGGCACGCTGCGCAGGGCTTCCTCGACGCTCAGCGCGCAGGCGGCGCAGTGCATGCCTTCGATCACCAGATGGGACTCCCAGCAGTCCGTCTGCCCGTCCACCGGGCGGCTGAAGGCGGACCAAGCCGCCGGATCATCGAGCAGTGGCCCAGCCTCAGGCTGAACCCCGCCGGACAACAGCGGGCGCTCCCCGGGCACCGACAGGAGTTGCGCAGACACGGCAAGACTGGCAGATTGCATGATGGTCAAGCGTAGCTGGCAGAACCCGCCTCCGGCTTGATATGGATCAAGACCATACCAGAACCCCGTGGAGTAATCTAGAGGCGCTCGAACAACCCAAGGAGATCAACTCATGTACCAACGCATCCTCGTCGCCACCGATGGCAGCACCCTGTCCAAGAAGGCTGTGAGCAGCGCCCTCGCCCTGGCCAAGCTCAGCGGCGCCGAAGTGGTCGCCCTCAAGGTGGTGCCACGTTATCCGCAAAGCTATTTCGAAGGCGGCCTGGCCCTGCCCTTGAGCGACATCAACAAGATCGAAAAGCAATGGGCCGCACACGGTCAGGCCATCGTGGATGCCGTCGCCAAGTCGTCCGCCGCCAAGGGGCTCACGGTCAAGGCCGTCATCGCCAAGTCCGATCTGGTCAGCGAGGCCATCATCGCCACCGCCAAGAAGCACAAGTGCGACCTCATCGTCATGGCCTCCCATGGCCGCAAGGGCATCAAGCGCCTGCTGCTGGGCAGCGAGACCCAACAGGTGCTGACACACTCGCACGTCCCGGTGCTGGTGCTGCGCTGAGACAGCGCACAGGCGTCGGCACAAGCTGTTAAATTCCCGTGGAACGACTCCACGGGAATCCATGTACGTACGCCGCCATCTCCTGCCGCTGCCCCTTCTTCTGCTGCCACTGGTGGCACCGGCCCAGCCTGTCTCGCTGCGGTCTACAGATGGCAGCGAGCTCGGCGTTGAAATCATGAACCTGCGCCATGAGGCTGGCAGTGGAAGCACCGGCTACGGGTACGAAGGCAACAAGGTCGGTCTCGTGGGCCGCTTCACCCAGGCCCTCCCTGACAACTGGTACTGGGGAGCCGATGCGCGACAGTCGCACGGCAACATCAATTACAGCAGCGCCAGCCGTGGCAGCAAGGGCGGCAATCCGGATGTGCTCACCGAAGCTCGCATCACCGCCGGCAAGGACTATCCTCTGGGCTCGCAGCTGCTGGCCCCCTACTTCGGACTGGGCTATCGCGAGCTCAGCACCGACCTGCGCGGTCTCACCAGCACCGGGGACACAGGCTACCGACGCCGCAGCCAATACGTCTACCTGCCACTGGGCCTGACACACCGACTTCCACTGCCTGCCGGGGCCCGGCTTTCAACCAGCCTGGAATACGATCTGTTGCTCGAAGGCCGGCAGAGCTTCCTGCTCTCTGACACAGACACCACATCCAGTGACCCGGTCACCAGTCAGCGCCACGGCTACGGCCTGCGCCTGCAAAGCAGCTACGAGACCTACCACTGGTCCTTGGGATTTTTCGTGCACGACTGGCGTCTGGGCGAATCCGACCAAGCCCGGCAATCTCTGGCCGGTGTCCCGGCCGCACGGGTCGAGGAGCCCGGCAACAGCACGCGCGAGGTCGGCGTGCAGTTCCGTTTGCGCTTCAACTGAACAGTGCCTTGTGCTGCTCGCGCAGCAGATTCTTCTGCACCTTGCCCATGGTATTGCGCGGCAGGTCATCCACCACGTAGCACTTCTTGGGAATCTTGAAGTTGGCCAGCTTGGACTTGAGCACGGCGATGATCTGTTCCCCATCGACGGCCGCCCCTGCCTTGCGCACCACCACCGCCACCCCCACCTCGCCGAAATCCGGGTGCGGCACGCCCACCAGCGCGCTCTCGGCAACGCCGGGCAGCTCGTTGATGTAACCCTCGATCTCGGCCGGGTAGACGTTGTAGCCGCCGCTGATGATCAGGTCCTTGCTGCGGCCGACAATGGCCACGTAACCGCGCTCATCGATCTTGCCCACGTCGCCGGTCCGGAAGTAGCCGTCCGCGGTGAATTCTTCTTTTGTCTTCTCGGGCATGCGCCAGTAGCCCTTGAACACATTGGGCCCCTTGACCTGGATGCCGCCGATCTCGCCCACGGGCAGGGGCCGGCCGGCCTCGTCGCAGACGCGCAGGCTCACCCCCGGCAGCGGAAAACCCACGGTGCCGCCACGGCGCTCGCCCTGGGCGGCGAGGTAGGGGTTGGACGTCAGCATGATGGTCTCGCTCATGCCGTAACGCTCCAGGATGGTGTGACCGGTGCGCTGCTGCCAGGCAACGAAAGTCTCGATCAGCAGCGGCGCCGAACCGGCGATGAACAGGCGCATGTTGCGCACCGTCTCGCGGGTGAGCCCCGGCTCGGCCAGCAGGCGCACGTAGAGCGTGGGCACGCCCATGAAGACGGTGGCCTCGGGCATCTTCTCGATCACGCGTTTCGGATCGAACTTCGCCATCCAGAACATCTTGCTGCCGTTGAGCAGCGCACCGTGCAGGGCCACGAACAGGCCGTGCACGTGGAAGATGGGCAGTGCATGGATGAGCACGTCACCGGGTTTCCAGCCCCAGTAGTCCTTGAGCACCTGGGCATTGCTCAGCAGGTTGCCATGCGTCAGCATGGCGCCCTTGCTGCGGCCGGTGGTACCACTGGTGTAGAGGATGGCGGCCAGGTCATCGGCCTGGCGCTCGACCGGCACGTGGCGGTCCGAGCAGTGCGCAGCACGCTCCAGCAGCGAGCCGCTGCGGTTGTCGTCCAGGGTGTAGACATGTTGTGTCCCGGCCTTGAAGGCGAGCTTGCTGACCCAGCCGAAATTCCTGGGGCTGCAGACCACCACGGCCGGTTCGGCGTTGGCGATGAAATATTCGATCTCGGCGCTCTGGTAGGCCGTGTTCAGCGGCAGGAAGACGTAGCCGGCGCGCAGCGTGGCCAGGTAGAGCATCATGGCCTCGACCGACTTCTCCACCTGCACGGCCACGCGCGCACCCTCGGGCAGGTTCAGCGACTGGAGCAGATTGGCCAGCATGGCCGTAGCGCGCTCCAGGTCGCGCCAGGAATAGCTCAGGCCGTTGTCGGTCTCGATGGCCACGGCATCGAGCTGGGCGGGAAAAGCCGCACGCAGTGCGGAAAACAGATTGGCGTTGGGTCGGGACATGGTGCGGTTCACAAAGGTCTGGGAATCGGAACGGAGAATCCGGCAGGTCGCTTGGCCAGGAAGGCCGTGATGCCTTCGCGGTGCTCGGGACTGTCGGCGTAGTCATAGGCCTGGGCCAGCAAGGCAGGCAGTGCATCGGGTGCGCCGGTCTGCAGGGTGCGCAGGGTCTGTTTGTTCAGGCGGGCAGCCTGCGGGGCAAGGGCCATGATGCGCTGCGTGGTGCCGGCGATCTCCCCGGCCATGGCCTCTTCGGAGACGATGCGCTGCACAAAGCCACGCGTCAGCATCTGCTGCGCCGTCAGCACGGCGGCTTCCAGCAGCATCTCGCGTGCGGTCAAGGGCCCCGCCTCGCGCAGTACCAGGGCAGCTTCACGCGGGGCCATGGGAAACCCGAGCCGGCCGATGGGCGCGCCGAAGCGCGACGAATCGGCGGCGATGCGGATGTCGCAGCAGCAGGCGATCTCGACGCCCGCCCCCATGCAATTGCCCTCGATCTGCGCCACCACCGGCACATCGCAATCCAGCACAGCCTGCAAACCGCCCCAGACATCGTTCTCATGAAAGTCGCGCAGGCCGGCTGCGCCGAAACGAAAGTCGGGATACTCCGAAATGTCCCCGCCGGCACAGAAATGTCCGCCCTCCCCGCGCAGAACGATGCAACGCAGGGCGGCATCGGCCTGCAGGGAGACGAACACCGCGCGCAGTTCACGCCACATCGCGCACGACATGGCGTTGAACTTGCCAGGATGGCTGAGCGTGACAAAAGCCAGGGCGTCCTGCCGCTGCAGCTGGATACGGCCGCTCATGATCGAGGCTGGTCCATCAGACGTTCGCGACAAGGCCCGGACGAGCCATCAATCGAGCTTGGCACCCGAGAGCTTGACCACCTGCGTCCAGCGTTTGACTTCCGCGCTGACGAACTGGCCGAACTGCTGCGGCGTCATGCTGCTGAACTCAGCCCCCTGGTTGGCCCAGACGGCCTTGGCCTCGGGGGTATTGCCGGCCTTGCGGATTTCCTCGGAGGCGCGCGCCTGCACATCCGCCGGAGTCCCCTTGGGTGCCCAGATGCCGTACCAGGTCTGCACCGTGTACTCGGGCAGACCCAGTTCTGCCGCACAGGGCACGTCGGGGAAAGCGGCATTGCGCTTGGCCCCGGCCACCATCAGGGCCCTGATACGGCCGCCCTTGATGTGGGCAGCCGAAGAACCCAGGCCGTCGAACATCATGTCCACATTGCCGGCGATCAGGTCCTGCAGGGCCGGGCCGGCGCCGCGGTAGGGGATGTGGGTGATGAAGGTCTTGGTCTGCTGCTTGAACAGCTCGCCCGCCAGGTGGTGCGAGGTGCCGCTGCCGGCCGAGCCGTAGTTCAGGCGCCCCGGGTTCTTGCGCAGCATCTCCAGGAAGGACTTGAAATCACCCTCGGTGACCTTCTTGGGGTTGACCACCAGGACCTGCGGCACCGTGGCCACCAGCGCCAGCGGCACGAAATCCTTCTCGATGTCGTAATCGAGCTTGGGGTACATCGAAGGCGCAATGGTGTGGTGCACCGCGCCCATGAACAGGGTGTAACCATCCGGCTGGGCCTTGGCCGCGATGCTTGCGCCCAGCGTGCCGCCGGCGCCACCGCGGTTGTCGATGATGAGCTGCTTGCCGGTCAACCTGGAAAACGATGCCGACAGAGGGCGGGCAAAAGCATCGGTGCCACCGCCGGCGGGAAAGGGCACGACCACGGTGACCGGCTTGGTCGGCCAGCCGGACTGCGCCTGCGCCCACAGCGGGCCGGCGGCCAGGCCGGCCGCGGCCAGGCGCAGGATGTCGCGTCGCTTGCTGCTGAAGTTGAATGTTGTTGTCATGGTTGTCTCCTTTGGTTGGATGTATCAGCGATCATGCCCTCAGAACTGCATGTCCTCAATCGAGCTTGCAATGGCTATTTTGCCCTCTGCCAGCTGGGTGCGGTTGCGATCCAGGCGCTTGAGATCGTAGAGGTAGTTGACCATCAGGCCAAACGACTGTTTGATGCCTTTGGGCGAGGGATCGCCCATCCAGTTCAGGCGCTCGACGCGGGCGCCATTGCCCAGGTGAAAACGCGCCACCGGATCGGCAGGTTTGCCCTCGATCAGCTCACGCCCCAGGTAATGGGCGGCACAGTGCAGCAGCCAGCGCCTCAGCGCCGACTTCGCGTCCAGCGACTCGGCCTTGTCCAGGGCCTGCAACACATGTGCTGCTGCTGGCGGCTCGAAGCCCACGGCCCGCCCCAGTTCGGCCCGGTCTTTTTCCGGGGTCAAGGCCAGCATGCGTTCGGCGTTCTGCGTCAGCCAGGACCGTAAACCCGGGATCGGCGAGAGGGTGGCGAAATGCCTGAGCCTGGGGAACTCGGTGCACAGCGTCTCTACCACCCGCTTGATCAGCGAATCACCGAAACTCACGCCGCGCAGACCCGTCTGCGTGTTGCTGATGGAATAAAAGATGGCCGTGGTGGCCTTGTCCAGGTCGGACGCTGCGGCCTGCTCGTCCAGCAGTGGGGGGATGCTGTCGGCCATGTGGTCGATGAGGGCCACTTCGACGAAGATGAGCGGCTCTGCGGGCAGGCGTGGATGGAAAAAGCCGTAGCAGCGACGGTCGGAATCGAGCCTGTTCTTGACGTCGGCCCAGCTGCGGATATCGTGCACGGCCTCGTACTTGATCAGCTTCTCGACCAGGGAGGCCGGCGAGTCCCAGCTGATGCGACGCAGCTCCAGAAAACCGACGTCGAACCAGGTGGAGAACATGTACTCCATCTCCACGTCCAGCGCCTGCAGGCGCCTGTCCTTCTTCAGGTAGGGCTGCATCTCGGCGCGCAGGTCCACCATGAAACGGATGCCCTCGGGCAGCACGCTGAAACGCTGCAACAGGCGCCGGCGCGGCGATACCGTGGCCCGGCGGTACTGCACCTCGGCGGCGGCCTCGTCGGGCGTGCCGACGGCGGCCGCAAACTTGGCCTGGGCGCTTTTGACCTTCTCGGCGTCGGCCGTGAACATCTCGCTCATCAGCAGCCACATGTCGCGCCGCCGGGCCACCGTGGCACTCGCGTAGCGCTCGATCAGCACCTGGGCACGCCGCCCACCCTCGACTTCGCTGATGCGTGGATCGATGGTGGCCTTCAACTCCTCCAGCACGCGGCGCAGCATGCGCGGCGACATCGCTTCTTCCTTGTGGCGCCGGCTGGCGCTCAGGCGTTCGCGTGTGGGCCGCTCGGCGGCCTGCCCCACCGCAGCGTTCCCCCCGGAGCCACGAGCAGTCTCCAGGGAACCCGCGGCGTCAGCCGCCAGCAGGCCCTTGCGTTCCAGCGGGAAAAGATGAGAGACCTTGCGGCTGATCCAGCTCGTTGCGTTCATGCCAGCCTCCGGCTTTGCTGACGGGAGAGTTCGCGCAGCGCTTCACGCTGGCGCGTCAGATGGGTGCGCATGGCGGCCTCGGCTCCCAGTGCATCACGCGCCTTGAGCGCGGCAAACACGGCCATGTGTTCGCTCAGGCTTTGCTCCAGCCGTCCCGGCGCATGCAGCTGCTGCAGCCGGGCCAGCTTGAGGATCTTGCGCAGGTCACCGATGACCTGGGCCAGCCAGCGGTTGTTGGCCAGCGTGATGATGGCCTCGTGGATGGCGTAATTGGTTTCGTAGTAGTCGACGATGCGTTTGTCGCGCGCTGCCTTCTGCAGCTTGTCATGCAGGGCTTCCAGCGCCACCAGATCAGCGTCGCTGGCGTGCAAGGCCGCCTCGTGCGCGCATCGCCCCTCCAGCAGGGCGATGACGGGGAATATCTCGTCGAGATCCTGCTCGGTCACCTCGTTGACGAAACAACCGCGCCGTGGCTCGTGCCGCACCAGCCCCTCTGCCGTCAAGACCTTGAGCGCCTCCCGCAAGGGCGTGCGAGAAATCTCCAGCCGCACACACAGGACCGCCTCGTCCACGAAGCTGCCCGGCGCCAGGGTGCCATTGAAGATCTCCTGCCGCAGTGTGTCTGCGACCTGTTCGTGCAAGGAGTTGTGGACGACACGCATGGGCTGGCTATCGCTTGTGGAGGCAACACCCTGCCACTTCCTTCAGGAAAGTGGCAGGACCATGCTTGTAATTTTACGTAATTACGCATAATTACAAAACAGGGAATAACCCTGAGTCTCATGCAAACCACAGAAAAAAGACGCCCCCAGGGGCGCCCGCTTGGCTCAGAGGCGCTGCGGCCGGCGGCCGAACCACCACCAGAGACCCGCTCCCATGGCGATCATGGGCAGGCACAGCCATTGCCCCATGCTGAGGTTCAGGGCCAGCAGGCCGAGGTAGTCATCCGGCTCGCGGAAGTACTCGGCAATGAAACGCAGCAGTCCGTAACCCAGCAGGAAGGCTGCGGCCACCTGCCCCGTGCGGCGCGGCCGGCGCGCGTAGAACCAGAGCAGCACAAAGAGCAGCAGGCCCTCCAGCAGGAACTGGTAAAGCTGCGAAGGATGGCGCGGTGCATCGCCGGCACCGCGAAATACCATGCCCCAGGGCAGCGAAGGGTCCGCCACACGTCCCCAGAGTTCTCCATTGATGAAGTTGCCGATGCGCCCGGCCGCCAGGCCCGTGGGCACACAGGGCGCCACGAAATCGGCGACCTGCAGCCAGTGTTTTTTCCTCACGCGGGCGAACCAGAGCATGGCCACGGTCACGCCCAACATGCCGCCGTGGAAACTCATGCCGCCCTGCCACAGGGCAAAGATCTCCAGCGGATGGCTCAGGTAGTAGGCCGGCTTGTAGAACAGGCAGTAACCCAGCCGACCGCCGATGACCACGCCGATCACGCCGTAGAAGAGCACGTCCTCGACGTCGCGCCGGCTCCAGGCCCCGTCGCCCCGGATCGAGGCATAGGGTTCGTGCCGCAGCCGGCGCAAGCCCAGGAACATGAAAAGGGCAAAAGCCACCAGGTAGGTGATGCCGTACCAGTGGATGGCCAAAGGCCCCAGGCGCAGGGCCACCGGATCGATCGCGGGGTGTATCAGCATGGGCGCCATTGTGCCGCAGCATCGATTCAGCCCGGCCACGGCTTACACTCATGGTCTGCACTGATTTTTCGGCTCATTTACCGCACACGAACCATGGTTACCAAAGTCATCCAGATCAACCGCCGCTCGGCCAACATCACCGAGGGCAAGTCCCGCGCACCCAACCGCTCCATGTACTACGCCATGGGCTACGAGGAAAGCGATTTCAAGAAACCCATGGTCGGCGTGGCCAACGGCCACAGCACCATCACCCCCTGCAACTCGGGCCTGCAGAAGCTGGCCGACGCCGCGATCGCCGGCATCGAGGAAGCCGGCGGCAACGCCCAGGTCTTCGGCACGCCCACCATCTCCGACGGCATGGCCATGGGCACCGAGGGCATGAAGTACTCGCTGGTCTCGCGTGAGGTCATCTCCGACTGCATCGAGACCTGCGTGCAGGGCCAGTGGATGGACGGCGTCGTCGTCGTCGGCGGCTGCGACAAGAACATGCCCGGCGGCATGATGGGCATGCTGCGCGCCAACGTGCCGGCCATCTACGTTTATGGCGGCACCATCCTGCCCGGCCACTACAAGGGCCAGGACCTGAACATCGTCAGCGTGTTCGAGGCCGTGGGCCAGAACGCCGCCGGCAATATGAGCGATGCCGATCTGCGCGAGATCGAGATGCGCGCCATCCCCGGCACCGGCTCCTGCGGCGGCATGTACACGGCCAACACCATGTCCAGTGCCTTTGAGGCCCTGGGCATGAGCCTGCCCTACTCCTCCACCATGGCCAACCCGCACGACGAGAAGCAGAACTCGGCCAAGGAATCCGCCAAGGTGCTGATCGAGGCCATCAAGAAAGACATCAAGCCGCGCGACATCGTGACGCGCAAGTCCATCGAGAACGCCGTGGCCGTCATCATGGCCACCGGCGGCTCCACCAATGCCGTGTTGCACTTCCTGGCCATTGCTCATGCGGCGAATGTGGAGTGGAGCATCGACGACTTTGAGCGCGTGCGCAAGAAGACCCCGGTGCTGTGCGACCTCAAGCCCAGCGGCAAGTACCTGGCGGTGGACCTGCACAAGGCGGGCGGCATTCCCCAGGTCATGAAGGTCCTGCTGAACGCCGGCCTGCTGCACGGGGACTGCCTCACCATCAGCGGCCAGACCATCGCCGAGGTGCTCAAGGACGTGCCGGACCAGCCGCGTGCCGACCAGGACGTGATCCGCCCCATCAACAAGCCCATGTACGAGCAAGGCCACCTGGCCATCCTCAAGGGCAACCTTTCGCCCGAAGGCGCGGTCGCCAAGATCACCGGCCTGAAGAACCCCGTCATCACCGGCCCGGCCCGCGTTTTCGACGACGAGCAGTCGGCCCTCAAGGCCATCCTGGACGGCAAGATCAAGGCCGGTGACGTGATGGTGCTGCGCTATCTGGGCCCCAAGGGTGGCCCGGGCATGCCCGAGATGCTGGCCCCCACCGGCGCCCTGATCGGCGCCGGCCTGGGCGAGAGCGTGGGCCTGATCACCGACGGCCGTTTCTCCGGCGGCACCTGGGGCATGGTGGTGGGCCACGTGGCGCCGGAAGCGGCAGCGGGCGGCACCATCGCCTTCGTCAAGGAAGGCGACAGCATCACCATCGACGCCCATGAACTCAAGCTGGAACTGAATGTGCCAGCCGCCGAACTCGCCAAGCGCCGCGAAGGCTGGACGCCCCCGCAGCCGCGCTACACGCGGGGTGTGCAGGCCAAGTTCGCCTTCAACGCCTGCTCGGCCAGCAAGGGCGCGGTGCTTGACAACTACTGAGCCGGCCCCTGAAAGCCAAAGCCCCGGCATGCCGGGGCTTTTTTTATTCCAGAGAAACTCCGGATGGGTCAGCGACGGCGCTTGATGCCCATGGCGTCACGCTGCTTGTTGATCCGGTCCTGACGCCGTTTGTCCTCGCGCTCCATGGCCTTGCGCCGCGTATAGCCGCTGGCATCGGCCCAGGACCACCAGGCCACCGCCAGGCCAAAAGGCGCCAGCACGATCCACCAGCTCCAGCTCACAACCGGATCGATATCGAGATATTTCATCAGCAGCAGGATGATGCCCAGTCCCAGGAAATACATGGATAGCCCTCGGTCTTGGTGCTGCAGGCCCGCCACGCGGGTCAACCACAGCTATTACAATTGCGTTCATTGATTATGTATTAACCAGCCTAGAGGAAATCAATGAAACGCGCCCTGTTCATCCTGTTTGCCGCCACCGCCATCAGCGCTCCCGCGCTGGCCGATCAGGCCTTGGCCACTTCCAAGAACTGCATGGCCTGCCATGCCGTCGACAAGAAGCTGGTCGGCCCGTCCTTCAAGGACGTGGCCAAGAAGTATGCCGCCGACAAGTCCGCCGGCGACAAACTCGCCTCCAAGATCATCAAGGGTGGCTCCGGCGTCTGGGGCCCCGTGCCCATGCCGGCCAACCCGCAAGTCAGCGAAGCCGAGTCCAAGAAGCTTGCGGCCTGGGTGCTGGCAGCCAAGTAAAACGCTCTTCGAGCAACAAAAAGCCCGCATGTTGCGGGCTTTTTCATTGGCCACACGGACACCTTGCGATGCCCGTGTCGGCCTGGATCAGTTGTTCTGCGACAACTGATCCAGGATGGCCGGGTTTTCCAGAGTAGAAGTATCCGAGGTGATGGCCTCGCCCTTGGCGATGGAGCGCAACAGACGGCGCATGATCTTGCCGCTGCGGGTCTTGGGCAGGTTGTCGCCGAAGCGGATGTCCTTCGGTTTCGCGATGGGGCCGATCTCCTTGGCCACCCAGTCGCGCAATTCCTTGGCGATCTGCTTGGCTTCCTCGCCGGTCGGGCGGGAACGCTTGAGCACGACGAAGGCACAAATGGCCTCACCGGTCAGGTCGTCCGGACGGCCCACCACCGCGGCTTCGGCCACCAGGTCGGTCTTGGACACCAGGGCAGATTCGATCTCCATCGTGCCCATGCGGTGGCCCGAGACGTTGAGCACGTCGTCGATGCGCCCGGTGATGCGGAAGTAGCCGCGGTCCGCGCTTCGCACCGCACCGTCGCCAGCCAGGTAATAGCCCTTGAGTTCCTCGGGGAAGTAGCTCTTCTTGAAGCGCTCCGGGTCGCCCCAGATGGTGCGGATCATGGACGGCCAGGGTTTTTTCACCACCAGGATGCCGCCCGCGCCATTGGGCACGTCATGGCCAGCTTCGTCGACGATGGCTGCAGCGATGCCCGGCAGCGGCAAGGTGCAGGAACCCGGCACCAGCGGCGTGGCGCCCGGCAGCGGGGTGATCATGTGGCCGCCGGTCTCGGTCTGCCAGAAGGTGTCCACGATGGGGCAGCGCTCGCCGCCCACATGCTTGTGGTACCACATCCAGGCTTCCGGGTTGATGGGCTCGCCCACCGAGCCCAGGATGCGCAGGCTGCTCAGGTTGGAGCGGGCCGGGTGCACGGCGGCGTCGCCCTCGGCCGCCTTGATCAGCGAGCGGATGGCGGTGGGTGCGGTGTAGAAGATCGTGCACTTGTGCTTCTCGATCATCTGCCAGAAACGCCCGGCGTTCGGGTAGGTCGGCACGCCTTCGAAGACGATCTGCGTGGCGCCGGCGGCCAGCGGGCCGTAGGCGACGTAGGTATGGCCCGTGATCCAGCCGATGTCGGCCGTGCACCAGAAGACGTCCTTGGGCTGGAGGTCGAAAGTCCAGTCCATGGTCAGCCGGGCCCACAGCAGGTAGCCGCCGGTGGCGTGCTGCACGCCTTTCGGCTTGCCCGTGGAACCCGAGGTGTAGAGGATGAAGAGCGGGTGCTCGGCGCCCACGGCGGTCGGTGCGCAGGTGCTGCTCTGCCCGGCCAAAGCCTCGGCAAAGGTCTTGTCGCGGCCGGGAACCATGTTGCAGGCGGTGGCCGTGCGCTGGTAGACCAGCACGGTCTTGATGGACTCGCAGCCGCCCATGGCCAGGCCCTCGTCCACGATGGCCTTGAGCGGCAGCTCCTTGCCGCCACGCATCTGGTAGTTGGCCGTGATCACGGCCACGGCGCCGGCATCGATGATGCGCTCCTGCAACGACTTGGCCGAGAAGCCGCCGAAGACCACGGAGTGGGTGGCGCCGATGCGGGCACAGGCCTGCATGGCGACCACGCCCTCGATGGTCATGGGCATGTAGACCAGGACACGATCGCCCTTCTTGACGCCCTGGGCCTTGAGCGCATTGGCAAACTGGCTGACCTTTGCCAGCAGTTCCTTGTACGTCACCTTGGTCACGGCACCGTCATCGGCCTCGAAAATGATGGCCGTCTTGTTCTCGGTCGACGTGCCCATGTGCTTGTCCAGGCAGTTGGCCGAGGCGTTGAGCTCGCCGTCGTCGAACCACCTGTAGAAGGGCTTTCTGGAGGAATCCAGGGTGCGGGTAAAGGGTTTGGTCCAGACCAGGTTCTCGCGCGCCAGCCTGGCCCACGTGCCTTCGAAATCCTTGTCGAAGGCCTCGCACATGGCCTGGTACTGCGCCATGCCGGAGATACGCGCCGCCTTGACCACCGCATCCGCCGGGGGGAAGACACGGTTCTCGACCAGGACGGACTCGATGGCGGACGAAGATGAGCTCATGGCTTGTTTCCTCAAATGGTTTTTGGATCGCCCCGCAATGTCGGGGCTGGCGCTTACAAGTCACTGACTGGACACAATCTGCCAATGTACCGAATCCCGGTACGGTTTGAAATGCCGCCTAAAATCATTGCTCTACATAGAAACCCGCAGAACGCCCCCATGTCCACCCCTGAACCGTCGAAAACCTCCCCCCTGCGCCCCCTGCCCGCGCTGATTTTTTCAAGCCGCTGGCTGCAGCTGCCCCTGTACCTGGGCCTGATCGCCGCACAGGGCGTCTATGTGTATCACTTCCTGTTCGAGCTGCTGCACCTGATCGAGGCCGCCTTTGGCAGCCAGGCCGCTCTGCAAGCCCTGGTCACCAGCATCGGCTACAAAACGACGGCGCCCATCACCACGCTGAACGAAACGGTCATCATGCTGGTGGTGCTGGCGCTGATCGACGTGGTCATGATCTCCAACCTGCTGATCATGGTGATCGTCGGTGGTTACGAGACCTTTGTCAGCCGCATGGACCTCGAAGGCCACCGCGACCAGCCCGAATGGCTGAGCCACGTCAACGCCTCGGTCCTCAAGGTCAAGCTGGCCACCGCCATCATCGGCATCAGCTCCATCCACCTGCTCAAGACCTTCATCAACGCGGACAACTACACCGACCGGGTGCTGATCGCCCAGACGGCCATCCACATCACCTTCCTGCTGTCGGCCATCGCCATCGCCTACACCGATCGATTGATGTCGGCCCCCGCCGCAGACCATCACTGACCCACTCTCCGAGCTTTCGCATCATGACCACGCACATCAAGCAAGCCGACCTGATCGAATCCGTCGCCGCCGCCCTGCAGTACATCAGCTACTACCACCCGGCTGACTACATTGCCCACCTGGCCCGTGCCTACGCGCGCGAGCAAAGCCCCGCCGCCAAGGACGCCATCGCGCAGATCCTGACCAACAGCAAGATGAGCGCCACGGGCCACCGCCCGATCTGCCAGGACACCGGCATCGTCAACGTCTTCCTCAAGGTCGGCATGGACGTGCGCTGGGACAGCTTCACCGGTAGCCTGGAAGACGCCATTAACGAAGGCGTGCGCCGCGCCTACAACCACCCGGACAACACGCTGCGTGCCTCGGTGCTGGCCGACCCGCAGTTCGCCCGCAAGAACACCAAGGACAACACGCCCGCGGTCATCTTCACCGAGATCGTGGCCGGCGACAAGGTCGAGGTCACCGTGGCTGCCAAGGGCGGCGGCAGCGAGAACAAGAGCAAGATGGTCATGATGAACCCCAGCGACTCCATCGTCGACTGGGTGCTCAAGACCGTGCCGACCATGGGCGCCGGCTGGTGCCCGCCTGGCATGCTGGGCATCGGCATCGGCGGCACCGCCGAGAAGGCCGTCCTGATGGCCAAGGAAAGCCTGATGGAAGACCTCAATATGTACGAATTGCAGGCCAAGGCCGCCAAAGGCGAAAAGCTCACCCAGGTGGAAGAGTTGCGTTTGGAGCTGTACGAAAAGGTCAACGCGCTGGGCATCGGCGCCCAGGGCTTGGGCGGCCTGACCACCGTGCTGGACGTGAAGATCAACATGTACCCAACCCACGCCGCCAGCAAGCCCGTGGCCATGATCCCCAACTGCGCCGCCACGCGCCATGCGCACTTCGTGATGGACGGCTCGGGCCCGGTCTACCTGGATCCGCCCAGCCTGGACCTCTGGCCCAACGTGAACTGGACGCCCGACACCCAGAAGAGCAAGCGCGTGAACCTCGACAAGCTCACCAAAGAGGAAGTCGCCAGCTGGAAGCCGGGTGACACCCTGCTGCTCAACGGCAAGATGCTCACCGGCCGCGACGCCGCGCACAAGCGCATCGCCGACATGCTGGCCAAGGGCGAGAAACTGCCCGTGGACTTCACCAACCGTGTCATCTACTACGTGGGACCGGTCGACCCGGTCAAGGGCGAGGCCGTGGGCCCCGCCGGCCCCACCACCGCCACCCGCATGGACAAGTTCACCGAGACCATGCTGGGCCAGACCGGTCTGATCGCCATGATCGGCAAGGCCGAGCGCGGCCCCGAGGCCGTCGAGGTCATCCGCCAGCACAAGAGCGCCTACCTCATGGCCGTGGGCGGCGCCGCCTACCTGGTCAGCAAGGCCATCAAGACTGCCAAGGTGGTGGGGTTTGCCGACTTGGGCATGGAAGCCATCTACGAATTCGACGTGGTGGACATGCCGGTCACCGTGGCGGTGGACGCCGGTGGTACCAATGCCCACGTCACCGGCCCGGCCGAGTGGAGCCGCCGCATCGCCAGCGGCGAGTTCAAGGGCATCGCACTGGCGACTGCCTGAGCAGCGTGACGCGACCGGTCGGCGTCTTCGACAGCGGCATCGGGGGCCTGAGCGTCCTGCAGGCGCTGCGCGCCGAGTTGCCGCACCAGTCCTTTGTCTACCTGGCCGACAGCGGCCACGCCCCCTACGGGGAGCGTGAGTCCGGCCACGTGATCGAGCGCTCGCAGGCACTCACCGGGCATCTGATCCAGGCCCATGACATCCAGGCGCTGGTGGTGGCCTGCAACACGGCCACGGCGGCGGCCATCGCACTGCTGCGCCAGCAACACCCCGAATTGCCCATCGTGGGGGTGGAGCCCGCCCTCAAACCCGCCGCCCAGGCCAGCAGCACGCATCGTGTGGGCGTGCTGGCCACGCGCGGGACCCTGGAAAGCGCCAAGTTCCAGGCTCTGCTGGCCGCCCAGCAGGGACAGGCCGACTTCGTGCTGCAAGCGTGCGACGGCCTGGCCGATGCCATCGAGCATCAGGACAACGAACGCATCGTATCCTTGGGCCGTCGTTACGCCCAGGCACTGGGTTCTTGTGGCCGCGGTGAGAGCCAGATCGACACCGTGGTGCTGGGCTGCACCCACTACCCGCTGGTCGCCGACACCTTGCAGTCACTGCTGGGTCCGGAGGTGGAACTGGTCGCCAGCGGCCCCCCGGTAGCGCGGCAGACACGCCGTGTGCTGCCGCAAGTCGCCGCAAGCGGCCGCCCCACCCTGCGCTGGCTGACCACGGGCCCGGCCGATCAGCTGCAGGCTGCGGTACAACGCTGGCTGCAACCGCAGGCGCATGTCGAAACTCTGAAAATCTGAAAGTGGCCTGCACACCACCGGCGGGCAGGGCCAGGCCCAGCCCCGTCTATTTGCGGCGGCCCGCCCGGTATTCCCAGGGCGGGATGGGTTTGCTGTCACGCCAGAGTCCGGCACGCCGCTCACGGGCATCGGCCTGCGCGGCGGCATAGGCCTGGCGATCCTGCTCCGCCAGAGCCTGTGCACGGGATGGGTCGTACCAGGCTGCGCCGTCGGCAAGCAGTTCCAGGCTGACATCCCGCCCTGCAGCCACCACCTTGCCCAGACGCGGTGAGCCGCCCTGGCGTGGCACCTCCACCGTCACGTATTTCTGAAACACGAACTCGCGCAAGGCGTCCTCCGAGCGCTGGGCATGCTTCTGGAACTTCTCCGGCGCATCGATACCCGCCAGACGCACCGTGTGCTGGACCTTGCGCTCATCGCGCACGCGGATGGTGTCACCATTGACGATGGCGACCACCTGGCCCTGCAGGGTCCAGGCCACTGCCAGCGGACTCGACAGCAGCAGGTACAGGAACGCGAATTTGGTGAGGATGGATCTCATCGAGATCAGACAGACAGAAAGATGGTCGGGGCGATACGATTCGAACGTACGACCCTCTGCTCCCAAAGCAGATGCGCTACCAGGCTGCGCTACGCCCCGACAAGCTGCGTATTCTACCGGCACACCCCTGCCATTCCACGTGACACGACGTCCTTGGGATAAAGTTTCTCCATGCGCACACGCTCCGCTCCCCTGCCCTGGCTCGAACCTGGCGAAGAATTCCCGGCCGTCAGCCAGGCGTGGGGGCCCGGCTCCGACGCTCCCGGCCTGCTGGCTGCCGGTGGCAGCCTGGATGTCGACAGCCTGTGCCGGGCCTATGGGCACGGCATCTTCCCCTGGTTCAGCACGGGACAGCCCATCCTATGGTGGAGCCCAAACCCGCGCATGGTGCTGGAGGTGGGCCAGTTCAGGCTGCATCGCTCGCTGCGCAAGACCTTGCAGAAATTCATCTCGACCGACGGATGCGAAATCCGCTTCGATTCCGCTTTTGACGATGTGATCAGCGCCTGCGCCAACAGCCCGCGCGAAGGCCAGGACGGCACCTGGATCGTGCCGCCCATGGTGCAGGCCTATGGCGAACTGCACCGCGCCGGCCACGTACACAGCGTGGAGACCTGGATCAACGGACGGCTCGTGGGCGGGCTCTACTGCATGGCCCTGGGTCGCGCGGTGTTCGGTGAATCCATGTTCGCACGCGTGACCGACGCCTCCAAGATCGCGCTGGCCGCCCTGGTGGCCTTTTGTCGCCACCTAGGCATCACCCTGATCGACTGCCAGCAGAACACCCAGCACCTCGCCTCGCTGGGCGCCCATGAGATCCCGCGTGTGGATTTTTTGCGCCATATCGCGGCGGCACAGGCGCAGCCCGGGCCCCGCTGGCAGTTCGACCCCCTATACTGGCGTGAACTGATGATGGCCCCCGCGGAGTCGACGTGACGCACCTCAAGGACCTGCCCCTCCAGAGTCTGCAGTTCTATGCCACGGCCCCCTACCCGTGCAGCTACCTGAGTGGCCGTCTGGCACGCTCCCAGGTGGCAACGCCCAGCCACCTGATCAACAACTCCACCTATTCGGAACTGGTCTCCCAGGGGTTTCGCCGCAGCGGCATGTTCACCTACCGGCCACACTGTGATGGCTGCCAGGCTTGCGTCCCGCTGCGCGTGCGTGTACAGGACTTCCAGCCCACACGCAGCCAGCGCCGCGCCTGGAGGCAGCACCAGAACCTGCAGGCCCGTGTCTCGCGCCTGTGCTTCGTGCCCGAGCACTACCAGCTCTATCTGCGCTACCAGAACGGCCGGCACGCCGGGGGTGGCATGGACCAAGACAGCATCGACCAGTACACCCAGTTCCTGCTCCAGAGCCGGGTCAATTCGCGCCTGGTCGAGTTCCGCGAAACGCTGGGCGACGGTTCGCCCGGCCCGCTGCGCATGGTTTCAGTGCTCGACGTCCTAGACGACGGTCTCTCGGCGGTCTACACCTTCTACGAGCCGGGACGCGAAGCCAGTTATGGCACCCACAGCGTGCTCTGGCAGATCGAACAGGCGCGCCTGCTGGGGCTGCAACATGTTTACCTGGGCTACTGGATCGAGGACAGCCAGAAAATGAACTACAAGGCTCGCTTCGGCCCGCACGAACTGCTGTTGCAAGGGCAATGGCAAGCTGTCAGCCCCGCGGGAAGGATGCCGCCGGCCAGAGGGTGATTTCACGAGGTAAAATCGGGACCAGATGCAGGAGAGTACCCGATGAAGAAAAAAGATCCGGATGCCGTCGTCACGCCGACCGTGCAGGTGATTGAACGGATGTTCACCCTCATGGATGTGCTGGCCTCGCGCGAAGAAGCCATCTCACTCAAGGAAATCAGCGAGAAGACCGGGCTGCATCCCTCCACGGCGCACCGCATCCTCAACGACCTGGCCACTGGCCGCTACGTCGATCGGCCCCAGCCCGGCACCTACCGCCTGGGCATGCGCCTGCTCGAATTGGGCAATCTGGTCAAGGCTCGCCTCAATGTACGCGATGCGGCCATCACACCCATGCGCGAGTTGCACCGCCTGATCCAGCAACCGGTCAACCTGAGCATGCGCCAGGGCGACGAGATCGTCTATATCGAACGCGCCTACAGCGAACGCTCGGGCATGCAGGTGGTGCGCGCCATCGGCGGACGGGCGCCCCTGCACCTGACCTCGGTGGGCAAGCTCTTCCTGGCCGCCGACGACCCCCAGCGTGTCCGTGCGTACGCCACACGCACAGGTCTGGCCGGCCACACCAAGAACAGCATCACCCAGTTGCCCGTGCTCGAACGCGAACTGGCCAAGGTACGCCAGTATGGGACCGCCCATGATGACGAGGAACTGGAACTGGGTGTGCACTGCATGGCAGCCGGTATCCATGACGATCAAGGCAAGCTGATCGCCGGCCTGTCGATCTCCGCGCCCACAGGCCGGCTCGACAAGGAATGGCTCCCCAAGCTGGAAACCGTGGCCAGTGAGATTTCCCGCATGCTGGGCTATCAGCCCGGGGCAGAGAAGCGCTAGGCAGGCGCCAAGCCCACCAGCCTCTTCAGAAGAAGACCGGCGACCTCGCGTCGAGGTGGTTCTCGGTCAAGGGAACGACTGGCCGCGCGGGGATGGATTCAACCCAGCGGCGCACCCGCTCGGCATCACCCAGACGGCTGAGTTTGCCAGCGGAATCCAGGAACACCATGATCAGGTTGCGCCCCGCCACCCTGGCTTGCATCACCAGGCACTGACCGGCCTCGGAGATGTAGCCCGTCTTCTGCAGACCGATCTCCCAGGTCGGGTTCTTGACCAGGCGATTGGTGTTGCTGAACATGAGCTTGCGACGCCCCACGGCGACCTGGTAGGCAGGCGAAGTGGAGTACTCGCGCAGAAGACGGTCGTCGGACGCCACGTTCACCAGCACGGCCAGATCCCTGGCGCTGGATCGGTTTTTGCTGGACAGCCCCGTGGGCTCGACATATTGCGTGTCCTGCATTCCCAGCAACTGGGCCTTGGCATTCATCATCTCGACAAAGACCTGCAAACCACCCGGATAGGTTCGACCCAAGGCATGCGCCGCACGGTTCTCGCTGGCCATCAGCGCCAGATGCATCAACTCCCCGCGGCTCAGGGTAGAGCCCACGCGCAGGCGCGAAGTGCTGCCCTTTTCGGTATCCACATCGGCCTGGGTGATGGTGACCATCTCGTCCAGGGGAAGCTCTGCCTCACTGATCAGCAGACCCGTCATGAGCTTGGTCAGCGAGGCAATCGGCAGCACGGCCTCTTCGTTCTTGCTCAGCAGCACCTCCTGGGTCTCCTGGTCGATGACGTAGGCCACGCTGGAACGCAGGAACAGGGGATCGGCTGCGCCATGCAAGCCGGCGCGCATGCCATCCGAAGGCCGGGCCGGGCGCACGATGCGGGCGGAAGGGCGCTTGGCATAAGCCTTGCGCTTGGCCTGGTAAGTGGTCTTGACGACCTTGGGCTTGGCGCCGGGCTGGGCATTGCTGCCTCCGGACGGCGCCGCAAAGGCCTGCCCGGATGCAACCGACAGCGTCACGATGAGCGACGCCGCCCAAGCCCAGATAAAACGATGTAAGTGATTCACCAGTCCGACCCTGCACAAGAAAAAAACGGTGCCCTGTCTTCCTGACACCCTCTGAAGAAAGGTTATACCGAAAATCTCATGCAGGATCAACCACTTGTGTGGCTTTTCTCAACAAACTCTTACATATATAGGTAGTAACCCTAGCCTTGCGCCGCTACCCGATCAGCTTTGCTATGCAACTTGTTGAGAGCACTCAGATAAGCCTTGGCCGAGGCGACCACGATATCGGGATCCGACCCGACACCATTGACCACGCGGCCACTGTTTTGCAAGCGCACGGTCACCTCACCCTGGCTTTCGGTCGAGCCGCTGATGGCATTGACCGAATACAGCACCATCTCGGCACCGCTCTTGACGTGCGATTCGATAGCCTTGAGCGAGGCGTCCACCGGGCCGTTGCCATCCGACTCGCCATGCACCTCCTTGCCCTCCACCGTGATCACGATGGAGGCATGCGGCCGCTCGCCGGTTTCGCTGTGCTGTGAAAGCGAGATGAAACCGTACTGCTCCTTCTCGCTGGTCACGCTCTCGTCGCTCACGAGGGCCAGGATGTCCTCGTCGAAGATCTCGCTCTTGCGATCGGCCAGTTCCTTGAAGCGGGCAAAGGCAGTGTTGAGCTCTCCTTCGCTCTCCAAGGCTACACCGAGGTCCTGCAAACGCTGCTTGAAGGCGTTGCGACCGCTCAGTTTGCCCAGCACGATCTTGTTGGCGCTCCAGCCCACGTCCTCGGCGCGCATGATTTCATAGGTGTCGCGCGCCTTGAGCACGCCATCCTGATGGATGCCCGAAGCATGAGCGAAGGCATTGGCACCGACCACGGCCTTGTTGGGCTGCACCACGAAGCCGGTGGTCTGGCTGACCATGCGGCTGGCAGGCACGATCTGGGTCGTGTCGATGCCGACATCCAGGTTGAAGTAGTCGCGGCGCGTCTTGACGGCCATGACGATCTCTTCCAGGCTGCAATTGCCAGCACGTTCGCCCAAGCCGTTGATGGTGCACTCGACCTGACGCGCACCGCCGATCTTCACGCCGGCCAGGGAATTGGCCACCGCCATGCCCAGATCGTTGTGGCAATGCACCGACCAGATCGCCTTGTCCGAGTTGGGAATGCGTTCGCGCAGGGTCTTGATGAAGTTGCCATACAGCTCAGGCACGGCATAACCCACGGTGTCGGGGATGTTGAGAGTGGTGGCGCCCTCCTTGATCACCGCCTCCAGCACGCGGCAGAGGAAATCGACGTCGCTGCGATAGCCATCCTCCGGGCTGAACTCGATGTCTTCCACCAGATTGCGCGCATAACGCACGGAGAGTTTGGCCTGCTCCAGCACCTGCTCAGGTGTCATGCGCAGCTTCTTCTCCATGTGCAGGGCCGAAGTGGCAATGAAGGTGTGGATGCGAGCCCGGTTCGCCCCTTTGAGCGCTTCGGCCGCGCGTGCGATATCGCGGTCATTCGCACGCGAAAGCGAACAAATCGTGGAGTCCTTGATGGTGTTGGCAATGTTCTGGATCGCCTCGAAGTCCCCGTTGGAGCTGGCAGCGAAGCCGGCCTCGATCACGTCCACCTTCAGGCGTTCGAGCTGGCGGGCGATACGCAGCTTCTCGTCCCTGGTCATGGAGGCGCCAGGCGACTGCTCGCCATCACGCAAGGTGGTATCGAAAATGATCAGTTTGTCAGCCATCTCAAACTCCTGTTCGTCTTCAGCTAAATATCAACAACCATAAAAGCAAAAGGCCCGCTGCGGATGCATACGGGCCTTTGATGGGAATTTCGCGCGCGCTACTAATTCCGCCCGTTGTGGCGTTGCAGCAGTAGTGCTAGCGAGAATTTTTTCATGACTTCAATGTACCACAATCGAAGACCAATCGCATAGCCATATTCTATGGCGTCAATTATTGATGCAGGCCCCGCTCTTCGGGCTCGTCGGTCGAGGTGCTGATGACGCTGGTCGGCTTGCCTTTGGCCTTGCGCCAGGCATAAACAACATAACCACTCAAGCCGTAGATCACGAAAACACCGAACAGCACCACAGGTGGATGGATGTTGATGACGGCAATGCCCAGGGCAATCAGGACGATCACCACGAAAGGCACGCTCTTCTTCATGTGGACATCCTTGAAGCTGTAGAAGGGCACATTGCTGACCATGGTCAGGCCGGCATACAGGGCCAGCACGAACATGGGCCAGGCCACGGTCGGGCCCGCCACATCCAACTCCGTCATGATCCAAATGAAACCCGTCACCAAGGCCGCCGCCGCAGGAGAGGGCAAGCCCTGGAAATAGCGCTTGTCGACCACGCCCGTGTTGACGTTGAAGCGCGCCAGGCGCAATGCGGCACAAGCACAGTAGACAAAAGCCGCAATCCAGCCCCAGCGTCCCAGCCCCTTGAGCGCCCACTCATAGGCGATCAGGGCCGGCGCCGCGCCAAAAGACACCATGTCGGACAGCGAGTCCATCTGCTCGCCAAACGCACTCTGGGTGTTGGTCATACGGGCCACCCGCCCGTCCAGGCTGTCGAGCACCATGGCGGAGAAGACGCCGATGGCGGCCAGGTCGAACCGGCCGTTCATGGCCATGACGATGGCATAGAAGCCACCAAACAAGCCCCCCAAGGTGAACAGATTGGGCAGGATATAGATGCCCTTGCGGCGCTTGCGCACCATCACGGCGCCCTCGTCTCCAGCGCGCTCTTCAGCACCATCATGCATATCGCACCTCCGCCCCGCACTGGCAGGTCTCTGTGTAAAGGTCTTGAGTGTTCATGGCGGCAAGTGTAAAGCAGGCCACGCCTGCTCGAGACAAAAAAACAAGGCCACCGAAGTGGCCTTGTTGCAAGCGGTAAAACTCGATCAGTTACGAGTCTGGTCGACCAGCTTGTTCTTGGCGATCCAGGGCATCATGGCGCGCAGCTGGCCACCCACCTTTTCGATGCTGTGATCTGCCGTATTACGGCGACGGGCCGTCATGCTCGGGTAGTTGGTCCGGCCTTCCAGGATGAACATCTTGGCGTAGTCGCCGTTCTGGATGCGCTTGAGTGCGTTACGCATGGCGGCGCGCGACTGCTCGTTGATCACCTCGGGGCCGGTCACGTACTCGCCGTACTCGGCATTGTTGGAGATCGAGTAGTTCATGTTGGCGATACCGCCTTCATAGATCAGGTCCACGATGAGCTTGAGCTCGTGCAGGCACTCGAAGTAGGCCATCTCGGGAGCATAGCCGGCCTCGACCAGGGTCTCGTAACCCATCTTGATCAGCTCGACAGCACCGCCGCACAGCACGGCCTGCTCGCCGAACAGGTCGGTCTCGGTCTCTTCCTTGAAGTTGGTCTCGATGATGCCAGCCTTGCCGCCACCATTGGCCATGGCATAGGACAGGGCCAGGTCACGGGCCTTGCCGCTCTTGTCCTGGTGCACGGCCACCAGGTGCGGCACGCCGCCACCCTGGGTGTAGGTGTTGCGCACCGTGTGGCCGGGGGCCTTGGGCGCCACCATCCACACGTCCAGATCAGCGCGCGGCACGACCTGGTTGTAGTGCACGTTGAAACCGTGGGCGAAGGCCAGCGAAGCGCCCTTCTTGATATTGGGCGCCACGTTGTTGGTGTACACCTCGGCGATCTGCTCGTCGGGCAGCAGGATCATGACCACGTCGGCCGACTTGACGGCGTCGTTCACTTCCATCACGGTCAGGCCGGCCTTGCCGACCTTGTCCCACGAAGCACCGCCCTTGCGCAGGCCGACCACGACCTTCACGCCGCTGTCGTTCAGGTTCTGGGCGTGGGCATGGCCCTGGCTGCCGTAACCGATGATGGCCACGGTCTTGCCCTTGATCAGGCTCAGGTCACAGTCCTTGTCGTAGAAAACTTTCACTTCTTTCTCCTTGGGATAAAACGGGTCTGTTAATGGATTCAAACGCGCAGGATGCGCTCGCCGCGGCCGATGCCGCTGCTGCCGGTACGCACCGTTTCCAGGATCGCACCGCGATCGATCGCCTCGAGAAAGGCGTCGTTCTTGGACTGGTCACCCGTCATTTCAATGGTGTAGCTTTTGTCGGTGACGTCAATGATACGACCGCGGAAGATGTCCGCCATGCGCTTCATCTCCTCGCGCTCCTTGCCCACCGCACGCACCTTGACCATCATGAGCTCGCGCTCGATGTAGGCGCCTTCGGTCAGGTCGACGACCTTGACGACTTCGATCAGACGGTTCAGGTGCTTGGTGATCTGCTCGATCACGTCATCCGAACCGGTGGTCTCGATGGTCATGCGCGAGAGACTCGGGTCCTCCGTCGGGGCGACGGTGAGGGATTCAATGTTGTAACCACGGGCCGAAAACAGGCCCACCACGCGGGAGAGCGCGCCAGGCTCGTTCTCCAACAAAACTGCAATGATGTGTTTCATGAATGGATTCCTCTTTTCGCCGCCCTCCCCCTGTCGCGGTAACGACCGGGCTCGGCGGGCAATAGATTCGTCTTCGATTGAGAGTGGCGCGGCCTGAACGGCCAGACCACCGGCTTACAGGTCTTCGGCTCCCAGCAGCATCTCGGTGATGCCCATGCCGGCCTTGACCATCGGGAACACGTTCTCGGTGGGGTCGGTGCGGAAGTCCATGAAGACCGTTCGGTCCTTGAGCTTGCGCGCCTCGCGCAGCGCCGGCTCCACGTCCTGCGGCTTCTCGATCAGCATGCCGACGTGGCCATAGGCCTCGGCGAGCTTCACAAAATCGGGCAGGGCGTCCATGTAACTGTGGCTGTAGCGGCCGGAGTACTCGATCTCCTGCCACTGGCGCACCATGCCCAGGTAGCGGTTGTTCAGCGACAGGATCTTGATCGGCGTGTTGTACTGCAGACAGGTGGAAAGCTCCTGGATGCACATCTGCACCGAGCCCTCGCCCGTCACGCAAAACACCTCGCTCTCGGGCTTGGCCAGCTTGATGCCCATGGCATAGGGAATGCCCACGCCCATGGTGCCCAGGCCGCCAGAGTTGATCCAGCGACGTGGCTCGTTGAACTTGTAGTATTGGGCCGCCCACATCTGGTGCTGGCCGACATCGGACGTAATGTAGGCATCAACGTCCTTGGTCATGTTCCACAGCGTCTCGATCACATACTGCGGCTTGATGACGTCCTGGTTGCCGCGGTCGTACTTCAGGCAATCACGCTTGCGCCAGCCATCGATCGCCTCCCACCAGGAACCCAGCGCATTCGCGTCAGGCCGGACCGGGCTTTCCTTGATCATGGCGATCATCTCGGTCAGCACGTCCTTGACGTCGCCGACGATCGGGATGTCGACCTTGACGCGCTTGGAGATGCTCGAGGGGTCGATGTCGATGTGGATGATCTTGCGCTCGTTCTGCGCGAAATGCTTGGGGTTGCCGATCACGCGGTCGTCGAAACGCGCGCCCACGGCCAGCAGCACGTCGCAGTTCTGCATGGCGTTGTTGGCCTCGATCGTGCCGTGCATGCCCAGCATGCCCACGAACTTGGGGTCGGTAGCCGGGTAGGCACCCAGACCCATGAGGGTGTTGGTGACCGGGTAGCCCAGCATGTCCACCAGGGTGCGCAGCTCGGCCGTCGCATTGCCCAGCAGCACACCGCCGCCGGTGTAGATGTAGGGACGCTTGGCGGTCAGCAACAGCTGCAGCGCCTTGCGGATCTGGCCCGCATGGCCCTTGCGCACCGGGTTGTAGGAGCGCATGGTCACCGTCTCGGGGTAACCGCTGTAGGGCACCTTCTTGAAGGAGACGTCCTTCGGGATGTCCACCACCACGGGGCCGGGACGGCCACTGCGAGCGATATGGAAGGCCTTCTTCATGGTTTCGGCCAGGTCCTTGGCGTCCTTGACCAGGAAGTTGTGCTTGACGATGGGGCGGGTGATGCCCACGGTGTCGCACTCCTGGAAGGCGTCCAGACCGATGGCAGCCGTCGGCACCTGACCGGTGATGATCACCATCGGAATGCTGTCCATATAGGCCGTGGCAATCCCGGTGATGGCATTGGTCACGCCAGGGCCGGAGGTCACCAGCGCCACGCCCACGTCACCGGTGGCGCGCGCATAACCGTCAGCCGCGTGCACGGCAGCCTGCTCGTGGCGCACCAGGATGTGCTGGATGGTCTCTTGCTTGTAGAAAGCGTCGTAGATGTGCAGGACGGCGCCGCCGGGATAGCCCCAGACGTACTTGACGTCCTCTGCCTGCAGCGCCTTGACCAGGATCTCGGCGCCACGCAGCTCTTCGGCCTGGCCGGCAGCACTGGCTGCCGCGGCGGAAGTGATTTCAGCCTTGGAAATTTCCATGATGAACCTTTGTGAATTTCTCTGACGAAAAACCTTGGGTGCCCCTTCACAAACGCTTGTGGCATCGCGTCGGGACTTGAGGTCAAGGACATGGGCGCCATGGATAGCCGCGCCGGACCGTGACCCGTTTGCTTTTTGATTTGCAGGTGACATTATCGCACTGCAGCATTCAAATTCGCGGTCGCACATGCATAAATGTGCAGGCACGATGCCATAATCCTGCCCCAAAGCGGCCTTTCGGGACCGCCCCCTCCTTCAGAGACACACTCGCGCCCCCTGGTTCCAGCCCTTGGCCACCGAACAAGAACTGTCCGAATTCCTCAAAAGCGTGGAAAAACGCGCTTTCAAGCGTTCGGTCTACCATGTGCGCAATGACGAGTCGGCGCTGGACATCGTGCAGGACAGCATGATGAAGCTGGTGGAACACTACAGCCACAAGCCACCCGATGAGCTGCCCATGCTGTTCCAGCGCATCCTGTCCAACACCACCCTGGACTGGTTTCGTCGGCAGAAGACGCGAAACGCCCTGTTTTCGAATCTCAGCGATTTCGAATCCGAGTCCGAAGACGGTGAATTCAACTTGTTGGAAAATCTCGACAGTTCGGACGCCTCCACCCAGGTGGAAAGCGCTGAAAGCTCGACCCAGCGGGCCCAGATCTTTCGTGAAATCGAGCTGGAAATCCAGGAATTGCCAGCCCGTCAACGGGAAGCCTTCCTGATGCGTTACTGGGAGGAATTGGACGTAGCGGAAACCGCTGCGGCCATGGGCTGTTCCGAAGGCAGTGTGAAAACGCACTGTTCCAGGGCGGTCCAGGCTCTGAACAAAGCCTTGAGGGCCAAGGGAATACAACTATGAAGACCATGTCCGTCACTGCCAACCTGTCCGCCCAGGACCGCTACGGCCGCCAGCTGGCAGCCTATCTGGACGCGTCCGCCCAGCAACTGCCCCACGACATCAGCGAGCGGCTACGCGTCGCACGCCAGCAGGCCTTGGGCAAATACCGTGAAGTCCAGGTCCGGGAAACCGCCAGCATCTCCCTGGGCGGCGGCGTGGCGGCGTTGGGCGGCGGCGAGGATGAGCGTGGACTCTGGCCCCGGCTGGTGTCCCTCATTCCCCTGCTGGCCCTGATCGCGGGTCTGGTAACCATTCAGATGGTGGGGACCGAGCAGATCGCCGAAGAACTGGCCGAGCTCGATGCCGCCATCCTGACCGACGATCTGCCCCCCGATGCCTATTCCGACCCCGGCTTTGCCCAGTTCCTCAAAGCCCGCATCGATCAGCTGCGGCAAGACTAAGACTGCGCCATGGAACAGATGCCCCGCCCCCTATCTTCTCACCGGCACTTGTCCGGACCGGGTGGCTTGGTCGCGACTCTGCTGCTCGCCCTCTGGCTGCCAGCCCTGGCAGCGCCAGCCGAAGGCACGGCCGGGCAGACCGTCACCGGGCGATCCCTCTACCGCCATGACAGCACCGCCCGGAGCGCCAGCAGCAATACCGTTGTGGCCGCTGCCCCCATCCAGAACAAACCGGCCTGGAAAGACCTGACCCCGGCCCAGCGCCAGGCCCTGCAGCCCCTGGCCCCGCACTGGGACCGACTGACCGAGCAGCACAAGCTGAAATGGCTGGCCCTCTCCAAAAACTACCCGACTCTCAGCGCCGAGGAGCAGGTCAAACTGCATCTGCACATGAGCAAGTGGGCCACCCTGAGCCAGCAGCAGCGCACCCAGGCCCGTCAGAATTTCAAGGAAATCAAGAAACTGACTCCTGAGCAGAAATCCAGCCAGTGGGAGGCCTATCAGGCCTTGAGTCCGGAAGAAAAACGCCAGTTGGCCAAGCAGGCGCAAACCCAGCCAGCCGGTGTGACCACGGTCAAACCCGGTACGAGCCCCAAACTGAGCCAGGTGCCCCGCCGGTCGGCGTCACCGCGCCCCAACCTGGCTGATGCCACTTTGCCGGTCCAGCAGCACACCCTGCTACCACGGCCGGAAGCCGCACGCAGCGAACCCGAACGCTCGCCTTACGAAGACGAGCCCGCCGAAGCGCAGTGAGTCCGGACCACACGACCGCCCCCAAGGCGCCAGGGGACGGGAATTCCCTTGTCACCCCTGGCTTGTGGCGACGCATGGCCTGCTGGCTGTATGAAGGCATGCTGCTGTTTGGGGTGGTCTTCATCGCCAGCTACCTGTTCAGCGCCCTGTCCCAGACCCGGCACGCCCTGGACAACCGCCTCATGCAACAGGCCTTCCTGTTTGTCGTGCTGGGGATTTACTTTGCCTGGTTCTGGTCCAAGGGTCAGACCCTGGCCATGAAAACCTGGCATATCCGCGTGGTGGACCTGGCTGGCCGGCCCCTGACGCAGCGCCGCGCTCTGCTGCGCTATGTGCTGAGCTGGCTCTGGTTTCTGCCACCGCTGGCGGCCATCGCCCCCTTTGGCCTCTCGGGTGCAGAATCTGCGGTCATCGTACTCGGCTGGGTGCTGGTCTGGGCCCTGCTCAGCCGCTTTCATCCCACCCAGCAGTTCTGGCATGACGCCCTGGCCGGCACCCGCCTGATCGATGCCCGCTCCCGGCCGGCCTGATGTCACCGGGCTGGTGGACAATCAGCGCATGCCCGATTTACACAACACCACCGTCAACCCGCAAAAAGCCCGCCGCGGCCTGAGCCGCATGTGGCACGCCCTGGGTTACTCCTTCGAGGGCCTGCGTGCCGGCTGGCACGAGACTGCGTTTCGCCAGGAAGCCCTGGCCGCCCTGGTGCTGCTGCCGCTCTCGCTCTGGATCGGCCACAACTGGGTGGAAACGGCCCTGCTGGCTGGATCCGTCCTCTTTGTCATGATCGTCGAACTGCTCAACACCGGCATCGAGACGGCCATCGACCGCATCGGTCCCGAATGGCACGACCTGTCCAAACGTGCCAAGGACATGGGCAGCGCGGCCGTGCTGCTGAGCCTGCTGCTGTGCACAGGCATCTGGTGCGTCGCTCTCTATTACCGCTTCCTCACATGACCCCCTCCTTCTCCCTTTGTGTCTACTGCGGCTCACGCCCAGGCCTGGACCCGCAATTTGCCGAGATGGCGCGCACTGTGGGGCAGTGGATCGGACGGCATGGCGGCCAGCTGGTCTACGGTGGCGGGAAGGCCGGGCTGATGGGCATCGTGGCCGAAGCCGCCTTGCAAGCCGGTGGCCGCGTTGTCGGCATCATCCCGAAGGCGCTGGTGGAGAAGGAATGGGCACTGCACGACTGCACCGAGCTGCACATCGTGGACACCATGCACGACCGCAAGCGCATGATGGCCGAGCGTGCCGACGCCTTTGTGGCCCTGCCGGGCGGCATCGGCACTTTCGAGGAACTGTTCGAGGTCTGGACCTGGCGCCAGCTGGGCTACCACGACAAACCGGTCGGGATCCTGAACAGCGGCGGCTACTACGACGGCCTGCTGGCCTTCCTGGCCGCGACCGTGCAGCAGCAATTCCTGAGTGACTGGCAGATGAGCCTGATCCAGACCGGCAATGAGCCGGTGGCCCTGCTCAGCAGCTTGGTGCAGGCGGCCGGTTTGGCTCCTGCGCCTCGACTCGAGGGAATTTAGCGCCTGCTCTTAGATCGCCGAGTTGTCGAGCTCACCGGTGCGGATGCGCACCACGCGCTCGACCGACGTAATGAAGATCTTGCCGTCGCCGATCTTGCCGGTACGGGCGGCCTTGACGATGGCGTCGACGCAGCGGTCCACGTCGTCGGACTTGACCACCACCTCGACCTTGACCTTGGGCAGGAAGTCCACCACGTATTCGGCGCCGCGGTAGAGCTCGGTATGACCTTTCTGACGACCAAAGCCCTTGACCTCGGTGACGGTCAGACCGGTCACGCCGCACTCGGCCAGGGCCTCGCGCACTTCCTCGAGCTTGAAAGGCTTGATGATGGCGGTAATCTGCTTCATGAATCTTCTTCCTGTCGGTGAGTAAGCTGACGATCAGCCTGCCTGCGATGCAAGTCAGGCCCTGAACTTGTTGGTTATAGGATAACGCCAATCCTTGCCGAAACTGCGGTGGGTAACCCGGATGCCCACCGGCGCCTGGCGCCGCTTGTACTCGTTGAGCTTGATCAGTCGCGTCACCTTCTCCACATCGGCCCGCGCATAACCCTGCGCCACGATTTCCTCGATGCCCTGGTCGTTCTCCATGTAGCGCTCGACGATGGCATCGAGCACTGCATACTCGGGCAGGCTGTCCTGGTCCTTCTGGTCGGGGCGCAGCTCGGCGCTGGGGGGGCGCGTGATGATGCGCTCGGGGATCGGGTTGGCGCCGCTGCCGTGCGGGTCATGGGCATTGCGCCAGCGCGCCAGCCGGAATACCGTGGTCTTGGCCAGATCCTTGATCACGGCAAAGCCGCCGGCCATGTCGCCGTAGAGCGTGCAGTAGCCGGTCGCCATCTCGGACTTGTTGCCCGTGGTCAGCACGATGCGTCCGCTCTTGTTGGACAGGGCCATCAGGAGCGTGCCACGGATGCGAGCCTGGATGTTCTCCTCGGTGGTGTCTTCGGGCAGGCCGCGGAATTCCTGCGCCAGCGAGGCCTTGAAAGCCTCGAACTCGGGCACGATGGAAATCTCGTCGTACTGCACGCCCATCCGGTGGGCCATGTCGCGCGCGTCGATCCAGCTGATGTCGGCCGTGTAGGGCGAAGGCATCATGACCGTGCGCACCCGGTCGGCCCCCAGGGCATCGACCGCGATCGCCAGTACCAGAGCCGAGTCGATGCCGCCGGACAGGCCGATGATCGCGCCGGGAAAGCCGTTCTTGCCCACATAGTCGCGCACGCCCAGCACCAGGGCATCCCAGAGGTCGGCATCCGCGCTGCGGTCGGGCTCGATCGCACCTTGCAGTTGCACGCCTGCTGCGCTGCGGTGCAGGTCCACCACGAATGCATCCTCGGTAAAACTCGGCGCCCGTGCCGCCAGCGCACCATCGGCCTGCAGGGCGAAGGAATGCCCCTCGAAGACCACCTCGTCCTGGCCACCGACCAGATGGGCGTAGACCAGCGGCAGGCCACAGTCCCGGGCCCGCAGTCGCATCATGTCTTCACGCTCGCCGCCCTTGCCCACGTGGAAGGGCGAGGCATTGATCACGGCCAGAAGCTCGGCGCCGGCCATGCGCGTCTCGCGTGCCGGCGCTTCGTACCAGGCGTCCTCGCAGATCAGCAGGCCAACCTTGACGCGCGCACCGGCCTCGCCGGCCTCGAACACGCAGGTGTCCCGCCCCGGGACGAAATAGCGCCGTTCGTCGAAAACCTGGTAGTTGGGCAATTCACGCTTGGCGTAGGTAACGATCGCCTGGCCTTCTCGCAGGACGCTGGCAGCATTCACACGGTTGGGCACGGTGACCGAGCGCGTGCGCCGTCCGCTCGCCTCGACGGCAGCAGGGTGCCCCACCACCACCGTCATGTCCTTTAACCCGGCCAACTCGCGGGCCACTGTTTTCACGGCATCATCACAGGCGGCGATGAACGATGGCCGGAAGAACAGGTCTTCCGCCGCATAGCCACAGATGGAAAGCTCGGGCGTAAGCAATAGCCGGACACCAGTCGCGTGGGCCGCACGGGCCGCCGCAATGATTTTTTGTGCATTGCCCGCCAGGTCGCCGACGACAAAGTTGAACTGGGCAACGCAGATACGCAAGGTCATGGAAGGCAAGGAAAGTCGGGAAGCAGCGTGAGCAAAAGCAATTATGTCATCCGGGTGCTCGATTCCCCACTGGAGCTCGACGCCGGTGCCTGGAACGGATTGCTGGCGCAGCAGCCCCAGCCCACACCCTTCATGCAGCACGAATACCTGGTCGCGCTGCACCGCAGCGGCAGTGCCTGCCCGGCCACGGGCTGGACACCGCGCTTCGTCACACTCTGGGACGCTGCCGGAAACCTGCAGGCAGCCTGCCCGCTGTACCTCAAGTCCCACTCACGGGGCGAATACGTGTTCGACTGGGCCTGGGCCGATGCCCACTTGCGCCATGGCCTCGCCTACTACCCCAAGGCCGTGGTGGCCGTCCCCTTCACCCCGGTGCCAGGCAGCCGCCTGCTGGCACGTGACGCCGCCTCCCGCACTGCCCTGGTCGAAGCGGTACTGAAGCTGTGCCGCGAACACGGCCTGTCCTCACTGCACCTGCTCTTCGGGCACCCGCTGGATCTCCAGGCCTGCCAGCAGGCGGGGATGATGCAGCGCCACACGGTGCAGTTCCACTGGGAGAACCGGAAACCCGAGCCCTACCGCGATTTTGATGACTTCCTTGCCGCGCTCAACCAGGAGAAGCGCAAGAAGATACGGCAGGAACGGCGCAAGGTGATCGAGGCCGGCGTGACACTGAGGCACGCCCGCGGACCGGCCATCCCCCCGCAGGACTGGGATTTCTTCTATCGCTGCTACGAGCGCACCTATCTCGAACACGGCAATCCGCCCTATCTGAGCCGGATCTTCTTCGAGGAGATCGCCCACACCCAATCAGACCACTGGCTGCTCTTCATCGCCGAGCGCCGGGGCCAGCCCATGGCCTGCAGCCTGATCGCTGTCAGCGACACCGGATCGGAAAAGGTGGCCTGGGGACGTTACTGGGGGGCGCTGGAGCGGGTCGACTGCCTGCACTTCGAGGCGTGCTATTACAGCCCGCTGCAATGGTGCATCGCGCAGGGCTACCATCGCTTCGAGGGCGGGGCGCAGGGGGAACACAAACTGGCCCGGGCCCTGCTCCCGGTGCGTACCAGCAGTACCCACTGGCTGTCACATCCGGAATTCGCCAGCGCCATCGAACGCTACCTGGAGCGCGAGGCCCTGGGTGTCGCCGACTATGTGGATGAACTGGAGCGGCACTCACCGCTGCGACAGGAAGATTAGAAAAGACCTGTTCAGAAGGTTTCCCAGTCGCCGTCATCACCACCGGCCTTGGCGCTGAGCTTCGGGGGCTCGCGCCGGGTCGATGCTGCCGCTGGCGCAGCTGTCGGAGCAACGCTTGCGCCCGTTTGACGGGGCGCTGCGGCACGCACAGGCAGACCGGCTGGCTTGGCCACACGCACCGCAGGGACCGGCGCTGAAGTCGGAACGCCGGAGTCGTGCTGCCGGGCATCCACCTTGAAAACAGCCACTGTCTGCACCAGGTCCTGTGCCTGGCTCTTGAGACTGCTGGCCGCCGCCGCCATCTCTTCCACCAGAGCCGCGTTCTGCTGCGTGGCCTGGTCCATCTGCATCACCGCCTCGCCGATCTGCGCTACGCCCTGGCTCTGCTCGGTGCTGGCCGCGCTGATCTCGCCCATGATGTCGGTCACGCGCCGGATGCTCGCCACCACCTCGTTC